>CAWGUN010000013.1:0-1169602 GCA_963825935.1 uncultured Bacteroidales bacterium | reverse complement strand
CCTTTACCTGAGACGGCGGAGGATATCACGGCACGGTCACTGTAGTAACCAGGTGATCCTGCGAGGATCTCAAAACATCCGGCTGCCTTCACCGGGTTGCCGGTTTTCATATAAGCCAGGCGAGATACCATCCGGCCTCTTTTAAATATTCGCCCTGACGGCTGACCACATCTTCAAGCATATTAACTGCCTGGTCATAATTCCCCAGCTCCAGCTGGCTGATGCCCATGAAGAAGCGTGACGGAACATTCTGTACATCCTGCTGAATGACATCCGAAAATCCCAGTGCAGCGGCCTGGTAATTATGGTTAATATAATTTTCAACTGCAGAAGAATAGCCGGGGATATGCAGGCATGAGTCCCTGGTTACCGGTGACACCGCGTTCAACGGTTCATAATACTTTGCATATAGCTTGTCCTGATCATAAGGGGGAAGCAGCGTTTTTATCAGTATCAGCGCGCCGGACATTGCTCGTAGCTGAGGCAATGCAATCCTTAGAAACAGCGATTTCCCGTTACTCTTACCAGGTACAGGCCGCTTGTTCTCTCACCATCTGTTGCAGCCAGAGAATTCAGGATATACTCTCTTCTTTCCCGGTTAGGGTCGTCGTTACCAGTGTTCCTCTGACCCTATCAAGCGAGTCCTTCACCCATCCTTCAGTAACCTTATCAATATCCTTATTACCTTCTCTCCATCCTGATATCATTTATTTCATCCTCAAGGCCGGTCTCCTCATGATCTCCGTTGATATTTCTGATTTTACTATTCATAATCTTATAGCTCGTGGCTGGTTAACAGTTATTATCTTCCTTTACCTTTTACCTTGCACCTTGCACCTTGCACCTTGCACCTTCTTTCTTGTTTTTGCTTTCTTGTTTCTTGTTTCTTTTGTTCCCGCTTTGCGGGATTTCGTCACTTCGTTCCTCAACTTTTGTCTTTTGTCTTTGGTCTTCCTTTTTCGCCGCACGCCGGTCGCCGGTAGCCGTTAATGCACTACCGTTTTCACGACCTTCTCCGATCACTATTTTTCTATATCCCGGTGACTTTTCACCTTTTCCGTCAGCTCAGCCTGTGCTTCGCATTTTTCTTTCTCACATAACCATACGTGTATCCCAGCTTTTCAGCAATTTCCATGGGGAAACATCCTTCCAGTAAAGAGTCAGAATGTTTTTGCTTACCGGGTGGAGCGACTCGAACACCTCGCGGAATATCTCCTCATGAAGCTTATTGTCCATCACTTCGGCAATATCCTTTTCATTACCGGTATCAGTTCTCCGCGTAAAATAATTTGTTGCGGCCTGGCGCTTATCAAGGACCGCTTTCCATAGATTCTCGCATACGCTGTAAAAAGGAGAAGTCTTGAAGCTGCATGTAAGTGCAAACTCTCTGCTATCGATCTTTTCGAGCATTATTATAAGGCTGTCCTGGAACATATCCTTCGCATCCTCCGTTGTGCCACTCATCCTGGTAACGATAAGCGGACCATTGGCATATACCTGTCCCACAGATAACGTACCACATAGCTCTCACGGTTACGCAGGCATTCGATGATCTCACTGTCGGTGTACTCTTTCACAGTTTACGGCACTTTTCCCCGAAGTAAACAATTGCAAGTCAAATTTAATTTTTTTTTTAACTGTAATGAAAAAAATCCGGGAAACGGGGTAACAATTTCATGGCTATTCCCATTAAGCATATGTTTTTGCCGATTGAATGAAATGATACTGGCGGACTATTATGACAGTCAAAAAATCTTTGAACGATCCTGGCACTCATTTTAGCAACAGTGAGGTGAAGAAATTTGCAGTCACCACGGATTTCTTATTCCATGCTATTGAGAATGCAGATGGTGTGCCTTTTCAGTTGATCTTCGGGCCGCGGATTGGAGAGGGTTATTACCTTGCCATGGGATCCAGTTTACCAGACCTTCTCGGAATCCCGCCCGAAGATTTAACTGAAAAGAAGTATCATGCGATGATCGAGGAGGTTGTGCCGTTGTCATATGATATCCCCGTTGATCCTGAAGAGGCCCGGCAGAAGTTCATCAGCGGTGAGTTAAGCAGCTACAGGGCTGAATTGCTGGTAAAGACTCCGGGAGGAGAGAAAAAATGGATACGCGATGCTTCCCTTCCCCTGACTGATGAGGATACAGGGAAGGTGATCGGTGCCTTCGGATACTCTATGATATCACCGATGACAAGAACTCTGAGATAGCAATCAGGCAGGCTGAAAAGAGGGCAGAAGAGCTGGACCTCCTGAAGAAGGCGTTCCTCCACAATATTTCCCATGAGATCAGGACACCTCTAAATGCCATTGTCGGTTTTTCGACCCTTCTCAGCGAGCCGGGTTATAAAGCAGAACAGCAGAAGGAGTTCAGGGAGATCATTACGAGGAACACGGATCACCTGCTCTCGGTAATAACGGATATTGTAGAGCTGTCAAAGATTGAAGCAAGGATCTTAAAGATCAGGAAAGATAAGGTGTGTGTCAACAGTATTATTCACAGGGTCCATAACCAGTTCAAAGCTGATGCAGCGGAAAAGAAAATTTCGTTAAGTTTCAGGGCGCCAGCTGATGATGTCAGTACAGTTATTCTGACGGATGGTTACAAGCTCACACGGGTGCTTGCCAGCCTGGTGGATAATGCAATTAAGTTCACAAAGAAAGGTATGGTGGAGTTCGGTTTTGAGGAGAAGAAGGGGATGTTTGAGTTTTATGTCATTGACACCGGCATCGGGATACCTGAGGAGCAGCACCGGGAGGTGTTCACCAGGTTTTACCAGGCCGACAGCAGTACGAAACGAAAGTACGAAGGGGTAGGACTGGGGCTCTCTCTCTCTAAGGCGTATGTCGAGCTGCTGGGAGGGACCATCTGGTTCACCTCGCACCAGGATGAAGGGAGTGAGTTCAGGTTTACGGTGGTGGCGGAGAAGAGCGGAGAATGATGAGTAAAAAAATGATTTTTGGAAATACGATAACACTGCATAGTCTCTCGTTTTTTGTCTGAGTACAAAGAGTTATTTATTATGTTGATAGCTGAGAGACTATGCTTTTATTATAAAACTGAAATGGAATGTTTTCGTCAAGGTTCTTGCGATGTGTTACTTAAATCGTCTGATTGATATTAAAAATGAACGTATAAACAAGTTAGCGTTTAAGGATAGTCCTCATCAGATAAATTTCTTTTATAAATTCTAAAACATCCTGAGAAACTAATTTAATTTAAACTTAATAAAACAATAAAATGAAAAAAATCGTTTACCTAATTTGTTGCATTGTGATATGCATTTCATGTAAAAAAGAACCTCTTGCTGAATTCGAAATATCGGGTACAACAAAAGTTGGTGAAAAAATCCTTTTTCTAAATCATTCAGTTAATTCAAATACTTATGATTGGGATTTTGGCGATGGTTCAACTTCGACCGAAGAAGGTCCATCTCATATATATTCTAAGCCTGGTGATTATAAGATAAGCTTAAAAGCAACTGGCGATAATGGTTTTTCAATGGTGGATAAACAAATAAAAATTACTGGGACAACCTTTTCAATTAAAAACAATTCAAGCTTTGATTTTACTTTTTTTTGTACTTTCTATTGGACTGGGACGGAAATTTTCGATTATCTCCCTCTTGGAGCATTATTTAAAGGTGCAGAAACAGATGTAGTAATTACAACAAGACCTGAGATCATGTTTGGATTGGAGATGTCTGATATTATATTTATTGGAGGACCTATGTCGGTAACACAGGACATACATAATTCGTTATTCATTGATGATAATACCCAAGTTTATACTGATGGAAAAGGACTTGAGAATATTTTTGCAAAGCTCAGAAATGAAATAAATAAACAATGACAATTTAAATATAACTTGAAAGCCCTAAACCTAACACGGACAATAAAGGTCATTTGTCCAGCCTTCGCTAAAGCTACGGCTGGCACAGTTGTCACGCTTGCCTGGCTGACGCCAGTCAGACGGGGTTTTTGCAAACAGCTGCTCTCAAGACAAGCCAATAACTGCAGACAAAACCAGACAATAATAAAAACGTATTATTGACATTAGACATGAACATTTAAACAAGTTAGCAGCAAATTTTGGCCTCCCCAATAGATGATAATTATAATTATAGATACTTTTATTTACTAAATAAACTACCCATGAATGTAATAGAAATTCTCAATGGATTAATGACTCTATTTATTGGTGGATTTGTTGCATATATCGGCTACCAACAATTCAAATTAAATGAAAAGCTAGGAATCCTAGATTCACAAAAGATAAAATTAGAACTTTATGAAAAACAATTCAGGAGTTTTACCGAGACTAAAAAAATTCTACATAAAATTAATCAGGATTCAAAAATCGATTTAATTGAATTAAGAGACTTTAGATTCAATACAAATGAGAGACTCTTTCTATTTGAAAACGATATTATTAGCCTAATTGATCAAATAAAATCAAATGCGATAGTGCTAAATCATTCCACAGATGATATAAAGGACTTATCTAGATTCCCCGTTGGCTCTTATGAAAGGGAACAACAAATAAATAAAGATTCTGATTTAACCAGATGGTTTTCTAACCAATATGAGAAATATTGAATCCAGATTCTTAAAATATCTTGATTTTAAAAAATTATAACTTAGAACGTTATTCGATATTTCTTATTTCTTATAATTCTACTCATGAAAAAATCATTTTTACTATTATCAGTAGTATTATTAGTGCTAGCAATTTTTATCAATAATCGAATTCTGATTACACTTAAGTCGGACTCAGATGCAGCATCACTTGGAGTAATACTTCTCCTGATTTCACTAGTTATGACTATTTTAGGGATTAGAAAGATTGGGGAAGTTTGGAGCAAACGTAAAAAAATTATTGTACAGACAATCAGTGCATTTTCGATAGTGATTATCTACTTGATTGCTTCAACTCTTATCATTTATTCAAGATCTCAAAACTCACCAAATAAAAATATTAACACAGGAATAGTTGATGACATTGAACTTATCAATGCAAGAAATGAATTCATATCTGGACTTAATAGAACCCTTTCTCCGGTTAGTGAACAATCAAATGGTTTTTATTCAATCATAGCCTCTTTAATGATAACAATATTACACTTTCTTATAAAATTAATATTGAGAATGACATTTCTATTAATGATGATCCGATAGATGCCCTCGTTAATGAGGCAATAAAGACCTATAAAGACAATGGAACCATTAAAATTCTTAAGGCTTTAAAATTTAATACATTAACAATGACATTTTCAGGTAAAGAGAGAGAGAATACTCGCACAATTGATTTAAACAAAATATAAATCAGCTGCTAACACAGACAATAAAGGTAAGTTGTTTCCCTGCGCGGGACAAGTTGTCACGGTTTTTGCGAACAGCTGCTCTCAAGACAAGCCGATAACTGCAGATAAATCCGGTCGAGAATAAAAACATCTGATTGATATTAGATATGAACATCTAAACAAGTTCAGGCATAATTAATGGCATCCTACTAATTTAAACTTGCAGCAATATGAAAAAGGAAAAACCTAAGAACCTTGAGGCCATAATCTTCATTGACACAAACATTTTTCTAGATTTCTATAGGATGAGAAAATCTGATGTTTCGATGAAATATCTTCAAGAAATAGAAAACCACAAGGACTTAATAATTACTACAAGTCAAGTGGAGATGGAGTTTAAAAAAAACAGACAGGAAGTAATATTAGAATCAATTTTGGAAGTAAAAAAAAGCATTAATATTAATTTAAATGTACCCACAATTCTCTCTGATGCCAAAGCTGTTGACATGATTAAAAAGTCAAAAACAGTAATAGAGGATCAACAAAAACGACTAAAATTACAGATCGAAAGAATCTTGAAAAACCCAAGTACTTATGATCCCGTATATCAATCTCTACAAAAACTTTTTAAATTTAATTCACCGATAAATTTAAATGGAGAAAATAAAACTCGATTTGCTATTAGAAAATTAGCTTTAAAGAGATTTATGCTCGGATATCCTCCAAGAAAGAAAGACTGATAATTCGATCGGTGATGCAATTAATTGGGAATGGATAATCAAAATCAGCTGAAAACACTGGAAAGAATATAATCATTGTAACTCGTGATACAGACTTTGGAAGCAATCTATGATGGAGATTCTTACTTAAATGATTGGCTGACACAAGAATTTAAAGAAAGAATAAGTCGAAAAAGGAAATTGATTCTAACGGACAAACTTAGTTTGGCATTTAAACTTGTAGCCGTACCTGTAACCAAAGAAATGATAGAAGAAGAAGAAAAGGTTATTGATCTTTCCTTCTTTAATTACAAAATGCGAACAACACAAGACGCAATTAAAAGAATCAATGAAAGTATGCAAATGACAGATATTCAAGGTGCATTAAACCGGATTAATGAGAACAAAACACTCAATGACGCAATCTTCAGTGCTTTTCAAGCATTTAAAAATATGAATCTTCCTGGTGGTAAGACTAAATAAAAAACTATGCCTAACACGGACAATAAAGGTCATTTGTTTCCCGCTGGGCGGGACAAATTGTCACGGTTTTTGCTAATCGTGTCCACTCTTACGACAAGCCAATAACTGCAGGCAAATCCGGACGATAATAAAAACGTCTTATTGACATTAGATATGAACATATAAACAAGTTATAGGCAACAGGACACTGCTCTAAATGATAAACCCTATGGAAAATAAGCGACCCATTGATGTATTAAGGGAGTCTTCAGGTTCCGCCGAAATCGGAACTAATGAAGAAGGAAAAATTATCGAAATGTTTGAACTCAAAGACAGACTGATAATCATTAAGGAAAAAGCAATCTACGAGTTTATGCTCGCTGATAGTGTAGATCCAAATCGATTGAATCCAGACCTTCCAAAAAATATGCAAAGATTGATTATTGCTCAAGGGACAGATTCTGAGATCGTATCACGGACTTTCCTAACGGCCAAAAAAATGGTAACACCACAATTCTTGCCTGATTTCATACAAACTGAGTCAATTCTACTTCTGACACTGGAATTATTGGAGGAACTTTCTGAGTTGAATTCTGAGACGAAGGATTACCTAGATTTAGAGAAAAAAGTAATTGCAGCATATAAAGAAGGTGTAAAAAGAAGTAAGTCTTTTACTATTCCATCAATTACAAATATTCAAACTCGATGCAAAACAATCTTCCAGAAAGCTGATCATCTTGAGCAAATTATGATTGATATTATAAAACTTTTTTACCCTAATGATAATCTTTCAAAACAGTCTCACATTCCAAAGTTTTATGAGATAATTAAAGAAAGATATGGAGATGATGATCATTTCACACTATTTCTTAAGGACTCGCTTGATCATTTTGAACTAATTCGAGCAATTCGTAATTGTTTGGATCATAGACTGCCTAACGCTAAAATTTTTAATTTTGAACTAGATATCACTTCAAGTGTGATTACACCAACAATTGAAATTGACTATAAGGAGACAAAACTTGAGCGGCAATCCTTATCTGAAATTATGTCTGATATTAACAATAATTTTGTAATGATTTTTGAATCCATGATAGCTTTTCTATGTGATAAGAATTCAAAAAAAATCCATTACAATACACAGTTAGTTTCATACCTAAAGACAGGAGAGATAACAAGTTTATAAACTATGCATTTTGGTCTCCACTTGGAACAGGAGGATACTTTTATCAATAAATTAATAAATATCAATTTCAATAAATCAGGATTAAATTGCTGCCTATAACACGGACAATAAAGGTAATTTGTTTGTCACGGTTTTTGCTTTTGCTCCTGCACTTAAGACAGACCAACAAATGTTGAAAAATCCGGATAATAATAAAAACTTCCGATTGATATTATATATGAATATATAAACAAGTTAGCGTTCAGGTTTTTGCAAGATGCCAACGATAAAAACATGGATCATTAACCACATAAATGCCAACGCACAAGTAAGAGTTTTGCAGCCCGTCCCTGCAGCCGTCCCGTCGCCGCAAAACACATGCTTTTTTTGCCAACCCGGACTCTGCCACCTTGACAATTTTATCAAATCATGACAACTCCTACCCATTTACCGGGACTTGGCCATCCCGCCGTAATTTATTAATTTAAACCAGATGAGAAAGATCCGAAACATTTACAGGGACTTGGCCATCCCGCCGTTCTTTATATAATTTACTGAAACGCCGTTTACTTATTATTCAAAATTTTAATAGAGAACTATATTGAACAATTTATTTTTTAGATTGTTATTTCAGAGCAAGACTTTTGGATTATCATAATCTAAGAACTTATGTAATGTATTTTTCGATAAAAACATTCTTGATATCCTCAATCTTTTTATCATTGCCGGGTATTTCATTTTCTCAGAATGATAGTATTTCAAAAGCAGATACAGGTTTATTAAAACTGGTTGAACAACAAATAAATAGTACTAAGTCACCAACTTCCCCCGTACAGGTAAGAACAGCTCCTACTACACTTCCCGATATAAGTGTGATTGGTGACTTTCAGGCTTCATACAGAACCAATGGCAAAAGAAATTTTGATGCTGGAATAAATGAAACCGAACTTTCTTTTCAATCAGTTGTAGATCCTTATGCCAGAGCAGATTTCTTTTTAACGATAGGAAAAGATGCCGGAACAGGAAAGTTCAGTCTGGATCTGGAAGAAGGGTATCTTACAACACTTTCACTGCCGGCACATCTGCAATTAAAAGTAGGTAAATTTAAGAGCGCTATGGGAAGGATTAACCCTGTTCATCCTCATGCCTTGCCTTTTATAAGTTTTCCGATTGGCTATGAAAACTATTTTGGTGAAGGAATAAATGATGAAGGAGCTTCGTTGAGTTGGCTGGTTCCAAATTCTCTTTTTTATCAGGAACTTGTCATACAATTTACTGATGGACCAATTGATAATCCGAGCTTTTCAAGAAGTGTCGGGAACACTTATCTTGAACTGGCGCATTTTAAAAACTTTTTTAACCTTTCTGCAAATACTACCCTGGAGCTGGGATTATCGGGTATAACTGGAGTAAACTATTTTAACAGAAGGACCAATATTGGGGCAATTGATCTTACTTATAAATGGAAACCGGTCCAGTTCAATACATACAAATCCTTTACATGGCAATCTGAGGCATGGTTCAGCAAAGCAGACACTTTAAAAGATAAAGTTGTTAATTCCTTCGGTATGTATTCTTTTATCAATTTTCAATTCTCTAAACGTTTATTTTTTACAGGTATGTATAGTTATTCAAATAAGCCTTATTCAGCAAGTACAGTAGAAAAATCTTATTCGACAACTATCGGTTGGTATGCCACCGAATTTCAGAAAATTGAAATTGAAGGTAAAACAACCACAAGCAATATTGAAAAAGATCAGTTCCAGATATTGCTTCGCTGGATTTTTGTTATTGGTACTCATGGTGCACATCAATATTAAATTTAAACTAATGAAATTGAAAATTGTATTCTTTCTTCTCTCTTGTATGGTAGCTTCCTCTATAAGTGCGACAAAAATAATTGTAGTGACTACTACCGCGGATTTAAAAAGTATCACTGAATTAATTGGCAATGATAAAGTCGATGTTTCTTCTATAGCCACAGGATTTCAAAATCCACATTTTGTTGATCCCAAGCCAAGTTACATAATCAAACTTTCAAAAGCCGACATGTTTGTGACTGTTGGTTTAGACCTAGAGACAGGCTGGTCTCCACAACTCCTTTCAAGTTCACGTAATCCGAAAATTCAAAAGGGGAGTAATGGGTATGTAGATGCATCAGTTGGTGTTACTTTAATGCAAGTGCCTTCAAGCATCAATCGGGGTGAAGGCGACATTCACATCTTTGGCAATCCACACTATTGGTTAGATCCGATTAATGGCAAACAAATTGCAAAAAATATCTGTGATGGGCTTGAAAAAATTTCACCTGAAAATAAAGCCTTTTTTGAATCGAATCTCAAAATCTTTAATTCTAAAATTGATTTGAAATTGAAAGATTGGATACAGAGAATGGCTCCATTCAAAGGTGCAAAAATTATAGCTTATCATAACGAATGGTGTTATTTTGAACAACGATTCGGATTAGAAATTATTGATTTTCTGGAACCAAAACCAGGTATTCCTCCCACTCCAACACAACTTGTAAAAATTATTTCCGAAGTAAAAAGCAATGCAATTCGAGTAATTATTTCTTCTCCATATTTTACACCTTCTTCATCAGAAGTGGTTTCAAAACAAACAGGGGCCAAAACATTGATACTGGCAACCTCTGTCGGAGCTTTCGATGGTATCAAAGATTATTTTGATTTATTTGATTACGATATTGATAAGTTGATCCAGGGCTTTAAATAATTAAGATCTCCAGTTCTAATCAAAATACTACTAACGATTAAAATAGAAATTTATGTTTAATATGTTCAGTTTGAATTTCATGGTGCAGGCTTTCATAATTTCATTAATAACAGGTTTGTTTTTGTCATATCTTGGATTACATGTTGTTGGTCGGGGAATCGTTTTTGTCGATCTGGCGCTGGGTCAGATTTCATCTTTAGGAGGTGCTTTCGCAGTATTTGTTGGATATGGAATGACAACTATTCCCATTGTATTTACCCTAATCGGAGCATTTTTAATATCAATGATTAATATTCAGGATAAGAGGTTAAAACTGGAAGCAATAATTGGCATAATCTACGCCTTTACCTCAGCTGCAACAGTTATGCTTATTTCAAAGACACCTCATGGTGACTCAGATGTTCAAGAAGTATTGTTTGGAAATATCCTTTCTGTAAATTTAAAACAGATTATTATTACAAGTATTATTTTTGGCGCATTGCTTCTTTTGCATATTATCTTTCATAAAAAGTTTTATGAACTTACTGAAAGTTTCCAATCAGGTAAAATAGCAAATAATGGTTTACATCTCTGGAACTTCCTGTTCTATATGTCTATCGGTTTGGCTATTGTTTTTGCTGTGAAGATCGGCGGAGTTATCCCGGTCTTTTCCTATTTAATTTTCCCGGCTGTTTGCGCCATAATGCTTTCCCAATCAAATAGGAGTGTAATCATTATTGCTATATTGGTGAGTTTTTTTGGAAGTTTTTTTGGTTTAAATGTTTCGTTTCACTTTGACTTTCCGGCCGGTTCGTCAATTGTCGCAGTATTGGGATCTATTTTTATTTTGGTTTCATTGATCCGGCTGACAAAATATTTTATTTTGAAAAAGGTTAAATCCAATTCTTAATTTTCCGTCCCGTCAGCTGTCAGGCACATACCGCAAAATTAAGTACCATAAGTGGAATGAACATCTGGTTTGCGGTATAAGCCTTCCAGCCCGTCCCCAAGGAACATTTACTTGTTACGTTACTCACATAACCTTTAAAAAAAGATTTAAGGATTCTACAAAAACTTGTAAGGATTTCATATCAATCAATTGACAAATCTTAATAAAACAAAATGATTTTTGCTCTGATGCCTGACCAATTCCAAATGAACTTTTATCTTTCACATGATTGAAAACCAAAAAAAGAAGTACGTTTTTTCCTTAAACTTGACAGACAAACCCGAAACGCTAACACGGTCGGTTGGGGTAATAAACTTGTCACGGTTTTTGCTTTTGCTCCTGCACCCAAGACAAATTTGTAATGGCCATTGCACCCGGACACGCTCATCTGCCCTCATTTAAAATTCTGTACCGAGACAACTTTCTGGCTCCGAGACAAATTGTACCGCGACACTGCACCAGTGCCCATTTATCAATTTTCTGCACCGGGACAACCTCGCAACCACTTACCAAACTTGTACCGCGACACTCATAATAGCTCAATAAAATCTGTACCCGGACGGCAAAAACACGCGCCATACCCTCCTTGCACCGTGACAATTTCGCAGGCCTACCGGGACAATTCCCTGCCCGGTGCCTTCGTCGGGTAACGTTTACTCCCTCAACCGCCGTGCCGTTAGGCGTAACCCATAAAAACACTGACATATGAGACAACTTCTTGACAAAATAAAGAGATACTGGGCATTAGCCTTAAGTATCGTTGGATTAATAGGACAATTGACCTCAATTATTGGATATTTATCATCTATATCCAAATACGAAACCCAAGGATTGTTTTCCTTTTTTAAAACCAATTACCTTATTATTTGGATTTCGTCTCTAACCATCATTGTTATTGCTATTTTCTACTGGATCTTCCTTATTAATAGAAGGTTCCTTTTAGGGTTTACTGATACATTTAAGAAAAGACTCAATATCAATTGGGACAACAAAGGTGCTTGGACGATTGCGGATGATAGAATACTTGTCGTTGTTGATTCAGACGAAGGTGGAATAACCAAAAAGGGAGCAGATTGGGAAAATTATACATTTACTTTCAGGGCAAAAATTCTCAATGGAAGATTTGGAGTAATTATAAGAGCAAATGACTTTAACGACTATTACATGCTTCAGATTAATCCCAACGCAATTGTTCCACACCGAAGAATAAGTTTTCCTAAAATTCTTAATACATCAATTGATCCAATAAAGGGATTAAAAATTGAGATGCAAGTTGGCTGGGAACTATATAATAATCTGGTTGTTAACTTAAGTAGAGAACTAGTTGACTGGTTTGATGTTCGTGTAAAAGTTAATGGTCAATCAGTTTCAATGTATATAAATGACAGCCTCGAATTCCAACATGACTCCTTTCTACAAAATTCAAAAGGGAAGGTGGGATTTAGGTGCTCTGTAGAAGAAAAAGCATTAATTAAAAAAGTTAAAGTAAGATTAAATTCTTAAATAAAGGGCTTCGCCTAGCACGGACGGTATAATTAATAAGCTCTTCATGCCTGCCTGTCTGACGCCAGTCAGACAGGGTTTTTTCGATGTGTTACTTAAAACTTTTAATTGATAATAAAAATGAACCTATAAACAAGTTATGGGCAAGCCACTGAATATCAACATGACAGCTAGGTGAATAATGACAAAAAACAATCCTGCACCTTTGACAGCTTAATCGTGACAAGAAAACTCTGTGCTTTCTATCGGGACTTGCCCGCGTGCAAAAATTTTAAATAAAACTCTGTGGCAAATTGCCCACTGAAAAACGTCTATTCCTTCACTTTCAACATAAAGGGTTGGTAACTCACTATTTTCAATAACTTTGATTCTTTTACTTTATGAAGATTCTTATAATCGAAGATGAGCCTGAAATGATGGGATTGATAAAACAATTCCTGGAAGATGAAAATTATGTTGTAGAAGAGGCTTGTAATTTCAAGTCTGCCATAGATAAGATAGTATCCTTTAATTACGATTGCATCCTGCTTGACATTATGCTCCCCGATGGAAACGGACTAGAACTATTGCAAGAACTTAAAAACCTCGAAAAAGCTGACAACGTTATTATTATATCGGCAAAGGATTCACTTGATGACAAAGTTAGAGGATTAAATCTTGGTGCAGATGACTACCTTGCAAAACCATTCCATGTGGCAGAACTAAATGCAAGGATCAAATCCGTGATCCGCAGGAAAAAATTAGATGGAAAAAGCCTGCTCGAAATACAAAACCTGAAATTAAATATCGAAGAACGACTGGTTTTGGTAAACAACCAAACAGTCGAATTAAACCGGAAAGAATTTGATATCCTTGTTTTTTTGCTGGTGAACAAAAACAGGATTGCCAGTAAATCAGCAATTGCTGAAAATATTTGGGGCGACTATATCGATCAGGCAAATGACTTCGATTTCATTTATTCCCAAATTAAGAATCTTAGAAAAAAACTCCATGAACACGGTGCAATGGTTGATATAACAAGTGTCTATGGAATGGGTTATAAATTAATAACAAAATGAAGCTGATAAATCGTACCCTTCTGTTTCTATCAGCAATATTGCTTGTAACTGTCAGTTTGTGGGCTGTACTTTTTTATTATCAGCTATTAATTCAGGTTAAAACTACTGTCGACTTAGGTCTGGCTAACTACAAAATTGTTTTAATAGACAAATTAAAAGACGACAGCCTTATTATTCAACAGGATGTATTTGCGGAAAATATTTATACCATACGAAGTGTAAGCGAAATTTATGCCCTTCAGGTAAGAGATACTTACAAAGACACTATAATCTTTTCAGGAGTTAAGAATAAAAACTACCAGACCCGTTTACTCACAACTGCATTTATTGCAACTGATGGGAAATATTATGAGATGAAGGTGATTTCCCAGGAATTGGATAATAGGAAGTTAATAAAAAAACTTACCACTTCATTGTTATGGTTGTTTTTATTCCTGTTCCTCAGTACCATTTTGTTTAATAATTTTGTCCTTAAAAAGACATGGAAACCCTTTTACGAATTATTAAAATACCTGAATGACTTTCAGCTCGACAAAGGTTCATTAATTGAACCTCCTGACACAAAAATCAAGGAATTTTCTATACTCAACAAATCAATACTAGAACTTTTAAAGACCAATGTAAATATCTTTAATAGTCAAAAGCAATTCATTGAAAATGCAGCGCATGAATTGCAAACCCCTCTGGCAATAGGTATTAATAAGCTTGAACTGCTGGCAGGATCAAAAGATCTATCCACTGAACATATCCAAAAGATTGGGAACATAATTGAAACATTTCAGCGGCTTTCAGGACTGAATAAATCGTTACTGCTTCTCTCAAAAATTGAAAATAAACAATTCGTTTTTGAAGAACAAATTAACTTCGATGAACTATCTGTTAGGTTGATAAGGGATTTTTCAGATTATGCAGAATACCGAAAGATTGAAATTAAGTATATCAATGAAGGTCCATGGCTTTTCCAGATGAACAAAGATCTTGCTGAGTTTCTTTCCATGAACCTTATTAAAAATGCTATTATTTATAACCGTTACGGTGGTGAACTTGTTATTAAATTATCATCTTCATTTTTTACGATTGAAAATACAAGTGACGAGCCGGAGTTGCCTGCAGATAAATTATTTGAACGATTCAACAGAAACCCTAAAAGTAAGAATTCAACAGGGTTAGGTCTGGCAATTGTAAAGGCTATTGCTGATGTTTCGAAATTATCGGTAACTTATTCTTACAACGGAAGGCATGTTTTCAAAGTTAGTTCTTTAATGCTCTAGTTCATCAATTACTCTTCACCCTTTTCTGGTAATTCCAGATTCTTTCCAGATTCATTCCAATTTCATTCCAGATTCATATCATTTCTTTGTGCAGACAAAAAAAATAATAGTATGAAACGAATTATTGGATTATTAGCATTAACCCTTTTTGCAGGAAATACTTTTGCACAGGAAATTAGTCAAAGAAATGTCACAGCTGTTGTCTTAAATGCTTTTCAATTAAAGTTTTCGAATGCAACTGATGTTAAATGGAAACTGGAAAAAGGTAATTACCATATTGATTTCGAAGTAAACAACAAGGATAATGAGTTGATCATGAGCGATAGGGGAATCATATTACAACATCTGCAAGACTTATATGTCAGCGAAATTCCGAAAGTTGTTCTGGAAACCATTAAATCTAAAGTAGCATTTTTTGACGTTGAGTGATGCTGAAAGAATGGAAGGAGCAGGTAAAATCAGTTACAAAATCAAATTGGAAATTAACGATAAAAACCATGAATTCTTAATAGATGAAACGGGTAACTTACTGAAATATACTAAAGAATTAAAGGGTAGTGAGGTGCCTTCCTCAATTGCAGCCCTGGTTAAAACAAAATATGGAGCTTTGGATTTAGATGATGCTATGTTTACAGAAGAAAATGCCAAGGTTACATACATTCTAAAAGGTGAAATAAATGATATGGATCACGTTTTTAAATTTGATGATAAAGCAAATATTCTAAAGCACGAACAGGATCTTAGGAATAGTGAAGTTCCTCTTCTGGTTATGAATTCTGCAAAAACAGCTTACAATGGTTATGAGATTCGCGATGCTGATTTGACTGAAGAAGGAGGGAAGGTCATTTATACCCTTCAGATGAGAAAATCAAATGAAAGAATCTATGTAATTTTCAGTTCTGAAGGGAAAATTCTCGAAGTCAGAAAAGGTTAATTTTCTTTTACTGATATTGCTAATAACCGTTGTCAAAACAACCAAATTGAAAATGGTACCCAATGAGAAAATTTCCAATAAAAAATATATTTATCAATGCCTTATGTTTAGCACCACTGATATTTTTATCGAATATTAATAATGCTCAAAGTAGTTCAGAACAAAATACTCCTCTCAATTTCTTCCTTGATTGTGATGATTGCGATTTTAATTTTGTAAGACAGGAACTGACTTTTATTCCATTTGTGAGAGATCCAAAACTAGCTGATGTTCATATTCTTGTTACTGATTCGGAAACCGGAAGCGGAGGAAACAAGTACTATTTGAATTTTATTGGGCTGAATGAATTTACAGATTCCAATTATGAATATACGGTTTTTACTAAACAGTCTGACAGTGAAGACGATATTAGGAAATTACTTCTTAAATTCATTAAGATAGGAATACTCCAATACTTCTCAAAAACAGAATTGATGGAACAGATAAATATTGGGATTAAAGATTCAAAAGATCGGGCTGCTGATAATATGGTTATTGACAGGTGGAAGAAATGGGTATATAGGATCTCATCTGGTGGGGAATTACAAAAGGAGGCAAGCCAGAATGAATATTCTATTAATACCGAGGCAAGTGCAGAGAAGATAACTGAAGAATGGAAGACCAGCTTTGAAACCACATACGAGATAAACCACGAAAACTATTATGATGATGGTGAAAAAATAACCAATCAACAGGATTCCAAGGAATTGTCGGCTGAATTTGTTAAAAGTATAAACGAAAAATGGTCAGCCGGTATTTTTGGAAGTTACTCTTCCAGTACCTATTTAAATATTGAAAACAAGTACGGTACATCAGCAGGACTGGAATATAATATTTTCCCCTGGAAGGAATGCAACCGGCGGATTTTTGCAATCAGATATACAGCAGGGACAAATTATTCAGATTACATTGAGGAGACCATCTATGATAAGATGTTTGAAATACTTTGGTATGAATCACTTGGCGTAAACATTGAACTAATTCAACCTTGGGGGGAATTCTCTGTTGAATTGAAAGGGAGTCATTATTTTCATGATTTTACAAAAAACAGGTTGACTCTTGAATCTGATTTTTCAATAAGGATGACGAAAAATCTTTCAATTTTCTGTGAAATACAATCACAACTGGTTCATGATCAATTATACCTGCCTAAAGGGGATGCTTCACTTGAAGATGTACTTCTTAAACGGAGGAAGCTTGCAACCACTTATGAGATAGGCGGACAGCTCGGATTCAAATTTACCTTTGGATCGATTTACAATAATGTGGTTAATGAGCGTTTCTGAAATAATTCACCTGGGGAAGGCATCTTATTAATCAATTTTTAAATATAAGAGTTTAATAATCAATATAAAGACACTTATTATTTGTTTACAATGCAAAACATTACAGCCCCTTTTCGAAATAGAATAAATATTATTGCTATATCGCTTATTCTGGCGACTGCAATTTTAATACTGGCGAATTGCAAGAATAATAGAAAATCAAAACCTGAAGACTCTAATTCAATTCATTTAGTAACCGCACAAACTGAGACAAAGCCTGTTCCCCGGAATGCAAATGATGACGCCGCTGATGATCCTGCAATCTGGATAAACTTCTATGAGCCCGATTCATCCATGATTATTGGGACAGATAAGAAGGGAGGTCTCGCAGTATATAACCTTTCCGGAAAGGAGATTTACTACTACAATACCGGAAAAATGAATAATGTGGACCTACGATATGGATTTCCTTTAATTTCTGGATTTGCCGACATTATTGCAGTAAGTAATCGTACAGATCAATCAGTTGATTTATACAGGATTAACCGTATTGGCTCACTGAACACCATTCATAAGCAACCCCTTCTAAGTAAAATGACTGAAGAGGTATATGGTTTGTGTATGTATCATAGCAAATTAACTGGAAAATTCTTCGTCTTTGTAAATGACAAGAATGGGAATATTGAACAGTGGGAGTTGATTCCTGACGGCAATAATATATCCGGGAAGATAGTGCGCAACCTTAAATTAGCTACGCAAGTTGAAGGAATGGTTGCTGATGATGATGCCGGTTTTCTTTATGTAGGCGAAGAAGATACAGGTATCTGGAGATTTGATGCAGACCCATCTTCATCAGCTGACGTAGTTTTACTTCCAATGAGCAGTAATAAAGAGAATAAAAATATTGAATTTGATATTGAAGGTCTTGCTATTTACTATCTTCATGATGGTAAGGGCTATTTAATAGCCTCCATACAAGGGAATGATTCATATGCTGTTTTTGAAAGAAATTATCCAAACAAATATCTCGGAAGTTTTAAAATAATAGAAGGATCTGTCTGTGATGGTTCGGAAGAAACTGACGGACTTGATCTTACATCTTTTTCACTTGGAGACAAGTACCCGTCTGGGTTACTGGTTGTTCAAGACGGGAAAAACTATGACAACGGTCTAGCTGTTCCTCAAAATTTTAAATTAGTAAGTTGGGATTCTATCGCGTTTAAGTTTAATCCACCACTTAAGTAGCCCAAAATTAGTCAAGATTCTTAATTTAGAACCAGTCATGTATAATCTGCATTAAATAGTTTGGCATTCTAGATTTATTAATTACAATTTGAATAGACATTAAAAATTAAAAAAGTATGAGAAACCTATTTTCACCACTATTACTTAAAGGAATATTAATCTTGTTTTTAACGTATCAGGCTATTCCTCTAACTGTTATGGCTCAAAAACAAACATCATTAAGTTTTGTTTCGTCAGCCTTTCAAAACATCGATTCTATAAAAAAAATCGCAGTTTTAAAATCAGAAACAGATTACACTATACCTTCATTTACAATACTAAGAAAAGCAATTGTCACAGCAAATTTAGATTCTGCTGCAAGGAAGCGTGACATTATATTAGAGGCGATAAATAACCTTCAGTCAAAAGAGGTGCCTTACAGCATAACCATCAATATTAATAAAGACCCTTCTACTAAAATGGCATTTAACTGGTTTACCAATACAGGAATAATTGGAGGAAAAGTTCAGATAATAGGCGGTTTAGTTAAAAATACTAAGCAGTTTGATAAGCCACTTGTGACAATTAATGCTAAAGTAGACCCTGTTAATAACCTGAATTATTCTGTTTCTTCAAATGGACTTTCAAAGCTTGCTGGAATTCCTGAAAATACCAAAAAAAGCTATATGAGTAACAAAGCGCTGGTAACGGGACTAAAACCGAATACAACATATTCATTCAGGGTAGGTAAAGAAGGGAGTTGGAGTGACATCGGCACCTTTAAGACAGCAGATAAAAGAAATCGAGAATTCTCATTTATTTATACCACCGATCCACAAGCAAATACGGAAGAAATGTTCAATATTTCACAAAAAACAACACACGCTGCCTACAGGATGTATCCTAATGCCAATTTCTGGTTAAACTGTGGGGACCTTGTTCAATCTTCAGGGAACTCCAATTCGGAATGGGAGTGGGAGCAAGTCTTTCTTACACAACAAGATATTTTCCTACATCTTCCATATACTCCAATACTTGGGAATCATGATAAATCATTAAACAGAAACTTTACCTCCCATTTCAACACCGATTCCACTGAATTTGACTTTGCTTTGTCAACAACACCCGGAAGTGTATACTCTTTCATTTATGGTAATACTCTCTTTCTTGCTCTTAGCTTTGAGGATTATAGCAAGAAAGAATATCTCGAAACTCTTGCCCGTTGGATAAGAAACCAAGTTTCAACACATCCAAATGTAAAATGGAGAATAGCCTATTATCATAAAACAATTTACACCGGATCCACCAGTCATCAGGATGATTCAGACAGCAAATTGATTCGTGACAGAATAGCTCCGCTGTTCGACAGTCTTAAAATAGATCTTGCCCTTCAGGGACATGATCATATCTATGAAGTTATTGGACCAATTAAAGGGAAAAAGTTAGTCCCCGAATCAATTAAAGACCAGATATCAGTACCAGTCAATACACGCGAAAATGTAACTGGAAGATTGAATGGTGTTTTTAATGTCAAAGAGGGTACTTTATTTTTTCTTAATAACTCTGCTGGACGAAAAAAATATGAACCTCAAAGCAAGGTAGGTATGGATTCTATTGAAACAAAGCTCGGTATAAATAACTACTTCAGTTTATTCACTGGAAGATTTGGCCAAACAGGCCAACCAACGTTCAGCAACATAAAAATCACCAATGATTCAATTACAATTACAACCTATGAAGTTAGCGATGAAGGGACTGCATCTATATTTGATAAAATAAAAATAGTAAAGTGACCATATATTTTATACTTTCTGTTAATCAAATATTTATTATTGAATGAGTAGAAAATGACAGTTACAAAGACATTTGATAGCGTATGATATTTGCAAGCCCATTGCCAAAGCCACACAAGCCCTCACACCTTTCATAGCTTTGTCAAAGAGCTTGCAAATCAGATTCTGAAGAATTTTAAAATTTTTCTTCTGCGCGCCGACGCAAGAATAATACTGCATGACAATAAGAAAATAAGCCTTGCATATCTTGACAGTTTTCTGGTACCTAGACAAATAAATAAGGCCTGGCCCATAACACGGACAATATGGGTAAGTTGTTTGTCACACTTTTTGCTTCAGCTCCTGCACCGAATAAAACTACTCCCAGCTCTTGTACCCGGACACCCCGACGCTCGCAAAAGGCTCGGTCGGGGCAAAGCGCGCATCAGCACATTATTAAACATCTGCACCGTGACAAATTCCTGGCTTCGATCATGTTTGTACCACGACACTGCACCAGGGGGCTTCGAACATGTTTTTACTTGCAGATTCAAACCGGTTCATCCCACAGGTTTGTACCGCGATTACGCCAGCTCGAATTGAATTTGATTAACAAATGCAAAAACCGCAATAGAAATATTTGCCAACGACGTGCAAGAGTTTTGCAGCCCATCTCTGCAACCATCCCTTCGCTGCAAAACACATGCTTTTGCCAGCGCGCATTAAACAACACTTTTAAAGTTCAATCCATAGAAGCGAATATAAAGTAATTCGAGACTTAAATCATTATTTAAGAATTCGTTTCTCAGCATCAGATTTTTGGGTCAATTTTATCGCATCCTGATACTTGTTAATGTTTATATAAATCATATTTGCCTGATCACTATAGATTTTTGTTAAGACACTGTTTTTGATTTTGAATTTTATGGCATTCTTATCTGATTTATAAACCAGGCTCAAACAAATTTCATAACCATCATTTGAAACAGAAATTAATTTCCCGGGAAGTAATTGTCTGTTAACCTGAATTCGTACTCTGTCATTGAAATAATCATTAAGCCTTTCATCAGAAATTTTTTTCACTTCATTCGTTTCTCTGAAACCTGACTCCAGATTAAATAGCTTGTAATCTCTCAGAAAATCATCATAATACATCCTGAAGAAGACTTTAAGAGTATCATTTCCCTGGAGTTGATCAATACTGGTCAGAGTCACGTGAACCGGATGGAAAGCAAGCAATATATTTAGGACCAGTATTTTCAGCATTGAGTTATGTTTATGTAAATTCCAGATAATTCTAATTCCTCATACGCACCTGTTTCTTTGCAGGTAATTCCTCAATATCAAAAATTTTATTTCTGTCCCATTCAACCCAGTACTTTAATGCATTGTGCCTGATGAGTTTCCAATAGCCATCATCCATTAGTCCAAATTTGGAAATACCTTCTTTTATATCAGCGTCGACTTTGTCAAGATATTCCTGCTTGAGACTTATTTTAATAGAGCGGTTATTATATGTAAAAACAGCGGTTGGACTTACCTTCTTACTTTTGGCAAGATGTATTGTACCCATTCCGAGAGTAGCACCGGTACTTACCTGTATCCCATCCGTAAGACAACTATATGGCGGTTTGGATCCTGCATATGTAACAACATCAAGCATATCCGGTCCTGCTCCAAATATTTCCCTTGCTCTAATCCCCATCTTAGCACCAACTATTGAAAATACCCCGAGATGACCATGAAATTCGTCCGTCATAACGTTGGCTTTCCATTCATCTGGTCCGTAAAGAAAAAGTGTGGTATCAATTATTGGCCGGATATCATAATTAAAAACCTCCCTGTTAATGGGAAACCTGTTGAATACTATATTGCGTTCTGAGGTATAATTACCCTTAATGATGTCGGAAATGACTTCCCTGACTCCATTAACATCATAGTCTTTGTTGAATCTTATGTTTAACCTGTCTGTTTCAGCATTGATATTGAATAATTCCGGATTAGTAATGTATACGGCAACGAGTTCGTCAGCTAATACGAAATGACCATCATAAAGAGATTTCTTTACCGAGTTCTGATTAAAAACAGTTGAAAATACCCTGGCAATTTCAGTTCCTGAATGATTACATATACTTACAATAGTGGTATCGAGTTTAGCATTTTTAAGGTTAAGATTAGAAAGTACATCAATCCTTAAACCGGATTTCAAAAGCGAATTTGCGCTCTCTTTATCGCATTCGTAATTGAATCCTTTTGCTGGCTTAACTGATTCATTGTACCATATAATCCGTTCAATTTTTGAAGCGGCTTCCGGATCAGTTTTTAAACCCTTTTCAATATTTGTTAACGGGCCAAGACAAACCAGTGTGATTTTTTCGTTTTCTGTCCTTATGGTTTTTAATAGCAATTCAGTTGCACTTATCTCAGGATTATAATCAACATTTTGCCTGCCCCAGGTAAAGTTCCTGTTAAATGCTCGCCATGCGGGATTTATTCCCGGAGATGATTCGCCGCATGCAACCGGTATATTAACCCTGTTGAATTCATGCAACAAAGAATTCACTTTTATGAGCCCTTCGGAGGGAGGCAATGTACCATCTGTTGTCAATATCGCTTTAATTTTAATTTCAGGTCTGGAAAGAAGCAGACTTATAGCCCTGAAGTCATCAAATCCGCAATCTGTATCAATAATAATATTGCCACTTAATTTTACGGGCCTGGGTTGTGACCATATACCTGCTGTAAGAAATAATAAAACCAGAGATATTAAGATTTTTTTCATTGTAGTGAAATAGTTTTATTTAAATGAGAATGTCTCTTCAGGATGTTGCGGCGTAAATTTAATCCCTTTCTCAAAATCACCAATTCTGAGAATTGTCAGATTCTCTATATTAGAATGCAAACCCGTCAGTATTGTATTCCTTACTTTCAGGGTCCTGATTCCCTTCTTAAGTCTGTAAAGAACAAAGAGGTTTATGTTTTCACCTGATTTCTCCATTTTTAACAATTTCCCCATAAGTAGTCTTTCGTTTACATAAATCGAAATCTTTGAATTGACATAATTATTTGAAAGATCAGCGGGAAATGGCTTGTGACTGCGAAATACATCCAGGTCAATGTCATCATTCAGCGTTTGTTGGTAATCCTTCAGGAATTCGTAGAAATTATAATTAATTAGAACTTTCAATGAATCTGTACCAGGAACATTCTCAATGGTTGTCATTGTCACATGTTCCTGTTGTATGAACATAATAATGGGCAAAATAAAAAGTTTCAGCATGGTTGTCTAATTCTGACTCCTGAAGATCACGTAATCCATCCGGCATGGCGATTAGCAAAGATAATGATCATCGTTCATACTTGGCAAATCCACAGCATTAAATCTCATCACGAGTTTCAATATCATAACAAATATTAATAGTTTTTATTAGTAATGTCTCATGTAAATTGAAATGTTGATCTAATGTGATTGACATGGCGGAAGCATATCACAACAGAAGAAAAACCTTCCCTGCGCTGTCAGGCACATTCCGCAAAAACAACATTAGAGAATGATACTGAGAATAGTGTTTTGCGTAAAGAGCCTTCCATCCCGTCCCTGCTCCAATTTCGATAATCATTCTCCAGATTGATTTTATCATTTACCACATACGAATTTCACGTCAATATCTTAAAAAAGGTTTTTGCAGTTTAAAGCTATATCCGGATACGCGCATCAGCACACTATTACACTTTTATGCCGTGACAAATTCCTGGCTTCGATAATGTTTGTACCACGACACTCGTAGTCCGCATAAAATTTGTACCATGACGGCAAAAACACATACCATACCCTCCCTGTCTGACTGGCGTCAGCCATGCAGGATTGAACCCCCTGACGAAGCTTCGCATGTCAGGACTTTAAGCGTAACAGCTTTCTGGCTAAAGTATCAGGATCGTGACCGGTGCTTGCGTCGGGTAACGCCCACTAAATCATACCGCCGGGCCGTCAGCTGGCATACGTTCAAAGATTGGATATGTGTAAAACATTTGTAAAATAATTTTGGAGAATTCAATATTAGTATATACCTTTGTAATATACTTTATTCATATACCATGAAAGCATTATCGTTAAAATTAGATGACAACATCTTTGACGAAACTGAGGATGTTCTTATCAAGCTCAAGAAATCTAGAAATAGATATATTAATGAGGCAGTCGATTACTACAATCGTATCAATCGGAGAAACCTCATTTCTAAAAAACTTTCAAGAGAATCAAAACTGGTTAAAAGAGAATCTCTTGCAGTTTTAGCTGAATTTGAAACCCTCCAGGATGAGAATTAAGCAATTTGACATCTGGATTGCTGATCTTGAACCACAGCGTGGTACAGAAACTGGCAAAGTTAGACCCGTTCTAATCGTTCAGACAAACCTACTGAAAGATCATCCATCATCAGTGATCTGTCCGATAACAACAAACATTGCTCCTGATAGTGACATTCTTAGAGTCCATATTAAAAAGGGAATTGCTAATCTAAAAAGTGATTCTGATATAATGATTGATCAGATTCGAGCAATTGATAATAGACGACTTACTACTAAAGTCGGGGAACTACCACGTAACCTCCAACTTAAAGTAAAAGAAAACATAAAGATTATTCTCGACTTGGAATAAACAAAAGTACACCAGCTATCACGGACAATACGGGTAAGTTGTTTCCCGCAACGCGGGACAAGTTGTCACGCCTGCCTGGCTGACGCCAGTCAGACAGGGTTTTTGCAAACCGTACCTGCTCTCCAGAAAAGCCAATAACTGCTGATAATATCCAGGACAATAGTAAAAACGTCTGATTGATATTAAAAATGAATATATAAACAAGTTATAGGGCATTCCGCACCACGATTAGCTCATTCTAAATTCGTAAATCGACGGTCAAAAGAGTATTATTCAGCTGACTGAACACTGTAACATTTGTTATGTTTTTTGACCGCTAATATAGATTCCAGAATATTGCTTTTATTAAAATTGACAATACACTTAAAATCAAGTACTTTTAATAATTATTAGAACGGCTTTAATCAAAAACTAAACCCATTTTAAAATGAAAACAAAAACAGTTCTCATGCTTTTTGTATCGATAATTGTGATTGTTTCTTGCGCTCCTAAGACGACAACCACGGTTAACAAAGATCAGGCTCTGTTTGATTCACTCTTAAAAGTAAGTACAGATGCCTATAACTCGGGTAATCCACAAAATTTTGTTGATTTTTTTACCGATGATGCTCTAAGGATGATAAATGGTAAAAGCTTTTGGGGTAAAGACTCAATTTTAGCATTCGCTAAATCTATGGCCCCATTTGTCAAGAATTTAAAAGCCTATCTGGGACCAACAACCTTAAACCAGGATTTGATCCAAATGCAAAAATATTTCACAGCGGATATCATAAAGGGGAATTCGATTCTGAGTGGGCAGGGGCTCGCAACTTTTGTATGGAAGAAACAGGAAGACAAATCATGGAAAATTATTTTAGAGATTGAAAACTACAGTGTTAAGACTTATTGATCTAAAGACTATATTCACCAGTTCTAAATTAATGATTAACAATGAGATAAAGAATTTAATTCTAAAGAAATGAAAAAATTACATTTAACAATTGGAATTACTGTGTTCATTTTAATTTGTTCAACCGGAATGCAGGCACAAACCACACAGACAAAACTCAATCAGGTCGAGTTAATGAAACAATTTATTGGTACCTGGCAATCAAATGTGGGTAAAGACTCTGTTGATGTTAGGGAGTGGCAAAATTATGGAAATGCCTTTTTGATGAATCAATATAAACTTGTTAAGGGGCAAAAAGGTTCTGAAGGTATTTGTAATATTGGTTTTGATTCAGAAGAAGGCAACTTCAAGGGTTTTAAAATTGGCTTAGATGGACATTATGTTGACTGGATTGGGTTATTTACTTCAGAAAAAATTTTCACTATTTATGGAACAAAGAATTTTAAAACCGGACCGTATGGTAAATATACATTCACATTTGAAAGTCCAAACATTTATACCACCACAAATTATAATAAAGATGGTGCAGTAATTTGGGTTCATAAATTTACTAAAGTTCAATAGTATATTTAAATTTTAGTAAGGTTTAGGAGTCAGAGTTAACTGAAATAAAACTAAAACGCCCTATAAAAACAAGTTATAGACAATGCGTGACACATCCATAACCTAAAACCCAATGAGTTTTAAAATTGACAAACAATCAACAAGAGACATCGAACTCTTTAGTGAAAGGAAAAAACAATCATCGGTTTTCTCATTCTATAATTGCTCTGTGACAAAGGGTGGCCAGGAATTATTATATCAAATCTTTAATTCTCCAAGTTCTGATTTTGAATTCCTCAACAACCGAAAAAACGAAATCAAATTCTTTATAGACAATGATTGTCACCTAAAATTAAACTCCAGAAATATTGATTATATCGAATACTACCTTAATATCAGAAGGGTCCCACTCAGAGCCAATATCATTGATGCCACTGTTGATGGATTATCAAATAAGATTAATCCAGATAATGACTATTTCATTATAACTGAAAGCATTGTATATATTACTCAATTACTCCTTGATCTTAAAGAGTTCATCAAATCCACAAAATCACTCATACTTCCTAATGCGTTCGAAACTCATCTAAATGAAGTTGAGGAGTTCTTAAATACAAAAGCTATAAGCAAACTGCTTGAAGATCCTCCTGAAAAGACTCAAGACCTTAGTTACAACCAAATAAACAAGTTGGATAACTATTTCAGAGTAAAAGAAAAAGACGCATTCCGGAACATAATGACTATTGTTTATGAAATTGATTTCCTTCAGTCTATGGGCACTCTTGTGAAATCAAAAGGATTATCTCTACCGGAATATCTTAGCACTTCTGAACCAACATTTAAGGTAACTGATTCATTTCATCCATTTTTAGAGCACCCGGTTAAAAACAGTTTCGAATTCAATGACAACTCAAACCTCTGTTTTCTGACAGGTCCGAATATGTCAGGGAAATCCACCTTTCTAAAGACTGTTGGACTCCTGATTTATATCTCCCACCTTGGATTGCCAGTTCCAGCAAAAGAATTTAAAACTTCAATATTTGACGGATTATTTACAACCATAAATCTATCAGACGATATAAACCTGGGATATAGCCATTTTTATGCAGAAGTTAACAGGGTCAAGGAAATTGCATCCTTACTCAGCTCAAACAAAAATCTGGTTATAATTTTTGACGAACTCTTCAGGGGAACAAATGTCAAAGATGCTTATGATGCTACCCTTGGAATAATTTCGTCACTTGCACAAATTCACAATAATCTGTTTTATATTTCAACTCATATACTTGAAGTTGCTGAGAACCTTGAAAATACAAAGTCTATAATATTCAAATGCTTTGAATCTGAGCTAATTGATCATCAACCGGTTTATGATTTCAAACTTAAGGACGGTATATCAAAGGAAAGAGTGGGTATGAAAATTTTAGAAAAAGAAAATGTATTTCAAATACTTAACAAAGTAATCAAAGGACAAAACAAATAGCAAAGCCTATAACACGGACAATAAAGGTCATTTGTTTCCCGCTGCGCGGGACAAGTTGTCACGCCTGCCTGGCTGACGCCAGTCAGACAGGGTTTTTGAACATCCTGCTTTCTTTTAACGTGACCCTCAAATCGCATCACCCGGACCTCGCACCAGTCCTGTTAATAATAGCCATAATTATTTGACTTGCTTTCGGGTATTTCGTAATTTTATGAAAATTAAAGTCAATGTTGCTTATACTATAATTTTTACATCATGAAAGATTTATTCAGGTTAAATGAGATTCTGATATTAACCTTTATCTCAATTATTCTAAATTCCTGTCAGAAAACAGAAAATGAGTACAAGATTCAAAAGGATAAATTATCGGGATATGTCCAAAAAGGACCATATATCAATGGGACAACCATTCAGATGTTTGAGCTGAATTCTTCATTAAATCAGACAGGGAAAGCTTTCAATACTCAGATTACTGACAATAGAGGTTCATTTGAGATAAACGATGTAGCACTCTCCTCCCAATTTGTTGAATTTTTAGCAAGTGGCTATTATTTCAATGAGATTACAGGGAATATTTCTCCATCTGTTTTATCACTTTATGCACTTTCTGATATAACAGATATTTCAACTGTCAATGTAAATATTCTTACTCATCTTGAAAAAAGCAGGGTAGAATACCTTATTGGTAAAGGAATGGTTTTCGCAGAAGCTAAAGACACTGCTCAAAAAGAAGTACTGGCAATCTTTGGTTTCCCTGTTCAGGATATGAATAATTCCGAAATGCTAGATATTTCAGTAAATAAGGAAGAAAATGCCATTCTGCTTGCAATTTCAATAATATTACAGAGTAATAGAACCACCGGTGACCTGACTGAACTACTTGCAAATATTTCAAATGATATTCAACAGGATGGAAAATTGAATGATGAAAATATTATTGCCCAGCTAAGGAGCTCCACTGAGATACTGGACCTGCCAGAAATCCGGTTCAACATTGAAAAACGATACCAGGATATTGGAATAAGTGCGACAATTTCTGGCTTCGAGAAATATATTACTGATTTTTTGACTTTAGTCGGATCAAAGCCAACAGTAGTGACCCAACCTGCTGATAACTTCACCTCAACAATGGCAATTTTGCATGGATTAGTAAATGCCAATAATCTAAACACAGTTGTTTCTTTTGAATATGGAACTACTAATGCCTATGGAAACTCAGTACCAGCTGTTGAAAACCCTGTAACAGGAAATTCAAATACACAGGTACATGATACCATTGGTTTGCTGACTCCAAATACACTATATCATTTCAGAGTAAAGGCAGTCAATTTCATTGGGACGTCTTATGGCAGTGACCGTACCTTTACAACATTAAATACTAAATAAACATTAACAATTATTCCATCTTTTGAGGTTATACCCGATGGAACTGTAAATGCAAGTTATTTTGTTAAATAGTAACTGCAGTTTGATTCACCCTACATCTCAGATTCAGCCCTCATCTAAAAAATTTTAAAATATGATCAGGGTTTCGTAACTTTTCATATACATTAAAACCTGGTAATATGAAAAAGCAATTTATCTGGATTTTTATAATTATCGTTTTACTCAATAATTTGAAATGCTTTGGACAGAATTTACCTGACTCAACCAGAACTGTGAGGGTAGAAACAATCGACGGCAATGAATTTGTAGGTTTTGTTGTCACCGAAGATTCCTCAGCTGTGGTAATTAAGACTGAAACCCTGGGCGAGATTAGAATCCCAAAGAATATTATAAAATCAAAGACTGAACTTAACGAGATTAAAAAAGTTGGTAGTGAATTCTGGCTTCCTAATCCTCAGTCATCACGCTATTTCTGGGCCCCTAATGGTTACGGACTGGAAAAAGGATCTTCTTATTATCAGAATATATGGGTTTTATATAACCAGTATTCTATTGGAGTATCTGATAATTATTCTATTGGGGCAGGTATGGTACCCTTGTTCCTATTTGCAGGAACAGCCACACCCTTCTGGATTGTTCAGAAACTCTCAATTCCTGTGGTTGAAAATAAATTTAACGTCGGAACAGGCGCCTTTTTAGGTACTTTCATTGGTGATCAAACTGGTCTATTTGGGCTTTTGTTTGGTACTACCACATTTGGTTCACGCGATAAAAACCTGAGTCTCGGACTTGCTTACGGATTTGCCGGTGGTGAATGGATGAGAGTCCCTATAATTAATGTCAGCTGCATGGTCAGAACGGGACCCAAAGGCTATTTTATAAGTGAAAATTATATTATTCCGTTTGAAGGGAAAGAGGTTTTCCTGATCTCAGCGGGTGGACGCAGCATAATCCGGAATGTTGGCCTTGATTACAGCATTTGGATCCCTATGGGTGCTGAATTGGGCAGTTTTATTGCAATTCCCTTCCTCGGAGTTACAATCCCGATAGGCAAAAAGAAATAGAAAAGGGATTAAGGTTTTTCTGATATTTTTATGGTTAAGAGATCCATATGCGGACCTGATTAGGGTATTTATAGTTTTGAGGGTCTTAATTAAAATAGTATATGCTATAAATTAAATGAGTATGAAAACTATCAGGCTGATTGCACTATCTATCCTTGCATTTTCGCTTGCAGGTAATCTCTTATCCCAAACTGCCGATGAAGTTATCAGTAAATATATTCAGGTAATTGGAGGTAAAGACAGACTTGGCAAAATCACCTCCCTCTATACTGAGAGCACCATTGATGTTGCTGGTGCGCAGGGAATCATTAAATCTACCACCCTTAACGGGAAAGGTATGAGAACGGTTATTGAAATTGCAGGTCAAAATATAACATCATGCTTTACTGATAAGGAAGGATGGATCATTAATACCATGATGGGAAACAGTTCGGCTGAGATTATGCCCCGGGCTCAGTACAATTTGGGGAAAGACCAGATTATAATCGGAGGCCCCTTTATAAACTATGCTGAAAAAGGATATAAAGTCGAACTGCTGGGCACAGATATTGTTGCTGATGCAAATTCATATAAAATTGAATTCACCTCTCCCGATAGCATTTTATCTGTTTACTTTTTTGACAGCAAAACTTTTTACCTGGTACGGGCAGTGTCTCAATCTGTGTCGATGGGCCAAATAGTACCGAGCATTACAAATTATTCCGACTTCAGGCAAACTGATGGGTATACTATTCCATACAAAACAGAAATTTATTTGCCGGAAGGGCAATTTGTAAATGAGATGATAGTGACAAAAGTTGAATTAAACAAACCAGTGGATGAATTAATCTTTAAAAAACCTGAATAAAACGCCATCTGCTTTATTAATTGGATGATGATAACTTCTGGCTTTCATAAAATCTGGAATAATCGGGTTTAATAGAAGCTTTCCTGCCTGCCTGCCTTGTAATACTTCAGAATTCCGGTAACAAATTGGTTTCATTTATAATATTTCTTTACCCCCTTTCATTTGGGGCTGTCGAAAAAGGTTTTTTTAACCGCTAAGTACGCTAAGAAGGCGCAAAGTACGCAAAGTCAAAACAATGTTTTTCAGCTCTTTGCGATCTTTGTGTTAAGCTTTGCGACCTTTGCGGTTAATGGATTTAATCTTTTTATACAGCTTCAGGTTGGGGATGAGGGTCCTGATCTTACCAGCAAAAACTTTATGAATTAACTATTACCTTTATTGTGAAGAATTACATTGCCTGCTGGTACTCCTGCACTCAGGACAGATTTGTCATTCCAATTACTAACTTTATAAAATATCTGCATAAAAAAATTCTAACGGTATAAACCTGACTCCTGATCACCTCATGAGCATAACAAAATCAAATCGTTAAATAAAATGAAAAAATCTTATGAAAGAATAAGCAGCATATGCCTGTTTCTTTTTTTATCGTTAGTTGCTTTCAGCCAGACCAATATGGTTACGACCGAATTTAATTTCGGTTTTGAGAATACCGTATTAAAACAAAAACTTCCTGATAACTGGTTTCAGTGGGGAAGCAATTATTTGTTAAGCATTGATACTACGATTAAACACAGTGGCAAAAATTCAATATTAATCCAACCATCAAAAGGAAGAACCTCCGATTCATTTGGATGTGCAGCATATTCAATTCCGGCTTACTATGAGGGCAAAGAAATTGAATTAAGAGCCTATATGAAACTTCTGAATGTATCTGAAGGTCCGATAGGGCTGATGCTTAGAATTGACGGCTCATCAGGCTCTTTAGGGTTTGATAATATGCAGGGGAAAAATATAATGGGGACTTCAGACTGGAAATTGTATTCTGTAAAGCTGCCATACCCTGAAAAGGCCAAAACAATTTTTATTGGTGCAATACTATCCGGCAAAGGAGAGCTTTGGGTTGATGACTTCCAGCTTTTAATAGACGGCGTGAGCATTGAAAAAGTTAAAAAGATTAAACAGGAAGAATTTAAAGCCGACCTGGACAGAGAGTTCGATAAAGGATCAAAAATCCAGCAATTTAAAATCACTGACCAGAGGCTTGAAGATTTGAAGATATTAGGATTAATATGGGGATTTTTAAAATATTATCATCCGAATATTGCAGCAGGAAATTTTAACTGGGATTATGAGCTTTTCAGGATCCTTCCTCAAATTACAGGAGTTAAGAGTACCGGAGAACGGGATAATATTTTATCGGGGTGGATAAAATCCCTCGGGAATTTTAATACCAGTGAAAAATCCTTTATAGCTGACTCCGGAATTAAAATACGGCCTGACCTTGACTGGATTTCAAAATCAAATTTATCAATTGAGCTTTCGACATTATTAGCAAAGGTCAAAAGCGCTGAAAGAACAGGTAAAAACTATTACGTCGCTTTGACCGAAAATGTCGGAAATCCTGTTTTTACAAATGAAAGGGCTTATCCTGAAATGAAATATCCCGACCCTGGATTCCGGTTATTATCATTGTACCGCTACTGGAATATTATTCAATATTACTCACCATATAAATACCTGATTGAAGAGAATTGGGTAGGAGTCCTTACTGAATTTTTACCCGGATTTATTAATGCTCCAGATGAATTAAAATATAAACTTACATTATTGGAGCTAATAACAAAAGTACATGATACTCATGCAAATATCTGGAGCGATGAGACTCTGAACAAATTTTATGGACTCAATTGTGCACCATATGAAATAAAGTTTGTTGAGGGAGCTCCGGTTGTTACTAAAAGTTATACAGGGCAAACCGTTATTAACTCACAATTACAGAGCTGGAGATGTAATTCTAAGTATAAACCAAAAGCCTGTAGAAAAAATCCTTCGCGATAAATTAAAATATACACCTGCTTCAAATTACCCGACACAATTAAGAAATCTGGCCAGAAATATACTAAGGACAAATGACTCAATATTAAATGTTGAATTTAAAAGAGACGGGCACAATTACCGGAAAATTCTGAGAACAATTCCTCAGGAACAAATAAATATGACTCAGAACAGGGATACCTGTTTCAGATTTATTCAACCCGATATCGCATATTTATATCCCGGAACTATAAAAAACAGATATTTACCTGCCATAATGACCAAAATCCGGGACACAAAAGGACTTATAATCGACTTAAGATGCTATCCTTCTGAATTTATAGTATTTACCATAGGTTCTTACCTGATGCCCAAAAGTATACCTTTTGTAAGATTTTCAAACGGAAGCATTGAAAATCCCGGACTTTTTAAGATAAATGACAAGAATCTTTACGTCGGAGGTACTAATAACAATTACTACAAGGGGAAAGTGGTTATCCTGGTCAATGAAACTACCCTGAGTCAGGCAGAGTACACAACCATGGCCCTGAGAGTTGCTCCAAAAGCCACTGTTGTCGGATCAACTACAGCCGGGGCTGATGGAAATGTTTCTCAGATTTCTTTACCAGGCGGAATCAGAACCCTTATAACCGGAATAGGTGTATATTACCCTGATGGAGGCGAAACTCAAAGAGTCGGGATCATTCCTGATCTGGAAATAAAACCAACTATCCAGGGTATTAGAAAAAATAAGGATGAACTTCTTGATAAAGCAATCGAGATTATTTTAAAATAAAACTGACCGATCAATAAAATCCAAAATGAAAAAGCTTACTACCTGTATCCTGACATTCCTTTTCACTCTCATTTCATTTTCGCAGACAGTGATTGAAAAGCCCAGACATGGATTAAGTTCTGATTCTGGTGTAAAACTTATCAAAATCGAGTTAAATGATTCTTCTGTTGTTCTGTGGTTTCATACCACCATAATCCCGGGTGCGTCAATGTCGATCCCGGAGAACACTTACATTGTTCCTTCCGGCAGCCCCAAAAAATTATTTATCAAATCAACTGAGGGCATTCCGCTTGGCAAAAGCTTCATTTTACCTGCTTCAGGTTTAGTTGACTATAAACTGATTTTCCCGAAAATTGAACCCGGAGTCAGCCTGATTGACTATGGAGAAGAGGGGGAAGCTGGCATATTTATGATATCGTTTTAAAGGAATCACCATCGAAAACTTTCATTCCGAAGGAGCTTTACGGACACTGGTTCAACACTTCTAACGGAGAATGGGAAATAAGTCTTCTTGATACTGTTGTTGTCTATCAGAAGAAATTATGGAATTATGCCGGGGTCAGGTTTCAAAATGGCGAAGGTACGGTTTCAATTAAAAACAGGAACTCTACAGCAGATCTGCCTCTTAAGCTTGATAAAGATGAACATCTGATTCTGGGGAGATCCCCAAATGCCCCGGTCATTCTTGGCAAAGATGCCTTAACCATAAGAAAGGCCCTGAAAGCTGATGGCGACCTCTTCAATCCCCCGATACTAAAATATGATTCGGTTGTTTTCAGCGGATATCTGAAAGGGTATTCACCGCGAACAGGTGTAACAACCGGGACACTTTATGTAAATGACATTCTTACCGGAAACCAGAATAATTTCCTGGTCAGGATTTCTGGCAATGGATATTTTTCAGTTAAAATCCCATTTTACTACCCTCATGAGGTATTTGCAAGGTCAGACCTCATTACTGGATCTATCTATCTTGAACCCGGGAAGGATCTGTTTATGATGGTTGATCCCGATGAGCCGGATCTTGCCCTGTTCATGGGGGACGATGCACTTTTGAATGCCGATCTCCAGATACTGAATAAGATAAACGCATATAACTATCAGGACCTGCAGGAGAAGGTTTTAAAAATGTCTCCTGTCATGTACAAAACCTATTTCCTTGACCTGAAGAATAAGGAGCTCAATATGCTGGATTCACTGACAAAATCAAGACCTTTTACGGCAAAGGCAGTTCAATTGAAAAGATCCGGGATAGAGTACAGGTGTGCATATCACCTGATGGATTATAATATGAGCTTCGAAGGAGCCTACCGGACAGCCAACAATATTCCCTCTTCACAGAGGACCCTGCCGGTTAAAATTGAGAAACCGGGTGTTGACTATTATGACTTCATCAATGATGAATTTACTAACAATCCGCTCAGCATTCTTACAAACGATTACTACTATTTCATCAACCGGCTCAAATTCGCTGAGATCCTGAGAGGACAGTCACGGGGCTACTCAACTCTTGAGCTTGCTGAGGATATAAATAATGCAGGATTTCCACTTACTGAAGAAGAAAAAGCAATGGTGGCCGATCTCAAGAAGAATTTCATCCCGGAAGCGAATGCTGAATTAAATGCAGTATTCAGAAGTACGGGAATCAGTATGCTGAATTCAACAGAAAATATTCAAGCAATCAGGCGAAATATCAAAGATCTATAAAGATCAGCCTCTCACAGCAGCTATTATTGAAAAGTATATGGCGACCAGGGAGTGGAATTAACTGGTGAAGAAAAGGAAATGCTGAGAGCAAGGTCGTTAGTCATAAATTCAGAAGGATCAGTAAAAAACCGTGAGCTGTTGATCAAATATCAGACCCAGATTGCCAGTTTCAATGCAAATCATTCAAAGGAGGTTTCCCTCATGCTGAGCCGCAGAACAAAGGCAATAAGGAATGAGAACCTGGAGAAGACCTTTGGTGTTCACAAAGGATTTGCTTCAGATATTATGGATTCGCAGGATGAATGCAGAACAATTGTCGCAGAAATGACCCCGTTACCGGCTGATCAGCTTCTGTTTGTCCGGAAACAGATCACGACACCATTCATCTCTTGGTATATTGAAAAATGCAACAGTGAATCACTTTTAAAGATTGCTGCCAGCAAAAAGAAACAGCTTTCTTCCGGTAACAGCAAGCTCACTTCTGTTGTTGTTGAAACCCCAAAGACAAAAGCTGATGTTTTATTCGAGACGATAATGAAAAAGTACAAAGGGAAGGTTGTTTATGTTGACTTCTGGGCTACATGGTGCGGACCCTGCCGGTCAGATATTGAAAAAATCAAGCCATTAAAGGAAGAGTTGGCAGGCAAGGATATTGTTTTTGTATATTTAACCAACCCAACCTCGCCGAAGGAGACCTATGATAACATGATTCCAGGTATTCCCGGAGAGCACTACAGGTTAACTTCCGATGAATGGAGCTATCTGAGCAATAAGTTCAATATTTCTGGCATCCCGCATACAGTACTTGTGGATAAAAACGGAGCTGTTGCAGATCCTAATTTAATGTACCTGGATAACAGTTTATTAAAATATAAATTAGAAAAGCTTCTTAATAATTAGACCTGCCTGTGACACTGAGGATAAAGTAAATTAATCCCGGAGCTGTCTAAAATTGACTACTTTTCGAGATATTCGGAGAATTTTTGATCAATATGCTGGTTGAACCATTTATCAATGACTGATTTCTCCTGTTTTGTGCGAAAGACATCCAAAATTAAGATGGACAGACAAGACAATAAACTTCTCTTGATTGACATTAATAAATTTACTAACAGGTCTTGAATAATCCAGTATGTGATAATTCTTTCCAATCTCTATTAAACTGATTAATAAGTGCCAGTTTTTTTCCCCTGGAAAACCCTTTAATCTGTTTTTCCCTATCTATTGCTGAATCAATTGAATCAAACCTTTCAAAATAAATCAGTTTATCAACATTATATTTCTGTGCAAATCCCTTTATTTTCTTTTGTTTATGTTCATAACACCTTCTCTCTAAGTCATTAGTAACTCCGGTATAAAGAACATTATGATATGTATTTGTCAGGATATAAACATAATATACCCGGGTTCTCATTTAACTAACAGATTATTAATGACATTTATGATGAAGACCAAATTACAAAAAATCAGGAGATTCCTCGCTGGCTCTCGGAATGACGTGGCGAGATTGTGAGGTATAGGGGGAAAGAAGTGGCGATTCGCAAACTTTATTTTGACTCGTCCTAAAAAAAGTTTACAGATTAATAATTAAATCCTGATATCAATTTACACTTTTGAACTCTTTCGATATTTTTCAGCAAATCGCCACTTCTTTCCCCACCCCCTGTAAAATAATAAATTGTCATTCCGAGCTTTAGCGAGGAATCCCCGGCGCTCTTGAACATTCACCTTCAGTTATTCAGGCAGACAATCACAAATCAGAGGTGCCTTGTCCCGCTTTGACCTCACCGAAGGTGATCTACCGGATTCATGGTATGGACAATGGAGAGACACCCGTATTTTCAATAAATAAATCTCTTATTTGCTACTTATCAAACAGTTATGATTTAATTGGGTTAAAAACCGCTCAAAACAGGAAAGAAGAGTTTCACGAATTCTGATATTACCTACTTCTCAAGATATTCAGAGAATTTTTGATCTATATGCTGGTTGAACCATTTATCAATGACTGATTTCTTAAACCTCCATTCCTTTCCTAATTTTGCTGCCGGAATTTTGCCATTTTGTGCCCAGGTATAAATAGTCTGTGGCTTTAACTTTAAATACTTCGCAACTTCTTCTAAAGTCATTATATCATCCATATTCTACTTCTTCAAAAGATTTAAAATACTTGTATCAGTCGTTTCAGATTTGACCTTATCCTGATTTTGATACAGTGGTTTAATTTCAATATTTTGATTAGAATCTTCCTTCTTAACAAGTTGTTGGACAGAATAAACTATTGCGGTATAAAAATTTCCTTCATATTTCCTGAATAGCTTAAAATCCTCAGTTTTATTGCATAAAAAAGGACGAAGATTCCAGGCTATCTGAATCCCGGCAAATGCCAGAATAATTATCCATATTCTGAAAACTGTTACTCCGATATGCGGGTATATATCTTTTTTCTCACATGCATATTTTAAAGCCTCTACCATTAGTCTCATTCCGAAAATACCCGAAAAAATAAAAATTGCCACATGCAAAAGCTGCAGGAAATGATAATTGCCCCCTGTGACCTGAAACAAAATTACAATCGGTGCAAAAGACAACGCGATTGCTGAAGTGAGTACAAATCCACTTAATATAATAATCACCATCTGTCTTAAAGTCATCCTGGAGCCCAATACTTGCTGAATAACAAAAAATGAGGGGAAGCAAATTATAATTGCGCTTAAAAACAGAAATGTCACTTTTAATCCGGCAACAAGAGATTGAAGAAAACTATGATAGCTTCCCATGACAATTCCATAAAGGAATGTAAAGACGCAGATTATTAAAACCTGATTTAGAATTAACTTTCCTGATTGCGCCTTATTCCTGTCATCAAAATACGATTCAGCACTCTGAAATATTTTGAAAACTTCAAGTAATCCACTTTTCTTTTCCATGATAAAAGAATTTAGTAAGACTATAAAGTTACATAATATTTCATTTATATTATTGTTTTATACTGTTTTTTATTGTTTATACATATAAAATAAATTATTCAGGGGAGAAACAAAATAATCACGGCTTTTAATACGGAACAATAAGATAAATAAGCTCAGCCTCTGGCGCCTCTAAAGCTTTACAGAATTTCTTAAGCCACGAGCATTATCGTTTAACTACCCTTTATACACATCTTTTTTTATGGCCACGAAGGTGGCGGAATCCATAATTTATTTCAAGTTGGTCTGGTATTGTGATTAAATCATGACCATAATCAGTATATTAAAAAGATGTGTATAAAGAGTAGTATCGCTTATGGGGGTATTAAGAAAATTTAGTTTTATTAAGGTAAAACATATTCAAAATTAGGTGTAAATTACCTCGTTATATCCGGAAATATTAAATTAATAACAAAACGATGAAATCAATTCATTTAAAAATCAGGATGAATCATTTTCTTCAGTCACGATTCATATTAAAAGCATCTCTTCTGTGGTTTGTGATTGTCTGTTTTCAAACAAACCTTTTCGCACAGACAATTGACATAAATAAAAGACTTAAGGGCTTTGATCTGTATATGGATAAGATCCTGAAAGACTGGAATATTGCCGGAGCAGGTGTAGGTATAGTATATAAAGACCAGCTGGTTTTTGCAAAAGGATACGGATACCGTGAGTATGAGCAAAAGCTTCCGGTGACGCCTAAAACCTTATATCAGATCGCATCAAACACAAAACTGTTTACAGCCATTTCCGTAGGAATGCTTGTCGACCAGGGGAAGCTTGACTGGGACAAGCCAGTCCGTAATTATATTCCTTCAATTGAATTTTATAATAACGACCTGAATAACTCGGTCACCATACGCGACATGCTGGCGCACCGGACCGGTATCTCGCGGCATGACCTTATCTGGTACAAATCAGATTTCAGCAGGAAAGAGCTATATGAAAGGTTAAAATATCTTGAACCCAGTCAGCCTATAAGACAGGGGTTTCTCTATAATAACCTCATGTATGTTTCTTCCGGTTATATAATTGAACTTCTGAGTTCAAAGACATGGGAGACATTCCTGCAGGAGAATATACTTAATCCCCTGGAAATGAAAAGCACTGTTTTCTCTGTAAAAGAGATGGAGAAAAATCCGGATCACGGTGTTCCATATAATGAGAAACGGGATACAACATTGCTATACAGGATCCCGATATATGAGGATCAGCAGGCTGTAGGACCAGCAGGTTCGATAATTTCGAATATTGAGGATATGTCGAACTGGCTGATAACACTTATGAATAACGGGAAATTCAGGAACAGGCAGGTCATTCCCGAGAGAGTAGTAAAAGCAACTCTTGAACCGACAGTTGCACTCCCGAACACCGGGCTTGATAACAAAGGGTATAAAGAAATACTTAATTCCTTTTATGGAATGGGAAGGTTCACAGCATCTTACAGAGGTCATCTGCTTACTTCTCATGGCGGAGACCTGCCGGGCTTTCATTCGCAGATATCAGCAATGCCCAATGACAGCATAGGAGTGATAGTATTTGTAATTGGCGATCAGGGCGCCCCGCTGTATAACATTATTTCGTACAACATTTACGAAAGATTACTGGGTACAGATCTGACTCCATGGAGTGAAAGAGGGCTGAACGATCTGAAAGAAGGTAAAAAGATCGGGAAGGAGGGACGCAGTAAATCAGGTGCTGAACGCATCGCCGGAACCAGGCCGTCACATCATGCTGACAGATTATACCGGACAATATCAGAATCCGGCTTACGGAATTATTAATATAACCCTGACAGATACGGCTCTGCAATTAGATTTCCATAACATAAAGCTGCCGCTTAAACATTTTCACTATGACCGGTTTGATACACCAAATGATGAACAATATGGACTCTGGTCACTGAATTTCACCACCAATCCCCAGGGTAGCATTAATGGTCTTTACACTTCGCTTGACGAGAGCGAGACGACATTCACAAGAAAAGCTGATGCTTCGTTAAGTGATCCCGCAGTACTTGCAAAATATACCGGGAAATATTCCATTGCCGGAAGTTTCTTAAATGTGGAACTTGTTGATAAGGATCTTTATCTGATTGCCCCGGGACAACCGCGGATTATGCTGATACCTGTGAAGCCGCATACTTTCAGAATAAAGGAATTCCCCGATTTTAGTTTTGTATTTGTAATTGAGAATGGAGAAGTTACAGGTTTTAAGCAAATAGATCCATCAGGTGAATATAAGGTTGAAAAACAAAAATAACCCTGAATAATATCCGGCTACCGGCGACCGGTTACCGGTGACCGGCTGAAGAAGCACAGTATAAAATAATCAAAACCTACCTTATGAAACTATTTATCATAATTCTAATTAGTCTTTGCAACAACTTTCTTTTCAGTACCAATGATGATCCTGTTTATTATGCCAAAATAACAAATACCAGGACCTATATGAATATTGACCGTGTAACAGTTTCAGAGTACTGGTTCACAAAAGATAAATATTGTTCAGTAAGCAATCAGTATAAAATCATTGTCAGGAAGGATCTGGGAGTTACCTGGTTCATTAATTTACGTTCAGGTACCTGCAGGACTGATTCGATAAGACCACAAAAAACGATGCCGCCTGCTGAAAAAATCATTGATGTTAAATATATCGGACAGAATTATATTCCTGATTATGAATGGAATAAACCAAAGCTGCTCTCCAAGGAGACCGTCGGCAATTATGTCTGTGATCATTTTTTATGTGAGGGAGATGCGGATTTTGATCAGATCTCACTTGAATACCTGGTAGCAAAAACTGACGATGAGTCAATGGCTGGCTTTCTTAATTCTACAATAATGAACCTTGGCGGATCAAATAATAAAAGAGAGCCAATTATTGAAATGATAACCGGTAATAAAAACCTGATCCCGCTGAGAATAGCTGAAACTGTGGAAAATCCTATCGCCCCGCATATTACAACCGTTATCAATGTCGACAAACTTGAACTGGCAGAATCTTCCGGAGGTATGTTTGAACTACCCGATAACCTTACGAAAACCTATTAATAAAGAGAAAACCATGAATAAGTTCAAACTATATATAATTCTTCTGGTTGTTTTTGCCTCTGTGAAAACTATCTATTCGCAGAGCTCCCCGGCGTTTCAACTGACCGAACCGGTACAGATTGAATTAAACAGGCTCAATGAAGCTTATAATATTCTCGACCAGTTCGCAAAAGATGTCTGGGACGGTTGGGATGATTATATGACTTATCCTTTTCTCTTTACTTTTCAGAATGGTCTTCGGATTTTAATAGGGCACCCGGTTCCGCCACCGGAGTTTGTACCATACCCTGGTGTAAAAGTCCGCGGTTTATCCCTTCATATTGATACTACCAATCTTAACGATTTTGTAGTTAAACAACCTCTGCAGTGCGGGGGTGGCCCATATCCTCTAGGATCATTCAATAATAAGCCCGTGATGGTTGTGGACATCAGGTTCACATCACCCACCTCCTTAAAGCAGGATGATCCCAATGCTTTTAAAGGAGAAAACAGCATTATTATCTTTATCCATGAGCTGATGCATTGCTATCAGCCAAAGATTATTAAACAACAGTTCGGAAATTTAAGGATCAATCCCGATCTTAATATTGCACTTTTTTCAGATATAGAAGGGCAGGCATTGTTAAAGGCGTATGAACAAAGCACATTAAATGAATCTCTTCCCTTTTTAAAGGATTTCTGTGTCGCCAGGAGCCTTAAAACAAAAGATCTGACAAGATCAGAAAAAAGTTCATATGCAAATGATGAACTCCGCGAGGGAGAGGCTGTATATTCTGAATTCACAATATTAACCAGTGTTAAGAAGGGTTTCAGGAGTTCACTTTCCACCGCCGATGATCCGGATTATGACCATTTTGCAAATCCCGATGCATTCCTGAACATGTACCCTGATCGTTTAAGGAGTTCAACCGGTAATACGCTTGAGATCTACGGAAAAAACTATTGGTACGGCTGCTTCGAGGCACTCCTGCTGCAGCGTTATTTCCCTGGCTGGCAGAAGGAAATTGAAAATGAATCATGGCTCGATCAGATAATACGGAAGAGAGTAAATATGACAGAAAAAGATAGTCTTCTTGCATTGCAGAGATTTCAGGATATTTATAATCTCGACAGTCTGAAGAGCAAGCATGGGGCTGTGATTTCCGGAAGGGACAATACATATAAAATGTTCGGGGAGAGAAAAGGCAGGATATACATAATAGATCTCAAGCCCATTTCTCCGTATTTGGCGTCGCTCGTGGATAAAAAAATAAAAAAATATGAACTGGGATTGATCTATATGTACCCTGATGGAATAGGGGAAATAAAATTTGACGATGTAATCATCTCTTTCAAGCCTGTACCTGTAGAGATTAATGAGCTTTATTATGTGAAAGCGGTTGATACAGACTTAGATATAAATAAAAAACCATACGAAATTAAGTACGGATCGAAAGATAATAACGGGTTCTTTTATAATGTGGCGATTACCACACCTCTCTTTACTTTAAAAGCGCCAAAAATCTCAGTCAGGGAAAGCAGCAACAGAGTCAAATTTATCATACACTCAAGAGTTTAAAGGATTTAAACCTTTACTGAATGTCCTGAATAAAGTGTACACAATACACTTTATACTCATACTTTAAAGGAATGAGCAGAATCAGCCAGGCATCTGAATAGATGGTATGATTTTTGTTCGTATAAAACAGAAAAACAACCACTTTAAATATCAGAATATAGATATGATCAGGACAATTATAACAGGACTATTTCTGGTGATTCTGATCTCAGGCTGTAATAAAGAACCTGTAAACACGGAGGGCCGGTTTATTGCACGGATCGAAAGCTTCGACCTCAACTGCTCCGATTGCATAATATCTTTCCCCTTCGATTCGCATGCGGTTAAGGAAATAATAGGGGAGAGCCCCGAAAATCGGTATAAAGCAGTCAACCTTAATAAAGGGAGCTTTGAGATAGGTCAGCTCATTAATGCCACGGTAAGAAAAGCTTCCGAAAATGAAGAAAAGAATTGCATTACATTATATGCTTATCCGAGCTATCAGACTATTAACATACCCGGCTACGAGGACTTTAATGACCTGATGCTCAACGATACGATTATCCTGCCATACCGGGAGTGCTTCTACGATGGCGAAAGAGAAAACTATATTTGCTTTGACACTCTTCTTACCGATTCGCGGTGCCCTATTGGTGTACAGTGCTTCTGGGCCGGGACAGCCGCCATCCGTTTGATTATCCAGAACCGGAATGACCCTCCGGTTCCTGTCGATCTCAATCTGGGAACCAGGGATAAGATAGTTGATGGTTACGAGATCTCTTTTCTTGAATTATACCCTTATCCGGAATACTTTTCTGACCACAGTAAACCGGAGAAATACAGGGCAAAGCTTGTGATCAGACACAAATAGGGCAATCTTCACTATTTTATTTTTGTATAGCTATCCAGCAACTCGCCCCTGGTTATCAGAAGTGCATTATTCATAATTGCTATTGGTCTGCTTTCAGCCGGATTCTGCAGAATAAGTGTACCAAAAGTATTGTCAGTATTGGTTATTGTATAGTTAGTCTGAAGAAACATTGTTCCATTATGATTTTCAATATATTTTCCGTCACCAGTGAATTCTATTGTTGCGTAATTAGCCTTTGATGCTGTAATGCATTCATATTGAATTCCGCCGCACGTCGACTCCCACCTCCATGTTCCGGGAATCTGGTCGATGGAGGTAACCTCTATCTCTTTCTTGCAACCGTAGATGAGAACTACAAAAAGGATTAAAATAAGCTTTTTCATAATCTGGAGAAAAAATGGTGTACAAATATATAAATTCTCCCGATCTTCAAATAAGGCAGGGGTTCTTTGACCGGATAGATCGATCCTAAGTCATTTTGGGCTAAACGCTTATCTTTACAATCCGTCAACTGATAACAGCAGTCCGTAAAGTGAGTTTCCGCAAAATGATAAAATAGATACTATTTAGCTGCATTAAGAAACAGGTCACTTTATGAATCTTGCTACAGCTGAACTAACTTTAATGAATCTGAAATGAAATATTATATTCTGTTTATTATCCTTCTTATTTTTGAATCAGGATTAAAAGGAATATCAACAGTCCGTGATACTATCAAACCCGAGGTTAAAGCCGTGAGAATTCAGGAACCGGTTAATCTGACAGGGAAACTCGACGATCCCCAGTGGCTCAAAGGATTACCTGTTGAGTTAAAATTTGAAGCTTCCCCCGGCGAAAACACACCGGCAAAACAGAAGACCTTCGCAATGATCCTTTACGACCATGAGAACCTGTACATCGGATTTGATTGCTACGACACCATGCCAGGTAATATAAGGGCTCACCTCACTGACCGTGACAAGTTTTTCGAAGACGATTTTGTACTTGCCACAATTGATACATATAACGACCATCAGCGTGGCTTTGAATTCGCTGTCAATCCGTATGGCATACAGGGAGACCTTTTAATGATGGGAATCGGAACTGAAGATGAATCCTATGATCTGGTATGGCAATCAGCAGCATCAAGAAACGACCATGGATGGACAGCCGAAATGGCTATTCCTCTGAAAGTACTCGACTTTTCACCCAGTGAGACGCAAAAATGGACAATTTGCCTGCTGAGAAATGTTCCCAGGGACAACAGGTATCTTTTAACTTGGACGAAACTGGACCGTAATGAACCTAGCTACCTGTCACAGGGAGGGTATCTTGTTGGGCTCGAGGGTATAAGGCCGGGCAAGTCTCTTGGGATCATGCCTTACATCATGGCTCAGCAGACCGGTATACGGAGTGATCCCGAAAATCCGGCATCTGATATGAATGATGGTCATGTTAAAGCAAGGATAGGAGGGGGAATTCAGTATTCACCCGGACCAAATGTCTCACTTAATGCCGTTATTAATCCCGATTTCAGCCAGATTGAATCCGATGCTGATCAGATAAGCATAAATACAACTTTTGCACTCTATTATCCGGAAAAGCGACCCTTCTTCATGTCGGGGATGGATCTTCTCCAGACTCCGATGTATTATTCAAGGACGATCAATAATCCGCTGTTTGCTACAAAGGTGAATGGTAAAGCAGGCAAGATGTCATACATTGCTCTTGCAGCTTACGACCGTAATACCGGGATAACTGTCCCGGGTGAGGAAGAGAGCAATACTGTCGAAACTACACTGACCTCATTTGCCGGAGTCGCCAGGGCAAGATATGATCTTGGTAATGAGAATTTTCTGGGTTTATTATTCCTTTCGAGGAATTTCGATAATGCTCATAATTTTGTGAACGGTTTCGACTGGAATTTTAAATTCTGGAAAAACTGGTACTGGCAGGGCGAACTATTCCTTTCAAACACCAGGGAGCTGAATGATACAATCCTCTTTAAATCAGACCGGGCTTTTGGATCTACCGGTCATGATGCAGGCTTTAACGGTGAAAAATATCATGGAACCGGACTGCATCTTGCCCTGATGAGGGCAGGAAGGAATTATTCATTCAACCTGGTTCAGAACAATTTTTCTCCTACTTACCAGACCTACAACGGTATGTTTCCTGAGGTGAACGGAAGAGCCACCTATATGGATCATTATTATACTATGCATTTAAATAAAAAGATCATTAAGAGCATCAATATTTTCGCTTCATCCTCATTGATGTTCAACTATGACGGCATCTTCAAGGAGTTTTATGTTCAACCCGGGATATCAGCCAGTCTGATCGGTCAGACCTTTATCAGTGCAAGTTTTATAGCTGTAAACCGTGAAAGGTTCAGAAACATTTTATTCCCTGCTATCAACAGAGCTTCCTTTAATTTTAGAACAATTCCTGTTAAAGGAGTAAGTCTCGCTATGAGCGGTCAGGCAGGCAAATTCATTTACCGTACCGGTACACCCGTAATGGGTAAAGGGTTTAATATAACCTCGTCGGCACAGATAAATGCTGCATCAAGACTTAAGACATCATTCACCTGGACAATGGCAAAGCTGAATGATGCAGATAATAATTCGGAATTCTACAAAGGTCATATCTTCAGGAATATTACAACTTTTCAGTTTACGAGAAAGTTCTTTCTCCGTGGGATAACCCAGTACAATACCTTCAGCAAAACGTTTAGTATTTACCCGTTATTGAACTATAAATTCAATGCTTTTACAATGTTCTGTGCCGGAATGACCCGCGATATGATAAATTATGATCAGCCGGAAGATTTTCTAAAAACATCAGGCTATCAGTACTTTATTAAGCTCCAGTATCTCTTCAGCCTCTAACTTTACCATTACACCATTACACCATTACACCATTATACCATTATACCTTTCTGCATACAACAATTCTTATATTTCTTCCCGCTGCCGCATGGACAGGGATCGTTCCTCTCCGGCATTGCCAGTTTTACTACCTGCGACTCCTTATGCCTGATCCAGTTCATTACATTCGCCGGCGGACGCTTATTTTTAAGTTCCCCGGACATGTACTCCATATAAGGTTCGACATGTTTAAAGAACATTTTATAACCTTCACACAGATAGTTTAAACCAGGCTTACCGTCAGGAGTGAGGATGAACCTGTGTTTAGGGCATTCGCCATGACACGCATAACGTACATCGCACTGCAGACAATATCGGGGGAGCTTGTTGCGCTTATCGATACCAAAATCGAACTGGTTCTGAGATTTTACCATTTCAATAATGGGCGAATCGATTATATTGCCAAGGAAATATTCAGGGTAAACAAAATGATCACATGAATAGAGATCTCCGTTATGTTCCATAATAAGAGCATCACCGCATGTTTCAGTTAAAGACACAGATACCCGGGTTTTCACCGGCATAACTGGCGAGTGCAGCATCAAACATCTGGACATAATATCTGGCTACATCTTTCCTTACCCATTCATCAAAAATCGTAATCAGAAACCGGCCATAATCTCCTGCACCGACTGACCAGTCAGCTACTTCTGCATCTCCATGGACCGGAGCGACAAGTTTCAGGCTGTTAACTTCCCTGGAACCGGCTATCCGTTCAACAACAGGCAGGAACTGAATAAAACCGCTTCCAATATTTTTCAGAAACCGGTAAGTCTCACTTGCCAAATGAACATTATAGTCATTTACGACGCTGAGAGTGTTGAAATCTACCTTGTGCTTATGAAGCATTTCAACAGCATTCATTACCCTTTTGAATGTAGGGCCTCCCGAAACTGTTTTCCTGTAATGATCGTGATTATGTTCAGCACCATCAATTGAGATTCCTACCAGGAAATTATTGTCCCTGAAGAATTTACACCACTCGTCATCCAGTCTTGTTCCGTTTGTCTGAAAGGCATTTTCAATCTTTTTGCCTCCGGAGTATTTCTTTTGTAATTCTATTGATTTTTTATAAAAATCAAGCCCCATCAGGGTTGGTTCTCCGCCCTGCCATGTGAAAGTGACTGCAGGTACCTGGTGAGCTTCAATGAATTGTTTTATGAAATTCTCAAGAATTTCTTCTGACATCCTGAATTCTTGCTTCTCAGGATATAGCTTCTTCTTCTCAAGATAATAGCAATAGGTACAATTAAGATTGCATGATGGTCCTGCCGGTTTCAGCATTACATGGAAGGCATTAGGCCTTCTCAGCTTCAGGGCATCAGAAAAATGAATATTCATTTGCAGTAAAGATATTACCGTCTACTGCAAAATTATCTATTTTTTGGTTGCAATACGTGCAAAGTAACGGCTTCTGGCTTCCTCTGCATCAGCACCAATAGGAATATATATTTTTGTTCTGTGATCAATTACAACTACCTGCAATTCATTCAAATCAGGTGATTTAAAAACAACATGTTTCTTTTCGAACATACTATTACCTTTCATTATAATCAATTGTATTAAAATCTGTTTGTGAAAAAAAAGTCCCGCCATTGGCGGGACCCAAGTTTTTAAATGTTTATAATAGATAAACTAAGCAAGTTTAACATTTACTGCATTTAATCCTTTCTTCCCCATCTCAAGGTCAAAAGTAACCTGATCATCCTCCTTGATATTGTCTTTTAATCCGGATGAATGTACAAAATACTCTTTAGTTGAATTTTCCTCTTTAATGAATCCGAATCCTTTCGAATCATTGAAGAATTTTACTGTTCCATTACTCATAATATAATTTTTAATAATTTCGCGCAAGATACGGTTAATTATCGGGATATTTCATTTATTTTCAATAAATTAAATAAATCAGCGGTATTTTAAACAATTTTAACTGTATTTGATAAAAACATAAATCTGCTGATGCCAGCTGGTTCATTCAATAAAGACTGAATTATCTGTACCGGTAGAGAGAAATTCTTTGAATACTTACTTTATTACCCGGAAGTTTGAGTCCGGTTCCGGACCAGGTGCTTGCATGGACTTCATCTCCATTCAGCCTTCTTTCAGAAACCCATTTCCCGTCTTTAAATGTTACTTCATCCACGGCATTAACTGCCACATGCAATGAATCATCTTCAGGAATAAAGAATACATCAATCGCCCTGCCTGCAACAATGAATTCCTGAGGAGCTGTGTTTATGATCAGGCCGCCCGCAATGCTTGTATTATTTCCTCCTGCAAGTCTGGCTTCAATTTTAAAATTTCCTGATTCGAATTGCTGAATGGGCGATGCTTTATCGACGAGAATTCCTCTCATGGTTCCCTTTCCCTGGTTTTCAAGAATCACGGAAGATATGTTTTGCAATATTGCATAGCTTTCATCCAGAGGGTCATTTTCGGCAAAGAGGGTATTGTCGATGCCAAATGGGGCAAAACATCCTGCATTATATTCTCCGCAAGCATAAAATGCCCTTGCAGCACCAATTTCTCCTCCTTGTGTCTCAGGAATAAATAATGGATTACCGCCTCTGGTATATTCCTTACAAACCCAGGTAAATTCATCCGTATAAATGTCGGGAGCTATGAAATCAATTGAAGGGGCAGCAGCACGCCATATATCAAGGACCTGCGGTAAAGGTCCACCTGAAGGATACCTTCCCGGCCAATAACTGAATGGCTGTTTGAGCCATGCATTCACGTACATAGGCAGTGGATATTCTTTCTTCCCGGCTGCTGCGATTTTCTCGACATATACAGCATAATTCCATGCAGAAAAGAGTTCTTCCGTATAATAGGAATAGAATTTCCAGTCACTCTTTTCGGGTTTGAATTCACTCTTTCCGAAAATCTCTTCCCACGTTCCGGCAGTTTTGAAACCATTTGCTTCCCATATTTTGAAAAGCTCAGGGAACAGGCTATCCTTATGTTCAGCAAGATAGTCCATAAGCTTCTTTGGAACAGCACTATTATATGCCGAATTTGCCTTATCGCAGAAATCTCTCCTTGCATTGCCCGGAGTATTACCCAGGTTATCAAGGATGCCCATTTCATTTTCAACCTGAATCATAACAACCGTTTGTTGTTCAGCATCCACATCTTTAATATGATTCATCAATGCTGTAAACGCTTTGGTATCAGCTTCACAGGAGGCTTCTCCGAATGTTGACAAAATCTCCAGCGGTTTTCCATGCTCATCTTTAGCACGCGGATATTTTTCATAATTCTTCTTCACCCACGATGGGATGTAAACAGAACCTGCATTCTTCCAACTGGCAAACCATATCAGTACCAATTTTAGATCTGCTTTTCTCGCACCGGTAATTATACTGTCAACCAATGCAAAATCGAATTTTCCTTCCTCCGGTTCGATAAGTTCCCAGGAGACAGTTGCAATAGCTGAATTGAGATTCTTTTTTGCTAATCTGGCCCAAACGGGCCTCATATAATCAAATCCTCCACATGTTGAATTGTGAAGTTCACCCGATATCAGAAGGAAGGGCTTGCCGTTAACGACGAGCCGGGTGGCAGTTCCCTGTTTTTCCAGGTGTGGAATCTGTGATAAAGAGTTTTGAATTGGCTTATTTGCCGGCTTATAACCGCTTTGATTGCAGCCGGCTGAAACAAGGAGGATTAATGTGAATAATATTAGTTGAAAGGAGAGGACTTTTTTCATATCAGGCTGTTTATTATTGAATTAAAAATAACAAACCGAAAAAGTATGTCGATTTATTTTCCGATACAAAAGTTCTTAAAGATGTTTCCAAGTATCTCATCAGTAGTAATTTCCCCGGTTATCTCACCGAGGTAATGGATAGCCTGACGGATATCAATGGCGATAAGGTCTGCCGGAATATTATCTCCAAGTCCCTGCATAACTCTTTCAAGACTTTCAGAAACTTGTGTCAGCGCTTCATAATGTCTTATGTTTGTGATAATTACATCTTCGGTTGATAACTGATCGCCATCGGTCATCCGGCCAAGCATGTTTTTCAGGTTATCTATACCTGAACCGGTTTTTGCCGATATGAATAATAGCTTCTCATCTTTATGTAATTCTAAAGTACCATCAAATTCAGCTCTTCTTCCATTAGCATCTGCATCAGTCTTATTGATAAGTATTATCAGTTTCTTTTCTTTTCCTGCCATCTGGATTCGCAGGCTTCTCAATGTATCATCCAAAACCTTTCGTCCTTCATTCACATCTGCAACGAGGAGGACGATGGCAGCCTGGTCAATCTTATCATATGTCCTCTTTATCCCGAGCTTCTCAATTACATCTTTTGTCTCCCTCAGACCTGCAGTATCAATAAACCGGTACTGAATTCCGTCAATGATGATAACGTCTTCAATGTAGTCTCTTGTTGTCCCGGGAATCTCCGAAACGATCGCTTTTTCTTCATTTAAAAGCAGATTCAACAGGGAAGATTTTCCCGTATTTGACCTACCTGTAATCGCCACAGGTACACCATTTTTAATAGCATTACCTAAACTGAAAGATGTAGCAAGTCCCTTAGTTATGAATAACACCCGGGAAACTATTTCTTTCAGCTTCTCCCTGTCAGCGAACTGAATATCTTCTTCTCCGAAATCGAGCTCCAGTTCAATAAGAGATGCAAAATGCAACAGGTCAGCCCTGAGAATGCTGATTTCATCAGAAAATGCTCCGCGCATCTGATTGATTGCAATCCTGTGAGCTTTTGATGTGTGTGAAGCAATGAGATCAGCTACAGCCTCAGCCTGGGACAAATCCATTTTCCCGTTTAAAAAAGCCCTTTGTGTAAATTCTCCGGGCTGTGCCGGAACTGCTCCGTTTTTTACCAGTAATTCGAGTATTTTCTGGATGATATAGGTGGAAGCATGGCACGATATCTCAACTGAATCCTCACCTGTGTAGGAGTGAGGAGCTATGAAAACACTTACCAGGACTTCATCAATAATCTCATCAGGCTGATCGTATTTCACCGTAGACTATAGAGTAACCTTTTTGTTCAGTGAATTTGATTTTCTGTTCGGAGGGGAAGAAAACCTTATCACAAATCTCAATGCATCGCGATCCGCTGACCCTTATCACTGCAATCGCACCGCCGACCGATGTCGCAGGAGCGCATATGGTTTCTCCAGTTCTTATCATTCGCCGAACCATTAGGTTCAACAAATGTATTAAACTTCTTACAAACAGCAACCTGCGACAGATGACCGGCAACAGGTTTATAAATTCATCCGGCCGGTCGCCGATCGCCGGTGGCCGGTCGCCGCATTCATCTCTCCAGATTCTGTATACTGAAATATGAATCTTCCACTTTCACATTATCAGCAATACTGCTGAAAAGGATCTCAGACTTGCGGTTAGTCACAAGATTGCTGGCGATCATGTCCGACACCATGTATTTTCCTTCAGGCATAGTGTAAAAGCTTCTTATTTCAATAGTCTTAAAGTGTTCATTATCAAAATTATAAAACTCCATCTTATGAACCTGGAACTTGTCCATGCTTATATAGCTAATCTTCCTGGTATAGCCGTACTCATCAGCTTTATCGTCATTAATTGGAACGCTTTCAATAATATATGTGTTATTTGATCCTGAACCATCGATGTGCCTGCTTTTAAAATCAGCCAGAGTGGGAGAGCCCATATCTGCATTTGAAAACTCTGAGCTCATAAAGCTTTTCCCGTTCTCGGAAGATGATATCCTGCGCGTTTTCTTAAGGGCGGGCAGATATATCCAAATCTCATCCGGGGTACTTTTATTATCGAGGATAAGCATTGCGGTCCCTCTGACATCGGCCGGTTCAAGGAATTTGATAAACCTCTTCTCGAGCCCGTCAGGGAAGCTCCTGGACGTCATAGCAATTGTCCGGTTGCGTGTGGCCCCGTTCTTCTCAGTTATGGTGAGCTTTATTGTGGCCTGCATTGAACTGATGATTGTCAGCTCACGGGATTTGTTCATAATCTGGTCTGCATCCGGCAGTTGAGCTGATACCTGCAAATGCAGCAGTATTAACATTGATAAGATGATTGCGCTTTTCATTTTTATTGAATTTTGAATTGTTTAAATTCTTCTCTGCGAATCCCGGCCTGAATTTCATGAGGATTGCAGGAATCAGCACCAGCGCTCCAAACAGGCATGAGCCGATTGATATCAGCGTGAGGTAAGCAAAGAATCGAATGGACGTGAAGCCTGAAAGCATCAGAGGAGAGAAGCCTGCCATCACAGTGGTTGCATTTATGATAATGCTTCGTCCTATTGTGGCCATGGATGTTCTGGTTGATTCCTCATACGATAATCCTTTCCTGATCTGGATATTAAAGCACCAGATATACTGGATAGTGAAATCCACTCCAACTCCGATCATAACTGATGAAAGCAGGGCTGTAGCAGCATCAAGGGCAATACCGGCAAGTCCCATGAATCCAAACAGAATCACTATCGAGACAGCAAGCGGAATGGAGCCAATCAGGCCTCCTTTCGTTGACCTGAAAATTATCGCAAGAAGCAGAAAAACTGTGATCAGGGCAGACAATAATGATAATACCTGCCCTTTTATGATGGAATCAGAAAAATCTGTCATTATGATTGCATATCCTCCAATTGTAATTTCCGCCGGGATCGCAGAGGTAAGCACATTTATCCTTGCCTTAACATTTTGTATTATGGTATTCTCCGGATTCGATAGACGGATTAAAATATGTGCTTTGGTATTTTCAAGATTCATCATCTGCCTGAAATCTTCAGGATTGCCGCTCATATTGTAGAGTTCGAACATCTGTGCAATACTCTCCCTCGAATCAGGAATTTTATCAAATCCGCTCTCACCTGCAGTGTAGATTGCCTTGCTCATCTCCCTTACTGCCTGTGATATAGAAAAAATCTGTCCGACTCCATTTGTCGTTTCCATCTCCCTTGTCAGGTTGTCAATTCCCTTCATTATTGCCGGATCCTTAATATCACCTGAAACCATGATTGAAATAGTCTGCGAACCCCCGAATTTCTTATTAATCACATCTGAAGCCATCTTAACGGGACTATTTTTGGGGAAGTAATTCTCCTGGTTTGTTTCAATTTTTAGCATGAATATCCCTGTTGAAATTACCAGAGTTACTATTAAAGAAACCACAATTATCTTTCCGGAGTGATTTATTATCAGTTTTGAAAGAGCCTCCAGGAACTTATAAAAACCATCTGTTTTAACATTAGCCGGTTTTACCTCTTTCATCTTTTTACCTCTGAGGTAAATTAGAGCAGGTATATAGAACAGACTCATGAATAAGGCTGCTGATATACCAATTGCAGCAATAATCCCGACCTGCTTTGCAGGTATGATCGAATGTGTCAGAAGTCCAAGTATCCCTGCAATGGTTGTAAGTCCGCTGAAAAGTATCGGCATGTTAAGCGAACCCAGAAGTTCTCTCATCATATCCTCATTTGAATTTATTCCGCCCTTTAGGCTAAGCTCCTGGTATCTGGCAACAAGATAAATACCATAGTTATTTGCAACAGCAATTAGTATGATAGGCACCAGAATAATTATCATAGACAACTTCCATCCTATAAGCGGTATCAATCCCATGCTGAGACCTAACGATAGGACCACTACTGAAAAAGGCATTGCAACACTTTTCCATTCACCCAGGGATAATTTAAGTATTAACAGCATTATGATAAGTGCCAGCGGCACCAGAATAATTGCATCCTTCTTTACATCCTTCATTATGTGCTGCCTGATATAAGGCAAACCACCTCTGAGCACCTGAGCGTCACCCGGATGAGCATTGACAATAGAGTCAATCTTATGGAGCGTCATATTCTCAGTTTCGGAGTTATTTATTGTCGCGGTTATTGATGCTGATGTCATGTCTGACGAAACAACAATATTGCGGGCAAACCTGTTATTAAGAATATCTTTTTTCAGCTGATCCATCCCTGCAGAGTCAGAAGGGATCCTTCTGATCAGCGGGTCAGCCACCATCATATCTTCTCTGCTCTTTATCGTTTGTACCGTAAATGGAGAGATCCGGTTAGTCACTCCGGTAAGCTTTGAAATATCCCTGTCTATATCCTTTATTTGCTTCAGATTGTCTGAAGTAAGAATAGTAGAGTCTGAAAAAAGCAGCATTACCATATCCTGAACACCGAATTCCTTTTCGATCTTATCCGTCTCAACTCTCGATTTCATATCCGGTGGAATATAGTTCCTTATCTCAGGATCGGTTTTTGAACGAGGGATCTGAGCTCCGAAAGTGATTCCCGCAACCAGGCATACAATGATTATCAGCCAGCGGTATTTTATTATGAAATCTGTCATAGTTTTAGAAATTTACTTTCAGCCCTAATTTGAAGCAGTTCATGAATTCATCAACTATATCATAAACTGATCCCTTGCGACCTGAGAAGAATTCCCCCCCGGCTACAATTGTAAGCCCATCGGCAGGTTTGTATGTAACTTCAGGCATAACCATAAGATCGCGTGAGGTGAAATTGTAGAGGGTGGTCACCGATGGTGTAAGCTTTCCATAGAAGAAATCAGCTTCAACCCTTAGCCCACCTGAATGATAATATTTCTCAAGCTGATAATTGTAGAGCCGGTTGAAAGCACCAACCTGCTGACGTAAATATTCCTTCAGATCAAATCCCGGTAATGACATTAGAAAGGCGAGAGACTGCGGATCCAGTTCTGCACCAATAAATGGTTTGACATCCGGGGGTTCAAATCCGGGAATTGTCTTGCCCGAGTATTCACCCGTTATACGCCAGTTTCCCTTCATCCAATCTACACCGGCAACCCATTTTATTTCCTCCAGGGGAACATATTCGCTGGTTTTATATGAAAGGTACGGAAATGTCCATGCTGCCTCACCTCTTATCCCGAAATTCCCCAGGGTTGTTTCGAAATCTAATCCTGCATTCCTGATCTTATATGGAGTCATGGACATTTTAGCGGCAATGGAAGGAACGTATCCCGTCGTATCCAGGGAAAAATCCGTAAGAGCTACTCCGGGCATTGGATCATATCCGTCAAACCATGACAGGCTGAAATCGACTCCCGCTAAATGAAGATCTGCCTTCAAGCCGTAGCTGAACATCTTTTTACTGGTTATAAGCGATTCAATCTGGTCAAGTGTCACATAGGAGGGAAGCTTAATGGGTTTAATAAGCAGAACCGATGACCTGTAATATGGTATTGCCACTGCTTCGATGCTTATGGCAGGAGAGGGATACCAGCGGCCATCTGCGAGAAGGTTCCCCATATCCATGTCCTCATGATCCGTGGATCGTGAAATAAGATTCTGAGGGCTAAGTTTTTGTGTAGGATTGGTAAAGTCGGCACGGCCCCATTTAATTATTTTTTGTCCGGCACTGATGTCCCATTTTTTTCCATTGACCGTTACATAGGCTTCGCGCAGATCAAATCTGGTCACGGGTTCACTGAACTCAGTTCCATAGCGGAACCTCAGATCTGCAAATCCCTTGAAACGAACACCGTCGTTTGCATCAAGTTTAAGGGCAAAATCGGAAAATGCACTGGGAATGTAAAGTTTATCATCAGATTTATCAATGCTGCTATAAAAGCCGCCCCGAACAAATCCATAAAGCATCTTCTTAATTGATTCTTCATTTGATCCGGCTGAGAGGTCATTCTGACTTTTGGCCATTACCGGAATAAGGATTAACAGGGCGGCTATTTTAAGAGAATTGTTATTCATTAAATACATTTAGCACAAATGAATAACATATATCGAAACGTGTCGTCTTATCCGTCTGTCCCGTACCAGTAAAATGACGTGAATTTGTCCGCCCCGCTTGGAACGAACTTTAAAATGCCGGCAACCGGTAACCGGTGACCGGTGACCGGTAACCTATTCTTTTATCCCCGTGGCTTTTTCCCTGTACTCACTCGGAGTCATTCCGGTTTGACTTTTAAAAATAGAATTGAAAGTGGTTTTGGAATTAAACCCGGAATCAAAAGCAATGGCAAGTATGGTGAAGTTATTATTTTTCGGATTATTGAATCGTGAGATTACTTCTTTTACACGATATTCATTTATGAAGGTAAAGAAATTCTTCTTATGTTTTTCGTTGAGCACCTGTGTGATATGGTGACGCGGGATGCCTGTTAAATCTGAAATATCCTGAATACTTAAGTCACGGTCAAGGAATGGTTTTTTTTCTTCCATGAATGAGAGAAGGTTCTCAAGATATTCAATGGCCTGGCTTTCTTTTAATCCGCTTTTTAAATACTTCCCGGTTTCTTTCTTTTCATCGCTTTCTATTTTTAATTCCTCCCCAAAAATAACAGGTTGTTTTATCCCGTAGAAACTGTACACTGTTGAAAAGATTGCAATGAAGCCAAAAACAACAAAATAGGGGTCAAAAGGAATAAAATTACCGATCATATTCAGTCCGCCCAGAATAAACAACACCAAAAAAGCTACATAGAAACTTATAGATAGGATCTTTAACCAGTTTAAAGTTATGACGTTGGATGTATAAGATAAAAGGTTTTTAAGATTTGCCTGGTGCTTCCTTATTTCAATAAAAGCAAGAATACTGTACACGGATACTGAAGCAAAGAAGCATGTGCTGTAAACGATCCGTAACGAAATGAACCTGTCGGGAGTGAAAAAATTCCTGAGATCTTTAAGAAGGGGGACAGACCTGAAGATGACCGAAACTGCAAAGAATACAAAAAATGGTATAAAGTGAATCAGGGCGAACCAGTTAAACCGCTTTTCAGGATGAGTCATGAATTTCACATACAGAAACAAAAGTGGTCCATAAGTAAATGCGACGAACGGGAAAGCGTACATTTCTATAACTTTTGAGTTGATCAGTGCAAAGATCAACTCAATACATATCAGAAATAACCAGGCAGACATAAGCCTGTTTGCTATGGTAAACGGCTTTTTTGTCGAGATAAGTAATCCGGCAAAAAACGATTGTGAAATACCGATATAAAGCACAGGATCAATATTTACCATAAGAATTATCAAATTTGTTACTCAAATATAATTAAAACCATGTAATAATTCGGTATTTTTGAAACTGATCACTTAAATAAGCTTAAAAAAAATTATCTGATTATTTTAGAGATATAATACTAACAATAAGGCAATTATGAGCGTATTACTAAATAAGAACTCAAAAGTAATTGTACAGGGTTTTACCGGAAGTGAAGGCACTTTTCATGCATCCCAGATGATTGAATACGGAACAAGAGTGATGGGTGGCATAACTCCCGGAAAAGGTGGCCAGGTACATCTTGGATTGCCTGTATTCAATACTGTGAGAGATGCTGTTAAGGCTACCTCAGCGGATGTTTCCGTTATTTTTGTCCCTCCGGCATTTGCATCTGATGCTATTATGGAAGCTGCAGAGGGCGGAATTAAGCTAATAGTTGCAATAACTGAAGGAATCCCTGTTTCAGATATGGTTTTAGTGAAGGAATACCTGAAGTCGTTCATTTGCAGATTAATAGGGCCAAACTGTCCCGGAATTATTACTCCCGGTGAATCAAAAGTCGGAATAATGCCGGGCTTTATACACAGGAAAGGTACCGTTGGAATTATTTCCCGCTCAGGTACTCTTACTTACGAAGCTGTTGACCAGGTCACAAAACTCGGATTGGGACAATCCACCTGCATTGGTATTGGCGGTGATCCTGTCGTGGGAACGACAACTCTTGACGCTGTCAGACTCATGATGGACGACAGTGATACAGAAGCAATAGTTATCATCGGCGAGATTGGCGGTAATATGGAAAATGAAGCAGCTTTGTGGATTAAAGAGAAAAGCACCAAGCCGATTATTGGTTTTATTGCAGGACAAACTGCACCAAAGGGACGTAGAATGGGTCATGCAGGAGCAATAATAGGAGGGAAGAATGATACTGCTGCTGCCAAAATGGAAATTATGAAAAAGTGCGGAATTCATGTGGTTGAATCTCCGGCTGATATAGGCAACACTGTTGCAAGGATATTAGATAAATAGGCAAATATCTCTTTAATATATAGTCCAATACCATGACTTTACACCATTGCACCATTGTGCCTTTGCGCCTTTGTACCTTTTCTCTTATATTTGCACCAACTTTAAACATTTAATAGATGGGACTTCTTAAAGGTAAGACTGCACTTATAACCGGAGCTTCAAGGGGAATCGGAAAAGCCATTGCTCTGCTCTTTGCCAGGGAGGGTGCTGATGTCGCAATTACCAATATTGCCGATGATGAGGAATTCAGAAGTGCTGTTAAAGAAATAACGGCTCTTGGCGTAAAGGCTAAAGGTTATGTATCGAATGCCGCAAATCATGCCGATTCACAAAAAGTGGTTGACGAGGTCGTAAAGGATTTTTCGAGAGTTGATATCCTGGTTAATAATGCCGGCATTACAAGAGATACGCTCCTGATGCGTATGACAGAAGAACAATGGGATGCAGTGATTGCTGTAAATCTGAAATCAGTATTTAATTTAACAAAAGCTGTGATCCCGGTTATGCTTAAACAAAAGAGCGGCTCAATAGTAAATATGAGTTCTGTTGTAGGCGTTTCAGGAAATGCCGGGCAAAGTAATTATTCTGCATCTAAAGCAGGTATTATAGGTTTTACAAAAAGTGTAGCAAAAGAGGTAGGTTCAAGAAATATCCGGTGCAATGCAATAGCTCCCGGGTTTATTATTTCTGAAATGACAGAAAAATTGCCTGAAAATGTAAAAAATGAATGGATAAATAAGATACCCCTCAGACGTGGCGGAACCCCTGAGGATGTGGCAAATACAGCGTTGTTTCTAGCTTCGGAATTGTCTTCTTATGTGAGCGGACAAACAATTCATGTGTGCGGAGGTATGTTAACTTAAAAATATTTATTATATTTACAACTTCGCAGGGCGTCCATCCTTTTAGCACGAGGAAATGCAGCGAGACATATTTATTCCACACTTATTTTAAACGGGCGCCCTGCTTCTTTTTTTACATACCATTTATATTTATGCATAATACCATATTCTTCCTGATAATTATTATTCCGGTTACCGGGTTCCTCATTGAGCGGTATCTTGAATATCTGAACGGGAAAATGTGGTCAGATAAGCTTCCTGACAAGCTTAACGGAGTTTGCGGGGAAGAAGAGTACAAAAAATCACAGCTGTACGAAAAAGACAACAAAAAATTATCATTCTGGTCTTCAACTTTTAATCTAGCTGTAATTTTGGCAATGATTATAGCCGGTGGTTTTTCACTTGTCGACGGACTGGCCAGGAACATAAGTATGAATCTTATAATTATTGCCCTGATATTCTTTGGGATTATAGGACTTGCATCTGACCTAATAAATGTACCATTCAGCTGGTACGACTCTTTTGTAATTGAAAAGAAATATGGATTTAATACTATGACTATCAGGACATTTATTACTGATCATATCAAGTCATGGTTCATTGCCCTTCTTGTTGGAATTCCTGTGCTTGGACTTATTACCTGGTTTTATTACAAAACCGGATCAGCTTTCTGGCTTTATGCCTGGGCTCTTATAACCGTTTTTTCGGTCTTCATGAACCTGTTCTATTCTGAGCTTATAGTTCCTCTGTTCAATAAGCAGATGCCACTTGAAGAAGGTTCTTTAAGGAAAAAGATTGAAGATTTTTCTGCAAAGACCGGATTTAAGCTAAAGAATATATATATTATAGATAGCTCAAAGCGCAGCACCAAAAGCAATGCATATTTTTCCGGGTTCGGTCCGAAGAAAAGGATTGTCCTCTATGATACTTTGCTCAAGGAACTATCGGAAGAAGAGATTGTTGCAGTTCTTGCGCACGAAATCGGACATTATAAAAAGAAACATGTTCTTGTAACCTTATTATTTTCGTTTATTCTGACCGGATTCATGCTTTTCCTCTTCTCGCTCGTAGTTAATAATCCCCAATTATCCCGGGCATTGGGAGCTGAGGGCTCAAGTTTCCATCTTGGTCTGATTGTTTTCGGAATACTGTACAGCCCATTATCCCTGCTTATTGGGTTAGCTACCAATTTTGTATCAAGGAGAAATGAGTTTTCAGCCGACAGATTTGTTAAGGAAAATTATAATCCTTCAATTCTTACAGAAGCCCTTAAGAAGCTCTCTGTCAAAAACCTTTCAAATATGTTACCGCACCCCGCATATGTATTTTTCCATTATTCACATCCGCCTCTGCTGAAAAGGCTGGAGAAATTGGAATGAATTTTTTTATATTTGCGACAATTTCTGCCTCCATAGCTCAGTTGGTAGAGCAGCTCATTCGTAATGAGCAGGTCGTGGGTTCGAGTCCCATAGGAGGCTCGGAGGATTGCGGATTACAGGATTTCGGATTTCGGATTTTTTCACATCAATCCGCAATCGGCAATCCGCAATCCGCAATCCGAAATAGCAAGATGCGGGAGTAGCTCAGTGGTAGTCCGCCGGCTGGCGGATCACAAGTTGAGGGTCGCTCCAAAATGAATTGCGGGAGTAGCTCAGTGGTAGTCCGCCGGCTGGCGGATCACAAGTTGAGGGTCGCTCCAAAATGAATTGCGGGAGTAGCTCAGTGGTAGTCCGCCGACTGGCGGATCACAAGTTGAGGGTCGCTCCAAAATGAATTGCGGGAGTAGCTCAGTGGTAGTCCGCCGACTGGCGGATCACAAGTTGAGGGTCGCTCCAAATATAAAATTGCGGGAGTAGCTCAGTGGTAGTCCGCCGGCTGGCGGATCACAAGTTGAGGGTCGCTCCAAAATGAATTGCGGGAGTAGCTCAGTGGTAGAGCATCAGCTTCCCAAGCTGAGGGTCGGGGGTTCGATACCCCTTTCCCGCTCACGGAAAATGAGGCACCTACTTAATAATATACTTGTAAGTGCTTCATTTTCCTTTCTGAACATACCCCTGGCATTATTGACTAATACATTATACAAGCCTTCGGATCAGCTCCGGGGGTTTATTTATCTCTTTATAAGAACTGCGTCTGTTTTAAAATAAAATTGCATTCATTCTGACTTTGGTTTAAATTTGTTTATTAAATAAATAAACCTCTGATGCCAAGCATTATCGAAAGATATAATTACGACATCTTTATCAGCTACCGCCAGAAAGACAACAAGCACGATAGCTGGGTTACTGAGTTTGTAAATAACCTGAAAGGGGAACTGGAATCCACCTTTAAGGAAGAGATCCGTGTCTATTTTGACATCAACCTTCATGATGGACTTCTGGAGACACACGATGTAGATGCCTCGCTTAAGGAGAAACTCAAATGCCTGATTTTTATTCCCATCATTTCACGTACTTATTGTGATCCTAAATCATTTGCATGGGAACACGAGTTCAAGGCTTTTGTTGACCTGGCATCTCAGGATCAGTTCGGATTGAAGGTAAAGTTACCCAATGGTAATGTGGCTAACAGAGTGCTTCCGGTTCGTATTCACGACCTGGATGTTGATGATATTAAATTATGTGAATCGGTCCTGGGTGGTGTCCTTCGAGGCATTGAATTTATTTATAAATCTCCCGGGGTTAACAGACCTCTGAGGTCCGATGAGGAAAGTCCAAACGATAATCTTAATAAAACATTTTATCGTGACCAGATAAATAAAGTAGCACTTGCGATAAATGAAATAATCTTAGGATTGAAGAATGAACCAGTCGGGCAGGTTAAAGGAAAACCGGAGCGCAGGGAACTAATCGGGACAGCAGGTAAAGAAAAGAGTGAAACAGAGAAAGAAAAACAGTTTAAACGGACCCGAAAAAAGTTATTTTCAGCAACAGCAATTTTAACAATATTAGTGCTTGTTACAATACTTGTTTACCCTAAGCTATTCAAAAAGAGCACATTGGAAAGACTAAGATCTGCAAATGGCAAAATTTCTGTTGCTGTAATGCCTTTTCAGAATTTGACCAATGATACTACATGGAATATATGGCAGGGCGGGATTCAAAATGAATTAATAACTTCTCTGACAAACTCCGAAGAATTAAAAGTCAGGCAAATAGAAACCGTCAACAGCCTTCTTCAAAGCAAAGGCCTTACAAATTATGCCTCAATAGTACCTTCTGTTGCAAGTATGATCTCACAGAAACTAGATGCAAAAATCTTTATCTCTGGCAGTATAATCAAAGCAGATACCATAATACGTTTAAATGCACAATTAATTAACACAAGGACAGAAGATGTTTTCAAGTCTTTTCAAATTAACGGGACTTCTGAAAGAATACTATACTCCATTGATTCTTTGTCAGCTATGGTAAGGGATTATCTCATAATATCCAAACTTGTAAAGGAACAGTCTGTCTTTATGCAGTATCATCCGGGTACTACCTCCCCTGATGCCTACAGGTATTACCTTTATGGTGAAAATGCCCGAAGCAGAAGAGATTATCCAACAGCAAGGAAAATGTTTGAACAAGCACTGGCCATCGACTCAAATTTTGTTCATGTAAAGTTGATGCTTTCTGCAGCATGTATAAATGAGGGTTTGTATGTGGAGGCAAGAAAATGGAGTAATAAAGCTTACAAAGAAATAGACCAGATGCCCATTTTGTTGGAGATCCTTACAAATTCTAATCATGCTTTCTTTTATGAAACTCCAGTTGAAGAAAATAAATATTTAGGTGAGTTTCTTGAAATTGATGATAAATTCCCAGGCACTTATTATGATATTGGTCTAAATTATTCCTCTATGTATCAATATGATAAAGCAATCCCTGAATTTGAGAAGGCATTGGAACTTTATAAAAGGTTTGATACAAAACCATGGTGGATTTATAACTATACCGAGCTTGGATATGCATATCATGTAACCGGTCAATATAAAAAAGAAAAAGAACTTTATAGAAAAGCTGACAAGGATTTTCCTAAGGAACCCTCTTTAATATGGCGGGAGGCTATCTTTTCGCTAACTGAAGGAGATACTATTACCGCTAATAAATATATTAACCAATATATTTCTATATATAGAGCTAATTCCTGGTCCGAGGCAGCTCTTGCGCGCAATCTTGGTTGGGCTTATTACCAGGCAGCTATGCCGGATAAAGCAGAGACATCTTTTCAAAGGGCAATTAACCTGGAACCTAAAAATGCTTATTGGTATTATTATCTTGCATGGTTCCTGATTGATAGCGAACAAAACCTTGCTGAAGGCGTGGAGCTTGTTAACAAAGCTTTGGAATTACTTCCGGATAATTGGAGATTTTTAGGATGTAAAGGTTGGGGCTTATATAAGGAGGGGAAATATCCGGAAGCACTTGAACTCCTTGAAAAAAGTGATTCTTTAAAACCTATTTATAACCACGACATATATCTTCATCTTGAGGCAGCAAAAAAGGCTCTTGCCAGTCAAAAGAGGACCGACCCTTAAGAAAATTGCCCTTTGGTTATTTTAGGGAGGGGCCATAATGGACCTTTGGCAAAATGGTTCAAAAACACTACATTTAAACCTAAGAGAGGAGTATTTTTCGGGACCTGTCTAAACCCGGCCTCTGTATTAAATTGATTATAAGCGTTATGTGATAAGGGTTCGAGTCCCATTGGAGGCTCTATGGATTGCGGATCACATGATTTCAGATTTTTCCGTAATTTTTTTTGTAATTTTAAAATACTTTGATAATTCAAGCAGCAGGATACAATTTTCATGAGCCTCCTTAACATGGTCAGATATCTTAACCCAATCCAAATTGTTTTCTACTGCAACAGAAAATGCTTTTGCAATCATAACTGACGTGTCTTCACGATCACTGTCGCTAAGGTTAAGTATGGGCTTTTTAGCTCTTGTTTTCATAAATAATAGATAGAGGTTTAAATCAAAGTTACACCTTATAAAACCAAAGACAATAATTTTTGTGACAAAAGTAAATTTAATAAAACGTCCCGGGACAAATCAGGAAATACTTCGTTAAATTCGAAATTAACAATTGCTGGAGTAGGTCAGTGGTAGTCCGCCAGTTGGCGGATCCCAGGTTGAGGGTCGCTCCAAAGATAAAAAGATTGCGGATTGCGGAATTTCGGTTGCGGATTGAAAATAAAATCCGAAATCTCAAATCCCTGCCTGCGGCAGGCAGGCCAAATCCGAAATTAACAAATGCGGGAGTAGCTCAGTGGTAGTCCGCCGGTTGGCGGATCCCAAGCTGAGGGTCGCGGGTTCGATCCCCGTTTCCCGCTCAATTGAAAATCAAGGGGTTAGAATTAATCTGACTCCTTTTTATTTGACGCATGTGCACACAATTTGCATATAGGTCTATCCGATATGATACTCTTAAGAAATGGGAGGGGAGCTGTTGATAAAATATCAAACCGATAAAACAGTAAGCCCCCGGAGCTGATTTCCGAAGGCTTGTGAAAAGTTTTTATCAATAGTTGCTTAATTATTCTTTTGACTGGCAACAGCCTTTTTTGCTTCTTCGAGATGAAAATATGCTGTATAATCATACCGGTTATCCTATTGCCTTGAATCACTTTTTAAGAAAAACTATTTGATCAGTACCATTTTCCTGGTTTCCGAATATGCTCCGACCTGCATCCTGTAATAATAAATTCCTCCCGGTAATTTACTCCCATCAACTTTGACTTCATATTTTCCGGCGATCTGCTCTTCATTCACTAATATCGCTATCTCTCTACCCCTGGTATCGAATAATGTTAAAATGACTTTTGCCTTTGATGGAATGGAATAAACTATGGAAGTACTCCGGTAAAAAGGATTTGGATAATTATTACCGAGATAAAATCCAGTCGGAATTTCGGTGCTGATTTGTTCTACAGAAGTACTTGTACCTGTCGTAAAACTCCATACAGGCGACCAGATGCTGCTGCCATTCGAGTTTTTTGCCAGCACCCTCCAATAGTATACAGTGTTGTTAATCAGCGGATCAATTTCCTGGTTTGTTGCAGAAATGGTAGAATCTTCGAATACAATCGGATTGAAAGTTGTACTTGCCGAGACCTGAAGGCGATATGTAGATGCACCTGTTGAGGCATTCCAATTCATCGTTGGATTTGCTGTAATATCCCCTGAACCATTTAAGGGTGATACGAGTGTCGGCGATTTCGGTCGTCCATATGGATCTGGTGATGCGATAAAACGAACTGCGGTTCCTCCGGGTAATCGCAATACGCGTTTACTCTTATAAAATCAAGATGTGAGTCATCTGCCAAAGGTGCAGTGGGTTTTTTAATCCTGAGGCTTCTCATAAGTGCAAGCGAGAACAGCAAGGAAGAAGAATCAGGAAGTGCATTCATGATCTTATTCGTAATTTCAGGCGCTTCGCTAAATATCCGGGACGCAGCAGCTGAAGGGGAGGTCTGATCAACCCAATAGGGCCATTTGTTCACTAATGCTGCGGAGTCTGTGCCCAAAAACCAGCCGTTACACGCACTTAATATTCGTCCCTGGGCTCCATTGCCTTTTAGCTGCCACCACTGTGGCCTATTATCGGATCCTCCAAAAGCATTTGCGATTGCCGTAAATTGCCCTGAAAAATTATCAATGGAGACAATAGGCCGATCAGGATTTGGAGCATAACCCCAAAACATCGCACCTATTGCCAGTGAACCGGAAGAGGCTCCTGTCAGGTCGATAAGACTTCTTCTGTCGTCATAATTCATCTCATACCACATACCCTGGGCAATAAGTTTTCCATTTTTCTGCGTTTCCCACATATTTTGTCCACAACCTGTAGCACCGCTTAAGAACGCTATTTGTCCGTCTATTGAACCACCTGAAGAGAGAATAGGCCCCCCTTTAACCAATACGCCATTATAACAATAAACGATGCTTACGCCGGAAAAAAGCATATAGCTTTGTTCTATGCCATCGATTATCATTGCTGTGTTCGCCATATGATACATGTCATATCCTCCGCAGTTAAAAAGCGTTCCCGTCACTCGGCTTCCCGGCTTATCGTCCACTTCTGCATAAATGGCTTCGTTCCCAAACACGGAGATATCGCGCATCAGTAAATGACTCGGCGCAACAATTCTTATTGTGGGCCCTGGCAGGCCGGGATCTGAAATCAGTACCGTTCCACCATTCCATACACCGTCACCGCTTAATGTCATATCAACCTTGGAGGGAAGAATGAGTGTCTTGTTAATATTATATATTCCTTTAGGGATGTGAACTATCGGCCTTGTTCCGGGGGGCAGGACGGCTGCAGAATCAATGTTCTTTTGTATCTCCGTAGCATCATCGAGTGTTCCTTTTCGAACTTCAAAAATCCTCCTTGTGACCAAAGGAGGAGGCCCCGGAAGTTCGATTACTTCGGGTTTGTTTATAGATGAGTATGGTACTATTTTTTCCTGCAGTGAATAAAAGTCACCCCATATTTCTCTCGCTCCGGTTACAAATCCTCCGGGGTCTTTCATTAAATTGGTACCGCCTGAGTCTGTAATTGAAAATTCAGCAATAAAGAATAATCCACCCACAGTGTCTCCTCGTGTGTTTTCGATTACATCCAGCCGATACATTGCGAAAGGAGTTGTATTCTGAAAAGTAAAATTCTTGGCCTCTCCCGTAGTCCAGGATTGATTCACCTGGGAATCCAGAACGGTGACATGATAACCCCAATCATTCGAGCCAACCAGTCTAAAAGATTTCAGGTCCTGTGCCCTATCGTTTGCGGCTGTAAGTGAATATTTAACTGCAATCCTGGGTGTACCGGAAGAACAATGCCATGCAATACCTCCGTGTCGATCGCTATAGAGAAAACCCCAAAAGTTTGTTGTTATGTCGCCATCAACCGCCAAACGAACAGAGCCTGGAAAACCATCCATACCTCTATCATAGGGTTGATATTTGGGTCTGATCGGCCATAATTGGGTAAAGGTGTTACCTACGGATATACAATTCCCTTCTTGAAGTCGAATAGCCGTACCGGCGTTTCCGCTTGTTTTGACAACATTATCAAGGAGAACCGAAGTGCCCGGAACAGTAAATGCTTTTACCGTATCATAGATTATACCGTAATAATTTCCCAATGTGGTGTCCGGATCATATATTTCATTTCCCTGAAATAACCCTGCATTTTGAAAATACTTACTGAAACATTTAGTATTGACGGAAATATTATTGACTATCGAAGCAGGCTGCCAGGAAAGGCCGAGGTCACAGGTTTTTGAGCGCAGAAAGACATTGCCATAAGCCTGATACCCGCCTAAATGAATACCAAAGTTGCAATCCTGAAAAAGGCAATACCATACCCAGATATCAAGGGAATTCATATTTGGGCCAAATATTCCAACATCGCAATTAAAAAACCGGCATCGCAAAAAGAGATTTTCCGCCTGTCCCACACCGGAGTCACCTCCAAGTTGGACTCCCCAAAAAAGATCCTTAAAAACCAGATCGCTGTATTCCACACCTGTCCCAAACTGCCCGTCACGAAGGAGACCTGTCTTTGCCTTGCTTTGACCGTCAAAGGTCAGGCGGCTTACCTTCAGATACCATCCGTCAAGTCTGAACATTGTCCCATCGGCAGGCCCGTCCCATAAAAGTATAGTGTTAGACGGGTCTTCTCCGATAATCGCAAGCCCGGAATAAAAATCTCCTTCAGTACGGTCAGTATTTAATATGGTACTGCCAAGACGGTATGTGCCTGCCGGAAAATAAAGAACGGAATTTCTTATATTATATATATCCCTGAAAGTATAAAGGGCTGCAGTGATGGCCGGAGCATCGTCGGTAATTCCGTCACCTTTTGCACCAAAATCCGTTTTAACGTTCTTCCAGCTCGGCAGAGGGCCTGAAAACTCCTCACCGGTAGCAAAGTAAGAAATTGTCTGGGAAATTGCTTGTGGTGTACAGAAAACACTACAACAAATTACAATTATTAAGCATTCAATTTGCCTTTTCATTGCATTGGTAAGAGGTTTGATAAATCTTTCTAGATCTAGATGTTAGTAGAGAAATTTCAGTATCAAAGTTAAACCTTGTTTAAACCAAAGTCAATTTTATTATCAATAGAACCATAAAGTATGAAAGGGGAGCAATCCTAGAACCGCCCCCGATCCGCACCAAGAGTTGAGATAATCTATCCTATATGCCATCCTTGAAAACTTGAAGTCCTGACATTCAGATAAGTCTGAAAATAATATCTGACACAATCATTTAAATGATCAAAAGCAGCAATAGAAACTCCGGATTTTTTATCGCTCCATGTATAAAGAAAAGACTGATTGAATTCATTTTAAAATATTCTTAGGGAGTCGCGGGTCCTGACGTGCTGACCGTTAGTGTCAGCAGTCAGGATGCTGACCGCAAGCGTCAGCATTCGATACCCCGTTTCCCGCTCTGTGAAAATGAGGCACTAAAAGGTTGCAAGTGTCTTTGGACTTTAGTTTGTTCTTCTTTTGGTAGTAATCAATATGACACCATCGTTACTGTTTCCCCCATATAGCTTAATGGTTCTATCATCTTTTCTAACACTAATTGATTTAATATCATTCGGATTAAGTCCCAATGTGTCATGATTACAAATTACACCGTCTATTACCAGGAGAGGATGACGCCCAATTCCATTCCTCATAATGAAAGGTTTCTGTGTAATGAAAGGTTTCTGTGAATTAAGATAATTTTCGAAAGTGTATGGCTTCATAATATTCAAGTTTCCATTTAGAAAATACACTTTACGGCTATCTGATTGAATTAACAATGTATCAGTATTTTTCTGTGCTTTTGATGATATTGTCATCATTAACATCAACAAAGAAAAAAGGAATGTTTTTTTCATTTTGGTTAGAATTAATAATATTCAATTTTCAACAAAAATTATGCCTCTTATATTGAAGTTTAATTAAAAATATGAAGTTACTAATTCGGCAAGGTAGGATTATCAGGATAATAATCGACCATGTGCTATCCCGGACTTACCCTCGCTGTATCAAAGCAATCACAGAAAGAATCCCTAAGATTGCTATAATTCTAGCTTAGTAACTTAATCTATTCCTCTTTTTAAATCAAATTTACTAACTTTCTGCCACATTTTTAAAGGGTCTGTAATGGACTCAATTAACAAGCGCAGGAAGTGCAACAAATCAATGCTTTCGGCTTTTCATATTACTGTTTTATTATAACGATTCCAGGAACAAGATAAAAACAAAATGAAAAACCCCGGCTTTCTATTTCTTCATAATTAATTGCTATTTGAACGTACAAAATATATTTTTGTAATCCTTTATTAATCTCAGGAATCTTGAAAGCCCAGATTATAACGATCGGTGATGAACTCCTTATAGGCCAGACAATTGACACGAATTCTGCATGGATAGGAGCAGAAATGAGCAGGATTGGATTTGATGTTTGGCGGAAACTGTCCGTCCACGACCTGAGGGAGGATATACTTGAATCCCTTAAGGAATCTGCAGGAAAATCTGATGTTGTATTAATTACTGGAGGACTTGGTCCGACGAGTGATGATATCACGAAACAAACACTTTGCGAATACTTCAAAACCAGGCTTGTAATCAATCCTGAAGTCCTTAAAATGATTGAGGAAATGATGAAGCGACGTAATTTTCCAATGAACAAAAATAACCGGAAACAGGCTGAAGTGCCTGAATCATGCAGGGTGCTAAAAAATGGAGCCGGTACCGCACCAGGGATGTGGTTTGAGAAGGATGGGACAATCTATATTTCAATGCCTGGTGTTCCTCATGAGATGAAATATATTATGACCGAACATGTGCTTCCTGAGTTGAAAAGACGATTCACATCACAGGTTATAATTCACAGGAATATAATGACATACGGTACTCCTGAAGCCAGGCTGGCGGAACTTCTTACCGGATTTGAAGCCGACCTGCCTTCAGAAATTAAGCTTGCGTATCTTCCCGCAGCAGGGATCATAAAGCTGAGACTCACCGGAACCGGAGCCAGTAACGTATTGGTGAACAATATTATAGAGGAACAGGTAAATAAACTTTATTCAGTAATACCTGAACTTATCTACGGAGAAAATGAGGATTCGTTCGAAATAGTGATCGGAAAATTACTGAGAGAAAGGGGTAAGACTATCTCAACAGCTGAAAGCTGTACCGGAGGCAAAATTGCACATATGCTGACCAGCATTCCGGGAAGCTCGATATATTACAAGGGATCTATTATTGCATATGATAATAAAATAAAGAGTGAATTACTGAAAGTTCCTCAAACTTTGCTGGAGAAGTATGGAGCAGTAAGTACTGAGGTTGCTGAAAGAATGGCAGCAGGAGCAAGGGACCTCCTGAAAACTGACTATTCGGTTGCTACTTCAGGCATTGCAGGTCCTGAAGGAGGATCTGATGAAAAACCTGTCGGAACAGTCTGTATAGCTGTAGCTTCCGAAAGAGGAACAATCTCTGAAAAGCATCTGTTCGGGAATGACAGACTTACCAATATCAACAGGTTTTCAATAGCCGCGCTCAGCCTTGTCAGGAGGCAGATAATAAGCCGTTAAACTTCAGTTATGCTTCATGTTTAAAAAAAGTGACAGAAATATTTGGTTAATCAGATAAAAATCACGTATTTTGCGCTTCGTTTTTAAAGGCATAATTGTTAGAAAAGAAGTAATACAAATATCGATGTCAAAGATTTGTCAGGTTACAGGGAAGAAAGCGATGGTAGGGAACAATGTATCGCATTCAAAAAGAAGGACTAAGAGAAAATTCTATCCTAATCTCTTTATGAAGAGATATTACCTGCCGGAAGAAGAGAGATGGATATCTCTTAAAGTATCAGCAGCAGGAATACGTCTTATCAGCAAAAAAGGACTGACAGCAGCCCTTAAGGAAGCAAAGGAAAAAGGTTACATTTTGAATTATTAAATTATCTAAATAATGGCAAAGAAGACAAAAGGGAACAGACAGCAGGTAATACTGGAATGTACCGAACACAAAGAGAGCGGAGTGCCCGGGATGTCACGATATATTACCACTAAAAACAGGAAAAACACTCCTGACAGGCTAGAGAGAAAGAAATATAATCCGATCCTGAAAAAATATACACTTCACAGAGAAATAAAGTAAACTGATTATACTATGGCAAAGAAAGTAGTTGCATCGTTGAAAACTGGTGCAGGCAGAACATTTACCAAATGCATCAAAATGTTAAAATCTGACAAAACAGGTGCTTACCAGTTCAAAGAGGAGATAGTCCATAATGATCATATCAAGGACTTTTTCAATAAGAAATAATCCCTGATCCAACAGGAAGATATTCAGAGCTTTCTTCAATGCTGAAGAAAGCTTTTTTTATATTTAATCATCTATTAAATCAAAGAAATGGCTTTTTTGGGATTTTTTACCAGGGAGAACAAAGAGAGCCTTAATAAGGGCCTGGAAAAAACCAAGGAGAGTGTTTTTACAAAACTTTCCAGGGCTGTTGCAGGTAAATCCAGGGTCGATGATGAGGTTCTTGATAATCTTGAGGAGGTCCTGGTATCATCAGATGTCGGAGTCGCTACCACAATTAAAATAATAGAAAGGATTGAATCCAGAGTAGCCAGAGATAAATACTTGAATACCAGTGAACTGAATATAATTTTGAAAGAAGAGATTGTTGCTCTTCTCGAAAACAATACCGCTTATCAGAAATCTGATTTCTCCGCCTCATCTGAATCTTCTCCTTATGTAATAATGATAGTAGGAGTGAATGGCTCAGGGAAAACAACCACTATTGCTAAACTCGCATACCAATATAAAAAAGCAGGGAAAAAAGTTCTTCTTGGAGCTGCCGACACATTCAGGGCTGCCGCTATCGACCAGCTTCAGATCTGGGCCGACAGAACCGGGGTCAGCCTGGTGAAACAACAGATGGGCTCAGATCCGGCATCAGTTGCCTTTGACACAGTTAAGTCGGCTGTTGCGGGCGGATACGATATAGCTATTATAGATACAGCCGGCAGGTTGCATAATAAAATAAACCTGATGACTGAACTCTCTAAAATTAAGAGAGTTATGGAAAAAGTCCTTCCGGGTGCTCCGCATGAAGTCCTGCTAGTCCTTGACGGATCGACCGGTCAGAATGCTTTTGAGCAGGCAAAACAATTCACTGCAGCAACAGATGTCACAGCCCTTGCAATTACTAAGCTCGACGGTACCGCTAAAGGTGGAGTAGTGATAGGTATATCTGACCAGTTCAAAATTCCTGTTAAGTATATCGGTATCGGTGAAAAGATGGAGGATCTTCAGGTATTCAACAGTACTGAATTTGTAGACTCTCTGTTTAGTTCATAATATCTGATCTACTTGTTTAAGACCCCCTTTCTTATCCCGCCAGGCGGGAAGATTAACTCCTGCCTCCGCCAGCAGTCGGAGAAGGTTGGGAAGGGGGTAGTTGAAATAAATATGAAAAATAAAAATATCAATATTGTAACTCTCGGGTGTTCAAAGAATATCGTTGACTCCGAAAAGCTCCTTAATCAGCTTCAGTCTGGTGGCTATAATATTCTTCATGATTCAAATGATTATTCAGCCTCGACAGTAATTATCAATACCTGCGGGTTCATTAACGATGCCAAAGAAGAAAGTATCGATACTATTTTGCGATTTGTAAAAGCACGTAAAACAGGAAAAATTGAAAATCTCTACGTTATGGGCTGCCTTGCTGAACGATACATGGAGGCTCTGAAAACCGAAATACCTGAAGTAAAAAAATATTTCGGGGTTAATAATATTGAAGAGATCCTCAACGAAGTAGGTGTGAAATTCAGAAAAGAATTGATGACAAGCAGGACAATTACAACCCCCGGACATTATGCATACCTCAAAGTATCTGAAGGATGTGACAGGATCTGTGCGTTCTGTGCTATTCCTTTAATCAGGGGTAAGTGTATCTCCAGGCCAATTGAAGAGCTGGTCAGTGAGGCTGAACAGCTGGCTGAAAAAGGGGTCAAAGAACTGATACTGATTGCCCAGGACTTAAGCTATTACGGTCTCGACCTTTATAAAACACAGAAGCTTCCTGAACTTGTCAGCGAGCTCCTTAAAATTGAATCACTGGAATGGATCCGTTTGCATTATCTCTATCCTGCAAACTTCCCGATGCAGCTTATCGGGATGATCAGGGATAATCCCCGGATCTGCCGTTATATTGATATCCCCATACAGCATATCAACGACAAAATGCTCATGATGATGAAAAGGTCTCATGACCGTAAAGAGACAGAGTCAGTACTGAACAGGTTACGGAACGAAATACCGGGGGCAGCTATCAGGACTACGCTTATTGCCGGACATCCCGGTGAAACCGAAAAGGAATTTCTTGAACTAAAAGAATTTATTAAAGAATTCAGGTTTGACAGGCTTGGAGTTTTTGCCTATTCTCATGAGGAGGGTACCTATTCGTACAGTAATTACCAGGATGATGTTCCGGATGAGATAAAAGAATCAAGGGTTTCTGAACTGATGGAAATACAACAGTCAATTTCGGCCGAAATAAATGAAAAGCTTGTGGGGCAGAAACTTAAGGTGATTATCGACAGGAGGGAGGGTAACTTTTTTACCGGACGTACGGAATATGACAGCCCTGAAGTCGACCAGGAGGTTCTTATTTCAGCTGACTATAATCTTAAACCCGGTAATTTCTACCAGGTTGAGATGACACAATCAACTGATTTTGATCTGTTTGGAAGGCCTGCCTGATCCCGTCAGGAGGTCGGGGTCTGATCGTCAGTATCTTCCGAAAGTTCCTTCTTCTTAAGTATCTTGATCTTAATTTCCGATTTAGCGCTGTTAAACACTACATTTATTATATCCCCATCGCTGTGTCCGGCTTTTATAAGCACTTCTGCCATAGGATCTTCAAGATATTTCTGGATAGCTCTTTTCAGTGGTCTGGCTCCATAATTTGCATCAAAGCCTCTTTCAGCTATAAAATCTCTGGCACCAGTTGCAATTTTAAGCTGATAACCAAGTGATTTGACCCTGTCGTAAAGCCCTTTCAATTCAAGGTCAATAATCTTGTTGATTTCCTCTTTGCCAAGTGAATTGAACATGATCACATCATCGATCCTGTTCAGAAATTCAGGTGCGAAGGTCTTCTGAAGAGCTTTCTGGAGAATGCTCTTGTTCTGCTCATCTCTTGTGGTCTTCCTTGCCTGGGTATCAAATCCTACTCCATGTCCAAACTCAGCAATTTGTCTTGATCCAATATTTGAAGTCAGTATGACTATTGTATTTCTGAAATCAACACGGCGCCCAAGACTATCGGTAAGCTGGCCTTCATCGAGAACCTGGAGAAGGATATGAAAAACATCGGGATGTGCTTTCTCAATTTCATCAAGAAGGACGACAGAATATGGTTTTCTCCTCACTTTCTCTGTCAGCTGGCCTCCCTCTTCGTACCCTACATATCCCGGAGGTGCACCGACGAGGCGTGAAACAGAGAATTTCTCCATATATTCACTCATATCGATCCTGACAAGATTATCAGTTGTATCGAAAAGGAATTTGGCAAGTACCTTTGCAAGCTGTGTCTTTCCCACACCTGTAGGTCCGAGAAAAATAAATGTACCGATTGGTTTATTAGGATCTTTAAGCCCGGCCCTGTTTCTTTGAATTGATTTAACTACTTTATGAATTGCCTCATCCTGGCCGATGACACTTCCCCTGAGTTCATCTGCCATTTTCAAAAGTCGTGTACCTTCTGTCTGGGCAATTCTCTGAACAGGAACACCAGTCATCATAGCAACTACTTCAGCAACCTTATCTGCATCAACTGTTTCCCTGTTAACGGCTAGTTCTTTTTCCCATTTTTTCTTCTCCTGATCGAGCAGATCGAGCAGGTCCTTCTCACGATCCCTGAAACTGGCAGCTTTCTCAAAATTCTGATTTTTCACAGCTGTCATCTTTTCCTTCTTGGTCTCCTCAAATTGTTTCTCAAGGGTGAGGATCTTCTCAGGAACAACAATATTTGAAATATGGACCCTGGATCCGGATTCATCAAGAGCATCAATGGCTTTATCTGGCAGATAACGGTCAGAAATATATCTGTTCGTAAGCCTTACACATGCTTCGATTGCATCATCAGTATAATTTACATTATGATGTTCCTCGTATTTCTCCTTTATATTATGAAGGATATGAATCGTCTCTTCTATGGAGGTTGGTTCAACCAGAACTTTCTGAAATCTTCTTTCAAGAGCGCCGTCTTTCTCAATATGCTGTCTGTATTCATCAAGGGTGGTAGCTCCTATACACTGGATTTCGCCTCTTGCAAGTGCCGGCTTGAGCATGTTTGCTGCATCAAGCGAGCCGGTTGCACCTCCGGCACCTACTATCGTGTGAATTTCATCAATAAACAGTATTATATTGTCATTCTTTGAAAGCTCATTAAGAATAGCTTTCATCCTTTCCTCAAATTGTCCCCTGTATTTTGTCCCGGCTACAATTGATGCGAGATCGAGAGCCACAACCCTCTTGTTGAACAGCACCCGTGAAACATTCCTTTTTGTAATACGAAGTGCAAGTCCTTCAGCAATAGCAGATTTACCGACTCCCGGTTCACCTATAAGAACAGGATTATTTTTCTTTCTCCTGGAGAGTATCTGGGCGAGTCGTTCGATTTCACGCTCGCGGCCAACAACAGGATCAAGCCTCCCTTCTTCAGCAGCTTTTGTAAGATCAATGCCAAAATTATCAAGCACAGGAGTATCTGATGATGATTTTGGATTTGCCGGAGCTCCGGACTGGCCTTTTCCCTGCGGTCCGAATCCCTGTCCTTCATCATCCTCATCTCTGGGATAATCGGCCTTTGCGCTGGGTGATCCGGCTTCAACCATTCTTTTAACAGACTGATAATCAACATCCATTTCAGAAAGGAACCTTGTCACAAGTGCATTTTCATCTTTCAGAATTGCCAGCAGCAGGTGCTCAGATTCAATAGTGCCGCTTTTCAGAGATTTTGCTTCCAGATATACAAGCTTGAGTATTCTTTCAGTGCTTCTTAAGAGCGGAATCACCTCATGATCTGCAACAGGAACAGGACTTTCGACCTTTATACTTTTCTCAAGCGATCCCTTTAGTACCATCAGATCGATACCCTGGTTCATCAGTATATCTACTGCCACACCTTCACCATCCCTTAAAATGCCGAGAAAAAGATGCTCGGGACTTATATGACTGTTTCCCAGCCTTATAGCTTCTTCCTTACTATATCCTAGAATATCTTTTACTTTTTGCGAAAATTGTGAATCCATATATTATTTTGTCTTAATTCATTTATTTTTTCAGTTGTCCGTCATTATGTCAGTGCTATCCGACAAAAGTACATATTACATCAAATTCAAAGTTAAATTATGCAATATTTAAGTATGGCAATTTTCATGCCCATTTATGAACAATGAATGTTAAAAATTCACTTCAAGAATAGCTCAAAAATAGCCAAATTATCACTATTTTCGTAATTCAATTCCGCGATAGGATTTTTGTTTTGTAATTATTTAACTATTAATATGTTATGGCTGAGAGAGAGAGGATAGTACAGGTAAACATTGAGGAGGAAATGAAGTCGGCCTACATTGATTATTCAATGTCGGTCATTGTTTCGAGGGCATTACCTGATGTGAGGGACGGTTTAAAACCGGTTCACCGCCGGGTTCTTTATGGAATGTCTGACCTGGGGGTACTTTCAAATAAGTCTTATAAAAAGTCTGCAAGGATAGTGGGGGAGGTGTTGGGTAAATATCATCCGCACGGCGATACATCTGTATATGATGCTATGGTAAGGATGGCTCAGGACTGGTCGATGAGATATCCGCTGGTTGATGGTCAGGGCAACTTTGGTTCAGTAGACGGCGATAGTCCTGCAGCAATGCGTTACACAGAAGCAAGGCTTAGAAAAATTGCCGAAGAAATGCTTGGTGATATTGATAAGGATACCGTGGATTTTCAACCCAATTTTGATGATTCACTTAAAGAACCCTCAGTTTTACCAACCCGTATTCCAAACCTTCTGGTTAACGGAGCATCAGGGATTGCAGTTGGAATGGCCACGAATATGGCTCCGCATAACCTTTCGGAAATCATTGATGCAACCATAGCCTATATCGATAATAACGATATCACCACTGATGAGATATTAAAATATGTTAAAGGTCCCGATTTCCCGACCGGTGGAATTATTTATGGTGAACAGGGAATCAGGGAAGCCTGTGAGACCGGACACGGAAGGATTATGGTCAGGGCAAAAACTGAAATCGAACTGACTCACTCAGGCCGCGAATGCATAATCGTTACTGAAATTCCATATATGGTAAATAAGGCTGAGATGATCCGTAAGATTGCCGACCTTATTAATGAGAAGAAGCTTGAAGGAATTTCATATATCAATGATGAATCGGACCGTAACGGTATGCGCATCGTTATTATTCTAAAGAAGGATGCCAGTGCAAATGTCGTCTTGAACCATCTGTATAAATTTTCATCACTTCAGACTTCTTTTAATGTAAATAATATAGCCCTGGTAAAAGGCCGACCAAAAACTCTCAGCACCAGGGACCTGATACATTATTTCGTCAAACACAGGCACGAGGTAATTCTCAGGAGAACTAAATTTGACCTCGATCAGGCAGAAAAAAGAGCTCATATACTTGAAGGGCTGATCATTGCCAGTGATAATATTGATGAAGTAATTGCCATCATCAAATCTTCCCAGACACCCGATATGGCAAGAGAAAGACTTATGGAACGGTTTGGCCTGTCAGAAATTCAGTCAAGGGCAATCGTTGATATGAGGCTTCGCCAGCTTACCGGACTTGAACAGGAAAAACTAAGAGCTGAATACAAGGAGGTTATGGACCTTATAGATTATCTTAAAAGTGTCCTTGCCAACATTGACCTTCAATTGAAGATAATTAAAGACGAACTTCTTGAAATAAAAGAAAAATATGGTGATAAAAGACGGACAGAAATAGTTCCGAATGCTGAGGAATTTAATCCCGAAGACTTTTATGCCGACGATGAGATGGTTATTACAATTTCTCATCTGGGCTATATAAAAAGGACACCCCTCACAGATTTCAGGAGACAAAACAGAGGGGGTACAGGCTCGAAGGGAGGCACAACAAGAGACGAGGATTTCATCGAGCATCTTTATATAGCAACAATGCATAATACGATGCTCTTTTTTACCAGCAAGGGAAAATGTTACTGGCTAAAGGTCTATAATATCCCGGAGGGATCCAGAACCTCCAAGGGGAGAGCGATGCAGAATCTCATCAACATTGAGCCTGATGATAATGTAAGAGCCTTTATCAATGTAAAAGACCTGAATGATGCTGAATATATCAACAATAATTACATCGTTCTGTGCACCACAAAAGGAATAATCAAAAAAACATCGCTTGAGGCTTATTCCAGGCCTCGTGCCAATGGAGTCAATGCTATAACAGTGAGGGAAGGCGACGAACTTCTCGAAGCGAGGATGACCAACGGTAATCATCATATTATGCTGGCAGTGAAATCCGGCAGAGCAATCCGTTTCATGGAAAAATCAGTACGGCCAATGGGACGTACTGCATCCGGAGTAAGGGGTATCCGGCTGGCAAATGAGGAAACAGATTTTGTCATCGGTATGATTACAGTCGAAAACAAAGAAAAGGATATCCTCGTGGTCTCTGAAAAAGGATATGGAAAAAGATCAGATATCGATGGATACAGAATTACAAACAGGGGAGGAAAAGGAGTGAAGACTATCAATGTCACCGAAAAAACAGGTACACTTATTGCTCTAAAAGATGTGACTGATAATTATGACCTTATGATTATTACCCAGTTCGGTAATATTCTCAGGAGCCCGGTTTCGGCTCTGAGGGTGATGGGCAGGGCAACTCAGGGCGTAAGACTGATAAACCTTAAAGAGAATGATATTATAGCTTCGGTAGCATGTGTGGAGGTAAATGATGATGAAGAGGCTGTTGAAAATACCGAAATTGAAGAAAAAAATTCCAATCCGGAGGAAAATGGCAAAGAATTTGAAGATTAATAACTAATGTTATAAATTTGAAAAATTATTTTTTAGACAAACAAACAAAACAAATTAAAATTATAATCATGAAAAAGTTTTTTCTGCTGATAGCAGTCGTTAGTATTTCCTTAGGAGCCCTGGCACAAAAGGGGAAAGTGACCGCAGCACAAAGTTTTATAGACCAGGGAGCACTTGATAAAGCCAAAGAATCACTTGATCAGGCATTTACCGACGAAAAGACCAGTAACTGGTTCAATACATATTTTGTAAAAGGTAAATTATGCCAGGCAATTTATGAGGCTGATAATCCCAAATACAATTCCTTTTATAAAGATCCACTCGCAGAAGCCTATGCATCTTATGAAAAAGCTATTGCGCTTGACACAAAGGGCAACACAAAAAAGAAGATTATAACAAATATGATCTATAACTCATTAGCTCTAAGTCTTTATAATCAGGGTTCAAAATTGTTTGAAGCAAAGGATTATGAAGGAGCATATAACGCATTTTCAACACAGATACAGATAACTGAAAGCGATAAATATGCCGGAGCTCTCGATACAGGCATGTATTATAATGCAGGACTGGCTGCTGTAAATTCTAAAAAATATGCAGAAGCAATAAAGTATTTCGAAAAGTGTGCTGAATATAAGTATCTGGGAATCACCCCTTATCTTCAGATTTCTGAAAGTCTAATGGGTATGGGTGATACGGCAAAAGCAGAAGCTTATCTCCTTGACCTTCCGAATAAGTTCCCTGGCGACAACACTGTTACCCTGCAACTGATCGATTTCTATCTCAAGGGTAATAAATCTGATGAAGCACTTAAATATATCAAGATAGCGAAGCAGCAGGATCCCAACAACTTCAGCCTTTACTTTGCGACAGGAATAATGTACCTGAACCAGAACAAATTTGATGATGCTATTTCTGAACTTACCAGATCAATAGAGCTTAAATCAGATTATTTTGAAAATCAATATGGGCTTGGAGCTGCATATATAAATAAAGCTGCCGATATGTTCCTTAAGGCAAATGATATAATGGATGTAAATAAATATACTGTTGCTATAGATGAAGCTAATGCAGTGTATGCCAAAGCTTTACCATACATGAGAAAAGCTCATGACCTTAAACCTGATGATGTTTATGCAATGCAGCAGTTAAAAGAACTTTACTATCGTCTGAAAATGACCAAGGAATATGACGATATTAAAGCCAGGCTCGATGCAATTAAATAGGACTGATAAAAAGTATATAAACCATTAATTCTAAAGTACTTATAAAGCCTTTCTTTTAATTAAGGAAGGCTTTTTTTCAATGGCAAAATGACCCTGGTCCTTTGTACTGAATTCTTAATATGAAAAAGGGTATTGTCTATCTTATTATTGTCATGATCATGGCATTCTCAGGATGTACCAGGACAAATGATATAATTCCACCTGACAAAGGAAAGATCATTGTTCTTCTTTATCACCGGATTACAGCTGGAGAAGCATTAAACTTATATGAAAGAAGTGCTGCTGATTTTGAATCTGACCTTAAGTATTTGATAAAGAACAATATAAATATCATTAGTTTCAATGATTTAAGAATTGTTAAAGAATCAGGAACGATGCCGGAAGGTAATTGTGCCATTATAAGCTTTGATGATGGAGATTGCTCGTGGTACATTTCAGTTGTACCGTTGCTGAAGAAGTACAGGATGAAAGCCACGTTTTTTCTATGGGCAGAAATGATTGGCAGGGATTCCTTCCTTAAAAGCTATGAAATTGAATATATGAGTAATTACATGCTTCCTGGTGGAACCAGACCATTTACTTTTGGTTCTCATAGTTACTCACACCAGTATTTACTTGTTCGTAAAGCTGGTTTTTCAAACATTGATGAATATAATCTGTTTCTTGATTACGAACTTGGAAAATCAAAAAGTCTGATCGAAACATATGTTCCTTCAGACGTAAATATTTTTGCATTACCATTCGGTGATGGTGCAGGGGATCCGGATATTATTGCCGCAGCTAAAAGAAATGGCTACAGCTTTATTCGCACTTCAATTAGCGGGTCTATTGACAATCCGGATTTAGATCTTTATAATATTCCAAGTCTGACAATGCTTGACAAAACAGATCAGGAAGAAATAGGGTATTACCTTAATAACTAAGTCGAAAGTCCATAAAGCAATATCCTGGGAATAGATAGAGTTTGATTAGATAAGAAGGAACAGGATGGGGTTGGTATTAAATGTTTCTATTTGACATAATATTAATTATAGGCTTTTTGGATTTATAAGAATTTGCGCCCGGTTCGGCTGATTACCAGCTCTGCCGCTTGACATCGACCTTCAATTATTTGCGGATTAATCTCAACACAAAATAAACCAGGCTCAGTATCGAAATAAAGATCATCATTGCCAGCAATTCTTTTCCCGGCAGATTTGAAAGAACCCAGATTATGGTGAAGGCGGAAATAACCGGAACTGCATATCCTCCCGGGATTTTATATAAACCTGGCCCCTCCGATCGCGAAATCCTGAACTTAATCACAGAAAGTACAACTCCAAGGTAAATCAATAAATATGACGCACTTGAAAGCATTGCCAGCTGTTTGAATTCGCCAAGAGCTGAAAAAATGAAACCAAGAGCGGCATAACAGATTATTGCAGTATATGGTGTCAGATATCGCGGATGAACCCTGGAAAGCCCTTTGACCGCTATAACATTGTCACGTGAGGACGCAAACAGGATACGCGGCATATTCAGTACCATTCCGCTTATATTACCAAACATTGAAAATGATGCTCCGATTATCACAATTGTCGCTCCGGCAGGTCCCATCATCCTCTTCGCCGCTTCAGCCAATGGCGCTCCGCTGAACTGAGTAATTGAGGTTCCGAGTATACCCTGGACCGTCAACTGGATCAGAATATATAAAATCATTACAGCAACTACGCTTATGATAATTCCCCTGGGAATATTTTTTCCGGGATTCTTTATTTCTCCGCTGACATTCAGTGCAGTCTCAGCTCCGACAAATGCAAAAATGAGAATCAGTGACATTTCTCCAAGATCCGGCATTGAGTGACCACCTGATAATGTTAGATTTGATGGTGTTACAAAGAACCATCCAAATAAAGCTATCATCAACAATGGAACCAGTTTGGCTAAAGTGTTGATTTTGACAATCATAATTGCTTTTCTGATCCCTATAATATTGAAATATGCAAGGCTGCCAAACATTATTAAAAAGAATAGTATCCTTATCCATTTAAGCTTAAAGAATGGCAGAAAATATGCCAGTGTATCTGCCAGTCCGTTTGCAACGGCAGCATTTGCCATGACAGCAGCACCGAATATGAAAATGTTGGTGGTAAGAAAACCTGCATACTTTCCAAAAGCATCTTCTATATAAGAATATGCTCCGCCGGTCCGTGTAATCCTAGTTCCAATTTCGGCGAAACAAAGCATAATCAGTATCATAAGCAAGCCGCAGACAAGGTATGCCCAGACACTGGCTGTACCCAATCGTTCATAAATTACAACGGGAAGAATAAAAATACCGGCACCGATTATAATATTAAGGGAATTGGAAACTAATCCCCAAAGACCTATTTCCCTCTTTAAGCCTTCATTTTCAATCATTTACAAGATTTTTTCTGGTTGTTCACCTTTTTAGTATCATTTTCCGAGTCCTAAATTCTCTATCATTCAAGCCTTTTGCTTCAATTCTCAGGAAATAAATGCCATTGGCAACTATGTCACCATTCTGGTCGAGCCCCTTCCATTGTATATAATGATAACCTGATAGGTCATGATCATCTTTAACGGTAATAATTCGCTGCCCCAATATATTATAAACTGATATATTAATATGGGCATTTTCATTCAGGAAGTACAGGACATTTGTAAAGTCTGCAAATGGATTAGGATAATTTTGAAACAGTGTCACAACTTCCGGTTTGGCTCCATTTTCTGCAATTAATATATCGTCAGCTCCCGGTGACCCGCCCACATGGTACGAAGAGCGCCAGAATAAGGGACTGTCCTGGTCATTCGATGGATTAATTTCATACGGAACGAGGGACTTTCCGCTGCCATCAGACACTTCAGGCCAGCCATTAGTGTCAGAATAGGTCAATGAACAAATTGTGTCATTTTCAGCCGTTACGAGAATTATCTGTTCCCCGCTGTTCTCAAGCTGTCCGTCATATTCGTCAAACGGGACAAATCCATAACGTCTGTAAAAGTATTTTTTATCAGAGGCCAGTACTAAAAATTTCTTTGGCCCTAGCTGGGTCTCCTGAGGAAATTCGAATTTTATTCCCTCAATGAACCGGAATCCGCCAATATCGAGTGTCGATGTTCCTGTATTCTTTATTTCGATAAACTCAAATTCTGAATTTTCAATGGCATCCTGTTCCAACGGGTGATATTGAATTTCAGTGATTTTAATATCATTGAAGTTTTCAGGAACAATAAAAAATCTGTCATTAAGTGTACTCCAGACACTATTAAAAAAAGCCCTCGCTTTAATATGGCTTGATTCTTTCAGAGTCAAAGGGCCCGTATATTTGATTGCTGTGGCAGAAACGGCAGAAGCCGGCTTCCAGACAACCGGATCGCTTCCATCAGTTGTGTAATATATAATGCCATCTTCTGCTGTCATTGTAAGTATATCTCCGGGAGCAATTGTTTTACCGGAAACCGGTATATTGTTAATTTTGAAAGAGGGAGCATTAACCGAAGGAAAGAGACCGGCACTTCTCAGCTGTTCTACAAAAACGTCTGTACGGTTTGGGAAATAAGTTCCTGTCATAAAAATATTTTGCGGTAACCAGTAGGCTTCCCTGGTATAGAGGTCAAACGGCCCTGTCTGCCAGCTGTGTACATCGCGACGGTAATCTCCCCATCTCGCCGATTCAGCGACCACTGCCTTATCAATCTCAGCAGACCGGGAACGCCACCTTCCACCTGCTGATGATGGAGTAAGTGCACCTCCTTCGAAGCAGAATTTTTGAACACGGTCAGCAAAGAGCCGCCGGAACTCCGCGTTCTTCATCAGTTGCTGAAAAATACGACTGGGACAATTATTATTGTTTTCGTTAATGATATTTGCATTCACAGTTTCAACCATATGTTCTTCATCCCAGCAAAAGAACTGGAATCCCTTTCCGGGGTTAACCCGGTTCCTGATTGCAACCCAGTTATGATGATCCCAGTCCCAGTTGCCTCCGTAAAAGTTCAGCAGCATATAATCTGCAAGATTTTCTACATCGACCATCGGTTCTATTTCCGGATTTACGGTTCCGTCGGGATTATTTCCCCTGAAACTCTGGTAAACATCATTCGATGAAAGACCCGCATTAGCCATAGCCATCATCCCATTCCAGGCTATCAGGTTCCCGTCGACGATTTCAGTGTAATCTTTTATCACATCAAAATCCTCAGCATTCCCTCCAAGATATGCAGCTGCAAAATCATTGTCGAGTCTTTCTGAAGGATTATACAGACCCCAGTATAATCCGTTGATATACAGATGCACATAGAAACCATGACTGGAGAAATGTCCCATTGCCTGGTGGGTATCTTTCGACCATCTGTCCCTGAGGTATTGTGCCATTGCACGTTCACTTTGGCTCCAGTGAACCCATGTATTGCCGAATCCTGCACGAAGGATTATTGTATTGTAAACCGGCAGGGCGTCCGCTCCGAATAGCGGAAAATTCAGTTTTGCAGGTCCGTATTCGCTTTTGAAAACGAGGCGTAGAGAATGTTTCGGCGTTTTTTCAGGACGGCGGCTGTGACCACCCTGAATCCTTACTCCGCAATTAACCTGAAGCGATACTGAATCGCCCGAATCAAAAAATTCGAAAGAGGCAGGCCTCTCCCACCCAAAGCCCAGACCATTTGTGGTATTAGTTAAAGGAGGGCCAGTATAAATATAGATCCCTCCTGTTTCCGGGTCTTTGCTATCGCTGAAAAAATATCTCTTATCAGTGACAATCGAAATTGTAGGAATTTCCAGCAAAGCTTCTTTAACCGATTCCGCAAACTGCGGATCAGCCATCATTTCAGGATCCATTTCATAATCTGCAATAGCTGTCCCGGTAATACCTGTATATGGTCCCCAGGCCGATGGATAACCCGGAGGTGTATTCGATTGATGAATTACATCTTCAAGGAAAATGTAAGTCCTTGTAGTTATAGAGCCAGCCGCCAGGTTGTTTTTAATGCAGACAGCTCTTAAAATTGTAGTCTTGCTGATATTCAGAGGGGTTGTATAAAGTGTTCCGTTGGACGACCCGGGAGCGCTTCCATCAGTAGTGAAATATATTTTTACATCGGGATCAGAAGCAGAAATTGTCAGGGCGAAAGGTAGATCATAGAATCCGTGCTCTCTGCTGAATACAGGAGCTGTCTGCGCAATCAGATTCAATCCGAAAGCTGAGGAAAAGAAAAATAACGTAAATATCCGGGTAATTGCTCTTATTAAATCCATCCCCGACCCCATCTTTGATATTGTTGTCAACAGCACTCTCCCTCCATGAAATTCGGCATTTATTTTTTTATCGACTGTTTCTTCAATTGATAAAGTGTTTTAACCTTTCCGGATTTCCTCCTTGATACGTTGTATATGTCCGCGGCCTAATCCTTTTACTTCACATCCAAGCTGGAAATATCTCCGTATTTTATCGTCTGTTAATATTCCGAAGCAGTCAACGATTGCTGCAGGTTTGCCTATTGTCTTTACAACTTTATCGGGATCAAGCTTCAGATAAGCCTCATGAGGAACTGCCAGAATAACCGCATCAGCGCCTTTCAGAGCTTTGTTCATATTCTGCTCTATCCGTATTTCCTTCAGTTTCTCCTGATTACGGAAGAAACGTGCCTTGCTTTGTCCAACACCAGGATAAGAGTCCTGCTGTTCAAATTCCCACCAGTGCTCAACATACGGATCATGAACTCTTATTTCAGCACCCATTTCGGCAAGTTTTCTGATTACAATTTCAGAACCGCTGTACCGGGTGTCGCCAACATCTTCGCGATAAGCTGCACCAAGTACCAGAATATCTGCTGAGGCAATCGGCTGGCCCATATTCCTGAGGGCATCTCGCGTAAGCTGTCCGACATGCAAACCACGTGTATCATTTATATCTATTGCCATTGGCGTGATTTTGAAAATATCATCCTCAAAACCAAGGATATGCTTGTATGCCCAGACACCCAAACCCCCATCCTTCGGAAGGCAGTACCCTCCTATTCCGGGACCCGGGAAAAGAATATTGCTATGCGTCGGCCTTACTTTTATGGCTTTTATAACTTTAACCAGGTCAACACCATTACGTTCTGCATAGAGACTCCATTCATCCAGGAAAGCCAGAATAGTGGCCCGGTAACTATTTTCGACAATTTTGGAAGTCTCTGATTCTATCGGACGATCCATAACAGTCAATGGGAATTTTTCAGTATTCAATACTTCAGTCAGGAATTTTACTACCCTTTTCTTTGCATCTTCATTTATCCCGCTGCAGACCCTCCAGAAATCACGAATACTAGCTACATAATTCCGACCCGGCATAACTCTTTCGTAACTATGAGCCAGCAAAGGGTCTGATTTGATTCCACGTTTCGTAAAAATCTTTTTCATTATCGGATAGGCAACCTGTTCCGTTGTTCCCGGGGCTACAGTTGTTTCGATCAATACGAGCGCTTTGGGCGGAATATTTTCTGCTATTACCCCAAGTGAAGCTTCAAGGGCTGCCATATCTGTTTGTCCTGTTCTCACATTACCAAGGTCTTCTTTCAGGTAATCGCATTGTACATCAACTACGACAACATCAGCCAGCTTAAGAACATCGTAGGTATATGTGGCCATTAAAGTTTTCTTCTCATTGACACAACGAGCAATCATAGGATCTACTTCAGGATCCTCGGCTTTAACAGGAGAAATACCGCGGTTAAGCATTGGAATCTTCCAGAAGCTTCTTGCACTCGGACGCTGCATCCCGATAACAAATTTTGATGGTTTGCGGCTTTTCTTGTCGACAGTATCGGCAACAATAGCTGCCATAACAGCACCGACAAATCCAACGCCCATGACTACAACGATTTCACGATTCTTTGCACGTTCCTGATCGACACGTTTCTTAATTTTTGCATATTCTGATTTATAATCTTCAGGTTTTGGCAATGGAAATTTCTCACCGCTGGGACTGATAGAATAATTTTCACTCATATTACGATCATATTTAGTTAATTAAAATTATAGCTTAAAAATCAAATATAATAATAGCATTGTTTTCAGAAATCATAATTTGATTATCGCATCATTTATTTTGATTAATTTATCAGTTGGTAATACAAATACTTAGATTTCCCACTCCATCATAATCTTAAAAAGATCTAAAATCTCTTATATTTGATCCTGTCATTTAAAATACCAATAAATACTATTATGAATCAGATTCAAAAATCAACACTCGTTTTTCTGACAGATCTTAAGAACCATAATGACAAAGAATGGTTTAACGAAAACAGGAAAAGATATGAAGCAGCCAGAACAAATTTTGAATCATTTGTGCAAGCACTCATTGATGAGATTTCTTCTTTCGATCCGATTTTGAAAGGCCTTGAGGCAAAAAGCTGCACATACAGAATAAACCGTGATATAAGGTTCTCAAATGACAAAACGATTTATAAAACACATCTTGGGGCTTTTATTGTTCGTGGCGGAAAAAGAAACGGCGACAGGTTTGCAGGCTATTATTTCCATGTTGAACCAGGTAACAGTATGATTGCAGGTGGAGCTTATGTTCCACCAATGCCATGGTTATCAGCAATAAGGGAAAAAATCGGAGAACAGGGTGACAGCCTGGTTAAAATAATCCGGGAAAAAGAATTCATAAAGCATTTTGGAGAAATTGAAGGAGAAAAGCTGAAGAGCTCCCCAAGGGGTTTTTCAGCAGACCACAGGCATATTGAGCTGCTAAAGCTGAAAAGCTTTCTTGTTTCAGAACAAATCAGTGATTCTGCGGTGACTTCAGCAAAATGCCTGGAATTTGTCATCAGCTCATGCAGGGCTATGAGATCTCTGAACGATTTTCTTAATGAATATTAAAGGAAATTAACCTGAATAAAATGCAATTTAAGCTATGACAGGACTGGAACGAACACTTCGCTTTCTGAAAGGAGAACCGGTTGAACATCCTCCTTTTCATCCGATAATTATGAGATGGGCAGCCAAGTATGCCAGTGTGAAATATCGCGATTTTTGTACGATCCCTGAAGCAAAATGCAGTGCAATGATACGTTGTGCCAAAGATTTCGGAATCGATTGGGTAACAGTAATGTCGGATCCATGGGCAGAGGCTTCAGCCTTTGGAATCCAGATTGAATACCCCGAGGATGGACTTCCGATTGATAAGGGTGGACATTTACCTGATGCCAATGCGGCTTCACTGCTTAAACATTACAATCCGTTAAACAGTCCGAGATGCAGAAACAGGCTCAGTGAACTAAAATTATTCAGAGAACAGGTTGGAAATGAGTATTTTATTGTCGGATGGGTAGAAGGTCCCGTTGCAGAATATGTCGATCTCCGTGGAGCAACCAATGCTTCTACTGATTTTTATCTTGAACCTGAGGCAACGGAAAGAGCGCTGGATATTATCGTTGAATGTGCAATGGAATTCATCACTCTTCAGATCAAAGCTGGTGCGCATTGCATTGGAATCGGGGACGCATTCTCTTCACAGATAGGCCCCGACCTTTATAATCAATATGCATATAAAAGGGAAAGAGCACTTGTTGATCACGTACATAATGAAGGTGCAATTGCCAAACTCCATATATGTGGAGATACAAGCTCAATATTACCTGAAATGATTAAGACCGGAGCTGATATTATTGATATTGACCACATGGTACCTTCACTTGGAAAATGTACCAGTCTGCTTAATCATTCACAGTTTTTCAGCGGGAAATCTGATCCGGTTACAATAATTCAGGATGGAAATCATTTGTCAATAACAGAATCTGTTCAAAATGATTTCTTCCAGACCAATGGAAGATGTATCGTATCAGCCGGTTGTGAGATAACTCCTGGCACTTCGTTGAACAATATGATAATTTTCAAGGAAGCCGCTGAGTCAATAAAATGTTCCGGTAATTAGAGTTACTAAGTTATTCAGCTGATCCCTAAGACTCTGCAGTTTTCAGATATTCCTGTGAAAAGGAATTTTTCTCATCCTGAGATTCAAGGGTGTAACTTCCAGGTATTCATCATCTTTGATCTGCTCCATCGATTCTTCAAGGGAAAATCTGATCTTTGGCTCTATCTTCAGGCTTTCATCAGAGCCTGATGCCCTCATATTAGTAAGTTTCTTCCCTTTTACAACGTTTACCTCCAGATCTTTTGGGCGGGTGTATTCCCCAATTACCTGACCTTTATAGACATATTCTCCCGGGTCAATAAAAAACCTGCCCCTGTCCTGAAGCCTGTCAATTGCATAGCCCGTTGCCATTCCCTGGTCAAGGGAAATGATTGAACCTGTTTGCTTTGGCAGGAGGTCATCTCCTTTGTACTTATCGTAAGCTCTGAACCTGTGATACATAACAGCTTCACCCGATGTGGCAGTAAGCATATTGTTCCTCAAACCAATTAGTCCCCTCGCCGGTATATCAAATTCGAGGTGAATAAGGTCCCCTTTAGGTTCGATAACGGCCATCTCACCTTTCCTCTGGGTAACAAGTTCAATGACTTTTCCTGAGAAATTAGCAGTAACATCAATTGATAATGTTTCGTAAGGTTCTGATTTAACGCCGTTTATATCCTTCAGAATGACTTTGGGTTTTCCTACCTGGAATTCATAGCCCTCCCGGCGCATTGTTTCTATGAGAATAGAAAGATGAAGTATTCCCCTGCCATATACGTTGAAAGTATCTTCTGATTTGGTCTCTTCCACCCTGAGTGCAAGGTTCTTTTCTGTTTCTCGTAACAGCCTGGTTCTTAAATGTCTGGAGGTTACAAACTTCCCCTCTTTACCAAAAAGAGGTGAATTATTGATGGTAAAGATCATGCTCATCGTTGGCTCGTCAACTTCGATCCGCTGAAGTGCTTCAGGATTCAGAAGATCGGCGAGGGTATCTCCTATTTCAAAATCATCAAGCCCGATAACCGCACAAAGATCACCACATCTGACACTGTCAGTCTCTGCACGTCCAAGTCCCTCAAATACATATAGTTCTTTAACTCTGACTTTCCTGACTTCACCGCCCTTCTTACAGAGGGTATAATCTTCACCGGCACGAATTGTGCCTCTGAAGACCCTTCCGATTGCGATGCGTCCAACATAACTTGAATAATCAAGCGAAGCCACCTGCATTTGTGCAGTCCCCTCTATATACTGAGGCTCCGGTATCTGTTCAAGTATGGTATCGAGTAGATATTTTATATCTTCTGAAGGTTTTTTCCAGTCTTTGCTCATCCAGCCAAATTTTGATGAACCAAAAACAGTTTCAAAATTAAGCTGATCTTCAGTAGCATCAAGGTTGAACATAAGTTCAAAAATATCCTGCTGGACTTCATCAGGACGGCAGTTTTCCTTATCAACCTTATTTACCACAACTATCGGTTTCAGTCCAAGGTTTATAGCCTTTCCGAGAACGAATCTTGTCTGCGGCATTGGTCCTTCAAATGCATCAACCAGCAGCAGTACGCCATCAGCCATTTTAAGCACACGTTCTACCTCACCTCCGAAATCGGCATGGCCAGGAGTATCTATAATATTGATCTTGACACCCTTATAGTTGACTGAAACATTCTTTGAGATTATAGTTATACCTCTCTCACGCTCAAGATCATTACTATCAAGAATGAGATCACCCGCCTCCTTCCGCTGATCAAGAACCTTACATTCCTGTATGATCCTGTCGACCAGTGTTGTTTTGCCATGGTCTACATGAGCGATAATTGCAATATTTCGTATTGGTTGCATAAGAAATTCAAGCCTGCAAAAGTAATATTGTTAGTTGGATTATTTCAAAAAACAGGTAAAAATCAGTTTATAATAAAAAATTCATATATTTAGTTCCTAATCATAAAAACAATTGTATGAAAAAAATGATCTTTTCTCTCCTGCTCCCAATGTTGACAATGATTTCGATCAATGGTCAGACTGGTGTAAAGCTTGAAGTTGGTATGAAAGCTCCGGACTGGACCTTCAAGGATAAAGACAAAAAGGAATTTACAATGAATTCCTGGTCAGGTAAAGTTCTTCAAGTCAACTATGTTGATCCTGATGAGAAGGATCTTAATGAACCATATAATGAGGTTCTTGATAAGGCAGTAAAAATTGATAAGACTATTGATAGTGTTTTTTTCAAGGGAATTGGGATTACTGATTGCAAATCAACCTGGTTACCGAATGGCGTTATTCGTTCAATTGCGGGTAATAAAGCCAAAAAGTTTAAAACAGTTATTCTGTTCGATTATGATGCCACATTGCAAAATTTATGGGGTCTGCCCAAAGACAGCTACAGTGTGGTTATCCTTGATAAAAACAGGATTTGCAGGTATATATATAAAGGGAAGATTCCGGTATCAGAAAACGAAAAGATCATTCAGCTTATAGTAGACTTAACAAAAGAATAGGAAAGAATTTTATAGGAAATCATTTAACCGCAAAGAACGCCAAGAAAAGCAAAGCACGCAAAGTAGTTCAGCAGTAATTATCTTTGAGTCCATTGCATAATTTGATTCGTGAACTTTGCGGTTAATTTTTTTTTGACTGAATTAACTTCACTGATCAGTTAACTTCGTTTATATCAGAAATATCCCTTCCTATCTTTGCTTTTATTCTTTCAAGATCATTTTTCATGGCAGTGACTGCCTGCATAAGCTGTTTTTCAGGCAGTACAGGTTCAGGAAGTTCATTGCTGATATAGTTTACGAATTTCCATATTTCCTTCACCTCTTTTATATGGACTTCATAAGGCTCATAGATCGGGTTAAGAGAATATAGTACAAGTTTTCCGTCAGTTTTAAGATTGTTTTCCACAACCTTAAAGACAATACCGTCATTTATTGTGAAGACCACATAAGCCTTTCCGCTGATTATTTCGCGCCAGTCCTGAACAAATTCACCTGTTACCCATGAACCGTCAGGGATCGGAAGCATTGAATCGCCTTTCAGCTGAAAAGTCCTGTATTTTCGCTTTTCCGAGAGAAAAGGGAGCCTGAACCTTGGCAATTCCCCGATGTATTCAGGATCAGCATAACCTGTAGTATAACCTGCCTTAGCTTTTTCCGGCACCAGTTCAATATTTTCCAGGTTATCGGAGTTGACAGTTGTAGCAAGAACTCTAAGGTTGCTTCCTTTAATATATGCGTCATATCCACGCTCCAGTTCACCAAGCTGGCTCTCAGAGAGATTTGATATATCGATCTTCAGAATGGTGTCAATTGACATGTTGAAGTATCGCGAGAATGCTACCAGTATTTCGATCCCTGGCTGAGCCACTCCGTTCTCATACCCGCTGAGGGTGGAACGTTTCAGGTTAAGGGCAACGGCAACCTCATCCTGTGTCCTGCCCCTCCTTTTTCTTAAAAATTTTATGTTAGATGTGAAGTACATAATGAAAATTGATTATATTGTAATCATAAAATTGATTAATTTTTAATCAAATGTATATCATATTAATATTATATGCAAGCTTTCGGACAATTTTTTTCAGGCAACATAGAAAGATCTGTTCTGCATCTTGACCTCGACACCTTCTTTGTATCGGTTGAGAGGCTTAAGAACAGCAGGCTCGCCGGCAAGCCGGTGATAATAGGCGGCATGTCGGACCGCGGTGTAGTATCGAGCTGCAGCTATGAGGCCAGGAAATACGGAGTAAGCTCGGCGATGCCGATGAAGATGGCCAGGAATATGTGTCCCGATGCCATAATAATACGCGGCGACATGGAGTCGTACAGCAACTATTCAAACATTGTGACTGAGATAATCGCCGAAAGATCGCCGCTTTATGAGAAGTCGTCGATTGATGAGCATTATATCGATATCACCGGGATGGACCGGTTCTACGGGTGTTATAAGTGGTCGCACGAACTGCGCCAGAATATAATTAAAGAGACAGGGCTGCCAATTTCAATCGGGCTTTCAATAAACAAGACCGTATCAAAGATCGCAACCGGCGAAGCAAAGCCTAACGGAGAGATTGAGGTGAGAAAAGAGATTGTCCTCCCCTTTCTCGACCCTCTCTCAATAAGCAAGATCCCGATGATCGGCCAGAAAACATATCATGTGCTCCGGTCAATGGGCATAGCAACTATTTATACCCTGAGAAATATTCCTGCAGAGATGCTCGAAAAACTGATGGGGAAAAACGGCATTGAAATGTGGAAAAGAGCCAATGGAATTGACTCAACACCGGTGATCAGCTATTCGGAACAGAAATCTATAAGCACCGAGCATACTTTTGAGAAAGACACTACTGATATGGCAAGGCTCAACCAGCTGCTGGTGAGCATGGTCGAAAAGATTGCCTATGAGCTGAGAAAACATGAGAAGCTTACCTCATGCGTAACAGTAAAAATAAGGTATTCAAATTTTGATACACACACCCTGCAGAAACGGATACCATATACCGCTTTCGACCATGTGCTAACGGAAATATCCAAAGAGCTGTTTGCCAGGCTATACCAGCGGCGCATGCTCATCAGGCTCATCGGTGTGAGATTCAGTCACCTGGTGCGGGGAGTCCAGCAGCTCGATATGTTTGACGATACTCCGGAGAAAGTAAGTCTTTATATGGCCATGGATAAGCTCAGGAACCGTTTCGGGCGAAATGCGGTGCGCAGAGCTGCCGGGGTAATGACCAGCACCGAAAGAGAGGAAAAAGCCCTTAAACAGCTCGAAAACGCTGTAAAAGAGCAGGAAATGATGGAAGAAAGACTGAGAGGGTACTATATGTTTACCTGACGCCTGTTGCCTGACGCCTGACGCCTCAATTATGTATTTAAATTGTCACTCATATTACAGCCTGCGTTACGGAACAATGTCCGTGGAAGAGCTTGTGCTGAAGGCAAAAAATGCAGGCGCGGAAGCTATTACCCTGACTGATATCAATAATTCAACAGCAATACCGGAATTCTCGGGAGAATGTATCAGGAATAACATCAGACCGGTAGCCGGTATGGAATTCAGGATTGATAATGAATTACAGTATATCGGGATAGCACGCAACAACAACGGATTAAGGCAACTGAACGAATTCCTGTCAGACCATAACTTCGAAAAAACACCGGTACCGTTCCCGGCACCTTCATTTTCAGAAGCATATATAATTTATTCACTGGCAAAACAACCAGGCCGTAAACTGTTTGATAATGAACGCACGGGGATCAGAACCGAGGAGGTAAACAAGCTGCTTACCCTCTCTCCTTCCGCCAGGAACAAAATGGTGATACTGCACCCTGTGACATTTGCAGGTAACGATGATATCTTCATTCATAAAAGCCTGAGAGCTGTTGATAATAATATTCTCCTGAGTCACCTTAAACCATGGCAATGTGCAGGTGAGAATGAGTTTTTTAATTCGTCTGACAACATCAGGAAAGCCTTTTCAGAGTACCCGGCTATAATTTCCAATACAAATAAACTGTTCGAAGATTGCAGCTTATCATTTGATCATGAGAGCCAGAAAAACAAAAAGATCTTTTCGGCAAGCAGGTACGACGACAAGCTGCTACTTGAAAAACTTGCGTGGGACGGAATGATTTACCGGTACGGGAAAAATAACAATGAAGCAAAAAGAAGAATAAAGCACGAACTTGAAATTATCGACAAACTTGGTTTTTCAGCATATTTCCTTATAACATGGGACATAGTGCGGTACTCTATGGCACGTGGCTTTTATCATGTCGGAAGAGGAAGCGGGGCAAATTCAATTGTTGCTTATTGCCTGAAAATCACCAATGTTGACCCTATTGATCTAAACCTTTACTTTGAAAGATTCATAAATCCGAAACGAAGCAGTCCTCCCGACTTTGACATCGACTATTCATGGAAAGAGAGAGATGAAGTAATCGACTATATATTTAAAAGATACGGCACCAGCCATACTGCACTTCTTGGTACAATAAGCACATTCAGGGGGAAATCGATTGTGAGGGAGCTCGGGAAAGTCCATGGACTGCCAAAGGAAGAGATTGATGCAATTATTGATAATCCATCATCAGAAACTAACAGGAATGAGATAACAAATATAATATTCTCAACCGGTCACAGGATAGCCGACTTCCCCAATATGAGAAGCATACACGCAGGCGGCATTCTGATATCAGAAGAACCTGTTTCGTGCTATACTGCCCTGGATATGCCGCCGAAAGGATTTCCGACTACCCAGTGGGATATGTACACTGCCGAGGAAATAGGTTTTGAAAAGCTCGACATACTCAGTCAGCGAGGTATCGGACATATCAGGGAAAGTGCTGAGATCATTCTCCGGAACCGCTCAATTGATGTGGATGTTCATGCAATACAGAAGTTCAAAAATGACCCCAAGATCAAAGAATACCTGAAGAGTGGCGAGACAAAAGGATGCTTCTATGTCGAGAGTCCCTCGATGCGCGGACTTCTCCAGAAACTGAAATGTGATGATTATAAAACCCTTGTGGCTGCAAGCTCAATAATAAGACCAGGGGTCGCCCGTTCGGGGATGATGCGGGAATATATTTATCGCTTCCATAACCCCGACAAATTCAAGTACTTACATCCGGTAATGAAAGAACAACTTGAAGAGACTTTCGGGGTGATGGTTTACCAGGAAGATGTACTGAAAGTATGCCATCACTTTGCAGGACTCGATCTGGCTGATGCCGATACACTGCGACGGGCGATGAGCGGGAAATATCGTTCAAAGCAGGAGATGAAGAGAATTATTGAAAAATTCTTTTCCAATTGCCACGAGAAGGGTTACAGTGAGGAGCTGACAAAAGAGGTATGGCGGCAGATCGAGTCATTCGCAGGTTATTCATTTTCAAAGGCACACTCTGCATCGTATGCCGTTGAGAGCTTCCAGAGCCTCTGGCTGAAAGCACATTATCCGCTTGAATTCATGGTGGCCGTTATCAATAATTTCGGCGGATTTTACAGGACATGGGTATATGTTCACGAAGCAAAACGATACGGAGCAACAATTCTGCCGCCATGCGTCAATAAAAGCAATTACAAAACAAACATCTATGGGACAGATATTTACCTGGGGTTCATTCATATTATGAGCCTTGAGTATAACCTGGCAACTTCAATTGAAGAGAACCGTCAGGCTGAGGGTCCCTTTGCGGACCTGAACGACTTTGTTTCAAGGGTCAATCCCGGACTTGAACAGGTTATTCTGCTTATCAGGGCCGGTGCAATGAGGTTCACCGGAAAGAAAAAAGCAGTGCTTCTGTGGGAAGCTCATATGCTTATGAACAAAAGCAAACCTGAACCGATAAGGCCTCTCTTTTCCTCTCCGGTAAAAGAGTTTGCCCTCCCCGAGCTTGAACAGGATAAACTGGATGATGCTTATGATGAGATAGAGCTGTTAAGTTTCCCTGTATCAATGACATGGTTTGATATGCTTGAGACATCATTCCGTGGTGAGATCACAGCTCGTGAGATGATAAATCACAAAGGGAAGAGTGTCAGGATGGTCGGCCACCTGGTGACAATCAAGTACATTAAAACGATAAAAAAGGAGTGGATGAATTTCGGGTGTTTCATAGACCCTGATGGTGATTTCTTTGATACCACACATTTCCCGCAATCACTAAAGAACTTCCCTTTTAAAGGAGCAGGTACCTACCTTATTCTCGGAAAGGTTGTTGAAGAGTTTGGTTATCCTTCAATCGAAGTTGAAAAGCTGGCAAAGCTTCCTGTAAAACCTGATAAAAGATACTAACTTGTCTCCGGACATAATTGCCTGTATTATTCGCTGTTAAGACGGGTTGCTTTCTGTATACCTTTTAAAGACTGAATCTTTTTTATTAATCCATAAAGGATATCATTATTTGGTACCATTATATTGAGAGTACCTTCAAACATTCCCTCATCCATATTATAATTGAAATTCCTTATGCTCAGGTTATATGTTGAAATTACATCAGCAATTCTGTTTACAATACCGACATCTTCAATTCCGGTTATTTTAATTGAAGCAATAAATGAAGGGCTGCTCGTTGTTTTTATCCAACGTGCAGAAATAACCCTGTAAGGATATCGTGCCATCATATTATGAGCATTTGGACACCCCTTTCTGTGAATTTTAATACCTTCCGAAATTGTCACAAAACCAAATACAGCGTCACCAAAAACAGGATTGCAGCATTTTGCCAGCTTGTAATCAAGTCCCTCCACCCTGTCCTCAATTACCAGATAATCAGAATATTGAACATCAACCAGTTCCTTAACCTCTTTTTCAGGAGTTACCGATGTCTGAATGACAGAAACATCAGGTTCATCTTTCCGGAGAATTTCTTTTATATCAAGAAGCTCTATTTTCCCGGTTTCAATAAGGTAATAAAGATCCTGTGCCGTTTTAAAATTATAATGGTTTAATAGTTTCTGAATCACTGCATCACCATACGGAATTTTCCAGTTCTTAAGACGCCGCATAAGCATCTCCTTACCTTCAGCAGCAGCCCTGGTTTTCTCCTCGTTCAGAACCTGTTTTATTTTAGTCTTGGCTTTGTTTGTCACCACAAATGAAAGCCAGTCCTGTTTCGGTTTCTGATTTTTCGACCGGATGATGTCGACATGATCACCGTTCTGCAGAATATGCCGTATAGTTACATTTTTGCCGTTAACCTTACCTGCAACACATGAAGCTCCGACATCAGTGTGAATATCAAAAGCAAAATCAAGTACAGTTGCTCCAGCCGGCAGCTGACGCAGATCGCCTTTTGGAGTAAATACAAATACTTCATCTGTATATAACCCCGACCTTACCTGGTCAAGGAATGCATTATCCTCTTTTTCAGATGATTCAAGGATTTCACGCATTTTAGTAAGCCAGGTGTCAAGTCCTCCCTCTCCTTTGATCCCTTTGTACTTGAAATGAGCAGCAAGACCTTTTTCTGCAATTTCATCCATTCGTACAGATCTTATCTGTACCTCGACCCATTTGCCCCGGGGACCCACGACTGTAGTATGCAGAGATTCGTAACCGTTTGATTTCGGAACAGATATCCAGTCGCGTAACCTGCTTGGATTAGGCTGGTAAAGATCCGTCACAACAGAGTATGCTCTCCAGCAGTCCGATTTTTCATTTTCACTATTGCTGTCCAGAATAATTCTCACTGCAAAAAGATCATACACCTCCTCAAATTCCACTCCCTGCTTTTTCATTTTCAACATTATGGAATGTATTGATTTTGTGCGACTTTTAATAGTGAATCTAAAGCCTTGCTTCTCCAGTTTTTCCTGAAGTGGCAGCGAGAAATCCCTGATTAACTTGTTCCTGGAAGCTGTCGTCTTCTTCAGGCGGTTTTCCACATTCCTGTACTGCTCAGGTTCGAGGTGCCTGACAGCAAGATCCTCCATTTCTGATTTTATATTATAAAAACCGAGCCGGTGGGCCAAAGGTGCATAGAGAAAGTATGTTTCGGAAGCCAGGGGCATCTTTTCCTTTTCAGGTGCCTTGTCGAGATTGCGCATATAATCAAGACGCTCAACCAGTTTTATCAGAATTACCCTGACGTCATCAGCCAGGCTTAAGAGCAATTTCCTGAAATTTTCTGCCTGGTAGGAAGATTGCATCGAATCAATGTTTGTCACCCTCGAAAAACCATTCAGGATTTCAACAACCTTTGGACCGAATTCTTTCTCAAGTTCTTTTGGGTTAATTTTCAACCGGTTGTAAGAATCGTGCAGGACAGCCGGTATTATTGATGTGATGCCAAGTCCCATCTCCCCCGCAATTATCCTGGCAACTGACAGGGCATGAAGAATCTCCAGCTCACCGGTCAGGATAAGATTCCCTCCGCAGGCATCAATAGCAAGATCGACAGCTCTGCGGATCTTAATATTATCACCCGGAGCTACGGAGTTTTTAGTCGCCCGCAACAAAGCCCTGTATCCGGATTGTATTTTGTCTGTTTCCACCTGAAATATAGAAACTTGATAGTATGCAAGTAAATAAATTAAATTCAACTTTCAATGCAGGTTGGAAATCAAAAAAATACCCGGGAGTTTAAGAAGTCCCGGGTATGTAAAAATGAATTTATTGTCATTACCTGAACGAAACTCCCAATCCGGTTGATACTACATTGTATTGTGCCCTCGTATAATCAGCATGGAATGTAACTACAGCCAGTTTTATTCTGAAGCCGATATTAGCCCTGAGTCCGGAAAAATTCTTAATATCAATTTTGGGGAAATCAGCACCTTTTTTAACCCCGTTGTCATTATATTCGGCATATGGAGTACCGGAGCCCGGTGTAACCACGACCGGGGTAGGAAAATTACCGGTCATCTCCACCAGAGTTCTTGTTTTGCTATATCCCAACCCGCCGTAAAATGTTATAACAGGCAGGTTAAAAGAAGCAATAGCACTTACATTCAATGCTTCAACAGTCATTGAAAGATTCTGATCACTAAAAGAAGTCGCGGGAGAGTATGTTGTATAATTTGGCAGATGGCCATCAACAGTTAATGGTTGAAGGTCCAGAGGAACATTCCCATTGAGTCTTGTATATCCTGCAAAAATCGATGCATCAACCGGAAGAAGCTTATTACCTGGAATATATTGCATAATACTGTGCATCAGGCCAACTCCCCATAGCATAATGTTCCCCTCCTTTATTGGAAGCCGTGGAATGAACCTGACTTTCAGTTCAGTTCCGAGAGGAAGCCCTATGCCAGCCTGAATAGTTGGAACAGGCATATATTTCCAGTTTGTTCCCGGAGGTGTATTGAATGTAGCAAGAGTAATTCCGGACTGTGAATAGGTCATTGCAGGTCCATCTTCACCAGAACCGGCAATTGTAGGTGCAGTGCCAGTATGGGGTGTTAAATTAGAAGAAAGACCAAGTGTTGAAAGGTCAAAGGATCCGGCAGATGAGGGTACAATACCAACATTAATCCCCATAGTAATATCAAATCCTCCGAATTTATGAGGTTTGGCAGTATTATACCAGCTGCCGTTCAGTCCAGCTCCGAATGCATTCGCCCACGGAGTCAGATAGGCTTGTATAAATTTGACCCCATCAGCTGGTGTGCTTCTTAAGAAATCGATATTATTTAATTGTGAAAATGCAACCGATGAAAAAAGCACTGCCGTCATCATCAAAGTCGCAATCCGTCTGGTTAATGATCTGTCCATAACAGCTTTATTTAATTATTTTTTCGAATTAAAGACAAATATAGGAAAAATTAGAAAGCTCACATCTTCAGACAATAAGTCATTTCCAATACTTATAACCAGATCAGGAGTTCAAAGGTTGCATTATGCAGAAAAGAATAATATTTTTTATTTTTCAGGTTTCTTTTGATCGGCATTATCAAGTTGCCCGAGCTCTTCAATACCAAGTGTTTTGGAAAGTGTTGACAGCTCTTTAAGGTTTATATCACCTTTTATTGAAATAAGGGAATTTCCACCAATTCCACCGGAGACAACCAGAAGTTCAGTTATAATGTTTCCGGTTTGACGAGTAAGAAATTTTGTCACATCATGCCCCTCTTTTACAACCATAAGTTCCTCATAAACTGATAAATCAAGCTTTCTGCTTAATTCGTCATAGAAATTTACTTTCAGATTTGATAATGAATCCTGAGATATTATCCTGATAGATTTGAGACGCATTAGGATATTATCCTTTGTTCCGGACTCCTGTCCCAATCCACCTAACATGTTGAGCATCTTACCCGAGATATAGACTGATGTAAATCCATCCTGATCAGAATACTTATCAAATAACGCATCTATCGGATTTGTCTGGGCATTAATTCCGGCGAAAACTGAAAGGGTTGCAATTATGAGAAATAACTTTTTCATCTTATGGAATTTTATAGAATATTTTAATTGTTTTTCTGGACATCTGTTTCTGATAGTTTACGGATGACCTCAATGCGCTTTAGGCTGTTAGTAATCATCAAAGCTGATCTGTCGACCGATTCAATACTTTTCCGTGCTGTATTATTTAATTTATTGATCGGCTGCAGCCTGCTGGTACCTCTATTCAGCTTTACTGATACTTCATTAAGTATTTTCATTGTTTCTGCGTAAGCTATCCTGGGATCTGAAAATGTATCTTTTGGTTCCTGGCTGCGTAAGAAGAAAAAGTAGGAGCCGACCAGAATAATAAATGTAGCAGCAACACTTATTATGGCAATGTACATTGTTCTTCCCGGGATACTCCGTGCGTTTTCAAGGTCATCAATTGATTTAATGATCCTGTGTTCAAGATCACCGGATGGAGCCGGAATTTTTTCTTCTGCCGAGTAATGATTAAAAATCTCTTTCTCAGCCTCATATCCCGGAAATACATCGTCACCTGAAAAGTAATCTCTCAGATTAATTTCGTCTTCCGTCGAAGTATCGCCGTTATAGTACTGTGCCAGCAGCTTTTTTAGTTCCTCTTGTTTCATTTGTGTATCGGGTATATTTATCCCTGATAATCGAGCGTGCTCTTGATAATGCAACTCGCAGGCTGTTTATATTAGTCTCTGTTTTCACTGCAATTTCCTCATAAGAAAATCCATCTATCTCCCTCAGCCGGACAATAGTCCGGAAGTTTGGAGGAAGATCTTCAATTATTTTATTCAATATTGCTGAAGTTTCGGAGTTTACCAGCTGGTCGTAGGGTGAAGGAGAAAGTTCCATATTTTGTATAGCTGCTCCGTCTTTTTCACTGTCAATATGTTTCCATTTTCTAAGGAGATCAATACAATTATTCCTGGTTATTGTAACAGCCAGTGCCCCAACATCATCGTATCCATCAAGCTTTTCTTTCATTTTCCACATCTTTATAAAAACCTCCTGAACAACATCTTCAGCCTCCTGTTGATTTCTGAGGATCCGGAAAGCAATGATGTAAAGTTTGCGGTAGTAATTATGTATTATATCATTGAATGCATTCCGGGTCATCAGATAAATTGGAGTTAGCAGATTCAGGGCAAAGATAATAACATCAAATCCTAATTCATGTGTGAAATAATATCAATGTCATGATCATGCTTAAATTCTGCTGATAATTTTCGTGCTTCTCCCATTGTCATGCTTCCTTTGATCTGGATCAGTACATTATCCTCCCCTCCTGCTATTAAAAGCATCTCTTTTAGTCTGTTACCATCAGTTTTTACCAGCATAACAAGATCCTGATCTGATTTCTTTACTCTCATGAATTCTTCGTACTGATTTCGATTTATGTTCCTGTAAACAAGATCATAGAAATTATCGACTTTCAGATTATCCTTATCCTGCGCCAGAATCCTTATTTCGGTAATGTTTTCAGGCCATGAGTGAATGTTGCCATTTTCATCATCATCAAGGGATCTTACAAATTTCAGAAAGTTGCCACTTATTGTGAATGACACAAAACCGTCGTTGTCAGCATATTTGTTAAATAGGTCATCAACAGATCTTTGGCCGTTTACTAAAAGTGCTGTCCCGATAAATACCAGTATAAAAAACAATCTTCTCATATACTTTTTATTAAGGTTTAACATTAAAGTTTAATAAGAAGACGAACGAATGAATATTTCATTACAAAAAATCTGCAGGATTTTTCTGAAAATATTCAGTGTATATTAATCCGTAGAATTTTATCAGCCTGTTGAAATATTTAACAGAGATTTTATCTGCAAAATAGCTTTTGGACTTTGCATTATTATAAAAATATCCTACATTTGCAACCGCAAATTTAAGTTGATTGATTTAGTAGCTCAGTTGGTAGAGCATTCCGCTTTGCGGAAGGGTCCTGGTTCTTTAAAATGAAAATTTGATTTAGTAGCTCAGTTGGTAGAGCATTCCGCTTTGCGGAAGGGTCCTGGTTCTTTAAAATGAAAATTTGATTTAGTAGCTCAGTTGGTAGAGCATTCCGCTTTGCGGAAGGGTCCTGGTTCTTTAAAATGAAAATTTGATTTAGTAGCTCAGTTGGTAGAGCACTCCGCTTTGCGGAAGGGTCCTGGTTCTTTAAAATGAAAATTTGATTTAGTAGCTCAGTTGGTAGAGCATTCCGCTTTGCGGAAGGGTCCTGGTTCTTTAAAATGAAAATTTGATTTAGTAGCTCAGTTGGTAGAGCATTCCGCTTTGCGGAAGGGTCCTGGTTCTTTAAAATGAAAATTTGATTTAGTAGCTCAGTTGGTAGAGCATTCCGCTTTGCGGAAGGGTCCTGGTTCTTTAAAATGAAAATTTGATTTAGTAGCTCAGTTGGTAGAGCATTCCGCTTTGCGGAAGGGTCCTGGTTCTTTAAAATGAAAATTTGATTTAGTAGCTCAGTTGGTAGAGCATTCCGCTTTGCGGAAGGGTCCTGGTTCTTTAAAATGAAAATTTGATTTAGTAGCTCAGTTGGTAGAGCACATCCCTTTTAAGGATGGGGTCCTGGGTTCGAATCCCAGCTAGATCACAAAGGTGAAGAGGAATTGATTTATAGTTCCTCTTTTTTGTCTCAACTGCACATTATGTTTACCGTTTATATTCTTTATAGTAAGTCATTTGATAGGTACTATGTCGGCTATACCAATGATCTGGAAAGAAGGATTTCAGAGCATAACCGCAAAAAAGGAAAGTTTACAGATGCTGGAATTCCCTGGGAAGTTGTCTATACTGAATTGTTTCAAACCAGGAAAGAGGCTATGGCAAGAGAAAAGCATATTAAAAGCAGAAAATCAAAATCTTTTATCATCGAAATAATAAATTGCAGGTAGAGCATTCCGCTTCGCGGAAGGGTCCTGGGTTCGAATCCCAGCTAGATCACAAAAGGTTAAATTGACAGCCAGCCGTAAAGTTCTATTTACGACGGAAAATATTCCCGAGAAGAGATCCCAGTACACCTATACCTGTTGTTGTTTGCTGCGTGGATCCGCCCTTCAGAAGAAAGCCGGCAACGTCATCCAGAATGCTTCCGTCTCCATCAGCATCCAGAAGAGAACCTATTCCGGAGATTCCTGCACCACCTGTGTCACGTTTCTTCGACAGAGCTCCTAAAATAATTGGAGAAAGAGCGGGAATCATTTTCATAATGGTTGAAGCATCAATATTCAGGTTTTTGGCAAGTGTTTGTGCTGCCTGGACGCCACAGCAGTATCAGATTAATTAGGACTGGAAATTATTTCGATAGTACCGGTATCTGCCTGTTTATTGATTCCTCAAGGGAAATAAGTGTTTCAGTTCGTACGATACCGGGTATATTCTGAATCTTCTCAGTCAGAATGTCTTTCAGGTGTTCATTATCTCTTGTATAAACCTTTACAAATAAAGAATAATTACCCGTAGTATAATGACACTCAATGATTTCCTGGATATCTTTGAATTTTTTGACAACATCCCTGAAATGACCCGGGTGTTCGAGAAAAATACCTATATAGGCACATGTTTTAAAACCAACCAGAACCGGGTCTACCTTAAATTCAGATCCGCGGATGACGCCTATCCGCATAAGGCGCTGAACACGCTGATGTATTGCGGCACCGGAGACACCACACTCCCTGGCTACTTCCAGGTAGGGAATCCTTGCGTTTTTAGTAATTATATCAAGGATTTTTCTGTCGAGATTATCGATCTGTAGATTTTCTGCCATTATTATGCTGAATAATTAATTAGATTGAAACTTTTAGGTTGTTATTGCTTAAAAAAATCAAGCAAAAGATAGGGAGAAATAACCGGATTGCAAAATGTTTTAGCCAGGATTTAAATTAAGCTGTCAATAAGTCAGGCGTGTCAATGTGGTTTATTAATATACCCGATAATTTCACGAATATCAGAATAGCCTTTTTTAACCAGGTAATCTTTAATACCGTCAAGAATTTTAACCGATGCCTGAGGATCAATAAATGAGGCTGTTCCTACCTGGATGGCTGATGCTCCTGCCAGTAAGAATTCAAGTGCATCTGAAGCATTCATAATTCCCCCAATACCAATCACAGGAATTCTGACAGCTCTGGCAACCTGCCATACCATCCTGAGAGCAACCGGTTTTATGGCCGGACCTGAAAGGCCTCCTGTAATAGTCGATAGAGATGGTTTCATTTTGCTAACATCAACTGACATTCCCAGTAACGTGTTTATAAGGGAAACCGCATCAGCGCCTTCTTCCTGAACAATATGCGCAAAATCAACAATGCTGGTGACGTTTGGAGAGAGCTTGACAATCAGTTTTTTTGAATAAACGGACCTCACTGCCCTGGTGACTTCTCTTGCTGCACCCGGATTTGTTCCGAAGACCATACCTCCCATTTTGACGTTGGGACATGAGATATTAAGCTCAATGGCCGAAATCTTCTCAAGTTTATTAATCCTTTCTGCCAGTGCTACATAATCATCAATTAAGCTGCCGTTAATATTTACTATGACATTAGTATCATATTTTGAAAAGTTAGGATAAATGTTCTTTTCAAAATAATCTATTCCCTGATTCTGCAGTCCGACAGCATTCAGCATACCGGAAGGAGTCTCCACCATGCGGGGATATGGATGGCCTTCTCTGGGTTCAAGCGTAATTCCTTTCACCACTATCCCGCCTAACCTTGAAACATCCAGAAAATCATCATATTCAGATCCATAACCGAAAGTCCCTGATGCTGTAAGCACAGGATTTTTAAATTGAAGATCCCCAATATTAAAACCAAGCTTCACCATTTCAATTCATTAATATTGAAAACCGGACCATCGATGCATGTGCACTTATTGCCTTTTACTGTCTCAACCACACAACAAAGACAAGCTCCGATACCGCAACTCATGAGGTTTTCGAGAGATACTTCACAGGTTATTTTATTCTTTTTGCAGTACTTACCCACTGCTTTCATCATTGGTTCCGGTCCGCAACAATATACTATATCATATTTTGAAGTACTGAGAACAGGATGATCTGTGACAAATCCTTTCACTCCCTCCGAACCATCTTCAGTAGTCATAAATACTTTCCCGATTTCAGAATATTCGTTATATTCAATTATCCGTTCCTTGTTCCTGAAACCAAGGAGAATATCTGGTTTGAAACCATTCGATTTAAGAAATCTGCCAAGAAATAGCAATGGGGCTATTCCGCATCCTCCCCCTATAAGAAGAATCCGCTGATTCATAAGAGGCAGGCTGAAAGAATTTCCCAGGGGGTAGATAATATTCAGGTAATCGCCTGATGTGAGCTCCGAAAGCTTAAGAGTACCCTTACCGACGACCTGGATTAGCAATTTAAAAGTATTTTCCCCGGAATTTACATCATGCACAGATATCGGACGACGTAAAAAAGTCTCCGGACTCCCTTCCACTTTAGCCTGAACGAACTGTCCGGGTTTCATTACCGGTATTTTCTCTTCACTAAACAGGTCAAGAATAAAGAAATCTTTGTTAAGGCGCTTATTTTCAATAATTTTGAGGGATTCTATCCTTTTGGTCATCTGGAGGATGTTTGCCGCAAATATAGTTTTAATCGCGGATATGGGGAAATATAACAGATGTTTTCATCCTCTGTAAACGGATCCGATTATCTGTCCGGGAAATATTCACGGAAACTTTTGTCATTATAAAACCAGACAATTTTTTCCACTTTCAGTTCATCTTTATGAGCTGAAACAGAAGAATTCATTTCAATACTTGCCTTTTCTTCTTTATAAAGCTCATTTACAATGCTTTTAATTGGTTCTGCTCTTCCAATATCTGTCGATTCATTGAATAAGCTCTGCATTGAGGCTTCTTTGTACATAGTTCCCTTTCCAAATAATAGCCAGTCGGTAGATATAAACCGATACTTTTCGAGCATTTTGAGGATAAAATCAAGACTTGGGTTATTTCTTCCGGAAAGAATATGGGATATTCCTGAAGGTTGTACTCCGATTTCTTCTGCAAGCTGAGCAGAAGATTTATTTTCTGCATTAAGGAATTCAAGTAAACGTTCTTTCATAGCAATAAAATGTAAATTACAAATGTAAATATATTAAAATTTACATGTGTAATTATATAATATTTACATCTGTAACTTATAAAAAACTGATCGTCGTTTAAAATCACCATGAGATGTTAATATGTTGATTATTAATATATTATATAGATAGATTTCTAAAGTATTACTGTAATTTAGGCTCTTATACTACTGGTATATAATATTTTATACTATATTTCTAATAATATACCGGCCAGATACCAGAGTTTGGCTAAAACCATTATAATGATAAAGTAAGGTGAGTAATATTAATAGACTGATTATCTTAATATTATTAAATATTCTTATAAAGTTTAATAAAAGTTACCATTGTAACTTCAAAAAGATCAAAAAAACATTTACAAATGTATATTTTAACTATTTTTGTGTGGTTTACAAATGTAATCCCGCTTTTTGTTTGACTTTTTTTTTGAAATCCGGATTCAGATTTAACACTGAAATACTTTTGATTTGCCAGAAGCTACTTTTTACCCCTGTCCTCCCCTCTGTCTATAAATATTCAAATCTGGCAGGGTTAACAGTTTGGAAATAATTTTTACTTTTAGCGGAAGATTATTTTTTTCAGAATTTAATAAATAACAGATGGTTAAGTCTAAGTTTTCGTTACCCCTCCATTATCAGATCATAATTACTTTAATTGCCGGAGGCTTTTTTGGTTATTATTTTCCTTCTGCAACACATTATACAAACTGGGTTGGAGAGATATTCCTCAGGGGACTTAATATGATTATAATCCCTCTTATTCTCTGTTCCATCACTACCGGGGTAGCCAGTGTTGGCAGCAGCGGAAACCTGGGCAGACTGGGGCTTAAAACTATGAGCTATTATATTTTCTCTACACTTATAGCAATAATTACAGGGTTTGTGCTTGTCAGAGCAATTAAACCGGGAGTTGGTGCAGACCTTGGATTCAAAGTGCCTGTTACTGATCTTTCAGCAGTCTCCGACAGTTTTGGACAAACACTGATAAAGATTGTCCCAACCAACATATTCGAAGCCCTGATGCAGGGACAGATGCTTTCAATTATATTCTTTGCAATACTTTTTGGTTACTTTATCACTAAGATTGATAATAAACCGCAGCAATTTATTATGAATTTCATGAATGCGGCTCTTGATGTGATAATGAAGATCACTCTTTTCATTATAAAATTCACACCTATCGGTATTTTCAGCATTACTGCAAAAGTTATTTCCCAGCAGGTTCTGATGGGAAATGAAATCAGTGAGGTGGTTAGCAGGCTCGGATTATATTTCATTACGGTTCTTATCGGGTTATTAATTCACGGATTAATAACTCTTCCTCTGTCAGTTAAAATACTGGGAAGAGCTAATCCGATAAAACATTTTAAAAACATGGCGACGCCTCTGCTGACAGCCTTTTCCACATCATCATCAAATGCCACTTTGCCGCTTACAATGGAAGCTGTGGAGGACAATGACGGTGTTTCAAATAAAATAGCCAGTTTTACTCTTCCTCTCGGAGCGACAGTGAACATGAATGGAACGGCTTTATATGAATGTGTAGCCGTTGTTTTCATTGCCCAGGCTTACGGAGTGGACCTTACATTTGCCCAGCAGATTATTGTCATCTTTACTGCGCTTCTCGCAGCAATCGGAGCAGCCGGAATACCAATGGCAGGGCTTGTGATGATGACCATCGTACTTAAATCGGTTGGTCTGCCCCTCGAAGGAATAGGCCTGATTCTGGCTGTTGACAGGATTCTTGATATGTTCCGGACCACAATAAATGTCTATGGCGATACATGCTGTGCCGTAATAGTAGCAAAATCCGAAGGGGAAAAACTGAAGATTTAAATCAGTTGCAGGATGCCGGTTCTATTTCAAAAAAGCCCCAAACCGCACACCGCATGCCGCATATCGTTTTTCAATTACATGATCCTGAACAAGCTGATTCGTTATTATAGCTTCCGCAAGTTGAACATGAATTTTTGATTCCTGCTATCTCTTCAGCAGTCGCATCGCGGACATCTATTATTTTTCCTTTAAAGCTCAGGTCGGTTCCGGCCATTGGATGATTGAAATCCATTTTAACGGAAGTATCTGTTATTTCGTTAATTATCCCATTTATGCGGTTTCCATCCCTGTCCATCATGGGAACTTCGTTTCCGACACTGCAAACTGTCTCGTCGATCTTTCCTTTTGTCTCAAAGATTGAAAGCGGAACATCAATAATCATATCTTCCCTTCTTTCACCATAAGCAGCATCTGAACCAAGTACGAAATTAAAAGTGTCGCCTTTATTCAAAGCATGCAGGTTAACCTCAAACTGAGGCAAAAGCCTGCCATTTCCGTAAATAAAAGTCATTGGCTTGTTTTCATCAATTGCTTCAATAATCCTGCCTTCCGGATTGGTTTCTCTCAATTCATAGATGAGGGAGACAAATTTATTTTTTTCAATTTTCATCAGATAAAGAATAAAAAAATCAGCCGCAAATATAGCACAATTTCATTTTGTGATAATATCAACATATTAGTAAAAGATTTATAATGTTAATCTCCAGGCACTTCCGTTTTATTTCCAAATCTAAAATTCTGGAGATCTTTTAGAATAAAGAATTCAGAATATAAAGCTTACACGGATTTCAGGATTACTGTAAAGACCATCTATCTTTTCGTTTAGCGCCCATAAGAACATAAAATTAAGAGAAGATCTTCTCCCCATCTGCTGACTTATTCCGGCCCCTGCAAGAACAGTATTAATGAAAAACCTTTCTGAAGCGTATGGTGGCTTCTTCCAGAACGATGACTGGAGGCTGAGCAATTCATCCTCAACATGAATGAAGAAACCCAGGTGCATTCCAAGCGGAATTAATGAATTAAGATCCTGAATGAAAACAAATTGCATGTAACAGCTACCACCATATATATGTGTCCGGTAATTCGGATCCCTGTAATACCTGTAATCCGGACCTGCAGCAACCGCGAGCCTTGGCATCAACCAGATACCCACAACCGGTGATACCTGGATATCTGTAATCGTTCCTAACTGCAACCCAAAGCTGCCACCATAAAATAATCTCTCACGCAAAGGCGGTGTATCATCTCTGCCTTTCTGAGCAATTATTGCTGCAAAAGGAAGAAAGACTAATATTATTGAAATCAGCAGGGTAAGTTTTAATTGTCGTGAAACTGCCTTATTATTGTTATGATCCATATTTACATTTTTGTAACTTTGATGTTATGATACAAATAAACGAAAAAATCCATCTTAATTATATACTCTGAAATAAAATGAACATTATAGTTAATGGAGGAACCAGGGGTATTGGGAAAGAGATTGCCTTAATTTTTGCGCAGGAAAAGAGTAATAAAGTCTTTGTAACAGGAAGAAATAAATCTGCGCTAAAACAACTATCCGCCAGAGCTGAACACGGCAATATTAATACTTATGCTATCGACATTGCTGATTTTGATGAACAGGAAACAGCTTTCCTAACAGAGATTAACAGGCATTTTAAGAGCATAAATATTCTTATAAACTGTGCCGGTTTATTAGTTTCCCGGGATTTCATGGAATTCAATAACAGTGAAGCCAGAAATATGATGGAGGCAAATTTCTTTGGTCCTGCTTCCGTAATACGCAAACTGGTACCCTTTATGCCGCAAGGATCTCATATTGTAAATATTTCAAGCATGGGTGGTTACCAGGGAAGTTCAAAATACAGGGGACTCTCCTATTACAGTGCATCAAAAGCTGCTTTATCCTGTTTATCTGAATGTCTGGCAGAGGAATTCCGCAGCTCAGGTATTGCTGTAAATTGCCTGGCGCTGGGATCGGTTCAGACAGAGATGTTTAAAGAAGCTTTTCCAGGACATACAGCTCCCGTAAGTGCTGTTGAAATGGCTGAATTCATTGCTGATTTTGCCGTTAAAGGCAATAAATATTTCAATGGAAAGGTAATACCGGTGGCGGTGAGTAATCCATGAACTCAGTTATAAGTTTTAATCTCTATCTTACCGTTAAGAGCCAGAAGACCATTGAATGCAAGAGATTTAATCTCGTCTTCGCCCGGATAAACCACTATTTTTGCAAGAAAATGAACTATTGATTTTATTCGATTGACAAATTTTTCCTGGAAGGCCATACCTCCGGTAATAATAATAGCATCTATTTCCCCTTCAAGTACTGCTGCCATTGCACCTATCTCTTTACAAACCTGATATGCCTCGGCATCTATAATAAGGATTGCTTTAGGATCGCCATTTTCTGCCATTTTATAAACATCCCTGAAATTGTTTGTCCCGAGGTAAGCTACCATTCCTCCTTTACCGGTTATCATGCATTTTATTTCAGCATGAGTGAACTTTCCGCTGAAGCAGAGTTCAGCAAGTTGTCCGGAAGGCAACCCCCCTGACCTTTCAGGTGAAAAAGGGCCGTCGCCATTAAGGGCGTTATTGACATCAATAACTCTTCCCTTTTTGTGAGCTCCAACACTGATACCTCCACCGAGATGAACAACTATAAGGTTCATGTCTTCATATTTTCTATCGATTGAAGCTGCATATATTCTTGCCACAGCTTTCTGGTTAAGAGCATGAAAAATTGAAATCCTCTCTATTTCCGGATGACCTGATATCCTTGCCACAGGCTGGAGCTCATCAACTACCACAGGATCAACAATATATGCCTTAGCATTTGGTAAAGATCCAGCAATATCATGTGCAATGAGCCCTCCAAGATTGCTGGCATGCTGCCCAAGCAGGCCTCTCTTAAGATCATTAACCATCCTGTCATTAACCTCATAAATTCCGGATTCTATAGGTTTTACAAGACCTCCCCTTCCTATAACAGCGGCAATGCGGGTTAGATCTGTTTTCCTGTATGCCAGTTCCCTGACAATAAGGTCTCTTCTGAAATGAAACTGGTCAACTATTTTTTTAAACACACCAAGTTCTTCTATCGTATGAGTAAGTGTAAGCTCAAATAACGATATATCCTCCTCAAAAAGAGAGAATTTTGTTGAAGTTGATCCGGGATTTATGACCAGCAAAAGGCGTTTTGTCGAATTGGATAAGGGGCTTAAATTCATATTTTAAAAAGTTACGTCTATGCCATTAAACATGCAAGGGCTATACAAAAATATTTAGATTTTTCGCTTTCGCTGCGTGACATTACGATAACCGGTTTCTGAGTGCCTCTTATTAATCCTGCAATTTCACCCTTGGCGAAAAGCATAAGCCCTTTATAGAATGGGTTGCTTGATTCAAGTGACGGGAACAGCAGGATATCGGCATCGCCATTTACAGGTGTCTTAATTCCTTTTATCCCGATGCTTTTCCTGTCGCATGCCAGGAAAAGATCAAGCGGCCCGTCCATTATGCAGTTTTTTATTTCACCCCGTTCTGCCATTTTGCACATTTCAGCGTAATCGGCGCTGTTCGGAAAGTGGTGGCTCACTTTTTCTGAAGCACCTATAAGGGCAATCTTAGGTTTCCTTATACCGAATCTGACAGCCATTTCGATAGCATAGCAAGCCATTGCAATTTTCTGTTGAAGATCCGGAAAAGGGATAACTGCCGGATCCGTAATAAAGAGGAGCTTATGATATGCTGGTATCTCGATTGCTCCGACATGGCTCATAACAGCACCAGGAATCATCAGACCATTTTCCTTATCCATGACAGCTCTGAGGAACTTATCAGTTCCGATGAGTCCTTTCATAACAATATCAGCCTCACCCGATTTTGCCAGTCTTACGGTCTCTGTTGCTGCATTAACTTCATTCTCAGAATTTATTATGCGAAACAGGTTATGGTCAATGCCGGAGTTCCGGCAAACTTCAATTATATTCAGCGAGTTCCCAACCATTATGGCCTCTGCAAACCCTTTTTTGACAGCAGTACCGATTGCGACAATGGTATTTGGGTCCTGGGCCCAGGCAACGGCAATACGGTGCTTCTTTTTAAGTGCAAGCACTCTCTCAACCATCTGATCGAGGGACCTGATCATATCAATATTATTTGCTGGCTGCAGCTGAAAGAAGTATACTGTCGTACTTAGCCTGTTCTGAATCAGATCTTGATGTCAGGACTATCGGAACCCTGGCACCCAGAATTACAGCCGCTACCTTTGCCTTTGCAAAGAAAACGAGCGATTTGTAAAGTACATTACCCACTTCAATGTCGGGCATAAGAAGCAAGTCAGTATCACCTGCTACTTCGCTCCTGATCCCTTTATGCTGGGCACTTTCCAGGCTTACAGCATTATCAAAAGCGAGCGGACCATCGATAATGCAATTCTTTATCTGGTCGCGCTGGTACATTTTCGAAAGTAAAGCTGCATGCAATGTAGCTTCCATGTTTTCATTGACCATCTCCACAGCTCCCAAAACAGCAACTTTAGGCATAATATAACCCAACCTCATCAGACAAGAAACAGAATTATTAATGATCGAAATTTTATCCTGAAGATTAGGTGCTATATTCATTGCAACATCAGTGACAGCAATCACTTTCGGATATGTTCCCACTTCGAAAAGTGCTAAATGCGAAAGCAGATTTCCGGTCCTCAGACCCCATTCTTTATTTAAAACACATTTCAACAATGTAGAGGTACCTACTTTCCCTTTCATCAGGACATCGCCCTGTTTGTTACTGCACATTCTGACAGACATCTCGACTGCCTTTTCAATATCGGGCTCATGAATAATCCGGAGTCCCGTAATATCGTAATTATTTGCCGCACAGATGTTTTGAATACTTTCTTTATCACCAATAAAGATAGGTTCAATAACATCATCTTTCCACGCTCTTATTACTGCTCCAAGTGAGTGTTGATCCTGTGCCGCTGCAAGGATAAGCTTTTTTTTGGGTCCGCCCGCTACTATGTTCTTAAGGTCAGAAAGCGTCTTCAATACCATTTATGCTCGGTTTATTTTAACACTGTATGTTGATTAACGATATACTGTGTGTCAGAAGCAATTACAAACTCCTCATCAGTAGTAACTGCCATGACAGTAACTTTTGATTCAGGTTTTGAGATTACAATATCCTTTCCCCTGGCACCATTATTTGTTTCATTATCAAAAATGATTCCCATGCTCTCCATGTCCGTACATATCATCTTTCTCATACTATAATCATTTTCGCCAATTCCTCCTGTAAATATGAGCACATCTACTCCATTCAGTGCAGCAATATATGAGCCGATAAATTTTTTTGCTTTATACGCATACATATTCAATGCCAGGATAGCCTTTTTGTTGCCGGCATTTGCAGCAGTCTCAAGGTCGCGCATATCGGATGAAATCTGGGAAATCCCGAAGACCCCGCTTTTCTTGTTAATCATATTGTTAACACCTGTTACATTAAGATGCTCCTTATCTGCAATATAGACAAGAACACCCGGATCAACCTCACCTGTGCGGGTTCCCATAATAAGCCCGTCAACCGGAGTGAATCCCATTGATGTGTCGATTGACTGCCCGTACCTAATGGCAGTAACTGAAGCTCCATTTCCCAGGTGGCAGGTAATGATCCTGAGGTCTTTTATATCTTTCCCGAGAAGCCTGGCTCCTTTATTAGCAACAAACTTGTGGCTGGTTCCGTGATATCCGTATTTTCTTATCCTGTATTTCTCATAATATTCGTAAGGAATTGCATACATGTATGCATAATCAGGCATGGTCTGATGAAAAGATGTATCAAATACAGCAACCTGGGGTACTCCCGGGATGAGCTTCTCAACAGAAAGTATCCCTTTCAGGTTGGCAGGATTGTGAAGCGGAGCCAGCTCAATGCAAGTCTCTATAACCTTCTTGACATCGTTGTCAATAAGAACACTATCCTTGTAATTTTCTCCGCCATTAACTACCCTGTGGCCAACCGCTTTAATTTCATTGACATTTTTAATAACCCCGTACACCGGGTGACAAAGGACCTCCATAACCATATTTATTCCGGTGGTATGATCGGGGATATCAATAATCACCTTATAAGGATCTTTGCCTGAAGCCTTATGAGTCAGAATACTCTCATTCAAACCGATCCGTTCCAGAAGACCTTTCGCAAGCATCTCACAACCGTCTGACATTTTGAACAGCTGGTACTTAATAGAGGAGCTTCCGCAGTTTAAAACCAAGATTATCATTGTAATAGGAAAGTTATATTATTACTAGTTACTTTATTCCTGCTGCCTGGTTAGCAGTAATTGCAATCATACTTACTATATCGCTTACTGAACATCCCCGTGACAGATCGTTTATGGGTGCTGCCATGCCCTGAAGAACAGGTCCGATAGCTTCGGCATGAGCAAGACGCTGAACAAGCTTGTAAGCAATATTACCGCAATTAAGATCAGGGAAGATCAGAACATTTGCGTTACCGGCAATTTTGCTTCCCGGAGCTTTCTTCAGCCCAATTGACTCTATAAGTGCAGCATCTCCCTGCAGTTCACCATCTATTTTAAGATCGGGTGCCATTTCCTGAGCAATTTTAGTGGCACTAATCACTTTATCAACCAGTTCGTGTTTCGCACTGCCCTTCGTTGAGAAGCTGAGAAGGGCTACCCTGGGTTCAAATCCGCCAATTGATTTTGCTGTATGGGCAGATGCAATTGCAATTTCAGCCAGTTCCCTATCAGTTGGATTAGGATGAACAGCTCCGTCAGCAAAAATAATAACGCCGTTTTCGCCAAAGCTTTTATCCTGGAGAATCATAAAAAAGGCACCTGAAACAACTGAAATTCCTGGAGCGGTCTTTACATAATGAAATGCCGGGCGTAATACGTCTCCTGTTGCATGATCTGCACCCGAAACTTCACCATCAGCATCCCCGCTTTTGATCATAAGCACTCCAAGATAGAGCGGATCTTCGATCAGCTTTGATGCTTCTTCTTTAGTCATCCCTTTATTCTTCCTAATTTCCACCATCAGGTTGATATATTGTTCTTTTTTAGGATGGGCTTTGGGGTTAATAATTGTTGCTTTTGTAAGGTTCTTCAGTCCCAGCTTTACAGCATGAGCTTTGATTTCTTCAGGGTCACCTAATAAAATGATCTGCGCCAAACCCTCTGCGATTGCAATATCTGCAGCCTGGATTGTCCGTTCTTCATATCCCTCAGGAAGAACAATTCTCTTATTATGCTTCCTTGCATTTAGTTTAATGCTATCTAATAATTCCATTGTGTATCAAGATTTTAATATATTCGAAAATATTTTCTAAATGTACGAATAAAAAGTCCGATTTTACAATTTTGCAATACATGATTATTGTCAGAATTTTAATTTTTTTAAATTAGCAGATCGTAATAAAGGATGGAAAACAATACAATATTCCCGCGACTCGATTCACTTGCCAGAGACCTGGATGGTGACCTTAAATATGATAATATCACAAGGACTATTTATGCTACCGATGCATCTGTTTATAAAGAGCAGCCGTTAGCTGTTATCTGGCCGAAAGGGAAAAATGACCTGAAGAAGATACTTGCATTCGCATCCGGAGAAAAGACAAGCCTTACCCTAAGGGCAGCTGGGACATCACTTGCAGGCCAGGTAGTAAGCGGAGGGATTATTGTCGATATCTCAAGATACATGAAAAGGATTATTGAGATAAACAAGGAGGAGATGTGGGTAAGAGTTGAGCCCGGTGTTGTCCTTGATGAGCTGAACCTTGAGCTTAAAAAGCATGGATTGTTCTTCGGGCCCGAAACTTCCACATCGAACAGATGCAACATGGGAGGAATGGTTGGAAATAACTCATGTGGCTCTCATTCACTTATTTACGGATCAACAAGAGATCACACCATCGAATTGAAAGTAATGCTGAGCGATGGAAGCGAACCGGTTTTCGGGCCGGTTGATAAACCTGCCTTCAATTCAAAATGTCTTCAGCATGATCTTGAAGGAAATATTTACAGGACAATAAAAAAGATTTTAGATGACCCTGTTAACAGGACACAAATAAAAGAAGGTTACCCTGATCCTGCTATTCAAAGAAGAAATACAGGTTATGCCCTGGATCTTTTACTGAATAATGAGATTTTTGATGAGAATTCGGACCAGAAGTTTAACTTATGCAAACTCCTGGCCGGCTCTGAGGGGACTCTTGCAATTACCACTGAAATAAAGCTGAATCTTGTTAAATTACCGCTGCCAGACAAAGCCCTTGTTTGTATTCATCTGGCAAAACGGAACGATGCCTTCCTGGCCAACCTGATCGCATTAAAGTATCATCCCGATGCCGTTGAGATGATGGATGATAAAATCCTTGAACTGACAGAAAACAATATAAGCCAGAGGAATAACAGATTCTTTCTTGAAGGTAAGCCGGCAGCAGTTGTGATTGTGGAATTCACCGGGAATACTCCTTCGGAAATCGACAAGGTTACTAAGGAAATGATTAATGAATTAAAGTTGTCCGGGTACGGATATTCATTTCCGGTTGTTAAGGGCAGGGATATTACAAAAGTATGGGATCTGCGGAAGTCCGGACTTGGTGTACTCACAAATATGAAAGGAGATGCGAAGCCGGTATCTCTAATTGAGGATACTGCAATAAATGTCGGACAAATGCCGGATTACATTGCAGATTTTGAGAAAATGCTTGCAGGTTATGGGAAAGAGGTTGTTTATCATGCACATATCGGAACAGGAGAACTTCATATAAGGCCTATTCTTAATCTGAAAGATCCGGCTGATGTCGGGCTCTTCAGAACACTCGGGATTGAAACTGCAAAAATTGTAAAGAAGTACAGGGGGTCGATAAGCGGTGAGCATGGAGATGGAAGGCTCAGGGGTGAATTCATTCCGATAATAATCGGAGAGCATAATTATAATCTTCTCAAAGAGGTCAGGAAATGCTGGGATCCGGATAATATCCTGAATCCCGGGAAGATAACAGATACACCTCAGATGAATACATCCCTGAGGTACATTCCCGGAAAAAAGACTCCGGATATCAGCACTATTTTTGATTTTTCCTCAACGGATGGAATTATCAGAGCTGCAGAAAAATGCAACGGATCGGGCGATTGCCGCAAAACAAAAATTATCGGTGGAACCATGTGCCCTACGTTTATGGCAACTTTGGTAGAAAAGAACTGCACCCGGGCCAGGGCAAACATCCTCAGGGAGTTTCTTTCAGCAGATGAAAATAATCCGTGGGATCATAGTGAAATTTATGAGGTGCTCGATCTATGTATTTCATGCAAAGGATGTAAATCTGAGTGCCCTTCCGGAGTTGATATTGCAAAACTAAAGTCAGAATTTCTCCAGCACTGGTATGATAAACACGGCATTCCACTACGGACCATGTTAATTGCCTATATATCAACAATTAATAAGATAGGATCCCTTTTACCTGTGATGTTTAATTTTTTTGTAAGCAACAAAGCAACCGCTTTCATAATCAAAACAATAACAGGGATCGCTAAAGAAAGATCTATACCCTTATTGTCACGGATGACCCTCAGAAGATGGATCCGGAAGAACCTGAGATCAATTAACCCTGTTAATCCAATAGGTTCGGTATGCCTGTTTGTTGACGAGTTTACAAATTACAATGATACCGGGATCGGTATAACGGCTGTAAAGCTGCTGACTTCATTGGGTTACAAAGTAAAAACTGTTGTCCATGACGACAGTGCCAGAACATTTATTTCAAAAGGGTTTATCAGGAAAGCAAGAAGGATAGTAAGGAATAACATCAAAGCATTTTCCGGAACAATCAACAAAGAGCTTCCTCTTATAGGAATAGAACCATCGGCTATATTAGGCTTCAGGGATGAGTACCCTGATCTTGCCGGAAATGATCTCAGGGAAGATGCTGAAAAAATATCCCGAAATAGTTATATGATAGATGAATTTATTGCGGACGAATTCCTGTCCGGAAGAATAAAAAGAGAATCATTCGCAGAGGTGGAAGCTGAAATAATTCTTCATGCCCATTGTCAGCAAAAAGCTGTCTCATCTTCAGCAGACACTGTTACAATGCTATCTATTCCAGCTAATTACAAAGTCAGAGAGATACCATCGGGATGCTGCGGGATGGCCGGTTCGTTTGGTTATGAGAAAGAACATTTTGATCTGTCGAATAAAATCGGGGAAATGGTTTTGTTTCCTGAAATAAGAGAGGCCGGTGATAAAATAATTATTGCAGCTCCGGGGACGAGTTGCAGGCATCATATAAAAGACGGTACCGGAAAAAAAGCTTATCATCCGGTGGAGATTTTATTTAGAGCGTTGAAGAAATAGAACAAGAAACAAGAAACAAGAAACAAGAAGACAAGAAAGTTGTGAGGTGAAAATTAGGGGTGGATCGTAAAATCGTCGGCATCTTTAAGAACAGGGAATTTTTTCCGGAATGCTGATAATTCATTTATAGATATTTCGGCCGAAATAATACTCTCTTCATTGCGTTTGGATGAAGAAATGATTTCACCATAAGGATTTATTATCATTGATTCGCCACAATATTTAATTCCTTCTCCATCGATGCCAATTCTATTTGCGCCTGCAACAAAACATTGATTCTCAATTGACCTGGCTTTTAGAAGTGTTATCCATACACTACTTCGTGAGGCAGGCCAGCATGCCGAATTAATCATAAGGTCGTAGTCATTCCTGTTCCTGCTCCAGACAGGGAACCTTAGATCATAGCAGACATTCGGCAGGATCCTGATGCCTCTGAATTTGAAAGTAATTCTCTTTTTACCGGGTGTAAAGGCTTTCTCTTCTCCACCCATCGTGAATAAATGACGTTTGTCATAATGCCATGAATTCTTTTCAGGGGTGACAAATATCCACCTGTTGAAATACCGGCTTCTTTCCTTTACAATATAGCTGCCACAGAGACCAAAATGCCCTTTCTCAGAGAAGTGGATCATCCAGTCAAATGTTTCTGAAGCGGGCGGCTCACCCATCCTGGCAGTATTCATTGTGAAACCTGTGTTGAACATTTCAGGTAGAATCACAATATCGGAACCCTTAATATGGTCGAGTGTCTTTTCAATTTTCGCAAAATTCCCTGATTTGTCTTCCCAGGCAATATCGGGCTGTATAATTGAAACCTTCATTATCGGTATAATTTTAGATCAGATAAGCACTTATATAAAAAAAGTACAGGTATTTGTTTTTACCTGCACTTTTCCAAATCATAATATCAGAAGAAGTTCTATTTTTTTGGTAAAGAATTATAGTAATCGGTAAATATCCCTTCAATAAGAGGTTTGTAATAGAGCCAGAAAAATCTTCTGGTATCATCAGGTCTTTTTGAATAAAGTATCCCCTTCAGTTTATCAATTCCTTTGAATCTGGCGGTCCAGGGGGGAATATTTTTGTAGGTAAAATCACCGGAAAAATAGTAAGCTTTTTGTGCACCAGGGTCCTGAATTGCAGCAGGGAATTCATTTGTCAGGCCATATTCAGTAAGCAATGAATCTCCCAGGCTGCTGGTTTCGATCTTAAATTTAGAGATAACATTATTTGCAAGGGGATCAATTATATCGAACCATTGATCGAAAGGAACGGATTCCGGCAGTTTATATTTAGCACAATATGCAGAATCGGTAACGATCACAGGCAAAGCTTTATTCAGAGTATTTCCTTCTTCAAGGACCAGAATAGCTTTGTCGCTCAAGATAACCAGACCCGGTTTTGTGAATGTCCATGGTTTCTTAAACTGTTTCCTGTACATACTGGTCATCCAGATCGGAAAATCTTTATTCCCCTTTGCTGCAGTATCGAGCGAGCTAAAGTATTTTCCTGTCCACCCTGAAAATGTGATTCCAAGCCTGCCCTGGATTCTATCGGAATTGAGTTCGTCTGTCGGATAATCAAAAGCATTATATTCGAGAATCATAAGCCTGTTACTGTCCTTCATCATTTTCAAAAGGACGTTATCGTTAGTATTTAGTCCTCCGTAAAGCCTTCTTGATTTACGGCTTTTATTCATTACCTGAACCCAGTCATTAAAAAATACCCCATAAGTATCTGTAAAATAGACTGCCTCAGTATTTTTGCCAAGTTCCCCGCCAATATCTTCCAAAGAGAGTCTTCTCTGATCCCAGAGCCTGTCTCTTAGAGGACGTGTAGGGAAGAATCCAAAATAATCTTTTCTGTAGGAATATGAGGTTTTATTCTCTTTCTTAACAAATCTGTCATACGTTAAAATCCAGTTAAAAGACTTATGCTTTACGCGTTCAAGCGTGGGAACCGTCTTATCTACGATAATTATACTCATGGGCTTTTTAGGTTGAAAAGTCCATCGTAAGAGGCTTATTACCGGCAGGACAAGAATCACCGCCAGAACTATTACTACTATAAGCAGAGGTTTTTTCATAACTGAATTAATATCTGAAAGTATTCAAATATAGTAAACTATATGGAAAGTACTATTATATCTATAATTCAACTGTTAAAAGTATTAATTTATTTTTCTTAATGAAAATAAAATTGAAGCAATTTAGTAAAAATTATTCAACATTAAAAATGTCAGTACCCGCATGCTGAGTTATCGCCCCTCTTGTCAGCTGCAGCGGCAATTCGTCCATCCGGAAGGATCAAAACAGCGTTCACTCTTCCGATAGCTGACCGTTCAACCATAACATGTCCCATTTCTTTCAAAGAATCAATGGCAGAAACGGAAAGCATTGCGTCTCTGCCATTGTTTTCAAAATAGATGCAGTCAGGCAGCCACTGGTGGTGAAATCTACCGGTATCAACAGCCTGACTGATACTCATACCATAATCGATCACGTTACTTATAACCTGAAGAACAGATGTCGGGATTGTAGAACTCCCCGGAGAACCGGCTGTGAGAAAAAGTTTTCCATCTTTTTCAACAATAGTGGGTGTCATGGAGCTTAACATTCGTTTTCCGGGCTTAATTGAATTTGCTTCATTTCCAATAAGGCCGGACATATTCGGGATCCCTGGTTTAACAGAAAAATCGTCCATCTCGTTGTTTAACAGGAATCCGGCACCATCAACTACAATACTGTTGCCAAACCATCCGTTCAGAGTGGTTGTTGCCGCAACAGCATTACCATCCTTATCAACAACAGTATAATGTGTTGTCTCTTCACTTTCGTATCCTGCTGGAGATCCTGCAAATATTTCAGATGATAAAGATGCCCTGTTCTCATTGAAATCATCAAGCCGGGATGACAGGTACTCGCGGTTAAGCAGCCCTTTGACCGGGATTTTTACAAAATCAGGATCGCCTGAATATTCTGCCCGGTCAGCAAAAGCCCTTTTCTCAGCCTCAGCTATAAGATGTACAGCCTTCACGGAATGGAAGCCCCAATCCCCTACCGGATACGGTTCTATCATTCCCAGAACCTGCAGCAGTATTAATCCACCCCCTGACGGAGGAGGGGCAGAAATCAGCCTGTAACCCCTGTAATAACCTGTCAGGGGTGTACGGAATATTGACTTATATTCCTTCATATCCTGTTCCGAGATTATTCCATTGCCTCTATGCATCTCATTGATAATCATTTGTGCTGTTTTTCCGGAGTAAAATCCATCTCTCCCATTATCTCTTATTCTTTCAAGTGTCTCTGCAAGATCGGGCTGAATGAGAATATCTCCCTCTTTCCAGTCCGAATCTTTTACATATGCCGGTCTGTTTTTGTTTTTCTTAAGAAAGTTATCACGGTTATAGTTAAATGATTCTGCCTGATCCTTTGTCACTTTAAAGCCGTTTCTTGCAAGGTCAATTGCAGGCTGAATCACCTCTCTAAAGGCCAGCTTTCCATATTTTGAATGAATCGTTACCATGCCATCGACAGTGCCGGGGACACCTGATGCAAGATGTGTTTCCGTTGTCAAACCATTAATGACTGTTCCGTCAGGTCCAAGGTACATATCACGTGAAGCCTGAAGCGGAGCTTTTTCGCGGTAGTCAATAAAATCTGTCGTTCCATCAGTGGTCCTGATCAACATAAATCCTCCTCCACCTAAATTCCCGGCTCCGGGATAACAGACAGCCATGGCAAATTCAGTTGCGACAGCTGCATCGACCGCATTTCCGCCTTTCTGCAGAACCGATACTCCTATCTGTGAGCTTTGCGGATGTGCAGAAACGACCATTCCATGGCTGGCAATAACACTATGACCTTCAACGGTTTCAGCAGAAACGCCATGCTTAGTGTCTCTTCTTCCGGTACACCCCGGCATTAAAGCCAGGATTAAAACAACAGGCAATAATCTGTTCATGATAATATTTATATTTTGATATCAAATTTATTATTTTTACACAAACTTAATATTATGCTGCCAAATCAACCTCTCGCCGAAAGGCTGAGGCCAAAGGACCTTGATGAGTTCTGTGGCCAGGAGCACCTTGTCGGGGAAAATGCTGTTCTGAGAAGGGTGATTGAATCAGGAAGTATTCCGTCATTTATATTATGGGGCCCTCCGGGGGTTGGGAAAACAACTCTAGCATCGATAATTGCCAACAGGCTAAAACGGCCGTTTTTCCACCTCAGTGCCGTACATTCCGGAGTAAAAGATGTCAGGGAAACAATAGAAAAAGCAAAGAAGCAGCAATTCTTCAACCAGCCAAATGCAATATTATTCATTGATGAAATTCACCGCTTCAATAAATCACAACAGGATTCTTTGCTGAGCGCTGTCGAGCAGGGAATTATCACACTTATAGGTGCCACAACTGAGAACCCGTCATTTGAAGTGATTTCTCCTCTCCTTTCACGTTGCCAGGTCTATGTTATGAAGCCCCTTAATGAAGAAAACCTTATTGAATTGATGAACAGGGCCTTAAAAAAGGATACATACCTCGCTGCTTTTGATATTAAGGTTGAGGAGCAGGAGGCTCTAATACGCGTTTCCGGAGGAGATGCAAGAAAATTATATAACGCCCTGGAACTTGTCGTTTCTTCTGAAGCAGATATAGAAGGCTCAGGAACAATTATTATTACCAATGAGAAGGTTCTTAGACATGTCCAGAAGAACCTGGCACTGTACGATAAAAATGGTGAACAGCATTATGATATTATCTCTGCTTTTATTAAGTCCATGAGAGGAAGCGATCCCAATGCGGCGGTCTACTGGCTCGCAAGAATGGTTGAAGGCGGCGAAGATCCTAAATTCATTGCGAGACGCATGTTAATACTTGCTGCGGAAGATATCGGATTGGCTAACCCAAATGCACTGCTGCTGGCACAGGCCTGCTTTGAAGCAGTGAATGTGATCGGGTGGCCCGAATCTAGAATAATTCTCTCGGAAGCAGCCGTTTACCTGGCCACTTCACCTAAAAGCAATGCTTCATACATGGCAATTGAAGGGGCAATTGAATCAGTAAAAGAGAAGGGTGATCTTCCGGTGCCTCTTCATTTACGAAATGCACCAACAAAACTTATGAAAGATCTCGGGTACCATAAAGGTTATAAATATGCACATAGCTTTGAGGGCAATTTTGTTAAGGAAAATTACCTGCCAGATGAGCTGAAAGGTGCAAAGTTTTATGATCCCGGAATTAATCCTAAAGAAGAAGATATAAGAAAAAGGTTAAACGGTCTGTGGAAGGATATATACGATTACGATAAATAAATCGTTAACTTTACACCTGAATGAACAGAAGCGGAATAGATATCCCCGGGATTAAATACGGGAAAACGGATAATTTTCTACTGATTGCAGGGCCTTGTGTTGTTGAGGGTGAAGAGATTGTTTTCGATATTGCCGGGCATCTCGTAAAGCTCTCCGACAAATACCGGATACCTTTTGTGTTTAAGGCCTCCTACAGGAAGGCGAACCGGTCGAAGGTCGATTCCTTTTCCGGTATAGGAGATATCAAAGCTTTAAAAATATTAGCCGATGTAAGGAAAAGATTTTCTGTTCCTGTAATTACAGATATACACAACCCTGATGAAGCAAAAGTTGCAGCACAATATGTTGATATTCTTCAGATACCTGCATTCCTGTGCAGGCAGACTGATCTTCTTATCGCTGCTGCAAAAACGGGGAAGTGGATAAATATCAAGAAAGGGCAGTTCTTATCAGGATCTTCAATGAAGTATGCTATAGGTAAAGTAAGGGATTCCGGGAATAATAACATAATGGTGACTGATCGCGGCAATATGTTTGGGTACCAGGATATTGTCGTAGATTTCAGGAATATTCCAATAATGCAAAAAAACGGAGTCCCTGTAATAATGGATATCACACATTCTCTTCAGCAGCCAAACCAGGAAGCAGGTGTCTCAGGAGGGATGCCTGAAATGATCGAGACAATAGGTAAAGCTGCTATAAGCGTTGGTGCTGATGGTATTTTTATAGAAACACATCCTGATCCGGCAAATGCAAAATCGGACGGTGCAAACATGCTTCACCTGTCGGAGATGGAAAAACTGCTGAAAAAGCTCGTTGCAATCAGAACGACAATAAATTCATTTAACAATTAACAATTAACAAAAGAATTATGAAAAAACTATTTTTAGTCATCACCTGTCTCCTTGCAGTTGTGGTCATAAATGCCCAATCGCTTGAAGAAATCGTAAAAAACTACACTATTGCCAATAAGCTCGACAAGATGTCAGATATCAAAACGCTTAAGATATCCGCCAATATGTCGATGATGGGAATGGAAATGCCTATGGAAATGTGGATGAAAAATCCAAACAAGATCAAAACTGTTACTAATATAAACGGACAGGAAATGATTCAGCTTTTTGATGGTGAAAAGGGTTATATGGTCAACCCTATGGCAGGTTCAACTGATCCCGTGGAAATGAGCGAAGCAGATGCCAAACAACTTCTGAGAAACATCATATTCGAGAACTATATGGACAAATATCTGAAAAGCGGCCAGCTTTCTCTCGAAGGGGAAGAAGCTGTTAACGGCAACCCTGCTTTTAAACTGAAAGCAACTGTAGAGGGCGGAACCGTAATGCATATGTTAATCGATAAGAGCTCATATCTTTTGGTAAAAACATTGATGGACGTTAACAATCAGGGTATGGCAATGACTGTTGAATCAACCCCGTCAGATTACAAAGAAACCGACGGCGTTTTATTGCCAATGAAAACAACCACATCTGCACAGGGTATGGAATTTATAACAAACTTTACAAAAGTTGAAGTTAATATCCCGATAGAGGATAGTGTGTTTAAAATCAAATAGCCACAAAAAAAACATGTAGAGGCGACCAATTTGGGCGCCTCTACATGTTGCAGCCGGCCTGTAAGCCGGGTTCTGTACGGTTCAGTTTTCTGCAAGAGAATTTCGAACCGTTTTCCATCATTTATCTTGTCACAGCATCACTGCGGTGATCGTACGACCTACCCCCCGGCATCGGACGAGCAGCCCTTATTGCCGGTATACATGGTCTTTCAACCCATCAGGTGTACGGCTTCCGGTGTTGCCATCGGAACCGGTGAGCTTTTACCTCGCCTTTTCACCCTTACCCCGCTTCTACAAAATGTAAAACCGGGACGGTTATTTTCTGTTACACTTCTATACCCTCACGGATATCTTCCCGTTAGGAAGCATGGTGCTCTTTGTTGCCCGGACTTTCCTTCCCGCTTTTCCCTGCGGAAAAGCGGGACGATGGAACGGCCTGCTGCGATGCAAAGATACGAAAAAAGAAAATCTGGTTATTAATTGGTTATTTTTGCAGTGGAAAAACAGGGTGTTAAGGCAAAAAGGATGAAAGAAAAAACAGATAAAATAAATATTGATGACTATGATTATGATCTTCCGGAAGAGAAGATAGCACAATATCCTGTCAGAAAAAGAGAGAATTCAAAGCTGCTTCTATATAATAAAGGTGTTATTTCCGAAGATATTTTCAGTAATATTCCTGAATATCTGCCTCATGATGCTTTAATGGTATTCAACAATACCAGGGTAATAAGAGCACGTATTCTGTTCCGGAAAGAATCCGGGGCCAATATTGAAGTCTTCTGCCTTGAACCACAGTCACCTGCTGAGTATGAACTATCATTCGGCTCAAAAAAACCGGTTGAATGGAAATGTATAATCGGGAATCTGAAAAAATGGAAAACCGGCTATTTAATTACTGAGTTCCTTTACAAAGGAAATTATTATAAACTGACAGCGGAGAAGGTCTGCTCTGACGGTGAGGTATGGAGAATAAGGTTCAGCTGGAACTCCGGGCATATCACCTTCGGGGAAGTAATTGAGTCTGCAGGGCATATACCTCTCCCACCCTATGTTAAGCGGGATGATGAGAAGGCTGATAACATCAGGTATCAGACAGTCTATTCAACAGCAAAAGGGTCTGTTGCCGCTCCGACTGCCGGGCTTCATTTTACAAAAGAGGTTCTGGATGATATAAAGTCAAGGGGAATTAAAAGTGTAGAGATTACACTTCATGTCGGTGCAGGAACTTTTCAGCCTGTTAAAACAAATGATATATCAGAACATGAGATGCATTGTGAACATTTCTTTGTTTCGAAGAAGACAATTGAAGATATTCTTGACAATGAGGGAAAGATAATTGCTGTCGGGACAACCAGTGTCAGAACACTTGAAACTCTTTTCTGGCTTGGTGTTAAAATAATCCGGGACCCATCTGAATCTGATAATGAGCTTATTATGGATCAATGGGAACCATACGGGCAGAATATAAAAATATCTTTCAGGGAATCACTTGATGCTTTATTGATTCTGATGGAAAAGAAGAAAGTCACGTTCCTGCACGGAGTTACAAAGATCATAATTATCCCGGGGTACAAATTCAGAGTGATTAACGGAATCCTTACGAATTTCCATCAACCGAAAAGTACTCTTTTATTGCTTATTTCTGCATGGGTTGGCTCCGACTGGAAAAAAATCTATAACTTTGCACTGGAAAATAAATTCAGATTTCTGAGTTTTGGAGACAGCTCTCTCTTGTTAAAACAGTAAATCCGTTATTTTTTATAACCTTATTGACCTGACGTATTTGAAATTAGCTTGATTTTTTGTTTATTTGGGCCAAATATTTTTAATATGAATGATAATAAAATTCTGCGGCAATTCCATGCTATATTCGGGATTTTCATGGTAGTTTTTTATATTGGTATTGGGATTTTTTTCCTCTTTTTTGCAAGCAGAAGGTTCAATATCGATAAAGCCATCCGTGTCATTATGGGGTCAACATTCCTGTTTTACGGTTTGTACAGGATTTATGTCACTTATAAGCAGGTTGTTGAAGCATTTTTTACTAAAAGAGAAAAGGAAGAATAAGTCTGATGAGATTAATCTTTTCTGTTAAGTTATTTGGTCCTGAGATTAGACTTGGCATATACTTTGCAGTGTTGCTTTTAGTAAAAAATCAGTTATGACAAAATTTAAGGATATGAGCATAGTTAAATTTACACAGAATTTTATTACTATTGTGGGCCGTAATATACTTTCTTTCGGCATTACCGGAGTGACCACTTTAAAATCGCATAATTTTAGTAAAGAATTGCGTTATCTGGCAATAGTGTTAATGCTTTCCCTTGTTTCATGCAGGGGAAAGAACCCTGCTCCGTTGGAATCACCAACACAGGGAAACATTAAAATTACAGCTGATGAATCATTCCAGCCATTAATTGATGCAGAGGTTTTTACTTTTACACATCTGTATGAAAATGCTACGATTAAACCTCAGTATAAACCGGAATATGATGTGGTTAATGATTTTATGAACGACTCTGTCAAAGTTATAGTAACCAGCAGGAAACTTACAGATGATCAGATCCAGTACCTGAGAGATACCCTGATAGTTGCCCGTACGATCACCTTTGCCTATGATGCTCTTGCACTGGTTATAAACAAGGAAAATATGGATACACTTTTACAATATAAATCTGTAAAGGATATTTTTCTTGGAAATGCAGTCACCTGGAAAGATCTTGATCCCAAATCAAAACGGGGCGATATAAGCGTGATTTTTGACAATACAAAATCGGGAAATATAAGGTACTTTAAAGAACTCTTTGAAATAAAGGACAATCTTCCGGGTAATTTCTATGCAAAGAACAGCAATGTCGAAGTAATAGATTACGTCTCAAGGAATCCTGATGCCCTTGGTATTGTAAGCGTAAACTGGATAAGCGACAAGGATGATTCGACAAGCATGCGCTATCTAAATAAGATCCGTCGTGTGGCAGTTTCACAACAATTGTCAAATGACAATTACTATTACCGTCCGGACCAGGGATTTATCTATGACAAATCATATCCATTTGTAAGAGAGGTGTATCTTATTTCAAGAGAAACATTTAAAGGATTAGGTTCAGGTTTTATACAGTGGGCTACAGCTGAACAGGGACAAAGAATTGTTCTGAAATCCGGACTTGTTCCAGCCACAATGCCTATAAGGATTGTGCAGACTAAGAACTAACAAAAGACAAAAGTTGAGGAACAAAGTGACGAAATCCCGCAAAGCGGGAATAACAAAAGATAAAAGAAAAAAGAATAACTAAAAGCAAAAATTAGTATAATTGACATCAAAATAAATTTCTAGTTATGAAACGTTCATTTTCAACAAAAGGTTTTTTCCTGGCTGCTGCGATGGCAGGATTTATTGCAAACAATATTCAGGCACAGGATTTAGCTTCTGCATTGTCTCTGACAAGGAGCGAGCAGTATGATAAAGCCGAAACAATGTTACAGCAACTTGTTCAGAAAGAGCCCGCAAACAGCAAATACTATTTCTTCCTTGGAGAAAACACACTTCTTGATTATTTTGCTGATACAATATCCAACTCGCTTTCAATAGCCACAAAAAAAGCAAAGGATTTCTACCAGAAAGGAGTAAATGCCAATCCCGGAGATCCGCTTAATTATGTTGGTCTGGCAAAAATTGCCTCTTATCTCGATGATAATAAGACAGCAACAGAAATGCGTGCCAAAGCTAAAAGTTTTCTTCTTCCGTATAAAAACATAAAAAAGATCGTCCCCCCTGCCAAAGGATTATGCATTTGCACTTGCTAAAATAGCTGAATCCTATATAAAGGATGGAGAGGTTGATACATCTGCAGCTCTTCCGTTAATAAGGCAGGCAGTGAAGATTGATGACAAGAATAAGGATATTTTCCTGATCGCCGGAGATATTTATATTCTTGCAAATGACGGTTCCAATGCTATTAAGAATTACAACCTTGCCCAGTTTGCAGACCCTAAATCACCGACAGCAAACATGAAAATTGGTAACATATACGTAAGAGGAAAGAGTCTTCAGGCTGCCATTCCGTATTTTGAGGAGGCTATCAGGCTGGATGCCAATTATGCTCCTGCTTACCGCGAACTTGGACAGCTTTACTGGATGGCCCAGAGGCTTGATCAGTCAAAGATTAATTTTAAAAAATATCTTGAACTAACAGAAGGCAATATCCCCGCTAAAACGAGGTACGTGAACTCACTTTTCTATGCAGGTGATTATGACGAAGTTATTAAGAATGTTGAAGAAATACTTGCTGTCGATAAATCAAGAGCATATATGAATCGTCTGGCCGGATATTCATATTATGAGAAAAAGAATGCTGATTATGTTAAAGCCCTCTGGTATATGGATGAACTCTTCAAAACAGTCTCTTCCGACAGGATTCTGCCTAAAGATTATCATTATACTGCAAGGATACTGATGAAGAAAAATCAGAATTATCCAAAAATGGCAGATGAACTTGATAATCTTGACCAGCAGCTTCAAAGGGAAAAGAACAGGTATTCAGCTGCTTCAGCTGCCGATAAAGCCAAATTGAAACCTGCTCTTGACGGATTAACCGGCAAAGTTGAAAAACTGAAGAGCGAGGTAGCAAATTCAAGTAAAGAGATTGACAGGGGATTCAGGGAATATACTAAAGTCCTTGAACTCAAACCTCAGGACAGGGGGATTTTAAGCGAAATGGCCAGCTATTACAGTAACTTCAGACGGTATAATGAAGCTGCAAAAACCATGGCAAAACTTATTGATCCTGCCAAGGATGATCTCGATGGATACATGAGGGTCGGAAGGGCATTCATTAATGGAGGAAATTATAAAGCTGCAGATTCTGTATTTAGTTTAATTCTTAAGAAATCTCCAAAGTACCTTCCTGCACATCTCTATATAGCAAGGACATACTCCAAAATGGATCCCGACTATAAAATGGGGCTTGCCAGGCAAAAGTTTGAAAAAGTCATTGAAATAGCAAAACCCGACTCACTGAAGAATGAAGCTGAAATGATGGAAGCTTTCGGATACCTTGGATATTATCATTTGTCAAAAGAAAACTATTCTACTGCAAAAGAGTACTATAACAGGATGATCAACCTGGATCCAAATAACAAGGAGAATAAAATTAAGGGTTATAATGGTATTGGTACAACTGAATCAAAAATAGCCGGGAATGAAAAAACCCTTGAAGGGAAGCTTGCCATCCTTGCAAGGGCCAATGATGCATATGGGAAGATCATAGCTATTGATCCTAATAATGTCTCAGCAAAAAATAATCTAAGGTGGGTGCAGGAATATGAAACCTCAGTAAGGAACGGGATAAATCCGAATGAAATCAAAGGAGTGGTAAAGGATGCTGTCACCGGAAAGCCTATTGCTTATGCTTCGATAAGGGTTAAGGATACTGCTGCGGAGAACATGACAAATACTAAGGGAGAATTCAAATTTGAAATACCCGTGGGCTCTGAAGTCCTGATTATCAGTGCAAAAGGATATCAAACGAAGGAAATACCAATAACCAAAACAAGAATATATCCTGTGTCGCTTTCAAAATAAAAAAATGACAGTTCGAAAAAAAAAGGATAAAAACAGATAGGGTTATTAACGGTTTAAAGGTCTTTTTAAGAGAAGATTATAAATATTTGCATCAAAAGATTAACAATATACCGCACTTTGTTTGATAAAAACATTTGAACATATATATTTGCAAATTGTAAAATCTTAAACCTAAACAAATCGATAAAAATGAGTAAACAAGGAAGTTCGTTCAAAGATGCGCTGCAGAACGTATTTGCAGCTAGTGCTATTTTAATAGCATTTATCGTTTCCTATTTATTGTTCACCAATATAATGGGGAACCCGGTTAACTTCGAAGGTGGAAATATACATGGGACACCACTTCAGAGTAACTATCTCGGAATTATTTTCAAAGGTGGCTTTATTGTTCCAATTCTTATGACCTGCGTATTAGTCCTCCTCATTTTCATTTGTGAAAGGGCAATAACTCTTTCAAGAGCAAAAGGAAAAGGAAGGATAAATTCTTTTGTAAGCCAGCTTCAGGGTCTTCTGACAGAAGATAAAATTGAAGAAGCAATGGATGCATGCGATAAGCAGAAAGGTTCTCTTGCAAATGTCATGAAAGCTGGTCTGTTACGTTACCGCGACCTGCAGAAAGACAAGGATCTTGAAAAAGACCAGAAAATCCTGTCTATCCAGAAATCATTTGAAGAAGCTACAGCACTTGAGCTGCCGATGCTCTCAAAGAACATGGTTATTTTCTCAACTCTTGCCTCAATATCAGTGCTTATCGGTCTTATCGGTACAGTACTTGGTATGATCCGTGCATTCGGTGCTCTTGCACAATCAGGTGCTCCTGACGCCCTTGCTCTTGCAACAGGTATTTCAGAAGCTCTTGTAAATACAGCATTCGGTATCACAGGGTCTACTTTAGCAATCATTGCATTCAATTATTTCTCATCAACAATAGATTCATATACATTTAAAATTGATGAAGCAGGATTCAGCCTGACACAGAATTTCGCTGCATCCCTGAAAAAAGTATAATAAGAAATTTATCTTTTGGTTCAAATCTAAAATAAGAAACTACAATGCCAAAGATTAAATTACCGACAAAGTCGCCCCACATCGATATGACGCCCATGGTTGATACGTTTTGTGTTGTGCTGACATTCCTTATGTTGACCGCAACTATGAGACAACCTGAACCGGCGGCTGTTGATACGCCCTATTCAATATCAGAAAAACCTACTCCTGATTTTAATACGATGACTTTCCTGCTTTCAATTGATGATAAAGTCTTCATGAATTTTGATAACGGACCGGATACCCTCTATAAATTCAGACCAAAAATTCTTGAAGAAATGGGTAAAAGGTATGGTATCGAATTCACACCCAAAGAACTCAGGGAATTCGAAAAATATCCTTCCTCGATGGGTGTGCCGATTCTGAAGATGAAAGAGTTTCTGGATATCAACGATAATAATGCCAGAAAAGCACTTCAGACAGGTATTCCCCTTGACTCAGCTGATAATCAGCTTGCAATGTGGATACTTTATGCACGCCAGGTAAATCCTAATATCAATGCCTGCATCAAAGGTGATTCCAAAACAGGATTCGAGATTGTTAAAAAAGTTCTTGATATTCTCCAGAATTATAAAGTCAACAGGTTTAATCTGATTACAAGTCTTGAAGCAACTAAAATAAACCTAGACGAAATACAAAAGTGATATGGCAGAAGTAATTGTTGAGGAAAAAGGAAAAGGCGGCGGTGCGAAGAAGCCGAAGAAACACATGCCGCGTATTGATATGACGCCTATGGTTGACCTTATGTGTTTGCTGATCACATTCTTTATGCTGACGACCGCTTTCAATAAAGCGAAAGTTATGGAGATCATTCTGCCTGAGAAGGACGTTCCTCCGGATCAGGAGAAACCTCAGGCTGTTGCTAGCCGGACAATGAATATCCTGCTGGGTCCCGATGACAGACTTTTCTGGTACCCGGGAACTGTCAAGCCTGAGCAATACAATGATCTTCCACCCTTAGTTGAAACTAATTACAGCGCTACTGGTATTCGACAACTGTTGCTCGAAAGAAACAGAACACTGGCCAGAAGAATTAAAGAGTTTAACGACCAGGTGATTGCAGGGAAGATTAATATTTCGCAGGATTCAGTTCTAAGCTCTATCAGGCAGCTTAAGAAGGTGGATAACACCGGACCTATTGTGCTTATAAAAGCATATAAGAAAGCTAATTATGGTAATTTTGTAAATATTCTTGATGAAATGAATATTTGTGGAATTGCAGTATTCATGTTTGTGGATATCACATTTTATGAAAATACGATGGTAGAAACAGCAGTTGCTAATGCGCCAGCCGCTTTAGCTTCTACTAAATAACCCGTAAACCTTAAGAAAATGGCAAAAGAAAAGATCAAAACTCCTGCATTCGACGATATAGTGTTCGAAATCAGGAATAAGGAATACGGAGCTTACAGGCTTCGTAAGAAATACAGCCGCAATGTGGTTATTGGGATGCTTATCGCGATCATAATTCTCGGCACAGCTGTTATTACACCCTATCTGAATGCAAAGGCAGCAGAAAACAAGGCAAAACGTGCTGAAAGACAGGTAGTGATCAATGTGGAAAACCTGCCGCAGGCAAATGAAACTGTAGCTCCTCCTCCTCCTCCACCGCCTCCTCCGGCAGAGACCGTACAGCAGGCAAAATACGTCCCTCCGGTAGTTGTTGACTCAGTGGACACTAAAGAAGCATCACAGCTGATGACTGCTGATCAGGCCCAGGTTGAAGTCAAAAATACAGAGGTTGTAGAATATGTAGAACCTGTGAAAGAAGAGGTTCAGGAGGAAGAAACTGAGCAGGCTCCATTTGTTGTGGTTGAAGAGATGCCAATGTTCCCCGATGGAGGGGAGGCCGGACTGCTGAAATATATAGCAGACCATACAAATTATCCTGAGGTTGCAAAAGAAAACAACATCCAGGGAAAAGTTATCATACGATTCTGCGTTACATCAAAGGGAACAATAAATCAGGTCAGCGTGCTGAAACCTGTTGACCCTGAGCTTGATGCAGAAGCAGTCAGAGTTGTAACGGCACTTCCTCCGTTTAAACCGGGAAAACAGGGCGGTAAACCAGTTCCTGTCTGGTATATGGTACCAATTACCTTTACACTTAAGTAGACTCAGTTTATTGATTATAAAAAAGGGTGTCCTGACGGGACACCTTTTTTTTTGAAGTATGAACATTGGAACAAACAAAGTCGGATTGCAGAAGTTTTTCAGTTCTTAATTCACCATTCGTTTGTTTTGAGCGGTTTTTAGCTTCATTAAAGTATAACTATTTGATATTTAGCAAATAAGAGATCTATTTTTAGAAAATATGGGTGTCTCTCCATAATCCGTACCATGAATCCCGGTAGATTACCTTCGGTGAGGTCTAAGCGCGACAAGGCACTCTCTGATTTGTGATTGTCTGTCTGAATAACTGAAGGTGAATGTTCAAGAGTGCCGGGGATTCCTCGCTAACGCTCGGAATGACAATTTATTATTTTACAGGGGGTGGGGAAAGAAGTGGCGATTCGCTGAAAATATCGAAAGAGTTCAAAAATGTCTTGTTCTAAAATAGGTTTACACAAAAAAGTGTAAAATGGACAAGAGAATTAAAGTTTGCGAATCGCCACTTCTTTCCCCCTACACCTTACAAACTCGCCACGTCATTCCGAGCGTTAGCGAGGAATCTCCTGATTTTTTGTAATTTGGTCTTCATCATAAATGTCATTAATAATCTGTTAGTTAAATGAGAACTCAGGTATATTATTTTTATATCCTGACAAATACACATCATAATGTTCTTTATACCGGAGGTACTAATGACTTAGAGAGAAGGTGTTATGAACATAAACAAAAGAAAATAAAGGGATTTACACAGAAATATAATGTTGATAAACTGATTTATCTTGAAAGGTTTGATTCAATTGTTTCAGCAATAGAAAGGGAAAAACAGATTAAAGGGTTTTCCAGGGGAAAAAAACTGACACTTATTAATCAGTTTAATAAAGATTGGAAAGAATTATCACATACTGGATTATTCAAGACCTCGTTAGTAAATTTATTATGCCAATCATGAGAAGTTAATTGTCTTGTCCGTCTATCTTAATTTTGGGTGTCTTTCGCACAAAACAAGAAAAAGGGTGTCCTGACGGGACACCTTTTTTTTGAAGTATGAACATTGGAACAAACGAAGTCGGATTGCAGAAGTTTTTCAGTTCTTAATTCACCATTCGTTTGTTCTCCATTCTTACTTCTTCTTAAGTATTTCAGCTTTAAGAATCTTTACAAAATCCTCTACATCCTCCTCAGTCGTATCCCAGCTTGTCATTAGCCTGTATTCCGATTTACTTTCATCCCAGGGATAGAAGAAATATTTCTCCCTCACTTTGTCAACGACATCATGAGGAATAATGACAAAAACTCCATTGGACTGGACAGCTTGAGTGATAGTAATATCTTTAATCCCACTGAGTTTATCTGAGAGGAGCTTCGCCATAGAGTTAGAATGGGAAGCGGACCTTTTCCATAGATCATCCCTTAAATAAGCAATAAACTGGGCTGAAACAAATCTCATTTTTGAAGCCAGCTGCATTCCCTGTTTCCTGATATATTTAAAATCCTCTGAAAGTCCCGGTTTCAGAAAACAAACAGCCTCCCCGGCCATAAGTCCGTTCTTTGTTCCGCCGAATGAAAGTACATCGACACCTGCATCAGCAGTGAATTCTTTAAAAGGAAGATCCAGAGAACTGCAGCATTAGCCAGCCTGGCACCATCCATATGAAGAAGAAGCCCCATTGAATGAGCATAGCCGGCTATGGTTTTGATCTCCCGGGTGGTGTAGACAGTTCCCATTTCAGTCGACTGTGTAATGGAAATTACTTTAGGCTGGGCATGGTGTTCGAAGTCAAATCCATGCATATGTTTTTTTACCAGGTCAACTGTAATTTTACCATCAGTGGTTTCTACTGTCAGGACTTTGCATCCGGTGAATTTTTCAGGAGCCCCGCACTCATCTGATTCCAGGTGTGCAGTACTGGCAGCAATAATGGAATTCCAGGATCTTGTCACAGCCGTTATTCCCAGGACATTTGCTGCAGTACCTGTAAAGACGAAGAAAACCTCCGTATCTCTGCCGAGCACCTCTTTAAAGAGCTCCCGGGCCTGCATAGTGTACCGGTCTCCCCCATAGCCGATCTCATGACCGGCATTAACTAAAGCAAGCTCTTTTAATATTTCAGGATGAACTCCGGCATTATTATCGCTGGCAAATCCTCTTTTTATTTCCATTTACCTTATTTTCGATCCCTTCAGCGCAAAATAGCTGACATAAATGTAATAGATAAACAAACAGCAGATGGCAGCTATCAAACCGACGCCTTTCTGGATGCCTCCCATAATAATTGGCAGAATGGCTGCACCAATCACAGATGTCGCAATAACACCTGAACCTACCTTTGAATGAGGTCCCAGGTCCTCAAGGGCCAGGTTATAGATGCAGGGCCACATAATTGAATGGAACAATCCCGTTCCAAGGAAAAGTACGAGTGCTACCTTGCTCAATCCTGCATTGCCAAGCAGAATGGAAGCGAGCACCATAAGAGCTCCGAAAATGGCACAGAAACTGAGAATACGGCTTGCAGAATATTTTCTGAGAATAAATATACCAACGATACGGCCAACCATCAGTCCTCCCCAGTAATATGCGAGTAATTGTGTACGCATTTCTCCGTCAAATGAGAAACCAAGCTTACCTGAATAATCGGCAAAGAAACTCGGAATACCAATTTCAATACCCATATAAAAGAATATTGCCAGTGATCCCAGCCACAGATGCGGATATTTATAAGCGCTTGATTTGTATTTTTTTACTGATCCTTCTGAAGATTCATCGCTTCTGATTTCAGGCAGTTTAAGGAAAAACATGATACCAACTATCACCAGAGTAACAATACCGATTCCGGCAAACGGACCCTGAACAGTCTTCGGATCAGCAGCGCCTGCGGTATTTCCTGAAACAATAAGCATTGAAACAAAAATTGGAGCAATTACAGTTGCAACTGAATTAAGCGCATTGGTTAGTGTTAACCTGCTTGCAGCAGTCTCGGGACTTCCCAGGGCATTCACATATGGATTTGCAGCTACCTGCAGCAAAACCACGCCAATAGCAAAAATAGAAACAGCACAAAGAAATCCGTAATATCCGATTGCAACACCCGGAATACAGAGGAAAAAACCAATACTTACAAGAGCAAGCCCGCTTAATACACCATTTTTATAACCAATACGGTTAAGAAGATATCCTACCGGGATAGATAAAATGTAGGCTCCATAGAAAAATGTGTTGGGCAATTGTTTTTCAACTTCATTCAGACTGAAGGCGCTCTTGAGATAATCGATCAGGGAGTTGTTCATTGTTGTAATGAAACCAAACAGAAAGAAAAGTGAGGCCATTACTATCAATGGGAACAGGAATTTATTATTTTTATTTTCCATAGTATATAAATGTTAATTTGATTTTCAGCGAATTAAATTAATGATCTGTTCTCTTCCTATAACTTCACTTTTCCGGCTCCCAGGTTCCTGATAAAGAGTTTGTGGCACGATCCGGCTCCATATACATGTTCAAGGGTGGAAACGTATTTTTTGAGCAGAGCGGTTGGCACAAAAGCCTGGATAGTCCCGGCAAATCCTCCTCCATGTACACGCCATGCACCTTTACCTTTAAGTACCAGTTCGCTTAAGGCCAGGGCAAGCGATACTCCCTGTTCTTTCACATTGTTTACCGGATAAATATTCTGATTATACATATAGGAACTATAGCCTGAATCGACCACCATTCCAAGGAAAGCTTTGAAATCATTATTTTCCAGCGCTTTCACCTGGTCGACTACCCGCTGGTTGTCACCCTGAAAGTGAATAGCACGCAGGATAGCCCTGTCTCCAACCTTCCGGCGTATTTTAGGAATGATCTGTAATACCTGATCAAGTGTCACCTGCCTCAGAACCTTAGCTCCCAGCTGAGCTGCCACCGCTTTCATATCAGTTGGCAGTGAAGCATATTCATCATTTAAGTCTGCATGATTTCCTCCGGTATCGGTAATAACCAATGCAAATCCTGTAGCAACAAAATCGAAGTTTATCTTTTTTACGACCGGTTTGGAAGGGTCTTTAAAATCAATTGTAATCAGTCCCCCCATTGAGCAGGCGGTCTGATCCATCAAACCGCAGGGCTTGCCGAAATAATTATTTTCGGAATACTGGCCGATTATTGCAATCTGAATCGGATCAACTTTACCCTTATTAAATAACTGGTTTATGATCGCTCCTATCAGCACTTCAAAGGAGGCAGAAGAACTTAGTCCTGAGCCAACAGGTACACCTCCGTCAATACAGGCATCGAAGCCTCCTGTTATATATCCAAGTTCTTTTAGCCGGGCACAGATACCACGTACCAGGGCAGCAGATGTGAATTTTTCTTTTTTATCAGGTTTCAGCGATTTAAGATTAACCTCAAACCGCGGATATCCTGCTGATTCAATCCGGATAATATTGGTTTTGTTTACTGCAGCTACCGCAATATTATCGAGATTAACTGCACCTGCCAGAACACGTCCGAGATTATGATCTGTATGGTTACCTCCTATTTCCGTTCTGCCCGGAGAGCTGAAAAATTCGGCTTCCTTGCCGGCAAACGATTTAGTAAACAATTTTAACAGGTCAGAATAGCGTTTTGCCTGCTTTTTTAATTCAGCAGCATCGCTTCCGTATAATTCCCTGAAAGCATTGTTGTTACCGTTGTTAATTTTATCAATAAGGGTTTCTGTTTTTGACATATGAATAAGTTTTAATGGAGGGAACTGGTCCCGCCGTCTGAATTAATTAGTCCGTAAATTAAAAATCAGGTTACTATTTATGTTTGCTCCCCACGAGGGCGAAAAATACAATATAAAGGTAACATACGATCGGAAGTATGAAAGCCAGTCTTACTCCAAATCCGTCGGCAACAAGTCCCATAAGTACAGGAATAACTGCTCCGCCGACAATCAATGAATTTATCAGGCCTGAAGCCATGCTTAGTTCGCCTTTATCAAGACCATCAACACCCAATGCAAAAATATTCGGGAACATAATAGAGTTGAAGAAACCGACTGAGAGTCCGACCCAAAGAATAATGGGTCCGCTTACTGACATGATAACAACCAGAAGAAGGGCAGCAATAATACCAAATACAGCAAGAGATCTGCTAGCACTGCCTTTGCCGAGCTGCATAGCAAGATAGTTTACAATCGCAATTCCTGCAAATATCAGACCATCGGAAATCTCCTTTCTGACAAACCATCCTACAAATAAGGCCAGGGCAATAACCAGTATGGTATACAAATACTTTTTCGATTTCTCGACATTGGAAAGCATAAATGAACCGTAGAATCTTCCTACCATAGCACCTCCCCAGTACAAAGCGATCATTTTTGCAGCATCGGATTGTAACATGTGCAGCACTTCCTGTAAATATCTCTGGAAAAATGCAGCTGTTCCGACTTCTGCACCGACATAACAGAAAATACCAACAGATCCCAGAAGAACATGCGAATATTTCCAGACACTTTTCCTCTCTACACCCTGAGTCGGTATCTCAGGAAGTTTCAGAAAATAAAGGGCAACAGCTATAATTATGACAATTACTGCAATAATTAAAAAAGGAGCGGGAACTGATTTAGCTGCTTCAGCAGGGCTGAGAGTTCCGGCAGCGGCTTTAAAAACAAATACGACGGCAATAAGCGGTGCCAGGTAGGTTGCAATAGAATTAAGTGCCTGGGTTAAATTTAACCTGCCTGAGGCAGTTTCGGAGGGTCCAAGAGCTGTAACATAAGGATTTGCAGCTACCTGCAGAAATACAACACCACTGGCCATAACAAATATGGCAACCAGGAAGAATGGAAATGATGGAGCCTTGGCAGCTGGATAGAATAAAAAGCTTCCAATAGCTATCAGTGCAAGGCCCAAAATAACGCCTGCCTTATAACCAATTTTCTTAATAATGCCACCACATGCGAATGATAATAGAAAATAGGTGAAGAAAAAAGCACCGTTTACAAGCTGGGCCTGAAAGTTCGATAGTTCAAAAACAGCTTTGAATTTATCAGCCAGCGTGATATTAAAAGTTGTAACAAAACCAAATAGGAAGAAAATCATCCCCATAAAGGCCATACCAGCGGCTTGCGTATTTTTCTGTTGTGTCATTTTGTAAATATTATGTTAAACTTAGGGTTAAGAATCAATAAATTAATAGTGTACATTGTACAATTAAACTTTATTTCCTTTCATGCATGTACTAGCATGCTCAAAAATAAAAAAAAGTTCCATACTTTATTACTAATGTCCTGAATTCGTTAAAACTAATTCCTTTGTACAGGAGACGGAGTTGTTTTTAGCAGAATAATTATATTTGTATTATGGGTACATTGAGCACAAGATATTTCATTTTCATTTCATATAAAGGTACAGCCTATCATGGATGGCAGATCCAGCCGAATTCACAGACTGTACAGAAAATACTGGATAATGCCCTTAGTACAGTACTTAATGAAAAGATTTCAACAACAGGTGCCGGCAGAACCGACACTGGTGTTCACGCACAGGTATTCTGCGCTCATTTTGAAAGTACAATTCCTGATCTTACAATGCGGAAGAACATAATATTCAGGTTGAACAAGTTCCTGCCGAAAGATATCGCAGTTTCTAAATTAATTAAGGTCCGGCAGGATGTGCATGCCAGGTTCAGCGCCTTGTCGAGGACATACCGTTACAATATTTCGAAGACAAAGAATCCGTTCTGGGACGATTCATCGTGGTTCATTCATGGTAAGATTGATATTGCTCCAATGAATGAGGCATGTGGTTTGCTTCTTAACTATTCCGACTTTACCAGTTTTGCCAGACTGCATTCTGACGTGAAAACCAATCTCTGCAGAATATCCTACGCAGTATGGGAGGAAGCAGATGACAGGCTGGTATTCACAATAAAAGCCGACAGGTTCCTGAGAAATATGGTCAGAGCTATTGTGGGAACAATGGTTGAAATAGGTAAAGGGAAAATGCCAGTGAAGGAGTTTGAAGATATTATTCTTGCCAAAGACCGGAGCAAGGCCGGGAAATCTGCACCTGCAAAGGGATTATTCCTGATTAATATCGAGTATCCTGAAACAATATTTACATGATGACAATTATCATTTTAATAGGCTGTTAGTTATTTCACAATTAATAAAAAAAAATTCTACTTTTGTGCGGTTTCAATAAAAACTAAATCCTGTTATTATGAGCAATGACTGGCTTGTTTTGTTCTTCCTTATAGGAGCTATTTTTGTCGGATTAGTCCTTGTGCTTGCAGGAATCATAGCTCCCAAATCGATAAATCCCCAGAAATTTGAACCATACGAATGCGGAATACCAACACAGGGTGTAACATGGCTTCAGTTCAACGTGGGCTATTATCTTTTTGCCATACTCTTTCTGATTTTTGATGTTGAGACTGTTCTTGTTTTTCCATGGGCAGTAGTAATGAAGGAGGTTGGAATGACAGCATTCATAGAGATTGTAATATTCTTCTTTATACTTGGACTGGGCTTATTGTACGCCTGGAAAAAACATGCGCTTATATGGGAATAAAAGGAATGAAGAAAGAAGAGTTCAAAGACAATGAGAGTCTTGAGCTTCTGAAAGATTCAGGCACAAATGTCCTCCTTGCAACACTTGATGATGTCATAAACTGGGGAAGAAAAAACTCCCTCTGGCCGCTTACATTTGCGACAAGCTGCTGTGGTATTGAGATGATGGCCACAGGAGGAGCACGTTACGATTTTGCCCGGTTCGGTATGGAGGTATACCGGGCCAGCCCGAGACAGGCTGACGTTATTGTTGTAGCCGGCACAATAGTTTATAAAATGGCACCTGTACTTAAACGTCTGTATGACCAGATGTCTGAGCCAAAATATGTTGTGGCAATGGGTGCTTGCGCCATCTCAGGCGGTCCATTCTTCCTGAATTCCTACAGTGTAGTTAAAGGTGTTGAACATGTCATCCCCGTCGATGTATATATACCCGGTTGTCCGCCGCGTCCTGAAGCCTTAATGTATGGTATGCTTCAGCTTCAGAGAATGATAGAAACCGAAAGCATAAGGTCGAGAAAGAAACGCAATTCATCACACGACTCAAAATAATAGTCTCATAAATGAATAAGACAGAACTCCTGATTTTCGTTAAATCTCTTGCACCGGACTGTGAAGTAAAAGAAGGGAAACAATTCACAGAAGCGACAATCCCGGCTCCTTCGCTTCACAACCTTGCAGTTCAGTTAAGGGAGAAGGAAGAGTGTTTTTTTGATTTCCTTGTCAGTATTACCGGTGTGGATTACGGACAGGATCTTGGAGTTGTTTACCATCTCCGTTCTACGAAGCATGAACACATGATTGTTCTGAAAGTCAGAACAAATGACAGGGAAAATCCTCATTTTGATTCCGTTACAGATATATGGAAAACAGCTGATTTTCACGAAAGGGAAGTTTATGACCTGTTTGGCATAAAATTCACCAATCATCCTGATCTGAGAAGACTTTTTCTGGACAGATCGTGGGGATTTCCGTTCAGGAAAGATTATGTTGATGATATTAAAATCGTGACAAAATAGCTTATGGAAGAGCAGGTAAAGGGAACTGGCATCAAAGAAGAGGAGGAATATATAATTAATATGGGGCCTCAGCATCCTTCAACTCATGGAGTGCTTCGCCTTGTCGTTTCCCTGAAAGGGGAAACTGTAAAGAATATTGAACCTCATATCGGATATGTTCACAGGGGTATCGAAAAAATGTGCGAAAGTATTACTTATCCTCAGATCATTCACCTTACTGACAGGATGGATTATCTTTCTGCCCTTATTAATAATGAAGCCGTATGCCTTAATGTTGAAAAGGCTCTCGAAGTTGAAATCCCTGACAGGATTAAGATCATACGCACAATAATGTCCGAGCTGACCAGGATCCAGTCGCACCAGCTGTTCTTTGGAACATTCGGGATGGACCTGGGGGGACTGACATGCTTCTTTTATGGATTCCGCGATCGGGAAAAAATTCTCGATATTTTTGAAGAGACCTGTGGAGGACGGATGATCCTTAGCTACAACTGCCCGGGAGGACTGATGTATGATATTCATCCCAACTTCCAGAAACAGGTAAAGGAATTCATAAAATATTTCCGGAAAAAACTGCCTGAATATGATCAGATACTGACAGGCAATGTGATATTCAGGGAAAGGACAGTGGACGTCGGGAAGCTCTCTCTCGAAGATGCTATTTCGTTTGGAGTTACAGGTCCTACCGGAAGAGCTTCCAACTTTTCGTGTGATGTAAGGAAGCACGAACCCTACAGCGCATATGACAGGATTAAGTTCAACGAAATTCTCTTCACAGAGGGTGATACTTTCCACAGGTATCTTGTCCGTATTGAGGAGATGAGAGAATCAATGAAGATAATTGAGCAGCTGATCGACAATATACCTGAAGGTCCTTTTGCAGTAAAGATGAAACCTGTTATCAGATTGCCTGAAGGTGAGTACTTCCAGAGAGTCGAAACTGCACGCGGTGAACTTGGAGTTTATATAATCAGTGACGGAAATAAGAGTCCTTTCAGAATTAAATTCCGTTCACCCTGTTTTTCCAACCTCTCGGCGCTGAACCATATTGCCAGAGGTTTTAAGATTGCCGATCTGGTTGCTATTGGTGGTTCGCTTGATCTTGTGATACCGGATATAGACAGGTAACCGGCTACAGGAAGTTGGAATAAAGAGGAAAGATGAAAATACTAAAACGAAACAGAATTAAAATAGTATTGAATATATGAATGAGGGTAAGGTATTTAGTTTATATGATTTCACTGCGTTAACGAAGTGGATCGACACCGGTCTTCATAACGCAATGTCTCCTTTCTGGACGGTAGTCATAGAGATGCTGATCGTAGGTGTGCTCATTCTTCTTTTTTATGCGGTTATAGGATTGTTTCTCGTGTATGCCGAGAGAAAAGTTTGTGCATTCATGCAGAACAGGCTTGGGCCGAACCGTGTTGGTCCTTTCGGGATGTTCCAGACTATTGCGGATCTTACCAAATTGCTCCTGGTTGAGCTTGTCCCGATAAAAAATGCTGATAAGTTCCTGTTCAACCTTGCTCCTTTTATTGTGATCATAGCATCATTTATGGCAATTGCAGCAATACCGTTCGCAAAGGGCCTTCATGCAATTGATCTGAATATTGGAGTTTTATATGTCATTGCCGTTTCGGCTATGGGGGTTATTGGTGTGCTGTTAGCCGGGTGGTCGAGTAATAATAAATACTCTCTTATCGGTGCAATGAGGAGCGGTGCTCAGATTGTCAGCTATGAACTTTCTGTAGGACTGGCACTTATCACAGTTGTAATTCTCGCCGGATCAATGCAGCTTTCTGTAATAGTCGAAGCTCAGAGAGACGGATGGTTTATTTTCAAAGGGCACATTCCTGCCTTCATAGCTTTTATAATATTCCTCATCTCGAGCACTGCGGAGACAAACAGGGGTCCCTTTGATCTTGCTGAAGCTGAGTCGGAACTTACTGCAGGCTATCATACCGAATACTCAGGGATCAAATTTGCATTCTTCTTCCTGGCCGAATATATGAACATGTTCATCGTTGCATCAATAGCAGCAACAGTATTCCTGGGCGGCTGGATGCCATTCCATTTCGGTGCCTGGGATGGATTTAACCACGTGATGGATTTCATTCCGCCATTTATATGGTATATCGTGAAAACATTCTTCGTGGTCTGGCTGATGATGTGGTTCAAGTGGACTTTCCCGAGGCTGAGGATAGATCAGCTGCTGACACTCGAGTGGAAGTACTTGCTCCCCTTCAATCTCGTAAACGTGCTGTTAATGGCATTTATAGTCCTGATGGGCTGGCATTTTTAGAATATACTTTTAATATATATCTCTTTATGAGGAGCATTATTAATTATTTTAAAGAAGTTATTGACGGAGTCTGGTCACTGTTAAAAGGTCTGAGGGTCACCGGAAAATATTTTTTCAGTCCGGGTGAGATTGTAACCGAGAAATATCCGAATAACAGGAAGACTCTTGTCATGAAGGAGAGGTTTAAAGGTGAAGTTGTGATGCCTCATAATGAAAAAAACGAGCATAAATGCACGGGATGCGGAATTTGTGAAATAAATTGTCCAAACGGAACAATAGAGGTCATTTCCAAAACAATAGCCACTGAAGACGGGAAAAAGAAAAGAGCAATCGACAAACATATTTACCGTCTCGGCATGTGCACATTCTGTGCGCTTTGCGTAAAAAGCTGTCCTTCAAATGCACTGGCATTCTCGCAGGAGTTTGAGCATGCTGTTTTTAACAGAGCCCTTCTGATAAAAGTATTGAATAAACCCGGGTCACAATTAATGAAAGGAGTTGAATGATGAGTGCCAATCAGCTGATGTTTGTTCTGTTTTCTACCGTTATAATTGTCTTCGCTATACTTACTGTTACAAGCCGTAAGATCCTGAGATCAGCCGTGTACCTTCTGTTCGTACTTGTATCGACTTCAGGACTCTATTTCATGCTGAATTATCAGTTCCTGGCAGCGGTTCAGCTTACCCTGTATGCGGGAGGAATCGTTGTGCTCATAATATTCTCCATACTTCTAACGAGTCACATAAACCAGAAATTCGAGTCTGTTGGCTGGAAAAAATCGCTTTTTTCAGCTCTTGCGGCTATTTCGGCGGCGCTCCTGACAATAATTACAATACTTGATTTCCAGTTTTCAGCTACGGCAGAAGCTGCAAAGGAGGTAAACATGCAGATGATCGGTAAAAGCCTTCTCTCGGTCGGGTATGATGGTTTTGTTCTGCCTTTTGAAGTGATTTCTATTTTGCTTATTGCGGCAATGGTTGGGGCAATCGTTATTGCTAAAAAAGGAGGACCGGCTAAAACTGAATCTCAATCTTTAAAACAGTAACAAGATGAATACAGGTATTCCATTACAATTCTTTCTGGTTCTGGCAGCGATAATGTTCTTTGTCGGGGTTTATGGCTTTCTTACGCGCAGGAACCTGATTACAATTCTAATGTCGGTTGAACTGATATTGAATTCCGTAAACATCAATTTTCTGGCATTTAACAGGTATCTCTTCCCGCATAAGCTTGACGGCTTATTTTTTGCACTGTTCGTCATTGCCGTTGCAGCAGCTGAAGCAGCTGTGGCAATAGCCATAATAATTAATATATACAGACGCTTCACAACAATCAATGTTGAAGATGTCGATGAAATGAAATACTGATTATAATTCATAGGAAACGATCATTATGATAAATTTTGCATATACCGTCTGGATACCACTGATCCCGTTCCTGATGTTCATCCTCCTGGGACTTGGAGGTCATAAGCTGAAACCAAAGTTGTCGGGTTTGCTCGGAACTGCAGGACTGGCTGTAATTACATTATTGTCATATATTACAGCTTATTACTATTTTTTCGGCATACCCAGGGTCGACGAAACGTATAAGGCAATTACAGCATTCAATGTCACCTGGCTTCAGTTTACCGATAAGCTGCATATAGACCTGGGAGTACTTCTTGATCCTATTTCAGTAATGATGCTGGTAGTAGTCACCACTGTATCATTTATGGTACATATTTACAGCCTGGGATATATGAAAGGGGAAAAAGGATTTGAGAGGTTTTATGCATTCCTTTCACTCTTTACATTCTCGATGCTCGGACTGGTTGTAGCTACCAATATTTTCCAGATGTATATATTCTGGGAGCTTGTTGGAATATCCTCATATCTTCTGATAGGATTTTATTATCAGAAGCCATCAGCAGTCGCAGCTTCCAAAAAAGCATTTATTGTTACGCGGTTTGCTGACCTGGGATTTCTCATCGGAATTCTCATTTTATCTTTCAACACAAAGACTTTTGATTTTATCACTCTTACTGATCCGAATGGACCAGCAATTGCCCAGGGTGGCGGAATAGCTTTCCTGGGCCTGTCAGTTATGACCTGGTCGATGATCTTTGTATTTATGGGTGGAATTGGCAAGTCAGCCATGTTCCCGTTTCATATATGGCTCCCTGATGCAATGGAGGGTCCGACACCGGTTTCAGCCCTTATCCATGCAGCTACAATGGTTGTTGCCGGTGTTTATCTTGTTGCAAGAATGTTTCCCATTTATGCATTTTCAGCTCCCGTGGCACTCAAGATAGTTGCATATGTTGGAGCTTTTTCATCGCTTTTTGCAGCAATAATAGCATGTACCCAGACTGACATAAAGAGGGTACTCGCCTACTCTACAATTTCCCAGATCGGCTATATGCTTCTTGCTCTGGGTGTTTCAGGGTATGGAGGACATGAAGGGCTGGGTTATATGGCATCGATGTTCCATCTTTTCACTCATGCAATGTTTAAGGCCCTGCTTTTCCTCGGAGCAGGAGCTATAATTCACGCTGTGCACAGCAACTTTATGACCGATATGGGAGGATTGCGCAAATATCTTCCAATTACCCATATTACATTTCTTGTAGCCTGCCTGACTATTGCCGGAATACCTCCTCTTTCCGGGTTCTTCAGCAAAGATGAAATTCTTGCCGCCGCATTTCATAGCAATAAGATATTATTTGGTGTAGAGTACGCTGTAGCGGGTCTGACTGCATTTTATATGTTCAGAATATATTTCAGTATTTTCTGGGGAAAAGAAACTCATTACCATCAAACACCGCATGAGGCTCCTGCAACAATGACAATACCATTAATAATTCTTGCACTTGGGTCGGTATTTTCCGGATTTATTCCTTTCAGTAAGCTGGTTACCTCCGACGGTAAGGTTTTTGAATCCGGACTTGAACTGGTTGTCGCAATTCCCTCAGTACTTATTGGTTTACTTGGAATATTTACCGCATATATAATGTACGGAAAGGAAACCGCTATCCCTGAAAAACTGGCTGCAACATTTAAGCACAGCTATAAATGGGCATACAATAAGTTTTATATGGATGAATTATATCTTTTTGTTACAAAGAAGATCATTTTCAGGTATATAGCAGCACCTGTCGCATGGTTCGACCGGCATATAGTTGACGGGACGATGAACTCAATTGCATCGGTGACCCAGATAGTATCATTCAGGATCCGGAAATTTCAGTCCGGTCAGTTGCAGAAATATGCTTTTGCCTTTATTTCGGGAGCGATATTGCTTGCTGTTTTATTCATTTACCTGTGGCGTTAAAGAGTAAATAAGATAAAGAGTACTATATGGATATTTTAACCTTTTTTGTGATTATCCCGGTCCTGACCATCACAGGCATTGTATTGGTAAAGGATCTCCGGCATGTCAGGATTGTCTCAGTTGCAGGGATGGGGCTTCAGCTCTTACTGGCGGCAACACTGATTATTCTTTATCTTTTCCAGCGAAGAGCCGGTAATACCAATGAGATGCTATTCGTGAGAGATGTTCTCTGGTTTCCGAGCTTAAATATCCATTATGCTGTAGGTGTCGATGGAATCTCAGTTGCAATGATTGCTCTGACCTCGCTGGTAGTATTTGCCGGGATTTTTGCCTCGTGGGAAGTTGATTTCCTGCCTAAAGAATTCTTCATATCGCTTATATTACTTGCCACGGGGGTTTTCGGCTTTTTCATCTCTATCGACCTCTTCACCATGTTCTTATTCTATGAACTTGCAGTAATACCAATGTATTTACTTATAGGAATATGGGGCAGCGGACCAAAGGAGTATTCAGCCATGAAGCTGACACTCATGCTTATGGGAGCTTCGGCTCTTCTGCTGGTTGGTATACTTGGCATCTACTTCAATTCAGCCCCGGATGGGAATAAGCTGACATTCAATATACTGGAGATTTCAAAATATGTTATGCCGATGCCGGCTCAGCGTGTTTTCTTCCCGCTGACATTTGTGGGATTTGGAGTTCTTGGAGCTCTCTTTCCTTTCCATACCTGGTCGCCTGATGGTCACTCCTCTGCTCCCACAGCAGTTTCAATGCTACATGCCGGAGTACTTATGAAACTTGGCGGTTATGGCGCTTTCAGAGTAGCTATCTTCCTTATGCCCCAGGCTGCTCATGAACTCTCCTGGATATTCATTATTCTTACTTCAATCAGTGTGATCTATGGTGCCTTTGGTGCGATAATGCAGAAAGATCTCAAATATATTAATGCTTATTCATCGGTAAGTCATTGCGGTCTGGTGCTATTTGCCCTTCTTATGATGAATAAGACTGCCATGAACGGTGCAATAATCCAGATGATCTCTCACGGTTTAATGACTGCTTTATTCTTTGCCCTGATCGGAATGCTTTATGGCCGGACTCACACAAGAATGATCAATGAAATGGGCGGATTGATGAAGGTAATTCCCTTTCTTTCTGTTTGTTATGTTATTGCCGGGCTTGCATCTATCGGGTTGCCGGGATTAAGCGGATTTGTTGCTGAGATGACAATATTTGTTGGTGCGTTCCAGCATCCTGATCTTTTCCACAGGATAGCGACACTTGTCGTAGTGTCGTCGATAGTGATAACGGCTGTTTATATACTCAGAGTAATTGCAATTCTGTTGCTTGGACCCATAACAAATGAACACTATGAGCATCTGTCAGATGCTAAGTGGTACGAAAAAATTTCTTCTGTGACCCTTATTGGTTCCGTAGCTGTGATCGGACTTATGCCATTCTTTCTTTCGTCGATGATAGGTTACAGCATGCAACCTATTATTGACAAGATCCTGGCGCTGAATCCATTTTGATAACTATAAATTTATTTTGCACCTCTATATAATATGAGCTTACAAGATTTTTCATTAATGCGCCATGAACTGCTGCTGACTGCTGCTGCAATCCTGGTCCTTATTGCTGAGATTTTCAGGAATCCCGGGAAAAAGAGTTCAATAAGCCTTCTTTCAATAATACTTTTTGCATTAATAACTGTTATCGGATTCATAAAGATGCCATTGGGAAATATTTTTGGCGGGATGTACCTTTCAACACCTGTAAGGATACTGATGAAGAATGTACTTAATGTCGGAGTTTTAATTGTTTTGATTCAATCATATAGCTGGCTTAATAAAAAAGAGAATTCAGAAAAAATAAGCGAATATTTCATCCTTCTCATTTCAACGCTTATCGGGATGAATTTTATGATCTCAGCAGGACACTTCCTGATGTTTTATCTCGGCCTGGAGCTTGCATCCATTCCCATAGCCGCACTGGCAGCGTTTGAAAGATATAAGAATAAATCTGCCGAAGCCGGCATTAAATTCATACTGATATCTGCTTTTTCATCAGGAATTCTTCTTTACGGCCTGTCATTGATCTACGGTACGACAGGAACATTATATTTCACTGAGGTACAGAAGCTTTTTGCAGGAAGCAATCTTCAGATTTTAGCATTCATATTTTTCTTTTCCGGGATGGCATTCAAAATATCAATTGTTCCGTTCCATCTGTGGACAGCTGATGTCTATGAAGGTGCTCCTGTGAATATTACATCTTATCTTTCGGTCATTTCGAAAGGTGCTGCAATTTTCATTTTTATTATCCTGCTTTTTACGGTTTTCCCGATAGTAATGATAACCTGGCAAAAAACCATATTCGTTACTTCCATCCTGACAATGACCATCGGTAACCTCTTTGCAATACGCCAACAGAATCTGAAAAGGTTTCTTGCTTTCTCGTCGATTTCTCAGGCAGGATACATATTGCTTGGCATTATCGGAGGGAATCAACTGGGAATGGCATCTGTAATATATTACATTCTTGTCTACATCTTTTCAAACCTGGGTGCCTTCGGTGTGGTCACAGCAATTTCAAATGCAACCGGTAAAGAAAATATAAATGATTATAACGGATTATATAAAACCAATCCTAATCTGAGCCTGATCATGACGCTTGCATTGTTTTCATTAGCAGGCATTCCCCCTGTCGCAGGTTTTTTTGGCAAGTTTTTCCTCTTTACCGCAGCTGCCGAGAAAGGATTCTATTTTCTTGTTTTAATTGCTGTTCTGAACACCATAATATCATTGTATTACTACCTGCTTGTGGTAAAGGCAATGTTTATAAACATAAATGAGAGTCCGGTCGAAAAATTCAGAAGCGACTTTGCGACCCGGTTTGGGCTGATGATTTGTGTTATTGGTATTTTTGCAACAGGATTTGCCAGTTTTATTTTTGAAGTGATAAAAAGTATAAGTTTCGGAGCTTAAAAATATTCATGCTATGCCACTTAATAATGCTAAACATATTGTCAGTGAAATTGACGGAGTCCGCTGCACAATAGTTGATACAGGGGTAACTCTTGACCGTGTGGCTTTCTTGCGCCAGCTGCTTGAATTTAACAAATTTGAGGTAAAAGAAATTGTGGTTCCCGGTGCCGTCCCTGATGCCGAAACCACCTATACCATAGGAGTAACCGATCTTTTATTCAATCCGGTATTTGCAGTTTATGAGTGCCTCCTAAAAACACCTGAGGGTAAATATGTTACTCCGGGTTACTGGAGGCAGGAGTGTACAGAGTGCGACCCCAGATACTGGATAAAAAGAAAATAACCTGGTTAAAGAGGAAAACCTACATTTTATCATCATTCCAGATGTCCCACGAACGGTCTGCCTGAGAGTAAAGCATTTTCAGCCCGGTTATTATTTTACACCCTCTCTCCTTCCCACTTTCAAGAAATAAAGTCAGTTCGGGGTTATAAACGAGGTCAAACAGAATATGGTTTTTATTCAGCAGGCTGTAGTCAATTTCAGGCCTGGCAGTCGTATTTGGAAACAATCCAAGTGGTGTTGTATTGATTATCAGATCTGTCTTTTTCAATAATTCTGCTGTGATATCTTCATAACAAATGACTCCTGGTTTCCTGGTTCGTGAGACAAGGGTCACTTTCAATCCAAGCTTTTTTAATGCATAACTGACAGCTCCTGAACTCCCTCCGGTACCAAGAACTATGGCGCTTCTCAGTCTGCTGTTCATGACGGGCAATATCGAATCCCTTATGCCGATCACATCACTGTTGTAACCTGAGATCCTGGTCTTTCCATTTATTCTTTTGATCTTCAATACGTTCACTGCACCTATTTCATCAATAACAGGTTCAGCCGTATCGATATATTTAAGTATCCCGGTCTTATAAGGGATAGTCACATTTAATCCGCAAAGTTCAGGATTACCTGATATTAATTCCGGAAAAAGGTTTAAATCATGAATCGGGAAATTCTCATAGGAACAATCCCTGATATTTTCTTTCGCAAATTTTTCAGAAAAATATTTTTTTGAGAAAGAATGCCCGAGAGGAAAGCCAATAAGGCCGAATTTTCTCATAATCAGAAATTTTGATATTACGCTGATGAATTTTATCCCTTCAGATTATCAGGAAGAAACTGAAAGAATGTATCTCCGCGCAGACCAAGACGAAGGGACTCCAGCGGAATGATTTCATTTGGTGCGATATTCCCCAGGTTTACGTTTGCTCCGAAGTGTTTTATAAACCATGCCTGCTGTGATTTAAGCGGAGCTTCCCATATAACATTTTCCAGCTTTACGTGTTCCGAGATTGCGCTTATAATTTTATTATTAATGGAGCCGTCCTCATTATATATGCCTGTTGTTCCCGATTCGCGGGCTTCTGCAATAACTTTAACTGATCCGGCATCCAGCTCGGATTTCATCATAGCGACCCACTCATCAGGTGTATAAATTACATCTTTCTTCTTTGACCCGACTTCGGAAATTACTGTTCCCCTTTTTGACAGAGTCCTTATATAATCAAGTTTCTTAGAGTGTTCGATATCGTATGAACCGTCAGATACTTCAACCAGGTCTATCTGGTGTTTATCAAGGAATTCTATATACTCATTGAACATCTTTCTGATTACAAATGCTTCAAAGAGCGTACCTCCGAAATATGGAACAACTCCTGCTTTTTTATAAATCCTGATCTTATTCTCAAATCCGGGTGTTATGAGCGATGTCCCGAATCCCAGCTTTACGAAATCGGTATATTCGCTGCCAACCGACATAAAGTCTTCAGCTTCTCTGATAGAGAGTCCCTTATCCATTACCATTGTAAGCCCTGAATTCCGCGGTTTTGCCGGGCGTTCCGGTAAAAAAGGAAGAACTTGTTTCGTCATAATTAAAATATTTTGGAGAAGAGGCTTTCAGAGAAGACCATTCTTTTCCAGGATCCTGGTAATTTTTTTTGTAAGAATCTCTTTTGGGAACAAATCAATAAAATCGGTGAACAGGTCTTTGTCCATATCAACCGCAAGTTCAAAATGTCTGTAAGCCTTTTCCTTGCTGCCCGTCTGAAGGTAGAAAGAAGCCAGAAGGTAGTTTATTCCCGGGACATCGCCTGTGACTTTGTATGCATGTTCCAGGTATGGTATTGCTTTCGATGCAAGCATTTCTTTCTGTATGATCCTTCCCAGGTCGGACCATACTTCATCATAATAAGCATCAATTTTAAGAGCCTCTCTGAAACAGCTGAGAGCACTTTTAATTTCGCCTTTGGTATATTGTGCTTTTCCAAGGAGGTACCAGTACTCAGGATTTTCATCATCAAGACGAACAGCTTTCCTGAAGAAAATAATACTGTCTTCAGCATTTCCTGAATTCAGTTCTATTACTCCCAGTCCGAACCACGGTTCTGCATATTCCGGAGCCAGTTCTATTGCATCGTGGTAATATTTTTTTGCAAGAATAAACTCCCCTGTTTTTTCATAGCATTCAGCCAGGTAAGTCATGGCCTCGAAACTCTCGGGTTCATTCTCAAGGTATTCATGATAAACAGGAATGGCTTCATTAAAGTGCTCCAGATTACTGAGTATATTCCCTTTATTAAAGAGTGCGAAAGTGTTCTGATAATTTATAGCAAGAGCATAGTCATATGCTTCCATCGCTTTTTCAAACCGCTCAAGTTTATTATAGATTATCCCAAGGTTATACCAGGCACTGTCTGAAAACGGCTCCTCCTCAAGATATTTCAGGTAATAAGCTATACTGTTTTCATAGTCTTCTGTTTTCTCATAAGCATATGCCAGATCATAAAGATGGGCTTTGAATTCAGGTTCTTTATCAATTAATCTCAATAAATAAGGTATAACATGCTCGTAATAATTGAGATTCTGTAAAACCGAGACTATTGCAAAAAGGATATTTTCTATATCATCGGAATCTAAAGAAAGTGCATAATCAAACATTTTCCTGGCACCCTGAATATCGCCCAATATTCCAAGTGCCGTTCCTTTTGCAATATATATATCGTGGTTCCCCGGTTCAATATTCTCAAGTTTTTTAAGGATCCTCAGGGTTTCAACCGCGCGTCCTTTATCTAGCAGGACTTTAGCTTTTCTTAATTGAATTGAAACAGAATTGGGATGCTGTTCTGTAGCTAATGCTGCAGCTTCAAATGCTTTTGAAGGATTATTGCTTTCAATATAATAATCAATAATTGATTCAAATTCAATGACATCAAAGAAATAATTCTCATGATTCCTTCTCATCCTCTCGAATTTCTGAACCGCCTGCTTTACCTCCTCCTCATAGGAATATCCAAACTTTTCCTCTTCCATCGCTCACATCATTATGCTACAAAAGTAATACTAATTTTAATAAGGGTTTGCAGGTGCATATTCAATTATCAACAATCAGCAATTTTTTTAAACACCTAACTTTCAGGTTAATACAAATTTTTATATAGTTTTATGGAATTATTTTATCCTCTCACGCAACCTCCGGGGTTAAATATTCATCTTACCAGTATAAAATTGCATTTTATTACCCTATACCCAATTTTACCCTAGAATTAACCTAGATTCTACCTCAGAAAGACCGGGCACCTACCCGGTTTTTCATTTAATACTATTTAATACTATTTATTAATATCTTTGTTCAGATCTTATTTATTGCACGATATGAAAAAATCATCAATAGCCATAGTTTTAGGGTTGATTTTTAGCATATTGACTTTATTATTAAGTCTTACATCATGCAAAAAAGAAAAAAATCCGATCAAATTTCCAAAAGGAACATTCCCTGATACTGTAACAATAGCACTTTCAGATATCAACTCTGTCTATGATGATTACAACATGGACATACATCAGCTGCTGGGCAATATTGAACTTGTATTTTCAAGTAACAGAATCAGCACGGGAGAGCAGTTTGACCTTATGCAGGGTATGATAACATTTTCATTTGACCAGACAAATGCAGTTTTCGGACTGGGATCTGGTATGACGACTAATCCGTTCCTTACTAAACTATTAACTGCCGCAAATACAACCGGAGACGATTTTGGTCCATACCGACTTTTCAGTCCCGTCGATGGCTATGATTACCTGCTGCTTACTTCAAGGAACACCAGCGGCAATCTTGACCTTTTTTACCTTAAGAATCGTCCGAAATTAAGCATTGCACTGCCTGACGTACTAGGTCCCTACCCTGCCAACCTGCTGAATACCGGATCAGACGATGCTTATATCAGTTTTAATCTCAATCAGGATTCAGCATATTTCTCATCAAACAATGGTGGCGATTTTGATATATATGTAAAGAAACGACCTTCCGGAATGTCTATTGATACATGGCTCAGTGGAACATATTCTGCCGCAGCAAAAGCCGACAGCATAAACACCACAGGCAACGACAGATTCCCTTTTGTCTATAAGAAAATAATGGTATTTGCTTCTGACTGTTCAGGCGGTATTGGGGGTTACGATCTTTATTATTCTGTCTTCAGAAAAGGAAAATGGAGTTCTCCGGTAAATTTCGGGCCCGATATTAATACACCATCTAATGAATACCGGCCGGTGATTGGAGCCGCAGATAATTTCACCAATAATTTTTTAATATTCTCTTCCGACAGACCCGGAGGGAAAGGTGGATATGATCTTTACTTCAGGGGAATCAAAATAAAATAATAACTGCCGGTATCCCGACATCTTTGCTCTAAATTATTTCTTTGCAGCATCCAGAGTATTTCTCAGCAATGATACTCTTGTCATAGGGCCGACACCGCCTGGTACAGGTGTTATAAATGAACACAGTGGAGCCACACTATCAAAATCAACGTCTCCCACAAGCTTGAATCCTGATTTGGTTTCAGCAGAGGTAATGCGGGTAGTTCCGACATCAAATACTACTGCTCCCGGTTTTATCATATCAGCCTTCACGAAAGCAGGCGACCCTAATGCTGCAATTATGATATCTGCCTCCCGGCAAATTTCCCTGATGTTTTTTGTACGGCTGTGAACGACAGTAACTGTTGCATCTATTCCTTTCTGCGATAACAGGATGCTTACGGGTCTTCCAACGATATTGCTCCGGCCGATTACCACACAACTCTTTCCCGATGTTTCAATTCTGTATCTTTTAATCAGCTCCACAATTCCATAGGGAGTTGCAGGAAGAAAACCCGGCAGTCCAATAACCATTTTCCCGAGGTTCACAGGGTGAAAACCGTCGGCATCCTTTGAAGGATCGATTGACTCAATAACTTTATTCTCAGATATATGATCAGGTAACGGAAGCTGGACAATGAAACCGTCAATATCCGGATCATTATTCAATTCCACTATCTTGTCAAGCAGAACTGATTCCTGAACATTGTCTTCAAATTTTATTAGAGTTGACCTGAAGCCTACCTCTTTGCAATCTTTCACTTTATTTGCAACATAGGTCTGGCTTGAGCAATCATTACCGACAAGTATAGCTGCAAGATGAGGTATTTTCCTTCCTTCGTTCCTGCGTCTAAGAACTTCATCAGCAATTTCGTGCCTGATTTCGGCTGCTATCTTTTTACCGTCGATAAGTGTATACATATTCTTCTGTTATCTTCGTCCCATAAGCTTGGCGGCATTACCACCCTTTGTCATCATTTTCATCATCTTCCGGGTTTCATCAAACTGCTTTACCAGTTTGTTTACTTCCTGAACTGTTGTACCGCTTCCGAGAGCTATCCTTTTACGCCTGCTGCCATTCAGGACAATTGGATTTGTTCTCTCCTCCGGGGTCATGCTTCTTATTATAGCTTCAATACCTTTGAATGCATTATCATCAATATCAAGATCTTTCACCGCTTTGCCAACACCGGGGATCATTCCCATCAGGTCCTTCACGTTGCCCATTTTCTTGATCTGCTGGATCTGTGAAATGAAATCATTAAAGTCGAACTGGTCCTTTGCGATCTTCTTCTGAAGCTTTCTTGCTTCTTCGGTGTCGAACTGTTCCTGGGCCTTTTCTACAAGAGAAACGATATCTCCCATTCCAAGGATCCTGTCGGCCATCCTCAATGGATAGAAAATATCTATCGCATCCATTTTCTCACCAGTGCTCACAAACTTTATAGGTTTGTTTACAACTGACCTTATTGAAAGGGCTGCTCCACCGCGTGTATCCCCGTCGAGTTTTGTCAGCACCACTCCGTCAAAATCGAGTCGTTCATTAAATTCACGTGCTGTATTGACTGCATCCTGGCCTGTCATGGAATCAACTACAAAGAGTATTTCGTGCGGGTTTACGGCCTCTTTAATTGAGGAAATTTCTTTCATCATCTCTTCATCGACTGCAAGGCGTCCGGCAGTATCTATGATTACCACGTCGTTCCCGTTCTTCTTCGCTTCTCTGACAGCATTTCTTGCAATCTGGACCGGATTCATGCTCCCCTCTTCAACATAAACAGGAACTTCTACCTGTGAGCCGATAATTTTAAGCTGTTCAATGGCTGCAGGACGATAAACGTCACCGGCCACAAGCAACGGATTTTTTCCACGCTTGCTTTTGACCCACTTCGCCAGCTTTCCGCTGAAGGTTGTTTTACCTGACCCCTGGAGTCCTGCAATAAGAATAATAGCAGGATTGATCTTTATATTGATCTCGGTTTTGTCGCCGCCCATGAGTTCTGCAAGCTCGTCATGGACGATCTTGACCATCATCTGAGACGGGTTAATCGACTTGAGCACTTCCTGTCCCAGTGCCTTGGTCTTGACAGTGTCGGTAAATTGCTTAGCTATCTTAAAGTTTACATCAGCGTCCAGCAGAGCCCTGCGAACCTCTTTAAGTGTCTCGGCGACATTTATTTCTGATATTCTCCCCTGGCCTTTAAGAACTTTAAAGGATTTTTCCAGCCGTTCACTCAGATTCTCAAACATATAATAATCGTGTATATAATTTAATTCGCTCTTACATTCTTTCAGGCATTTCAATTCCTAGCAGCCACATTCCGGAACTGAGAATTTCGCTTGTCAGTTTTGAGATTGCCAGGCGGAAATTGCGAATTCCGGGATCAGGTTCACCGAGAATTGAAAAATCATGATAAAACTGATTATATTCTTTTGCGAGATCATAACAGTAATTTGCCAGGAGGGCAGGACTTAAGGCCGCAGCAGATTCCGAAACCGTTTGAGTGAACCTTCTGAGAAATTTTATTAATTGGATTTCCCTTGCCCCGGCTTTTATGTCTTTTAACAGTGAAGGATCAAATTCAATATTCATCTGTTCCCCTTTTCTGAAGACTGATTTTATTCTTGCATAAGTATACTGGATAAATGGTCCCGTATTTCCATTGAAATCAATTGATTCTGATGGGTTGAATGTCATATTTTTCCGTGGGTCAACCTTAAGAATAAAATATTTCAATGCACCAAGTCCGATCTTACCGAAGATATCCTCTTTTTCTTCTTCAGAATAATCTGAAAGTTTTCCAAGCTCAAGGGAAACCTCTTTTGCTGTTTCCTTCATCTCACTTATCAGATCATCTGCATCAACAACAGTTCCTTCGCGTGATTTCATTTTGCCTTCAGGAAGTTCTACCATGCCATACGAGAAATGGTATAGCCCATCGGACCAGTTATACCCAATCTTTTTCAGGACAGCCTTAAGAACCTGGAAATGGTAATTCTGTTCATTTCCAACGACATAGATGCATCTTTTGAATCCGTATTCATTATGCCGGAGAACTGCCGTACCAAGGTCCTGGGTCATATATACTGCTGTTCCGTCGGAACGAAGCAAAAGTTTCTGATCGAGTCCTTCCTTACTGAGGTCGGCCCAAACAGAAGTATCAGCATTACGATAAAGAACATTTTTTTCGAGAGCAGTGATCACAATATCGCGGCCTATTTTGTAGGTGTCGGACTCATAGTATATCTTATCAAAATCAACACCCAGCATTCTGTAAGTCTCATCAAATCCTTTATATACCCATGAATTCATCATTTTCCACAGCTCCATAACTTCACTATCACCGGCTTCCCACTTCAGGAGCATCTCCCTGGCTTCTTTAATAAGCGGGGAAGAATTTCTGGCGTCATTAGCATCCACTCCTTTTTGTATGAGATCGTCGACCTGCTGCTTATATTCCCTTTCAAACAGTACATAATATTTACCAACCAGGTGATCACCTTTCATTCCCGAAGACTCAGGTGTTTCTCCATTCCCATGCTTCTGCCAGGCAAGCATTGACTTGCATATATGTATACCCCGGTCGTTGACAATATTTGTCTTAATTACTTTATGTCCGCAAGCCGACAATATCCTGTAAAGGGAAAAGCCAAGAAGGTTATTGCGGATATGTCCAAGGTGCAGCGGTTTGTTGGTATTAGGAGATGAAAATTCGACAAGGATCACCTCGGGATCAGAAACATTACACCTGCTGAGGAGATTGCTTTCCAGAACCATTTCATAAAAAAACCGGATCCACCAGTCATCAGAAATTTCAAGATTCAGAAATCCCTTGATTACATTGAAACCCGATATTGCAGGGAAAATAGTTATAAGCTGATTTCCTATAGTCTCACATGTTTTTTCCGGAGTATTTTTCGAGAAACGCAACAATGGAAAAACAACCAGGGTGAAATCGCCCCTGAACTCTTTTCTTGTCTCCTGGATCTGGATCAGATCATCACCGACATCGCTACTATAAAGAATCCTTACAGCTTCTTTTATCTTCTCTTTAAGTATCTTCTCCATTAATCGTTTCAAATTTCAGCCGCAAAGATAATATTTTAAAATATTGACATAAAACAAAATGGTATCAAAAACCGGGAGCTTGTGTTAGTGCGATATTTTCATTCTTTATACTAACAGATTGAATTATTTGACTACCTGACATTTCTTTTTGATGAAGGTGATAAACATAACGAATAAGTTATTATATTTTTGAACCGGGGAATTTAAATTGTACTCTATAAATAATACTACTCACCACGGACGAGCTTAAAAATATATTTGTTGAGCCTACAAAAAAAACGCCGCAGATCGATTTTAATCATCTTACCGGGGAGCTTATTTTGTCAGGAAGGTCTATACCGGAAAATGCAGCTTTTTTTTATGAAAAAATATTAAGCTGGGTCAAACAATATGTTGAATGTCCACGGAGAATAACGAACCTGAGGCTTAACCTTGAATATTTTAACACTACATCTTCCATCTGGATTGCAAAAATCACAAAAGTCCTGAGCTCCATCAAGGGACCTGAAAACACCCTTATGATACATCTCTACTTCGATATCGAAGAGTTCGATGAGCTGGAGTCAGATGATCTGAAGGACGTCCTTAGTCCGGTCATTGATATGATAGGATCACCGTCTGTAAACCTAGCTATCAAACTTTATGGTACTGGTGATCAGGGAGAGGTCCTGAAAGAGTCAATGGTGCTGATCTGATCACTCTTCAAACTATTCCTTCCAAACACTTCATTCTTCATTTTTTTGGCATAACTTTATTACGGTATTTTGTAATTTAATTATGAGAATCGTATTAACAGTATTGATATCAATCTTCAGTATTATGGAACTAAATTCCCAGAATAAATCAACTGACAGAAGGCCGGTTGTAGCAGGAAGTTTTTATGCTGCTGACAAAGAAACACTGATAAAAGATCTTTCAAATTTTTTCGCAGATTGCAAAAAAGTGCAGGAGAAATGGAAAGTCAGAGCTGTTATAACTCCTCATGCAGGATATATCTACTCAGGGAAGATTGCAGCTTCTGCTTTCTCAGCGACTTCGAAAAACTCAGAATACAATAACATTTTCGTAATAGGATCAAGCCATGTGATGGCATTTGATGGAGCCTCCGTCTATAATACCGGAGATTTTATAACTCCGCTCGGCAAGGCAATAGTTAACAGGGATATCGCCAATAAATTGAAAAATGATAATAAAGTTTTTAATTATCCCGTAGATGCACATCTCGAGGATCATTGTATTGAAGTTCAGATACCTTTTATCCAGTACTATTATACCACAGTACCCAGGATTGTTCCGATAATAATCGGAACCACCAGCACCGGAACTATAAAAGCAATTGCCGAGGCCCTGAAGCCCTGGTTCACTCCCGATAATTTGTTTGTAATCAGCAGTGATTTTTCACATTACCCTTCATATAATGATGCTGTCGAAGCAGATAATCTCACCGCTGCCGGATTGATTTCAGGAGATCCGGCCACATTTCTTGCTGTTCTTAAAAAGAACTCATCGAAAAATATCCCTGGTCTGGTAACCAGTATGTGTGGTTGGACATCCGGCCTTATGCTGCTTGATATGATTGAAGGAAACAAAAACCTCGCACTGAAAAAGATTGATTACTGTAATTCCGGCGATTCGCCATATGGAGAGAAAGACAGAGTGGTAGGTTATAATGCTATTGCAGTGATTGAAAAGACCCAAAGCTCCCGGTCAGCGGAAAAGTCACCCATAGAGGTAAAATTTACTGAGGATGAAAAGAAGAAATTATTTGAGATAGCAAGAAACAGCATAAGATCAAAGCTGTTTAATAATAAGGATTATGTAATCGATGAAAAGAAAATACCTGAAGCTCTTAAACAACAGTTTGGTGCTTTCGTCACTTTGAAAATCAATGGAGTCTTAAAGGGTTGTATTGGAAGATTCAGCTCACCCGTCCCTCTTTATGACGCTGTAAAAGCTTCAGCATTATCTTCTGCTTTTGAAGATCCCCGGTTCCCGGCACTCACTAAAGAAGAATATGAAAAGGTCGATTTCGAGATAACAGTCCTGGGACCCATGGAAAAAATCAATGATATCAGTGAAATAGTTCTGGGCAAACACGGGATCTATATAAAGAAAGATTTCCGGTCAGGAACCATGCTGCCCCAGGTTGCAACCGAGAACGGATGGACTGTCGAACAATTCCTGGGTTATACATCCAGGGACAAAGCAGGTCTGGGTTGGGATGGGTGGAAGAGTGCTGAAATATCTATTTACGAAGGTCTGGTACTTGAAGAAAATAAAAAGTAACAATGTATCATATCATCGGGACAGTTATAACAGTCTCCTTATTTTACTTACTCAGCTTCATCTTTTATCGGTTCGGACTCTATTCCCAGGCTTTCCATAAAAAGCTATGGAATATTATCCTGGCGGTTACTTTTCTTTTTACTGCACTGGCTGGCCTGTTCATGGCCCTTCAGATTAATTTCAAATGGGATATTCCGGTTGTAAAAATAATCCTCAAATGGCATGTAGAAATTGGAGTTTGTCTGGCATTGACCGGCATTTTCCATTTTATCTGGCATCTGTCATATTTTGGAAAAATATTTTCGGGATCAGAAATTATACAAGCTCGCCGGGAGTTTCAAAAACCTGGTCCAGGATCGATTATTTCAAACCTTTTTATTATAGGTTTTGCCGGTACCGCAATTCAGTTTCTGCTTATCAGAGAGGTGATGAACATTTCAGGAGGATATGAGCTTATAACCGGAATATTCCTTGGCTCATGGCTGATTGCATCTGCTTCAGGAGCAGCTATTGCAGCCAAATCAGCTTTAAACGACATCCGCAAAATCAACCTGATCTTTTCGCTCAGCCCTTTCATATCTCTTTTCCTGATGGTCATTTTATCGGGACTATTTTTAGAAACAGGCGAGACTCCTTCCCTGCTCGTGAGCATGATCTTTACCTTCCTGCTGCTTCTGCCTTTTTGCATGGTTTCCGGATTCACATTTATAAAATTAATTGGTTATGCCGGTGAATCAAATAATCTCAGCCCCGGAAGATCCTTTTCAATTGAAACGACCGGAGGGATTACTGCCGGCATTCTTTTATCAGCACTGACTTCAGGATTGCTTAACACCTACAAGCTTTTAATGATAGTTATAATTCTCTTATTTGCATATACAATATTGACATTCTGGTTAAAATCCGCAAATACAAAGATCATTGCAAAAACACTGTTTCTGATCCTGCTCACAATTATTATTATTTCTGACCCGGATATTGCATTCAGGAAGTTCCTGTTACCCGGAGTGAATGTGACCGGAACAAAAGATACACCATATGGAAATATAACACATGGGGAATACTCGGGCGAAGAAAGTGTGTATTACAATCAAAGGCTTCTGGCTTATAAAAATGATGTTATTGAAAGGGAAGAAGATATACATTACGCATTGCTCCAGAGACCAAATCCTGAAAAGGTACTGCTGATCTCAGGTTCGCTTGAAACTCATCTTCAGGAGGTGCTGAAATACCCGGTTAAGAAGATACTTTTTATAGAACGCGATCCGGCTCTTGCAATATCAGCACTGAGAAAACCTTACAACGGGCCTGTTCAGACTATATGTTGAGAATAAAGATGCATACCATTACATAATGAGTAAGGGAGAAAAGATCGATGCTGTTATCCTGCTTCTTCCTCCTCCGTCCACTCTTTCACTGAACAGATTTTATACGACAGATTTTTTTATAAGTGTACAGAAAACGCTTATTCCGGGTGGAGTTTTCATGTGCTCACCCGGACCCGGTGAAGAGTATCTGAACCAGGAATCTGTTAACCTGTATTCCTCAGTGTTCAACAGCCTGACATCTGTATTCAGGTATGTAAAACCCGTTGCAGGCAACAAGATGTATTTTATAGCTTCGGATGAAGAAGTATCTATTGATTTTTGCGCATTGACAGAGAAAAGAGGAATTAAAAATTTATATGTAAGCTGCGATTACCTTTCTGATGATCTTACAGAGAATAAGACAGAAAAAGTTCTTTCCGTTCTAGATAAGAATACAAGGGTGAACCGGTCGGCTTTTCCAATCGCCTGCTTCCATTTTCAATCATATAATTTCAGTAAGGATCTGGATGAGAAGATACCCGCAATAATTCTATTAATCCTGGCATTCGCAATACCTGTTCTGGCAGTAAGGAGAAGCAACCTGATTATGTATTGCAGCGCTTCAGCACTTGCCGGATTTGAGCTTATAATTTTGCTTGCATTACAGCTTACGGCAGGAAACATGTATCAGCTGACCGGAATTATTCTTGCTGCTATAATGGCCGGACTGGCAGCCGGTGCTGGAACAAACCTGAAGTTCCTTAATTCATTTTCAATTAAAACCAAAGCATTTTCCCTGATGATCTTTTATGTTCTTACAGCAATATCTTTTAAATATATCTTATCAGTAAACCAGCCTGCAATCTCAATAATTATAATCATCTTTTTATCGCTTTTACCGGGATTTATTACAGGTCATATCTTCAGGGAATTAACTGCTTCTCATAAAGATATTTCAGCTCCGGCTTCAATCTACAGTGCTGACCTTGCAGGTTCAGCTCTGGGATTTTTACTTATTTCAGGGGTGGCACTTCCTGCTTTCGGCATACAAATCTCAATTTTTTTCCTGGCAGTGCTGATTTTTGCCGGTGTACTTCTTGGAACAACCAGGAACAAGTAGTAGTTTTATTTTTTAATGCATCCTTCATTCACTATGACTGAAAAGAATTTTGATAACAGCAAACGGATCTTCGTGAAAAAGTGCCTTGCATTTTCTGCAGGAATTGCCTGCATGCCGGGATCTGCTGTCATGAAAAGTCTGATTTCTGATGAACAGGGTATCTATAAAAAGATTGCCATGTTTCAGGAAGAGACGCCCAGGGGGATAATGTGCAGGATCTGTCCGAATGAATGCGTTCTCAAAGAGGGGGAAACCAGTAAATGCAATAATCGCAGGGTTCATGATTCCAAACTGTGGACAATGGCATATGGTAATCCGTGTTCTGCCAATGTCGATCCGGTTGAGAAAAAGCCTATGTATCACTTTTTTCCCGGATCCAGGGCATATTCTATTGCCACTGCAGGGTGTAACCTTGTCTGCCTTAACTGTCAGAACTGGACCATCTCGCAAACCAGTCCCGACAAGACCCGCAATTTTGACCTGATGCCGGAAAAGGTTGTTCAGGAGTCAATTAAAAATAACTGCCGGTCGATTGCCTATACGTATTCAGAACCTACAACTTTCTATGAATATACTTATGAAACTGCAGTTATTGCCCGAAAGGCCGGGGTCAGGAATATTGTAAAATCGAACGGTTATATTAATCCGGAACCTTTAAAAAAACTCTGTTCAGTTATTGACGCTGCCAATATTGATCTGAAGTCGTTCAGCGACAGCACATATCTCAGGCTTACCGGAGGGAAATTACAGCCGGTGCTTGATTCCCTTAAAATATACAAAGACATGGGAGTCTGGCTTGAAATAACAAATCTTATTGTTCCGACATGGAGTGATAATATTGATGAAATCGGAAGGATGTATAAATGGCTAAGCGAAAACGGATTTAAGGATACTCCGGTGCACATCAGCAGATTCTACCCTATGTATAAACTTGAACAGCTGCCTCCGACCCCGGTGGAGATTCTTAAAAATGCTGCCAGGGTTGCAATTAGCGAAGGATTATTGTATGTCTACGTCGGAAATGTGCCGGGAGATGAAATATCTGATACTAAATGCCCATCATGCGGCACTATTGTTGTTGCCCGTCAGGGATACAGGATAACAACAAACAATATTACCGGAGGAAAATGCAATAAATGCGGGAAAGAAATTAAGGGCGTATGGAGTTGAAATATTCAATCGTAGAAGGATCCGGTAACATTACCTTAAAAAATGAAACAGTCTGAAGCAAAGTTACGAATAGAGAAGCTTAAAAAGGAAATTGAGGAGCATAACCATAATTATTATGTACTTAATAAACCGGTTATCTCAGATTTTGAATTCGATCTTCTTTTGAATGAGCTTGAAACACTTGAGAAAAAATTTCCGGAATTTATTACGGAGGACTCTCCTACCCGCAGAGTTGGAAGCGATATTACCAATGAGTTCAGACAATATGACCACCGTTACCCGATGCTGTCCCTCGGGAATACCTACAATGAAGAGGAACTCAGGGAATTTAACGCCAGGGTAGAAAAAGTCGCTGGTCCTGCTCCGGAATATGTTTGTGAATTAAAATTCGACGGAGCTTCAATCAGCATTACATACAGGAAGGGGGTTCTTTTCAGGGCACTAACACGTGGCGACGGCACAAGAGGCGATGATGTGACCCTGAACATTAGAACAATACGGACCATACCGAACAGAGTAACCGGAGAAAATGTACCGGAAGAATTTGTCATGAGGGGCGAGATATTGATGCCGGGAGCTGTCTTTGACAGGTTGAATGAAGAGAGGTTAAAAGAGGATATTGCTCCATTTGCGAATCCTCGTAATGCTGCATCAGGCACATTGAAAATTCTTGATCCGCGTATTGTTGCTTCAAGGGAACTCGATTGCATGTTTTATTTCCTGCTGGCAGATGAGCTCCCTCACGATACACATTATGAGAATTTAATGGAAGCAAAAAAATGGGGCTTCAGGGTTTCGGAGAGTATAAGGCTCTGCAGGAACATCGATGACGTTATCCGGTTTATAAATCACTGGGAATCTGAACGTGAAAAACTTCCCTTCGGTATTGACGGCGTTGTGATAAAAGTCAATTCACTTGCATTACAGGAGGAGCTCGGGTTTACGGCGAAATCTCCCCGGTGGGCCATAGCATATAAATATAAGGCTGAACAGGTATCAACTAAGTTGTTATCTGTTTCGTTCCAGGTCGGGCGAACAGGAAATATAACTCCTGTTGCTAACCTTGAACCGGTTTTTCTTGCAGGTTCAACTGTCAAGCGTGCCACGCTTCATAATGAAGACCAGATTGCCCTGCTGGATCTTCATTTAAATGATATTGTTTATGTTGAAAAAGGCGGTGAAATAATTCCGAAAATTGTAGGAGTTGATCATTCAAACAGAAATGAGGGAAGCAAAAAAATTGTTTTCATTTCCAGCTGCCCGGAATGCGGAACTCCTCTGGTGAAAAATGAAGGAGAAGCTAATCATTTCTGTCCTAATTATCTCCATTGCCCGCCTCAGCTTAAAGGCAGGATTGAGCATTTTATAAGCAGAAAGGCAATGGATATTGACGGGTTGGGTGAAGAGACAGTTGATTTACTCTTCAATAAGAGTCTGATAAGAAACTACGCTGACCTCTATGAGTTAAAAGCTGAGCAGCTTGTTCCTCTCGAACGTCTGGGTGAAAAATCGGCCTCTAATATTATTAAAAGCATAAAATCATCATTGACAGTACCTTACAGCCGTGTTCTCTTTGCCTTAGGAATCAGGCATGTGGGTGAAACCGTTGCAAAGACGATTGCCGGAAAATTCAGATCAATTGATGATCTGATTAAGGCTGATAATGAACAGCTGACGAGTACATATGAAATAGGGCCAAAGATAGCATCAAGTATTATTTCATTTTTTGCTGATGAGGATAACATTCTTATTATTAAACGTTTAAAAAGCTACGGTATTAAGTTTATTGACGAGGGAAAGAGTGCCGTCAGTGAAAAGCTTAAGGGAAAATCAATTGTTATCTCCGGTGTTTTCCTGAAGCATACCCGCGATGAATTTAAAGAGATAATTGAGAAAAACGGGGGCAAAAATTCTACATCCTTATCAGGAAACACATCTTTTATTCTTGCGGGAGATGACATGGGCCCCTCAAAAAAAGAGAAAGCCTCAGAGCTTGGAATTCCAATGATGAGTGAAAATGAGTTTCTCAGATTAATCGGTGAAGAATAATATTCATAGCCTGTATATTTTATTAAAAAACTGTTAGGTTTGCAGTATGGAATTATTCGGAAATACAAGAATTAAATTAGGGAATTCAATTCTTTCAAAAAAAATTGCAAGGACCAGGCGTAAGGTACATTACTCAAACATTTTACAGGTAAAATCCATAGGTATTGTATGGGATGCCTCAAAGACCCGGGATTTTATCAGCCTGTCGAAGTTTTATCAGAGAATGCATGACAGGAATATTGATGTCAAAATAATCGGATATTATCCGGGGAAAGAGCTCCCTGATCAATATACAGCATTAAGATATCTTTCCTGCATCAGGAGAAAGGAAGTGAATTTCTTTTACCTGCCTGTATCAGCAGAATCAGATTTCTTTATCAATAACAAATTCGACATTTTAATTGATCTCAATTTTGATAAAGTATTCCCTCTAAAATACATTACATCGTTATCATCTGCCAGTTTTAAAGTGGGGCTTTCAGACGGTGAACCCGGATCCTCAAGCTTCGAGCTGATGATGGAACTAAAAGAACCAGTACAGGTTGAAACTTATCTTAACGAAATAATTCACTACCTCGAAATGATAAATTCAGGTTCATCCAAAAGAGCTGAAAAACAATAAAATATGAAAAAGTTCAAAGGGACAGGTGTTGCAATTGTTACTCCATTTAAGAACGACTCCAGCATTGATTTTTCTGCTCTCGGTCGTGTAATAAATCATGTTATCAGGGGAGGTGTCAATTATATTGTCGCCATGGGTACAACCGGTGAAACTCCGACACTTACAAAGGAGGAAAAGAAAGCCCTTGTCTCCTATGTCACGGAAACAATTGATAACCGCGTTCCACTGGTAGTTGGTATCGGAGGAAACAATACTCAGGAAATTATAAACTTTATCAGAGAACTGGATCTCACCGGAGTTGATGGAATATTATCAGTTACTCCTTATTATAACAAGCCTGGCCAGAGAGGAATTTTTCAGCATTTCAAAGCAATCGCAACATGCAGCCCATTGCCTGTAATCATTTATAATGTTCCTGGCAGGACCTGCAGTAACATAACTTCTGAAACATGTCTTGAACTTGCTCACGAATGTGAAAATATTGTTGCTGTAAAGGAGGCTTCGGGTGATATGGCCCAGATTATGAAGATAATAAAAGGAAAACCTGAAAATTTTCTGGTTATTTCCGGTGATGACATGATGACTATTCCAATAATAGCTGCAGGAGGGTCAGGTGTGGTTTCAGTCCTTGCCAATGCTTATCCGGCAGAATGCAGCGAGCTCGTGAACAATGCATTAAAAAACAATTTCAAAACTGCACGTGAGATACAGTTCCGGTTCCTGGAATCTATAGAATTGTTATTTACCGAAGGTAATCCTTCCGGGATAAAAGCATTCCTCACCGTAATGAACCTTTGTCAGAATAATTTACGTCTGCCTCTGGTTCCGGTCAGCAAGACTATATTCTCAAGGATACAGAAAGCAGCAGAAGAACTTAAATAATCCTTTCTACCTGGGTGGTCTTGCTTCGGGACTTCCAGAAGATTGCTGCATACCATGGCAATTCTTATATTTCTTGCCGCTCCCGCACGGGCAGGGATCATTTCGTCCGACTTTCTTGTCAACCCTTACCGGTTCAGTTTTCCGGTCTCTGTCCTGACCACCTCCTGATGTGCTCCCGATTGAATCGGTCCTGGAAGTTCTCAGGTTATCAATCTGGCGCCGCCTCTGGGCTTCTTTTACCTGTTCGGGATCCTGGGTCGGAATATGGCCTTTCATAAGTGTACTGACAATATCTCTGTTCACTTTGATCAACATGGTCTTAAAGAGCTCATAAGATTCAAATTTGTATATCAACAGAGGATCTTTCTGTTCATACGTTGCATTCTGCACAGATTGCTTCAGTTCATCCATCTCACGAAGGTGCTCTTTCCAGGCATCATCGATTGTTGCAAGAACAACAGTTTTCTCATATGCTTTAGCAAGTTCTTTACCCTCTGATTCTACAGTCGCTTTCAGATTTGTAACAACCTGGAATACCCTGGCACCATCAGAAATCGGGACGACCACATTCTCATACGTAGCCGACATACGTTCGTAAACATCTTTCAGTACAGGATAAGCCTGCTGCGAGATCGATTCTACTTTTCTTTTATAAGTATCAAGAACTTTCGCATATACTTTATCGATAACTAAATCAGCAGTCCCCTTTTTAAAATCCTCTGAAGAAATGGGAGAATCCATTGAGAATGAGCGAATAAGATCCAAATCAAAACCCTCATAATCACTTTCCTCGTGATAATTATCTACAAGGTTTGCTGTAACATCCGACATTGAATTTGCGACATCGACACTTAGCCTTTCTCCAAGGAGAGCATGGCGTCTCTTTTTATAAATGACCTCTCTCTGGGAGTTCATAACGTCGTCGTATTCGAGAAGCCTCTTGCGGATGCCAAAGTTGTTCTCTTCCACTTTTTTCTGTGCCCGCTCAATTGATTTAGTGATCATTGAATGCTGGATCATCTCGCCATCTTTAAGTCCGAGCTTGTCCATGATCCCGGCAATCCTTTCTGAACCAAATATTCTCATAAGTTCATCCTCGAGAGATACAAAAAACTGTGAAGAACCCGGATCTCCCTGTCTTCCTGATCGTCCACGAAGCTGCCTGTCAACTCTCCGTGATTCATGCCTTTCTGTACCGATGATTGCAAGCCCTCCGGCTTGTCTTACCGCCTCGGTAAGCTTTATATCAGTACCTCGACCTGCCATATTTGTGGCAATGGTAATTGTACCTGTTTTACCTGCTTCAGCCACGATCTCAGCTTCACGCTGGTGAAGCTTTGCATTCAGAACATTATGCTTAAGACCTTTCATTTTGAGCATCCTGCTCAACAGCTCAGATATTTCAACCGAAGTTGTACCGACCAGAACAGGCCGGCCTTCACGGAACATCTTTGAAATTTCCTCTATTACTGCGTTGTATTTCTCTCTTTTGGTTTTATAAACTATATCTTCCCTGTCAAACCTGATAACGGGTCTGTTAGTAGGAATAACTACGACATCGAGCTTATAAATATTCCAGAATTCACCGGCTTCGGTTTCAGCTGTCCCTGTCATTCCCGCAAGCTTGTGGTACATCCTGAAATAATTCTGCAAAGTAATTGTCGCATATGTCTGGGTTGCTGCTTCAACTTTAACATTTTCCTTTGCTTCAATTGCCTGGTGGAGACCATCCGAATACCGTCTGCCTTCAAGAATTCGTCCTGTCTGCTCATCGACTATCTTCACCTTATTGTCAATCACAACATATTCTGTGTCCCTTTCAAAAAGAGTCCATGCTTTGAGCAGCTGTGTCATTGTATGCACCCTCTCCGATTTAACCGAATAATCCTGCAATAGCTCATCCTTAATCAGGAGTTTTTCCCTTTCGTTCTTGCCGGATTTTTCAAGGTCGGCTATTTTTGAACCAACATCAGGGAGGATAAAGAAACTTGCATCTTCTACCGAAGTTGAGATAAGATCGATCCCTTTGTCTGTCAGCTCTATTGAATTTGCCTGTTCATCGATGATAAAGTAGAGATCATCGGTTGCTTTATGCATATCCTTGCTGTTGTTCTGCATATAAAAATTCTCAGTCTTCTGGAGAAGTGTCTTATTGCCTTCTTCACTCAGGTACTTAATAAGAGCACCGTTTTTCGGAAGGCCCTTGAAAGCTCTTAAAAGAAGAAGTCCTCCCTCTTCATTTTTACTGTCAGCTATAAGGCGTTTTGAATCGGCAAGTATTTGTGTAACAAGCTTTTTCTGAGCGTTAACCAGCATATCAACTTTTGGCTTTAGCTCATCAAATTGCTGTGTATCGCTTTTTGCGGTAGGGCCGGAAATAATGAGCGGAGTACGGGCATCGTCAATAAGGACAGAGTCGACCTCGTCGACGATAGCATAATGGTGTTTGCGCTGAACCAGATCCTCCGGGTTGATTGCCATATTATCACGGAGATAATCAAAACCAAACTCGTTGTTAGTGCCGAATGTTATATCCGCATTGTAGGCTTTGCGCCGGTCGGCTGAGTTAGGCTGGTGCTTGTCAATACAATCTACCGTAAGCCCGTGAAACTCGTACATAGGGCCCATCCACTCTGAGTCGCGCTTTGAGAGGTAATCATTTACAGTAACAATATGAACACCTCTTCCGGCAAGAGCGTTAAGAAATACAGGCAGGGTTGCGACCAGCGTTTTTCCTTCACCGGTACCCATCTCGGCAATTTTCCCTTTATGAAGTGCCACGCCACCAATAAGCTGAACATCATAGTGGACCATATCCCAGAGGATCTCATTACCCCCTGCAATCCATTTGTTATTCCACTGAGCCTTATCACCTTTGATTATGATACTTTCCCGGGTCGCTGCAAGATCCCTGTCATACTGTCTTGCAGTTACCTCAAGAACACTGTTTTCCTTGAATCTTCTGGCAGTCTCCTTAATTATTGCAAAAGCTTTTGGTACACATTCATCAAGCACATTTTCAATTTTCTCACTTATATGCTTTTCGATCTTATCAATCTCGTTGTATATCTCTTCTTTCTGATAAACATCCTCTTCAGCTTCGGCTTTCTCTCTAAGCGATCTTATTTCAGACTCATCTTCCTCAATATAGGCAAGTATCTCTTTCTTTAATTCAGATGTCTTATCTCTTAACTGATCGTTTGACAAACCCTGAAGCTTTTCAAATTCAATATGGATCTTTTCAACATAAGGATTTATCTCCTTCATGTCCCTGTCATATTTATTTCCAAGGAAAAGACCCAGAAAATCATTTATTAAGCTCATTGTAAAGAATTTTACAGTTTTTAAAATATCACGCAAAATTAGTGGAATTTTCTGATTATGGATTCCGGTCTGATAGTTTTCGGAATTATATTACGCTCCTTCAGAGCGTTTAACCCCTAAATCCCCCAGGGGGGACTTATTGAAAACCAATGACTTAAAAAGCCCCCCTTGGGGGGTTTGGGGGTAAAATCAGTCTTTTGAGACAGCCTCTTAATATATATTACTCTCCTTACCTTATCAGGGTATATTTTATTGTCCTGATTCCATCATCGAGGTATAAAACAATGAAGTAGAGACCTGGTGAATGTCCTGAAATATTTATCTCAGTCTCATTACCTCCATCCGTCAGACCTGAAGAAATCAAGGTCCCGGTTGAATTGAAGACGTTATATTTTAAAGGTTTAATGCCATTGCCATCAGGTTGTTTTATCTTGACTACCCCATTCCCTGGATTTGGATAAACCACAAAAGGCTGATAATTAATGTCGTCGATCTTGTTTACGAGGGGTCCAACATGAAGATCCTCAATTACCCATCCCCAGCCATTAGCAAACGGATCGGAAAATAACCGGAACCGCACCATGAGAGTGTCGCCTGCTGAAATATCAGAAGATACCTTTGGAAACAGAGTATGCTTTGCAAGCAATGACTCATCTCCGATAAAAGTGGAGTTTTGTCCAACGATGGAGCTGTTGTATGCTGTTTCCCATGCAGTTAAATACCTGCTGTCGTATCCGGCAGCAAGAGGGAACCAGGTTTTCCCGAAGTTCTTTGAACCTTCAACAATAACATAATCATAGAAACCAGGCGAACCAAATACAGATCCCGTCTCTCCGGGTTCTACAAGGACTACTTCCATATAACTGATAATCATGCCATTTGCATCAAACTTGACCGGAGTTTTGAGAATTGCAGTGTACCCGATACTGTCGCCATTTCCTTCAGGACTAACATATGGGTGAGGTGTATTAAGCCCAAATCTGGAAAAACCTGCCGGTTTAATTATCCTGAAACCATTGTTTAAAAAATCGCCTGAAGCATTTGAAAAATCGGTAGAATAACCCTCAGCAACAGGGTTAACAGGTTCAATTTTAACAGAATAATATCCGGACTTCGGGGAAATCGCCTTGTTGGCTATAGCAGCGCTGTCGAAGGCTATTATTCTATAGAGCAATGAATCTCCACCCTTTAAAGATAGTGACCGGGCAGGAAAAATATTACTGAATCTGTCTTTCCCTTTTGCTTTAAGACCTATAAAACTGGAGGAACCTTCATTTACCTTATATTCAACATAAACAGTGTCGATTCCGATATTATCTGTTACCGTGGCATCAAATATGATTGAATCGATAACATTGAAATAATAATCTGCCGGAGTGTGAGAAATAACAGGCTTTACTGTATCAGTCCCGATATAAACCGAAAAATGGAATTTATCGATTAATGATGGCATTCTGAAAGTCCGTAAAAATCTGTCCTCGGCGAAAAGATAGTATTCAAGCCTGACATCATATGAGGGAATCAGAATATTTGAGGTATAATTATTATTTAACGCGGGAGAAATCATATAGGTTGTATCTTTTGAAACAAAATTGTCAAAAGACCATACCAGTCCCACTTTATTATGATTATATGATGTATCTGATTTTATTTCAGCATTAATAGTCAACTGTGTCAGGTGTTCTTCAGTGTCTTTATGGGCTTTATGAATTATTCTTGTATTAATCCAGCCAAGATCGCCAAGTATTGACAATGTAAATTTACCCGGATTATGAATGGCTTCGCCAAAGTCGATAAAGGGTCTCATCAATCCTATTGAATCAGGTGTGGTAGCATCATCCAGATGCGCTATACTTGAGCCGGCATCAAAAGTTAGTGGAGCATAGAGCCGTGCCCTTAACCCTGATGTATAGAACTTCAGAAGAGGTCCGTTAAAATAGAGATTCTGGCTTGTCAGCTGTACTTTCAGATCAGAAGAGGGATTTGCATATGTATTTGTATCTGTAAGCTTTACCCTTGCCGCGTTTTCGACAAATGTATCATAGATCACGGGAAATGAAGAAACACCATAGGAGCCGGTTGAACCGGTCACATTAAAGCTGTCGAAAAAACCCAGGCCATGGCAAAGTTCATGGATCACAACAGTAACAAGATCATATTTAAGCGGGGAAGTTTTTCCATCTGTTCCATAATACCAGTTCACAGTGCTGTTAATGTTTAAACTTATATCACCTTCAAGGTCTCCATTCAGCTTCTTTCCTGCAATATGTTCCGCAAGTGCCGAAGGGTAAAATGCCAGTGGCTTGAAGGCATCTATACCCCAGCCTGCAGCATAACCTGTTGACGATGATTGGGCAAGGACTCCCTTGGTTGTTATAGGCTCCCATGTAGCTAAAATTGTGATATTCACATCAGCTGGCAGGATAGCCTCAAGAACCGAAGTTGCATATTCTACAGCAGTGATAGCAGATTGCGGAAAAGATGTATAATATACACTTATTGATGCCCTGCCTTTTGCTCCTGCCTTCAGCCAGAATTCCTTTGGAGGGGGTATATAAATTCTGTTCACTTTAGTGCCGGCGTATGTCTTACCTGCAATAAATGAACCTTTGATCAGTTTCTGAGAGTTAAGCGGAGAGGCTGAAGCAATAATAACAAGGGCGATATTTAATAATATCAGCTTCTTCATTGAATTAAGTAATATCGAGGTTAAAAGTTTTTCTGAAATCTTTCAGAACGGGATATTTCTTTTGAAGATGGTTGTATTTCTGTTCATCAGTATAAAGCAGTTCATTTGATTCCGACTGGTCGACTGCAGTCTCAATATCCAACACAGTTATCACGAACTTATGCTCAAGAAAACTTATCAGTTTCTGTTTATAATTTTGAATAAAAAGGTCTTTCTGGGCAGCATTGCTAAGATGTATTCTAATAGTCTGGTCGTCCTCCAATTCGGGTTTTATTGATTTGAACATACTCACTATTCTTGCACCTTCGCCTTTCAGAGTATCTGCAAATTCACTCCATGCTGAAACGAAAGAGTCGCTTGTCATATCAACTCTGGCTTCTGACGGAGAGACACTCTCTTTTTCTGAACCTGCAGATGAAGTGACAACTTTCGCCGTCGGTTCTTCACTCTCTGAAATGACATCTTTTATAGAAAATGTTTTGGAAGGTTTCTCGGATACAGGGGTATGTTTGCCTGAGGTGATTTCTACTTTACCTGCCTGCTTCTTCACCGGCTCCGCATCATGCATTATAATCTCTGATCTGGAGGGTAGCGGTAAATCCTTTTCTGCCTTTTTCAACTCGCCTTCATCTGACTTTTTTTTTTCAGAATCACCGGCAGATTCCCCTGTAAGCCGGCAAAGCTGTATCATAAAAAGCTCAATATGAAGGCGTGGATTTTTGCTGCTTTTATATGATATATCGCAATTACTGCCGAGTTCAAGAGCTTTGTAGAGAAAATCTACCGGACAGTTGGCTGTCTGTTTTAGATACCTTTGCTTCACGGATGGAGTTGCCTCGAGGAGGATTATTGTAGATTCGTCCTTACTTACAAGAAGATCACGTAAATGGCTGTTTAAACCTGAAATGAAATTATGCCCGTCAAATCCTTTTTCCAGAATCTCATTGAATGTCATCAGCATTTTTGATACATCACCGACGAGTGCTGCATCGATACAAGTAAAGTAATACTCGTAATCGAGAACATTCAGATTATCAATTACATCCTTGTAAGTTATTTTTTTTCCACAAAGACTTACGATCTGGTCAAATATAGAGAGAGCATCTCTTAAAGCACCATCAGCTTTCTGTGCAATGACATGAAGAGCATCCTCCTCAAAAGTTACAGACTCGTTCTTTGCCACGTAAATAAGTCTGTTTACAATATCTTCAATTCTGATCCTGTTAAAATCAAAAATCTGGCATCGTGATAATATTGTAGGGATAATTTTATGTTTTTCGGTTGTGGCAAGGATAAAAATTGCATGAGCGGGGGGTTCTTCAAGAGTTTTTAAAAACGCATTGAAAGCTGAAGAAGACAGCATGTGAACCTCATCAATTATATAAATACTGAATTTCCCGATCTGCGGGGGAATTCTCACCTGGTCGTTAAGACTCCTGATATCTTCAACCTTATTATTGGATGCTGCATCCAGTTCATGTATATTGAATGACCTCAGCGTATTAAATGACAAGCATGATTCGCACTTATCGCATGGCTCACCATTCTCCGTCAGGTTTATGCAGTTGATTGTTTTGGCAAATATCCTTGCGCATGTAGTTTTGCCCACGCCTCTGGGACCGCAGAAGAGGTATGCCTGGGCAAGATGTTTTCCTTTAATGGCACTTTTCAGCGTATGTGTGATAGTGTCCTGTCCGACAACCATATCAAAAGTGGCAGGGCGGTACTTTCTGGCTGAAACAATGAAATTTTCCATAAAATATTGACTCTCTTGCTAATAAAATTTATTGCATTACAAATATAGTTAAAATGGCTTCGGGAAAAAACGAGTGAAAAAAAATTAACCCTCTCCGGTGAAGACAAACACTATGCAATTATTTAAAGACATAATTTTCTGCTGTTTAATTTTTGTTTAAATGAAAATAATTGTACTTTTGCGAGCCAAAATCATTAAAATTAATTAACAAGAAATTATTATGTCTAATCAGTACGAAACCGTTTTCATTGCAACTCCCGTTTTATCTGAGAACCAGATGAAGGAAGCGGTACAAAAATTCAAGAAGGTCATCACCGACCATGAGGGTGAGATCGTTCATGAAGAGAACTGGGGCCTGAAGAAACTGGCCTATCCTATTCAGAAGAAGTCGACCGGCTTTTATTATCTGATTGAGTTTAAAGGTGAAGGAACCCTTATCGAAAAACTTGAACTCCAATATCGTCGTGATGAAAGGATAATCAGGTTTTTAACTTTCAGGATGGAAAAATTTGCCGTCGAATATGCAGAGAAGAAAAGAAAACAAAAAGAATCAGGAAAATCAAAGGAGGAATAAGATATGGCACAGAATGAATCAGAAATCAGATATTTGACTCCTCCGACAGTTGAGGTCAAGAAAAAGAAATACTGCCGTTTTAAAAAGAACAGGATAAAGTACATAGATTATAAGGATCCTGAATTCCTGAAGAAATTCCTGAATGACCAGGGAAAGATTCTGCCCCGCAGGATAACAGGTACATCACTTAAATATCAGAGGAAAGTGGCAAAGGCAGTTAAAAGAGCGCGTCATATTGCCCTTCTTCCTTACGTTACTGACCTATTAAAATAAGGAGGATCATTTATGGAAATTATACTATTACAGGACGTTCAGAAGCTTGGACAAAAGGACGATCTGATACATGTAAAGGATGGATACGGAAGGAACTATCTGATACCCAGGGGTTACGCTATCGCAGCCACTCCATCGGTAAGAAAAATGCATGCTGAGAACCTGAAACAGCGGGCGCATAAGGAAGAGAAAATAAAAGCTGAAGCACAGGAACTTGCAACTAAAATGACTGGTTTGAATATCATAATAGGTGCAAAAACAAGCTCCTCAGGAAAGATTTTCGGATCTGTCAATACTATTCAGATCGCTGAAGCTCTGAAAGATAAGGGATTTGAAATTGATCGCAAGAGCATTTCACTTCCGGAAGACCAGATCAAGGAGATCGGTAAATATAAAGCTGTTATAAAGCTGCACAGAGATGTAAAAGTTGATGTTGAATTTGAGATTGTGGCTGAATAACTGCTTTATTTAACTGCTATAGTTTCTATTTCGACCAACGCCCCCAAAGGAAGATCCTTCACTGCAAAGGCTGCCCTTGCCGGCTGATTTTCAAAATAATACTGAGCATACACCTCATTCATTGCCTTGAAATCTGATATATCACTCAACAGGCATGTTGATTTTACGACCTGTATAAAACTATACCCTGCTTCGTGAAGTATTGCGTCAATATTCTTAAGTACCTGCTTCGTCTGGGCAGTAATACCACCGTCGATAAGCTTGCCTGTTTTCGGATCAATAGCTATTTGTCCTGAAATATAAAGTGTACCGTTTATCTCAACAGCCTGGCTGTATGGTCCGATAGCCGCAGGAGCATTTGACGTTTTAATGATTCGTTTCATGTTTCTTTTCATTTTAATAATTATCGTGATAATCTTTTCGTCTTTCATATTTCAGGTCGGCCAAAACAGCAGCCTTAACCCTGATTGTGAAGGTCCACATTTTCATATAACCGTTAGGGATCCAGTCAAAACTCATGTCCCAGCAGTGCAGATCGCGTGTTATATGTATCTGAGTCATGGTTATCGCTCTGGCTTTGAAGTCATACCCGGTATTATAGGTAATATCCATTTTTTTTGTCAGCTTAACAGATCCGTTCATGGAAAGAGTCTGCGAAATAGTTGATTTGAAGGCAGGCTTGGAATAGTTAAGGGAATAGCTGACATTCATTGTCCATGGGGAATCAAATTTAGAGTATCCGAATTCATCAAAGAGATCTTTACCTGCATTCTGATCAGTGACAGGGTTTGTTACTCCTTTATCTTCAGGACCCTGGCCTGCTTGTATTGCCTGTGGTTGTGATTCCTGCCCGCCTTTCTTTTCTTTATTCCCTTTCAGAAGATCACTAAGGCTGAAATCAAGGCTGACTGCGAAATTGTTAAGGCGCATCAGTTTATTTGTCTGCGAAAAGTAATAGGTCCCTATCTGCTGTCCTTTACTGTTGAGTCCGTAAAGGGAGAAACTACTGTTCGCAGATATATTCACTTTCTTAAACAGGGTAGTTCGCATTACCATGGAAATGGGACTCCAGTTCAGTGAGTCAGCAAAAACATTATATGAAGTTGAGATTCCAAAATTGTCAATAATATTGGTTTTTTGAGGTTTTCCGGTGGTATCGTTCCTCTGGTAAACTTTTGCTTCCAGAATATTGGTGAGACTCAGGGATATATTGCCACTTCTGTTTGAAAGTGAAGGAGTGCCAAAAATATTACCATCATATATTGAATATTTGCTGCCCAGCCTGCCTGTTGAATCGACCTGCACCTGCCTGTACATTTTGGAGCTGAGTCCTTTTAAAAAAGGCACATAGCTGAAGCTTATTGAAGGTTTCATCACATGCCTGATAGCCTGTACTCTGGCATTTGGATTTGTGAATGTATAAGAACCGAATATCTGTGGACTATAACCTGCACTTATTGAAGGATTGATTGCCTGCCCGTAAAAAAACCCTCTGAGAGTATCATTTACCACTGAGGGAACGATTTTGTTCAATTCCTGGTCAAAATAAAAAGGATCCCATCTTTTTATAATCTTCTGAGTATATAAAACGCCCTTATAACTAACCGCCGGTGATATTGAGAAATTTCTGAAGGGCCTGATCTGAAAGCTAAGTGGTGCCTCATGCGTAAATCCGGTCTTCATATTTTTCCAGACTTTATTTGTGAACAGCAGACTGTCATAAGTACTTATCTGATTATCGAGTGATGCAGTATACTGAAACTGAAGCTCCTGCCACCACTTGGTCGGGCCGGATGCGTTCTTTCCTTTAAACGGGTATATGCGTGACGCACCAAAGCTGACACGTGGGAGGTTAAGGGCAATTGTTTTATTCTTGACGTTCTGGCTATGGTTCATGCTTGCCGACAGATTAAAGGGGGTACCTTCCCATGTCTTTGAATAGCTTATACTTGATTGCCGCTGTGTTGTTACATGATCAGTCAGGTTATAGCTGTTGTTCCTGTCGTAACCGCTTGAACTCATGTTTACACTGGCTGAAAATCTTGAACCGGGCCGGGCCTTCGCACTCTGGGAATAGCTCCATCCAATACTGTAATTATTTGATTTGGAGTAATCAGATAATCCTTTATGACCCGAAATATTATTAGCATAGCTGAATAAGAAACTTCCGCTGTATTTATAAAGCTTATTGTAACTTGTCTGAGCTGTTGCAAGCCACGATCCGTTAGTGAAAATATTTCCCTTGAGAGTAAGATCAAAGTAATTGTTGATAGCGAAATAATAACCACCATCGCTCAATGCGTAACCACGTCCCGATTCATAATGCGGCTTTGGTATCAGAAGTCCGGAGACTGCTTTCTTTGTCTGTATCGGGAAAAAACCAAAAGGAAGATATAACGGTAAGGGTATACCTAAAACCACCAGGTTTCCCGGACCCGAAATTATCTTCTTACCCGGGTATACCTTTGCTTTGCGAAGGTAAATGTAAAAATGTGGAGTATCAAGATCACAGGTCGAATAAGTGCTGCTGAAAATATTTGAAGTCCCGTCTTCCATAAGTTTTGTGGCCGAACTTCGCAGCAGCCCTTCGTCCTGCTTTGTCACTATATTTTTAATATATGCAACTTTGGTTTTGAAGTTGTATTTCAATGTATCAGATTCAAATTCCTGGGAACCCGATTTGAAAGCCGGTTTGCCTTTAATTGTTCCGGTAGAATCTTTTAATCCCACTGCAAAAACTATATTTGTTCTCATGTCAAAGACGATAGAGTCGGCTTTAATCTCAATATCACCATAATTTACTTTACCATTTTTGACAAGAATTGCTTTTTGAGCAGCAATATCATTTTTAATGTAACCGCCAATGGCGCTGTAGGTTACTTGTAAATCAACTGCATTGGGAGATATCTTTTTTAAATTTCCGATTGTATCGGCAAAGAGAGAATCATTTTTTACAAGGAGAGTGTCGGGAATAATTTTGTCTTCCTGCGAAAACAATAAAAAAGAACGGACCATCACAAGGAGCACAACAAGTAACCGCTTTTGTCTAAAAAAATACAACTTAAATACTATTTTTGTATAGTTTTTGTGTGACTTCATGATGTCGGCGGTAAAACTATTAAAAAAACATGAACTAAACATGGGTACAGGGATTAAAAACGGCAAACTTCATACCATTAATATATATGCCGCTACTTTGTTTTCTCTTTTTATAATACCTTATTATTTAAATGCTTCAGCCCCCATTCCGAAAACTCAGGGTAAATGGGTTATTGTCATTGATCCGGGTCATGGGGGAAGAGATCCTGGTGCACTGGGATCATTCAGCAAGGAAAAAAATATTAATCTTGCAATTGCCTTAAAAACAGGTGAATATATCAGGGAGAATAATAAGGATGCAACTGTTGTTTTTACAAGGGATGATGATTCAACCGTGGACCTGATAGAACGGCCACAGATTGCGAACAAGTACAATGCGGACCTGTTTATCTCAATTCACACAAACTGGACAAAATCAAAAAATGTCATAGGTGCCGAAACTTACATAATGGGTCTGGCCAAAGACAGTGAGAATCTTGAAGTGGCTATGAAAGAGAACGAAGTAATTCTCCTTGAAGATGATTATTCGACTAAATACCAGGGATTTGATCCGAAATCACCCGAGTCATATATCATTTTTACCCTGATGCAAAATGTATTTCAGAAACAGAGCACCGATCTTGCTTTAAAAGTACAAACACAATTCACAGAGAGGGTCGACAGGAAAGACAGGGGGGTCAAACAGGCAGGATTCTGGGTTCTTTTCAATACCACAATGCCGAGTGTATTGATAGAAACCGGATTCATTTCAAACCCTGTTGAAGAAAAATATCTTAATTCAGATCAGGGACAGGATTATCTTGCCTCCGCTATTTACAGGGCCTGCCGCGATTATATGGAGGAGATAGATGACAAAAGCGGTATATCGTCCGTACCTGAAAAAAATTCCATTAGTACAGTAATTGCACGTGACACTATTACCTCCCTTGTTTTCAGAGTGCAGGTTGCTACTTCAGCAACCAGAAAAGAAGTAAAGCCGGAAAATTTTAAGGGATTAAATGACATTGTTGAAATCAACACGCGTGATCGTTTCAGATATGCAACGGGAAATTATACTGAATATACCGATGCTGTGAAATACCGGAAAGTAATTGAATCTCTATTTCCTGACGCATTTGTTATTGCTGTAAAAGAGAACAAAATATTACCTTTGCAGCAGGCTCTGGAACAAATAAGAAAAAAAGAAAAAATAAAATAATACCCTGATGATTAAGATCACTAATGAAGTTAAAGTCGGTGGGGTTACATTAATCACCATTGTAGCTTTCGTCGTGCTGTTCAATTTCCTTAAAGGAAAAGATATATTTAAAAGTACTTCATATTACTACTCAGTGTATGATAAGGTAGGTGGTCTTGCCGAATCAAGCCCCGTTGAGATAAACGGATACAAGGTCGGAGTTGTCCAGTCGATTGATTTTATTGATGCAACCAGCGGCAGGCTGCTTGTGGTATTTTCAGTCAATAAAGGTTTTAAACTTCCCGTGAATACAGTTGCCGAAATCGTCCCCGTATCCATAATTGCAGGTATGAAAGTACAGTTTGTCTACGGTGATGGTCCCGGATTCTACTCAGATGGAGATACAATCCCGGGAAGACTCCCGGAATCAATTTTAACCAAGCTGGAGACAGAATTGATGCCGGTTAAAGAAAAAATTACTAACCTGCTGACCGTTCTTGATTCAGTTATTACTTCGGTCAATGAAATTATGGATCCCGGATTCAGGAAAAACGTGAACGGGACAATTGCAAATCTGAACAGTACAACAAAAAGCCTCGACGAAGTTATCGGATCGAAAGAAAGAGAACTCAAGGCAACTCTTGATAATATAGCAAAATTTTCAAAGATGCTTTCCGATAATTCCGAAAAGATGAGAAACACTTTCAGCAATCTTGAATCAATTACTGATACACTTGCTGCAGCAGATATTTACAAATCTGTTCTGAATCTGAAATCAAGTCTTGAAAAAGCCTCAACACTCATTGGAAATCTGAATGAAGGTAAAGGAAGTGCGGGACAATTATTGACTAACGATTCGCTCTATACAAATCTTTCCGCCAGTCTTGAGAGCCTTAATGTACTTTTACAGGACATGAAAGCCAATCCAAAAAGATATGTTCACTTTTCTCTCTTCGGTAAAAAAAATATTCCTTCTGAATGATCTGAATTTCTAAAATTCAGAGTATCTTGTTCTTGAAAAAGAAAAAAAACCTGATGTCAAAATACTACTCATTAATTAACTACTTTGTTGAATTTTGAGTAAGAGTTCATAAAGAGTTGTAATACACCAACAAACCAATTTTATTAATTATAACTCATTATTATCCAGCAGATTACACGAAAGAAAAAAAAATTTTGTCATAAGTTGCTGATGATTAAAAACATAGACTTTTTTTGAAATAATCAAGCAAAAATAATTTTTTTTATAAGCTTTTTTTTTACAAATATTGCTTCACGAATCAAGTTGATTCGTACCTTTAAAAATAATAACAACAAACCTAAATGAACAAAACCCATCATGACGTTTGGAATAACTGTCTGCAAATAATAAAAGATATTATTCCATCCATCAGCTACAAAACATGGTTTGAACCGATCATCCCATTAAAGCTCGAAAACAATGTATTGACCATTCAGGTACCCAGTCCGTTTTTCTATGAGTACCTCGAGGAACAGTATATTGATATCCTTAGAAAGACCCTCAGGCGCGAGATAGGGACAGATGCCAAGCTCGAATACAACGTCGTAATGGAGAATGCCAACTATTCTGATGGGAAACCCTATACAGTAAGATACCCGTCAAGAAATAAAACAGATCTTAATAATAAACCAGTCCAGGTTCCATTTGATGTAACACAACCTTCAATAAGAAACCCTTTTGTTATTCCCGGAATTAAAAAAGTCCATTTCGATCCTAAACTTAACCCTGATTATAATTTTAACAATTATATTGAAGGAGAATGCAACAGGCTCGCAAGGTCAGCAGGTATAGCCGTCGGTAATAATCCAGGCGGAACAGCATTTAACCCATTAATGATTTATGGCGATTCAGGACTCGGGAAGACACATCTTGCACAGGCAATCGGAATACTTGTAAAGGAAAAGCATCCCGACAAAACTGTACTTTATGTAAATGCAAATAAATTTCAGACCCAGTTTGTCGAATCAGTCAGAAACAACAACAAGAATGATTTTCTTCATTTTTACCAGATGATCGATGTTCTCATCCTTGATGATGTTCATGAGTTTGCAGGAAAGGAAAAAACCCAGGATACCTTTTTTCATATCTTTAACCATCTTCATCAATCAGGCAAGCAACTTATACTGACATGCGACAAACCACCAGTCGATTTACAGGGCATGGAACAACGACTCCTGTCGAGGTTTAAATGGGGACTGCAGGCCGACCTTCAAAGACCTGACTACGAAACTCGCCTTGCAATACTTAAGAAAAAAGCCTATAACGATGGAATAGAACTTCCTGATGAGATATTTGAATTCCTTGCTGTCAACATTTCAAATAATATCAGGGAACTTGAAGCAGTTCTCATTTCCCTCTATGCCCAATCGACACTTAACAGAAAGGAAATAAACCTTGACCTTGCAAAACTGATGGTGGAAAAACTCATCAGCACGGCAAGAAAAGAGATCACCATAGAATATATCCAGAAAATAGTTTGTGATTATTATAAGATCCCAATCGATCTCATCCAGGGCAAAACAAGAAAAAGGGAAATTGTCCAGGCACGCCAGGTTTCTATGTACTTCTCGAAAAGTCTTACTAAAGCTTCACTTGCAAGTATAGGTTCGCATATCGGTGGAAAGGACCATGCAACTGTATTGCATGCCTGTAAAACAGTTAACAACCTGATCGATACCGACAAACATTTCAGGAATCAGATAACTGAAATAGAAAAGAAACTGAAAGTGTGAGTACCTGTTTTTATTTTTTCCCCTTGAAGTTTCTGCTATCCACATCCTTCACACATCTGAATCCGACTGTGGAGCTCCGGTCGAAACCTGGTGACACCAGCAGCATTATCTGAGTTTTATCAAGTGATTGGGGTCCACCCTGAATGTACCACCAGCTGGAATCAGGACGGTAATAACTGCCACCCCTGATTATTGTAAAATAACTGGTGCCATTAAAATACATATCATTGGTCATCTGCCACACATTGCCAACCATATCCATAACGCCATAAGGGCTCTGACCTTTTGAAAAAGCATCTACCGGTGTTGGCCTGTCGAATGCATTATTACAGTATGTTCCATGGAATTCATTACCCCATGGCCATTGGCGCTTATCCAAACCCTGTGCAGCCAGCTGCCATTCAGCTTGTGTCGGTAATCTTTTACCTGCCCATTTTGCATAAGCCTGCATATCTTCATAGCTTACATAAACAACAGGATATTTATCCTGCCCCTGTTTGAATGTTCCTGATTCCCAGTTTTTCAAAAAATGTGTTGTATCAGAAGGAACATAACCTGAACCTGAAAGGAATTCAAAATACTGGGCATTTGTAACCGGATATTTATCGACCAGGAAACTATCGATTTTAACGCTTTTACCGCTCACATCAGGATAAAGAATGAAATCTTCGGCCGTGGTTACATCAAAGGAGAAATGAGCACCCGGTACCAGCACCATATCGGGAAAAGCGCCTGTCGCCTTCTTTGTCGGTAAAACCTTTGTAATAATCCATGGCTTGCCTCCTTTCAAATAAAGCACATTCTCATCTTTCAGCCTCCTGTTCTCTATAAGCTGTACAACTATCTTGCCTTCATAATAGCCGAAAATATCCTTGATCCCTATCACAGTATCATTAAGTACTTTGATTTCCTTATATCAGAGTCTTGTGTGAAGGATTACCCTTCCAGATAAATATTTTACCTGTCCCCGGGCTTTTTAATTTCAGTGAATCACCATCCAGCCGTGATCTTAGAATATCCGGAAACTCAGCAATGCAGTCGACTGATCCCTCACTTCTTGATCCTGTAAAGATGGAATTCCATCCATCTGCCAATGAAGAAATAATAACCTTCCCGTTTTCAGTTTCTGGATTAAGGTTTTCATGATTCCATATCGATACGAAATGTCTGCCATTATGCTTTTCAGCTTTAAAAAGTTTACCCGATACTCCCTCAGACTTCATGTTAAGGATAGTATATACTGTCTTTTCTCCCGAATTCCATTTATTAACAAAAACATTATCCACATATGTTTCGATGAGCGGAGTCCAGTTATAATCGAGAAAAGCATCATTATTCTGCCTGAGTATGAAGGTGGTACGAGCAAGATATTCCAGGTCGGCATCATATTTTTCACCTCTTCCGCCCGGACGACCCAGATGCAGCTCGGAACCATACCCATTGAAGAATGCAATGGCAATTTCACGGTGAAGAACATCTTCGCCAACATCACAAACCCGGAAGATCGCAAATTCAGGTTTAATAAGCTTATTGAGATTGAGCTCAGGACTTAAAAATATTGCATTATGAACGCGGCCCGATATAATGCCGGGCATGTCTTTTGTAATTGCCATGCCTTCAGAATACATGACAACTCCTTTCCTGACACTGTCGGCTGCAGCCTGAAGTTCATAGCTTGAACTCCCTCTTGTATCAAGGACCACACCATCTGCTTCGGTTTCGGAAATTATACTTGCCATTCCTTTTAATTGATCCTCTTTCCTTGTGCTGTTATCCCATGGATTATATTCAATGAAAAACTTTGTACCATAAGAGCGGGACATTCGTGCGAGATTGCGGAGCTGGCTGGTTCCTCCCGGCAGATCCCTGTACATATCCCATTGGTTTCTCTGATCGAGCCCAAGACGCGGCCATGTAGGCCATATTGCATATACATCAGTACCTCCAAGGGTTTCAATTCCTTTTTTAAGAAGGTCCGGGAAGGTATATTTCCCCGAAAGTCTGTCATAGAAATCCTTGTCCCATGCCATTTGAAGAATGATCAGGTAACTTTCCCTGATCCAGACCAGGTCGGGTCTTTCAAACAGAGTGTTGTCAAATTTATCCAGGTCATATAAATATCTGTCCCTGAACATTTTCCTGAGGCCTTCCTGCCATTCGCCCCTGAAAATATCGGTGTACATTGCATAAGTCACTTTTGACTTCGGCGGCAGAATAGTCTCATATCTTCTTTTCTGTCCCCCTTCAGTTTTTTGTCTTCTTACAAGGGCACAGACTGACAAACCGCTCTCTGTTGAAAATGATGAATATCCCAGTTCCCAGGCGTTATCGGGAAGGATAACCCTCAATGGACGGAAACCCGGCCTGAAGAGACAGGCACGGGCAAGATCGGGAGGGCCATAACCGGTTATATATACTGATGATCTCTCCTCGCCTAATGGAACAACATTGCTTAAAGAAATGGTATCACGCCCTGTATTCTCAAAAACGATCTCGCCGGTCCATCTACCGGATACAACAGAAGGTGTGGTGAATTTCACTTTCAGATGGATTCCGATTATCTGAGTCATTACACCGCTATCTTTTAATACGGGATAATCGTATGTGTTAATCAGGATTCCGTCAAGGAGAAAGCTGAATAATGGCCTCTCAGCTGTTAACTTCAGAATGGAACTATCAGTAAGCACAAGATTCTGAACCCTAAGTCCGGAACCAGTAGCTATTTCCAGGTTCCTGACATTCTGGGAATATGCTGATGAGCAACAGAGCAAAGCAGTGATCAAGAAATCGAAATAATGATTGCGAAAGAATGAATGATACATAAATTGCTTTGAATTGAATTATTGTTTTTTATTGCAATATATAACATGCATGGCATTAAAAAAATTGTTTTTCAAAAGGAAAATTGAAAACAGTGCCGAACATTCAATTTTTTTATTAAATAAATAATTCCTACTTTTATATGTGATTCGTTAAACATCCGTCTGAATGTCTAAAACAATCAAAATATTAAAGTATCTCCTGATTTTAATTTGTATTGTATTAGTCTCAGCCTGCGCTCCTGCAAAGAAAAACACATATCTGGAAAAAAGGAAGCATGCATCAAAAGTGAATGCCACTCAGCTCGGCAGGAACAGATACTATTTTTCAACAGGTTACCAGAAAAAGCTTGTCAAGGGTTATAAAAGGAAGTAGCTTAATTTTCCTAATCGAATTTTACACTTAGACCGTCATAGGCAAGCATTATTCCCGGAGGAAGTTCTTTAGCCACTTGTTTATCAAGCCCCATTTGATGGCTAATGTGCGTTATAAAAGCCCTTTTCGGGGAAATCTCCCTTATAAAATCCAGTGCCTCCCTGAGATTAAAATGAGCTATATGCTTCTCTTTTCTGAGTGCATTAATTACCAGGTACTTAACTCCTATAAGCTTTTCTTTTGACTCCTCAGGTACATAGCTGGCATCAGTAATATAAGCAAAGTTGCCAACCCTGAAGCCATAAATCGTGAGAGTCATGTGAAGCACTCTGACAGGAATAATTTCAATCTTGTTAATAATAAAAGGATAATCATTTATCAGGTTCAACCTCATCTGAGGAATCCCCGGATATTTTTTTTCTGCAAACACATAAGCATATTCCCTTCTGACAGCTTCCTGAACATTTTCTTCAGCATAAATGTCGATTGCTCTCTGGCTTTTATAATTAAATGCTCTCACGTCGTCCATCCCGGCTATATGGTCCTTATGCTCATGAGTAAGGATTATTGCATCAAGCTTCCTGACATTTTCCCTGAGCATCTGCTGCCTGAAATCAGGGCCTGCATCGAAGAGAATGACAGAATCTTCATTTTCAAGAAGAAGTGATGTCCTGAGCCTTTTATCATGAGGGTCATCTGACATGCATGTTTTGCAGTCACATGCTATTACAGGTACACCCTGAGAGGTACCGGTACCGAGAAAAGTTATTTTCACAACTAAAAAATTTCATGACAAACCTATATTAAAAATCTAAAACAGCCAACAGGGAAGCCGTTTTATTACTCAAAGGCATTAATGTTAATTTGCTATATTTGATAAAATAATAAGTCGTGAAAGGGAAGATATATCTCATACCTGTTACTTTGGGAGGTGAAGATTTCAAGGATGTTATCCCTGAAAAAGCGATTGAAATAACAAGGCGTCTCAGACATTTTGTTGTTGAAGATATCAGAAGCGCAAGGAGGTACCTCAGGTCAATTGACAGAGCATTCCCGATAGATGAAACAGTATTTTTTGAACTTAACGAACATACCGGAGAATCTGACATAAGTCACTTCCTTGGCCCAGTCATCAACGGGTCAGATATCGGATTAATGAGCGAAGCAGGTCTGCCCGGTATTGCTGATCCGGGTGCAAAATTAGTTTCTCTGGCCCATCGTAAAAAAATCACAGTCACTCCTTTGTCTGGCCCATCCTCAATTATAATGGCGCTGATATCATCAGGTATGAATGGACAAAATTTTTCTTTCAACGGGTATCTTCCTGTAAAACCTGCTGAAAGGTCTGCTAAACTCCGGGAACTCGAGAAGAAGGCACAGGAAGGTTATGCTCAGATCTTTATGGAGACACCTTACAGGAACCAGAAAATGATGGAATGTATCCTTGAGTCCTGCAAAAATGATTCCCTCCTGTGCATTGCTGCTGATATTACCCTGCCTTCTGAATCAATTATAACGATGAGGATATCAGAATGGAAGATGAATATCCCTGATCTGAATAAAAGGCTTGCGGTATTTGTGCTGCAGTAATGCTATTTGCCAGATGCAGGAACAATTTTTACCAGATCAATCTCAAAGAAAAGAGGTGTCCAGGCAGGGAAATAATAACCTGTGTTCCCATATCCAATATCAGATGGAATAACCATTACAGCTTTCCCCCCCTCTTTCATATAAGTTATACCCTCGTCGAATCCTACAATCCAAATACCCTCATTAATGGGAAATATAAGTGTATCATTTTTGCCTACATTCGTATCAAAAGTGGTGCCATTTAGGTATTTCGCTGTATACTTGACATACGCCGTATCATGAGTGACTGCTGCCGGTCCTGTTCCAACTGTAACATCGCAGTAATACAATCCGCTGTTTTTCAGCTGGAAATTATATTCAGGATGACTGCTAATGAATGTCTGAATTTCTGCTTTCTGTTCCTTTTCATATTTTTTATAAGGGTCGCAGGAGACAACTAAAATCAGGATAATACCTGCTACTGCTAAAAGTCCGGTTTTACTTTTTTTCATCATCGTATCCAATTATTTATTTTTATTAACTAAATATTAAATTCTATAAATCATTAATCCTTCAGGATCGTGATATGATAAACGACCACTGCCCTTGAAGGTATTTTTTTTTGGTCACCCGGTAGACCATAGGCTAAAAACGGAGGCAAAATAAATATTGCCTCACCGCCGGGTTTTAACATCCGTAATCCCTGATTCAGCCCTGCTTCCATTTGGCTTCTGCCAAGAACTACTGTTTTTGGTCCAAGTTCTTTTGATGAGTAACAATCAGTTCCGTCAAGAAGGGAACATTCGTAGTCCATTACAACTTTATCATTATCAGTAAAATAATTTCCCCCTCCTTCAGATTTAATGTAATACCACAATCCGGAGGCAGATTCATTCATTTTAAGGTTTTTTCTTTCAATATAATTTTCAATTCTTTCCCTGTCTTTCTGTACAAGATATCTGTTCAGTTCTGCCATTTCCTTTTTACCGGGCTTCGTTTGATTGCCGGTTTTGTCCCGGCCGGAATTACAGGAAACAGACGTCAGAGTTAATAACGCAATCATGAGGAGCCTTATTGCCATCATTAATCTTTCTTATTGAATCTCATAAAGTTTTCCCGCAGAACTTTCAGGAAGTATTCTATGGAATTCCCGAGAGTACCGGTGAACTCACCACCCGAAGCATTCAGATGGCCGCCTCCGGAAAAATACTCTGCAGCAAATTCATTGACCGGAAATGTTCCCTTTGACCGGAATGAGAGTTTTACAAATCCTTCTTTTTCAATGAACAGTACCGTAAAAACTATTCCCTTTATCGAAAGAGGCAGGTTTACAAATCCTTCAGTATCGCCCTTTACGTGACTATAAGAAGCAAGATCTTCCCTTGTAAGATAAATATAGGCTGTCTGAAATTCCGGGATTATTACCATCCTTTTATTAAGGGCATATCCCAGCAGGTTCATCCGCTCAGCAGAAAAATTATTATAAATCTGATTCAATATCCATCCCTTTTCAATTCCTGTTTCCAGCAGATCTGCAGCAATCCTGAATGTCCTGCCTGTATATGTTCCGTACTCAAAGTTGCCGGTATCGGTAATTATTCCGACATAAACAGCTTCTGCATACGATTTATTTACAAATGGTCCTTCGTTAATCATTGTAACAAGCTCATAAATAAGCTCTGAAGTAGCGCATTTGGAGGGATCTGAAATGACCAGTTCAGTAAAACTATGCGGGTTGAGATGATGATCAATAACCACTTTTACGGCCCCTGACTGAGTAACCAGGTTTTCCGCTTCACCAAGCCTGTCGGGTTGATTGAAGTCAAGTAATATTATAAGGTCAGCTTCCTCAATCAGTTTTTTACACTTTTCCCTTTGCCTGATAAAAACATTTATCAGATCAGCGCCATCCATCCATTTTAAAAACTCCTGCAGATTATTGGGTGAGATCATCTCTGTCTTTTTACCCTGCGATTTAAGATAATGATAAAGCGCTAATTGTGAACCAATTGCATCACCATCAGGATTAATATGGCATATCAGCAATATATTCTCTGATGAGTTAAAAAGTTTTGTTAATTCTTTCGTATATTTGGATAGTTCAAACACTTTTTCAGTTGTTTTTTCAAGTGTGTAAAGATAAACAATATTCCTGAAGACAAATTCCGTAATTTCAATCCAAACTGACAATCTATGAATGGGAATTTCACATTTTCAATAATCAAGCCAAATGCAGTAAGAACAGGGAAAACCGGTCCTATTCTGGCAATGATAAACGAAGCAGGATTTGAGATAGCTGCAATGAAGATGATAAGGATGATCCCTGAACAGGCAGAGTCATTCTATGTGATCCACAAAGGGAAATCATTCTTTGTGAGTCTTATTGAATTTATGACCTCGGGGCCCGTTTTTGTTATGATCCTTAAACATGAAAATGCTGTGGAAGAATTCAGAAAACTGATCGGGGCCACAGATCCAAATAAAGCTGACCAGGGGACTATAAGAAAAACATTTGCAGTATCGGTTCAGATGAATGCTGTGCACGGATCGGATAGTGATGAAAATGCAGAAAGGGAGGCAAATTTCTTCTTTCCCACAATTGAAAGATTCCTTGAATAAAACTTTAGATCCTTTTTTGTGTTATTAGCTTAACAGGATTTAATAACTATCTATGGATTTAAAATTTTCAGCAGATTTCTCCGATAAGAAAACACTTGAGAAGTATTCATCTGCTTTCACGCTCTCCGATATGGAGATTTTTATTTTTCCGGAATTATTTTACCCTCTTGTTCTTGGCAAATATTATGTCGCCAATCCTCTGGGAATGGAGGGATGATCCCTGGTTTAAGGATATTGAGAAGAAGAGCTTTACCTATAAAGCAAACAGGATAAAGCAGTATATAATACAAAATTATGTCTTCAATCTCGATCTGTCCACCTGGGGGCTTACAACAAAAAGCAGGGAGATTGCGAGGTTCAGGGACTTTTTCGACATGGACCTTCTGAGGCATTCAAATGCTCTTTTCGGTTACGAAGGGGATAAATATTATTTTGATATAGATATCAGGAAGCATTTTGGTCTTGATAAATTTAATTCTGATGTTATACCTTACTGGAAAACAGAGACAATTGAAGCAATGACTGCTTTCAGGTTCAAAGAAAACTTTACAACCGGAGCCGGAGAATGCGTTTCACTCTCATCTCTGTACGCCGCAGCTATGTTTGTCGTTGGAAGGATTCCCCTTGAAAAGATTTTTCTGATTGCCACTCCGCTCCATTCACAAAACTTCATTATTGAGAAAGAAGGATTGATTACAAATAACAGGCGGATTGTCTCAAAAAACATGTGGTTCAATGGTACATCCCTATCAGAAAAAGCCAGAAGAGCTCTTGAAAATGAGAAAGTTACTATTGTCTCGCATATTTCGGGATACATACATACTATATTCAAAGATGCTACTATTGGCAAGAAATCGTATGAATTTTTTTCGGCCAGGCTCAGGGAGTTTCTTAATACTGATCTTACGGACCTTATATTTATTAATTTTCTGCGTTTTAAGTCAAAATATAAATCGCTGTTCCAGTTCGAGTGCGACTGTTCAGGCATAAAAAGGTATATCGCGCTTGAGAAAATGTTTGAGTATGAGCACACAAGCCGATTCAATGTTTCAGCAGAAACCCGTGCACAACTGGTCAAAGAGATTGAAGGAGATGAGTTTCATCTAAGTCCTTTACAGGGCAAAATAATGCTTAACGATGCTGAAGCCATTATTGAGACGAGCAAGGGAAAAAGCCTGAAAGAAATTGAAGGTCAATTCATAAAACTACACGGGCATATTCCTCATGAAACTATTCATTCAATGTTCGCTGATATTGCAGACTTTATTCATATCGAACCGGAAATTCCCGATGATTCCAAAAATTATCTTGAGACTATCGTACCTGTCATATCTGCCGATGATGACAGGGATAAAATAATTCAATCAATATATAGTCATACCGGGAATTCAGAACTATCTCAATTAACTCTGTACGTTTACAGGCAGATGGATAAGATAGACTGGCTGCCCTTCATTAAAGCTGCAATCGAACGTAATCCGGTATGTATTAATGAATTAAACGGTAAAGCAATCCAGGAAGTATATAAAATATTAACTGCAATGCCCGGTCAGTCAATATATGACGGGAAGCGGCTGGCGCTTCCGGATGAAGTCTGGAATTTCAGGCGGGGTGACGGCATTGAAAAAGCGATATTGCTTGCTGATTATATACATCAGAAAGATAATTCTTCATTAAAAACCATTGAAATAAATAATAAGAGTATCCGGCTGATTTATAATGGAAATGAGTTCATTTTTCACTCATCAAAATCATTTAGCAAGACGATAAGCATTAAATGTAATAATTACACTATTAGTTAGAATCCTGTCTCCTTTAAGGAATACCCCCCTGCCCTCCTAAAGGGTAGCCCCTCTTTTGGAGGGTTGGGGTCCGCAAAAAGGATTTTATTTCAGGACAATTTCCTTTATTACTTCACTTCCTGCTTTTTCATTAAGCTTATTAATAAGTGCCTGTCTGAGCATCAGCAGTTCATTTCGTACTACTGAAGAATTAAGGTGAACATAGAGGACATGATCTTTTATATACAGCTTCGATGTCCGTGATGAGATAGCTTTTCCAACAGTCTCCTCCCACGAATTAATTACACCAACCTCACTCAGTTTGTCCCCAAGGTTCATTTCGCGGATGTAATCCTTCATTGCCTCGGCAAGCGATATGGTCTTGCTTCGTCTCATCACACCGGTTTTCCGTTCTGAATTACCTCCTTAACTTCATTACCTCTTATCATAAACAGTTTATAATCAGTTTTATGGGTAGAAAGTATTTCGTGCAGCCGGCTCTGGTGAGTATCAGTTATAAAAATCTGGCCGAATCTGTTTTGGCCTACCAGCCTTATTATCTGTTCTACACGTTCAGCATCAAATTTATCGAAAATATCATCAAGAAGAAGAATAGGTGAAATACCTGATTTCCGTCTTATGTAATCAAATTTTGCCAGTTTAAGTGCAACGAGATATGATTTCTGCTGGCCCTGGGAGCCAAGTGATTTAACCGGATGCTGATTCATTTCAAGCATCAGGTCATCTTTATGGATGCCAATTGTCGTATACTCAAGAAACCTGTCTTTATTGACAGAATTTACCAGGGCCTCACTGAAGTTTCCTTCAGAAAGATGCGACCGGTACGCCAGCTTAACCAGTTCTTTTTCAGATGAGATCATTGAATAATACTCCTGGAAAACCGGGATGAGCTCATTTACAAGCAGCTCCCTCTCATTAAATACATAGGTTCCGTATTTCACAAGCTGGGAATCCCAGATTGATAAGGCATCACTCTCAAACCTGCCTGTCATTTTGAAGTCCTTTAAAAGTCTGTTCCTGTGCTGAAGTGCTTTGCTGTACTTTAAAACCGAATCGAGGTATTCTGCATTATACTGACTTATTATCTTGTTAAGGAATTTGCGCCTCTCTTCACTGCCCTCAGAAATAAGAGCATTGTCAGCAGGAGAGATCATTACTACAGGGTATTTACCCACATGTTCTGAGAGTTTCTGATACTCCTTGCTGTTCTTCTTAAGAACTTTCTGTTTTTGTTTCTGAAAAGCACAATAGATCTGATCTTCTACATCGTCTTTTACAAAGGTCCCGTTAATTATAAAATATTCTTCACCATGGCGTATGCTGATACTGTCTATATTGTTAAAGAAACTTTTAGTAAGTGACAGATAGTGAATTGCATCAAGAATGTTTGTTTTTCCGACACCGTTATTGCCCACAAGGCAATTTATTTTGGGTGAAAATTCAAGTTCTGCCCTATCGTAGTTTTTAAAATTGGTCAGAGATAGCTTTTTTAAATACATAACAAAAGGTTCAATGGTATAATGGTACAATGGTTCAATGGTGCAACGGTACAACGGTGCAAGGGTACAACGGTGCAATGATTCAAGGGTGTAAAGTTATGAAAAGAATTGTTTTATTTTCCAGTGAAAGTGAACTACCTTAATTTGGAGATTCCTCATTCCACCCACTCCGTGGGTGTCTTTCGGAATTGACAAATCGTATTTTTTGGGGGTAGAGGAGGCGGAATGCGGTAGGCATTCCGCCTCCTCTACCCCCTGTAACCCCAAAATGCATTGTCATTCCGAGCGAAGCGAGGAATCCCCTTATTATTAAAAATTCCTTTTATTACTTTAATTGTTTCAAAATAATATTAAAAAAATTACTTTTGCGGTGGTAAATTTTTAAGTTATTATTATACACTGAGATGGCAAAAACAAAAAAAGAAGAAAATCCGAAGAGCCTGAAGAATGTTGAGGAGACACTTACAAAAACAGAACAGTTCCTGGAACAGAATTATAAACCCCTGCTTATCGGGCTTGTGGTTCTGGTAGGCCTTGTTGGCTTGTTCTGGCTGGGCAAAATGTACCTGAATAAGAGGAATGATGAGGCTCAGTCGCAGATGTACCAGGCTGAAAAGTATCTTGAAATGGATTCTCTTAATCTTGCTTTAAATGGTGACGGCAACTACCTGGGATTTCTTGATATTTCGAAAGATTATAAATTTACAAACGCCGGCAATCTTGCACTTTACAGTGCAGGGATATGCTATCTGCATCTTGGTCAGTTCCAGGAGGCGATAGATTTTCTTGATAAATACTCCAAAAAAGACAAGGTTATCGGATCACTGGCTTGTGGCGCAACAGGTGACGCCTATGTTGAACTTGGAGATATTAACAAAGGTATTTCAAAATATATCGAAGCTGCCGATCTTGCTTCAAACTCATTTAATACCCCAATATTCCTGATGAAAGCTGGTGAATTGTATGAGTCTGACAGCAATTATGCAGAAGCACTTAAGCTTTACGAAAGAATACAAAACGAGTATCCCGAAAGCACCGAAGGGCTTGCAATTGACAAATATATTGCACGCGTTAAGCTTCTGATGAAGTAGAATGGCTACAACCAACTTATCAGCTTATGATCCGGAGAATATTCCGGATGCCGGTAAAATGAGGTTTGGAATCGTTGTTTCGGACTGGAACAGCGATATTACATTGTCACTGCTTAAAGGTGCAGTAAGCACTCTTAAAAAGCATGGTGCAGCTGAAAAAAACATTATTGTCAGGCATGTTCCAGGCAGCTTCGAGCTGACTCTCGGAGCTCAGCTTCTTGCAGAATATGATGATCCTGATGCAGTGATTTGTCTTGGATGCGTGATTCAGGGTGAGACTCCTCACTTTACTTATATATGCCAGGGTGTGACACATGGAATTACCCAGCTGAACCTCGATTATAATATTCCTTTCATCTTCGGAGTACTCACGACAGAATCACATCAGCAGGCAGCAGAGAGAGCAGGAGGAAAACACGGGAATAAAGGTGATGAAGCTGCCGTATCTGCAATCAGGATGGCTGCTTTACAGCGCGAAATAGAAAAATAAAAGAAACAGTTTTAGTTTCAATTTATCTCATACATAAAACCCTGTATGGACAGTAGAAACATTTATTCCGGATATCGGAAGTCATAACAAAAGGTTCATTTTTACTGAATATTGACTTTACGACTATATCAAGACCATCAAGAAATTCATTCCGGACCAGGCCGTAATCATCAACCTGATAATCCTCTTTTTTAGGTGCTTTTATAATGAGTTTATCGTTCAGCTGTTCTCCCGGGAGCTTCCTTATTTTATAAACCGATGGCCTGACCCGGGCTTCAGGCATGGTATTCAGATAACCTTCGCAATAAAGCAGAGTCTGGAGCCATCCGTCTGAGTTTTTCTCTCTTTCATTTTCAAAAAGGTAACTTACTGATGGGATAGAATCTGCTGTTGAACCGGTTTTGTAATCAACAATTCTTGTAACTCCCCGGCTTAAATCGACCCGGTCGATAGTGCCTCCTGCTATTATTCCTGTTTCACCTGAAGCCACCCGGAAGCCTACAGGTTCCTCAAGTGCAAGAATTGTAAAAGGTGCAATTCTTTTGTCTATTTCGAGAATCCTTGAAATGTAAACCTGTAATACATTCCTGACAATTAGTTCATTAACGGCAACCAGATAATCATTTGCCCTTTTGAATATATCCTTAATTGCGTCGTTTATCAACTGTGTAATCTCTTTCCTGTTATCCAGAATTGAGCTTAATAGGGCCGTGTCGAGCTGTTTGCCAATCAGTCCTCCGTAAAGTTTTCTCATGGATTCATGCAGCAGAACTCCAAGCATAGCCGGATCTATCTCTTCAGTGACCTTTTCAGGTTCCATCAGGCCATTCACATACCGGTAATAAAATCTCATCGAACAGCTTAGCCAGGTATTTATTGCTGATGGTGAAAGTCTGTTCTTTCCATTATTATCTGAAAATCTTGATAATATCCTGAGATAATGATCCTCTGTCCTTTCAATAATCGTTCCTGTATCAGCAGGATTGCCGATCTCGAAACCAACGCTACGAAATTCAGGCTTTTGCATTGGTTCATACTTCATCTGCTGCAGAAATCTGCTCATTTCGCCACTCCTTAAACCCTCTGGATTTGAGTTATATACAAATGTGACATTTTCAGCTCTGTGCAGAAGCCTGTAAAAGTGATATGCGTAAATCGATTCCTGATGGTTTATTGATGGCAAACCAAATGCTTCACGCAGACTGAAAGGGATAAAAGAAGATGATGCAGTAATTGCAGGCAGAATTCCTTCATTCACTGACAGTATAACCAGGTTCTTAAAATCGAGAGTTCTTGTTTCAAGAATACCCATTATCTGAATGCCCGTTAGTGGTTCTCCCGAAAAAGGAACAGACTGCATTTTTAAGAGCCTGTCGAGTATCCGGGTCCACGTATCGGTAGTAAAGCTGATATTTGGATCCCCCGAAATGGTATCGAGCCGGTTTATTGAAAGTATTACCCTGTAGATGAATTCATTCCTTATAATTCGTGGAAATATTTCCTGTGAAACATCCTCCACTTTACCTGAATCCACGGAACCTATAACAGAAAGTACTGATTTAAGATAGTCTGAAATCTGAGCCGGAGTTGAAGGTTTTTTAAAGAGTTCTGATAATTTACCGGAACTGGCAAATTTGCCGGCAGGTACAAGGATCAGATTTTTTTCAATTATTTCTTTAATAATTTCATTATCCGGTTCGGTCATAAGCCCGGCGATGAGGCTGTTCTTAAGAATCCTCATCACATCGCTATAGTAAAAATAAATCACTCCGTTTCTGACTTCTGCTTTCTTTTGCATCTCAAGAAGATGTTTTACAAGGGAATAGACAGAGGTATGCCTGAGAGGGTAACCCATTGTTATATTGACATCTTCAATATTTTCAGGAAGACTTGTAAGAACTGGCATAAGCAGGTTTTCATCAGCAAGGACAATTGCTGTCTGATGTGCATTTGCAGAAGTAAGTCCGGGAATTTCATCAATAAATCCCGGTAATAGTTTTACCTGTGAGACATCCGAAGATGCATCTATCACCCGTCGCTTTACCAAATCATTGCCTTTTGACAACATGGTGTCGTAACTCCAGTCAGCAGGCATGTCATTTCCAAAAATTTCAAGGTTATCCTTCATGAAAAATCCGGCAGAATTCATCTTTTGGTCCCTGACATAAGAATTATCGTAATCCCAGTAAAAACGTGCTTTGACATCCTTTTTAAGACCCGACATAATTGCCTTCTCGCATTCGTTTAATGCGTTGAACCCGATAAAATGTACAATATCCCATTTAGCACCGGCTGCTGTTTTCCAGTCCTGATTCTCTACTACATCCCTGAAGATCATACCTTCATAGGCCAGGTTTTTATTCTTCAGGTTACTTTTGAATTCCCTATAGAGGTCGGTCAGAATTGACCATATCCTGATAAATTCAGATTTTTTATCGGTCAAATCGTCGGGATTGAAATTAATCCAGAACCGTTTTATTATTTCAACCTGTTCAGAAGTAAGACTACCGAACTGCTGATCTATCTTCCTTAAATCATGAACATTACTGAATAATTTTGAAGCATCAGCAAGGTATTTGTCGACATCATCAAAATCATTCAGGAGCATATCGCCCCAGAAATAAAAATCATCGAATTTCTCTGAACTCTTTGTCAGTGTGCGGTAAACTTTAAAAAGCTCAAAAAGGAGCAGTTCATTCTCAGCAGCCTGAAGAGGTGATAAAGAACGGAAAAGATCATTTATTGTCATTATTGACGGGGTCCAGACAGGCTTGCTGAGCTCTCCCGCAAGGTACCTGGTAAAGAACAAACCTGCCCTCCTGTTTGGAAAAACAAGACAATGCGATTTTAACCTGTCCTTAAACTCAGCATAAAGTGATCTGGCAATTCGTTCGAGGAAATACTCCATAGAAATGGTCTTGCGGTCTTGCAGTCTTGCAATCTTATTGTTTCAAATTTAGTTAAAATGGTGCTCCGTACTCACAAAGTGAATATATTTGTTTAACGACTTAAATCAGTTTTTTATGAAAAAAATTAAAATTATTTCGATCCTGACAGTAGCGATATTTTTATTATACAGCTGTTCAGAAAGAAAATATTCTGTGGAACAGGAGGAGATATTTAAACAAGCCGCAGAGAATAGTGTACTTGTAAATGAAGGTTATGACCGTTGCCTTAAATACCTTGATGGCTGGTTAAAACTGGCCGATCCACTGACAGGTCTCATTCCCAGGAACATAAATGATGCCGAGAGCAAAGATATCTGGAATGCAAAAGATTGTGCAGCAGATAATTATCCGTTTATGGTTTTGACATCTGCGCTCCTTGATCATGATTTGTTCAACGGGAAAATGAAAGAGATGCTTGAAACAGAGAAAAGGCTGACATCAAGGATTGGCAGAATGCCCGACACTTATTCCTTCTCAAAAAAAGGATTTGCTGTCAGTGATACGATTCTTTCTGATATAATCTTCGGCTCTGCTGAATACATAAAGGATGGTCTGATTCCCCTTACAGAGTGGCTTGGACCTAGTCCCTGGTCAGAGCGGCTGATCGGCATTCTTGACGACATCTGGAAATATGCTCCTCTGGAGACTCCTTACGGGAAAATATGTTCTGACAATCCGGAGGTTAATGGTGACATGTTACAATCCCTTTCAAGAATTTACTGGACAACCGGTGAAAAAAAATACCTTGAGTGGGCAGAGAGACTTGGCGATTACTACCTTCTTGGAAATAATCACCCGACAAAAGATTTTAAAGTTCTCCGCCTGAGAGATCATGGTTGTGAGATCGTTTCAGGACTATGTGAGCTTTATGCGACAGTTTCATATGCTGATCCTTCAAAAAAAGAGTTGTACAGTGCTCCTCTTTATGCTATGCTTGACCGGATAATTGCAGTCGGGCGAAATAATGACGGCCTCTTTTATAATTCAATAAATCCGGTAAAGGGTATTCCCGTAGACAGTGCAATTGCAGACAATTTCGGGTATACCCTGAATGGCTTTTATACTGTTTACCTGATTGATAAAATTGAAAAATACAGAGAACCTGTAATTACTGCTCTCAGTATCCTGAACTCAAAATACAGGAACTTTGCCTGGGAAGGTACCAGCCAGGATGGTTACGCTGACGCTATAGAAGGCACACTAAACCTTTATGCACGCGAACCTGTTCCTTCAGCAAAAGAGTGGATCGACAGTGAGATTAAAGTTATGTGGAGCAAACAGCAGCCATCCGGTATAATCGAAGGGTGGCATGGCGATGGTAACTTTGCGAGGACAACAATTATGTACTGCCTGTGGAAAACTGGCGGAGCATATCTGACTCCATGGTCACAGGACCTCCATATCGGGGGGGTACTTAAAGATAATATGCTTTTTCTTTCTATATCTTCAGATTCAGACTGGAAGGGACTCCTGATGCTTGATAAAAAGCGCCATTCCGAATATATGCACCTGCCATTCGACTGGCCAAGAATTAACCAGTTCCCTGAATATTTTACAGTGGAGAAAGAAAAAAGTTACATGGTGGTCTCAGGTTCTAAAAAAGAAAAGATAATAAATGGGAATGACGTGATGAATGGATTGCCTGTCAGGATCAGGGCGGGCGAAACGGTGAAACTTATGATTCAGGAATTATAGAGCCTCCCCTGCCATGTATCAAGCTCTTCAAGACGCTTTTCAATAAGATTTACTATCTGGTCGGCTCTCTTCTTGCCCCAGCCCTCGCCTGTCAGGAATCGTGGCGGAGCTTCACCTGTAAATCGTTCAACGATCAGTTCCGGACTTAGTCTTTCAAGGAAACTGATAAAAAAATCGAGGTACTCTTCCCATGTAAAAAGCTGAAAATCACCAGGATTATTACTGTATTGAATTTCCATGGCAGTACCTTTTATTATCTGAAGCTGATGAAATTTAACAGTTTTAAGAGGTAACCGGGAGATAATTCCAGCTTCAGCAAGCATCTCATCACGGGATTCACCCGGCAAACCAAATATGAAGTGTGCACCTGAATTAATGCCAAGCGCGGATGTCATCCTTAAAGCATTTTCCGCTTCTTCAAATGTATGTCCCCTGTTTATTCTCTCAAGTGTTTTATTATAACATGACTCAATCCCATATTCTACAGCTATATAGCATCGGGCCGATAGTTTTTTAAGATACTCAAGCTTTTCATTATCAATGCAATCAGGTCTTGTTCCTATGATCAGTCCGATAACTCCGGGGTATTTCAAAGCCTCCCCGTAAAGCTTTTTCAAGGTTTCAACCGGAGCATAGGTATTGGAAAATGCCTGAAAATAAGCCAGGTAAGAGTCTGATCCCCGGTATCTCCATTTATGGAATTTTATCCCTTCCTCAATTTGCTGCGTGACAGACTTTTCAGGAAGACAATATGAGGGATTGAAAGCATCATTATTGCAGTAAGTACATCCTCCGGTACCCTTTGTACCATCGCGGTTGGGACAGGTAAAACCGGCATCAACCGAAACTTTCTGCACTCTTGCACCAAAAAGATTCCTGAAATAGTTCGAATAGGCATTAAACCTGCGGTTATGTCCCCAGGGATATTTATAATGGTATGACCGATCTGACGCCATCAGGCTGTGATAATTTTGTTTCTATCGACGTACCAGAGAAATGCCTCAATCTCATTGTAGCCCATTTCACTCAACAGTCTCCTGTATTGCCTGATCTGATCTGCATAATGTTTATTCTCTTCACCAAATTTAAAATCGATTATCACTGCTTTTCCGTCATTAATTATGACCCTGTCAGGCCGCCTTGTTACACCCGATGGCAATAGTATTTCGGACTCTTTTAAGACATTATTGCCCGGTCTGAACCAGTCAGACACGGGTTTAATGGAAACAAGCGAATCAAGCCTGTTTATCAGGGAGGTAGATTCAGATTCTTCAATCTTTCCTTCAAGTACAAGACGCTTCACTGCAGCAGGAATATCCTCCCTCGTATTTATATCCTCAAACACTTCATGCATAAGCTTTCCATAGTTGATCTTCTTCCTGACTGCTTCCCTTTCCTCCAGAAAATAGTTTTCTCCGTGGAGCTTAAGTTTAAGCGATTCCGGCTTTCTACTGACGAGGTAACTCAGTGAGGGTATTTTTTTATCTTCAGAAATCCTGATTTTTTGACCTGGTATCGTGCCTAGTTCAAATACGTTATTTTCTTTGTTATAACAACCGGCCAGAATTATTCCTGATTCACCGGCAGGTTTCTCCTCCGCCGTAACAGCATCTTTTACGGCCCGGGCTATTTCGCCGTTTTTACCGGGAGTCGCTGGTAAAAATCCCCATATCGCATCTACAGCCCTCGTCATTGCAACATAAAGAAGGTTTAAATTATCGAGGTGAGAAGAATACTTTTCCTGCAAATATGCATCGGCGAAAATTGTTTTTTCAAGGTCCTTCTGATACCTGACAGGAACTACTCCAAGGGTATTAAAAGGAGGAGTTTCAGGCCTTATCCAGAGTATGGGATGATGCTGATTTTTATGATCTAAATTCCATGATATGAATGGAATAATAACAATTTTAAATTCAAGTCCTTTTGATTTGTGAATTGTAATAACCTTGGCAGCATCTTTATTTGCAGGAAGAATTACGGATTTTGATTTTCCCGTTGTCTCCCACCATTCGAGAAATGATTGAAGATCAGTGTTTTTACTTCCTGTAAAGTTTAAAACCAAATCCTGGAATGTATTAAAATATGAGACATTCCAGGCATAACTGCCAAGGCCAAAAAAGCTAATAATATTTTCCACCGCTTCAAAAAGAGGCATCTGTGAAGTTTTCTTCAGAAACTCTTTATAACCATCCGGGAAATATCCATTCTTATCCCCGATAAGCGTTTCGCTGAACAATGGAACATCCTGTGCATTCTCATTCCCTTTAGCCATAAGGAAAAACCGAAGCATCCGGGCACGGCTGATCATATCTGAAGGATCATTCAGAACTAATAATACAGAAATGATAAAATTGATTGCAGGTGAGTTTGAAAGCGCCAGTGAATCATTTGAAACTATATTATAATTGTATTTTCTTTTTCTTTCAGCTGAACATCCGTTACTGTAACTTATCATTCTATTCAGAACATCCGCACCTTCCCTGCCTTCTCTTACAAGGATTCCAATATCAGAAGCTTTGTAACCCTTATCCTGAAAAGTCTCGATCACAGCTGGAAGCTTTTCAAGGACAATATCTCTCCATTTTTTTTCTGGTTTGGTTTCTATTCCCGTGAATTGGTCAATTATATTTTGATCTTCTTCTTTCTTTTCATCGTCAATAAACTCCAGTCTTACATATCCGCCCTCCTTCCTTCCCGGATCCTTCTGTACAGCCTCGGCATATAGTCTTGTAAATTTCAGCGGGAGAGGGTTCTCTGAAAAACGCTTGTCAATCTGTTCGGGAATTATTGAGAACAATGAGTTATTAAACCTGATAATATCTGTACGGCTTCTGAAGTTTGTCTTTAAAGGCTCACTGAGAAATCTGACATTGTCAACAAGCTCATTCTGCATCCTTCCAAGAATTTGCCAGTCACTGTTCCTGAACCTGTAAATTGACTGTTTTACATCACCTACCACAAGGTTATCATGTCCTCCTCCCATGCTCTCATCAATCAGTGGTTCAAAATTTTCCCATTGCAATTGTGAAGTGTCCTGGAATTCATCGATCATATAATTCTCGTACCTGTTCCCAATCTTCTCATAAATAAAAGGAGCCTGATCATCTTTTGTTATAAGGCTAAGAAGCTCGCCCGCATCGGTTATGAGAAAACTGTTTTCAGACGCAGTAATTTTACGGATCTTCATCAACACGTCCGACAGGATACCAAGTGCGTAAATATTGGGGAGAATAGCATTTGCACTATTATATAAAATTATATTGTTGTCCCAAAACCTGATTGCTTCCTTCACGGTCTCATCCAGCCCGCCGGATATTGCATCGCGGAGCTGCTGACAGGGTAACGCCCGTGCTCCATTTTGGCGGATCTTTTAATATTTCGCGGACATAACTTTTTGGTTCCGGCATTCTCCCCAGGGCAAGATTCCTTATAAAACCCGGGACACCTTTACTCTTCTGAAAAAACATATCGTCGGTCAGACCATGATCAGAAGAGATCTTTTCGCATTTTTTGCCAAGTTCAGTCAGCTTATTTCTGAATGATGCAGTAAGAGTCCGTAAATTGCTTATATACTTAAGAAGAAACTCTTTATTTCCGAGCTTCAGCTGTTCATCAGCTGAAAGGATTTTGAATTTTTCTTTGAAGAGCTCCTCAGAGAGTTTCATGATCTCTCCTTTCAGGTTCCAGCTTTTCTCGTCATCAAGATTTGACATTACATATTCATTGAGCCATTTGCCAAGCTCCGGTTCCCGTGCAGAATCGGCAAGCATCCCATCAACTGCATCCGAAAGTATTACACTGTGATCCAGCTCAATGCTGAAACCGGAATGAAGATTTAACTCCCGGGCAAATGCACGTATTACCTTCTGAAAAAATGCATCAATAGTACATACGGAGAACCTTGAAAAATCGTGAAGAATTGCAAACAGGATCTCCCCTGCTTCTTTCCTGAGTACATTTTCGGTCTTTCCTGTCTCCTTTATCAGGTCCGGAAGGTATTCGGATTTATCTCCGGATGAAATACAATAAAGCTGATCAAGTATTCTGTTTTTCATTTCAGCTGTGGCTTTATTTGTAAATGTCACAGCAAGTATTTTCCTGTAATTATACCTTGAACTGAAAAGCAGGGAAAGATAAATACCGGCAAGCTTAAATGTTTTGCCGGATCCTGCCGATGCACCATATATTGTCAGTGTACCCTGTCCCACGGTATAAAGGTACTTATTTTTCTCCCACTCTTTTTATTAACTTTGCACCATGAAAAAACGGGTAGTAGTCGGTCTGTCAGGTGGTGTCGACTCCAGCGTAGCAGCATGGGTGCTTAAAGAACAGGGATTCGAAGTCATCGGTCTGTTCATGAGGAACTGGCACGACACAACCGGTCTGCTTCAGAGCGATTGTCACTGGGAAGATGACCTGATGTTTGCAGAGATGGTTGCGAGAAAACTGGAAATTCCCTTTCACATGGTGGATCTAAGCGGTCCTTACAGGCAAAGGGTTGTTGATTATATGTTTGCTGAGTATGAGAAAGGGCGCACTCCCAACCCTGATGTGCTGTGCAACAGGGAGATAAAGTTTGATTCTTTCGCTGACGAAGCAAAGAAACTGGGAGGTGATTTTGTTGCAACAGGCCATTATTGCCGGAAAGAAATAATAAATGTTAATAATACACTTGTTTACAGGCTTCTTGCAGGCAAGGATGAAAATAAGGATCAGAGCTATTTCCTTTGTCAGGTGAGCCAGGAACAGCTAGCCTATGCACTTTTTCCCATCGGTGATCTTACAAAGCCGGAAGTCCGCAAGATTGCTGACAGGCTTGGTCTCGCAACAGCACACCGGAAAGATTCGCAGGGAATATGCTTTGTCGGGAAAGTTCACCTGCCTACATTTTTGCAGCAAAAGCTTGAAGCAAAAAAGGGGCAGATTGTGGAAATTCCGCTGATAAATGAATTCCGGACCTGGAATACAGGGTTTCTTCGTGAAAATATTACAGATAATGAACTGGAACAGGCTGTAAGCCCGCACGATTACGATACTTCCTCCGGAAAAATTATCGGTACCCATAGCGGAGCACACTTCTTCACTATTGGTCAGAGGAAAGGAATAAATGTCGGAGGTTACAAAGATCCCCTGTTTGTCATCGGTATTGATGTCGAAAAAAATATTCTTTATGTCGGAGAGGGTCAGTCACATCCCGGCTTGTACAGAAAAGGATTATTTATCAGGAACGATGAGATACACTGGATAAGAACTGACATTGCCATGGAAGAAGGAGAAAGCCGTGAATATATGGTAAGAATAAGGTATCGTCAGCCACTGCAAAAGGCTATTCTGTACAGAAGGAAAAAAGGTATATATATCATTTTCAATAAATTACAGAGAGGCGTTGCACCTGGCCAGTTTGCAGCATGGTATGAGGGGGATGAGGTGATGGGTTCAGGGGTGATAAATAAATGAGGAGGGTACGACGGTAAGACGGTACGGCGGTTCGTGACGGTACGATGGTACGAGGTACGACGGTACGGCGGTTTCGGCGGGTGATATATTAATGGTCATGAATATTGGATATCTTTGTAAAAAATATCTATGAGAAAGGTATCTGTTATAAGCGGAGGATCAGGAGGACTGGGTCTGTCAATTGCTGAAATCCTTGTAAAATCGGGAAAAGATGTACTCATTCTCGGACGTGACAGTGAAAAGCTGACAAAGGCAGCAAGAAGACTAAGCAGAATATCCGGAACCGCTCATGTGAGTACCTCAGTCTGTAATATCGGGAATGAAGAGGATGTAAGGAAAACCGGCAAATTTCTGCATGATCATAAGATTATAACCGAATATCTTTTTAATAATGCAGGAAGGGGGCTTACTGCACCGGCAGATACATCAACCTCAGAAATGATTGAAGATGTTTTTGAAGCCAACCTGAAGGGAATGATACTTCTGACATCCGAAATCCTCAGAATCACTCCTGAAAAAGAAGAGCTTACAATAGTCAACATAATGTCGACATCAGCCTTGTACGGAAGAGACAAGGAGACAATTTATTGTGCTGCTAAATGGGGAGCCAGGGGTTATACAGAAGCTCTCAGGACAGAATTAAAAGGTACAAAACGCAACATAATCGCTGTTTATCCCGGCGGGATGAAGACCGATTTCTGGAAGATACAGGGACAGGACCGGGATATTTCCGGATTTATGGATACTAAAGAGGTTGCGGAAAAAATCGTGAATGCTGTTCTTATGAAGGATAAGCTGGTAGTAACAGATATTACGATAAACAGGAAGAAATAGGAATCGGGCGACCGGCGTCCGGCGTCCGGTGACCGGTATTATGACAGGCGGTTTTTATAATCGTTATAACCGAATTCCTTTAATAACCGAAATTCCCCTTCCTTCGTCCAGATTCCGATAGACGGATGCTGCACACCGTTAAAAGTGGTTGTCTTAACCATCGTGTAGTGGATCATATCCATAAAGACAATTCTGTCACCGGGTTTAAGCTCCTTTTCAAATGACCAGTCACCCATAAAATCTCCGGAAAGGCAGGAATTGCCACCCATCCTGTAAGTTGGTTTCCCTTCAACAGGACCGGTTGCTCCCATGATTTTTGGCATATAGGGCATTTCGAGGCAGTCGGGCATATGTGCGGTAAATGAGACATCAAGTATTGCAGTTTTAATACCCTGATTTACAACAATATCTTCAACAGTAGCTGTCAGTTCACCGGTTTCCCAGGCAAAGGCACTACCTGGTTCCAGAATAATATGCAATCCTGTTCTCTTCTTAAACTCTTTCAGTATCCTAACCAGGTGGTTAGTATCATACCCTTTCCTGGTTATCAGATGTCCTCCTCCCATATTGATCCATTTGAGTCCCGTAAAGAATCTTCCGAATTTGGTCTCAACTACCTGAAGCACCTTTTCCAGTGCATAAGAATCAGATTCAAAGAGAACATGGAAATGGAGTCCTTCAACACCTTCCGGCAAGCCGGCTTTCAGATCATCAGCAGTAACACCCAGTCTTGATCCCGGTGAAGAAGGATTATAAATAGTGTGACTTACCTCAGAGAATTCAGGATTGATCCTTAATCCGGCAGAGATCTTCCTGTCATATTTTTTGAGCCGACCGGAATATTTCGAGTACTGACCAAGGGAATTGAAAGTTATATGTGAACTGAAGCCGAGTATTGATTCAAAATCATTTTCCCTGTAGACAGGAGAATATGAATGAGCCGGAGAGCCGATTTGTTCAAAGCAGAGCCTGGCTTCGTGAACCGAGCTGGCGGCAGCCCCGGAAAAATACTCTTTCAGGATATCAAAAACACCCCACATGGCGAATCCTTTGAATGCCAGGATAATCTCAATCCCTGATTCATCCGCAACATGCTTAATGAGTGAAAGATTCTTCCTGAATCGTTCTTCATCAATCACATAACAGGGGGATGGTAATATATCGTAATCAATCATAAGAAGAGTTATATTTATTTTAAACCCACCCCCACCTCCCGCTTCGCGGGACAAGCTCTCCCAGGAGGGGATTTACCAGATAAAACTCTGAATTAAAACCTTTAAACTGTCGCACCGTCGCACCGTCGTACCGTTGCACCTTGTACCATTTTTATAATTCCAGGTCAACATCATGCAGTTCCACCCAGGGCAATCCCGAGCAGATTTAGCTGTTCCATAAAGGGATCAGGATCAAACTCTTCAACATTGAAAACCCCCGGTTTTTTCCAGATTCCATTAAGGTACATCATTGTGCCAATGGCAGCCGGTACTCCTGTGGTATAACTAACGCCCTGGGCTCCTGTTTCCTTATAGGCTGCCTCGTGGCTGCAGTTATTGTAGATGTAATAGGTTTTACTTTTCCCGTTTTTTATTCCTTTGATACGGCAGCCTATGGATGTCCATCCCTTATAGTTCTCGCCGAGCTCACCCGGATCAGGTAATACTGCCTTCAGGAACTTAATCGGGACTATTTCTCTCCCATCGAACATTATAGGTTCAATACCTGCCATTCCAATATTCTGGATAACTCTGAGGTGTGTCAGATACTCCTGTCCGAATGTCATCCAGAATCTGGCACGTTTAAGAGTCGGGAAATTTTTTACCAGTGATTCCAGCTCCTCATGATAAATAAGGTAAGATTCCTTTGGTCCGATATCAGGATAATTCAATGGCTTATGAATCTGGTGAGGCTTTGTGTAGATCCATTTTCCGTCTTCCCAGTATTTACCCTTTTGTGTTACTTCCCTGATGTTTATCTCAGGATTGAAATTTGTTGCAAAAGGTTTTCCGTGGTCTCCGGCATTACAATCAACAATATCGAGATAATTGAGTTCATCAAAATGATGCTTTGCAGCATATGCTGTGTAAATTGATGTCACTCCCGGATCAAATCCGCAGCCCAGTATTGCAGTAATACCTGCCTTTTTGTACCTTTCTCTGTAGGCCCACTGCCAGCTGTATTCATATTTTGCTTCCTCAAGAGGCTCATAGTTCGCAGTATCAAGGTATGCAACGCCGGTTTCGAGACAAGCATCCATTATATGAAGATCCTGGTAAGGCAAAGCCACATTTACAATAATGTCGGGTTTGAAAGAGTTTATCAGCTTTACAAGCTGGGGCACTTTATCCGCATCGACCTGAGCGGTCTGAACCCTGTTATTGCCGATTTTTTTTGCAATAGCATCACATTTTGATTTTGTCCGGCTGGCTAACATTATTTCACTGAAAACCTCCGGAAGAGAGGCCATCTTGTGAACAACCACTGAACTGACTCCTCCGGCTCCGATAATTAAAACTTTTCTCATTTCCCTGGTAGTAATAACAAATTGAACTTAAATAGTTTATAGATATTAACGCCTGGCTGATTGAATTCCGGAATTTTTAAAGCCTGACTCAAATATAAGACATAAAAATGACCAATCAATAGATTTTTATCATATTAAACAGATTATCCCTTCTGGTTTACATGAGGAGAATAACCAAACTTTTTCTGATTATATTTGTACCCTGAAATTCAGATAGCAGGTAATGAAGCTGATCAATCCGTTGATTATTATCAAAATATTAGGAACAATCCTTCTGGTTGAGACAATCTCATTTCTAGCATGCCTGCCTGTTGCACTGATATATAAAGAATCACTGCTGCCGTTTCTGTGGTCATCCTTAATAACCGGAACGCTTTATATTGCATTCAAAACCATCAGCATAAAAGCGGATCTGCATGATATAAGTAATCGTGATGGTTATGTAGCTGTTGCACTATCCTGGATACTTTTTATCCTGCTGGGAACTTTGCCGTATATTATCTCCGGATCAATTCCTTCATTTATCAAAGCTTTTTTTGAATCCTCCTCAGGTTTTACAACAACCGGTTCAACTATTGTGAATGATGTTGAAAGCCTTTCCTTTTCGATTCTTTTCTGGAGAAGTCTCACGCACTGGATTGGAGGGATCGGCATAATTGTCACAGTAATAATTATCCTGCCAACTCTTAAGATTTCAGGTTATCAGCTTTTCAGCCTCGAGTCGTCAATGAAAGAGAAGATCCATCCGAAAACCCTGGCAGTCGGGTTTAGGATACTGATCGTTTATGTCGGGCTTACTCTGGCTGAAACTATTTTACTGAACGTGGGTGATATGACCCTGTTTGACAGTATCTGCCACTCTTTTGGCACAATCGCAACCGGGGGTTTTTCAACACGGAACAACAGCCTTCAATATTACTCATCCTACAGCCAGTACATTGTAATGATCTTTATGTTTCTGGCAGGAGTCAGCTTTGTTATTTACTATTACCTGGTAAAGTTTAAATTCAATAAAATAAGAAAAAATGAAGAATTATGGTTTTATATAATTATAACCATTATTGCTTCGGTTTTTCTGAGTATTATTCTTATAATCCATGCAAATAAGACCCCCGGTACAGCCTTCAGAGAAGGATTCTTCCATGCGATCTCAATGATAACAACTACCGGCTATAAAACAACCGATTATCTGCTCTGGCCTCCTGAAGCCCTTATATTGATATTTTTATTGCTTTTTGCCGGCGCCAGCACAGGTTCCACTACCGGTAGCATAAAGATGGGAAGGCATCTCGTTGCCCTTAAGAACATCAAGCTGATTTTCAGGAAGCTTCTTCATCCCAATATTATTTTGCAAATAAGGCTTAATAATAATCCTTTGCCGGAAAAAACTAATTTATCGGTACTTTCTTTTATTGTTTTGTACCTTTTCATTTTCCTCGTCGGCACAGCAATTATAGTTCTTACCGGCAGCGACCCGGTAACTTCAGCCAGTGCAGTTGCCTCATCTCTTGGCAATATCGGTCCGGAACTCGGAAACGCAGGTCCAATATATGACTTTGCTAACATGCCGGAAATAAGTCTTTTTATTCTCAGCCTACTGATGTTAATAGGCCGACTGGAGATTTTCGCAATTTTTACTCTTTTTTCAAAGAGCTTCTGGAAGCTGTGAAACCGGTTACCGGCTACCGACAACCGGTGGATGCGATTTAAGGAACAGCCCGGCTTCTTCGAGTATTTCAGGAGTACCAACATTGAACCAGTACCCGTCATCATGAAGGAGCGTGTGAATTTTATGATCAGATGCAAGCTGCATGTATAATGCCGTCATGGTATAGATTCCTTCACTCATGTAATTGAAAATTTCGGGACTAATTATGTGGATGCTTGAGAAAGCTATTTTGCTCAGCTCTTCATTTTCATCACCTGCAATAATTCTCTCACCCGTTGAAGTGTTGCACCACCCCTTCAAAAGACCTTCCCGGTTAACCATAAAATACCTCTTACCTTCACGATTCCTCACTGCCAGTGTTGCAAGGCCTTTCTTTTCGAATTGAAGTGCAAGTAAATCAGAAATCGGAAAATCCGTAATTATATCAGCATTATATAATAGGAATGGTTCCTTGTCAAAAAAATGTCTTGCTTTATAAAGTCCTCCTGCGGTTTCAAGCAGTTCTTTCCTTTCATCTGAAATAGTCAACCGGAAACCCATTCTGTTCATCCTGTTAATTTCATCTTCAACCATACCGGCAAAATGGTGAACATTAACGATAATATCATCAAACCCCGACGAGGTGCATTTTTCAACAGCATGCTGCAGCAGGCTTTTACCATTTATCTGGAGAAGAACTTTTGGAATGTTTTCAGTGAGCTTCCCGAGCCTGGTACCCTTTCCTGCTGCCAGTATCATTGCTTTCATTGGTCAGGTATTAATGAGTGGCTGATACCAGTTGCTGAAATGTCGGAGTACTTTGAATTGATCTGACAGTCTTATACAATTCAGGAAGCTTAACATGATTCTCAGCAGAAAATATAACCTCATTCAGGAGAAATACACCCGGAACTATACTATCTGTAAAAGTTGGTTTCTGTTCATACAAACCCCTGAATCCAAAGGCGCCAAGAGCCTGCATAATCCTGATCATGCTGAACCCGTCATAATATCCCTTGAATTTTTGATTGTCCTCATTGCTGGCAGAACAAAATTTTTCGATATAGTACCACAGGAGCTCCTCTCTGTCGGTCTGCGACATCGGGATTTTTGCATCGTACAGTAATGATGCCACATCATATTGTGGGGCCCCTTTTCTTCCACCCTGATAATCGATGAACCATGGCTCCTCCCCTACGATCATGATATTTGCAGTCTGAAAATCCCGGTAAAGAAAATAATCCTGCCCTGTTTCCAGAAGATAATCGGCCAGGGAGTTGAAATCATGCTCAAGGAGCCTTTCATTAAAAGGAACTGCCAGAAGCTTCAATAACATGTACTTGAAGTAATTCATATCCCACATCATTGACTGGCGGTCGAAGCTCCTGTGGGGATAGCAAAGGTCCAGATTCAGTCCTTCGATTCCCCTTGTCTGAAAGAGTATCAGATTGTCAAGCACTTTACGGTAAAGAGCCATTGTACTGCTGTCAAAGTTTGAAATATCCGGCTTCTTATGGAGCCATGTATACAAATTAATATCACCCAGGTCTTCCAGAAAATAGATATCACTTTCCTTCATATAACAAAAGACCTCAGGTACCGGCAGCTGTTTTTTCAGGAAATGTTCAGTGAATCCCACAAAAGCATCATTTTCCTCCCGGTTTGCATTATAGGCTCCGATAATTGTTTTATCGCCGCTAAAAATCCTGTAATATCTCCGGTCCGATCCTGATCGTGGCAATGGGACAATTTTCGTTTCAGAAACTCCGTAATATTTTCTGTAACCAGCTGATATAATGCTTATTTCATCCATTCTTATAACCTGATAAATACTTTCTTTTTATATAGAACCAACGCTATCAGCCAGATAAACAAAACCTGCATCAATGCGAACATCAGGCTGCCGTTCATATTGCCAGCCACGGGTACGCACATATGTTCATAAATCCACGTATAGAGAGTCACCTTTGAGCTGCCGGAAGTTACTTTAAACAACAGCATAAGCCTTGTCCATACACCTGCAAGAAAAAATGCGAAAAGGGCATTGGTGCCAAAGACCAGAAAAAATGAACCCCATTTCTGAAATTTGATCACATCGGCAATAAAATAGATCAGGGCAAGGACCCCCATTCCAATTCCGGCGGTAAACAAGACATAGGAGCTAGTCCATAACGGTTTGTTGAGTGGGAACCATATACTCCACAAAAGACCCAGGCCGACAGATGCCGTACCAAACAGAATGAGCTTAAGGACAGTTTTACCCTTAGCTGGACCTTTTCCGATTATTTCTCCAATATAATAACCGATCAAAACTGTGCAGACTGCCGGTAAGGTGCTTAAGATTCCTTCGGGGTCGAAAGGAATCCCGAATCCTTTGTAAAGATGGTTGACACCAAGTATCGCAGCATCCACTTTGGGTGCAATATTTCCTTCAAGGCTATAGGGATCTGCGCCCCCGAATAAAGCAAGTAAACCCCAGTAAAACAGCAAAATGCCTGCGATGACTATCCACAAATAATCACGCTTGACAGTCAGGCAGATAAGTGAACCGACACAATAGGCTAAAGCAATACGCTGAAGAACCCCCATAATACGAAGAGCTGAATAGTCCCTGCTGAAGTGCGGGAATATCGCAAGAAACAAGCCAAGGGCAAATATTGTAACTGTCCGTCTCAGTATCCTGATTATTGAACCTGAATTGACCTCGTGTCCGTATTTCTTAAGTGAATACCAGGTTGAAACACCAACAATAAAAAGGAAGAATGGGAACACCAGGTCTGTCGGAGTGCAACCGTGCCACCTGGCATGACTTAAGGGTGCATAGACGTAATTCCAGCTTCCGGGGGTGTTTACGATTATCATAAAGGCGATAGTCATTCCCCTGAATATGTCGAGGGAAACGAGCCTTGTACTGTTTTTTTCCATAAAGGGAAACTAAAAGTTCATAAAAGTAACAATTTTAATATTACTATACATTGAGAAAAGGTATGTGAAGAAAAGGGATAAATGGAACGATTTTCAGTCCTGAAATATTTTTACTGTTTCAACAACTCCTATTCCGGGCTTTTCGTTAAGTGTTATTCTGCCATCAGAAATAGTAACTCCTTTAAAGACATCATTGCTGATTAGCAGGTTACCATCCAGGTCGGCCCAGTGGGCAAGAGGAGATAGTTGAGCAGCGGCGGATATGGCACATGAAGTTTCGGTCATACACCCGATCATTACCTTCATGTCCATAGCCCTGGCTATTTGTGCCATTTTATGTGCGGCATCCATTCCACCGCATTTCATTAACTTGATATTAATCCCGGAATATATGCCTTTTATATTGAATAAATCACCTGGAGTTTGCACTGCTTCATCTGCAATAACCGGAAGAGGCGAATTTTGTGTGAGCCATCCGATATCATCAATCTGGTTTTTCGGCATTGGCTGCTCAATGAAGATCACATTCTTTTCCTTAAGCCACTCAGCCATTTCAAGAGCATAAACCCTGTCTTTCCATCCCTGGTTAACATCAACACTAATCGGTTTATCAGTGACCATCCTTATAGTTTCAATCATTTCTTTATCATTTCCGAGACCAAGTTTTACTTTCAGCACTTTGTAAGGTTCAGCTTCGGCAACTTTCTGTTTGACTACTTCAGGTGTGTCTATTCCTATGGTAAAACTTGTATACGGGGTTTTAGCAGGATCAAGTCCCCATAATCTGAACCAGGGCTTTCCCAATAATTTCCCGACCAGATCATGAAGTGCAATATCGACCGATGCTTTAGCAGCATAGTTGCCGGGAGCAATTTTATCTACATAATCCAGAATATCTTCAACCAGTAGCGGATCATTGAACTGGTCAACTCTGACCTGAGAGAGGAATCTTAATACACTTTCATGGCTTTCACCAAGATAAGGAGGCATTGATGCTTCGCCATAACCTTTGACACCGTCATATTCTATTTCAGTCAGAACAACGGGTGTTGTTGTTCTGGAACCGGATGCAAGTGTGAAAACATGTTTCAGCTGAAGTTCATAAGGCTTATACTTTATTTTCAGCGACAAAGCCCGCTTTTTAACCGGAACTGACTTTTTACCAGACTCATTAATGCACGAAAGAGAATTGCTTACAATAATTGATCCTGCAAGTAATCCGCAATATTTAATAAACTCCCTCTTTTTCATAAGTGAATAATATAACAGAAAGTCAGACCAGTTAAACCTTTTCAGTTCAGCGAATTATACCAGGAATTTTTGAAAATTGCTTCAATTCCCTTTTCAGACTTCTCTCCGATCACCCGTCGTGCTCCCTTTATTGTGCTCCCAAGATATTTGCTGTAATTGGACCTGGTTGAGTCAAGGCTGTTGATGCTTACCATACCAGCGTTATGAATTACTTCTGTATCACCTATATACATTCCAACATGGATGATTCGCTGTTCACCATTTTTACCCCGATATCCGAAAAAAACAAGATCCCCGGGTTGAAGGGAATCTATTGACGATGAAATTCCGACAGCCATACCATGCTGAAACTGGAGTGATGCATCACGGGCGAGTATAGTACCACATGTAAAGTAGACTGTTTTGACGAAACCGCTGCAATCATTCATTTTGGTTGATGTTCCGCCCCAGAGATAGGGTGAACCTCTGAGTGATTTTGCAAAAGTTATCAGCTTATCGGGATCGGGCTTAGTCTCTGAACGCCATCTTTCAAAATCCTCACAATATTTCTTATCAATTATACCTCTCCTGGCGTCGGGAAGTTCAACGACATAATAATTCCCTCGTTCTGAAATTTTATTTACAATTGACCCTGACACAATATCGGAAATAACTTCGCTGTCATCATTTTCGGAAAGAATATCTCCTGATTTCGCAGTATATATCAGTCGGTCTGACAGTCTCCATTTTGCCATTTCCTTTTCATCGAGTTCTTCAATTCCGCTGTCATTTGACCAACCAATGTAATAATCGGGTGTCTGGATAAGCATCCAGCCGCCATCTTTCTTAAGAATTTTGACAGGTGTGCCCATAACAGCCTGGGAAACCAGCTCACTTGAGTGGGAAGGATTTTTCTTTATATTACAGACGCTGACAGAAACAAGTCCCCAGGGTTTGCTGATTTCCGCCGGATCAGGGATTACCTGAAGGCTATCAGAATACTCATACCCTGAATTAACAATGTAATTGGTGATCTCGACCCTGGCTTCCGGCAAATTAGTTTCACCTCTAATCAAAACCTTTCCTCCCGTTAACATCGACAGATTGAGTATGCAAATTCCTTCACGCTGATCAGGAACCCATTTGTGTACAATTGAATCAATATTTTTTTGCAGGGTAACCGGAACAACCGGGGGTTTGCATCCGGGTATGAGGATTATTAATATACATACTATCAGGAGCCTCATAACAGAATATAAAGTTGTATTACATCTCACAAATTTATAAATTGAATTATTATTAATGGCTATTATTGACCAAAAAAGTATGCAAGTTTTTCACAAATTGTCTCCTTTGAAATATTATATAAATGATTTAAGAAAAAAATAGGAGCACCCAGATTGGTGCCCCTAATTCTAATTTTGGATATCCTTATTATTACCAACCTGGATTTTGTGTCAATTCGTAACCCAAATCGCTATAAAGTTTGATCTGATCAAGAGGAACAGAATTCAGGTATTGCCTTTCATAATAAGCGACACCCGGTTGCCAGTCCCTTCTCATGTTTGCATCATAAAGATTATAGATAAAGCCTTTGAGTGGTTCGGTAGCCGGGTTAGGATAATAGAACCTTACGGCTGCAAGTATTTTAGTCCTGGTAGCAGTTGGAAACTTACTCAGATCTACGTAAGCACCCTTACCCAAGGTAGTAGGGCTACTTGTCTCTATAGTTTTCAGATACTCGAACTTTTTCCAGCGACTAAGGTCGTTCTTTCGGAAACCTTCAAACATAAGTTCTACACATCGCTCTCTGCGAATCTCCCAGATGAGTGAAGATACCGTTGGATCTCTGTCAGGGTCGTTTATTGCAACTCCGCCGACAAGTACATCGTTCCCTGATACAATCATTGGAGGAACCTTCGGAAGCACAGCACCAATGTTGTTCTTCTTAATGTTCCTGTTGCGCAGTTTGTTGATAGTCATGTCTGCATCAGCCTGGATGAACTGGCCAAGTTCAGCCACAGCTTCTGCGTAATTAAGAAGAACCTCGCCATATCTGATTACAGGGGCGTCAGTAACATTTGTGGAACTATTATAAATCAGATCTATATTATTGGCAGTATAAGGGAGGAACTTCAGGCAAAGAAAACCGGTGGTTGAATATCCGGAATGAGCCTGGTTGATCCTTATGGAGTCAACAAGTGTAGCAGCCATGCGCGGGTCTCTGTTTAAACACTGTGCAGGAAAATAACGAAGACCATTGTCAGAAGCATAATTGTAAAGAGGTGACTGTTTGATAGGAAAACCATCATTTGAAAGGTATGTCTCCACCATTTTAAGTGTAGTGCCTGTCTGAGGTTCCTGATTGACATATGACACTAGAGAGTGAGTTGCCTTGGCAGTTTCATACTGACGAAAGAATATCACCTCCTTATTACTTGTCAGATCGGAAGAAGAAAATATGCCTCTGTAATCATCAACAATCTGGTATTTACCACTGGTTATAAGCTGTTCTGCAGCCCATTTTGCCTTCTCAAGACAGGCGGTTGCTACAGTCTGGTCAATGTTATGGTATTTGAGGAATGTTCCAAAGTAAAGGCCGCATCTGGACATAAATGCCAGTACCAGATCTCTGTTGATCTGCAACGTACCATCATTAACTCTGACATTTTCAGCTGCATACTGATAATCTTCCATTATTTTGGTAGCGACAAACGGAAGCGGATCTCTCTTTTTGAAACTCAGCTCAACTTCAGAAGGAAGGATCTCCTTGTCATACCAGGGAACATCTCCGAAAAGGTCTGCAAGATAGCAATACTCCATTGCCCTGAAGAATCTGCCAACACCTCTCCAGTGATTTTTGGCTTCATCCGAAACAGGCATTTCCTCAATCCGGTTGATCATAACGTTGGCACGTCTTACATAAGTAAATGACCAGCCATTACCCGAAGTAGCAGGGTTCTGTGTCCAGATAGTACTGGAACTGATATTCATCTGCCCATGGACCACCGGTAAAGAAGTTACCGCAGGTGTAACCGCTTCCATATCCATAAAAATAGTTGGTGTAAGCTCCGTTGGCAAACAACCTCATATTGCCTTCGCTGGTCCAGAAGTTTGACTCGTCAAACGTGTCCAGATTCTTGCGATCCAGATAGTCCTCACAGCTTGAAAGACCAAGCAGTATTACAATAAGTATAAAAATATTTTTTTTCATTGTCATTGTTTTTTAGAGTTCAAGTTGAATACCAAATGAAAGTGTTCTCCGATATGGATAGCTTCGTCCGAATGAACGGGAGTCGGCTGAAGTTGCAGAAGTCCAGTCGATCTCCGGGTCGATTGGTACATCACCCATTTTGTCAAACTCAAACAGGTTTTCACCGATGAAATAAATACGTAGTTTCTGGATATTCACCTTGCTTATCCATTTCTTGGGAAGAGAATATCCAAAACTCAGGGTCTTCAGTCTCAGATAACCAACATTAAGCAGATATCTGTCATTAGGAAGATAATTCCACTTGGCAGTCTGACTGTACTCCATTGGTCTTGGATAGAATGCCCCTGTATTATCAGGAGTCCAGTAATCAAGGGTGTGCGCATAGTTTGCTTCTGCAGCGTAGTAACCAGGAAGAACCATATTACCTGTTGCCCAGATACTGCGTTTGCCGACACCCTGAAAGAATATGCTGAAATCGATTCCTTTCCAGTCTGCACCGATACGGAAGCCATACTGAAAGCGAGGAATGCTATTACCGATAACTGTTCTGTCTCCCGGATCACCAACAGTGTTTGAACCGTAATTGATAACAGTATCCCCGTTAATGTCTTTAAATCTTACGTCACCCGGTCCAAATTTAAATAGACCTGACTCAAGAATGTACTGATTAGCAACGCCAGCTGCCATCGTATTCTTTGACTGGGTATTTACAATAGTTTGTTGGATTGTACTGTCATTTTCCCATACAAAGTCCTCCCTCTGGAAGAGACCTTCTGTCTTGTAACCCCATATTTCGCCAAGAATCTTACCCTGATAATAGGAGGAACTGATAAGTGGATCATTTGGAGAGGGATATTTTGTGACTTCAGTTTTGTAGTCTGTAAACTGACCTGACAAGGTTACATGAATACCATTTGAAAAAGTGTAGCCGTAGTCAACTGCCAGTTCTATTCCTTTTGTTGTCAGTTCACCGAAGTTTCTTCTGGGAGCACTTGCACCGACTGTAGATGGAATTGTCACTCCTGGAGAAAGCATATCGAGAGTATTTCTCTGATACCAGTCAAATGTGACACCTAATTTATCTTTGAAGAATCTTGCATCGGCACCTATGTCCAGCGTTGTTACTTTCTCCCAGGTAAGGGTAGGATCAACAAGCGCGGGGGCTGATGAAATATAAGGAATAAAAGCATTGTTGATCAACCAGTAGTTACCTGCTGCAGTAGGATTGGTTACGGCAAGAGTAGAAATATATGCGCTCAAAGGAACATCCTGGTTACCATTCATACCATAAGATCCGCGTAACTTTAAAGCACTGATTATAGTTTTTAATGGATCCATCCACGATTCTTCAGTCACACGCCATGCTGCAGAGGCAGATGGGAAGAAGGACCATCGTTTATCCGCTGCAAATTTTGATGAACCGTCATAACGGCCGTCAACCTCTAAAAGGTACTTATCTTTAAACGAGTAGTTGATCCTGCCAAAGAAACCGGCTACTGACCACCAGGAGTGACTTGATGATGAAGTCTGATCGCCACCTGCAAGGTTCACCTCACCTTTGTCAAAATCATAAACGCCAGATCTCTTTGCAGAGAGATAAATATATTGAGCATCCTCGATATTTGTACCTGTCATTAGCTTGAAAGAATGGTCACCGATCTTATTTTCATAAGTTATGTACCCGTTATAGGTATTTCTTATGTTCTTGCCTGTTGTGTATTGAGCATAATCATAAGTAGCTGTAGTGTATATTTTTGTAACATCAGGAAATTTCACACCAGCTGCACCCATAGTAAACATGTCAATTCCTTTTACATATCCTCCGATTAAATGTGAAGTGGAGAAGGTCTGGCCATACGTGTAATCAAAATCAGCAGTCAATCCTTTTACAATTTTCAAAGTGGTTCCCAAAGTGTACCGGCTGAAATATGTATCGTCTTCCACTGGACGGGCAGATTTGAGATCATTTACCCCACCACGGAATTCAGCGCCATTGTAGGTACCGTATGGATAGACCTGATGCCATCGATATAGATAATACATAGGGTCATAGGCTGAACTTGCATATAGAAACGGAGACTCTTCATGAGTTTTTGTGTACATGAATCTTGCTCTGACAGTCAGCCATTTGTTTACATCTGTGCTGATATAACCAGAAGTGTTTAATCTTCTGTAGAAGTCGATCAAATAGTTTTTCTACTCCTTTCTGGTTCAAACTACTTACAGAGAGGTTGTACTGGGTTTTTTCACTCCCGCCACTTACAGATATACTCTGATTATTTTGAGGAGTCCATTTTTTATAGTAAATATCATATATATCCCATGGCCGGTAAAAGTATGCACCTCCAGTGGCCCTGTAATTAAAATCTCTACCCTCAACCATCTCACGGCCCAATCCACTGCCATCACCATAGGTGTCTATCCAATTTTTAACCTTACCAATGATATCAGGATTATAATAGTAACCTACCTGACCATACTCCCATGTTGGAGTGGTTTTGAGTGCATTCAACTGATCGTAAGAGTATTGAAGATTAAGGTCTGCCCTGGTGTGTTGGGGGATCTTGGTAGGGGTTGCCCATGCAAAGTTGTTTGAATAGGTAATCTTTACCTTTCCATCTTTGCTCCCCTTCTTGGTAGAGATAAGGACAGCGCCGAATGCAGCACGTGCTCCGTAAATAGCAGTGGTGGAAGCATCTTTTAGTACCGAAATACTCTCAATATCATCAGGGTTAATATAGGTAAGGTCCGGTACCTCAACATTATCTACCAAAATAAGAGGATTACCTGCGTTACCGCTAATAGTACTGACCATACCACGGATTTTCATATTAGGTGCATCGCCGATAGCACCGGATGTGGTAGTAACAATGAGTCCGGGGGTTGTTCCCTGAAGAGCACGACCAACGTCTGTTATCGTCCTTGCCTCGAGAGTTGCTGGAACATTTACAGTGGAAACAGCACCCGTAAGAGTTACTCTTTTTTGCGTGCCATATCCAATAACAACAACTTCACTTAGCTCCCCGACCTCAGGATCAAGCATTATTCTATATGTACCTCCTGGTTGAACATTAACCAGTTGTTTTACATATCCAATGAAAGACACCTGAATTTGAGTTGCACCTGAAGGTAGATCCAAAGAGAATTTCCCTTCCGCATAAGTAATAATCCCAATCGTAGTTCCCGGAACGGAGATATTGGCACCGATAACAGGTTGATTATTGGATTTGTCAATAACCGTTCCTGTAATGCTTTGCCCGTATGCGGCTGTGGAAAACAGCAAACATAACAGGGCAAAAAAGATCAATACTTTTTTACTTTTCATAGTACAAGGATTAAGTTAGGTTAATGTAAAATCAAACGTATATATTTAATTATCAATTGATTTAATTCCAAGTAATCTTTCCCTCAGCAAGTGTAAACCAGAAAGTCTGATTTTTATCCGGTACAACTTTATTAACCGATGAATTACCAGCCTTATATTTCCAAAGAATTTCTCTTGTTTCTGAATTGATGGCAACCAGAACACCGTTACGTGTTGCAGCAACCACGATCCTGCCGGCAGCAGTAACAGGACATGGATTATGTTCATAACCAAAACCGGCGTTAACCTTCCAGACGGTCTTTGGATAATTTTCAGCTGACGAAATAGCTATCACTGTGTCGTTCATAAGCTTTGCATAGACCAATGAACCATCCGGACTCATTCCCATCGATTCCCTTACCTGGTAGCGGTTGGTACGCCATATTTCCTTCCCTGTTATGACATCCAGAGCTGTCATATATCTGTCAGGAGCAACGATAAATACTTTGCCTCCTGAACAGACGGGGAAAATATTACCAGGAGAGTACAATTTCTGAGATTTCCCATTGTTCCACTTCCACCTTAGTGATCCTGTTTTTTTATCGAGACAATATAAATATGTATCCCAGGCCCCGAAAATAACCGATGATCCTGAAAGGGCAGGTTTGCCCTGAATAAGTCCTTCTACTGCTGCAAATTGCCAGATTATTTTTCCATTCCGGGTATCTATCCTGTAAAAATTCGGGTTACCTCCGCCGATATAGACAGATCCATTCTCAATAATCCCCTCGCACAGAACCGGATGTGCTGTAGGTAATGTCCATAATTTATTGCCATTAATTACATCCAAACATATGATATCTCCATTAACTGTACCCATAACGGCAACACCATCCGAAGAAACCGGTGTCGAATATACTGGTCCCTGTACTTTTAGCTGCCATATGATTTTTTTGGAAACAGTGCTGAACGCTTTTACATATCCAAGTGAGTTCCCATATATCAGAATAGTATCATTTGCAAGGCATGGACCTGAAAAAACAGAAGCAGTATCAGTCAGTCCGGCAATAATTGATATGTTGGAATAATCCTGATTTATTGAATAATCCGGCACCGGTGAAACAGCTAAACCTGAAAGAGTATCAGGTTTCATATAATTTAATGTTATTGCCGGCTTTTTTAATAATACAGAAAGCTCTTTATTATATACCTGAACAGTGTCGTTACGAAGTCTTACAATGTTGTATCCGGGTCCGGAGGAATTACCGGGTAGTGAAGTCCGGCCCATTATTCCGGGAATCCCGTTGAAATTCAACAATGTCAGCCGGTGTCCGTGCCCGCAAAAAGCCACCTTGCAGCCAAATGATTTCAGAATATCGGTAACCTGCATCCAGTTATCAAGCCCGTCTGACAATGGGTAATGGGAAAATGATATAAGTATTTTATTATTAGCCTTCTGTTTCTGAAGCTCCCGTTTTAGCCAAAGGAGATCTTCCTGCTTCACCAGACCGTCTCCCATTTTCATGTAAGGACCAGTATTAAAGCCAATCAGCAGGTATCCATTATAGTTAAAGAGAAAATGGTCATCGCCCCAAAGTTTACCATATGTAAGTCCGGCTGATTCGGCCCAATTGGTTTCATGGTTTCCGGGAAGCAGATAGCAGGGTTTAATAAGTTTGTCGAGAGCTTTTTTTACAGTCTGCAGTTCATCATCCGATCCTGAATTTGAAATATCTCCTGTAACAATTGTAAAATCAACATTATTATGGTTTATCTCATCGACTATAAGATTTAGAGCTGTATCACTGGCGGATTTTGGACTAACATGCAGATCGGCAAGCAAAGCAAAGGTTATTGTTTGTTGTCCGGAAACAATATTGCTTTGGGATATTATTAAAAGCAAAACAATAATAAAAGCCTTGTAATAGAACCTCATAAATTACAGAAAGTTGTAATACATCTTACAAATTTATTAAATTGGACTTAAATTATTAACTATTTTTATCTAAAAATTATTCATTTTTTTTAATTCATTGTAATATTATGATATCCAGGAACATAACAGTATTATTCCTTACTCTGTACCTTATTGGGACATCGTGCTGTGTAATTCAGGCTCAAAAAATTGAGACAGGGCTGGCGATTCTTACCGGAAGCAACTTTGAAATACTGAAGGGTAAAAGAGTCGGATTAATAACAAATCCTACAGGAGTAGACAAAAATTTAAGATCGTGTATTGATATTCTCTTCAATGCATCAGGAGTTAAACTGACTGCACTTTACAGTCCCGAGCATGGAATCCGGGGAGAATTCACTGCCGGTGAAACAATCGGTTCGGCAAATGATCCTGTAACAGGATTACCGGTCTTCAGCCTTTATGGCAGCACCAGGAAACCAACCGCAGCCATGCTCAAAGACATAGATATTCTCGTATATGATATACAGGATATCGGGTCGAGATCATATACATTCATAAGCACGCTTGGTCTTGCAATGGAAGCGGCCGCGGAAAATAATATTCCGTTTGTTGTTCTCGACAGACCTAATCCAATCGGAGGAGAAAGAATGGAAGGTCCATTGGTGCAACCCGGATTCTTTTCATTTGTAAGTCAGTTTCCAATACCGTATATACATGGAATGACTGTCGGGGAACTGGCAACATTTCTTAATGAGGAAGGATTACTTAAGAACGGAATAAAATGCAATCTGAAAGTGATAAGGATGACAGGATGGACAAGGAAAATGACTTTCGCAGAGACCGGGCTTCAATGGGTTCCTTCATCACCGCATATACCTCATTCACATTCAGTCCTTTACTATCCGGCAACCGGAATTTTCGGGGAATTATATGTTGCCAGCATCGGAGTAGGATATACTCTGCCCTTCCAGCTTTTTGCAACAGAATGGTTCGACGCCGATTCGCTGGCCGGGAGCCTGAACTCATTGAAACTCCCTGGTATAATCTTCAGGCCTATCCATTATAAGCCATTTTACAGCGTATCTGCAGGGAAAATAGTGAATGGGGTCCAGATTCATTTAATTGAACCGACGAAAGCACCGTTATCCCTTATACAATTTTATATAATGCAGGAAGCTCATAAGCTTTGGCCGGACAAAGACATATTCTCAATGTGTGAAAATTCGCGGTTAGCAATGTTCGATAAGGTTTGCGGAACAGACCAGGTGAGGATCAAATTCTCAAAAACATATTTAGTCAGCTCCATCCTTGAATTATGGAATGGCGACATTGATGCTTTCAGGAAAAAAGCGGAAAAATATTTTTTGTATAAATGAGATCCTGAACACTGAAACGTCTCGCCTTTATTATCACATGTACTCACCCCCTTTGTTAAAGGTTCTTAAACCCATCCCTTGGGCCTTTCTCTGCTCAAAAGGTTCTTGAACCCATCCCCTAACCCCTTCCCTTAAATTTAAGGGAAGGGGTGTAAATAATTGATATTTAATATATTACACCCCCTTCTCTTAGAATTAACTACCCTTTATACACATCTTTATATCATGTTGAGTATATAAATTTCTACGGTGTATTATATATGTTTTACTTCAAGACTCAATGTTCGGGATAGTAAAATCTATAAGATCTTTTAGAATGCCATTTCTTCGGCACCTTAACTTATGATAATTTGTGGATAAATTTGGAGATTCCTCACTCCACTACGTCTTCGTTCGGAATGACATGTTATTATATTGGTTTGGGTGGAAGAAGCGGCGATTCGTAGTAATAAATAGAATAAGAGTAACTTACATTTCGAATCGCCGCTTCTTCCACCCTTCTCATTAAAAGGTACTGTCATTCCGAATGCCAATCCGACGGAGGAAGGATGAATGAGTGATATCTCCTCCTGTATTGCGAATACCTTTTTAAATAATTGTTAGAGATGTGGATAAAGGGTAGTTAGAATTAAGAGAAGGGGGACGGGGGGATGAGTTCATGAGAATGCAAAGAAATTTATTTTGGCGACGAAAAAGTGGAACTAATCCTGAAATACACCGGCTCGCTTTCTGTATTTGTCCGGCTCTGATGAAGTTATGACATAATAATACTTATTTATATCATTATGCCGATCCTTTGGAAATGAGAAAGTTGTATCTGAAGTCACATAAAATAAATTTTTCGGATTGTTCATATCAGCCGGTTTGTTTTTTTGTAACTTATAGATAATGAATTTTTTAGTGTTTGTTGTACACTTCCAAAACAGGTTAATTAATCCATCTTCAGAGGATAGATTTGCATCAGCGGGCATTCCCGGCATAAGCGGTACAATAAGGTTATTTGAAGGAGGAAGAGCCGGATAGCGATATAATCTCCTTGTAAGTTTTTCTTTAAGGTGCAGAGGATTATTGCGAAAAACTTTTCCGCTGAAAAACATTGATCCGCTTATCGTTGGAAATGTCCTGTTCAGATTCAGCTGCCTTATGATCTCTTTTGAAGATCTCCATTCCTTAGCAGAAGCTTTGGGGTTTATCCTGTAGGGTGCCTGCCCTGTATAGAGCCTGCAGCCATAAGCATTACGGCTCCACCATCCGGCAAGGACTTTATAGTCAGCCACTTTAAATCCGATATGCCAGTATATCTGCGGAACAACATAATCGATCCAGCCATTTTTTTGCCAGAGGATAATATCAGCAAAGAGATCGTCATAATTAGTCTGTCCGGCTTTAGTTTCGGAACCATTCGGATCCTTATCGATATTTCGCCAGACTCCGAAAGGTGAAATTCCGAATTCAACCCATGGTTTGATAGTTTTTATACTATCACTTAACTGTTTGATTATCAGATTCACGTTCTCCCTTCTCCAGTCATCTCTCTGGTCTTGCGTAAATCCGTTGGGATATTTAAGGAAAGAACTGTCATCCGGGAAACTCACATTGTCAATGCGATACGGGTAAAAATAATCATCCATATGGACAGCATCAATATCGTACCGCCGGACAATATCACTTACCACCCCTGAAACATAATCCCGGGTCTGGGGAAGCCCCGGATCAAAGTAAACAGTTTTGCCATATGTCAGGAACCATTCAGGATGAATACGCGTTATGTGGTTTTCGCTTGTTACCAGAGCCGAATCGGTAAGAGCCCTGTATGGATTCAGCCAGGCATGTATGTCAAGTCCCCTTTTATGGCATTCCGTAATGGCAAATTCAAGCGGATCGTAGAACGGTTCAGGACTTTTGCCCTGCTGGCCTGTAAGCCATTGCGCCCATGGTTCCAGCGCTGAGGAATAAAAAGCATCCGCTGCAGGCCTTACCTGAAAAATGACCGTATTAAGATTATATTGTTTCATTAGATCAAGCAACTGAACCAGCTCTTTTTTCTGTTCATCGGATGAAAGACCAGGTTTTGAGGGCCAGTCAATGTTATTTACAGTTGCGATCCACAAGGCACGCATCTCATTTTTTGGATGATACTGGGACAGAAGATATTCAGGGATCATCAACAGGCTGAATAACAAGATGATGATTAACCAGATATTACTTATTGCATCATTTTTTGATCTAGTATTCTTTCTCACCTTCCATGCTTTTTTCAAGTTCACGGGCATACATAAGGAATTCATCCGGTTCCATCTCTTTGTAATACACCATTCCATGAGTGGAGCGTATTTTGGGGCTTTCATTATCATAAAAGAAATCCTTTCCGAGTATAAGCTGGACACATTTGAACTGGTCGACCCATATCCGCTGCGAAAGCTCGCTAAACGGTCCATCAAGTTCGGGGCTTGGGAAAGATGCATCAACCTGGCTTATATAGCAATTCCTGAATGACCAGTTTAGAACCGCTATGGAATTGAGGGATACAGGAGTAAATACATTCGCTTCAGAAGGATGAAATTTATACCATACATTTCTGTAGCCTATAATCCTGATTTTTGAAAGATCCTTTTCCTTTTTCCATTGTCTTAAAGCTTCAGCAAGAGCCTGAAGGACCTTGTAATGTGTATCGGGACCAGATCCTTCGGGGTCAAAAGCAAGACTGATAACCGTAGGCTGGACCCTTCTGAGAAGGGCTACTATTGGTTCCACATCGCGCTTTCTCTGGGGCTGGGGTGTAAATATATCTCCAGTATAAAAACCGAGCCGGAGATGCTGAATGTTACTGACCTTCACACCGTAATGAGCCCACACCAGCTCCTCCTCGAATTCCCTGAGCATACCTTTGAGCATCTGGATGTCATGCGGATTTTTTTCACCGCCATAGCTTGACTCCAGATATGCGATATTTTTTTCGATCTGGTCTTTCAGCTCTTTTATCGATTTAAGGTTGTAAATCTCAACCATGACCCTTGTTATCCGGTGGCATATTCCCCTCAGTTTCCCTTTTTCATCATTATCGGCGATCTTATCGAGGTAATGACTTACATCCTTGTCGAACTTATAACGGAATCCCGATTCGAAGAAATCGGGATATTTCAGCATTTGTATCTTTCCCTGATTTATATGATCAAATGTATCCTGAAGCAGATTCTGCAGCATCTTGTTTGTGACCGCATTGAAGCCGGAGGTGAATATTGTGAAATGGAAATTATTTGATTTGACCCGAAGCTGTGGAATTATGCAAGGGAAGATCCCAAGCATTATATCGTCGTGGTGCGGGCCGGTATGAAGGAATGTCTGGCCTTCCTCTCTTTTCAGACCCAGAGTCATCTTCCTTTTTGTTGATTCAATAACCTCCTTCACCCTATCCATGCTCAATTCAGGTATCAGCGAGCAATACCTGTCCTTTTTCAGATCGCTGAGAACTAGTTTATGAGCATATTTGTCGATCCTCTGGCAAAGGTCAAAAACAGCTCTTTCCGTTTTCTCAAATGTCCACTTTCCTTCCAGAAAGTATTTTTCGATAGTGTCGTGAAGCTGGACTGCCGCGCCCTCGGTCAGGTAAAATCTTGCATTTTTCTGCTTCTGAAGGACAGACGCAGGATAAAGATTTTCAGGCGGATTTTCAAGAGCATCTTTCGCAACACCGGCCTTTGCTTCCCCTGCAACAAAAATTATAGCAACACCATCAGGTTTGTAAGTTATTGTGCCTAAGCCTATTGTGATCACAAGCCTGTTTTTCGATACTTCAATCCCTCCAAGATCGTTGGCAGCAGCTGCCTGTGACTCGAAGTTTGTTGCCGTCAACCGTGTTGTTGAATTGTGGTCGCTTCCCCTGGCATTGAAGGCGATATGACCATCAGGTCCCATCCCGCCGAGAAAGAATCCTATACCTCCAAGTTCCCTGATCCGGTTCTCAAAATCAGTGCACCAGTTATCAATGCAGAATATTGATTCCTGCTGCAATTTTTCGGGATCCGATATAGCTTCCCTGTTCCTCAGGGAGAGATCGATACGGTTATCAGGAAAAACTTCTGAATAATGTTTCCCATATGCAAGTTTTATATTATCAGCATTCATCAGTAATGCCTTGCTCTTATCGAGATTGAATCCTTTGATATAGTAATTTAACACATAATCGTGGAAGCTGTTATGGTGTGCAGGATTTATAGGGTAGAATTCATCCATCTGAACAAAATGAAGTCCCCGGAGCGATGGTTTTTTTAGTATTCTAAGCCCGTAGTGTTCAAGCAGATTCCTGGTATCCCGATCGTTCCAGCTCTCCAGGATCTGCTTTGTCCATTTAATAAAAAACTCCGGAGTTTTACCTGTTGGCAGACTTATCACACCACCTGGATTTTCAGAAAGCCATTCAAGAAATCTCAATGAAGTCAGCAATCCAAGGTCAGGAAGATTCCTGGTTACGATATAAGGAATCTTTGTTGAATATCCTTTCCTTCCTGAATTATTGAAAAATTCCTGTTCTGCGTTGGTCAATCCCTTGATTTTCATATTAGCATTCTTTATTCAGTTTATTTTCATATCTCTTAATGCATCGTACATAATCTCAACCGGATGTAAAGCTTTACGTCCGGTTCCATCTGTAATCTGGTTCCTGCACGACGTCCCGGATGCTGCGATTATAGTATTTGCATCAGCCGATCTCACGGCAGGAAAAAGGATCATCTCTCCTATTTTCATACTCAGTTCATAATGCTCCTTTTCGTATCCGAACGAACCGGCCATACCGCAGCAGCCGCTTGGAATTTCTTCGACATTATAATTTACCGGTAAAGAGAGCATTTTTTTTGTAAAGCTTGTTGAGGAAATCGCTTTTTGCTGACAATGGCCATGAAATAAAATATGTCCCGATCTTTCCGTAAACTGAGATGGTACTATCTTACCTTTATCAACCTCACTGCATATGAACTCTTCTATCAGCAAAGCATTTCTGCCCAGCTTTTCTGCATCATCAACCAGTCCTGCATCTGTAAGCTCCGGGTATTCGTCCCTGAAAGTCAGGATAGCTGAGGGTTCAATTCCGACGAGCGGAGTCTCGTCGGAAACGATTTCTTTCAGTAAACGGATATTCCTGTCGGCTCTCTTCTTCGCAGCTTTAAGCAATCCTTTTGAAAGGAAAGTCCTTCCGCTCTCAATGTGTAAAGGGATCACAACGTCATATCCAAGCCTTTCGAGAAGCAGAATAGTTTTAATACCAATATCGGTCTCATTGTAATTGGTAAATTCATCGGCAAAGAGATATACTTTGCCGGCTTTTCCTGCCTTCTCATTATTGGTATGGCGATGTCTCTTTCTCCACCGGGTAAGCGTCATTCCTGACAAACCGGGAATCTTTCTTTCTGATGCGAAGCCTATGATCTTTTTGAACAGGTTGCTTCCGGTCATCAGATTTGCAACAGGACTGAAAATCATTGCAAGCTTATCGATCCGGGGCAGCCAGGCAATAAGGCGGGTGCGAAACGGGATCCCATGAATATCGTAGTAATGCTGGAGAAATTCCGCTTTAATTTTAGTCATATCGACGTTCGAGGGGCACTCCGATTTGCATGCCTTGCAGGAGATGCAGAGATCCATCACCTGATATATTTCCTTGTGATCATAAGGATGCTTTTCACCTGAATGTGTAAGAAATTCACGGAGGATGTTAGCTCTTGCCCGTGTTGATTTATCCTCATCGCGTGTTGCCATGAATGTAGGACACATTGTTCCGCCAATCAGTGAACTCTTGCGGCAATCGCCTGAACCACTGCACATTTCAACAGCATGAAGCCATCCTCTCTTTTCAGGAAACCTGAAAGTTGTTTTGTATTGCAAGGTACTGGCCGCGGGAATATACCTCAGGTTTTGATCCATTGGCGGAGTATCTGTTATCTTACCGGGGTTAAAGATATTCTCCGGATCCCACGTTCTTTTGAGTTCTTTCAATAACCGGTAGTTATGTTCACCCAGCATCAGCGGGATAAATTCTCCCCGGAGACGTCCGTCGCCATGTTCACCGCTCAGCGAACCCCTGAATCTTTTTACAAGTGCAGCAATGTCTGTTGCAAGATTCCGGAATGTCCGGATATCTGCCGGATCCTTAAGATCAAGCAAAGGGCTAAGGTGAAGCTCACCTGTTGCGATATGGGCATAATAAGCGCAGCTCAGTTTGTACTTTTCCAGAACTTTCTGAAATTCAGCAATATACTCAGGAAATAATTCCGGAAGGACGGCAGTATCCTCAATCACCTGGATACTCTTCCTTTCCCCGGGGATAATCAGAAGAACACCGAGTCCGGCTTTCCTTAGATCCCAGACTTTATTTATCTGGTCATTATCAGTATAAAGCGGGAAATGATAACCATAACCCGCATCTCTTAATTCCTTTTCTATACTTTTTGCTGTCTCTTCTATCTCTTTTATGGTATCCCTAAGGATCTCGATCAGCAAAACTATTTTGGGAGATCCGCTGATGAAAAAGCGGTTCTTGCTCTGTTCAATATTATCTTTTGTGCAATTGAGTATAAAATCATCTATAAGCTCAATTGCGGCCGGCTTATGTTTCAGAATCAATATATTGGCTTTTACGGCATCCTGCAAACTATCGAAATGTGCACAGACAAGTCCCGTCTTTTTTGCAGGTACAGTGACAAGGTTAAGCTTCATCCTTGTTGTAAATGCGAGGGTCCCTTCCGAACCGGCAAGTAGTTTGCATACATTAATTTTTCTTCCGTTTCCGGTGAATGGATCGGTATCCATCAGAACATCAAGAGCATAGCCGTTGTTCCTCCGTTTCAGGTCAGGATGAGGAAACTGATCCGTAATCTCAGCCCTGTTGGCCTTATCGGACAGAGCGTTTAGTAAATTCCTGTAAATTGATGATTCAAGGGAATTGGAGTTATCGTTGCATTTAATCCTGAATTCTTCAGTTGAGAGTTCCCCGAATGTAGTTTCCGACCCGTCCGATAATATGACATCAGCTTCCAGAATGTGATCCCTTACGCTCCCGTAAATAAGCGAATGAAGTCCGCATGAGTTGTTTCCGAGCATTCCTGCCATGCAGCATCTGTTTGCTGTAGAGGTCTCAGGACCGAATTGCAGATTGTGAGGTGCAAGGAATTTGTTAAGTTCAGCAAGTATTACTCCGGGTTCGACTATTACCCAATTTTCATCCGGGTTGAACTCAATTATGCTGTTCATGTATTTCGAAACATCAACCACAATTCCTGATCCCACAACCTGTCCTGCAAGAGAAGTCCCGCCTCCCCTGGGAATAACGGAACTTTTTATCTTCCCGGCAAATCCGATAATTTTCTTTATGTCCTCCTTATCTTTCGGTCTGGTTACAGCAAGCGGCATTTCCCTGTACGAAGATGCATCAGTAGCATAAAGTATCCTTTGCAGATCGTCGGTAAAAAGGTCACCTTTCAGTTCATTCTTTAGCTCTTCAAAGCTCATATCAGTTATCCTTCTTTTTTATTCCAAAAGCCGGGTCAATTTTCAGGAACCTGATTGCTATAAGTCCCGGTATTGAACATAATATTACATAAATAAAAAAGTGCTGGTATCCAAGCAGTTCCTTCATAGTCCCAGAGATCATACCGGGAAGCATCATACCCAGAGCCATTAGCGAAGTGCCTATTGCATACTCGGCAGTCTTGTGTTTGCTATCCCCAACATAATTAAGCATATAAAGCATATAAGCTGTAAATCCGAATCCATATCCAAACTGCTCCAGGGCTATTGCCATGTAAATTGTCGGATGCCCGGGCATTGGCTGGAAAAATGAAAGAAAAATATATACACTGATAGGGATATTCATGCAGAGCGCCATTATCCAGACAACTTTTTTTAGCCCGAACCTGGCAGCCGTTATACCTCCAAGGATCCCCCCCAGCGTCAGGCAGAGCATACCTATTGTACCATAAGCTATCCCGTACTGGGCTGAGGTAAGCCCTATTCCTCCGGAGCTTCTCGAATCGACCAGGAACGGTGTCGCCACTTTCACAAGCTGCGATTCGCCAAGCCGGTAAAGCAGGAAAAAGATAAGAGCCGGAATGACGCCCGGTTTTGTAAAAAAGGACACAAATACTTCTTTATAGACCTTCCATCCCATCTTTTCCTTCCCGGTTTTCTCGACCGGATGAGGGAGCATTATCCGGTTGTAAATTGCGATTAACAATAAAAGGATACCCAGAATTCCCAGCGACACTGTCCAGCTGAATGCAATGTTACCAGCTGTGACGGAAAAAACCGAGGCAGCGTTTCCCGTAAGATTATGATTGATTTTAACAGACAGCTCAACCGGTTTGTTCCAGTTCTCACTTGTAAACTCAAACCTGCCGCTCTGTTTTTTGGATATATCAATATCCTTGCTGCCTGATTTCCGTGCAACATTGACAACTACTGTTTCGCCCTTTTCAGGTGGGGCCGATAAAGCTATATAAATAACAGAAGAATCGATATCAGATTTACCCGGTTGGAACACAGGCACCTGCAAATCCTGCGGAAAAAGAAGGATTGCTGGTTCTTCTTCAGCCTTCTCAATATTTATCGTTGAAGGATTGAAAGGAACATAACCTCCCGGCATTATAGATTTTGCTTCGAACGAAACCGATTTAAGCCCGGTGTTCTTCTGGATCACTCCTGCAACAACAGGTATCAGGCCGAGGGCTGTTAACATTGCAAACCTGTAAAATGTTGAGCGTATACCTACAAAAAAAGCCTGCTTATGCTGGTCGAGTGCATACATATAAAATCCGTCAGCTGCGATATCATGACTGGCTGATGAAATTGCAATCATAGCAAAAATGGTTATTGTGACCGGATAAAAGAGAGTCAGCGGCATAGCTGCTCCGGCCGCAATAAAAGCGAGTCCGAGCAGGAACTGGGTCCATATAATCCAGTTGCGCTTTGTTGATATAACGTCAATATACGGGCTCCAGAGAGGTTTTATCGCCCATGGCAGGTAGAGAAGGCTGGTCCAGAAAGCAAATGAAGCTATAGATATCCCCATGGTCTTGTAAATTAGACCTGAGGTTATCATTACTATGCTGTAAGGAATACCCTGAAAAAAATAGAGTGTGGGTATCCAGCTCCATGGCGACCGGTCTTTATATTGAACCATCTTTCTTTTCTATAATTTGTTAAACGAATATCCTTTTGAAGATAAATATTTTATTATTTCATCAAGCCTGTTATAAAATTTATCAGTGCGATCCGGATGAGTGCCTAGATGTATCAGAATAAAAGCTCCATTGAGTCTGTCCTTTTCAGAAGATTCAAAATTTTTAAGCCTGTTTATCAGGTCCTCTGACGATCTGTAATTCTGCATATCCGGTGTAGTATAATCTGCATTTGTACCAGTACCTGGTGTGAAATTAATAAGCCTCACTCCCATATCAGCTGTCCATGAGGCAATTGCAGAATTATACCATTCATATGGTGCAAGGAAATATTTTGCCTCAGGAACATCAGCTTTTCTCTTTTCAAGCTCCTTGTAATTTGATTTAAGATCAGACTGAAACAACTCTTTTGTAACTAATAGCGAATCTCTTTTCTCCCATGAAGCATAAAGAAGATGCTTATCGGAATGGGGACCTACGAAATGTTTATCATTAATCATGCGCTTCAGGGCAGATGAGTTTTTCCTGTCCCTGATAAAATTTCCTGTCAGGAAAAATGATCCTTTTACATTGTTCTCAGCAAGAACTTTCAGAATAGAAGCAGCTCCCTCCCCGTATTCATCTGCAGAAAAGATCAGGAATATCTCTTTCTTATTGATATTCTTCCTTATGATTGCTCCGTTAGCATCTGTTACATTTCCCGGTTCTTCCTGAGACTGTTTCAAACCGTCGCTCTCAAGAGATGAAAGGATGAAGCTAAGGCTGGCCGTACCATCCATTGTAGGTTCATTTGTACTGTAATCCCCGATATCATCGTGGTAAACGACCTTGCCATTCTGAAAATCCTTATATTCATCTGGTCTCAATAATCCCACACCACGTAATCCTTTAAAAATGGAAGTGAAAACCGGACCATCAACGAGACCTCCTTCAGGGATCTTCTTCCGGATAAAAGTAAGAGCTGCATGCGGATATTGAGGATAATCACCACCTTCCGGCAGGCCGCAAATCATTGATGTCCCCCATGGATTACAGCCAAAGAGCCAGTCGCGCAATGCTGCTTCCTGCTTCCTGAATTGTTCATTTCCGGTTATATCATAAAATAACCTGTGCTGAGTCAGCGATGCCGATACATAATTATTGGAGCACCAGATATACGGGATTGTCACCCGGAAGGGATCATTGACTCTCCGCTGATCGAGAAGCTTTAATCCTTTCTTCATAAATAACTGATACCTCTCAGCAAACTTTCCGCCTGACAAACCAAGGTTAGCATGACCAAGGTTAACAAAAGGATAAAACTGGTAATGACGCGCGGTGTCTTGCTCAATCCAGGGGGTAACTGGTTCAAGCAGGCCCCAGTAATCAGCCTTTTGCAGGAACGCGGAATCTCCGGTAAGGCTGAACATTTCCCAGGCGGCAAGTTCGAGATCATCTGTATAGTTATCCTCCTCATAGAAATAGGGAGAAACGTTGCAGGCTGTCTGCGTGACCCCAAGATCGGTCAGCGCAAAATCCCAGGCTTCTCCGGCCTTTTTTGCCAGCACTCCGGCAAGGGATGGATCGTATTTTTTAAGGATCCGGGAAGCCAGGGCAAAAGCTGAAGAATACTTTCCGGCCACAGAAGAGACTCCGGTGGTTCTGTTCTTATAACGCGCAAGCCCTTGTGATTTCCCGGTAACAAAATATACGGGTCTGTATAGTCCCTTTCCATAAGAAATTGTGTCTTTTGTCGGGATCCTGAATCCACGATGATCACGATCATCAGCTATCTGATTATACATTTCGCCTTCCGACGGGTTCATCTTCATGAGCCAGTTTATCCCCCACCTCGCCTCATCAAGGATATCCGGAATACCGTTTGCTCCCGGATTTCCGGATTTGTCAAAATAGTCATTATATACTCCGGGGTTTTTTGAATATGCAAACAACATTTGGTAAACAGCATTTGCTGATGTAGTTACATATTGAAGATAATCACTTGCATCATGCCATCCACCCACTACATCAATAATTTGTCCTGATCTCGAAGGATGATCAACAATATAACCATCATGAGTGTGACATGAGTCGGCATAATACGGGTTATAGCCACACCGCTGCTGCCTCATATACCTTAGAATATAGTCGGAAGTGCCTTTATACACATCTGCAGCTATCCTGAAGGGATCTGATCTTATCCCGTTTATCAACAGATAATATCCGCCGGGTGACTTAACTTCCGTGAAATCGAGACGGGCGGCTGATTTCATTCCCCATTCTTCACCAGTGAACTGAAGAGCCATACCTTTATAAATAACCTTATCCGTTATTGCATCGCAGAGTAAAAAATCACTGATTTTTGAAGGCTGGCTGGAAATATAGACAGCTATCTTTACGGATTCAGGCAGATAACCAAGTTGGTTGATCCTTATCCATCCCTGAGCTGAAACAGGAAATGCCAGGGTGGAAATCAGTAAATTTAAAGCCAGTTTTTTTAACATCGGAAACTAATTAGTATCTTTTTTCAAGAACTGAACCCGGGAAATAATGGTTAAGTATGTCATGGTATGAATAGCCTTTAGATCCCATAACTGCTGCACCAATCTGACACAACCCGACTCCATGACCCCACCCGGCCCCATTTAGTATAAACCATGTCTCTTTGCCTTCTTTGATCTTCCCGACAATAAAACATGAGCTGTAAAGATGAGTCTTTGACAGAGCTTTCCTTATCTCGAGCTCCTTCCCGATGATCATCTTTTTTGCTGTACCGGTTATCTGCAGCCTGTTAATTCTCCCGGAAACTCCTCTTTCAACCGGAACAAGATCAGTGATGATCCCAAAATCAATTCCGGTACGGAATTTAACAAGTTCACTAAGTTCAGACTGGCTGTACCTGACATTCCACCTGAAGAATTGTTTTGTCTCCTGGTCATAATCATTCAGCACCTCTGATAAAACCTTCTTGTCCGATGTATTGCAGAAAGCATCAGGATTTCCAATTATCCATTTTTTCGCATTCATTTCGTCAGTCAGGTTCAGGTTGTAACCTTCAGGTGATTCAGGATTGTCAATTACTTTACGGAGGTATGGGTGGTTGACCGGTTCCCAGACATTTTCAAAAAGTTCTGTTACTCCTCCGCAGCATTTATAATACCGTGTATCGCAGATTACTCCGTTATATGCAAGCACCTCTCCGGATGTAGCATTGATTACTCTTTCAATTGCTGCGTCGGATTCGCGTGTAATCCCCTGGTACCTCTGGCAATGATCATCGGCGCAAACATCAAAATTCTTATGATCTTCCCTGTCGTACCATTTTGTTATTTCATCATCACTCCTTATATCCGGGCTATACTTAACTGCACCTCTCTCAAGAGCTTTTCGTTTTTCCGACTGGGCAAGAAGCCATCCCCGCGAAATGACTGCATGAGCCTTAAGGAGCTCCACAGATGAAGTGGCACTCATTTCAGAGGAGATCACACTTTTAAGATATTCCTCAATTGAAATGACATTGATCGCCGTAATCTTTTCATCTTCAATAATAAGCTTCAGATCGCCTTTAAAAACCTGATCCTCTTTACGCTGCCAATGGAAATCGACTCCTATTGTAACGGAATGGATTGTAAATGAAGAAACTTCCTTATTAGAGGGTGATAGAATCAGTCCTTTTCCGATATGCAGTTCCTGCTGATCATTTTTTAAAACTATTTTACTATCTGAACGGACAGCCTTCCATCTGCCTTCCAATAAAGAATGGCCTTTACTTTCAAAAAAAGCAGAATTAAAAGAAAAAGAGATTTCATTGCCAGAAAGAATTCCAACCTGTATTTCAGGGACTTTTCTTTCCATATTTATAAATATTCTTTAATTAGTACGGAAAGTTCATTTTCATCAAAACAGACCTGGCGGAAAATATCTGTAATATCCTCCTTACCCAGCCGCTGAAAGTCCTCCTCTCTGGGAGTTATAATCACTCCGCCTAAATCAACGGAGGCAGGACTCAGAAGTATCTCGTCCTTACCCTCAAGGAAATACTGGGCGGGACGATGAATTTTCCTTGGAATAATATGGATTACCCACCCGTCAGGATCATAATATGCAAGGATATTGAGCATTGGTTCTGGCTTATACGGTTGAATATCAGATAATTTACTGAAAAGATACTCAAAGGCTTTTGATAAACCTCCTTTGTTCAATCCTTTCAAAGTAACTATTCCTCTGAGATACCCTTTCCATTGCCATATTTCAATCCCTGATTTTACCCCTGCCCTGACAGAATGCTTACCTTCCCGGAATTCATTTTCAATTGGCAGGAATCCCCTGTTCCCTGCCTGGAAATGCAAATGGTCCGGAGCTGAGGCTCCGCATTCCGGTCCGTTGTAAAAGATCACAAAACCCCGCATCGCTTCGGCAAGGATAAGCATATCCTCAAGGTTACCGGATATTCTCTGGTCAATATGCTGGTCTGCGGCGATAGTGAGATGCCTTGAAAAAATAGGAAACGGATTTACAAGAATGGTATATTTTTCGTTAAAAATCAGATCCTCCTGTTGCACAGGCCTGTTAACCCTGCACAGGAAACAGGGCCTTGCTTCAATGGATTTTCTATCAACTTTAGCGGCCGACGATCTGATCCTCTCCGGATTAAACTGGACAAGGATCTTAAAACTTCCAAAATCCAGGATCTGTAGTCTTAACCTTGCCAAGAAGGCCATAATTAATCTTTGCCAGCTCCCATCCGGAAAGCTGGGAAGTGAAGAGGTCATTAACTTTGTCGGTAAACACAAATAAAAATATAAATTTAGTAAAGCATTTATTTTTAATATGTTATTACCCCCTTCCCAAGGAGCTGTTGAGAAAGTCAAAATCCATTAACCGCAAAGGTCGCTAAGGATTACGCTAAGATCGCAAAGAGCTGAAATACATTGCTTTAACTTTGCGTACTTTGCGCCTGCTTTGTGCACTTTGCGGTTAAAAAGAACTTTTTCGACAGCCCCAGAGCAAAAAGTTATCTTTTCCCCGCCAGCTGGCGGGGAAATAAGAAAGGGGGTCTCAATAATACCTCATGATTCCATATTCAATTTTTTTCTTGCCAGAAGCTCAAATGTCCTGATCTTATCCTTATACAGATTATACGTATTCATCTTATTTACATCAAGGGAAGCATCAGAATTCTCTTCCCATCTGCGACAAAGGTACAATGGCTCATAGATGCGGCCGATCTGATAATTCCGGCTTATTGCTAAACCAAGTGCATAGTCTTCACCATAACTTACATTGGGAACCCTTATCTCCCTTATGACAGGAGTATAAAATGCCCTTGGCGCTCCCAGACCATTTATCCTGAGAGCGTTATTCCTTCCATTATCCGGTGTCCATTCTTTATGATCAATAAGGCCGGGAGGAATATCGTCGAGGTTAAAATTTACCATTTTATATGATCCGACAACCATAGCACATTGCTGTGCGTAAAATGCATCTGCAATCCTTGTTATTACATTATTGTCAATGTACAGATCATCGCTGTCGAGCTGAATGGCAAACTTTCCGCATTTTTCATGAAAAACTCCCTCGTTCCAGCAGCCTCCTATGCCAAGATCTTTGCGGTCGGGTATAATGTGAATAACTCTGCTGTCGGTTTTTGCAAAAGATTTGATTATTTCTGTTGTACCGTCAGAAGAATAATTATCAATCACTATCAGATTGAACTTAAATTTTGTCTGCTGACTTAATACTGACTTTATTGCATCACCTACCGTTTTTACACGGTTTTTAACAGGTATGATAACTGAAGCTTCGAATTCAAATTCCTCCGACCCGAAACTTATTTTTCTGAAAACAGGCTTAAGCCAGCCATTTATTTTTCTAAGATGATCTGTGCAGGCCAGCTCCATTTCGATCTGGACACTCCTGTTACGGGGATCAACATAATCGAATTGCTTCTCTCCCGATTTGCGCGTATCAGACTCTGTTTCAGTATATAAAAGCTCAGGAATGTGTACGAGGTTATTATCCTGCGACACTTTCAGCCTGAGATCGTATAAACCTGCAAACCTGAAATTCTGATCCATCCGGGTGCAGGCATCTTTGAATGCCGAAGACTTGTAAAGAATAACCGAACCGAAATTAAAATCGTCACGAAGGCTTCCCTCCTGATAATCAATGACAGGATGAGGAGAAAGCCGGTCATTCTTCTTTTCGTAATAATCAGAATAAATCATCCCGGCTCCTGAGTTCCTGCTTATCTGGATCATTCTCTTGAGGGCAAATTTGCCAAGGTCGAGTGGGAATGCCTTGCTGTAAATCAGGATAAAATCTGTCAGAACTGACCTGGCCATCTTTTTTATTGATTCAGTTGAAGAAAATCCATCTGCCTTAAGAAATGAAACCTCCGGATCAAGAAAATCAGGAATGTCATCATTCCCGATAAATATAATAGTACTGGCGATTACACCAGATTCTTTTAATGACGCAAGCGTAATTTCTGTCGACTCTTTACCAGAGTATGGCATAAAACAGGTGACCTCCTTTTCCATTGTTGAGATTATTTATCAAAAAAATCTAATATCTGTCTCATTAACATATTCCTCTGTGATTCACTTAGAATTGTCTCGAACGGGAATCCGAGAATAAAGGTTTTATAACGGCCTTTAAATGTCACGCCCGCGGATGCATTACTCTCAGAATACCGGAATGAGCAGATAGCTCCCCGTCCTGCAGGCTCAATTGCGTCAGGTGCTTCCACCTGATATATTGATTCTGAGAATCCTGTATTAAAGTCAATTATTCCTGAAAAAGCTGGCTTGGCATAGTCAGTGGCGTAAACTTTTCCAATTTTAACAGCGTGATCACTCCTTGGTAAAAAATGAAGTGTGTTTTCAGCAAATTTGATCGCAGTTGAGTCGACTTTGTTAAAAGTCATATCAGATCCGATATAAGCACCGGAAATAAAAATGTCAGCACCGGACTGAGTCAAATCCGTTATTCTCTTCATGAATTCAGGGGTATATATCCTGAAATCCATCTTGGATGTGTCATTGAAAAATGGCGTTGATTTCTCCTCTCCGAAAATCAGGTCAACAGTTTTCCATGATGAAGGACGGAAATCATCTGAGCAGAAATACCTGTTGGAGATTGAATAAAAAGAGTGACCTGCTGACAGAATTGCCTTACCGTGCAGGTAAGGATAGTCGAAATTGTTACCCGGGACAATTTTTCCAGCCATATCTGAATATGATGCTCCCCAACCGGGTGAATCATCATCACGCCATGGTGCCTTACGGTCAAAATCATACTGATCGCCGACAGTAATAATATCGTTTTTGTAAGCCACTCCCCTATCGTTCCACCAGGCAATACCGGCCATATCTCCATTATCGAACATGACAGGTCCGGAGATCCGGTCAAAGCCGTTAACAACAAGAATGCCGGTTTCATTCCCGGCCCTGATACCTGCTGAAAGGATTTCCGAATCGAAGCTCTCTCCGCCATCATTAAGAGCGGTCACTTTAAAACTATATATTGAATCAAAAGACTCAAGCTCTATTACTGCCGCAGAGTCATAAACTAACATTCCATTATCAAAACCGTTGTCGCCTGTTCTTTTATAGACTAAATACTTGTCAGGTTTTGCAGAAGTTTCAAATTTATCGATGGCTGGTCTCCATGAAAGACGCACGGTTTTGCCTGATACCGGCATAATTGCAAAATTGGTTACAGGTAATGGCTGGACTATATAATCCCGGTTTTCAACGTATGAAAGGTATTTCAGAATACCCTTGTAGATGGCACGGCTCACATCAAACCTGAAGCGGGGATCCAGCCCATATCTCTGGTCTGCAATATTCTGATGCGACAGCAGCTCAAGGAGAATTGCAGGCACATTGGGTCTTCTTGCTTCAGAATAAGGCCTGTCCCACAATCCTCTCCTGGTCCAGTCAGGTTTATAGATAGTCCTGATATCCTCAATAACCTGAGTCTGAATAATATCGGAAAGATCCCTGCTGGCCATTCTTGAGGTCCCGTCTGGAAATTTCCCGCTATCGGCGCCGGTAGAATATATTGCCAGAGTGCCAATTATAGAATCTCCGGGAGTTATCCCTGCATCAGTGTGAAATGCAACAGATAAATCTATCGGCAATCCCAATCCCGGGTGTTTCAGATTTTGTTCCGACCCGTACGGATCATCAATCAGGTAATTAACCCAGTAACCGCGCGACTGATAGTCGTCATTATAATCATTCTTATAGATATTAGGGCTATAAACAAGGGTATCGGGCATTCCTGCGTACTGAAGAAAGTACCTGGCTGCTTCCAGAAACCTGGGTTTTCCGCTTAATTTCCATTCAAAATCCGGGCTGCCTGTTGAATCAATCCGGGACTTTATCGAATTATTTTCATTCGATGAGAGCTGGTTTTTAATTAATTCAGGAGAAGGCTTCCTTGCAACATTTCCCATACCTCCGCCGAACCTGATGGCATCAAGAGCAATATATCCTTCATTATTCTTAATTCCCTTTACTGTCACCGAGCCTGCATTTATATTTTTTCCTGAATTGAACAGAAAGGTCCCCAGGTAAATCCATGTCTCTCCTCCTATTGTCTGATTTACAATTAGTTCAGTCACTCCACCAGCATGTAAAACATTATATTCAACTGCCCGGCTGTTATCTTTTCTGGCTGGATAAGAAACATAGACCGCATAGTTGCCTCTTTCCGGAATTTCAGGTATGTATATGGCTGAATCGTTCAAAATGCGAAGCGAGGTTCCGTGTTTAAAAGGATTATATCCCGGGAACAAAGTATCCGTCATCAGAAAACCTTCATTGATTTTTTGAACATTGTCATTAAGGTGTAATACAACTTCAGAATTACCTGTCGATCTGTCATTATCCACAATGACCTCATTAGGCTGAGTATCTCGTTCACGGGGAAGGAAGACATTAGCCCCTGCATTTTCGAGCATCTTTGTGAGAAAGGGTACAACAAATCCCATGACTGCAACATCTTCAACCGTGCCAAATAATCTTGCCCGCTGCCATTCCCACCTGTCCAGGTTCATTTCAAAATAATAACCATGACTGTGCCACAGGGCTATCGAGTTTCCGTAAAGACCTTTTACCGGTTCAGGAGTGTCTGGTTTTCTTATCAATACAGGTCTGTTCTTGCTGATAACCGGCAACCGCAAAGAATCAACGGGAATTTCTTTACGCCAGATGTTAGGAATAAGCTTATCGAGCGAAAAATTGTTGGTAATTACATTTATCCTGTATTCCCTGAATTTTTTCCCCAGTGATTTTTTCAGTGACTGAATAAACAGGTTGTAACTATCCTCCCTCATCGGGTAATAAGACAAGCCAGGAGCGAACCAGAGTGTCATTACCTCAGCATCTTTATTAACCAGAACAGAGTCAAGCTTAAGCTTTGATATATGCCTCCATTGAGTCAATGGATTTTGCCAGTTGCTCAGCTTATCCAATGCTTTATGTTTCAGTTTTTCATTTCCCTGGGAATAAAGTGAAACAAAATTGAGTAATGCCAGGATAGTCAGAAATGATACTCGTTTTAAAAGGCTGCTTTTCATCCACGAAAATATTTGGATTGAAATTTAAGTATAATAAGTCAAATTTAGAAAGTTTTTTAAATTTGTCATACATCTTACAAAAAACAATATTTTTACATTATTTTTGTAATATTGATCTCTTAGACAGAAATTTTCTCTTTTTAATATATTTATTTACAGCAACATAATTTATTTCTCAGGTATTTATGATTCTTGTTGCAGACAGCGGTTCAACAAAAACAGAGTGGAAAATTATAAAAAATGGCTCTCCGCAGGAGTCATTATTCTCATCAGGAATAAATCCTTATTTTCTTCCTGTTGACGAGATATATCTTCTTCTGAAAAAAGAGCTTGACAATTATAAAGGAGAATCCTTTGAAAAAATATTTTTTTATGGTACCGGCTGTAACAGCGAATCTAAAAACAATACGGTAAGAGAAGCTCTTAACCGTTTTTTTTCTGCTGATGAAATATATATTGGAAGCGATTTGCTGGGTGCTGCACGTTCTTTATGTCAGAATAGACCAGGTATTGCATGTATTATGGGAACCGGTTCAAATTCGTGTTATTATAATGGTACTGAAATTGTTTCAAACGTTTCTCCTCTGGGTTATATTCTGGGTGACGAAGGCGGCGGAGCAGTCATCGGAAGGAAATTAATATCGGCTGTACTTAAAAAGCAGGTTTCCCGACAGGTTATTGATCTTTTCTTTGATACATATAAAATTACACCTGCCGAGATACTTGAGTGTGTATATATGAAACCTTTCCCCAACAGGTTTCTTGGTCAGTTTGCCAGGTTCATTTCTGCAAATATTCACATTTCCGAATTACAGACGATTATAACATCAAGCTTTGAGGAATTTATCACAAGAAATATTCTTCAGTATCCGGAATCACAAAAATACCCGGTTAATTTTACCGGAAGCATAGCTTATTATTTCAGGTCTTTCCTTGAAGAATCACTGCGAAAGAATAATCTGAATCCCGGGAATTTCACGTTATCCCCTATGGCCGACCTCATCAGATACCACATTGTTAATCTTTATTCCGGAACATAATGAGCAAAACCGAAAAAATCAAACAAAATATCAGCATAACCGAATCATCTTCAAATTTTGAGAACCTTGATAAGATGACGGTAAAGGAATTGCTGACAAACATCAACCTGGAAGATTCAAAAGTACACATAGCTGTAAGGGAAGCAATTCCCCAGATTGAAAAGCTGATAAACAGGATCGTTGAAAGGATGAAAAAAGGTGGTCGTATTTTTTATCTGGGTGCAGGTACCAGCGGCAGACTTGGTGTGCTTGATGCCTCGGAAGTTCCTCCTACATTCGGTGTTCCTGATACGATGGTAATCGGATTAATTGCCGGAGGGGAAGTAGCCCTGCGCAAAGCTGTAGAATCGGCTGAAGATGACCCGAATAAAGCATGGAAGGAGCTTGAAATATTTAATATCAACACAAAAGACACAGTTATTGGAATAGCTGCATCAGGAACAACTCCTTATGTTATCGGAGGTATATTTAAAGCCAGAGAAAACGGTATCCTCACCGGATGCATAACCTGCAATCCTGTAAGTAAACTGGTTGAGGTAACCGAGATCCCTATTGTAGTTGTAGTTGGACCTGAGTTCGTTACAGGTAGTACGAGGCTTAAGGCTGGCTCAGCACAGAAGATGATCTTAAATATGATAACAACCACAGTAATGATAAAGCTTGGCAGGGTAAAAGGCAATAAAATGGTTAACATGCAGCTTACAAACAAAAAGCTTATCGAACGTGGCACCCGAATGATTGTAGAAGAATTAAACATACAACGTGAAGCGGCAAAGATCCTGTTGATCCAGCAGGGTTCAGTAAAAAAAGCCCTGGAATTTTATCGGGAAAACTATCAATAAGCCTTCCTTTAATATAACACCAGAAAATTATGGAAGATCTCTTCAGTAAAATTGGAACCGGTCTTACTCTGAGCCAGAAAATAGAGAGGAAAGTCGAAGAAGCAATTCGTGAAAAAAAGCTGCTTCCGGGAACCAGGATGCCATCCGAAAAGGAACTCTGTGCTCAATTTGCAGTTAGCCGTACAGCGTTGAGAGAAGCTCTGAGAAGATTAAGTGCAAGGGGCCTGATTGATATCAGAAAAGGGAGCGGTATTTATATTACCGAACTGAAGATAGAGGATGCAATCAATTCACTTCACCTGTTCTACGATTTAAGGTTCAACTCTGATCTTATTTTGCAGATTATTGAAGTCAGACGTCTTTTCGAACCTGAAATAGCCAGCCTCGCTGCCAGAAACAGATCGGAGAATGACATTAAGACACTTCAGAAAAACCTTACAGAACTAAAGAAATGTAATCCGGATAATACACAGCTTGAAGTTGATCTTATCAACAGGTTTCATATGAACCTGGCAAAATCGACTCACAATCCAATCGTTATTATAAGTCTTGAACCTGTTTACTCCCTTCTGCCAAGAATGAGAAATCTTATTTATGGAAATATCGAAGGTGAAAAAGAATATACACTAAAATATCAGGGCGAATTAATTGACGCATTAAAATTAAAGGATAGCAGTAAAGCTCATGATCTTTCAGCGTCACTTCTGGAGCGGAATATGGAAGTTTATAATAAGTATTTTAAAGCTTCTTAAAGAAAGATACTTTCAGGAATGCAACATAGGGGATCACTGACGCACACTTCCGGATTTTGCATTTTGGCAATTAACTTTTAGCGCATATGCTTAAAAAGTTATCTTTCCTGTGTGTATTGATACTCAGCAGCCTGTCTTTGGCATCCCAGGAATCCGATAGCCTGAGGAAAGGAATTCATCAGACTGAGAGCGAATTCTATTCTGCTTTTTTCCCAAAAGACTATGAACACGAAGAAAAAGCCGGATCAGTTCCATCGAAACTGATAACAAACCGGCCCCAAACCCTGATCCGGAAAGTGCTCGGATGGCATCCTTACTGGGCCCCCTCTGCAACCTATTTATATTATGATTACAGCACACTTTCCCATATTGCGTATTTCAGCTACGAAGTCGATACAGCAACCGGCGGATACACCTCAATCCACAGCTGGAACTCTACTCCGGTTATTGATTATGCTCACCTCAGAGGCACAAAAGTACTTTTGACGGTGACAAATTTCGGAACTTCAAGAAATACTGAGCTGCTAACCGATACCCTCAAGCAGAAGTTCCTGATAAATAATATAATATCATTGCTGAAATCAAGGAATGGTGATGGTGTAAACTTCGATCTTGAATCTATAAGTGCTTCCCAGAGAAACAACCTTGTGAGTTTTATTGACAGGGCGGTAATAATGATAAAAACCGCATTGCCGGAAGCAGAGATCTCATTGGCCACTCCGGCAGTAGACTGGACAGGGGCATGGGATTTTAAGAAATTATCAGAACTATGTGATTATTTGATTGTTATGGGTTATAATTATTTCTGGAGCGGATCATCAACCGCCGGACCGGTAGCACCCCTGGACCGGGAAGATTATAATGTAACCAGAACAGTCAATACATACCTGGGTGCCGGCGTTGCTCCGGAGAAACTGTTTTTAGGCGTCCCGTGGTACGGTTATGACTGGCCGGTGGTCAGTTCAGTCAGGAAATCAAATACTACAGGAACAGGAACGGCAAGAACTTTTTCAGCAGCGCAAAAACTTTCAGATAACTATTTTAAGACTTTTGATCAGGTAACAAAAGTCCCATGGGTAAGCTATTCAGTTTCATCTTCGTGGAGACAGTTATGGTTCGATGACAATATGAGCCTCTCGATGAAATATAACTTTGCCGGTTCCAAAAACCTGGCGGGGATCGGAATATGGGCTTTAAGCTATGAAGGAGAATACAAAGATGTATGGAACACTATTAATCATGCATTTTCGGAGACAACAGCAGAAGAGAACACGATTGTCAGAATATATCCGAATCCCGTTGATGGTGTGGCCGAAATCCAGTTCACTATAACCGGCAAAGCGGAAGCTACCCTGAAAATATATGACATGACTGGCAAAGAGAAAATTGTGCTTTTTGATGGAAAACTTGAAGCCGGATTCTACACGGAAGAATTCAATTCAGCCTTATATGGACAGGGGATCTATTTGTGTGTTCTGCGAACAGGTAAAAAGACAAGTACACGAAAAATTATAGTAATAAAATAATTTTTATATATAGATTCCCTGATTAAATTTAAGCTTCAATTTTTCAGGAAGATATTTGATCAATAAAAATCCGCGCAACATATGAATTATCGTCCCGTCAAATCAATAATTCTCATATTAATACTTGTATTAACTGTTAAAGTTAATGCACAAAAAAACGATCCTCCGTTTCTGAATTATATGAATCACCCCTGGGTTGATTCGGTATTTAATTCACTATCAGCTGAGGAACGGATTGCTCAGCTTATATGGGTTGCAGCCTTTTCTAACCGCGATATCAGTTATGATGTCTACTTAAGTAACCTGATCAAAAAAAACGGTATTGGAGGAGTTATCTTTTTTCAGGGTAAGATTGAGAAGCAGACGGAAATGATCAACTATTTCAGGCAGATATCAAAGGTGCCTTTAATGGTTGTCACTGATGGAGAATGGGGTATGGGTATGAGACTGGAAGAAATAGAAAAATTTCCGTTTCAGATGACATTGGGAGCCATCACGGATGATTCTCTGATCTACAGGATGGGAAAAGCTGTCGCAGGACAGTTTAAAAGAGCAGGTGTAGAGATTAACCTTGCTCCTGTCGCAGATGTAAGCAACAATCCGCAAAATCCCGTAATAAATTTCAGATCCTTCGGTGAAGATCCCGGCAATGCAAGCAGGAAGACACTTATGTATATGAATGGTTTACAGGATAATGGAATCATCGCAGTAGGTAAACATTTTCCGGGACACGGTGATACTGAAATTGATTCACATCTTGATCTTCCGGTGATCAGATATTCCAGAGCAAGGCTCGATTCGGTTGAACTGATGCCTTTCAAAACACTCATTGGAGCCGGAATAACAGGTATTATGCCCGGACATCTGAGTGTTCCTTCAATCGACTCGGTCTTAAACCTTCCGGCTACAATTTCATATAAGGTTCTGACAAGGCTGCTGAAGAATGAATTATCTTTCAAAGGATTAGTAATCTCTGATGCTATGAACATGGGAGGTGTTACAAAATACACCTTACCTGGAGAAGCTGAGGTTATGGCACTCAAAGCAGGAATGGACGTGCTTGAGTACGTGGAAAATCCTGAGAAGACAATCAAAACAATTGCTGAAGCGATAAAGAAGGGTAATCTTGCGCAGACAGCTATTGATGAAAAATGCAGAAAGGTCCTGGCAGCAAAGTTCTGGGCTGGATTAAATATCAGGTCTTTCATAAATACTGAAAATATCTCCGGCGATTTATCTTCTCCTCAGACAAAAGCACTGATACGGGAATTGTACGCAAATGCAATAACTGTCCTTAAAAACGAGAACAATATCCTGCCTTTAAAAAACTTTGAGAATTCCAGGATAGCAACTGTTGCAATTAATAAAGCCGGAACATCCTTATATCAGTATCGAATTTCAAAATATTATCCCGTTGATAATTATTTTATTGATCCTGCAGATTCCATTGCTGCTGCAAAACTTATAAAAAAGCTATCAGGCTATGATCTCGTTATAGCAGGGGTATATGGACTGGATCAGCATCCTCAGACAGGTTTCGGAATAAAGCCTGAATTGAACGGATTTCTTGAAAAGCTGAAAGAAAATACAAAACTAATAGTTACATGGTTTGGAAATCCATATGCTCTCGACAAGATTAGATCACTCAGGAGTGCTGACGGGCTGGTTCTTTCATACCAGGAAAATGATTTCACCGAGGATTTATCCGCCCAATTGATATTTGGAGGAATAGGAGCCAGAGGAATGCTTCCTGTGACAATAAATGAAATATGGCCTTACCACTTTGGAATAATTACTCCGGGCAATATCAGAATGCAGTACGGGCTGCCTGAAAGTGCAGGGATGTCATCAGAATTTCTTGAGAAGAAAATTGATTCAATTATAAGTGTAGGATTAACACTTAAAGCATTCCCCGGCTGCGAAGTGATGGCCGCAAGAAAGGGGATAGTGGTTTTCCGGAAGACCTATGGGTTTCAGACCTATGATAACAGGGTGGCTGTACAGGAAAATGATCTCTTTGATCTTGCATCAGTTACAAAGGTCTCTTCCACCCTTCCCGGTTTAATGCTTCTTGATACTGAAGGCAAATTCTCACCTGGTGAAACTCTTGGGGAATATCTACCGTTTTTCAGGAAATCAAATAAGGGGAACTTGCAAATGGCAGAAATTCTTACTCATCAAGCCGGACTAAAAACATGGATTCCGTTCTGGAAAGAGACTTTGAAGAAAAACGGTGAACTTAAAAAGAGTGTCTTTGATCAGAAGTATTCAGAAAAATACCCGCTTGAGGTTGCAAATGGTCTCTATATAACCAATAAATACAGGAAGAAGATCTTCACAGAAATAAAAAAATCGCCCCTGACTGAAAAGAAATATCTCTACTCTGATCTTGGCTTCATCATATCGCCTGACATTATCGAAAATCTGACCGGTGAAAAATGGTACGATTTTGTTACCGAAAATATCTACCATAAAATAGGCGCTTATGATATTGCATTCAATCCCTGGAAGAAGTATCCACTTAGCCGGATTGTACCTACTGAGTATGACTCGCTTTTCAGGAAACAGCTTCTGCAGGGAACTGTGCATGATGAAGGAGCTGCTATGCTTGGAGGAATATCCGGTCATGCAGGACTTTTTGCAACTGCAAACGACCTGATGAAGCTGATGGAGATGTATCGACGCATGGGGTCATATGGAGGTGAACAGATAATAGGGAAAGAGGTAATGGAGAGATATACCAGGGTGCAATTTCCTGAAAACAATAACCGCAGGGGACTCGGATTTGATAAACCAATGCTTAATAACGGGGAGCTTTCACTGAAGGATGCTTATCCTGCAAAAAGCGCTTCTCCGTCAAGTTTCGGGCATTCGGGATATACCGGGACATTTGTCTGGGTTGACCCGAAGTATGAATTAACCTATATATTCTTATGCAACAGGGTCTATCCTACCAGGAATAATAGTCTGCTTTCGGATCTGAATATAAGGTCTGAAATTCTCCAGGTACTATACGATTCGATAATAAACTAAAATGAGTATCGGCAATCAATAATAAATTACATAAAATATCTGAATATCTATTATTATCTTCACGCACTCACCCTAACCCCTCTCTGCTTTGCACTACCCTTTATACACAAATCCAAAGCAGCCTTGCGAGAGGAAGATTTCTCGGCTTCGCCTCGAAATGACAGCATTTTATTATTCACAAAGGGGGGGAGAAGCGGCGGGCCACCAGACATATGTTTTTAATTTATCTTATTTTATGGCCCGCCGCTTCTCCCCCCTATTGATTTCTAATCGCCCTGTCATTTCGAATCCCGCATTCGCGGGATGAGGAATCTCCTTCGTCCATTTGGGCATCTTATTTCATAGTATACTTTATTACTGAATACATAAGGATGTGTATAAAGGGTAGTGCTTCGCAAAGAGGGGCTTAATAACTTCTCACCCCCTTCTTTTGCTCGCAAGAGAAGGGGGCCGGGGGGTTGAGTACATGCAAAGTAAAAATACATACTCAGCTTTTATTATTCATTCCCGATAGTCATATAAACTAATATTTTACTTCTTATCAGTTAAATCAGTCTGCATATCGGAACTGTTCTGGACTTTTAAAGCTCCCGGAGTTGTAGTTTTAAACGTGACGTTATTGAATCTCCATCCTTTTGCAAACGATATATCACCCGGAGTACGGGCCTCAATATCAATATCTGAAAGAAAATAATTCTCAATTGGAGATTCTTTCATGCCCGAGATTGAAATTGCAGCTCCTCTTACCGTGCCACGCATATTCCACATATGTACATTCCTGAAATGAGGTGTGCCCTGTTCAGGTGACACTTGCTTAAGCATGATCTTCCAGTGTTCCGGAATACTGTCATAAGAGTAGCCCTCCGGAAGCGTTGAATAGCTGTAACTTGGATTCCAGTCCATAGTTGCGCGCAGCATTGTACCGACATTATTCATAACAATATCGTGGACGAAGATATTTTCAACCGTGCCACCCCTTGTTATTGCTGATTTGAAGTTGATACAATTTGTCGTGCCGTTGGCAGTAAGGTTATAGGCAAGCACATTTCTTATGCTCCCCGAAGTCTCACTTCCGCAGGTAACCAGTCCGGCACCCCTGCGAGCCACGCAATTTCTGATCACAACGTATTCTGTCGGACGGTTCACTCTCAGGCCGTCGGCATCGCGACCTGCTTTCAGGCAGAAATCATCATCATTACAATCGATATCGCAATTTTCAACAAGTATCCATGATGAAGAATCAATATCGATGCCATCAGTGCTTGGTCCGCTGCCATCGACATTATTCTGTATTGTTATTCCATTAACAGTAACATATTCTGAATAAAGGATCTGCACTGTCCAGAATCCTGCCTGCTTAAGAGTGATACCTTTAACCGTGATATTTTTTGAACCAGAAATTAGCATCGTTCTGGGCCTTTTGCAGTCATAATCAACGATCCACCGGAGTCCCTTCTTCTCATATTCTCTGCGCATCTCCCAGTACTTGTTCCAGAATGGCTTGCCTCTTGCATGGATTGTACCCTCTCCGGTAACGGCTGCCTTTTCCTGGTTCAGTATATTTATAAGTGCAGCAGGCCATTTTATCTCGACACCAGCAATCCGGGTATCAATTTCAGGATAGTCAGCGATATCCTGGCTTCCAAGTAAAGTGGTGTTTTTACCAATCACCAGATTAACTCCCTTTTTTATAAATATCGATCCTGTCACATAAGACCCGGTATCGAATGTCACTATTCCGCCTCCTTTTACTGAACAGGCGTCGATAGCGGCCTGGATAGTTTTTGTATTGAGCGTGACCCCGTCGTTTTTCGCTCCAAAAGTTTTCACGTTGAATACTTTTTCCCCCCGCGGAATATTCTTCGCTCCTACCTTTTCAGCCCACTTCTGGTCAGCTTTTAGATTATCCTGATAATCAGGATTTCCAATAAGGTATGAAGTTGAAAAAAGAAAGAAAAATAATAGTTGAAGATTTATGTGTTTTTTCATCGTAAGAATATTTGACTATAAAAGAATCCGGTGATACAAAAATGCATAAAAAAACCAGACTGTCATAAACAATCTGGCTTTTTGGTGCCCAGAACAAGACTCGAACTTGCACACCGTAACCGGCACCAGCCCCTCAAGCTGGCGTGTCTACCAATTTCACCATCTGGGCAGGAAAAAGGCTTAATGGCACAATGGCGCAATGGCGCAATGGCAAAAAAGCTTTGAGTTATAAAATTACAAATTATTAAAGAACTGTTCGATTCAGAGCCGCTGCGCCTCTGCGCCGTCAAGCCCTTGTGCCGTTTTTAGTGCCCAGAACAGGACTCGAACCTGCACATCATCACTGACACTAGTCCCTGAAACTAGCGCGTCTACCAATTTCGCCATCTGGGCGGCAAGAATATTGAGGCTGCAAATGTAACAAAAAATTCAAAAAAAATCCAAACAATTGGAATCGTATAATATAAAAGTATATTTTTGCAAACTGATTATAATACTATGGGCAAACAGATAAAAAAACCAGGTCTGCATCTGTGATATCTGAGAGTTTTTAATGGTGAAGATATTACAGACCTGCTGAAAATGCAGGTTTTTTTTTAAATATTGACGAAAGATGGATATAGTTAAAATTATGAAATTCGGAGGGACTTCGGTAGGAACTCCCGACAGAATGAAAGCCCTTATCCCGTTAATTACTGACAGTGACAGAAAAGTCGTAGTACTCTCTGCTATGGCAGGTACAACAAATAGTCTCGTCGAAATCACGGATCTTCTTTATGACGGGAATGTAAATGGCGCTTCTGAAAAGATTGAACTCCTGAGAACAAAGTATCACGGTGTGGTTCAGGCTCTTTTTTCGACCACTCCTTTCAGGAAGATCGGACGTGAGCTTATTGACTCACATTTTGACTATATCAACAATTTTACACTGAGAGTTTTTACAAAACTCCAGGAAAAAGCAATTCTTGCGCAGGGTGAGCTTATGTCAACTTCGCTCTTTTACAATCTCCTGCAGGAGAAAAAGATAAGTTCAATATTGCTTCCTGCACTGAATTTTATGCGTATCGATAAGGATGGCGAACCTGATTATTTTTATATTGAAGAGAATATAAACAGGGAGCTTGAAAAATACGCTTCAGAGACTATCATTATTACTCAGGGATTTATCTGCAGGAATGTATTCGGAGAAGTTGATAATCTTAAACGCGGAGGAAGTGATTATTCTGCTTCCATAATCGGAGCCGCGCTGAAAGTCAAAGAGATCCAGATATGGACAGATATCAGTGGATTCCATAATAATGATCCGCGGTATGTTGAAAATACAAAAGTAATAAGGGAATTATCCTTTGATGAGGCTGCCGAGCTTGCCTACTTTGGAGCCAAAATACTGCATCCGTCAAGCGTCAACCCTGCAAAGGAGAAAAATATACCTGTACGCCTTAAGAATACTATGGAACCTCATGATGAGGGGACACTCATTACTTCGAGCAGCGTGCTTCTCGATTACAAAGCGGTAGCTGCAAAAGATGGAATTTCTGTGCTGAGAATCAGATCAGACAGGATGTTAATGGCGTACGGGTTCCTGAGGAAAGTCTTTGAAATATTTGAATCATACAGAACACCGATCGATATGATATCGACTTCAGAGGTAGCAGTATCACTGACAATAGATAATCCGCAATATCTCAATGAGATAGCTAAGGACCTCCGGGAACTTGGGAAAGTAGAAATTGAGGAAAACCAGACAATTATATGTGTTGTCGGCGATTTCAGGACAGATCGCACAGGTTCTGCACCTGAGATATTCGAAGCCCTTAATACAATTCCTCTTAAAATGATATCATATGGCGGAAGTCCGAACAGTCTTTCGCTGTTAATTGATACCGCCAATAAAACCAAAGCGCTTAGACAACTCAGTAAACATCTTTTTAAATAGAAAATGATCGATAAAAAAACTATAGAGAAATTTGGCAGCCAGCCAACGCCGTTTTATTTTTATGACCTTGATCTTTTAAATGCCACTCTCAGTACTCTTAAAAAAGAGTCACAGAACTCAGGTTATAAAGTACACTATGCTGTAAAAGCCAATGCCAATCCGAGAATCCTGAAGATCATAGCTTCCTATGGCTTTGGTGCCGATTGTGTCTCCTGGAATGAAATTGCTGCTGCAATTGCTGCAGGATTTGATGCTTCTGAAGTTGTGTTTGCAGGCGTAGGTAAGACTGACAAAGAAATCAGCGAAGCAGTCAGGGCAGGTATATTCTGCTTCAACTGTGAATCGATACCGGAAATTGAAGTTATAAACCAGCTTGCTGCAGAACAGAATAAAACGGTCAGGATTGCATTAAGGATCAATCCTTTAGTAGATGCTCATACTCATAAATACATTACAACCGGAATTGAGGAAAGTAAGTTCGGAATACATACATGGGAACTGGAGAACGTCCTTAAAAGGTTAACAGACCTGAAGAATGTTCGCCTTATAGGCATGCATTTTCATATAGGATCTCAAATAACTAAAATATCAGTTTTTCAAAGTCTTTGTACCCATATTAATGAGCTGCAGGAATGGTTCACAGCACATAATGTGAATCTGGAAGTAGTGAATGTCGGAGGTGGACTCGGAATTGATTATGAGAATCCTGAAAAGTCACCCAAGTTCCCGGAGTATTTCTCTCTTCTTAATGATTTCATTGACCTGAAACCCGGACAGGCATTGCATCTTGAACCCGGAAGAGCTGTCGTCGGTCAGTGCGGATCGCTGATTTCAAGAGTCCTGTATATAAAGAACGGAGTCAACACACTTTTTGCTATCATCGATGCAGGAATGACGGACCTCATCCGCCCCGCACTATACCAGGCGCATCATAAAATCGAAAATCTTACATCAGAGGGAAATTTATTCAGGTACGATGTTGTAGGCCCTGTCTGCGAATCGTCTGATACTTTTGCAAAGTTCATTGAACTTCCTGAATCTGAAAGAGGAGATATTTTTGCAATAAGGTCTGCCGGAGCGTATGGAGAATCTATGGCATCCAGATATAATCTGAGAGATCTTCCAAGAGCAGTATTTTCGGACGAATTGTAATTATTAAAAACCCCCCAAGCCCCCCTAAAGGGGGGTTGAAACCAACACCGGATTCATTTAAAATTACATAATGGGTTTATAGCCCCCCTTTAGGGGGGATGGGGGGTCAGCATAATGGGTTTATAGCCCCCCTTTAGGGGGGATGGGGGGTCAGCATAATGGGTTTATAGCCCCCCTTTAGGGGGGATGGGGGGTCAGCATAATGGGCTTAAGTCCCCCTTCAGGGGGGATGGGGGGTCAGATCGTTGTCCCGTTACTTTTTCTTGCCTTGCTGTGCTTTACACCGTAAAAGAAATAAATACAGAATCCTATTGCCATCCATATAATAAGCCTTAGCCATGTATCTCCTGGCAGAGCAGCCATCTGGATAAAACAAATCGCTGCACCCAGGATAGGGATCACCGGAACCCAGGGTGTCTTAAACGGCCTTTTAATATCCGGTCTTGATTTCCTTAAAACAAGTACACTAAGACAAACAATTATAAAAGCCAGAAGAGTCCCTATTGAAACAAGTTCGCCGAGAATGCTGATTGGCAGAATCCCTGCAATTATCATAGCTACTGAACCTGTCACGATAGTACTGATATACGGAGTTTTGAATTTCGGGTGAACCTTTGAAAAAACAGGTGGAAGCAAACCATCCTTCGCCATCGTGAAGAATATTCTGGGCTGTCCGAGAAGCATTACCAGAATAACTGAACTTAACCCTGCTATTGCAGCAATTTTCACAATAGGACGAAGCCAGAACATACCTTTGCCCATAGCATCAACACCGACAGCAACCGGATCAGGAACGTTTAATGTAGTATAGCTTACAATACCTGTAAGGACTATTGCTACCAGAATGTAGAGAACCGTCGATATTCCAAGCGAACCCAGAATACCTATCGGCATGTCTTTCTGTGGATTCTTTGCTTCCTGCGCAGCAGTCGAAACAGCATCAAATCCGATGTATGCAAAGAAAATAACACCTGCTCCCCTGAATATTCCGCTAATTCCAAACTTGCCAAAGCTATGGCTGTAGGCTTTCAGCCATTCCCAGAAAGATCCATACTCAGAAACCGGAGTTGATTCAACAGCGTTTGGCGGAATGAAAGGATGCCAGTTGGATGCTTTTACAAACATAAAACCCAATGCGATGAAAAGTATGATGACTGATACTTTTGTTATTACCATTACATTATTAAAATTGGCCGATTCCTTGATCCCTATAACCAGGAGAGTCGACAACAGGGCAACAATGAACATTGCCGGTAAATTAAGGATGCAGGTTACATGCGAAAGAGCATCGACATTTACCCCTGAAGCTGCAAGAGTTTGTGCGAAAGCATCGGACAGAGGTTTCCACCCCATATCAGGAACGTTTACGAGGACAGTCCCGGAGGCTCCGGTGAATTGTGGCGGAAGGTAAATATTAAGATCCTTCAGAAAGCTTACTACATAACCCGACCAGCCGACAGAAACTGTCGATGCCGCAAAGAGATATTCAAGAATCAGGTCCCATCCGATAATCCATGCCAGAAATTCACCAAGTGTTGCATATGAATAAGTATATGCGCTGCCTGCGATGGGTATCATTGATGCAAATTCAGCATAGCATAATCCTGCACATGCACAGGCAAATCCGGACACGATGAATGAAAGTACAATCGCAGGCCCGGCATACTGGGCGGCAGCCTGACCGGTTATTACGAAAATCCCGGCACCGATAATAGCACCTATTCCAAGAGTTGTCAGATTGAGAGCCGACAAAGACCTTTTCAGTCCGCCTGATTCTTTTGATTCCATCATCAACTGATCAAGCGGTTTTGTAATGAACAACTGTTTCTTTGACATAGATTATTTAATAATTGTTCCGGGTAAGCTAATAATTCTTACAAACGTAACTTTTTTTTGATAAAAAGAGAACGATATCAAAACATAAAAATTATTAAATAAAATCATTTTAATTCTACCTTTATGCCTGTGACAGAAAAACCATATTAAATGATACGATATTTATATTCATTATTATTCATTTTACTTCTTTCCTGCTCTCCTTTAAAGACATGGAAGGATCTTCCGGAGGTAAAAGCATGGGAACCCGAAATTCAGAAGTTTGAGAAGCTCGATAAAACAGTTCAGTATCCCGATGATGCGATATTATTTGCCGGAAGCTCCAGCATCAGGCGATGGGAGACGCTAGCCGAAGATATGGCTCCCTATAATGTGATCCAGCGTGGTTACGGAGGTGCAAAGCTCAGCGACTTTGCTGTGTATGCCAGCAGGATTTTTTCGCATCACCCATGCAGTGCACTGGTGCTTTTCATAGCAAACGATATTATCGGGAATGCTAATGATAAAAGCCCGGAAGAGGTAAAAAAACTATTCCTGAATGTTCTGAAAACCTTCCGTAAATACCATCCCTCTGCTCCTGTCTTCTGGATCGCAATAACACCTGTAACGTCGCGGTGGAAAGTATGGCCTGAAATCAGAAAAACAAATGAACTAATCCATGAAGCCTGTAAAAACCACCGGAATACCTATTTCATTAAAACCGAAAATGAATTTCTGAATGAAAAAGGAGAGCCTAAAGATGAATTATTTGTTGATGACAAACTGCATCTGAATTCAAATGGATATAAAGTCTGGACAACAATTATTAAGAGGGAATTAGACAATGTTCTGAAAAATAACAGATAAATTCCGAAACCAATATGAACCTGAAATCATCACTTCTGACTCTTCTGACATTAATCACAGGTCAGATAATTGCAGCGCAAAGCCTTACAGGATCGTGGGGTGACCAGGGAAACGGTACATATATCAATCCCATTCTCAATGCTGATTATTCTGATCCGGATGTCATCAGAGTTGGCGACAAATATTTTATGGTATGCTCAGAGTTCCATTTCATGGGAATGCCGGTTCTTGAATCAGGTGATATGGTAAACTGGAAGATTATTGCCAGGGTATATGACCATTTGGATTTTCCTGAATATAATACAAACGACAGGTATGCGGGAGGCTCGTGGGCACCTGCAATCAGATATCACGCTGACCGATTCTGGATTTATTTCTGCACTCCTGATGAAGGTTTGTTCATGAGCTCTTCAGAAAAGCCAGAAGGACCATGGGAACCATTGATACAGGTAAAAGCAATTCCCAGGTGGGAAGATCCATGCCCCTTCTGGGATGAAGACGGGAAAGCATATCTGGGGCATAGTCTTAAGGGAGCCGGTCCAATAATTATTCATAAGATGAGTGATGATGGCAAAAAGCTGATTGATGAAGGTGTGACGGTTTATACAGGACCTACTGCTGAGGGAACAAAGATCTTTAAAATGAATGGATGGTACTATCTGAGTATTCCTGAAGGGGGCGTGGCACAGGGATGGCAGACAATTCTTCGCTCAAAAAATATATATGGTCCCTACGAAAAAAAGGTTGTTCTGGAAAGAGGGAGCACTGGAATCAATGGTCCTCACCAGGGATCTCTCGTCGATACACCTGAGGGACAGTGGTGGTTTTATCATTTCCAGTCCGACGGAGCAATGGGAAGAGTAGTTCATCTTCAACCTGTAATATGGAAGGATGACTGGCCGGTTATAGGTGTCGATATAGACCGGAACGGAATAGGAGAACCTGTTTATGTATGGAAAAAACCTGATATTAACGGTTCTTTCAGAATTTGCGCACCCCAGACCAGTGATGATTTCAATTCACCTGAGCTGGGATTGCAGTGGCAATGGAATCATAATCCTGTTATGGATTCGTGGACACTGACAGAGAAGCCCGGTTTTCTTATCCTGAAAGCGGTCAGGGCAGATAACTTCGTAAAAGCGCGTAACACTCTGACTCAAAAGGTTATGGGGGTAAAAGGAGAAGCATCAACAGAAATGGATATTACCGGTATTGCAGATGGTCAGAAAGCAGGACTTTGCAGCATGGGAGGTAAGATCACAAACCTTATTGGTGTACTAAAAAGAGATGGAAAATTATATCTCTTCAATGAAAGTAACGGGAAGATAACTTCCGAAAAAGCAATAACAACAAAAAAAATATTCCTGAAGGTTCAGCTTGATATAAAAGGAGATAAGAACCAGTTTTTATATAGTACCGACAATAAGACATTCAGCGTATCAGGTGATAAATTTTCGACAGCAGCTGGCTACTGGAAAGGTACCAGGATAGGATTATTTTCTTATAACGAACTTAACAATAACGGATCAGCAGCATTCAACTGGTTTACATATCTTTATGATGGGCCAAAAGGTGAGTAACTTCTTGCACTAAATGTCAATTATAAATAAAAAGATGAAACCTACATTTTCTGTAATTCTGATCTCAATTATTCTGACAGGGTGCCACTTCAGCAAATCTGTCAAAAAGGATCTTCTTTCAGGTCTCACAACAACAGGAGATGTTCTTACCTGTAATGATGTTTATCTTACGGTAAATGATGAGAAAATAACCAGAAACTCATTTATATACGGTGAAACATTCTATATTCATTACAACGATATCCAGGGATTTGCAAAAGAAAACGGTAAAGTCTTTCCTGCAATGGAACTGTCAGTAGTTGATAAAACAGGTGACACTTTGCTCTATTCGGATGATCTGTATAAAGGGGACAAGGAGGGTCTCAGCTATTCTCCGCTTGAGTTATCTGCCCATCTCACAGTTGCAACGCCGATGAGGTCAAAAGATGAGTACATGCTGTATGTAAATATAAAGGATAAGAAAGGTCCCGGGACCTACTCATCCAAACTCAAATTTTCGGTCAAACCAGATGAGCTGATTGTCACGGAGCCTTCAGGAGGTATAACTTATGATGAAATTTATCTATTTTCACAGGAAAACGACAAGGCTATTACCGACGGCATAATTGCATTTAACGATAATGTTTATTTCATGATTGAGGGACTGAAAGGATTTAATGTTGATAACGGATTTGTTTTTCCGGGGTTAAGTATTCTGGTGACCGACTCCAATAAAAATGAGATTATCAATTCTGCTGATCTTTTCAGTGATTATACCGAGAACGGTGTGGCTACTTCCGATTTTGTATCAAGAGTTTCCGCACATATTAAAATCACCGGAGAAAAATGCAACAATCCTCTTCATTGCGAATTAAATCTCTGGGATAAAAAAGGAGATGGCAAGATCAGAGTAACTACTAATCTCACAGTAAAATAGAAATTATTTATAGTACTTATTTATCTTATTAATGATGAAAAATTTTATCTCCCGCCGCAATTTTGTAAATAAAACTATCGGCATAAGTGCCGGTGCTTTAGTGCTTCCCTCATTGACCGGACTTTCACTTCAGGATAAAAGCAAAGGAATAAAGCCGATTATAATCACCAGCCATACCAATGACACCGGCAAGAAAGCATTGGAAGCTGGCTGGGAAATACTTTTAAAAGGCGGCAGCGCAGTCGATTCTGTTGAAAAGGCTGCTAATATCATTGAACTCGATCCTGAGGATACCAGCGTAGGATATGGTGGATTGCCCAACGAAAGAGGCGTCGTGCAGCTTGATTCATCTTTCATGGATGGTAAAACATATTCGGCAGGTGCTGTAGCCTGTCTTGAAAACATTAAGACCCCGTCATCAGTTGCGAGACTGGTGATGCAGCACACTGATCATGTACTGCTGGTAGGTGCCGGGGCGCTTGAATTTGCCAAAGCATGGGGATTTCCTGAGGAAAACCTTCTTACCGAAAAAGCCAGGAAAATATGGCTCAGGTGGAAAGAAGAGATGAGCCCGACTGACGACTGGGGTGCTCCTGAATACCTTCAGAATATAATTAAAAAGGAATCCTACTATAAGGATTTTCCTGATATTGAGCATCATTACGGGACAACTAACGTTCTGGCTATAGATGTGAACGGCGACATTGCAGGTTGCACTACTACCAGTGGTCTTAGCTTCAAGCTCAACGGACGCGTTGGTGATTCTCCGATTATCGGCGCAGGCCTTTATGTCGATAATGAAGTGGGTGCTGCCGGTGCCACAGGCCGGGGCGAAGATGTAATAAAATCCTGTGCTTCATATTATATGGTTCTTAAAATGAAGGAAGGCCGCACTCCACAGCAGGCGTGCGAGGATGCACTCAAGATGATAGTAGACCATTATAAAAAAGTGAATCCCGATTACTACCCGGGTGAAAAATTTGTCGCCATCAATAAATACGGTGAACTGGGATGTTCAACTATGAAAGGAACCTTTAAGCCTCAGATGTCAGTAAGACAGGACAAAGGATATTCCAGGTTCGATGGGACAATAGCGTTTCAGGGGAGATAGGTCCTGAACAAAAAAAATGCAACTCTTTTCAGGTTGCATTTTTCATTAATATTTGAATACTCTTATTTAAGCTTTATGCTTTTGTTATACAAATTCTGCCAGCCTTCATTTGTTGCGCTGACAATAGTCTGTGGAATAAGATCGGTCTTTCTTTCAATCTTACTGATTACATAAGATCTGTCGCGTGCAATTCCACCCTTTCCATGGTCCACTACATCAACCCAGGCTGTGAACCTGTTGATCTTGTGAGGAATGATCTCATTTGTCCTGATAAAATTGATATCGTCCACCTTCAAAGTATAGTTATCATGTGTTGCTTCCCATACGTCGACATAATATACATAGGGACCAAGATGAGAGAACACCACAATCCCGTCGGCGTCAGTATACCCTTCTGCTTCAACATTAGTCTGACCTTCCCAGTCGATAAGTGTGGGATACATAAATACACTGGCATCAGGTATTAGCTTCTCTGTTGCATATTCGACAACCTCTATCTCAAGCAGAGTCGGGATCTTTACATCAATTGTAATTATTGCGTCACTTGACTGACCATTTTCGGAATAGGCTTTCAGTGTTACATCAAAAGTCCCGGTACCTGTATAAACATGGGTTGGGTTTACAGCATCAGAAACATAACCATCACCAAAATCCCATTTAAATTCTACTGCATTATGCGATTCGTTGTTAAAAAATACCTCCTGCCCTACTTCGGGCTCGATGGTGTCCGCAGAAAATTGGGCTTCAGGAGCTCTTTCGCATGAGAAGAGGATTAGCGGCAGAACCATTGAGAAGTAAAATAACTTTTTCATTGTATTACGTATTGGTATCTGTTGCAATAAGTTCAAATTGCATGCCATTTTTTAACCGGGACACGCTTTAATGGATATTCTATTTGACCTCAGGGATAATAATAGTGCTCTTTGTGGTTAAAAAAATTAATTATCTTTGCACTCCAATTGAAAGAAGCTTCAGAATGATTAAGATAACATTTCCCGACGGAACAGCAAAAGAATTTAAAAGCGGGGTTACCAGCCTTGAAATTGCTGAGCAGATAAGCCCACGGCTTGCAAAAGAGGTGTATGCTGCATCAGTTAACGGGGAGATATGGGATCTGACAAGGCCCATTAATAAAGATGCTTCGCTGAAGCTCCATAAATGGGAAGATGAACCAGCAAAACATGCTTTCTGGCACTCTTCAGCACATCTTTTGGCAGAAGCACTGGAATCATTGTATCCCGGAATTAAGTTCGGTATCGGACCTGCAATTGAAAACGGATTTTACTATGATGTTGATCCGGGCGACGGAAAATTAATAACTGAAACTGATCTTCCGGCTATTGAAAACAAAATGAAGGAGTTTGCAGGTCAGAATCAGATTTACATGAGAAAGGAAGTGAGCAAGAAAGAGGCAATGGATTTCTTTACTGCAAAAGGAGATGAATATAAGAGTGAGCTTATAAGCGAGCTGACCGACGGCACAATTTCATTATATACCCAGGGCAACTTCACAGATCTGTGCAGAGGGCCTCATCTTCCTTCCACAGAACCGATTAAGGCAATTAAGCTTACAAGTGTTGCAGGCGCATACTGGAGAGGAAATGAAAACCGCAAGATGCTTACAAGAATTTATGGTATCACATATCCGAAGCAGAAGATGCTCGATGAGTACCTGGTATTTCTTGAAGAGGCAAAAAAGAGGGATCATCGTCGCATAGGTAAGGAGCTTGAGCTTTTTACCTTCTCCCAGAAAGTAGGAATGGGATTGCCCCTGTGGCTTCCAAGAGGCGCCGAGATAAGGCAGAATCTAATCACTTTTCTGACCTCTGTCCTTAAAAAAAGAGGCTACCAGATTGTTGCCACACCTCATATTGGAAATGTAAACCTCTATAAGATCTCAGGTCATTTTGAGAAATACGGGAAGGATTCGTTTCAGCCTATATCGACCCCCCAGGAGGGAGAGCAATTCATGCTTAAACCCATGAACTGCCCCCATCATTGCGAAATATTTAATGCAACACCACATTCTTATAAAGAGCTGCCAATACGGATGGCAGAATTCGGTACAGTTTACAGGTATGAACAGAGTGGTGAGCTTCACGGGCTTACAAGGGTCCGGAGCTTTACACAGGATGATGCTCACCATTTCTGCAGGCCCGACCAGCTCAGAGATGAATTCAAGAACATAATCGATCTGATTCTCTATATTTTCAAAATACTGAATTTCAACGATTACACAGCACAAATATCTTTAAGGGATCCTGACAACAAAGAGAAGTATATCGGATCAGATGAGAACTGGGAAAAAGCCGAGAACGATATAATCGAGGTTGCAGGTGAGAAAAAACTTGTGACAACAATTGTACCTGGCGAAGCAGCTTTTTACGGTCCCAAGCTTGACTTCATGGTCAGGGATGCTATCGGCCGTAAATGGCAACTGGGTACAATCCAGGTTGATTATAATTTACCTGAACGATTCGAACTTACCTACAATGGTAGCGACAACCAGAAGCATCGCCCCGTAATGATCCACCGGACAATTTTCGGATCGATGGAGAGGTTTGTCGCAGTATTGATTGAAAACAGTGCAGGTAAATTCCCTTTATGGCTTGCACCGGAAAAAGCAGTCATTTTACCGATCAGCGAAAAATTCAACGATTATGCAGGAAAAGTTTTGCAGATCCTAAATAATTCCGATATTTGCACACTGATTGACGACAGGAGTGAAAAAATAGGTAAGAAGATCAGGGATAATGAATTAAAGAGGATCCCATACCTTCTTATCATAGGAGAAAAAGAGGTAGAAAGCGGAACGGTTTCTGTCCGGAAGCAGGGCGAAGGCGATAAAGGAACCATGAAAATTGAAGAATTTGCCGATTTTATTCGTGCAGAGATTAAAAAAGAAATTGCATATTGATCACGCAATAGAGTAAAATTAGTATTAATAAAAATTAGGAGGAAATAGTTATAACCGGACCAATCAGACGAAGCCCCGGCAGGATTACCCAACCGGCTCACAAAATTAACAACCGGATCACTGCAAAAGTGGTCAGAGTTGTAGGTGATGAAATAGAAGCAGAAGTCATGAGTATCCAGGATGCCCTCAGGCTGGCAGACAAACTGGAACTCGATCTAGTCGAAATTTCCCCGAATGCAGATCCCCCTGTTTGCAAAATTGTTGATTATCAGAAATTTCTTTATCAGCAGAAAAAAAAGCAGAAAGAGATCAAGGCCAAAGCAGCAAAGATCGTTGTGAAGGAAATAAGATTCGGGCCAAACACTGATGATCACGATTATAATTTCAAGCTCAAACATGCAATAAGGTTCCTTGATGAGGGAGCAAAAGTCAGAGCTTATGTGTTCTTTAAAGGGAGATCCATACTGTTCAAAGAGCAGGGTGAAGTTTTGCTTCTGCGATTTGCAAATGACCTTGAGGAATATGGAAAGGTAGAACAGCTCCCAAGACTTGAAGGGAAAAGAATGATCATCTCCTTTTCTCCGAAAAAGAAAAAATAGTTTTAATATATTATATTCAGAAATGCCAAAAATGAAAACAAATCCGGGTGCGAAGAAAAGATTCTCACTCACCGGAACAGGAAAGATCAAACGCAAACATGCTTTCAAGAGTCATATCCTGACAAAAAAATCGACCAAGCGCAAGAGGAACCTTACATATTTCGGTCAGGTTGATAAAGCCGACCTGAAGAACGTGAAGCTTATGCTTGCCAGCAAATAATTGTTTTGCGCGTTGTTAATTAATCATAGTTTTAACCGATTGTTCAGCTAAAAAGTGTCCGCAAACTGGCGGAACGCTGACATTCAAAAAAATGAGTTATGCCAAGATCAGTAAATTCAGTCGCATCAAGAGCCAGAAGAAAAAAGGTTCTTAAACAGACAAGGGGAAATTTCCTCTCAAGAAAAAATGTAATCACAGTTGCAAAAAACACACTCGACAAAGGTCTGGGTTATGCATACCGTGACAGAAAGAAAAAGAAAGGCCAGTTCAGGTCATTATGGATCCAGAGGATCAACGCTGGTGTCCACCAGTACGATATGAGCTATTCGGAATTTATCGGAAAGCTCGATAAAAAGGGTATTACTCTCAACAGGAAAACTCTGGCCGACCTGGCAATGAACCACCCCGATGCTTTTAAAGCTGTAGTGGAAAAGGTTAAATAAAAAATAACTATATAAGAAAGAAGGTGTCTCAAAAGGTAGCTTAAAATAGAAATGTTGCCATTTCCCTTTTTCTTAACCCATCCTCCATCTCCTTCCCTTAAGACTAAGGGAAGGAGTGAAAAACCAATATATCAAAAGTTTACACCCTTCCCCTTAAAATTAAGGGGAAGGGATGGGGTTAGGGTTCAAAAACAAAATGAAAGAATACGCAGCTTTTGAGACAGTCTCTTTTTTTATCTTACCTTCATGAACATCCTCTCAAACCTGATCTTTTTCAGCCCTTTGCCTTCTTTGTTTATCGAAAGCCAGATGAATTTCGGTTTGCCTATAATATGATCCTCGGGAACAAAACCCCAGAACCTTGAATCAGCTGAATTATGCCGGTTATCACCCATCATCCAGTAATAATTCATTTTGAAGGTATAGCTGCTGACAGGTGCATTATTTATATATATAGTGCTACCGTCAACTCTGAGGTCATTCCCTTCATAAACATCAATTATCCGGTCATAAAAACAGAGATTTGATGTATCAAGCTTAACTGTTGAGTTTTTAACCGGTATCCAGAGCGGACCGAAATTATCTTTATTCCACTTCAATGACTGACTATAAGGGAAGATATCAGGCATATACTCTCCTGCCCGGTCGTAAAACGGCCTTACACTTGTGACAAAAGGAAACTTTGATATAGTTTCAGCATTTTGTTTCGTAAGCAAAAAATAATAAGCCGAACCGGAACTGCCTTCCTGGTCCAATTTCGAAATATTAAGCCTCTCAAGACTTTTAGGATTAATCCTGGTGCCGTTTGTAGTGACAATATAAGATGTTTGTTGTGTCTTATTGTCCTGCACCAGCTTACCATTTACATAAAGTTCACCTGACCTGATTGTTATCGTATCACCAGGTAATCCTATGCATCTCTTCACGTAATTATCACGCCTGTCAACAGGTCGATAAATAATTTCAAACCTGCCGTGTACATCTTTCCTTGCAGCCGTCATATAAAATTCAACAGGCTGAGGACCCCTGCTTCCGTAACTGTCTCTTGCCTGCATTTCCCTGGCTGTTCTTCTTACAATTTCATAATAGCTTTCTGTCTGATCTTCTACGGCAACTGTATCGCCGGCAGGAAAGTTAAATACTATCGGATCGTTATTTTTAACTTTGCCACTTCCAAGCAGACGTTTATATGGCCATAGCACCAGGTTTGACCATGATTTACCTTTTGTAAAAGGCATTGTATGCTGAGTGAATGGCAGAGCTATCGGTGTATTAGGCATCCTGGGGCCATAAGCAAGCTTACTGACAAATAAGTGATCTCCGACAAGCAGTGATTTTTCCATGGAAGGGGTCGGAATACGATAATTCTGAAAGAGAAAAATATTAATAAGCGTTACCGCTATAACTGCAAAAATAAGGGCGTCAAGCCATTCAATAACTGTGCTGTTATTCCCGTCCCTCCTCTTCCAGAATGTCCAGTTCACCTTTTCAGTAATGTAGAGATCAAAAATAATTCCGAGTCCGAGAAGAAGCCAGTAATTACCGATCCACACCACAACGAGGATATAAATAATGGCGACAATAGCGAATCTTATGTACTTTTTCTGAAAAAGATCTATCATGATGAAAATTAATTTTTGAAGCGGTAAAAGTATAAAATATAATCAGAATCCAAGAACATTGTTCATTGTAAAGACCCCTTTTCTCCCTTTAATAAATTCTGCAGCTATAACGGCTCCGAGTGCAAAACCCTTCCTGCTTTTAGCTTCATGCCTCAGACTGAGAGTATCAACTTCTGAATCCCAGGTAACCGTGTGCGTTCCCGGTACAGTACCCTCACGGACCGACCGGATTGGAATCATATTTTCTGATTTGTCATTCTCATCACACCAGCCTTTATACGAAGGATGCTGATTTTCAATCCCTTCCGCAAGGGTTATAGCAGTTCCGCTCGGAGCATCCAGCTTTTTTGTATGATGTATCTCTTCAATAGACACGGAGTAATTGCTGAAGTTTTTCATCTGTTTTGCCAGTTCAGCATTAAGCCTGAACAGCAGGTTTACGCCAACGCTGAAATTTGAAGCATGAATGAAAGATGTCCCATTCTTCTTACAGATATCTGCAGCTTTGTTAAAGTTGCTTAGCCATCCCGTGGTTCCGGAGACAACCGGTACCTTCATCTCAAGACATGTGGTTATATTCTTAAATGCGGCATCCGGTGAAGAAAACTCAATTGCAACATCAATCCCTTTCAGGTTTTTCATAGTCAGGTTGTTGCTGTTTTCCACATCAATTATGAGTTTAATTTCATGACCCCGGTGAATGGCGATTTCCTCAATTTCATGGCCCATCCTGCCATAACCTATCAATGCTATATTCATCTTTTTGATTTTCTGCGAATTTATCTCTTTTCAGAAATGAGGCATCATAAGAAACCATTAAATTTCTTAACAAGAAGTTAAAATATTATAAAGATTCCTCACTTATCCGCCTATCGGAGTATTCATTTGAAATGACAGGTTAATATCATTTTACGATTTGTTAAGAATTGTTGAGATTCCTCATTCCTCCGCCTGCCGGCGGATTCATTCGGAATGACATTTTATTATTATTGAATGGATAGGTATGGAAGGCGGAATGCTGCAGGCATTCCGCCTTCCATACCCCACTACCCCAAAAATACATAGTCATTCCGAGCGATAGCGAGGAATCTCCTAATATTTTAATATATTTCAGTTGGTAAAAAATCCAGGTATGAAAAACTTAATACTCTTATTATCAATAATAACCATAATTATGTCCGCTTCATGCAGCCATCAGGAGAAAGCCGATCTTGTAATTATTAACGCGAAAGTTCTTACAATTGACAGGGATAAACCATCAGCTGAAGCAATTGCAGTAAAGGGCGAAAAAGTAATTGCCGTCGGAACCTCAAAAAAGATTGAAGGATACATTGATAATGACAAGACCAGGGTAATAGATGCAAAGGGACGGCTGGTGATCCCCGGGTTTAACGATGCACATGTTCATTTTGGTCCACTCGATCCGGATTACGTAGAACTTAGATATACCACTGATCCGGCTGTTATTACAGAAAAAGTCAAGGCCCAGGTAGCAAGGTTAAAACCTGGAGAACTGATAAGAGGAGGCCATTGGGAACATGAGATGTTCATCGGAAGAAATTGGCCGCACAAAGATCTTATCGATAAGGTATCTCCCGATAACCCTGTTTTACTCGATCGCGCCGATGGACATTCTGTTCTTGTAAACAGCTATGTTCTGAGAATGTCAGGCATAACAAAGGATACTCCTGATCCTTTCGGAGGGGAGATTCAAAGGGACCCTCTGACAGGAGAACCTACAGGGATTCTCAAAGATGCTGCCATCGACCTCATCAGACTTGGGGATGTTAAAATCCTGAGAAGTCCTGAAGAAGAAAAAGCCAGGACATGGAAAGGTTATCTGCTCGCCATGAAGGAGGCTCGCGAGCTTGGTGTCACAAGCTTGCAGAATGCCGGCAAAGCAGACTTTGAAGCCTATGAAAAGCTGCAAAATATGGGTCAGCTTACAAGCAGAATAGATATAGGAGAACCACTGACAGGCGATACAACAGTTCTCAGAAGATATTTTGAGATCGAAAAGAAATACCCGAAAAGCGGAGACTGGATCAGATTCGGTTATCTGAAGGCATTTACTGACGGGTCAATGGGATCGGGCACAGCCCTGATGTTTGAACCTTATAATGATAATCCTTCTTCATCGGGACTTGCCATGTGGCCCTATGACGAGCTTGAAAAAATGGTTTTGACTGCAGACAAAATGGGATTTCAGATCGGCATACATGCAATTGGCGATAAGGGAAACAACTGGTTACTGAATGCATTTGAGAAGGCAATTGAAGTGAACGGGAAGCGCGACAGCCGTCACCGCGACGAGCATACCCAGACTTTGCAGCAATCTGATATTCCGAGGTTTGCAAAGCTTGGTGTAATTCCATCCATGCAGCCTACCCACTGCATTACCGATAAAAGGTTCTATGAAAAACGCATTGGGTATGAACGCAGCAAGGGCGCTTATGCCTGGCGGAGTCTTGTTGATGCCGGCTCAATTCTTGCTTTCGGAACAGATTACCCTGTCGAACCTTTGAATCCAATGGAAGGTCTTTATGCTGCTGTCTCAAGAAAAGACCGGCATGGAGAAGAAGGCGAAGGATGGTTCCCCGAACAGAAACTAACAATGGAAGAAGCCATAAAATTCTACACACTGGGTTCAGCATACGCCCAGTTCATGGATGACCGCAAGGGAATTATTAAACCAGGCTACCTTGCTGATATAGTGATTGTTGATAAGGACCTGCTGACAATTCCGGAAAGTGAAATAATGAAGACAAAGGTGGATTATACAATCACGGGAGGGAAGGTTGTGTATAGCTCCGGAAGGTAATGAAGCAATCTTATTTACCCGACAGGGACTCCATTATCTTCATCGCTTCTTCCCTGTTATTCCCGCAAAACTCAGCTTCAGCCTTAAAATCGCCACACACTTTTGGTCTCGAATAATTGCCGAAAAGTGCACACTTATTATCATCAAGCAGATGAATGCACCTTACTCCTGCAGGCTTGCCCTCAGGCATCCCGGGAATAGAAGAAGATATTGAAATTGCAATGCAGCAAGCGCCGCAATCAGGACGACATTCCATAAATGAAGACAAAAGATACAAGACAAAAGACAAAAGATACAAGATACAAGAAACAAGAAACAAGAAACAAGAAACAAGATACAAGAAAAAAATCAAACTTTATGGTTTTATATATTTTGCCGTCGTACCGTTGTACCGTCGTACCGTTGTCCCGTTCACATAATCTTTGTAATTTTACGAAAAATATTCAATGCGAATAGATATTATCACTGTGCTTCCGGAACTTCTTGAAAGTCCGCTTAACTATTCAATTGTTAAAAGAGCCAGGGATAAAAACCTGGTTGAGATCAATATAGTCAACCTTCACGATTTTGCCATCGATAAATATAAAAGCGTCGACGATTATGCCTTCGGTGGTGGCGCAGGGATGGTAATGATGATTGAACCTGTGTTTAAGGCAATAGAAAAGTTAAAAAGCGAAAGATCATATGATGAAATAATATATACTTCCCCGGATGGAGAGAAATTTACTCAGAGAACGGCAAACAGATTGTCGCTCCGGGAAAATCTCATTATTCTTGCCGGTCATTATAAGGGAATAGATCAGAGGATCAGGGACAACCTTGTAACTATGGAAATTTCTATAGGCGACTATGTCCTGTCGGGTGGTGAACTTCCTGCTGCAGCAATTATTGATGCAATTGTAAGACTTATTCCGGGGGCACTGGGCGATGAACAATCAGCCCTTTCTGACTCCTTCCAGGACAATCTCCTCGCTCCTCCTGTTTACACAAGACCAGCCGAATTCAGAGGATGGAAAGTTCCGGATGTTCTCCTGTCCGGACATGCAGCGGAGATTGAAAAATGGAGACAGGAACAATCTGAAGAAAGGACTCTGAAACTAAGACCGGATCTGCTGGAAGAAAAATAATGTCGTGTCTCCTGAACGAGATCACGATTACCATTTTGAAAAGACAAAAAGCTTTTGTAAAATTGTCACTATTATCAATAAAATCATAACTAATTAACAATCAACAACATGAACTCACAGGATTATATTAATCGTGAAGAGAGGTACGGGGCCCATAATTACCATCCGCTACCGGTCGTACTTGAAAGAGGTGAAGGTCCGTTTGTATGGGATGTTGACGGAAAACGATATTTTGATTTCCTTTCAGCCTATTCAGCAGTGAATCAGGGGCATTGTCATCCTGAAATTATTAAAGCCCTGACTGATCAGGCTCAGAGGTTGACTCTTACATCAAGGGCTTTTTATAATTCTTTTCTCGGCGAATACGAAGAATATGTTACAAAATATTTCGGATATGATAAAGTGCTGCCGATGAATTCGGGTGCTGAAGCTGACGAAACAGCACTAAAGCTGTGCCGGAAATGGGCTTATAAAAAGAAAGGTATCAGACATGATAATGCAAAGATCATTGCATGCGAAGGAAATTTTCATGGCCGCACAATTTCAATTATATCTATGTCTACCGATCCTGATGCAAGGAATGACTTTGGCCCATTCACGCCCGGATTCATTATCATTCCTTATAACGATCTGAAAGCTCTGGAAAATACCTTAAAGGATCCTGATATTGCAGGATTTCTAGTCGAACCGATCCAGGGGGAGGCAGGGGTATTTGTTCCTGATGAAGGATACCTGAAAAAATCTTATGAACTGTGCAAAAAACATAATGTCCTTTTTATTGCTGATGAAGTGCAAACAGGTATTGCGCGGACAGGGAAACTTCTTGCATGCGACCATGAAGGTGTCCGGCCAGATATTCTTATTCTCGGGAAAGCCCTTTCGGGAGGTGTGATGCCAATTTCTGCAGTGCTTGCCGATGATGAGATCATGCTGACAATAAAACCGGGCGAACATGGCTCGACATTCGGAGGAAATCCATTGGCAGCCAAGGTTGCAATCGCAGCACTTGAAGTTATTAAAAATGAAAAGCTTGCCGTGAATGCCGAGCGTCTCGGAAAAATTTTCCGCGAAGAACTCCGGAATGTAAAATCGGATATGATTGAGCTTGTACGCGGAAAAGGACTCCTGAATGCTGTCGTTATTAAGCCAAAAGGTGGTAAAACGGCATGGGATGTCTGTCTTGCAATGAAAGATATAGGGTTAATTGCAAAGCCGACTCATGAACATATAATAAGGTTTGCTCCTCCCCTTGTAATAACTGAAAAACAGATCAGGGAAGCATTATCACTCATAAAGGAAGCATTTAAACTTTTTGAATAACAAATTGTTTTACATTCAGTTTTAATATTGTTATGCTCAGAATATTCTCTGAACACAAATCTTAATTATGGAAAGAAGGTCAACCTTAAAATGCATCAGTGGAGTACTTCCACTGATACTGATATTTTTTTTGTATTCATGTAATGCGAACCGGAAAGTCACTGTTAAGGAACTGCAGCATCATGTCAGATATCTTGCTTCTGATTCACTGAAAGGCAGGCTTACTGGATCAGCGGGTGACAGCCTGTCAGCAGATTATATAAGAAGAGAACTGGCTTCATACGGATTTCAGCCTCTTTCAGGTGATGGATTTCAGAGGTTCCGGGTTACCAGCAGGCTGGTTGCAGGACCTGAGAATGATCTTTCTGTTGAAGACAAAAGATTCATGCCGGAAAAAGATTTCGCACCATTTGCATTCAGCGCTGATGCAGGTCTTATTTCAGAGGCAGTTTTTGCCGGATATGGTTTTAATATCAATACAGACAGCTTGAACTGGAATGATTACCAGGGTATTGATATAAAAGACAAATGGGTTTTCATTCTAAGGGCCGATCCTGAAGTCGATAATTCCACGAGTCCTTTCATTCCCTACAGCGGCGACCGCAATAAGGCTCTCCTCGCAAAAGACATGGGAGCGGCAGGCGTTCTGATGGTTTCAGGTCCTGCTTATGATCCTCAGGATACTTTTGAGTCGCTTAACCCTAATGACTTTTCAGTTGGTATACCTGTGCTGAGAATAAAAAGGGAAGTTGCTGATCTTATTCTTAAAAAGGAGAACCAAACGATCTCTGATCTCGAAAAGAAACTTAATGAAACAAAAAAGCCGCATAGCTTTGCCACAAAAACAACGGTAAGCGCAAAAGCTGAGGTAATAAGGGAGATGAATACCACAAGAAATGTAGTAATGTTCCTGCAGGGTGAAGATGAGGCTCTTAAAAATGAATATATAGTTATAGGTGCTCATTTCGATCATCTTGGAATGGGGGGACCTGGTTCGGGCAGCAGAGCTGTTGATACTGTTGCAGTTCATCATGGTGCTGATGATAATGCATCAGGTGTGAGCATGATGCTTGAGCTTGCCGAAAAATTTGCTCTCACAAAGGGAACCCATAAAAGAAGTATAATATGTATTGCATTTAGTGGTGAAGAAGAAGGACTTCTGGGCTCAAAGTATTTCGTCGACAATCCGGGTATTGATCTCACTAAAGTAAATGCTATGATTAACCTCGATATGGTGGGCAGGTTAAAGGATTCAAGCAATGTACAGATCAGCGGAGTAGGTACTGCGGGCGATTTCAGGGAAATGATTTCTTCAGAAAACGATACCAGCTTGCTTAGACTTACCCTTTCAGAGGAAGGATACGGCCCGTCAGATCATTCATCATTCTATGGGAAAAATATACCGGTACTCTTTTTTTCAACCGGGGCTCATATGGATTACCACACTCCCTCAGATACTTATGATAAAATCAATTATAAGGGAATGGTAACCATTTCATCGCTGATCTTTAAAGTCGCTGAAAAACTCGTATCCTCCCCTGACAGGCTTAAATTCAGGGAAGCAGGACCCAAAATTGAACAGGGAAGACCGATGAGAAGGAAAAGTGTGACCCTGGGTATAATGCCTGATTTTGCAGGTAATGTAAAGAACGGTCTCAGAGCCGATTTTGTCACTCCGGGCAGACCTGCAGCTTTGGGCGGAATGAAAAACGGGGATATAATTACTGCGATTAACGGTAAGAGTGTCAATAATATCCAGGATTATATGTTCAGAATGGGACAGCTGAAACAAGGACAGACTATCAGTGTTGAAATCTTACGTAATTCCGTTAAAATGGTACTGCTGATCCAGCTTTAAGGCCGGACAAATAATTAATCTATAAGGGTGATAAAATGAAAAAGTTTCTCCTTTGGTTCCTTGCATTTGTTATAACGATCGGAGCTGCATATTATCAGAGAAAAACAGGTCCTACATATCCCAAACGGGTAAATGTAACATTGAATGATTCGGTATATGAACTGAAGCTGGTGCGCAGTATCGGTCTTGATGAACGGTCAGAAGTTAAGCTTAACATAAAGGATACTTCAGTAAAAGCTATTCTGTTTTACAAACGGTTCAGATCGCAGGATGAATATCAGAATGCTGATTTCACATATAAAGTGTATCCGCTACACTCATTCATCATGAATAAAATCTTTAAGATGAAAGAGGAAGCCGGGTTATTTGCATCTGTTCCGCCGCAGCCTGAAGCAGGGAAACTTCAGTACTATGTCGAAATTACTGATTCAAAAGGAACTCAGACAATAATGAAGGAGACTCCGGTAGTTATCCGTTTTAAGGGAGGAGTACCGGGATATATCCTTGGACCACATATCCTTATTATGTTCATTGCAATGCTCTTTTCAACAGGTGCAGGGATCCTTGCCATTGCCAGGGTGCCGTCATATAAAAAATACGGAGTATGGACAATGTTTTTACTTATTGCCGGAGGAATGATACTCGGTCCTCTGGTACAGAAATTTGCATTTGGAGAACTGTGGACAGGAGTTCCTTTCGGATGGGATCTCACCGATAATAAAACCCTTATTGCATTAGTATTCTGGATACTCGCTGTTATTATGAACCGCAAGAAAGAGAGACCTCTCTATACGGTTCTGGCAGCTGCTATATTACTCCTTGTGTACTCTATTCCCCATAGTATGTTCGGTTCTGAGCTGGATTACTCTACCGGGCAGGTGACACAGGGCATAATTTTTGCTTTTTTCCTTATAAATCAAAAAAATTCTTAAATTGAGTGCAGCATTAAAAATATACCCACGTCTTTGTTTCAGAAATACGATAAAGAGTGGGTGCAGCATCTCAAATAAGAACTAGTCTTTACATAAAGATGGCAAATGTAGAAGCGGCATTCAAAAACCTGCACCAGGATATCCTGGACGGGTGCAAGGTCGGCGACCAGAAGGCACAATTCCAGATTTACAAGTTATACTATAAAGCAATGTATAACACGAGCCTCAGGATTGTGAACGACACTATGGAAGCTGAAGATGTAATGCAGGAATCTTTTCTGTCGGCCTTTGAAAAGATTGACACCTACTCAGGAACGGTAAGCTTCGGTGCCTGGTTAAAAAAAATAGTGATAAACCGGTCACTCGATGCACTTGGCAGAAGAAAAGCGGTCTTTGAAGATATTGAGTCACATGTTGGTATAAGGGATGACAGTCGTGAAGAATCGGACAGAAGCGAGGAGATCGATGTCCGGGTTGAGGAAGTAAAAGAGGCCATCGAAACGCTGCCTGACGGTTACAGAGTGATTCTGTCCCTTTACCTCCTTGAAGGATATGATCATGATGAAATCGCAGAAATACTAAAAATATCGAGCAGTACATCACGATCACAGCTTTCAAGGGCAAAACAGAAACTCATCGGAGAATTAAGAAAAGGAAATGAAAATTATTAAGGAATGAAAACTATAGATGAAATAATCAGGAGCAATAAGGACTACTTCGAAGACGGAGAGCCTTCGGAAGGTCACTTTGAGCGTTTCAACAGGAAACTGGAAATGAGGTTCCGCACTGGCAGTGTTAAAAGGAGCATTGTTCCTTACCTGCTCAGAGCTGCTGTTGTAACCTTGCTGGTTACCCTTTCCTCACTCTGGACATGGGATCATTTCATCAGACCCAGTAGCGGAAGAATGGCACTGGGCGATGTTTCTCCCCAGTACAGGGAAGTGGAAAACTATTATCTGCACCAGGTAAATATGATGGAAAGCGAGATCAGCACAGGAAGCTTTACAGTTAATCCCGAACAACAGGATATACTAAAGAGAGAAATGAAAAGTATGGATTCTGTTTATGTTCAGCTTCAGAAAGAACTTAAAGCCAATCCTGACGATGAAAGAATTATTAATGCAATGATCGAGCATTATCAGACAAAGCTGGAAGTCATGACCTATATAGTAAATCAGCTCAAAGAAATCAGGAATGAAAATCAAAAACCAAAGGAAGATGAAAAAGTCAGTATATAAACCAGGGATACTCCTTATTACAGCTCTTTGTTTCCTGTCATTAACACTTTCAGCACAGGAGGAGCTTACCAAGGATTTTCACAAGGAGTACACAGTACAAAAAGGTACAAAGCTTGATCTCAGTAACAGGTACGGTGATATTGTTGTAGAAACATCAGAAACTAACCAGGTTGTTATTGATGTAAAAGTAACCGTAAAACATCCAAACAGAGAGAGGGCACAAAAGCTGCTGAGCTACATCGATATTCAATTTGCCGGGGACGGTAATGTTATCTCTGCCAAAACCAAAATTGATGATAGATTCAACTTCACCGGCTGGGGTGGAGATTCGAGAAGATTCAGAATCGATTATAACGTAAAAATGCCGGTGGAAATGGATCTTGCTCTGGCAAACCTTTATGGCGATACCCAACTTGATGATCTGAGCGGCCATCTTGAAATTGATGTAAAATATGGAAATCTTTCAGCTTCAAAGCTCTCCAGGGGAAGTGAGAAACCTGTAAGTGTAATTTATGTTGCATATGGTAACGGGACTATCGACGAAGCCGGCTGGCTTGATGTGACCACAAGATACAGTGGTAATTTCTCTGTCGATAAAGGACAGGCTCTGCTCCTCGACAGTAAATATTCCAAAGTGCAGTTAGGAACCGTTAACTCGGTTGTAGGCGATGTAAGATATGATAATCTCCGGATAGATAAGATCAACAACCTTGTGCTCGACGCCGGATATACTGATATCAATGTAGGAACACTTTCAAAAAAGCTGGTTCTTGATGGGGGTTATGGTGCATTTAATGCCGATAATGTGCCTGCCGGTTTTGAATCACTTGAGGTCAATACACATTATACAGGTGTAAGACTTGGAATTGATGAATCGGCCAGCTTTAACCTCGAGGCAAAAACCTCTTACTGTGGCCTTAAATACAATGAAGATAATTTTCAGAACAGAAAGCGTGTTGTTGAAAATAACTCCAGCGAAATAAGCGGAATTGTCGGAAAAGATTCATCACCAGTATCTAAAGTCAAAGTCGACGCATCATACGGAAGCGTAAAACTGTATTAAACGGCGACAGCGACATGCGGCAACCGGCGACCGGCAAGAAATTCTTTTACCGGCAGCCGGTTGCCTTTTTAAAAGTCCATTTCGACTACAGTTATTCCCGATCCACCCAGCTCAATGTGCTCATCTCGGAACGATTTTACAATATCTACTGTTGCAAGGTACTCCCGAACAAGCTGCCGGAGTATGCCATTGCCTTTTCCATGAAGAATGCGCAAATTCCTGTGCTGAACCATCAAAGCATTATCAATTAGGTCGCGGACCTGGTTGATTGCCTCTTCCCCCCTTACTCCTCTTATATCTATCTCGGGCTTAAAATTTATTTTCCTCTGCTGAAGCGCAGGATCTGCTTCCCGGTAGGTTATCCCGGATTTAAGGCTCTTCCTGAGTTCTGCCCTGCTTATCCTTTCTAATTTATCAGCAGAAACCCGGAACCTGAAACTGCCGGTTTCAACATATACAACCTTATCTTTAATCTCTACAATCTCGCCAGCAGCCATCGTATCGGTCATCCTGACTGCATCACCTGTTTTCAATGGCTTATCGGGGGTTGCCGGTTCCGGAGGTTTTTCTGCCGGTTCTTCTGATTTAAATTTTTTCGCCCTCCGGGCCAAACCCGATATTTTCTTCTCTGATTCAGATTCAAGGGGTTTTGTTTCTTCAACAACATTTGCTTTAAATTCATCAAGCTGCTGTCTGATGTCCTTTGTTTTTCCCTTTTCAGCCTGCGATTCTTTTATCTGCCGGATAGTGTTCTCAATCATCCTGTTAGACTCTTTCAGCAGAACCTGGGCTTCATCTTTTGCCTTTGCAATGATCTCCTTTCTGAGTGTTTTTGCACCGGATAGTTCCTGTTCATATTCATCAATAAGTTCTTCAAGGCGCTTTTCATGATGCCGGATATCCTGGCGTTTTGTTTCCCAGTATCTTTTATCGCGTGCAATATCTTTCAGATGCCTGTCGTAATTGATGTTTTTAACCCCGGCTTTTTCTGAAGCTTCATTAAGAATTTCTTCCGGGAGCCCTATTTTCCTCGCGATCTCGAAAGCAAAAGAGCTGCCCGGTTTTCCGATAAAAAGCTGAAACAGCGGCTGCATCAGATGATTGTCAAATGCCATCGCACCGTTTACAACACCTTCATTGAGGGATGCAAAATGCTTAAGGTTTGTGTAGTGAGTGGTAAGAACACCGAACACTTTATTCCTGTTCAGCTCTCTAAGAATGGCTTCAGCAATTGCTCCACCCAGCATTGGTTCAGTACCGGTTCCGAATTCATCAATAAGGATAAGACTTCTTTCCGAACCGTGCTTAAGAAAATGCTTCATATTGATAAGATGAGAGCTGTAGGTGCTCAGGTCATTATCTATGCTCTGCTCGTCGCCGATATCTATCAGAATATCTTTAAATATACCCGACTCTGATCCTTCAGCCGCCGGTATTGTTATTCCGCATTGAACCATATATTGCAAAAGTCCTACAGATTTCAGGCAGACAGATTTGCCACCGGCATTCGGACCGGAGATAACCAGAATCCGGTTTTTATCATTAAGCTCTATATCCAGCGGAACTACTTTTCTGCCCGGGATTTTCTCAAATGTCATTGAAAGCAAGGGATGAACAGCTTTCTTCCAGCTGATGAATGGCTTTTCAATAACGACAGGCATAATTGAGTGCAGGTGGTTTCCAAGTAATGCCTTGGCTCTCAGAAAATCGATCTCTCCCAGGAAAACATTTGAATCAAGGAGGTCATCAATATACGGTCTGATATTATCGGCAAACAGTGTTAATATTTTAACAATCTCTCTTTTTTCTTCATATTCAAGCTCTACGATGTCGTTATTGATCTCAACAATCTCTTCGGGTTCGATAAAGACAGTCTTGCCTGAAGCTGACTGGTCATGTATCAGACCTTTTAATCTTCTCTTATCATAAGCGCTTACCGGGATCACTCCCCTCCCGTTCCTTACTGATACAGAAGTATCTGAATCAACAATACCATCGCTCTGTGCCTGTTTAAGTATTGAATTGAGACGTTTGGAAGCCTGGATATTTTTTGAGATTATTTCTGACCTGATCTCTTTCAGACGTGATGAAGCATTATCCTTTATTGTGCCGTGTCTGTCAATAATCCTGTCGATGGAATCGAGCACATAAGGATATGTCTTAACAGAACCGCACATTTCCCTGAGGATAGGATACCGGGCTTCATCTTTGCTTCTGAAGAAACTGAGAATCGACCTGATTGTTTCAAGAGACCGTTTCAGATCAAACATTTCCCGGACTTCAGGGAAAGCACCTTCAATTCTTATTTTATTTAAGCAATCGGAGATATTATAATAATTGTCTGATGGAAAGTTATCTTCGAACAGAAGTATCTGCTGGAATTCGTAAGTTGCTGACAGATTGAATCTTACTTTATCAGTATTATCTTCGAACCGGATCCCGTCAACCTTCTCAATACCCATGGGGCTGAGGCATTTCTCCTTCAGCAGTTCCCTTATGCGGTCGAAGCCGATCTTGGATTCAAAATTTGATGGATAAATCATGTTAAAGACAAAAGTTGAGGAACGAAGTTACGAAATCCCGCAAAGCGGGAACAAAAGACAAAAGACAAAAGATAAAAGATAAAAGATAAAGATAAAAGACCCAAGACCGAAGACAAAGACAAAAGACATAAGATTCAAGATAGAGGGCAAAGTTAATTTTTGTTAAATCATTTTCTATCAATTGGATAATAGTATTCTATTTTAATTACATTTATCCGTTTAAAAAAATTAAATGGCCTGTAAAATGAAAATCAAAAGAATCAGCATCAGTTTGTTACTGTTGCTTTTTATGCCTTTATGGCTTCTGTCGCAGACAGAAAATGTCGACTTGTCGATGATTTATAAGATCAAACAGGAAGGCACTCAAAATTCCAAAATAGAGGATCTTGCATTCTGGATGACAGATTATGCCGGACCCAGACTGACCGGATCAATCAATGGTGCAAGGGCAAATGAAATAGCCAGGAAAAAAATGGAAGAGCTTGGATTTCAGAACGTAAGAATCGAAGCTGCCAGGGATTTCAATCGCGGTGGATGGGATAACCTGAAAGCTTATGCCGCAATGACAGCTCCTTATTATGCAAACTTTGCATGCAACCCCGTCGCCTGGACAGGCAGTACCAATGGACTAATTAAAGGTGAAGTTGTTCTTATAGATGTGAAAACGGAAGCAGATCTGGAGAAATACAAAGGCAAGCTTAGTGGCAAGATTATACTGATGCCTTCAACAAGTACTACACCTTACGAAATAAATTTTCAGCCTCTTGCATCGAGATATACTGATGAGGGACTGAAAGAGCTATCAAAAGAATCTGTTTCAGGTGGAGGGAGAAGACAGGGACAGCCTTTCGATTTTGCTGCCATGACGGCCCAGAGACAATTAAGAACTAAAATTACCGACTTGCTGAAAAGCGAAGGGGCAGCAGTTATTCTCAACCTTTCTGGAACATATAATATTCCGAGATCATCCGGAAGCGGCTATAATGCAGGCGACAAGGAACCGATTGCTGAGCTGAACCTTCCACTTGAAGATCATGGCAGGATGGAAAGACTGCTTCGCCACAATATTCCGGTTGAGATGGAAGTTGAAATTCAGAATAGTTTTTCACCGAGCCCTAAATTATTTAATGTAATTGGCGAAATTCCGGGTACAGATAAGCTTCTTAAGAACGAAGTAGTCCTTCTCGGTGCTCATATAGACTCATGGCATGGAGGAACAGGTGCTGCAGATAACGCATCAGGCTGTATTGTAATGATGGAAGCTCTCCGCATTCTTAAAAACCTCGACGTTGCTCCCCGCAGGACCATCAGGATCGCACTCTGGGGAGGCGAAGAACAGGGTTTGAATGGCTCGCGGGGTTATGTTGAACAGTATCTTGTTGATACCAAAACCAACGCACATAAGCCTGATTTTGATAAGTTTGCCGCATATTTCAACATGGATAACGGCAGTGGCAGATACAGGGGAATTTACCTGCAACAGAATGAACTGGTAAGACCTATCTTTGAACAGTGGCTTAAACCATTTACCGATCTGGGCTGCTCGACAATAACTATCCGGAATACAGGGGGTACCGACCACCAGTCGTTCGACCGCTATGGATTGCCTGCATTCCAGTTTATTCAGGATGAAATTGAATACGGGCGTGGCTACCATACCGTTATGGATACATGGGAAAGACTGGTTATGCCTGATCTCCGTATTAATGCAATAATAACAGCATCATTTGTTTACAATGCAGCCATGAGAGATGCAAAACTGCCTCATAAACCTGAAATGAAGCCCAGAGAAGGTGCTCCTCAGGGACCGCCAATGTTCTAATTCTGAAAATTACACGTTGTTTTAATCGTAGGGACGTTGCGTGCAACGTCCCTACTACATTCATTTTTGATCCACATCCTTCATCGAAAGCTGGATGCGTTTTCTTTCTATATCGACTGCCAGGACCTTTACCATCACATGCTGATGAAGCTTCACTACTGTCGAAGGATCCTGCACGTAAGTTTTGCTCAGGTTTGAAATGTGGACAAGTCCGTCCTGCTTTATGCCTATATCCACAAAGGCACCGAATTTTGTAACATTAGTTACTATTCCGGGTATTACCATTCCTTGTACAAGGTCTTCCATTTCATGAACATCAGCAAACCTGAACTCCTTTATTTTAGAACGTGGATCGCGTCCCGGCCTGGCAAGTTCTTCCATAATATCCCTAAGAGTCGGCAGACCAGCGACAGGAGTGACGTACTTTTCAAGACTTATTTCTTTTCTTTTGTTTTCATCAGTAATCAGGTCTTTAATGTCGCACCCGATATCTTTTGCCATTTTTTCAACAACATAATAACTTTCCGGATGCACAGCGCTGCTGTCAAGAGGATAGTCAGCATTACGGATCCTCAGGAAACCAGCACTTTGCTCAAAAGCTTTGGCTCCCATCCTCTTGACTTTCAATAGCTCTTTTCTTGATTTGAAAGGACCGTTTTCAGCCCTGTAATCCACTATATTCTGAGCCAGCTGCGGACCCAATCCCGAAACATATGTCAGCAGGTGGCTGCTCGCAGTATTCACTTCAACACCAACCGCATTTACACAACTCATCACAACTTCATCAAGCGCATTCTGAAGCTTCTGCTGGTCAACATCGTGCTGATATTGTCCTACTCCTATCGACCTGGGATCAATTTTGACAAGTTCTGCAAGAGGATCCATCAGTCTGCGGCCAATTGAAACTGATCCCCTCACGGTAACATCATAGTCAGGAAATTCATCCCTTGCAACCTTTGATGCCGAATAAATTGATGCTCCGGCTTCGCTTACAATAAACACCTGAATATCATTCTCAAATTTGACCCATTTGATAAAATCTTCTGTTTCGCGGCTGGCAGTTCCATTTCCAATTGCAATTGCTTCAATTTTATAGGCATTAACAAGAGACAGAATCTTTTTAATCGACATAGCAGTCTGATTCTGAGGTGGATGTGGATATATTGTCTCATTATGCAGTAGATTCCCCTGCCTGTCGAGACATACAATTTTACATCCTGTCCTGAATCCGGGGTCTATTGCAAGGACATTTTTTTCACCAAGGGGTGAAGCAAGAAGAAGCTGACGCAGATTTTCAGTAAATACCTGTATTGCCTCTATATCAGCTTTTTCCTTTGAGATGTTCCTGAATTCTGTTTCCATCGATGATGAGAGAAGCCTTTTCCAGCTCTCTTTTATTGCTTCCTCAACAAGGTCGGATGAAGCATTACGCCCTTTTATAAAAAGTGAGGTCAGAACGTCCAGGGCATTTTCTTCAACCGGTTCTATAGAAAGCTTAAGAAAGCCTTCATCTTCTCCCCGACGCATGGCAAGCAGACGATGTGACGGGCATTTTTTAAGCGGTTCCGACCATTCATAATAATCACTGAATTTTATTCCTTCTGCTTCCTTACCCTTAACGACCTTTGAATAAATGACAGCCTCTTTGTCAAACAAGTACCTTAATTTTTTCCTGGCGCTCTCATCTTCATTTATCCATTCGGCAATAATATCACATGCCCCTGCCAGAGCGTCATCTGTCGTTGAAACATCATCATTCAGAAACTCTTCAGCTTTGTGAACCGGATCAGTTTCCTGCTGACTGAAAATTATTTCTGCCAGCGGCTCCAGTCCTTTCTCCCTGGCAATTGTTGCACGGGTCCTTCGTTTCGGCCTGTAGGGAAGGTAAATATCCTCCAGTTCGGCCATTGTAAGTGCAGCTTCAATTTTCTGAAGAAGCTCAGGAGTCATCTTTTCCTGCTCCTCAATTGATTTTATTACGCTTTCCCTTCTTGAATCAAGCTCTTTCAGCCGGTCATACTCTTCTTTTATATGCAGAAGCTTTACTTCGTCAAGACTACCGGTCATCTCTTTTCTGTACCTGCTGATAAAAGGGATCGTGGCCTTATCATCCATCAACCTGATAGTATTCTCTACCTGCCATTCATGTAATCCAAGTTTTTGCGCTACCAGAGATATATTCTTATTAGTGCTCATGTTTATTTTATTCAACATAAATAACCAGTCCCTTAAGGTATTCACTTTCAGGGTGATAAATATTTACAGGGTGATCCGGCGGCTGGCTCATCTGGTGGAGTATCCTCACCCTTCGCCCTGTATTTGCTGCAGCGGCGAATACTGATTTCCTGAAATTCTCTTTTGTCACAACCTGGGAACATGAAAAGGTGAATATGATCCCGCCTGACCTGATCTGGTCTATAGCTTTCATATTCAATCTTTTATACCCCTGCAAAGCATTTGCAAGAACATTGTTATGTTTGGCAAAAGCAGGAGGGTCAAGAATAATCAGGTCATATTTGTTCCTGATATCATTCAGAAAATCAAAAGCATCCACCTGGAAGGCTTCATGCTTTTTATCATCTCCGTAATTCAACTTAATGTTTTCATTTGCCAGGTCAATAGCCGAAGCTGAGCTGTCAACAGTATGCACTAAAGAAGCATTCTTCATTGCATATACGGAAAAAGCACCTGTATATCCGAACATGTTAAGAACATTTCTTCCTTCAGTATAGTCTGATAGAAGTTTCCTGTTTTCCCTCTGATCGATAAAAAAGCCTGTTTTCTGCCCGATAGTCCAGTCAATTTTAAAACGAAAACCATTTTCTTTTACTATAACAGGATCGGAATTACCAAAGAGAAATTCATTTGTTGCAGAAATTCCTGACATATATGGAATTGTACCTTCACTTTTATCATATACGGCAATCAGTTTATCCCCCAGTAAATCTTTGAGTATGTTGGCAAACTCCATCCTTTTCCGGTACATTCCTACAGAATGCATCTGCATTACTGCCACTCCGTTATAATAGTCGATGATAAGTCCAGGAAGGTCATCGCCTTCAGCATGGACAAGCCTGTAAACATCGGTATGGGGATTATCTGTTAATCTGAGAGATTTCCTGAAGTTGATGGCACTTGAGATCCTGTCATGAAAGAAACCGGTATCTGGTTCAATATCTTGGAAAGAGAGTATTCTTACCGCAATTGAACCTGGCTGGTAATGCCCTACAGCAAGAAATTCATCTTTATTGTCATATAAATCAACAAGATCGCCCTCTGCAGGATTTCCATAAATCTTTTTTATAGCTCCTGAGAATATCCATGGATGATACCGCCGGACAGACTGATCTTTCCCCGATTTAAGAACAATTTTTACTTTCCGTACTATTTGTTGATTTTCAGCCATTTCTATTTATACAATTATCCCTTTCTTAACCCGCCATGCAGAATGATATTACTCCTTCCCCTTTGGGAGAAGGTTGGGAAGGGGGTTGTTATTAACCAGCTTATTATATATCTCCCGACACACCCATGCATCAGTTGCAGCATAAACCTGCTGCGCTTCGGTCAGTTTTTCTGCGTTCCAGTCGGTAACCTGCTGTCGTTTGGAAATTCTGAAACCAAGGACAATTGCAGTAAGCTTTTTGAGACCCGAACTCTGAATCCCGAAATCCTTTACAAAATTCTGGAGGTCAATAAAACCTCCCGGATTAAATTTCTTCACTCCTTTCAGAAAACGCAGATCATCATGCACAGCGACCCCAATTTTCTTTACCTCCGGATCTGCAAGAATTGTTACCAGCTCTTTGGGAATTCCTATTTTATTAATCCTGAAAAGACATGCAAGGTCTCTGGTTGCTAGTTGAATTAATGAGACTTTGTTCCTGGTCCCTTTTTTAAAGGATGGCCTCGATTCTGTATCAAAACCAAGGACTTTTTCATTTAAGAATCGGGGCATCGCTTTTCTAAATGTATCGTTATCGTCAACGACAATTATTTCGCCTTTGAACCATGAAAGGTCGTAATCCTGAATCTCTTCAGCAGTTATAGTTTCCTGATATTTATTATTTATCATCCCTTCTGAACTCTCTTTGTCTTTTTGAAATAAACCAATCTGATGTATCTTTAGTTTCATCATTTTCATTTTCATGAGGATCCGGTATGCCTATCTCTTCACCGGAGTAGATGAATTTATGAATTGCTCTCATTGAATTCACCAGCTTCTGTCCCCAGTAATTCTCGAAGTTCATCCGGCACTCCCACACTGCATCATTCATAACCTCTTTTGTACCGGTCTGGTATAGAAGAAGGAAATTTTTCAGATCCTGGAAAATATCTGCCATGTTTTCTGCAAGACTCGATTGTACCGGCGTTTCCGAATCATTGAACTTCTCATCAAAAACCTCAGGATAGTCGTTGGCTGTACCGAATTTTTCCTTTAAAGTGTCATGGATCAGTGTCCAGTCTGCTTCGGTTACAAATTTTTCATTCCCATCTTCAAAAAAAGGTTCCAGGGCAGGAAGCAGAGAGGCTTTCAGGTACATAAGAGGAAGTATGCGCTGAAGTATTCTAAGAATTTCATCACCTTTCAGCACAGATGAATGCTCGGCATACTTGCAATATTCATTAGCAACAGCCACAAATTCAATAACATTTCTCGAATATACCGGATCAGGATTCTTATCCATCAGTTTTCAGAAATTAAAAGGCAAAATTAGACATTTTTATCTGGCATTGGACCTTAATGAGAAAAAAGGTCCGGTTGATTCCACACCAGGAGATGTTTATCGTCCCTTACTAATTTAATAAACCAGGGAGCAGGTTAACACCTGTTGATTTTCATTCCGAAAAAGCTTATCTTTCCGAAAGGCACGCAGAGATTATAAATTTACATTACCTGGATTTTAAAATCTAATGACAGATCCATTTCAGCAACTCATCAATGATATCCGGCAAGGCGATATTGCTGCCTTTGAAGAACTGCACAAGAGATACTATGTTTTCCTTTGTCTGGTTGCCGAACATATTGTCAGAAATCCCTGTGATGCTGAAGAAATCGTTTCGGATGTATTTGTGAAGTTGTGGAATATAAGAGAAAAAATTGAAATCACCACTTCCATCAAGGCATATCTGGTTAAAGCTGTGCACAATACATCTTTGAATTATCTTGACCGGGATAAAATAAATAATAATTTAACTGACCACTTAAGCAATTCAGATCTTAAAATACTTGCCTGGGATAGTGATTACCCTCTTGGTCAACTATATGAAAAAGAGATTATAAACATTCTTGATAAGGGAATCAGTACCCTACCCGAAGCTTGCCGGGAAATTTTCATACTAAGTCGCGACAAGGATATGAAGTATAGTGATATTGCCGGTAAGCTCGGGATATCCGTGAACACAATTAAAACCCAGATGAAGATTGCACTTGGCCGGCTGCGTCAAACCCTGAAAGAATACCTGGTAATTCTTCTTTTTTTTATTGGGATATGAAGAATATTTTCATCCCTCTTCACCCTCTCCTGGTTTTTTCCTGTCTTTAATATTAGATGATAACTGTTATGGAATCAAAAGAAGGTAAACAATTGGCAGATAATTTAATTTCCGGTTACCTGAATGGAGAATTAACTTCTGCAGAGACAAATGAGCTTGTAAACTGGATAAAACAGGACAAGGCTAATAAACAATATTTCGATCAATGCTCTGAAATATGGATCACGTCTAAAGCATCATTAAAAAATCCCGGATATAATGTACAGAAGGGCTTTTGGAAATTCAAACAAAAGATTAGAGCTGGTGAAGAATTGCGATTAGGCTCAGTTAAAACCAGTTTGTTCAGAACAATGATCAGGTATGCAGCAATATTTATAATTGCTTTTTCAATCAGTGGATTCCTGTTTTATTATCTGGGAAAGAACCGGGTTACTTATCCCAAACAAGGATATAGTGAATTGGTAGTTCCTATGGGATCCCGTGCCAGGTTCACTCTGCCGGATGGAACTGAGGTAACACTAAACGCAGGAAGCACATTAAGATATGATAACCTGTTCGGGTTAAATGAAAGGGTAGTCAGTCTTGAAGGTGAGGGATACTTTAAAGTATCAAAAGATGCCGGAAAATCCTTTATTGTGAGAACTTCATATGTCAATATCAAAGCTCTTGGAACAGAATTCAATGTCAAAGCTTATTCAGTTGACAAAACTGTTGAAACAACACTGGTAAATGGTTCCATAGAAGTTGAACCTGCAGTCAGCAGCAGTAAGTATGAAATAACCGTACTCAAACCAAACCAGAAGATGACTTTCTACAAGGAAGATTCAACTTTTGTCGATGAAACGTCTAAGCAAAAGGAGAAAATCCAACCTGATATTCAGCGGGTACAGGTTCAAAAGGCAATCTCCATACTCAGGTCCGTAAAAGAAAATGTTAATGTAGAGCCGGTAGTATCGTGGAAAGAGAACCGATGGATTTTTGAGCAAAAGAGTCTTTCGCAGATAGCGGTAGAGCTGGAACGCAAATTCGATGTTCAGATAAATTTTGATTCTGAACATCTGAAAGAATTCCGTTTCACCGGAACCATAATTGCAGAACCGATAGAACAGGTACTGGAGGTTATGAGTATTTCAGCCCCCATAAATTTTAGACTAAAAGGAAGAGTCGTCACTTTATCTGAAAACAAAAACTTTGAAGAACTGAATAAAAACCTATATAACCAGCATAATTAATTTTAAAACTAACCTAATATAATTCGCCTATGAAATATGAAAAGCTATCTTAAACGAAGCGCAGGATGCTGAAACATCCCGCGCCGGGTTTTTACAAATTTCCCAGCGTTACTGCTTTCTTCAGAAGAACGCTGGTTTGTCAAACTTTAAAAACTTTGCTAAATTATGAAAAAAAATCTACTGATCTTATTCCCTCAGTCGAAAACGGGAATAAAAAAACTTCTCTTAACCATGAAACTAGCTCTGATCATTATCTATCTAAGTGTTCTGCAGGTTAGTGCAAATGTGTACTCCCAAACAACCGTAAATCTGGATGTAAAAGACAAGTCCATCCGGGAGGTGCTTAAATCAATTGAGCAACAAACCCAGGTCCGTTTTTTCTATAGCGACGATCTGCTGGTTATGAATGACCTGATTGATGTAAAAGCAAATAATGAAAATATTATAAGTGTGCTGGATGGTATGTTCTCCAAATCGCCGCTAACTTATAAGACTTACGAAAACAATCTGATAGTAATTGTTCCCAGGGAACTATTGCAACAGAAAAAGATTACCGGTACAGTTACTGATGTTAACGGAGCTCCTTTGACTGGCGTAAATGTTGTCCTGACAGGAACAACGCAGGGAGTGATAACCGATATAAACGGTAAATACAGCATTGATGCTCCCGTAGCATCAAAAAGCCTGACATTCACATTTGTAGGAATGGAGCCTCAGGAAATTAACATTGGAACGCTGACCCAGATAAATATCACTATGGTTGAATCGGCTATTGGGCTGGAAGAAGTTGTAGTGGTTGGTTACGGAACCCAGAGAAAGAGCGATATTACCGGCTCTGTTGTTTCCGTTTCAAATAAAGAGATAACTGCCCGCCCTGTAAACAACATATTCCAGGCCATCCAGGGTAAAGCTGCAGGTGTCGATATTACTACCTCTCTTCGTCCTGGTACACTGGGAATGATTTCAATCCGCGGCGCTCGTTCGCTTTCCGCTTCCAACGCACCTCTGTATGTTGTTGACGGTATTCCCATTATGTCGAATTCCGGGATTGAAACACTGAACGAGCAGGATATACAATCAATAGATATACTGAAAGATGCGTCGGCAACCGCAATTTACGGTTCGAGGGGCGCTAACGGAGTTGTGCTGGTAACAACAAAACGCGGAACAGATGGACAGTTTCAGCTTAGCTACTCCGGTTCGCTTACAAACGAGCAGATGGTTTGGCGTTCTCAATACATGAATGTTGCACAATTCATGGAATTCTCGCGCTGGGGCGCATATTATGCATCTTATAATCCAACCACCGGCACATACTCAAGAGTGCCGGGTAACGCTCCAACCCTTGCCAACGATGGCACTATTAATTATTTTACAGCCGAACCCACTGCATGGCAGAACATCCAGAAAGGCTGGGCAGGTGGCACATGGGACCCCTCAAAAGTCGAGACATTCGACTGGCTGGGAGTGGTAACGCAGCCAGCCTATACCCAGGAGCATACCCTCAGCGCCAGCGGCGGTACAAAAACAATGAAGGCTTACGGTTCGTTAGGTTACCTCAACAACCAGGGTACAACCAAGGGACAGGAGTACCAGCGTTACACCCTGAGGACAAATGTAGAGCTTAGCCCAAAAGAGTGGATTACATTTGGAGCCGGTGTCAACGGATCATGGCAGTACCAGGATTACGGTCAGAGTGCAACGGGAGGAAGCTCAAATGTGACAGGCGACCTGATCGCAGCAGCAGCAAGGATCGAGCCTTATTCCCTTCCTTATGATGCTGATGGAAACCGAATCGTACATCCCGGGGGAAAAGCACGTGTCTGGAACGTCATAGACGAATGGAAATACTCGACCAATCAGCGCGAGACACTCCGTATTCTTGGCAGCCTCTTTACAGAAGTAAAACTCTTTAAAGGGCTCAGGTACCGTTTGAATTTCGGCCCCGACTTCCGCTTCTACAGGAACGGCTGGTTTAACGACACAAAGTCAATTGTAAGGGAACTCAGCGCTTCAAATGCAAGTATCTCCAATACAAAAGACTTCTCCTATACTATCGATAACCTCCTTTATTACGACAATAAATTCGGAGACCATACAATAGGCGTCACATTGCTCCAGACGGCATCGAAATGGACAAGCGAATCGTCATCAATTGCAGGGCAGGGTATTGAGGTGTCGAGCCAGTTATGGGACGCGTTTGGTACCCTTACCAGCTCCCAACTCTCTGCATGGAGCTCCGGACTAACGGAAAACCAGCTTGAATCGTATATGGCGCGTATAAACTACAATTACAAAGACAAATACCTGCTTACAGTATCAGGCCGATGGGACGGCGCCTCACAGCTTGCAGCAGGAAATAAATGGTCATTTTTCCCGAGCGCTGCCATAGGATGGCGTTTAGATCAGGAGAGCTTCTTAGACGGTATTACATGGATCGACCAGTTAAAGCTGCGTTTAGGAGTCGGAACAGTAGGTAACGCTGCCGTAACGCTTTACTCAACGAAGGGCGGCATCAACCAGGTTACTGCACCATTTGGCACGGCAACCGAGACCGGTTATACATTTACAACGGCTGTTGCAAACCCGAAGCTCGGATGGGAAAGGACTACCCAGTACAACCTTGGTGTCGATTTCTCCTTGCTCAAAGGACGGTTTAACGGTACCATAGAAGCTTACACGTCATATACTACGGATCTTCTTTTACCTGTAGTCCTTCCAAGCGTTTCGGGCTTTACCTCGACAATTTCAAATATAGGTGAAACCAGCAACAGGGGTCTCGATATCACCATTAATTCCAATATTTTAGATATTGGAGGCTTCGCATGGAATATAAATGCAACCGCCGCATGGCAGAAGGAAAAGATCGAATCGCTCATGAACGGCAAGGAGGATATGGTTGGAAGTTTCTATTTCATTGGTCAATCGATAGGTGTAATATATAATTACGAAAAGATCGGCATCTGGCAGGATACTCCTGAAGACCAGACAGAGATGGCGAAATTCAATGCTAACGGATCCCAGTTTGCACCGGGTAAAATAAAGATCAAAGACCAGAATAACGACTATCGAATCGACGGCAACTACGACAGGGTTATAATAGGTAACACACGCCCGCGCTGGACAGTGGGACTCACAAATACTTTTAATTATAAAGGCATCGAGCTATCCGCGTTTATTACCGGGCGCCTCAAATATATGGCAGGCGTAGGTGAAGCTCTTACAGGGATGTATGGCGACCAGCGCGTAGTTGATTACTGGACGCCCGACAATACAGGAGCCGAATACCAGAGACCGTTTATGAGCGAGGCAGGCGGCGACACTTATGCCGGCACCTATTATAAAGATGATTCGTGGATCAAAATCAGAAACATATCGCTGGGATACCAGTTGCCAATGAGCCTGCTGAGCAAGGTTAAGATAAACAGCCTGAGGGTCTATGCACAGATACAGAATGCCGGTATGCTATGGTCACGGAATAACTTCAGGGATTCCGAATATGGCACTCTCTATTACAACCGCGGTTATGTATTCGGTATTAACGTGGGATTCTGAGAAAGCAGTGAATGAATTTTTAACCATAAAAGAAAATACACGATATGAATAAATATATAAAAACCATATTAGCATTTTGGGTAATTATCCTGCTTGTATCAGGAATCAGCTCATGCAAAAAGGATTTTCTCAACGAAGAGCTGAAGACCCAAAGAAACACCGATTATTTTAAAACTCCCGAGGGGATAACTGACCTCGCCGATGGGTTGTACAACCAATACAGGATTTTTTTCATGGGCAGAGAGCAGTCAGTTTCCACTAACGAGTGCGGTACTGACGAATTCATAGTAGGGGGCGACCAGGCTCAACAAACCTGGAACGATTATAACTCCAACCTGGGTTCCATAGTTCCTGATGTTCCAACCTCTAATGTTACAAAAACTTATGAGATATGGGACATGATGTACAAGGCTATCAGCGATGCCAACTTTCTTATTGCAAATGTCGATGCAGTTATAACAGATGCCGATATAAGCAAGCTGTTTAAAGCCGAGGCGTCGTTCCTTCGTGCGATCTCATATTTCAGGCTTGTGCAACAGTACGGGCCCGTTGTGCTGAAACTGGAGCCATCTATAGGCGTTGACAGGTACTTCGTACGCGCAACGAAAGAAGAGTGTGTTAACCAGATCATCGCCGATTTAAGGACAGCTTACGCTGGGCTTCCTGTTGTTGAAGCAAAGGAGGGGAAGCTTTACAAGGATGTGGCAGCCCATTTCCTGGCAAAGGCGCTCCTTTACAGGTGTTCTGAAATAAACGACGACTGGAACTCTTCGTTCAAAACAGCAGACCTTGCAGAGATAATAACACTTGCAGACGAGGTTATTGCAAATCACGCGCTTGCCACAAATTTTTCAGATATTTTCGCTTTCACGGGGCCTGACGGCGCAAACGAGAAACTCCCTGAGGTGATTTTTGCTGCACAGTTCTCCAGCACAACTACCATCGCTGCTGATGGGAACGGGAACTACAACCATCTTCTTTTTCTTTCGGTATATCAAACACTTACCGGCTTTGTACGCGATATAGCCGGAGGGCGCGAATACCAGAGATGCAGGACAAATGAATACGCTTACTCTGTGTTTGACATGGATAACGATTCGCGTTTCTGGAAAAGCTTTAAAACCAAGGCAAACCTGAACAATGTTTCAAACCTTGCCCAGCTTAACGGAACAGATCCGAATACAACTACGAGCGTAACTTATGCTAAGGGTGACCTGGGATTGGTCTATATTATCAACAAGGCGGGTGACACCAGGTTTAGCGATCCTACAGCAGCAGGAGGAACTCCGAAGGTGAAAAGTACCCATACCGGGGTTTATTTCAATAACCCTGTAACCGGTAAACCCACACCCCATTCGTATCCACGCTACCTTGCCAATGGGAGCGGTTACTTAAACTTACCTGGCAATGTCAGCAGATTCCCGTCGCTCAGTAAATGGCTTGACGGATCCCGCATAGCCGTAGCCGCAACTGCCGGCCGCCGCGATGGAATATATGCAAGGGTAGCCGAGACATATCTCATTAAAGCTGAAGCTCTTATCCGCCAAGCCAAATATCCTGAGGCCATCACGGTTATGAATATTGTCCGTGCACGCGCTCAGTTCAAGGCCGGTGAAGACAGGGCTGCATACAAGGATGGTGGCGCCGCTGTTCTTACTAATTCAAATGCACCAAAAAATGCAGATGGATCACTTATAAACTCGAATAGCACTTCAAATTCATACTATGAATCGCTTAATATTCCAGTAACAACCGCTGCATCGGACATTACCACCGGGATCACCCCGGCAAGCCTTCCGGCAGTTGATGAGGCCATTATAACAAAACTCGGCCTTTCAAGCGCCTACGACAGGATGATGTGCTTCCTGCTCGACGAGCGTTCACGCGAGCTTTATGGTGAGCTTTTCCGCTGGGAAGACCTTGCGCGCACTAAAACGCTTTTAACCCGCGCGAAGAATTTCAACGAGGGAGCAGTAGCAGCTATCCAGGACAAGCATTACCTGCGCCCGCTACCGCAGACGTTCCTCGATAACATTACTAATGCTGAGGGGCATGCCCTTACTGCTGATGAAAAAGCAGCTATGCAAAATCCCGGGTATTAGAACCCGGTAATATTAAAAATATGGAGGCTTCAAACACCTCCATATTTTTTTATACATTACATCGTCACCTCGAAAAGAGATCCGGATCTCTCCATGATAGCAGGTGCTTATCATCCATTACCAGCTTGTTATGGTCCAGAAGCCATCTTACTACTTTTATAATCTTGTCCTCCGGCATACCAACCCTGCTGACAAGTTCAGTTGCATCGTATTTCTGGTTTCCAAGCTGTTCCTTTATTTCATCCAGTATAAGGTCAAATTCGTATTTGCTGAGGTCGAGCTCATTCCTTTCACGGCAGACATCACAAATTCCGCACCTGTCCGCTTCTTCCCCGAAATAATCAAGGAGGGTAACCGATCTGCATCTGGTATTATAATCGGCATAATCTATCATTTTATTCAGACGGATAATATACTTCTCCTTAACCTGAAGGTAATTTTCAGGTGAGATCATCAATGCCTTCCTTTCAAGCCTCTCCTCTGTGAAAATGACCAGGGCTGTTTTCTTCCCCGGGATATACTTTATAATATTCAATGAAGAAAGCTTTACAAGAAATCTATAAACTGCATCTCTTTTCAAAGCAGATTTTTTCGACAGGTCATCTTCGTTAATTGAAACAAATTCCGAGAACATTCCCGTGTAAGACCTTAAGAGCAGTTTAATGAATCCGTCAAATGCTTCATTTGCTACCTGGAATTTATAGAGATCATCGCGGCCAACGGTAAAATGAACTCTTGAAGGATTGTTTATTTCTTCGGTGAATTCAATATAACCTTCGCGTTGCAGAAAGGTAAGGCTGTTGTATGTCTCTATTACAGGAAGATGATATTTTGATACAAAGTCAGACATGTTGAAATCAAAAACATTGTCCTTCCCGGCACCCTGGGGAACAAGGAGATAATTGCAGAGTGCCTCATAAATATCCTTTATCTTTTCTATCGGAGGAAATTTTCGTCTTAAGGAATCTTCAAGCCGGGTTTTATCTGACTGAGAATAGAGAAGAACAGCATAAGCGGGTTTATTATCACGACCTGCCCTTCCGCTCTCCTGGAAATATTCTTCAATAGAATCAGGTATCTCCCAGTGGATCACGAATCTCACTTCGGCTTTATCAATACCCATTCCGAAAGCATTGGTAGCTACAATCACCCTTGTTTCTCCTGTTGTCCATGATGTCTGCTTTTTATCACGGAGTTCAACAGGAAGTCCGGCGTGATAAAAATCAGCACTTATACTATTAGCTACAAGAAGTTCAGCAATTTCCTTGCAGCGTTTCCTGCTACGGACATAAACAATCCCGCTTCCTGTTACCTTATTCAGGGTCTTAACAAGATATGTTCCCTTATCTTCAGCTTTCCTGACGAGGTAGGAAATATTTTTACGCTCGAAGCTTGTTTTAAGAACATTTTTTTTCCTGAACTCCAGCTTCTGCATAATATCTTCAGTAACCTGAGGAATGGCAGAAGCTGTAAGCGCAAGAAACGGGACAGTTTTTGAAATCATTTCCCGGATTGAGGCAATCTTCAGGTATGATGGTCTGAAATCGTAACCCCACTGCGATATGCAATGAGCTTCATCAACTGCAACAAGATTAAGGTTCAGCCTGGGCAGCCTGGTCTGAAAAATCCTAGTTGATATCCTTTCGGGCGATATGTACAGGAATTTATAATCGCCGTAAATACAATTCTCAATTGCATTATCTATTTCTTCAGCCGACATCCCTGAATGTATTGCCATCGACTTAATATCCAGGCTTTTGAGCCGGGTTACCTGGTCTTTCATGAGGGCAATTAGTGGTGTAATTACCAGACAGATTCCCTCCTTTGCAAGTGCAGGTACCTGGAAAGTTATTGATTTGCCTCCGCCAGTGGGCATAAGCGCCAGAGTATCCTTTCCTTCAGCAACGCTTCTTATTATTTCTTCCTGTAAAGGTTTGAATGAGGTGAATCCCCAATATTTTGTCAGAATCTGCCTGTATGGTTCGATATTCATTATTGCAGCGTAGGATACTTTTACAAAAATAGTAACTGTAATTCAATTTTTTATGGTTCTGAAGAAGATTGACTGTTTTAGGAGTAATGAATTTTTCGTAATTTGCGCCATCAAAAACTAAATTCATGTCCGATGTCATTCTTAGAAGATAAAATACTATATGAAGGTTTAACATTTGATGATGTTCTCCTTGTTCCTTCATACTCGGAAGTACTTCCAAGGGAAGTAGATCTGAGTTCAATGTTTTCGCGTAATATCAGGATTAATACTCCAATAGTCTCAGCAGCCATGGATACCGTTACAGAAGATGAGCTTTCCATAGCCATTGCAAGGGAGGGCGGGATCGGTGTCATCCATAAGAATATGAGCATCGAAAAACAGGCAGCTCAGGTGAAGCGGGTCAAAAGAGCTGAAAATGTAATGATACTCGATCCTATAACCATCAATCTTGATGCTACAATAGGCGAAGCTATAAACCTTATGGCAGAATATAAAATCGGGGGAATACCAGTGATCGATCAGAACGGAGTACTGAAAGGGATAGTAACAACAAGAGATCTCCGTTTTGAGAATAATCCCAAACGGAAGATAACGGAAGTAATGACCACAAACCTCATCACAACCACTCACCAGACAAACCTGGAGGCTGCCGCAAGGATCCTCCAGAAACATAAAATTGAAAAGCTTCCCATGATCGATGAAAACGGAAAACTGACCGGGCTCATCACCTATAAGGATATGTCAAAGACAAAAGATCGTCCCAATTCCTGCAAAGACGAAAAGGGACGACTCAGGGTAGCTGGTGCTGTTGGCATCGCTGTTGATACGCTCGAAAGAGTCGATGCACTTATAAATGCCAATGTCGATGCAATTGTAATTGATACAGCTCACGGACACACAAAAAGTGTAATTAAGATACTTAAAGATATTAAGAAACGTTACACGGGAATTGATGTAATTGTTGGAAATATTGGCACCGCAGAAGCCGCAAAAAAACTTGTAAGCGAAGGTGCCGATGCCGTAAAGGTAGGTATAGGTCCGGGTTCAATCTGCACCACCAGAATAATTGCAGGTGTGGGCATTCCGCAGCTCTCAGCCATCTATAACGTTTCAAGAGCAATTTCAGGTACAGGGGTGCCGGTTATTGCTGACGGAGGAATAAGATATTCAGGCGATATAATAAAGGCTATTGCAGCAGGAGCTGATTCAATAATGGCCGGATCGCTATTTGCCGGTGTTGAAGAATCGCCGGGTGAAACTATTATTTATAATGGCCGTAAGTTTAAGGCTTACAGGGGAATGGGATCAATTGAAGCAATGCAGCAAGGTTCAAAGGACCGTTATTTTCAGGATGTTGAGGATGATATACAGAAACTTGTTCCTGAAGGCATTGCTGCAAGAGTACCCTATAAAGGAACACTGGCCGAGGTAATTTACCAGATGACAGGCGGCCTCCGTGCAGGAATGGGTTATGTAGGTGCAAAAAATATAAGCGTACTTAAAAGTGAGGGCAAATTTGTAAGAATTACAAACTCAGGCATTATTGAGAGTCACCCGCATGATGTGTCAATTACCAGGGAATCTCCGAACTACAGCAGAAAGACCTTTGAATAAACGATATCCACCCAGATTGATGAATATCAGAACACCACTGTTAATTTTAATTACGGTTCTGTTGCCTGTTGTCTGCAACGCACAGAGTCTCAACGACAGAACGTTAATGACCGTTGCCGGGAAACAGGTTCCGGCAGGGGAATTCATAAGGATGTTCAGGAAAAGCGCTGAACCCGGAAAACCTTCCGATACGGATACCTATCTTCAGCAATATATAATTTTCAAGCTCAAAGTTGCCGATGCTTTAATGGAAGGATTAGATACTACAAAAGCATTCCGTAACGAGCTGAACGGTTACAGAAACCAGCTGGCACAGAATTATCTCACTGATGCACAAGCCAAAGAGAAGCTTCTTGCAAAAACCTACCAGAGGTCGCTTACAGAAATTAATGCCTGGCACATTTTAATCGCCTGCCCTGAAGGTGCCAAACCTGAAGATACACTTAATGCGTGGCAAAAAGCAGCCGGTATCAGGGAAAGGATTATCAAGGGTGAACCATTTGAACAAGTGGCGCGAGGTGCTTCCGATGATCCATCAGTGAAAATAAACGGAGGCAACCTTGGTTATTTCACAGTTTTCCAGATGATTATGCCATTTGAAGATGCAGCGTATAATTTGAAAACAGGAGGAATATCAGAACCTGTCAGAACTCCTTACGGCTATCATATAATAAAGGTAGTAGATAAGAGAGCTTCCAAAGGGAAAATACTTGTGGCTCATATAATGAAAGCCTGTCCTCCGGGAACCAGTGAGAAAGATGCAAAACAGGCTGAGGAGTCTATAAATACTATTTATAAAGAGCTCGGGGAAGGAGACTCATTCAGCGAGCTTGCGGCAAAATATTCGGACCATAAAGAATCTGCCTCACAGGGTGGAAAACTAAACTGGTTCGGTACCGGGGAAATAATCCCTGATTTCTCGGAAGCAGCATTCTCACTGACTGATACGGGAAAATACACAAAACCTGTCAGGACCCTCTATGGCTGGCATATTATTAAGCTGCTCGACCGGAAAGGGCCCGGAACTTTTGAAGAGACAAGATCATACCTCGAAAGTAAGATAAATCAGTCCTATCTCAATTCTATCAGCAAAAAATCATTTGTAGAGAAGCTTAAAAAAGAGTATAAATTTAAAATTAATCAACCGGCATATGACTGGTTTACCAAAAATACAGATACCCTTATTATCCGGGGACTTGCAAAATATGACAAAAGCAGGATGCCTTCCGGTACTCTGTACTCATTTGCCAATCAATATTTTACAACGAAAGATTTTGCAACTTATATTGAAAGAAGGGGCTCAATGATTGTCACAGACGATCCTGTCCTGTTCATCAATCAATCAATTGAAGCCCGGATATCGGACCAGATAATAAAATATGAAAATTCTATCCTTGAGAAGAAATATCCGGATTTCCGTTACCTGATGAATGAGTTCCATGACGGGATACTCCTCTTTGAAATTTCGGGTAAAAAAGTCTGGAATAAAGTCCAGGAAGATTCTGTCGGATTAAAACAATATTATGAAGCTCATAAACAGAACTTTCTGACAAAGAAAGGAATAGAAGCGAAAACATATGTTCTGAAGTCAGCCAGGGGAGGGAGAGCTCTCTCATCAGCTTACAGAAAATACTCCAGGAAACCGGATACTGATAAATTGATGCTGAATAAATTCAACAAAAATAATGACTCAGTTTTGGTTATTACGGAAAGAAAATGGTTCACCGGCGATGACCCGGAAATTGATAAGATTCAATGGGTTCCGGGTTCCCGTGTCTTCAAGATCAATAATTCCCCGGCAGTAATTTCAATAAAGAAAATAATCGAACCGGTCCCTTTGCCTTTCAAGGATGTGCAGGGAGAAATGATGACAGGTTATCAGGAATATCTGGAAGAAGAATGGATAAAACAATTAAAGGAGAAATACCCCGTTAAGATTGATAATCAGATTTATGATGAAGTAAAAAGAAGTTTAACCAATGAATAGGATCTATTTTATTCTGTTAATCATTTTACTTTCAGCCGGTTGTGGGAAAGATAACAACACGGGCAAACGTCGTACTGTTGCGACCGCAGGAAATACCGTGCTCTACCTCGATCAGATTCCACGGCTCACGCAGCCCGGAACTTCGGTGGCAGACAGCACAGCGACAATTCAGAACTATATTAACAAATGGGCAAAAAAAGAGCTACTGTTCCAGAAAGCTGAAGAGAATCTATCACCGGAGCTCAAAGACGAGATTGATAAACAGCTTGCAGAAACAAGGTCAAACCTGATAATTTACCAGTATCAACGACAAATGATGCTCGAAAAAATGGATACTCTTGTTTCGGACGCTGAACTGGAAAATTATTATACCTCCAATAAAGAAAGTTTCCTTCTAAGCTCGAACATAGTAAAAGCTCTCTTTATAAAACTCCCGGTAGAAACACCCAATATTAACCGGATAAAACTCCTTGCCCGTTCAAATGACCAAAGCGACCTCCAGCAACTTGAGACTATCTGTTATCAGTTTGCTGAAAAATTCGATGACTTTAATGAGCAATGGGTTCCCCTCGACAGGTTGTCAGTTGAGTTACCCCAGGAAATTAATAATGAGGAGAATTTCCTTAAAAGAACAACCTTTTTTGAATCAGCCGATTCTACAAATCTATATTTGATTACTATCAGGGATCACAGGCTGAGATCAACGCTGGCCCCTTTTGAATATGTAAAGGATGACATAAAAAGGATAATCTGGAACAACCGCAGAATTGAGTTTATACAGGCACTTGAGAACGGCATTTATAATGATGCACTTAAAGAGGATAATTTCAGGATTTTATAATAATTAAAGGATGAAAAGAGGATTAAGGTTATTTCTGATTCTGGCGGGTATATTGCTTTCCGGGATGAGTGTTGTCAAATCGCAGGTTCTGGTCGAATCAATTGCAGCAATTGTAGGTAATGAGGTTATCTATCTTTCGGATGTTGAGAATATGATCGTCGATTACAAACGCAACGGAGACAAAACTCCGGTCGATCAGCTCCGCTGCTCGGTACTGCATCAATTGCTTATTTCAAAGTTATTTCTCGATCAGGCAAGAATAGATAGTATAACTGTTACGGATGATCAGATTCAGGGTGACCTTAATGCCAGACTTAATGATGCTATCAGAAGAGCTGGCAGTGAAAGTGCTTTGGAGGGATATTTTAAGAAAGGTATGATCGAAATCAGGAGAGACATAAAAAAAGCGCTTATTGAACAGGAGATTGTCAGACAGGTACAGGGAACTATTGCAGAAAATATAAAGCTTACTCCGAACGAATTAAAAAAGTTCTTTTCGTCACTTCCCAAAGACAGCCTTCCGGTAATTCCTCAAAAGGTTGAGATCAGCATAATACAGCTTGACCCGCCCGGAAATGAAGAAAATAAGGCTGAAGCCCGACAGAAGCTTCTTGATTACAGAAGCCAGATTCTTGCAGGGAAGAGCTTTAGCGTGCTTGCAATAATGTATTCAGAAGATCCCGGATCAGCTAAAAACGGAGGCGAACTGGGCTTCATGATGAGAGGAGAGCTTGAAAAACCTTATGCCGATGCTGCATTCAGCCTTACAAAAAATACGGTATCAAAGATTGTTGAATCAAGATACGGTTTCCATATCATCCAGCTTATCGACAGGAACGGTGAGATGGTAAACACCCGTCATATTTTAATAAAACCGAAAGTCAAACCAGACCAGGCAGTAAAGGCTATGACGAAGCTTGATAGTCTGGCAAACCTCATCAGGAAAGACAGTTTGAAATTCCCCGATGCTGCATTGCGATTTTCATCCCATAAAGACAGCAGGATCAATGGCGGCAAATTCGTTAGTACAAATCCTTCCGAACGCGATACATGGTTCACGCTGGAAGAATTAAACCCTGAGATGTATGTGAAAGTAAGGGATCTTAAGGTGGGTGAGATATCAGACGCTTTCAGGACGACTGATGAAAATAACAATACCGTTTTCAGGATTGTGAGACTTGATAATGAAATTCCGGCACACAGGGCAAACCTTAAAGATGACTACCAGAATCTTTACAACGCAGCCCTGATGAATAAACAGTCCAAAACTTACGATGACTGGCTCAAAAAGAAAATTGAAGTCACCTACATTAAAATAAGTGATGAATTCAAATCATGCGACTTTCTCCAGAAAGGATGGCTGAAGTAAGCTCTCCCCGGCACCGGATTTTTGATACGGCTTACAGATTGATGTTATTTGCAGGGATCCTTATCTTCTTCTCAACAGAGGTGTATTCACAGGAAGCACCAGTCAAAAACCAGGGAAGGAGAAGGATCGACCTCATTCATGCAGATGAGGATAATATTGAAAGAGATAAAATTACAGGAAAAGACTGGCACCGTCTTGTGGGAAAAGTTGATCTCAGCCATAATGAGATAAAGATGAAGTGCGATAGTGCACACTGGTTTCCCGATAAAAACCAGGTTAATGCGTTCAGCAAAATCCATATTGAAAAGGGAGATACTCTTGACATCACCGGTGATTATCTTCATTATGATGGTGCGACCGAGATAGGTTTAATGACAGGTAATGTTGAACTAATTGATAAAAAAACACATTTATATACGAATGCAATAACCTACGATGTAAAAAATGAAATTGCACAATATACCGACAGCGGAAGAATAATTAATGGAGAAAACAGACTCACAAGCAAAATTGGAATCTATTATATATCTCAGAAACTTTTTCATTTTAAAGACAGTGTAAGGATCGTCAATCCGGATTATATAATGACTGCCGATACAATGGATTATAACACTGAAACTGAAACTTCAATTTTTACCGGGCCTTCAGAAATGATTGGCGACAGCATTTATCTTTATTGTGAAAGAGGCTGGTATGACACTAAAAATAATGTGACGAGAATTTCTAAAAATGCGGTTATTGACAACAAACAGCAAATCATAAAGGGCGATTCTCTTTTTTATAATGATAGTACCGGTTATGGCCAGTCTTTTGGAAATACGAGTATAGCCGACACCACTAATAATCTCATTGTAAAAGGTAATTATGCATGGTACTATAAGGAGCCAGAAAGCTTTATGGTAACTGACAGGGCAATGTTCATTCAGATATCCGAAAAAGATTCACTATTTCTGCATGCCGATACTATAACCGCCATAACAGTGGCTGATACTTCAGAAAAAGGCTACAGGCTGATGAGAGCATATTATGGCTGCCGGATATTCAGCAAAGATCTGCAGGCAAAATGTGACTCCCTCTCCTACTCTTTCCAGGATTCGGTAATAAGGCTTTACAGGAATCCTGTGCTTTGGTCGGAGGAAAACCAGATGACTTCCGATACCATTACAATTTATACAAAGAACAGGCAGGCAGACAGAATGGAGCTTTACAATTCAGCTTTTGTGACCAGCCAGATTGATACATTCAGATTCAACCAGATAAAGGGGAGATCTCTTACCGGTTATTTTAAAGATAATGAGCTTTATAAAATAAGTATTACCGGCAATGGTGAATCAGTCTACTACCTGGTTGACGGTGATGAGGTTGTAGGCAGGAACAGTGCCAGATGCGCCAGTATGGATATTTTTGTTGAAAATGGAAAGATCAAAGAAATATTTCAGTATCAGAGTCCTGACGGTGTGATCGATCCGCCCTCGCGTACTCCACAGACGGATAAGAATCTCGAAGGATTTAACTGGCTCGACTATCTGCGGCCGAAAAAAATCGCTGATATCTTTAAATAAGAGAATTTCGAATTTTGAGGATAGGAAATTGAGGATTGAAGCTTTTTAAATTTTTTAGTAATATTTATAATTAGGTTTAAATATTGCGGTGCTCTGCACCTTAGGGTAGATTTTCAAATGCATTTCTACAAATATTATGCGGCTCTGCCGCTTAATATTAGGCCTTGAAGTTGCATCGCTTGAGGTTCTGCCGCTTAATATTAGGCCTTGAAGTTGCATCGCTTGAGGTTCTGCCGCTTAATATTAGGCCCTGAAGGTGCATCGCTTGCGGCTCCGAAACTTAATAGAAGGTCTGGAATGTGCCTCTTATCAAACTATTTGCAGATGAATAATTGTTGTGAAGGTTTAGGTGCGGAGCACCATAATATTTGTAGTAGAGGATAAATGTTTGTCCTAAAGGACAAAGGTGCAGCGCACCGGAATATTATATTAAATGATTAAAATTTAATTCATTAGCAGACAAGTTTTTAAAATAACAAATGATATCCATTTAGGATTAAAATTCGGGTGTTGCAACGCTTAAAACAGGAAGAGAATTTCTAATTTTGAGGAACGCAGTGACAAAATCCGACGCACTCACCCCCAAGCTACCACTTATACACATCTCTAACAATTAATAAAGAAGTATTCTTAATGTCATGATGAGATCGGAGCTGTTGAAAAAGTCGAAATCCATTAACCGCAAAGGTCACTAAGGATTACGCTAAGATCGCAAAGAGCTGAAATACATTGCTTTAACTTTGCGTGCTTTGCGTCTTCTTTGTGTGCTTTGCGGTAAAAAAGAACTTTTTCAACACCCCCAATGACGTGGCTTTAATATTACTGAGGGGTAAGAAGTGACGGGGTGTTAATAAAAAAAGGCTTATACAGCCTTTTTAGTATTCATCTTCATTGAAAAAGAAATCATCTTTGCTCGGATAATCAGGCCAGATGTCCTCAATACTTTCATAAATATCGCCTTCATCTTCAATCTCCTGAAGGTTCTCTATAACTTCCATCGGAGCACCTGATCTGATTGCGAAATCAATCAGTTCATCCTTGGTTGCGGGCCATGGGGCATCTTCAAGTTTTGATGCTAATTCAAGCGTCCAGTACATAGTTTTCTTATCTAAAATATCCTTTTAAAGGTTTGCAAATATATATATTATTTTAATTTCCTAGCAATACCTTTTTTAAAGATTTTTAACGTTCCTAACGGACCACTTAATCTCCTCAATACCAAGATCTAAGCTAATTTTACGGGCCAATACAAATAAATAATCTCCAAGCCTGTTCAGAAATTTACGAATGATTTCCGGAGTTTTCTCTGTTTGATTCAGATTTAACACTGCTCTTTCTGCCCTGCGACAGACACATCTGGCTATATGACAATATGATACGAGCATATTACCCCCCGGCAGGATAAGATTATTAAGAGGTTTCAGGGTTATTTCCATCTTATCGATCTCTTCCTCAAGTTTTTTTACGGAATCTTCGCCTGGCAGGAATTTTCTGCTGTCCGGCTTGCCTGGATCTGATCCAAGGGATGCAGCGCAAATCATAAGCTGATCCTGTATATAAATTAGAAAAGCTCTCCGATCGCCGTTTTCTTTATAATCCCTTAAAAGCCCTATCCATGAAATAAGTTCATCCACTGTACCGTAAGCTTCGACACGGACATGAGATTTAGGAACTCTTTTGCCTCCCGATAATGAGGTTGTTCCGTCGTCACCAGTGCGGGTATAGATCTTCATAACCGTTAAATTATAAGATTAACCTGCAAATAATTCTACTTAAGAAAAAAGATCAGTAAGGTTTGTATTTTTCATTGGGAAGATCCGAAGCAACTTCTCCATCAAAAAGCTTGATAATGCGGGCTGCATGCCTGGCTATATCTTCTTCGTGCGTAACCACTATCACAGTATTTCCTTTGTTATGAATTATGTCAAGAAGTCCCATTATATCGAGGGAAGTTTTGCTGTCGAGGTTTCCGGTAGGCTCATCTGCAAGTATAATGGAAGGTTTGTTGACAAGGGCTCTTGCAATTGCAACACGCTGTCTCTGTCCGCCCGAAAGCTCATTTGGCTTATGAGTCATCCTGTCAGCAAGGCCTACCTGTTGAAGAGTTTCAATAGCCATTTTCTCCCTTTCAACTTTCGGAATGCCAGCATATATTAATGGTAATGTAACATTTTCAAGAGCTGTATATCTGGGCAGAAGATTAAATGTCTGGAAAACAAATCCTATCTCCTTATTCCTGATCTCAGCCAGGAAGTCATCTTCCATCTTGCTGACATCGGTCCCATTAAGAATATATTTACCGCTTGTTGGAGTATCGAGGCAGCCAAGAAGGTTCATGAGCGTCGATTTACCGGAGCCCGATGGGCCCATTATAGCGACATATTCATTTTTATTAATATCAACAGAAACTGATCTTAAAGCCTGTACAATAACTGTTCCGACCTGGTAGTTTTTTACTATATTTTGAATCTCAATTACTTTATCCATAACCCCTTAAATTTGAATTTTCGAAATTAGATTAAATTAGTTAAATACGAAATTATAATGTCATAATTTTTGTTAATACCTGATAATGTAGTCAAAATGATTCATTCCTTTCCTGAAGAAAACCATTCCCATCCTGAAAATATCAATTGTAAAAGATACACTTTTATGTTTTTTAATTTCAATCCAGGCCTCTTCCATTTCCTTTGAGTGATAAATATCGTCCAGAATAATTACAGTATTGTTCCCCGATATTTTCGCAAGCTGGCTGAAATACTTTAAAGTTGGCTCTTTTCTGTGGTTTCCGTCAATAAAAACCAATCCGGGTTTCTCCGGTTTATTTTCAAGTTCCGGCAAAAGATCTTCAAAAGACCCGGTCATCTGAATTATGTTTTCAATTCCTGCTATACTGAAATTCTCGAGTGAAATTCCTGAGACAGCCGGACAACCTTCTATTGTGTAAACGATGGTATCTTTATTTGCAGCAGCAAGATACATTGTGCTTATTCCGAAAGATGTCCCCAATTCAAAAATCACCGGGTTTCCGAATTCTGCAGACATATTTGACAGCAATGCTCCATACTTCGCCGGAATTGCTGAATAGCTGGCTATTTCTGACACTTTTCTTAAACCGTCTTTCATTTTTGATGAACCTGCTCCGAGATCCTTTACCTGTATCAATCTTTTATCAGAAATATTTTTCTTTCTGATGCTTTCAATAGTTAAGACAACATCGGTGTCGATTTTATTCCGGAATATCCTTGATACAACATCAAAAACAAACGGACTATGAATGCCGTATCCTCTTCTGTGTCTGGCAAACAGAAGATATTCAAGATATTTTGCAAACCTGAAAAAAAACATCACGTCCTGCAATAATTTAGGTAAGGTTCGCAAAAATAAGTATTTTCGACTATCTTTTCATTTGTATCACTTCGTACCATAAATGCAGGATTTTCTCGAAACAAATATCACTTACCTGTTGGGAGTAGGTCCAAAAAGGGCAGAACTTCTTAATAAAGAATTAAATATATATACTTATCGCGATCTTCTGTACTATTTTCCATACAAATATATTGACAGAACAAAATTTTATAAAATCTCTGAACTTGATCCTGAACTTCCCCTCGTTCAGATCAAAGGATCTATCAAGGGATATTACACCGAAGGGCACGGGGCAGGAAAGAGACTTGTTGCAGATTTTCGGGATGAGACTGGTACAATCAAGCTGATATGGTTCAAGGGAATCAAATGGATAACACAGAGTTATAACATTGGTGTTGAGTATATCGTTTTCGGTAAACCCAGTGTTTATAACGGGATGATCAATATAATTCACCCTGAAATTGAGGCATCAGATAAAGCTGCTGAAAGGCTGACCTCTGCACTGCAGGCCCAGTACAACACATCTGAAAAACTTAAAAACCATTTTCTCACATCAAAAGCAATCAGCAAACTGATGGGCAATCTCCTTCAACAGATAACTTTTACGTTACCGGAAACCTTGCCTGGTTATTTAGCTTCAAAATATAAGCTTATGGAACTTCACCAGGCTCTCCATAAGATCCATTTCCCTTCCGATCCTGACGAAATTGAGAAGGCAAGGTATCGCCTGAAATTTGAAGAGCTCTTTTTTATCCAGCTTAATCTGATAAGGTTTAAGAATAACCGTTCGCGGAAATTTAAAGGATTTGTCTTTTCGAGTGTAGGTGATAATTTCAACAAATTCTATTTTAACAATCTTCCTTTTACTCTTACAGATGCCCAGAAAAGAGTTATGAAAGAGATACGTAAAGATCTTGGCTCAGGAAGACAGATGAACCGGCTGCTCCAGGGCGATGTTGGCAGCGGCAAAACACTTGTTGCCCTGATGAGCATGCTGATCGCCATTGATAACGGGTATCAGGCCTGCATAATGGCACCAACTGAAATACTTGCCGGCCAGCACTACCAGACAATAACACAAATGCTTGAAGGGATGGATATAAAGGTCAGGCTTCTGACCGGATCGTCAAAGAAAATGTTAAGGAATGAGATCAGGGAATCGCTTCTTGACAAATCACTTAATATACTTATTGGCACTCATGCCCTCATTGAAGAAAATGTTCAGTTTGGCAACCTGGGACTGGTAATCATTGATGAACAGCACAGGTTTGGAGTCGAGCAGAGAGCCAGGCTGTGGCAAAAAAGTGTTAATCCGCCTCATATCCTCGTTATGACTGCCACTCCGATTCCCCGAACATTGGCAATGACTCTCTACGGCGACCTGGATGTTTCTGTAATCGATGAGCTGCCTCCCGGAAGAATACCGATAAAAACCATGCATTATTTTGATTCAGAAAGAAATAAGGTCTTCGGGTTTCTTCGAAGCCAGATCTCTGAAGGCCGGCAGGTTTATATTGTATATCCTTTAATTAAGGAATCGGAAAAAATGGATTATAAAAACCTTGAAGACGGGTGGGATACAATTTCAAGAAACTTTCCTCCTCCGGGGTATTGCATAAGTGTTGTTCATGGCAAAATGACCCCTGCAATCAAAGAAGAATCCATGAGGCTCTTCAGGGAAGGGAAAGCTCATTTTTTGATAGCGACGACCGTTATCGAAGTAGGAGTCGACATCCCCAACGCTTCAGTAATGGTTATTGAAAGTGCAGAACGCTTCGGACTCTCCCAGCTACACCAGTTAAGAGGCCGGGTGGGAAGGGGTGCTGATCAATCATACTGCATCCTTATGAGTACGGTGAAGTTATCCAAAGAGGCATCCACAAGGATTGAGGTTATGATAAGGACAAACGATGGGTTTGAGATAGCTGAGACTGATCTTCAGCTCAGAGGCCCCGGAGATATTGAAGGGACAATGCAAAGCGGGATCCCCTTCGATCTGAAAATTGCTAATCTTGGTAAAGATGGACAGTTGATTGCATATGTCAGAAATATAGCTGAAGAAATTATTTTAAAAGATCCTCTTCTTGAAGGGAATCAGAATCTTCTTCTCAGCACCGGGTTGAAACGTCTTTTCAGCAAACACCAGTCGTGGAGTAACATCAGTTAATACCATATTGTTTATAATCAGTATAATTAATGCTATACTTGATGAAATACTGACAAAAAGCAGTATCTGTGTTAGCAGTATTTATAATTTTGCGTTTTTAATTTTCCGGGGATACTAATGACTAAGTCAGCTAATTCAGGGACTATTGAACATGAAGGCATTGTACAGAAATCTGACAATAAATCTGTTACAGTAATAATTTCATCAGAGTCAGCCTGTTCAGGATGTCATGCTGAGGGGTTTTGCTCACTTTCAGGCAAAGAGGACAAGATAATTGACATCCCGGGAAGCTATAATGTAGAACCCGGGCAGAATGTCACTGTGCTTATGAAGAAATCGATGGGATACTCAGCTGTTATGCTGGGATATGTAGTTCCATTTATACTTGTAATTGTTATGGTTATCATTCTCGGTTCAATGTCGCTTCCGGAATTGATCACCGGACTCGGGTCAATTGCGGTTCTTGTCCCATATTATTTACTATTATGGTTGTTCAGAAAACGTATCAATAATAATTTCAGGTTTACAATAAAATAACGATTAATGAGTCTTACAGTTCTTATAACAGTCATAAGTCTTAGTCTCCTTGCACTGATCTCGGCAATCATTCTCTATTTCGTAGCCCAGAAATTCAAGATCTTTGAAGATCCAAGGATTGATGATGTCCAGGCTATTCTACCAGGTGTAAATTGTGGCGGATGCGGATTTGCCGGGTGCCGTAGTCTTGCTGAAGCGCTTGTTAAATCTGAAACTTTTGAAGGACTTTATTGTCCTGTCGGTGGTGCAGTTGTAATGGATAAGGCAGCCTCTATCCTTGGTAAAGAGGCTCCGGTTGTAGATCCTACTGTTGCCGTTCTTCGTTGCAATGGAACACCTGAATTCCGGCCGCACACTTCAAAATATGACGGAGTACCTGATTGCCGAATTTCAAATAGCCTGTATATGGGTGAAACTGATTGCAGCTACGGTTGTCTCAGTAATGGCGATTGCGTCAGGTCCTGCAAATTTGATGCAATGTATATGGATTCTGGAACAGGACTTCCGGTTATCATTGACGATAAATGCGTTTCATGCGGAGCCTGTGTGAAAGCCTGTCCGAGACATCTTATCGAGCTCAGGAAAAAAGCAAAGAAAGACCGGAAGATATATGTTGCGTGTCAGAACTGCGATAAAGGTGGACCGGCCAGAAGAGCCTGTAAAGTTGCCTGCATTGCCTGCAACAAGTGCTTTAATGTATGTGAGTTTAATGCCATCACAATTGAAAATAACCTGGCTTATATTGATGCAACCAAATGCACGTTTTGCAGAAAGTGTGTAACTGAATGTCCGACAGGTTCAATATTAGAGCTTAATTTTCCACCCCGGAAACCTAAAACCGAAGTTCAGCCTGAAACTGCATCTGTATAAAAATGATGTCTAATAAAGATAAAATATAATTGTGTTGAAAACTTTTCCCATCGGAGGTGTCCATCCACCCGAAAATAAATTGACCGCCAGTTGTCCGATTCAGTTTCTGCCTGTTCCTGAAAGTGTCGTGATACCTGTTTCGCAACATTTAGGTGCTCCCGCATCACTGGTTGTCAATAAAGGTGATAGTGTAAAAACAGGACAGTTAATAGCTGAAAGCAAAGGATTTGTCTCATCAAATATCCATTCATCAGTCTCCGGAAAAGTAAATAAGATTGACACGATCATTGATACATCGGGTTACAAACAGCCTGCAGTCTTTATTGATGTTGAAGGGGATGAGTGGGTTGATACAATAGACAGAAGCGAGGAAATTATTACTGATATAAAGCTCACATCTGAGGAAATAGTAAAGAGATGTTTCGATTCCGGTATTGTCGGACTTGGCGGTGCAACATTTCCATCGCATGTAAAACTTAGTATCCCTGCCGGGAAGAAATGTGATGTACTGATAATAAACGGAGTTGAATGCGAGCCTTATCTTACATCTGATCATCGTCTAATGCTTGAAAGAGGTGAAGAGGTGCTGATCGGTGTCTCAATTCTTATGAAAGCACTTAAGGTCGAAAGGGCTTTGATCGGAATTGAAAATAATAAGCCTGATGCGATAGATCATATTACAAAACTGGCCACAGATTATCATGGAATCACTGTTTATCCGCTGAAGGTAAAATACCCTCAGGGTGCTGAGAAACAGCTTATCAAGGCACTTATTAACAGGGAAGTACCATCAGGACGGCTGCCGCTAGATGTTAACTGTGTTGTACATAATGTGGGTACTGCTTATGCAGTTTATTATGCTGTTCAGAAAAACAAGCCTCTTTTTGAAAGAGTTGTCACTATCACCGGGAAATCTCTTTCTAAACCCGGAAATTATGTTGTAAGGATCGGAACCCCGGTACGCAGGCTTATTGATGCTGCCGGAGGCATGCCGGAAGATACAGGGAAAATTGTTTCAGGAGGGCCTATGATGGGCAAGTCACTCATAAATACGGAAGTTCCGATAGTTAAGGGTACTTCAGGAATCATCCTCTTCCCTATTAGTGAATCAGAAAGAATGGAGGTAAATCCATGCATCAGGTGTGCCAAATGTGTATCAGCCTGCGCTCTTAATCTCGAGCCATACCTGTTAATGTCGCTATCAGAAAAAGGATTTTTCGAAAAAGCTGAAGCTGAAAGAATTACTGATTGTATGGAGTGTGGATCATGCAGTTATATCTGTCCGGCCGGGCGGCCTCTTCTGGATTATATCCGGCTGGGAAAGACAACTGTTACAAGAATGGCCCGCGAAAGAGTTGTTAAACAATAGCATTATAATATTTTTACATGAGTAATTTACTTAATGTTTCTCCGTCGCCGCATACCCACGAAGAAAAGACAACCAGGAATTTGATGTTTGGAGTGGTTATTGCACTTCTTCCTTCCCTATTCACATCTATATTCTATTTTGGTTATGGAGCTATTATTGTAATAACAACCTCTGTTGTTTCCTGTCTTTTGATTGAATACCTTATTCAGAGATTTGTTTTTAATAAACCGATAAGTATTACAAATGGATCAGCGCTTGTTACAGGACTGCTCCTGGCTTTCAACCTGCCTTCAAATATCCCGGTATTTATTGTTGTCATTGGCAGCTTCATTGCTATTGCTGTTGCTAAAATGACTTTCGGAGGACTCGGAAACAATCCATTTAATCCGGCACTGGTTGGCCGTGTGTTCATGCTGATCTCATTTCCTGTTCAGATGACCAGCTGGCCGGTACCTGCAGGATTCAATACCAGTTACACTGATGCAATTACCGGGGCAACCCCTCTGGCTTTAATCAAGGAAGGGCTCAAGAACGGGGAATCAATATCACAGCTTGTGACGCAGATACCCACTCCTGCACAGATGTTTCTTGGTAAAATGGGAGGATCCCTGGGAGAAGTTGCAGCTGTTGCCCTGCTGATAGGATTTATCTACCTGCTTGTCAGAAAGATAATAACCTGGCATATTCCTGTTTCCATAATCGGGTCCATAGCAATCTTCACGACTATCCTATGGCTGATCAATCCTGAAAAAAATGCAGACCCTATGTTTCATATTCTTGCTGGTGGTGTACTTCTGGGTGCAATATTCATGGCGACAGATTATGTTACTTCACCGATGAATCCGAAGTCGATGATTATTTATGGTTGCGGCATCGGGATACTTACTATAATTATAAGAGTCTGGGGCGCCTATCCCGAGGGTGTCTCATTTGCGATATTGATAATGAACGCATTTGTACCCCTGATGAATGCATATATTAAACCTAAAAGATTTGGTGAGGAGATAAAAAATGGCTAAAACAGAATCGACATTCAAAAATATGGTTTTGTCGCTTACCCTGATATCTCTGGGAGCAGCAGCATCACTAGGTTTTGTATACGTGATGACCAAAGCACCAATCGAGGCATCAGTCCGAAATAAGAAACTAAATGCCATAAGGCAGGTGGTTCCGGAATTTACAAATAATCCCAGTGAAGAGATGTTCCGCCTTCCAACAGGTGAAGGCGACAGTCTGGAAATCTATCCTGCAAAAAAGGACGGAGAAATTATCGGGTATGCGGTAAATACTTACACAAAGACAGGTTTCGCCGGAAATATAAGTCTGATGGCTGGTTTTAAACCTGACGGCTCAATAATCAATATTTCAGTCCTTGAACAGAAAGAGACGCCCGGTCTCGGTACAAAGATGACCGAACCAGGATTTAAGGATCAATTCAATAATAAAAATCCTTCTGCATTCATGCTGAAAGTGAAGAAGGATGGCGGTTCAGTGGATGCGATAACAGCGGCTACAATAAGTTCAAGAGCATTTTGTAATGCTGTTCAGCGTGCATATAACACCCTGCAGAAAGGAGGTCAGAAATGAGTCAGCTAAAGAATTTTACGAAAGGCTTCTTTAAAGAGAATCCTATCCTTGTCCTGGTACTGGGCACGTGTCCAACGCTTGCAACTTCAACATCCGTACTGAACGGTATGGGAATGGGAATTGCCACCACCTTTGTCCTGATCGGATCAAATGGTGTAATCTCCATGCTTTCGGGTGTGATACCTGATAAAGTAAGGATCCCGGCATTTGTAGTAATAATTGCCTCCTTTGTAACAATCGTCGATCTGATAATGCAGGCTTATACACCCAGCCTCTATGAGACTCTTGGGATCTTTATCCCGCTCATAGTAGTCAACTGTATAGTTCTCGGGAGGGCCGAAGCATATGCCAGCAAAAATTCTGTTTTATCATCATTAATTGATGGTGCCGGTATGGGTCTCGGATTTACTATGGCTCTTGGTATTCTCGGTGCATTCCGTGAGATTGTCGGTAGCGGTTCATTACTTGGGCATAAATTTATCCAGGGTGACGGTATCCTTGTATTTATTCTTGCACCGGGAGCATTCTGGGCGCTTGGTTATCTTATTGCTCTGATCAACAGAATGAAAAGAACTTAAAACTGAAGTGAAATGGAATATATATTAATAATAATATCTGCTGTATTAATAAATAATGTTGTTCTTGCACAGACCATTGGAATATGTCCGTTCCTTGGAGTATCAAATAAGATTGACACTTCACTGGGTATGGCTGGGGCCGTTGTTTTTGTCATTGTCCTGGCTACAATGGTCACCTATCTGATCCAGGTATATGTTCTGGATAAGCTTGGACTGGCTTTTATGCAGACCATTACATTCATACTTGTTATTGCAGCACTTGTACAGATGGTAGAGATTATTCTTAAAAAAGTAAGTCAGCCACTTTACCAGGCTCTCGGTATTTTTCTGCCACTGATAACCACAAACTGTGCAGTTCTTGGCGTTGCCATACTTGTTATCAAGAAAGATTATAATCTTATTGAAGGTGTTGTATATGGTGCATCGATAGCAGTTGGCTTTGGTTTGGCACTGATAATCCTGGCAGGGATCAGGGAACAGCTCGAGCTTGCTGATATCCCTAAAGGAATGAAAGGTGTTCCCCTATCCCTGGTGATTGCCGGGATCCTTGCCCTTGCATTTATGGGATTCACAGGAATTGTAAAATAGAGAATAAAACTTCCTGAACCTCAAAAATAATTCGTTTATTGTAAGATATTTTCATCCTACCGTCAATCATGACATTGGCAGATTATTATAGGATACTGGGATTACCTGTAAATTCATCTTTTGACGAAATTAAGAAGGCTTACAGACAGAAAGCCCGTTTGTATCATCCGGATATTAATCCTTCACCTGAAGCAAAAGATATGTTTATCCGGGCTACGGAAGCATATGAATTCCTCATTGCAAATTTTGATAAAATGACAACCAGCGATGGTGAAGCATACCGTCAGGCAATGGAGGACTGGAGAAAATACAGGCAGGACAGGTCGAGGCAGCGTGCAAGGGTTTATGCACGGACCTCATATGTACGTTTCAAAAACACAAAATTCTACAAAACAACAAGAATACTCGATGGTACATCGATTATCTTCAGCCTGATTATATCAATTATGGTGCTTTTAATTACAGTTTTTGGATACACATACATGCTGAGAAACCCGGTTCCTGGCCAGGATAAACCATCAGTTTTTGGATTCATAATGCTTCTGATCCTTGGGATGACATTTTTCGTAATATCTCTGATCTATTTCAAAGCCTACCTGGAAACTTCAAAAAATCATAAGAAGAAAACATAATAATATGGCATGGTTTTTGGTCTGAACAGATAGTAACCTGGCTGATCGGGACAGGTATTTTTTAGTTCTGTCTCATTTGTCTTTAAATCATATGCCCATGAAAAACTATATTTTAAAAGCAGTAATGGTTTGTTTAGGTTCTATCCCATTGTTATTTGCCGGGTGTTCAAAGAATCCTGTAGAAGTATTGCCAAAGGATCCGGTTCAGATTAATCTGAGTGCTACCCAGGTGGATCTGGTTGAATCAGGCAATTCCTTTGCATTTGATATTTTCAGAAAGATACTGGAAAGTGCTGATGCCTCAGAAAATATTATTTTTTCGCCATTGAGCATCTCTTATGCTCTGTCAATGACTCTCAACGGAGCAAATGGAGCTACACGTGTAGCGATGCTTGAAGCTCTAAGGACAAACGGAATAACTCCGGAAGAAATTAACAGCTCATTCAGCAAGCTGACTGATGCATTGCTTTCTGTCGACAAACGGGTATTAATGACAATTGCAAATTCGGTTTGGACAGAAAATAACTTTGCTGTTAAAAAATCATTCATCGACATTCTGACAAATTATTATGATGCAGAATCAAAATCATTTGATATTAATGATGCTTCTGCACCTGATAAAATGAATACCTGGATAGAGAATAAAACTAATGGTCTGATCAAAGACATGATTAGTGAACTTGACCCCCTTACAAAGATGCTCCTGATTAATGCGATTTATTTTAAGGGGAAATGGAAATCCCAGTTTGATGCAAATGAAACTCTGGAAAAGCCTTTTTATAAGCCCTCCGGCACTTCAGCTAACGTTCCGATGATGATGCAAAAAGCTGATTTTAAAGTATTTGATGGAGATGGTTTTATTCTTGCGGAGTTTCCTTACGGACAGGGTAACTTTGTTATGGACATAATACTACCGGATGCTCAGAATGGTGTATTACAATTACTACCTTCAATAACCGCTGCATCATTTACAGACTGGGCAAACAAGCTTTCAGAACAAGAGGTAAATCTTTCATTGCCAAGGTTTAAATATGGTTATAAGAAACATCTTAAGGATATTCTCTCTGTTATGGGAATGGGGCTAGCTTTCAGCGACAATGCTGATTTCACAAATATTGCCGATTTCCCTCCGCTTAAGATAGGCGATGTGATTCACCAGGCATTTATTGAAACCAATGAGGAGGGAACTGAAGCTGCCGCGGCGACAGTTGTTACGATTATAGCAACTTCCTACAGACCACCTGTAGAATTCAATGCAGATCATTCATTCATATATATAATCAGAGAGATTACGACAAATGCTGTGATCTTCATGGGCAGGGTTACTGATCCGCTTACAAATTAGCAGGGAAGATTATCCGATTTTGATAAAGTTAAATGGGACGTCCAGAATTGAGGAGAAATACTCACCTCTCTCAAGTATATCATCATCTCCATCCTCGTAATACCAGTTAAAAATAAATTTCTTATTTTTTAAGCTGACATGCTTAAGCTGCTCAAGAATATGTACAAATACTTTTGCACTGGCACTGTTAAAATATTCAAGGTTCATGTCAACAATGGTTATTTCAGCCGGTACCTCAATATACTCAGCTACCCATGCCTCGACAGATTCAAAAAACTCTGCCACATTCTCCTGAATCGACCGACCCATAATCCTGATCATGCCATCGGGCCTTAAAATTATCTCCGGTGAGTTTTTTGTCGGTGAAATTCTCAACTCCTCCATCCTCAAATATTTGTTCCGAAATTAATTAAATAAATTAAACTTTTAACCATGCGATCAATCAAATACCGGACTATTAAAGATCAGAATCTGGCAAGAGGCACTACATCCTGACCTGTAAAATGTCCGTTAAGATATTTATAATACCCCGTAATTCCAATCATCGCAGCATTATCGGTAGTATAACTTAAGTCCGGAAGGAAAAGATTCCATCTTCTCTTTCCTGCCTCGGCCATAATGGCATTTCTTAATCCTGAATTTGCAGAAACACCGCCTGCTATGCCTATTTCTTTAATTCCTGTATCCTCTGAAGCTTTCACCAGCTTATCTGTAAGAATCCTCACAATAGTATGCTGAAGTGAGGCACAAAGATCAGCTTTGTTCTTCTTAATGAAATCAGGGTCCTCCTTTATCCTGTCCCTGAGAAAATAGAGAAAATTTGTTTTTAATCCGCTGAAACTGAAATCAAGTCCTTTCACTGATGGTTTTGAAAAAGTAAAAGCTTTCTTATTACCAGTAGCAGCCAGCTGGTCGATTGCAGGACCTGCAGGATACTCGAAACCCATAACCTTACCGCATTTATCAAAAGCCTCCCCCGCTGCGTCGTCAATTGTATTTCCCAGAACATCCATTTCAAGATGACTTTTCAGGAGGATAATCCTTGTATGTCCGCCTGAAACCAGAAGGCACAGAAAAGGAAAACGAGGGACTCTTTTTTCTTCGTCTTTTTTAAGTATGAAATGTACAAGAACATGAGCCTGAAGGTGATTAACCTCAATAAGCGGAATACTGAGCGAAAGTGCAAAACCTTTGGCAAATGAAGTACCTACAAGAAGAGATCCGAGAAGGCCGGGTCCACGTGTAAAAGCAACAGCATCAATATCTTTTGTTCTTACCCCTGCTCTTTTAATAGCCTGGTCGACCACCGGCACAATATTAGCCTGGTGAGCGCGTGAAGCAAGCTCCGGAACAACTCCTCCGTACATTTTATGGATCTCCTGTCCGGCAATCAGATTCGAAAGAACATATCCGTCTTTCACAATTGCTGCAGAAGTATCATCACAGGAGGATTCTATTGCCAATATCGTAACCGCCATCAGTACTTTGATATTCCGTATATTTTAGGTTATTTTGATAATTGATTTTTAACCGGAATAATGGCCAAAAGTATTAAAAAATCATTTAAGTACTTTATTATAGCTCTCGGGATATTGATAGCTGTCCCGACATTATTCTCTTTTGTTTTACGTATTCCTGAAATTCAGACTCTGATTTTAAAAAGAATCACTGATCATATTTCGGAGAAGATCAAATCAACAATTTCAGTTGGAAAAGTAGAGTTCAGTTTTTTTAACAGGCTGAATTTAAATGATATACTAATAAAAGACAGGAATAATGACACACTTTTATATTCCAGGCAAGTTTCTGTCGCAATAAAAAAAATCAACCTCAATGATAATTCGTTCACACTTGGACGGATTGCAGTAACAAATCCTGTTTTTGCATTGATAACAGACACCTCAGGAGTAATGAATTTGACATGGTACCTCGAGATGTTGAAGTCACCTGAAGACACGGTAAAAAAAGCGAAAAATATTGTCAGAATAAATCGTATAGAAATTACTAATGCAAGATTTTCCCTTATAAACGAACAAGCCCAAAAAACAGTCAGCGGAATGGATTTCAATAATCTTCATCTTGCCGGAATAAATGGTACAATGGAAGATTTAATGATAAAGGATGATACTACTTCCTTCAGAATTATTGACCTGGAGTTCAGGGAGTCAGGAGGATTTACACTGAGGAAAATGAACAGCAGTGTGGTTCTGGCGAGAAATAATATTGAATTTAATTCAGCTTTTTTGAATTGCGACAGCAGCATATTGAATATTTCCCACCTGGGACTCGTTGGCGATTCGTCTGCCTCATTCAAAAACTTTACCAATGAAATAAAGCTGAATATACGGCTTGACAAATCGCTTATAAGTTTTGCTGACCTGAAGTACTTTGTGCCCGCCGTAAGGGAAATACACGAATCTGCAGGGTTATCCGGTGAAATTATCGGCACCATATCGGAATTGAGAGGCAGGAATATTAAAATGTCATATGGTGATCAGACATTCCTTGATTGTGATTTTAACATCTCCGGACTTCCGCAAATTGAAAGCTCATTTATTTACATTGGAGTAAATAATCTGAACACCAACATAAAAGATATAGAGAAATTAAAAATTACAGGGAAGAGAGCCGTCACACTGCCAAAGTTCCTCTACACCCTTGGAACAATCTCCTTTAGCGGAAGTTTTACAGGATTTACCGATGATTTTGTAACATATGGTAACTTCCGGACCACTGAAGGAACGATAAGCACAGATATTTCTTTCAGACCTGAGGAAGCCGGCAGATTCAAAATAAAAGGTATGATAACGGGCAGGAGCATTGCGCTCGGAAAGCTCACAGGGAAACCTGATCTTTTGGGTAATCTTAGTATGAGAACCAATGTTGACGGATATGCATATTCACTGAACAAATTCAACGGAAATCTTACCGGAATGATCGATAGCATTGAAATAAACAGTTATAGGTACCGGAATATTTCACTGAATGGAATCTTCAGCGAAAAGACGTGGGATGGGAATGTCAGGATATCAGAGAACAATATAAGGATGGATATTTTAGGTATGTTTAATTTCAGAAACAAACTACCTGAATTTGATTTTACCCTGAACCTCGCAAAAGCTGACCTCTATAAGCTTAAATTCGATAAATCGGACACAACATCGTCTATCTCAATGCTGGTTACTGCGAATTTTAAAGGTAATAATATTGATAACCTTGACGGTGAAATTAAGCTTCTCAATTCGAACCTGAAAAAATATGGCAAAACTCTTGAACTATATGATTTTACGCTCAGAACCTTTAAAGAAAATAACAAGCCTGCCATAAGTCTTCGTACCGATTTTGCTGATGCTGACCTTAGAGGTTACTATAATTTTGCAGGGTTAGGAGCTGCATTTAAATCAACACTCTCCTCACTTATGCCATCAAAATACCCTCTCCCTGAAAACAGGAACGAGCTCATAAAAAACAATTTTACTTTTGATGTAATCCTGAAGAACACAGATAAAATCAATAATTTTTTCCGAACCGGAATTTTGATTTCAGAAAAGAGCCGGCTGGACGGATTAATTTTCCCCGACAGCATAATGAAGATAATAGGTGTATCCAAGACACTTAATTTCAGAAACAATATTTTTAAAGATTTTACATTAGAGGCAAATTTTATTAAGCCCGAACTTGCGGTCATTTTAAGGACTTCATCGCTTAACCTGCTCGGACAATCTGAACTAAAAGGATTCTCAGCTGACCTGAATACAAAACCTGATAACTTCCTTTTTAATTTAAACTGGGATAATAAGGAAACCGTTATTAACCGTGGCAGCTTTATTGCAAGGGGAACATTGATAAAAGGTGCTGATAATAAAGCCCAGCCGGTTCTGGATATTGAAATCGATTCATCCGATATTTACAGCAGGAATAATCTTTGGAAAATAAATCACTCATCAATACTTCTCGATTCAAATTCAGTCAATATAAACCGACTTTATATAAGCAATAAAGAGCACTATTACCTGATCAACGGTACAATGTCAGAAAATCCTGCCGATACCATGAGGCTTGAGTTCAGTGAAATAGATATTTCACCGCTTAATTACCTTACAACCAGAAAAGGTGTACCGGACCAGATTCCGTTGTCGTTCAAAGGACAATTGAACGGAAATATATTGCTTACAAATATTTACAGGAATCCTCTCATCGAAAGTGATCTGAAAGTGAAAAACTTTTCGATCCTTGAAGGCCAATATGGAGATATTACCATCATATCTGCATGGAACAGTGAGAAAAAGGTTGTTGAAATCAATGCCGGAAACAATCTGAACGGCAAAAAAATGATTGACATTGCCGGGTACTATGATCCTCTTACTCAAAAAGTCAAGCTGGATGGGAAGGCTGATAATTTACCTGTAGATGCATTGAATCCACTGCTCAAAATATTCGCTTCAGCGATCACCGGTACTGCATCAGGTAAAGTGAACTTTTCGAGAGAACCTGGTAAGGTTTACCTCACAGGTGCGCTCATGGCTGAAAATACTTCAATGAAAATTGATTATCTGCAAACCAGATTTAAACTGAATGACTCTATCAGATTTGATAAGAAAGGCATTAAATTTAACAATGTAAGGTTGTCAGATGAAAAAGGAAATCCGGCAACACTTACCGGCTATGTTTATCATACAAATTTTAAAGAATACAGCACTGATCTTGTCATAAATATAACGCCCCCGAATGAATGCCTGGTACTAAACACCAAACCTAAGGACAATGAGCTATTTTATGGCACAGCATATGCTTCAGGTGTTACTACAATTAAAAGCGGGCCCTCTTCACTTTCTTTTGATATATCCGCAAAAACAGGAAAGAATACAAAGTTCTATATACCCTTAAATAAAAGTGAAACAATCTCAGATTACTCCTTCATTACTTTTGTAAACCGCGACACGACATTACAAAGAGAAAAGGCTGTAAAAAACGTAACGCCTGCACCCGAAACAAAGATAGGCATGGATCTGAATTTCGACCTGGAAATTACACCTGAGGCAGAAATACAGCTGATCTTCGACCCTCAGCTGGGTGATATAATGAAAGGTCATGGATCGGGGAAACTGAATATAAACCTGGATAAGAGAGGCATATTCACAATTTCAGGAGATTATATAATTGAAAAGGGTGATTACCTGTTTACATTGGGTAATATTATCAATAAGTCATTCAGTGTAGAAAACGGAGGAAAAATAATTTTCAACGGCGATCTTGATAAGGCAGAAATAGATTTAAAGGCGATTTACAAGCTCAAAGCCTCCCTTTATAATATCCTACAGGATGAAAATTTTAAAAAAAGTATTCCTGTGGAATGCCAGATTAATCTTTCAGGCAACCTGTTTAATCCTATTGTTGATCTAAATATCGATCTGCCGATGGCTGACGAAGTTACAAAGACCTACCTAAAAAATGCCATTACAACCCAGGAGGAAGAGAACCGCCAGTTTTTGTCTCTACTTGTAATGAATAGTTTTTATTCCGATCAGGCAGCCGGATCATCACTTTCATCAACCGGAATAGGTACTTCAGCAATGGCCGTTACAACCACTGAAATGGTTTTTAACCAGTTAAGCAACTGGATATCAAAGATAAGCAATGATTTTGACCTGGGATTTGTCTACCGGCCGGGTAAAGACATCAACCCGCAGGAAGTACAGGTGGCACTCCAAACCCAGTTTCTGAATGATAAAGTAGTGATAAATGGGAACTTCGATGTCAAAGGACAGGGAGGAGCAGCGGATAATGCCGACCAGCTGACCGGCGACTTCGATATCGAGTATAAGATAACAGATAAAATTAAGTTCAAGGTTTTCAACAGGTTCAATAATCCATATACGGGAAAGCAGGCTCCCTATACACAGGGATTCGGATTTTTCTTCAATCAGGACTTTGACAAATTTTCTGATCTTTTCAGAAAAAAGGTAAAGCAGGAGATGAAAAAGGAAGATGATTCAGTAGCACCGGAGGATTAGATAGGGAGATTCCTCACTGCGTTCGGAATTCCGAACGCAGTGAGGAACCTCCACCTCTGATAACAGTTAATAAATATTCATGATTGTTATTAACCGAATATAATAGAACGGGTGATAAATACGTTTTTTAATATCTTCGCACCTGGAAAATAGCAGTTATTTACCAGAATTAAGAAATATTAAATCGATATAATTAACAGAATATGGGATTCTTACATTTTATTTTACAGCAAACCGCTTTACCTGTTCAGCAAACTACAGAGAAACTGACTCTTCTTGATCTGACAATAAAGGGAGGATGGGTAATGATACCCATCATAATTTTAGCTTTTGTTGCCACCTATATATTTATTGAAAGGTATTTCGTTATCAGAAGAGCCACCAGGGAGGATCAAAACTTTATGAACAGGATCAAAGATTATATACATGACGGGAAGATCGATTCGGCTCTGGCACTTTGCAGATCGACAAGCAGCCCTTCGGCACTAATGATTGAAAAGGGTATCAGCAGACTCGGCAGACCGTTGCAGGATATAAGCACTGCTATTGAGAATGTGGGAAAGCTTGAGATTTCAAAGCTCGAAAAAGGATTTCCTACGCTGGCTACCATAGTAGGGGCAGAACCTATGCTGGGATTTCTTGGAACTGTTATCGGTATGGTCCAGTCTTTTTATGCAATGTCGCTGGCAGGTAATAATATTGAAGTATCGTTGCTTTCGGACGGTATTTATACAGCACTTATAACAACAGTTGCCGGACTTATCGTAGGTATTTTAGGGTATTTTGCATATAATACACTTGTTGTCAGGGTCGAGAAGGTGGTTTTTAATCTTGAAGCTACCAATACTGAATTCATGGATATTCTGAACGAACCGGTTAAAACAGAACGTTAAAATGGCAATCTCACAAAGAAATAAGATCAGTGTCAATTTCAGCTCAGTGGGGATGACTGATGTTGTATTTAATCTACTTATATTTTTCATGTTAACTTCAACGCTGGTTCATCCAACTGCTCTGAAGCTTCTTCTTCCAAAAGGCAGCACCCAGACCTCTGCAAAACCACAGACGACTGTTTCAATCACCAGTGACCAGAAGTACTATTTTGAACAGCAACCTGTGGCAACAATGCAGGAGCTTGAGGCTCTGCTGAAACAGAAACTCGGAAATGCACCCGAAACTTATATTTCACTGCATGCCGACAAAAATGTACCTTTCGAAAGCGTTGTGCAGGTGCTGGATATTGCTCAGAAAAATAATTATAAGCTGATAATTGCAACCTCACCCAAATAACAAGCTCCGGCAAATTCCTTCCGAAAAAGGGAAGGGTATTGTCTTGACTACATTAATTCATGTAGCAGTATTTTCTTTTCTTATCCTAGTTGGTTTTTCTGTACCGCCTCCTCCTGAATCAGAAGAGGGTATTCTTGTCAACTTCGGGACCGATGAGACAGGCCTGGGTATGATTGAACCATCGCCTCCTGCTTACCAGGAAGAAACATCTCCCCCACCGCCTTCAAATATTTCGAAAGCAGCTGATGAAAAACCATTGCTGACACAAAATACAGAGGAGGCTCCGGAGGTCAAAAAAGTTGATCCGGAAGCTGAAAAAAAACGCCTTGAACGGGTTGAAGCTGAAAAAGTCCGCAGAGCTGAACTTGAAGCTGAAAGGATCAGGAAGGAACAGGCTGAAATAGAGAGGAAGAGAATTGAAGCTGAGCAGAAGCGACAGGCAGATATTATGAACAGAACGAAAAATGCTTTAGCTAACTCTAAAAATGCAGGTACCTCTTCAACAGGGGAAGGTGTGACAGGAGGTCCGGGTAACCAGGGTGTTCCATCCGGATCAGTCGATTCGAAAAACCGTGGTGAAGGTAGCGGGCCTGGTAATAAGGGCGTTTCATATTTTCTTGGGGGCCGTGGGTCTCAGAAACTTCCGGAGCCACAATATAATTACCAGGACGAAGGAAAAGTTGTTGTGGAGGTAAGTGTCGACAGGTCAGGAAAAGTAGTGCAGGCTGTTCCCGGTATTAAAGGATCAACTACCCTAAATGATTACCTTCTCCGTGTTGCTAAAGAAGCTGCTCTCAAAGCTACATTTGATGCCAAAGCAGATGCTCCTGTTATTCAGAAAGGAACTATTACTTATAATTTTATCCTGAAATAGGATCTACTCCTTATTTGGCAGCAGGTCTACAATAGAAGAATGCAGGTTATCAAGCAGATTATTATCTTTAATGACATAGTCATCTATCCCTTTTCTTGCAAGTTCCAGAACAAGCTCACCCCTGTCCTGCCCTGAAAGCATAACGACCGGAATATCAGGATTAAATTCCCTGATTTTATCAAATATTTCCATGCCATTCATAAAGGTCTGGTTCTCTTTAATAAATAAAAAGTCAAGGATTACAAGATCAGGATTCCTGTTTATTGCTTTCAGACAATCCTCCCCGGATTCGAATGCCTCAACTTTGAAACCTTCGGACGTGAAACGCTTTACTACCAACATGTTAATAAATGAATCGTCGTCGACTACAAATATCAGCCTCTGCTTATTCATTATTGATTTTTAAAAATCGGACAACCTAAAGTTAATTAAAATAATTAAAATGATATTTATGCTTTAAGGTACCAATAGATTTTACATTGAGAAGAGAGGAAAAGAACTCATCATTTTTATAACCTTTTCTCCCACCCTGTTAATAACTGTTTCATTGTCAATATCCGAAATCACCTCATCAATATAGTCGACTATAATTCCCATATGCTCTGCTTTAAGCCCTCTGGTAGTAATAGCAGGTGTTCCAACTCTGAGTCCGGAAGTAAGAAATGGGGATCTGCTATCGAAAGGAACCATATTTTTATTTACGGTAATATGCGCAAGAACCAGGGTGTTTTCCACCTTTTTGCCAGAAATTTCAGGAAATTTGGTCCTGAGATCAATAAGCATAAGGTGGTTATCGGTACCGTCAGAAATTACTTTGTAACCTTTATCGACAAATGCTTTTGCCATAACTGACGCATTGTTTTTTACTCTCTTCTGATATTCCGTAAAAGCCGGATCGAGAGCCTCGCCGAAAGATACTGCCTTTGAAGCGATTACATGCTCCAGAGGGCCTCCCTGTACTCCGGGGAAAACTGCAGAATTCAGCAATGAGGACATCATCTTTATTTCACCTTTGGGAGTCGTTAAACCCCATGGATTAACAAAATCCTTACCCATCAGGATAATTCCTCCACGGGGCCCCCTTAAAGTCTTATGGGTCGTTGAGGTAACAATATGAGCATAATTCAACGGATTCTTCAGGAGACCTGCAGCAATTAATCCGGCCGGATGAGCCATATCTACCATCAGGAGAGCTCCGGTCATATCGGCTATCTTTCTCATCCTTTCATAATCCCATTCGCGTGAATAAGCTGAAGCACCTCCAATTATCAGTTTTGGCTTTTCTTTTAACGCCACCTCCTCCATCATTTCATAATCAACTAACCCGGTATCTTCTTTTACGCTGTATGCGACCGGCCTGTAAAGGATTCCCGATGAATTAACCGGAGAACCATGTGATAAATGTCCACCGTGTGCCAGGTTCAACCCCATAAACGTATCTCCCGGTTTAAGAACAGTCATCAGAACAGCCATATTTGCCTGGGCTCCTGAATGCGGCTGAACATTGGCATATTCCGCATCGAACAGTTGCTTAAGCCGGTCAATAGCTATCTGCTCCGATTGATCAACTATCTCACAACCACCATAATATCTATGACCAGGGTATCCTTCAGCGTATTTATTTGTCATCACTGATCCCATTGCTTCCAGAACCTGGGGACTTACAAAATTTTCAGAAGCAATAAGCTCTATACCATTTAACTGACGCTGGCGTTCTTTTTCAATAAGGTCAAAAATTAAAGTATCCTTTTTCATAATATGATTAATTAAAGTTTTTATTCTTCGGAGAACTGAATCAACAATTCCCTGTATGTAGTGTAAATTCTTGATTTTGAAATAAATCCAACATAATATCCATCATTGAGCACCGGGAGGTTCCATGCTCCGGTCTTACGGAATGTCTCCATTACAGTTTCGATATTTTCCTTTTTATCAATATATGACGGAGGAATTGTCATCAGGTCGCGAATATGGATCTTGTCATATAAATCCTGGTTAAACATAATTTCTCTTACCTCATCGAGAGATACCACACCTTCAAGGATATTATACTCATCGACGACAGGATAAATATTGCGTTTCGATCTGGATATCACCTTTACCAGATCGCCGAGTGAATCAGCTGATTTCACTTTAACCAGATCCGTCTCTATTTCCTTCTTCCAGTCCATTAATGACAGAACTGCTTTATCCTTATCATGTGTAATCAGTTCTCCTCTTTGAGCAAGCTGAACATGATAAATGGAATGCTTCTCAAAACTCCTTGTCGTAATATAAGCTACTGTAGCTGTGATAATGAGAGGTATAAGCAGGTCGTAACCTCCCGTAATTTCAGCAATAAGAAAAATTGCTGTAAGGGGAGCATGCATAACTCCGGCCATCATGCCTGCCATACCTACAAGAACGAACCGGTTATCGGGAAGGTTGACATTGAAAAATTTATTCAGCAGGCTGGCTACAAGATATCCATTTACGCCTCCTAAAAATAGTGTGGGCGCAAATATTCCGCCTACGCCTCCAGCTCCGTTTGTTGAGCTGCTGGCAAATACCTTTAGCAAAACCAATCCCGCCATGAATAACGTAATAACTAAAAAACTATCTGAGAACCTGTTAAAGATAGTATTGCTGAAAACCACATCAGCTTTACCTTGCAAAAGCGACATGATTGTATCGTAACCTTCTCCGTAAAATGGAGGAAACAGGAATATTAATCCCCCGAGAACAACTCCTCCGGCAACAAGACGGATGTATATATTGCTGATCTTCTCATAACGGCTCTCCAGAAAAAGAGTCATTTTGGAAAAATAAAGCGAAATAAAACCTGAAATGACTCCCAACAGAAGGTACCATGGAATATTGACTATATTAAACGCTTCTGAAATGGTAAAGGAAAGAAGCACTTTGTCGCCCATGAGAAAATAGGCAACAGTTGCAGCTGTTACCGATGCAATTAATAATGGGATTATTGATGAAATGGTCAAATCGAGCATCAATATTTCCAGTGTAAAAACTATTCCGGCTATTGGTGCTTTAAATATACCAGCCACCGCACCTGCAGCTCCGCATCCAATTAAAAGAGTAACGCTTCTGTAATTAAGTTTGAAGAATCTGCCTATTACTGAACCAATCGTAGATCCGGTGAGTACTATAGGTGCTTCAGCTCCGACAGATCCTCCAAAACCGATGGTAAGAGTGCTTGCTACCACAGATGTCCAGGTATTATGTGCCTTCAGGTGACTTTTTTTCCTGGAGATGGCATAAAGGACCCTGCTTATCCCGTGCCCGATATTATCCCTGACCAGGTACCTTACAAACAATAATGTAATAAGCATCCCGAGGACAGGATAGACCAAGTAAAGATAACTGCCTGATTCACTTGTTATTCCCCTGGTAAGGATCTGATGGGTATAATGAATTGAGTTCTTCAGTATTGCTGCTGCCAGTGCACTCAGCAATCCAACTACGAGGCTGAGTACATATACAAGTTTTACCTGATCAATATCTTCAACCCGGGGATGAAATATCTTTCTGAAAAACTTATTTTTGAACATAATTATGCAAATATAAAAACATTACTAAAGCTTCGCTGATTTTTATTTAAGTTTGTCCGAACGAAGAAAATTGAACCGGATGGCTCAGTAAAGGGATCATTTTTAAGGATATGATCAGATTCAGCAGATTCTCTCTCGACAACGGGTTAAGGGTTCTTGTCCATGAAGACAAATCGACCCCGCTTGTTGCAATAAATATCCTCTACGATGTAGGTTCAAGGGATGAAGACCCGGGATCGACGGGACTTGCACACCTTTTCGAACACCTGATGTTCAGCGGAACAGCCCGGATCCCTGAATTCGACAAACATCTTCAGATTGCAGGCGGAGAAAACAATGCATTTACTAACTCAGATATCACAAACTACTATATGACTCTTCCGGCCGGTAATATTGAAACCGGGCTATGGCTCGAATCTGACAGAATGACGGGCCTCGATTTCTCACAGAAGAACCTTGATGTCCAGAAAAATGTTGTTACAGAAGAGTTTAACCAGCGTTACCTTAACCAGCCTTACGGAGATGCAATGTTGCTTCTCCGGCCGGTTGCCTACAAAGTCCATCCGTATCGCTGGCCTACAATAGGTAAAGATATTTCTCATATCAGGAAAACAAATCTTGATGAAATCAGGAAGTTTTTCTTTTCTCATTATGCTCCGAATAATGCGGTTCTTTCTCTGACCGGTAACATAACTCCTGCACGCGCCATGAAATTGGTAAAGAAATGGTTTGATAAAATTGAAAAACGCGATGTAACGCCAAGACGGCTCCCTGCAGAACCGGTACAGACCAAAGCAAGAGCACTAACTGTTGAAAAAGATATACCGGTTTCAGCATTATATAAAGCATGGCATGTCAGTACCCGGAAAAGCCGTGATTTTTACACGATGGATCTTATTACAGATCTTCTGGCAGGAGGAGAATCGGGCAGGCTGACTAACAGGCTGACGCGAGGGAAGAAACTCTTTAGTGATATCAATGCATATATCACAGCTGATATTGATCCGGGTCTTATTATCCTTAATGGAAAGCTTATGAAAGGAGTTGATATTTTAGAAGCTGATGATGCAGTAAATAAGGTTATCGGCGGCTTAAATGAAAGAGTTCCCTCTTTAAAAGAGATGGAAAAGGTAAAAAACAGATATGAGTCAGCAAGTGTTTATGGTAATTCAGATATCCTTGAAAAAGCATTGAATCTCTCTTATTTTGAGCTACTTGGCGATCCTGATCTGATTAACAATGAGGTCAGGTTGTACAGGGAGACAGACAGGATGATGATCCCTGAAATGGCTTTCAGGATTTTTGCAGGTACGAACAGCAGCACCTTGTATTATAAATCATCTGTAAAGGATCGGAGATGAGCAAAGACCTGTTAAAAAAACCACCGATCAGACCGGTCTTACCTGGAAAAATCCCTGAAGCCCGATTCATCAAACTAAGGAACAGTATCCCTGTTTACTTAATTGAGGCAGGCACCGAAGATATTGAGCGCCTTGAATTTACTTTCGGAGCCGGCAGCGCGATGGAATATCTTCCGTTGCTGGCGTCAACGGTGAACGCCATGCTCACCGAAGGAACAGTGAATTACACTCCTGCAAAACTTAACCAGGAACTTGATTTTCATGGGGCTTTCTACCATCTGTATTGTGAAAAAGATCGTGCCGGCATTGTGATCTATTGTATGAATAAACATATTGAAAAGATACTTGAACTGGCCAGTGAAATTCTTTTTTCCCCGGTTTTTCCGCTGAAAGAGCTCAGACACCTGATGAAGAGACGTTTTCGTTCTTTCCTTATCAACAGGGAAAAAGTAAATAATCTTGCATCGGACCAGTATTTCGAATCCATTTTCGGCAAGCATCATCCATATGGCAGACAAATAGTTACTGATGATTTTAAAAACGTGGATCCATCTGTTCTGAAGGACTTTCATTCAGCTTATTATACTCCCGGAAACATGGCAATAATTGTCTCAGGAAAGATCCATGAAGATATTGCTGGTCTCCTGAATTGTTATTTCGGTGATATAAGATCAGATAAAACCTATAAAGAGGAATCGTGCAGTTATCTTGAAAAACAAAAAAATAATCGCATCCATATTAAAAAATCCGGGGTTGTCCAGACTGCAATTAAGATAGGTTCTCCCTCAATAAATAAGCGACATCACGATTATCCCGGACTAAAAATAATGAATGTTATCCTTGGCGGGTATTTCGGCTCACGTCTAATGAAGAACATAAGGGAGGATAAAGGGTATACCTATGGAATAAGCTCTTCGGTCTCCTCTTTCAATCTTTCCGGGTTTAAAGTAATTTCAACAGAAGTGAGTAAATATTTTACTCAAAAAACAATTGATGAAATCTATAGTGAGATCCGTCTTCTTCAGAAGGTCCCGGTTGAAAAAGAAGAATTGACTATTGTTAAGAATTATATGCTTGGTGATATGGTCAGAATGTTTGATGGACCCTTTGCATTGGCCGAGAGTTTCAGATCTGTATGGGAATTTGGCCTTGATAATTCGTATTATTACAGACTGGCTGATAAAATAAAAACCATTGGACCTGATGAAATAACTGCCCTTGCACAAACGTATTATAATATTGATGATCTATATGAAATAACTGCAGGATAAGAATGAAAAGAAGATTCAGAAATATAATCACAATTTCTCTTGTCTTGCTTCCATTGGTCTCTTATTCACAGAAAGATTGTACTGTTCCTGTCTCCCCGGTACTCAATTCTGTATCTGTTCAGCCCGAAACAGGTTATGCTGAATTGAACTGGTCACTGAGTCCTTCATCAGATGTAGCAGCATACATTCTTTATAACCATAACTCGGGATACTGGATCACCATAGATACCCTGTGGGATCCGGCTGCGACAAGCTATCTTTATAACTCTTCAGGCACAAAATATTTCAGCGAATCATATGTTGTTGCAGCCTTCAGAAAGCCAATCTGCACAAGTCCGTTATCAAATATTATCAGTACAATATTCTGCTCTGCTTCAATAGACACATGCAAAAAACAAATTATTGTCAGGTGGAATAAATATCCTGATTTTCCGAGGAAAGTACTTGATTATCAGATACTGGTATCAAATAACGGGTCACCTCTTACAGCAATGATCACAGTTGACTCCCTTTCTGATAGTTATGTACTGACTGATTTTGAAACGGATGCTAAGTATTGTTTTGCAGTCAGGGCTGAACTTGAAGGAGGCTCAACCTCAGGTTCCAACGAAAGCTGTATTGAAACAAAAATGCAGCGGCCTCCTCAATGGATTAATGCTGATTATGCAACAGTTAGCTCCGGGAATGAAATATTGTTATCATTTAAAATAGATCCTTCCTCGGAAATTAAAATTTTCAAACTCGAAAAGAAAACCGGTTCTCAAGGCACTTTCCAGGAAATTTACCGGTCCTCCTCTGTTTCCGGTTCAATGCTCTTTAACGATTCGAATGCAGATATCAGCAAGATAAATTATTACCGGTTGTCAGCTTTGAATAACTGCAATACTGCGGTTACCTGGTCAAACATTGCATCAAATATAGTTTTATCGATGGAAAGGAATAATGGCGATATTAAGTTAATCTGGAATCCTTATAAAGAATGGCTTGGCAGTGTCGGTTCATACAGGCTGTTTGCCAATACCGGTGGCGTCTTTTCAGAGAAGTCAGTTTTAACACCTTCTGACACAGCACTGAATATCAGTTATTCCGATCTAATGTATGAAGTTACGGGCAGTGAAGTATGCTTCCTCGTCAAAGCAGTTGAAGCATCAAATCCTTTTGGCGATCCGGGCGAAAGCAGCTCCCGGATAGTCTGCACACCAATATCAGAAGTCATTACTGTACCAAATGTATTTACTCCTGACAATAATGGTCTGAATGATCTTTTCTGGCCTTTCTTATCTTTCACCCCTGCCAGTTATCTCCTGGTTGTTACTGATTTACAGAGAAAAACAGTATTTGAATCAAAAAATCCAGCTGAGAAATGGGATGGAACCAGAAATGGGAATCCTTTGCCGGAAGGAGTCTACTTATGGTATCTTAAGGTTGTCACCCCTTCCGGTAAGAGTATATCCAGGACGGGAAACATAACCATTATTATTAATCACTGATAACCTCGGGTTTTCAAACCAGGATCAACCGTTCCAACTTTCAATGAATAAAGTTATATTTGTAAACTGGACAGAAAGGTGTCGGAAAATTTATGGGGACTAAGGATATTTTTGATGAGGAGGATGAAAAGCTTATTCAGGATGAATATAATTCACTCGTAAATAATCTTCTGAGGTGCAATAAACCAGGCGACAAAGAACAGATTGAGAAAGCTTTCAAAATTGCAAATGAAGCTCACTGGAATATGCGCCGGAAATCAGGTGAGCCCTATATCATTCATCCCATAGCAGTTGCAAAGATTGTCAACCAGGAAATCGGTCTCGGTGCAAAATCTATAACCGTTGCACTGCTTCACGATGTAGTTGAAGATACTGATTATACACTTGAGGATGTCAGGAGGGATTTTGATCCTAAAATAGCTTCGCTCATCGATGGTCTGACCAAGATTTCAGGCACTTACAATAATGAGAATTCTTCATCGCTCCAGGCTGAAAACTTCAGGAAGATGCTGCTTACACTTTCTGACGATCTCAGGGTAATACTGATTAAAATTGCAGACCGTCTTCATAACATGAGGACTCTGGATTCGATGCCCGAGCATAAAAAGATTAAAATAGCCGGTGAGACTATCTTTCTTTATGCTCCTCTGGCTCACCGTCTTGGATTGTACACAATTAAAAGCGAACTTGAAGATCTAAGTTTTAAATTCCGTCAGCCACAGATCTATGATGAAATTGCAGCCAAACTTAAGCTCAGCGAGAAGAAATATGTTACTCTTATAAATAAATTTTCATTCCCTATAATTGAGAAGCTCACTAATGCAGGTTTCAGGTTTGATATAAGCGGACGTCCAAAATCTATATTCTCCATCTGGAAAAAGATGCAATCGAAAAATGTTCCTTTCGAAGAGGTATATGATGTTTTAGCTGTGAGGATAGTATTTGAACCAAAACCGGATATCCCTGAAAAGACACAGTGCTGGGACATTTATTCGATGATAACGGATTCATACCTTCCCAAACCTGATCGGTTGCGTGATTGGGTAAGCCGGCCAAAGCCAAATGGTTACGAAGCTCTGCATGTAACTGTAATGGGTCCGGAAGGGAAGTGGGTGGAAGTGCAGATAAGAAGCAGAAGGATGGATGAGATAGCTGAAAGAGGGTATGCAGCTCACTGGAAATATAAAGGCGATGAATCAAAGGAAAGCGAGCTCGATAAATGGTTAAAAAAAATCCGGATCATGCTGGAGAATCCTCTCGAGGATCCGATTGAATTCCTTGATGAATTCAAGATGAATCTTTTCTCCTCAGAGATCATGGTATTTACTCCAAAAGGCACACTCGTCAGCCTGCCCAAAGGTGCGTCAGCCCTCGATTTTGCTTACGATATCCATACGGAGATCGGGAACAAGGCCATCGGTGCAAAGATCAATTATAAGCTCAATCCTTTAAATTCAGTTCTGATGAGCGGCGACCAGGTCGAGATCATCACTTCCGATATAGCAAAACCGGAGAAGGAATGGTTATCATTCGTCAGAACATCCAAAGCCAAGGAAGCAATTAAGGATGCACTGAAAACCGAAACAACCAACCGCATCCAAAAAGGGACGGAGATACTTGACAGCAAGCTGAAAGAGCTTGATGTAACTCCAAATGCAGAGGTGTTGAAGAAGCTCTTTCTTGCTTATGATGTTCTTAATAAGGATGAACTATATTCAGGTATTGAGCTGGGAACAATAAACCTCGATAACCTGAAAAAGATTGTTAGAAAAAATACCTCCAAGAATGTAATAAGTTATTGGGGACTTAAACTGATCGGGGCTAAAAAAGAGACAAAAGAGGAAGAGGGTAAACCGGAAAAGATAGATAATAGTGTTCCGTTCCTCCTGAGGGAAAATGTTGAGAATGCAGAACAGTCTTATGAAATCGCAAACTGCTGCAATCCCATCCCAGGCGACGAAGTGATTGGTTACAGGTCACCGGAAGGGCCAATCATTGTGCATAAGGCAAAATGTCCGGTTGCTATCCGTATAATGTCTAATGAAGGGAACAGGATAATTGCAGTCAAATGGGCTATTCATAAACTGGTATCATTCCTGGCAAGGATAACCATAACCGGGATCGACAGGATAGGGCTTGTAAATGAGATCACAAATATTATCTCATCGGAGCTCAAAGTGAATATGACAAATATTAATATTTCGGTACATAACGGAATATTCGAAGGGACAATCGACCTCTATGTACATCATTCAAAAGACCTTAATAATCTGATCCTGAAGATTTCCAATATTAAAGCTATTGAGAGTGTCAAGAGGGTTGAGGATTTTTCGAAATAAATCTGTATAAATCTGCAATACTCTTTCCTGTTTTGTTTGAAAGACACCCAAAATTAAGATAGAGAGACAGGACAATAAACTTCTCATGATTGGCATTAATAAATTTTCTAACGGGTCTTGAATAATCCAGTATATGATAATTCTTTCCAATCTTTATTAAACTGATTAATAAGTGTCAGTTTTTTTCCCCTGGAAAACCCTTTAATCTGTTTTTCCCTTTCTATTGCTGAATCAATTGAATCAAATCTTTCAAAATAAATCAGTTTATCAACATTATATTTCTGTGTAAATCCTTTTATTTTCTTTCGTTTATGTTCATAACACCTTCTCTCTAAGTCATTAGTAACTCCGGTATAAAGAACATTATGATATGTATTTGTCAGGATATAAACATAATATACCTGGGTTCTCATTTAACTAACAGATTATTAATGACATCTATTATGAAGACCAAATTACAAAAAATCAGGAGATTCCTCGCTAACGCTCGGAATGACGTGGCGGGATTGTGAGGTATAGGAGGAAAGAAGTGGCGATTCGCAAACTTAATTTTGAACTCTTTCGATTTCTCAGCGAATCGCCACTTCTTTCCCCACCCCCTGTAAAATAATAAATTGTCATTCCGAGCGTTAGCGAGGAATCCCCGGCGCTCTTGAACATTCACCTTCAGTTATTCAGGCAGACAATCACAAATCAGAGGTGCCATGTCCCGCTTAGACCTCACCTAAGGTAATCTACCGGATTCATGGTATGGACAATGGAGGGACACCCATATTTTCTATAAATAAATCTCTTATTTGCTACTTATCAAACAGTTATGTTTTTATAGGCTAAAAACCGCTCAAGTCAAAAGGGTTGAGGATTTTTCGAAATAAATCTGTATAAATCTGCAATACTCTTTCTCTAACTAAAAAATATATACTTTTGTTATTATTTTAAATTAGTCTGAATATGATTAGTGACGATACAAAAATTACAGTAAAGAAAATATTTACTGAATTTCTTGAGAAGAAAGGGCATCGGAAAACACCTGAGAGATATGCAATTCTTGATGAGATATACTCGAGGGACGGGCATTTCGATATAGAGTCGCTTTATATATTCATGAAGAATAAGAATTACCGTGTGAGCAGGGCGACATTGTACAATACAATTGAATTACTGCTCTCCTGCAATCTGGTAATCAAGCATCAGTTTGGAAAGAACATGGCTCAGTTCGAAAGAGCTTATCAGTGCAGTCAGCATGATCATCTTATTGACGTTGAAACAGGCAAGGTTGTGGAATTCTGTGATCCGAGGATCAATGAAATAATAAGGACATCGAGTGAACTGAACAATTTCACTCCACAATATCATTCTCTATATATATATGGTAACTTCGGGAAGAAAAAGGATAAACAATAGCAAAAAAAAGAGGCTGTCACAAATGTGCAGCCTCATTCTTATTTCATAAGCATTAAAAAGCGTATCCGAATGAAACGCCGAATGGAATCCCGATAGTTGTTTTGTTAAAGAGTTTCCAATCATTAAAAGTTTCATTCATTTCAAAGGAGGATGTATCAAATGTTTTTTTCTTAAGCCCAAGACCTGTAAATATGTCAAGGGCAAATCCTCCTTTAGTAATAACCTGGTATCCAATCACCACATCAACATTCAGTTTCGTGGCTTTAAAGAACTTGTCACGTTCAATACTGTTCTTAAGTTTTGCGGTAGCAAAAGAAAAATGCGGACCAATATAAAAGCCAGAAGGAGTATTATCAGCTGTCATAAAAAACTTGTACCACAACTGGCCTCTGAACCCACTGGCTACAATCGAAGTATCTCCTCCAATATCTGCAATAGATGCTACCAGGGGGCTTGAACCCAGATATCCTAAACCGATCTGAATTGATTGTTTTGCTGTGGTCTGGGCTTCCAAATAAACCTTATATTCAGCAGTAAGGGGTATAACCCATGCAACAAAAAGAGGACCTCCCAGTGCAGAAAGAGGATTTGTCTTTATGGTGAATCTAAAATCCTTATCAGCTGTTGACTGCTGAGCAAGAACCGGTGAACCGGTAATTAGAAATGCCAATCCGATTATAAGTAAATACTTTGCTTTTTTCATAGTTAATTTTTTGGTTAGTTATAATTAACATATAAAATTACGAATTATCAATAATATAACAAATTATATAGTTTTTTATTTTATGAACCTGTCTTGTTTTTATAAGAAGAGCGTGCCTGCGTCATTTATTAACAATCGTTATCCGGACAGAAATATTTCGTAACTTGTGACCTGTTTTTTAACATCTGAATTATATTTAATATGAACATTGACATACTGTTAGGTCTGCAGTGGGGTGATGAAGGTAAGGGAAAAATAGTCGACGCAATCAGCCCGGATTATGATATTATAGCACGGTTTCAGGGTGGACCAAATGCCGGACATTCTCTGGAATTCAACAATGTCAAGCATGTGCTTCACCTGATTCCTTCAGGTATTTTTCATCCTGATAAACTTAATATTATTGGCAACGGCGTTGTAATTGATCCTGCTGTATTTAAAAAAGAGATTGAAAACCTCGGACCATCGGTCAGTGAGCTTGCAAAAAGACTTATTATATCAGCGAGGGCAAACCTTATCCTTGCCGGGTCACAGGATACTTGATGCAGCATACGAAAATAGTAAAGGATCAACAAAAATAGGTTCCACCCTTAAAGGAATAGGTCCTGCATATACTGATAAGGTAGCCAGAAACGGTCTCCGGGCAGGCGAAATACTCAGGGAAGACTTCATGGAAGTGTATAAACAACACTTAAAAAACCATCTTTCTTTATTGAAGAATTATGATTTTAAATTTGACCTTAAGAATTATGAAGCAGGCTGGTTTGAAGGAATTGAAATGCTGAAAAACTTCCGGATCGTCAATACAGAATACCTGATTAATGACCTTGTTTCAAAAGGGAAGAAAATGCTTGCTGAAGGTGCCCAGGGCACAATGCTGGATGTTGATTTCGGTTCCTACCCGTTTGTTACTTCATCAAATACTATAAGTGCCGGCGCATGCACCGGTCTCGGTGTCCCGCCTAAAAGCATAGGTGAAGTCTTTGGTATTTTCAAAGCTTATTGTACTAGGGTAGGAAGCGGCCCCTTCCCTACTGAGCTGACCGATCAGAAAGGCTTGCTTTTAAGGGATATAGGTCATGAATTCGGATCGACAACCGGGCGACCGCGCCGATGCGGCTGGCTCGACCTTCCTGCTTTGAAATATGCTATTATGATAAATGGCGTAACCCGCCTTTTTATGACAAAGAGCGATGTATTGTCGGGGTTCAGCACTATTAAGGTTTGCACCTCATATCAATCAGAAGGCAGGGAGCTCCGCGAGATTCCTTTTAATAACGCACCTGTTGAACCTGTTTACACGGAACTTCCGGGTTGGAAAGAAAATATTTCAGAGATGAGGGAATACGCAGAACTTCCCGACAACTTAAAGAAGTACGTCAAATTCATTGAAGATCAGACCGGAATACCAATAACAATGGTTTCAGTCGGCCCTGACCGTAAAGAGACTATTTTCAGGGAATAAAGATTATTTTTTAATGTACATCCAGGCATCTATCTGGACGGTATCCTGGAATCGATGCAGCCGTGCAACTGCCTTTCGGAAGCTATCATGGGTTTCAGCTGTAACAAGCTCAAACCTGGAGCCCTCCATCTTTATGATTTGTGCATCATATCCCCGGTTGTGGTACTCTTCTGACCAGGCTTTTGCATATTCAGGTGTAATGAAACTGCCAACAATGATATTATATTTAGATGCAAGTGCTTTTTGCGCTTCCTCATTGACTCTGATAGAATCAAGCCTTGCAATTTCAATTGCCAGCAACTGTTCCTGAACTCTTCTTAAGGAATCTGCTACACGGATACTATCCTGTTTAACCATGTATTCTGCCATAACTTTATCTTTTTTTCCAAATAATTTCTTCCCTTTGAAATACTTGCATGAGGGAAGCATGGCCAGCATGATTATCATAACAATTGCTGTAAAATATCTCATAACAAAAAAATTAAAGTTTAACAACTAGCTGCTTGCCAATATTTTATATAAGTCAATAATCAAAGATACAAAATATTGAATATCAATCCAAATGAGAATAACAATAAACAATATCATGTTGTTTTTATGGATTTAGTATCTTAGACTCATAAATTAACCCGCCAAAACAGTAAAAAATGAAATCTATAATCCAGTTTTTTGAGGAGAGCGTTGAAAAATTCAGTGATAATGTTTATTTGTGGGAAAAGCCCGGTGATAAATATGAAGGTACAACTTATGGCGAAACAAAAAAACAGGTTTATGAATTCGCTGCAGGGTTAATTAACCTTGGCGTTAAGAAGGGTGACAGGCTAAGCCTCATTTCTGAAGGCCGTAACAGCTGGGTCATCGGGGAGATTGGTATTCTTTATACCGGTGCAGTAAATGTCCCGCTTTCAATCAGGCTTAGTCCGGATGAAATCAGATTCAGACTTAATCATTCCGAATCAAAAATTATCCTTACATCTTCTGCGCAGGCTCCTAAAATAAAGGAGATAATTAAAGAGTGCCTGACTGTAGAAAAGATAATTTATTTTGATACACAGGAAGAATATGCGCCAAATGAAATACACTTCAACGAAGTAAGAAAAATCGGCAGGGAATGGCTCGAAGTCCCCGCAAATATGGCTGAATTTGAAAAGAATTTTAAGAGCATTACTCCCTCAGATTTCGCTAATATAATCTACACATCCGGCACAACCGCTGATCCTAAAGGTATAATACTTACTCACAGCAACTATGTGACCAATGTATACCAGGCATACAGCCTTATGGATATTCCATCCTTTTATAAGACACTACTGATCCTTCCGTGGGACCACTCGTTTGCTCATACATGTGGTATTTATGCTTTCATGGGCAAAGGAGCGAGTATTGCTGCACCAAAGAGTGGCAAAACACCGATGGAGGCGCTCAGAAACATCCCTGCCTGCCTCAGGGAAATAAAACCGAATCTTATCATGAGCGTTCCTGCCATAGCCAAGAACGGCAGGAAAAATATTGAAAAGGGTATCAAGGAAAAGGGCAAGCCTACTGAAATGTTGTTTAATCTTGCACTAAAGATCTCATATTCATACAATAAGGAAGGATGGAACAGGGGACAAGGCCTTCAGAAGCTTAAAAAACCACTCCTGGACCTCTTCGATAAGGTTATCTTCAGCAAGGTCCGTGAGGCATATGGCGGGGAACTCGACTATTTTATCGGTGGCGGTGCCCTCCTTGATATTGAGCTTCAGAGATTCTATTATGCTCTTGGCATCCCGATGTATCAGGGCTATGGATTGAGCGAAGCATCACCCGTCATTTCATCAAATTCCTCAGCACGCCACAAGCTTGGTTCCTCCGGTACGCTGGTAAATAATATGGATCTGAAAATATGTGATGACAATGGAAAAGAGCTGCCTGCAGGAGAAAAAGGCGAAATTGTAATTAAGGGTGGCAACGTCATGTACGGTTACTGGAAAAACGAAGCTGCAACGAAGGAAACAATAAAGGATGGATGGCTGTATACGGGCGATATGGGTTATATGTCACAAGATGGTTATCTATATGTCCTTGGCCGCTTCAAGAGCCTGCTGATTGCCGACGATGGTGAGAAATTCAGTCCGGAGGGCATCGAGGAAACAATTACCGAACAGTCGAAATATATCGACCAGTGTATGCTCTACAACAACCAGAAACCCTATACCGTCTGTCTTATTGTTCCTAACCAGCATTCACTTAAGATTTATCTCGAAGAGAATAACCTGACAGCTGACTCTGATGATGGAAAAAATGCAGTGCTGAATTTGATAGAATCAGAAGTAAATGAGTACAGGACCAATGGTAAATATGGCAAGATGTTCCCGCAGCGCTGGTTGCCGGTGGCAATAGGAATTCTTGAGGATGGCTTTACCGAGGATAACGGACTCATGAATTCAGTAATGAAAATTGTGAGAAGAAAGATCATGGACAAGTACCAGGATCTTATTGATTTCTTGTATACTCCTGAAGCTAAGGCTGTTACTAATGAAAGGAATATTGAGGAAGTCGAAAAGATGAAGCTCGGCTAAGCTGTTCTGCTTTTAAATGGCAGGAATGTCATGAAATCAGCATGATGTACGATATATGCTTCGGTGGTTCTGGTAACAAGATCGCCTTCATGAGCATGAGCTGCTATTATATGACAAACCTCAGGCGGTACACCACATTCTTCGGCAAGAGAAACTCCTGAAAAAGGATGCCTTAAATATTGCCCATATTTACCCTGGATGGCTTTACCGTCTTTGTCAAGCTCGTATTCCAGAAGTTTCCCGACATCTGCAAGAATAGCTCCGGAGATAAGAACATCCATATTTACAGGAAGATTGTCACCGAAAAACAGATTCATTTTCTCCCCGCTTTCTTTTGCTATATGAACAACACATTTCTTGTGCGTCATAAAACCGACTTTAAAATTCTGGCCATAAAGGAGTGTAAAAGGTATTTTATCAAGATCTTCGGGTTTCAGAACGCTTCTTTCGAGGGCAAGCTCCCATGTTTTTGCAGTTTTCTCCCTGAGAACAGGGTCTGTGATCCATTCAAGTTCCGGCCATAATTTCTTAACCTTATCTGTCATAATTCTGGTATTTATTTCTTCAACTTTGCAATTATTGCATCAGCCATCTGTATTGTGGAAGCAGCTCCGTTCTGAAGCACCTCAGGTTTACCCTGCATCTTCATCATATCGTAGGTTTTAACTTTACCCTCCTCAATCACATCAGCAATTGCCTTCCTGATTTTCTTGTATATTTCTTTTTCACCCAGGTAATCCAGCATCATGCAGGCAGATTCAATCATAGCTATCGGATTTACAATGGAGACTTCATAGCCGGCATATTTTGGTGCAGATCCGTGGGTAGGTTCAAAAACAGCTATTCCGTCAGAAGAGAACTGAGCGCTGCAGGCAAAACCCAACCCTCCTATCAATCCGGCAAAACCGTCGGATGCAATATCACCAAACATATTCCCGGCAACAATGACTCCGTAATCTTCCGGGTTTTTTGTAAGCCACATCATCTGGGCATCTATATTAGTGTTCTGTAGCCTGATCTCCGGAAACTGGTTTTTCTGCATTTCCTTTGCCAGTTTCCACATAAGACCTGAAGTCTCGCGGACAACGTTGGGCTTCTCACAGAGTGTCACTGATTTATAACCATATTTTTTTGAATAATCAAAAGCTGCCTGAAGTATCCTTAATGTAGCCTTTTTCGTAAAGATCCTTGCAGAAACTGAAATCTCCTCAACCGGTACATTTCCAAAGTTCTCTTTAAATTTCGGATGAGTCAGCAATGCCTGGTAAACTTTTTCAGGAGGATTGGTCCATTCAACACCAGAATAGAGGCACTCAGTATTCTGTCTGAATATCACAACATCAATAAGAGGCTCTTCAATTGTATTTCCCCTGCCCCTTCTGATGAAATTCAGCGGGTTCCCTTTATATGATTTGCATGGACGGACACAAATATCCAGATTAAAGTGCTGCCGCAATCCTACAATCGGGCTGGAATATGTAAATCCCTTTCCCTGTAAAGATGGATCGAGCTCCGCTTTAGCCTCATCGTTTGGTTTTGATGTTATAGCCCCGAAGAGTGCGATTTTATGTTTCACAATCAGATCCAGAGTCCTGTCCGGAAGAGGATTCCCCTCCCTGCGCCAGAATTCCCAACCGATATCACCATATATATATTCCGAGTTAAAACCTGCCACATTCAGAACCCTGATTGCCTGTTCAAGAACGATTGCACCTATTCCATCGCCGGGCAGCGCAACTATTATCCGTTTTGCCATACTGAAGAAAGAAGTTTTTAAGACAGGAGTAAAAATAATCAATTTTTAGCATGTCAGAAGAGCTATCCTTAATTTTAAAATACTCATATTATGGAATGAAATAATTGGTAACTTTGTCGCTTATTTCAAAGTCAATAAATAGATAGAATGGGCGTTCTTACTGAATTAAAACCTTCTCCGGTCTGGACATATTTTGAAGAGATCTGCAAAATACCCCGATTATCAAAAAATGAAGCAAAAATAAGAGAGTATCTTCTTGAATTTGCACGGAAGAATAATCTGGAATCAAAAGAGGATCAGATAGGAAATATACTGATAATCAGACCATCATCTCCAGGTATGGAGGACAGAAAAACGATTGTCCTTCAGAGTCACATGGATATGGTTGGCGAAAAAAATGCCGATCATCCACATGACTGGTCAAAAGATCCAATCGTACCCAAAGTTAATGAGGGCTGGGTGACGGCATCCGGAACAACTCTTGGAGCTGATGATGGTATGGGTATTGCATCGCAGCTGGCCATTCTGACTGATAAAAAACTAAAAGCAGGAGAGATCGAGTGCCTCTTTACGGTTGATGAAGAGTCAGGCATGACAGGTGCCATAGGTCTCAAACCAGGTTTTATTAACGGGAGTATACTTATTAATCTTGATTCAGAGGATGAAGGGATCCTTTATATTGGTTGTGCAGGTGGAATGGATACTGTCGGGACCATGAAGTACAAACCTGAACCTCCTTTAAAAGGATCTGTTGCTCTAAGTATCTCTCTTACAGGTCTTCGCGGTGGCCATTCAGGTGATGAGATACACAAAGGCTTCGGAAACTCCGTGAAGATCATGAACAGGCTGTTATGGAATCTTTCCAATAAATACAGGATTGCCTTAAGCAATTTTGACGGAGGCAATCTGCGAAACGCCATACCGAGGGAGGCTTTTGCTACAATCGTTGTGGAAAAATTATCAGTTGGAAAGATATTGGAATGGATTAAATCATTCTCTGCTCTTATCCTTGAAGAGTTTGGCGATATTGAGAAAGATCTGAAAATAGTTGCAAAAGAGACAGACCTTCCAACGACGGTCATGGATAAAAATAGCCAGAGCAAACTGTTAAGTTCACTGACATGCTGTCCTCATGGAGCTATTGCATGGTCGAAGGAGATGGACAATCTCGTTGAGACATCCACAAATCTTGCAGTCGTAAAATTCTCTGATAAAAACATAATAAAGATCATCACAACCCAGAGAAGTTCAATAGAGTCGTCAAAGCATGATGTAGCTGCAATGGTGGAAACCTGTTTTAAGCTTGCCGGAGCCGAGGTGGTTCATTCAGACGGTTATCCGGGATGGAGACCAAACATGACATCAGAAATTCTGAAAATCACCCGCGATTCCTACAAAAAGCTGTTCGGGAAAGAGCCATGGATAAGGGCAATTCACGCAGGTCTTGAATGCGGACTGATATTTGAGAAATTCAAAGGGATCGATATGATCTCTTTCGGGCCTACTATCAAAGGCGCACATACACCGGAAGAGAAAATTGAAATCCGGACAGCGCAGATGTTCTGGGATCTGCTTCTCGATGTGATCAGCAATATCCCGCTGAAATAATCGGAAACTTCCAGCTAAATTATCCTGCCTTCATTTAATCAACGCGGGAGAATTCTTCTTTTCCGGCTCCGCATAACGGACATACATAGTCCACAGGCAGATCACTGAAGGCAATACCAGGTTCAATACCGTTTTCAGGATCCCCTTCTGCAGGGTTATAAACATATCCGCAAATATCGCAAATGTAACTTTCCATAAGAGTAATACTATTTTGTTTTAATTTTTCTTACCACATCAATAACAGTTCCGTCAACCCATTTGACAGCTGCCACAATCTTGTCTTCAAACTTTGGTTTAGCAGGTTTGCCACAAATTCTTTCAGCTTCGTCTTTAAGCTCTCTAATAGTTCGAAGGGGCAGGTTGCTGCCTTTAAGGCTCTTTATCAGATCTTTACGAAGCGGGTTAACAGCAATACCTCTTTCGGTGACAATGACATCGATAAGTTCACCAGGTCCGCAAAGGGTTGTAACCTCATCAACTATCACGGGAATTCTGTCACGGAAAAGTGGTACGGGCAATATTACATTCCTTGCATGAAGGCAATTTTGCCAGCCGCCGATCCCATGCAGAAGATATCCATCGGAATGTGTGACAACATTCCCATTGAAATTCAGATCTACTTCTGTTGCTCCAAGGATCATAATATCCATCATGCTAGTCAGGTTACCCTTGGAATGATAATTATAGGCATTAAATACTGAGTAGGGAATATGATTGGAATTGTTTTCGATTGATTTAACAGCATCAAGATCAAATGCCTGGGCATCAAGTATAAAACCCATCTGTCCCTCTTCAAGCATTTTAACCATATATTTTGTACTTCCACCAAAGCCGAATTTGGATTTCCATCCCTTCTTTTTAAGTATCTCATGGACAAAAACTGCAATTGCCAGTGATGTTCCACCGGCACCTGCCTGCATTGTAACGCCATCCCTGAGGATACCCGATTTTTCAAGAAATAAAGCTGTCAGTTCAGCAATAAGAAGCCTGTCAGGGCTCTTGGTGATCTGAGTTGTCCCTGAAACTATTTTCTCAGGTATTCCTATCTTATCGGTAACAACAACATAATCAACATAATTGCCTTCAATTTCCATAGGGAAACAGGGGACGTCGATGAGGTTATCAGTCACTACTATTACTTTGGATGCATACATACTGTCAGCCTTCGCGTAACCAAGGACACCACAGGATGAATTACCTCCGGTACCTTTAGCGTTGCCAAAAGAGTCGGCGGTAGGTGCAGCAAGAACCGCTATATCGATCTTAACCTCTCCGTCCTGGATTGCCTGAACTCTGCCGCCATGTGAACGGAGTACTGCAGTTCCTTTCATCTTTCCCTCTGATACAAATCTTCCCAGAGGACCATTCATACTTCCTTCAATCCTGTTGATAGTCCCATCCTCAAGATACCTGATTACAGGATCGTTGCAAGGGAAGGAAGCCGATGGAAACCATATCAGATCCTTCACTCCCATTGATGATGCAAGTTCAAATATTTTATTGCTTATAAGGTCGCCATCCCTTAAATGATGATGCGTCGAAATTGTCATACCGTTCCGAAGACCGCACCTGCGTAAAGCTTCCTCAAGCGATTTCACTACTTTGTTCCCGTCAGCCGGGTAATCAGAACAGACAGAAATCGGAGGCGAGTATTTCCTCCCTTCCGGTTTATGCTTTCCGACACCCTTGAAGGGTACTACCGGTTGTCCATTGATTTCGAGGGGGACTTTTCTGCCGGCTGCATTAACCACCGTTTTGATAGCCATATTGCTGAAATATAGTTTATTGATTCCCGTTTTCAGTGTTCTTATCTCTCCAGTCAGGTGCTGACAAGCCAAGTCTGATCGCCAGATCTAATGTTTTCCTGGCTCTTGCAACAACCGGTTGATCGATCATTTTTGTACCCATTGCCACAACCCCGAGGCCTTTCTTTTCTGCCTCTTCAAAGGCAAGCACAATCTTTCTGGATTTTTCGATTTCTGTTTCATCAGGGGCAAACCCCTTATTAATGACAGGCACCTGCCTGGGATGTATGCAACCCATTCCTTCAAATCCCAATGCCTTTGATGTTAAAACATTTTGCATCAGAGCATCCATATCACCTACATCCGAAAATACAGAATCAATAGGTTGTATACCTGCTGCTTTTGCAGCCACAACAAGCCTTGTTCTGGCATAATATGATTCCTTGCCTTCGACTGTTCTGGGAACTCCAAGGTCAGCAGTAAAGTCTTCCAGCCCTATAGCAAGAGCGACTACATTTACAGATGATCTGGCAATCTCAAACGAGTTTTCTATCCCGAGAGCGCTTTCGACGATAGGCATAAGGAATATCCTGCTTTTAATCTTAAGTTTTTTCCTGATTTCAGCAATTACTTTTTCGACTCCCGTTATATGTTCCCTGGTTTCGCATTTAGGAACAAGGATAAGGTTAACATTATGAGGTATAACACATTGCAGGTCTTTATAACCTATTTCCCCCTGATTGATACGTACCATTCTTTCGGCACCATGGAAATCGATTGTACGCAGGGCATTTCGCACAAGAATTCTCGCTTCATCCTTTTTCTCCGGTGCTACAGAGTCTTCAAGATCCAGAATAATTCCATCAGCGGAATGGAGTCCTGCATTTATCATCATGCCGGGTGTATTGCCCGGGATGTACAACCTTGAGAATCTGGTTCTGCCAGCCAGACCCGGGAGTGTGTTCTCCTTTGTCATTTCAGGAAGGTACTCCCTGTCATAGAACTTTACTTTCTTAATTGCAGCTTCAAGCCTTGCTGCTATAACAAATGGGAGGGCTCCGGAGTCGTCTATTTTCAGCCCGGCATCTGAGATATCAAAGAATTTCAGAATTTCATTGCAAAGACTTATTATAGATTCACCATAAAGTGTTTTCACCTTTGAAGTAAGGTCAATGTTTATCCCTCCTTCCGGCATGAGAGTCAAAGTAATTTCACAATCGGATCTTACCTTCGGTCCTGCATTTCCTGTAACTGCAATCTTCCTGTTCATATCACTGATAATTGATTTTAACCTTGTCTGTTTTTGTCTTCGCAGATCTCTATCAGAACACCTGAAGCCGATTTAGGATGAAGAAAAGCAATATCGAGGTTATCCGCCCCTTTTCTTGGTACTGCATCGATCAGCTTAACTCCGAGCTTTTCTGCATGCTTCAACTGCTCCTCAATGTTTTTGACAGCAAAAGCAATATGGTGAATACCCTCACCCCTCTTTTCAATAAATTTTCCGACAGGTCCCTCAGGATCCGTCGGTTCCAATAGTTCTATCTTGGTCTCTCCTATCATAAAAAAAGCTGTCCGGACCTTCTGATCAGGTACTGATTCGATACTATAGCACTTTAGTCCTATAACCTTTTCATAGAATTCAATTGCAGCTTCAAGATTGGCAACTGCAATACCAATGTGCTCAATATGTGATGGTTTCATGTTTTCATAATGTTTTGAGTATCCGGAATGAAGAATTGCGTTCAGAATGGGAATTCTACCGGAACCGCTTTATCAGATTTCTGGTTTTCGGGTTTTTTAGCAGCCTGGTGAATAGGTATTCCATCAACATAAATAGCTTTGTAAGGGGTTGTAGGACAGGCAAATTCGCAATGTCCGCAGCCGATACATAGTTCAGTTTTGACTTCCGGAATGAGGAGATTCCCTTCGTATGGTATCATGTATACCGCTTTTGTCGGGCATGCTTCAGAACATGCACCGCATGCTGTTTTTTCAGTTTTAACTATACAGTTATCCTTGATAAAGATCACTTTCCCGATCTGGGTCAGCTTCTTAGCTTCAAGAACCAGCGGACGAAGAGCATTTGTAGGGCACACTTCATTGCATTTGGTACATTCATAAGTACAAAAGCTTTTATGGTAATCCATAACAGGCTGCAACATACCTGTAAATCCATACTGCATCACTGCGGGTTGCAGAACCTCATTAGGACACGCAGTGATACACATTGAACAGGCTGTGCAATCCTGGTTCATATCAGCTATTGCTCCTGCTCCCGGAGGACAAACGGGATATGTCTTGTTTTCCTTTACAGTCGATGGTTTCTTCGGGACAGGGGCTGTCTTGTCCTGACTTTTTGAAATCAGCGGAAGCCCGAAAAGAAGTGCCAGCGAAGCTGCAACAAACTTTCTCTTTTCAGGGTCTGTTTTGTGTTCTTTCTTCTTTAGATTTACGACTCCATAGGAAAGCGCTTTATCAGGACATAAATTGATACAGTTAAAGCAATCGACACACCGGGTTACATCAACTTTGTACTGAAGAAAATCTATACATGAAGACTTGCATCCCAGTGAGCATCTGCCACACCTGGTGCATTTGTTTTCATCAAATTTTATCCTGAGAACGGAGATTTTGGAAAGAAGCCCCAGAAGCGTACCTACCGGGCAAATCATATTACAGTAAAGCCGGCCTTTTGTCAGTGACATGAGACCGATGAGAATAAAAAACAGAGCAGGGATTGTATATGCCAGCAGCTGGTACCCTTTTATAGTAACATGATTAAGAGTATAAATATCAAATTTTTGAAGGATGCCACCGATAAAATTATTTATGACAATTACACCTGGCTTTGCAAAATAGGTCATAAATCTGCCGAAGATACTGAAAGGATCAAGAAGTGTAAGAAGATATATTCCCCATGCCACAGTAACAATGAGTGTTGCAGCAAGAAGTGAATATCGTATTATTGTGTGAGGTTTCTTAAAGCCAAATCTTCTGAATCTCTTTTTTATCCAGCCTCCCATCCTGCTGAACAGATCCTGGCCAATGCCCAGCGGACATAAAAATGAGCAATAAGTTCTTCCGGACAGGAATGTAAGAATAAGAACTGCAACAAACCCGGTTGTAGCCAGGGTTCTCAGGTCGAAGTATTTTATTGCGGAAGGTACAAACTGAAAAAACAGGAGATAATTGATGTACTTTGTAGGGATTAAATTTTTGAAATCTGAAAAGACAATGAAAAAGCAAATTAAAACCACTGTTGAGAAAAGTATTCTGAAACTTCTTAAGAAAGGCGACCTCATATCAGGTTACATTTTAATTCTTTTTATATTCAATGTTTCCAGTTTCATGTTTCCCAAACCCATTTTATGAGCAATCGGAATATATTCAATCCTTTCAGTATCAACACCAAGCATCCTGGCCGCTGCAGTATCACCTGCAACCCAGTCGGTGGTTATGATCTGTGATTTCATCTGAACAACATCCTCCTTTGAAACTCCCCTTGGCCCATGTTTGACCATAACGTTGTAACAATCAATAACATTCAGTGCAGGTTTCTTTTCAAAAAGAGCATAATCAGCTATACATTGATTCAGGTTATTTCCGTGCCAGTAACCACGGTCCCAAACTACCCCCATCATGTTTTTCAGACTGCATGTCATTCTTGTTGAATCATGATCCTTAAGGATGGGAACGTTGATGAAAACATCAGTCTCAAGAAGGAGTTGATGTACTTTAGCACTTTTAAGCTTAACTCCGCCAGGAATCTCAATCTGCTGATAATAATTCTCAGAATTACCTGAGACGACTTTTGCGCCTGCGCTTTTCGCAGCTTTTTCAATACCTGAATTCTTATAACAGTTTACCCAGTTATCGCATGTATGGTCAAATATATAAACTTCTTTAGCTCCGGCTTTAAAGCAATGCTCAATTATTCTTTTAACTAAAATCGGATTGGTATTTCCTGCAAGTTCCGGGATTACATCCCATCCGATATTTGGTTTGATCAGCACTTTCTGTCCTTTCTGAATAAAGGTACCCATCCCGCCTAGTTCCTGAATCCCAAGATCAAACATTGCATCAGGAGTACCGCCCATTATAGCAATCATATCATATTTAGCATTAACAGGGGTTGACGCCCATAATCTGTCAAAGCCTCCCATTCTGATAGCTGCACCAGCAGCCAGCCCGGCGCCTGCTGATTTTTTAAGAAAATCTCTTCTTTTCATTATCTAATCTAACTTCTTCAGACGGTTAATGACCTTAAAAGCGCCGAAAATTACAATTTTTTTTTGTTATTCAGTAATGAATGGATATTGTATATTAGCAATCGAAATTTTGGCAATTGGTTTTTAACATTTTTGAATTTAATTTGTTAACCGTAATAACATTTTTATAAGATGAAAGTACTCTTTTACGATTGCTTCTCAGGGATCAGTGGTGATATGAACCTTGGTGCAATGATCGATCTTGGGGTGAATAAGGATTACCTTATCGGTGAACTTGATAAACTCAATCTGAAAGGATGGGAACTGGTCGCTGAAAAAGATCAACGGCACGGGATCAAGGGTACTAAAGTGACTGTCATACAGACGCGTAAGGAGCATGAGGACAGACATCTTTCTGATATTGAAAAGATTATTGACAGCTCTACTCTTGATAACAAAACAAAGGAATTAAGCCGTAAAATTTTTCTGAAAGTGGCAGCAGCTGAAGCATCTGTCCATGGAATCCCGGTAGAAAAAGTTCATTTTCATGAAGTTGGTGCTGTTGATTCCATTATTGATATAGTTGGTGCTGCCATCTGTTTTAATACCCTGGATGTCGATGAAGTTCATGTTTCATCTATCGAACTTGGAAGCGGATTTGTGAACTGTGATCATGGCAAGCTTCCGGTTCCGGCTCCGGCAACAGCTGAAATCATCAGGGGGTTGCCAGTAAAAACGGGAGGTGTTGATTTTGAAGCTACCACTCCCACAGGAGCTGCCATTCTTGCCACACTTTGCACAGGCACAGTAGAACTTCGTAGTGTCAGATTCCGGAAGACAGCTTATGGTGTCGGGCAGAAAGATCACCCCGATGTTCCAAACCTGCTGAGGGTTTTTCTGGGTGATTATGATGAAATAAACGGAGGCCATGAAGCCACTCTTCTTGAATGTAATATAGATGATATGAACCCGGAGTTTTATGAGCATATCTCTGAAAGATTATTTACTGCAGGTGCCTCAGATGTTTTCATTTCAAATATTTTAATGAAAAAAGGACGCCCGGGTAATGTGCTGAATGTTATCTGTGAATCAGGGAATACCGAAACATTGAAGGAAATTATTTTCACTGAATCCACATCTCTGGGAATCAGATCATTCCCGTTCAGAAAGGATACTCTTGTACGAAAATTTGAAATAATTAATAGTGAGCTGGGCGAGGTTCATATTAAACGCTCCTACTATAAGGATAAAGAAGTCTCATGCAAGCCTGAATTTGAGGATTGCAAAAGGATTGCAAATGAAAAGGGTATACCCGTTAAAGAGGTATATAATAAAATTATGGCCTTGCTGGTTAAAAGTAATAACCTCACCCCAAACCCCTCTCCCGGGGGAGAGGGGCTTTAAGATTTTGATTTCTCTGACACGGGATGAGGTCTGATGTTTGAAGAAGAGTAGTTTTTATAAATTCGAAAATTAATTTAAAAAATGACGGAAAATAAATCAAATAAGCTCGATTCGATTCTGACTGATCTTAAATCATTTGTAGTTGCATTTTCGGGTGGTGTCGACAGCTCATTTCTCAGTTACAGGGCTCATTTGCTAAGGAATGTAAAAATGGTTGCTGTTACTGTTCGCACTCCTTACGTACCGGAACGCGAGATAAATGAAGCCAGGGAATTTACTGCCGCTCATGGCATCAGCCATAACATAATTGATATGTCATTCCCGGAAATAATACGGCACAATCCGGTTGACAGGTGCTATTTATGCAAAAAGACACTCTTTGGCAAAATTGCCGAATTTGCATCTGAGAACGGTTATAGATATATTGTTGATGGCACCAATAGTGATGATACATCCTATTTCAGGCCAGGCATCAAAGCTCTTAAAGAGATGGCCGTCAAAAGTCCCCTTGCCGAAGCAGAGCTGACAAAACAGGAAATTCGCGAATTATCAAGGAAAGAAGGATTGCCACTCTGGGACAAACCGGCGATGGCCTGTCTTCTCACAAGAATACCATATGAGACCGAGGTAAGCGAAAAAGTGCTGAGGATGATTGAACAGGCTGAGGACCACCTTCTTGAAAAAGGTTACCCTGGAACAAGAGTCAGGGTTCACGGTGATGTGATCAGAATAGAATGCATGCCGGGATATATTGAAAAGATCGTTAATGATCCGGAAAGAAAACAAATTGTAGCAAATCTTAAGAAAATAGGATTCAGATACATATCTTTGGATCTGGAGGGGTACAGGACTGGCAGCATGGATCCTGAAACATAAAAATTATGACAGTCAAAGAGGTTGAAAAATTGCTGAAGGATGTAAAAAATGGCACCAGAACCATTGAAGAAGCTATCGAAGTTTTAAGAACATTCCCGTATACTGATCTCGGATTTGCCAGAATTGATCACCATCGCGAGATCAGGACAGGTTATCCTGAAATAGTATACTGCGCAGGAAAGACCATTGAACAGGTCAGGGATATTTTCAGGGTAATGACTGAAAAGGAGAATAATGTAATAGGTACCAGAGCCACCGGGGAGATGTATGAAGCTGTCAGAACCAATTCTCCGGATGCAATCTTTTACAGAGATGCAAGAATCATATCCGTTCAGAAGAAGAAACCTGAATCACACGGATCCGGCATTGCAGTTATTACAGCAGGAACTTCCGATATTCCGGTAGCAGAAGAAGCAGCAGTTACTGCAGAACTTCTTGGTAATAAGGTCGTGAGGATATATGATGCAGGTGTAGCAGGCATACACAGGCTTGTTGACAAGCTCCCGGAAATAAGAAAATGCAGGGTAATAATTGTAATTGCAGGTATGGAAGGAGCACTTGCCAGTGTGGTAGGAGGTTTGGTTGATATACCTGTTATAGCAGTACCTACAAGTGTTGGCTATGGAGCTAATTTCGGCGGGATCTCCGCCCTCCTTGCCATGCTTACCAGCTGTTCCTCAGGAGTGACTGTTGTAAATATAGATAATGGTTTTGGTGCAGGTTTTTCAGCCAGCATGATCAACAGGATGAAGTAACCGATACATTTATGCCCGGTAATATCCTGCTTTCAACTGCGTACCTCCCTCCTGTCGAATATCTTGCCAGAATGTTAAAAGCCGGTGAGGCGCTCATAGAAAGAGAAGAAAACTATCTGAAGCAATCATACCGCAACCGATGCTACATTCTTTCAGCCGGCGGGAAGCAGCTTCTTTCAGTTCCCGTTCTGCTTGGAAGTGTACATAAGACACTTATTAAAGATATCCGTATTGACTATTCAAAAAGGTGGCAACAGGTTCATCTCGGAGCTATGACTTCATCCTATAACTCCTCACCATATTACCTTTATTATTATGAGATCATAGAAAGAATTATTCTTATCAGTCATAAATACCTGCTTGACCTCAATATGGAACTTCTCCTGGCTATTTTAAAGATGCTGAATACTGATACTAAAGTATCCTGCACAACTGAATTCAAGTCTGTTAAAGAAGGTGAAGATGATTTCAGATATAGAATAAACCCAAAGAAAAAATCTGATTATTCAGCAACAAAATATCTGCAGGTATTCAATACTGCAGATGGATTTGTACCCGGTTTAAGCATTGTCGACCTTATTTTCAATACCGGGCCTGAAGCATCCTCATATTTATAAAAAAGCCGCCCTTGTGAGGCGGCCTTTTCAAGGAAGTCAAACAAAGAACTAGTAACCAAATTTATAACCGACAGAAACTGTAAACATGGTCCTGTGGAGATCCATATTCGAAACTACTGTTTCTATATCAGCATCATAAAGAGTATATTTTTCAGAATTCGCCAATGTGGAAAATCCAAAATCAACAGAAATATTCTGCTCCCTGAATCCAGCACCAAATGCGATTGTTTGATAAAAAAGATCTTGGTTGATGATGCCTTTTTCCCATGGTTTTCCATATAAACTATAACCACCACGGAGATAGAGTTTGTTTAATCTCACTTCTGCACCCAGGCGGATGTTATTGACCGACCTCAGGTCATTCTTTATATCCTTGTTCTTGGCTGTATAATTAAAATTATCACCAGTTTCGGAAAATTTTGCTGTTCTGTAATCAACAAATTCATAATCAACACTTAACAATGCAAGCTTCTTAACCTGTAAGGCAGCACCTGCCAGTACCCTGAAGGGGGTAGTCAATGCATAATTGTATCTAAGGGGATCATTTGAGGATTCATAAGGAACTGAACGGTCACTGAAATAAGAAGAAATATTATCATCCACATATGCATTAATTTTGTAAAAAGTCGGTGAATGAAATGCAAAACCCAGGCGCAGAGCTTCAACAGGTTTGTAAATTGCACCGATTTTGAGTCCATAACCTGTACCGGTATTGCTGAAATGGTATGTATAATTGAAGTCAGTGAATTTTGAAGCCAGATCTGCGGTCGTGGATTCCATATGCTCGTATTGGCTGGAATAGCTTAAATGGGTGATTCCAAGAGTCAGTCCGAACATAAATTTATTGGAGTAGTTGCCGCCGATGGAAAAAGCATGTTCACCAGTGGAACCCTCATTGCTTATCATGCGGTTGACACTCTGCCCGTAAACTGAAGGGAGATTATCTCCATAGTTTGACAGTGCTGTACCGTATGAAGTGTTTGAACCGGAAAGTGTGTCGATTAGCCAGGTCTCGTATGCCAGATTTGCATCAGCATGGTTATCGGCGAGCTGATTGTGAAAATAACCATCACTTATTTCAGCCCAGTAATCCATCAGGGAACTTTTGTTACTTATTCCTTCCATCAGGATACTCTGGTTGAAATTATTGGTCTTGTTAAATGAGTAACCAAAATTAAGTGTTACGAGTCCGCTTCCTGCGTCATTCCTGATAATATTTGCTACAATCCCGGCCTGTGAAAGGTTGAAATCGTACAGATAATCTTCGGATCTGTTGCCTTTAAAATCCGCAACTGACTTGAAATGGTACAGCTGAGGTGATACGGTAATTTCAGATGACCTGAATACGCCTAATCCTGCAGGGTTCTGACTCAGATGATGAAAGATCACCTCCCAGAGCAGTAAATGCTCCTCCCATCGACATGAACCTTGCAGTCCCGGAATAAAAAATCTGAGAATATCTCAAAGCATCGCTGGTAAACTGTGCATTTATCTCAAAACACACGGAAAATAATACTAAGAATATCAAGCTTAATTTCTTCATAATAATCATTTTTTTCTTAAAAGCATCCCACCACTCTAGTAACTAACAGAATGAACAATTATTGCAGATTTAAAATATTAATGTCCCTATCGTCTTCCCCCGGATGAAGAACCGCCCGATCCTGATCTTGAGGATGATCCTGAAGACCCTGAAGAGCCTGAGGAGCCCGACGAATAATTACCTGAAGAAGAAGACCCGGATGAATAGCTGCTTCTTGAACCGGATCCGCTATCGTATGAAGAAGACCTTGAAGGACTGGATGAACCGGATGAGAAATTTGAACCGCTTTCAACACTTCTCCTCGATGGTACTGAATAGCTGCCCTGGTTAGAAGGAGCTGAACGGTATTGTCCAGAGGATACTGAGCTGCTTCTTGAAGGAGTGCTGCGGTAGTTCGATGTACTCGTTGAAGTACGTCCTGAAGTTACATCGCTGCTGGTCCTGGTGTTATTATAAGAAGGTCGGGTACTCATCCGGGGATTGGTGTAACTGGGAGTGTATGTTCTGTTTGCATTGTTATAATCAGGTCTGGAAAGCTGCTGAGCTTCTTACTTGTGATCTGGTAACCGGAGTTGTTGCATTTTTGACAGCTCCCACATCTGTTTTTGTACCGGCTGTTTCGAAAGTTTGTCTTGAGCTTACGGAAGTATTTGTCCTCCTGTTATCCGAAGCAATTCCGGAAGCGCCTGCGGCTGATCTTCTGCTGGCATCGGCACTCCTGGAAAAATAACTGTCTTTATTAGCTGATGCAGAAGGTCTTTCCAGGCGACTTATCCTTGTTGAATATGGATCCTGGCCTTCTCTGCGGCCATATTGAACATTGCTGGCATCTCTGAATCTTATTCCGGAATAATAGCCACCATAGTTATTGTAGAAGGGTGAATAGAAAGAAGAATAAGGACTATAGCCATAACCACCGTAGTAACCTCCATAATAACCACCATAGTAACCACCATAGCTTCCGCCATAATATCCATAATCAGAATAGAACGGATCATAATAAAAAGGATCATACATATACGGGGAGCCATAACCGAAGCCCATGGAAGGGAATCCCCAGCTGTAATAGAAAGGATCTCTCCAGTAAGGGTAAAAATAATTACCGTAAAACCTTCTTAATCTTCCGGTATATGAGAAATTATTATAGTAGTTATCATAGTAATTATTTTGATCATAGACGGCATCATTGTTTTCAACTGCAGCAGAATATTCATCAGAGACAAGAGTATCAGCAGCATAAATATTATCATAATAGTCCTTAGCCTGCAGATTACCCTCGACAATCTGTTTTCTCACAGGGGTTTTAGCCCTTGCAACCGGCTGATCGGAAGGTAAAAAATAAAGATCATCATACTCAACCCCGGTATAAAGGCTTGAAGTACAGGATCCTAACGTCAGGAGAGCAACTATTGAGATGAAATTTAATGCTTTCATGTTTGATTCCCTTTCTTGTTTTCTTTATTAAGCGCAAATATTATACCAAATAATTTCAAAACAGGTATACTTGCAAAGATTTATCAAATTTAATAATAATTATAATAGAGGCGCTGCATGCAACGCCTCTATCATAATTATTTGTCCTTTATTTTTACCTTCTTCCTTTAGCATTTGAGGAGGATCCTGAAGATGATTTGGATCTTGAAGATGACGACCTGGAAGAGGAGCCTGAGGATTTAGCTTCAGACCTCGAAGATGAGCTTCTCCCCTGTGATGCGGAAGTTCTTGCGGGAGAGGAGCTTCTATTCCCGTTAATCCGGCTGTTATTATTATTTCCGTTGTTGCCTCTATTGGCCGGATTCTGTCCGAAATTACCGTTATTTCCATCAGGACGGCTGTTCCTGTTATTGCCGTTATTGGTATTAGTACGGATGTTACCGTTATTACGATTATTGGTATTAGTACGGGCGTTGCCATTATTGACATTACCCTGATTTCTTTCGGAACCCGGATTACGTCTTATTTCGCCATTATCAGGCCTGTTTCCGGCATTATTTCTATTGTTGTTCCTGTTCATATCAGTCCTGGTTGGAGGTGTACCGGCATTTTCACGTCCTGAGACATTCCCGGAAGAGTTTCTGCTATAATCGGAAGATCTGCTTCTGTTATTATATTCTCTTGAAGAATATCGGTTCGAACGATAATCGTAATTGTTATAATTATTATATCCTCCGCTATAATAATTATCCCGGTAGTTATGCCTGTATCCGCCCCAGTAGTTATTTCTCCACCTGTTACCGAAGTTGAAATTGATCACAATAGGTGAGTACCAGCTGTAATAGAACGGATCATAGCCGTAGTAATATGAAGCACCGTAATATGGATTGTACCATCCGTAATCGTAACCATACCAGTTGCTGTAGCCCCAATTATTGTAAATCGGGTAATTAATTGCATACCCGAAGTTGAATCCTGATCTGCCATAGATACTTATTCCCCATGAATAAGGATTGTAGTTATACCAGTATGCATCTGTGAATACAGGAGAATAATAGTCGAAAGCTGTATAGGACCTGTGGAACCTGTTAATGCGCGAGGAGTAGTAGTAATCCTGGTCATCATAATAATTATTGATTACCAGTCCTGCGTCATCATTTCTGAAGTCACGATTATCAGCAAGCTGTGCTTTTACCGGGTAACCCGCAAGCAGCAGGGTTGATAATATACCGATGTAAAATTTTGCTTTCATGATGAACCTCCTGTTTTTTTTAAATGATAACTAAACTTTTTATCTATTTTTACGAAATCTATTATTAATAAATCAAATACTGTACCAAATTATGGCGAAGTTTTTAACTGACAGGGAGGAGAATTATGCAAAATGGTATAACGATCTGGTAATCAAGGCAGATTTGGCTGAAAACTCGGCTGTCAGAGGGTGCATGGTAATTAAACCATACGGATATGCAATATGGGAAAAGATTCAGGCTCAGCTTGACAGTATGTTCAAAGCTACAGGCCATGTTAATGCATATTTCCCGCTCTTCATTCCAAAATCATTTTTCAGCAAGGAAGCAAAGCATGTTGAGGGATTCGCAAAGGAGTGTGCAGTTGTCACTCATTACCGTCTTAAAAACGACGAGAACGGGAAGGGTATTATTGTTGATCCCGATGCAAAGCTTGAAGAAGAACTTATTATACGTCCTACCTCGGAGACAATAATATGGAATTCATACAAGAACTGGATTCAGTCTTACAGGGATCTCCCGATATTGATTAACCAGTGGGCTAATGTGGTGAGATGGGAAATGAGAACAAGGCTATTCCTGAGGACTGCCGAATTTCTCTGGCAGGAGGGCCATACTGCTCATGCGACACGCGAAGAAGCCGTTGAGGAGACCCAGAAGATGATAAATATTTATGCGGAGTTTGCCGAAAACTTCATGGCTCTTCCCGTTATTAAGGGTTATAAATCTGAGAACGAACGGTTTGCAGGTGCTACTGACACTTATGCAATTGAAGCGCTCATGCAGGATGGGAAAGCTCTCCAGGCCGGAACCAGCCACTTCCTTGGTCAGAATTTTGCAAAAGCCTTTGATGTTCAGTTCACCGACAAAACCGGGAAGCTCGATTATGTATGGGCCACTTCGTGGGGCCTTTCCACAAGGGTGATCGGAGCGCTTATTATGGCTCATTCTGACAACCAGGGACTGGTACTTCCTCCTCGCCTGGCTCCGATACAGGTAGTCATAATACCGATCTTTAAAAATCCGGAACAGCTTGAAAAAATATCTACAGCAGCAAATAAGCTTAAAGCTGATCTTGAACATAATGGATTCTCAGTAAAATTTGACGATCGGGATAATTATACACCCGGATGGAAATTTGCCAACTATGAGCTTAAAGGTGTTCCGGTCCGTATAGCAATAGGACCACGTGATATTGAAAACAATACAGCTGAAATAGCACGCAGAGATACGCTTAAGAAAGAGACAATTCCTATCAGCAAAACTACAGGATACATTTCTGAGCTGCTTGTAGATATTCAGAAAAACATTTACAATAAAGCTTTAGATTTCAGGAAGGGAAACACTTTCTATATCGATACCTGGAAGGATTTTGTTCAGACACTTGATAACCAGGGTGGATTTATAATGGCTCACTGGGACGGGACTCCCGAAACAGAAGAAAAAATCAAGGACGAGACAAAGGCGACAATCAGGTGCATCCCGTTTGACTCACCGGAAGAGGAAGGGAAATGTATTTACTCCGGGAAACCGTCAACAAGAAGAGTACTATTCGCACGATCCTATTAGAAATTTCGGATTTCGGATTTGAGATTTCGGATTGTTTGACTCTGGATGTTTCTTCAATCCGCAATCAAAAATCCGCAATTCGCCATTCTTCATCAATCCGAAATAAAAATTTTATTAATTTAGTTGCCTCTATTTCATTTAACAAAGCTATACCATGTCTGAATTTGAAGACAAGAAAGTGACAATCATCGGAACTCTGAAAGAGAAGTCCGTACTGAAACAGAAAGTTTACGACAATACACTTGATGCATTCTGTATTGTAAAGGAAATCCTTAAAAACTATGCAAAGGAAGTAAATACCAACCTTGGGGGAATTGATTCCAGGATCAGGATGGAGTATACAGACAGAAGTAACTTTGATGCACAGCTTAAGGTCGCAGCTGATATATTGTTATTCACAATGCATTCGAATATATTCCAGTTCGACAGGGAACATCCCGCCTGGAAAACTGCATATATTCAAAAGAATAAATATAATGCCTATTCAGGAATCATACATATTTACAACTTTCTTGCCGACTCTTTCAAGTATTCACGGCTCGACGACCTTGGTTACCTGATTGCCAGGATTTTTATTAACCATGAAAACCAGTATTTCGTTGAAGGTAAAAGGCAGATGGGAATGCTTTTTACAAATTATGGCAATGAAGCCATCAGCAAGGATTCTCTGGAGATCATTATCTCCACCGCCATTCAATATTCTCTCGAATTTGACCTTTTAGTGCCGCCATATGATACCATTAAGATTGCTACTGTAGGACAGGCTGAAGCTAAAATCCAGCATTCCAGACTGATAACCGGTAAGAGGCTTGGGTTCCAGTTCAATTCAGATGATGTTCTTAACAACAATTCTCATGAAACCTGATGTGGCGATTAAAGACAATATACAGAAGATCGTCGGGGCATGTCTTAGTACTGGCGCTCCTGTTTATTAATTGCACTCTCTTTTCTCAGAAACAATCAAAAGTCGATTCAGTTTTAATATCAAGACCTGCTAAAATTATCTATTTCCCGGGAAGTAATTCTTTTTTAATTAACGGTGCTCCTTTCATTTTACATAAGACACCGCTACCTACAGCCATTTCAACAGATAACAATACTGCTGTTTTGCTTGACTCTCTGAAAGCTAAGGCTTCTAAGTATCTGATAACCCGCAAACTTTACGATCTGGTCATTGTTTCTAGTGACCAGGATTCCAGGAAACGAATAACAGAGTCAAGCGAAACTAAATACCTGAAATATTCCGGCAGGAAAATAAGGAAAATTGATATTCAGCGACTTAATGTTTTCGGAACAAACATTAACAATCCTGCCTCATACAATCCTAACAAAGTTGATAGCTTTTTAAATAAAACGCACTTAAATACAAATGAATTTATAATCCGGAAGAACCTTCTGTTTTCAGTAGGCGATACTGTTTCGCCTTTGATCCTTAGCGATAACGAAAGGATACTCAGGCAATTACCATTTATTTATGACTCAAGGATAATCATTCTCCCTGTATCAGAGACGGAAGCAGACATAATAGTTCTGACAAAAGACGTATACTCCCTGGGAGCCTCTTATGAATTCAGCAGCATCAATAAAGGTTCTTTTTTATTCTTCGATAAAAATGTTTTTGGATTAGGACATGAATTCAGGCTGCAGATACCCTATGATTCTGATTTGCCCGATTCGCCGGGTTTTGGGATTCAATACAATATCAACAACATACGCAAGTCATTTATTAATCTTAACGTTTATTATTATGACGGTCTCGGGAAAAAAACCTATGGATTCAGTCTTGATCGTAAGCTTATCAGTTCGACAACAAAGTATGCAGGAGGTATTTCAATCAGGGAGATGTTCACGACTGAGGATCTGGATACGATGCTGGTACCGGGACCGTTAAAATACAATCTGCAGGATTACTGGCTTTCCCGCTCTTTCCTTCTGGACAAGGAGTCTGTAACCAGGCTGATTTTTGGCGCCCGCTACACAAACAATAATGTATTTGACCATCCTTTCATTCTTCCAGACTCGTATCATTATCTTCAGAAATACAGGATATTCCTGGGTTCTGCAGCTATTTCACTCCAGAAATTTTATAAAACCAATCTTATCTATTCCTATGGACATACAGAAGATATTCCTTACGGAGGATTATTTAATGTAACAGTGGGAAAAGAAATAAATGAATTTAAAGACAGATTTTACACAGGAGTAAGCTTTTCGGCAGGACATTCAGTACCGCGGATAGGTTATCTCTATGGATCCCTGGGATATTCCAGTTTCTATTATGGACACGAAATCCAACAGGGCATGATCAATATCAGAACAAACTTTTTTTCAAACCTCTCCTACCTTGGCAATTTCAGGATCAGGAATTTTGTTAAAATTGATTATACAAGAGGATTTAACAGGAATACGGATGAGTATCTCAGATTTACCCGTGAAAATGGCTTTTCCGGATTCAGAAACGACTCTCTGGGCGGAGCACAGAGATTATCGTTAAGTCTGGAATCAGTACTTTTCAGTCCCGCTAATTACATTGGTTTCAGATTTGCATTTTTTGCATTTGCCAACACTGGCTATCTTTTCAGAACAAATGAAGCTGCAGGGAACGGAGAGCTTATTTCATATGTAGGATTAGGCATCAGGATCAGAAATGATAACCTTGTATTCAATACATTCCAGATACGGCTGGGTTACTATCCAAACCTTCCACTTAATTCAAAAGTCAATTATTTCCTCGTCTCCGGGGAACAATTGCTTAATCCTTCTAACTTTGACCCGGGTCCTCCCTCGATTTTACCATACAGATAACCATACAATGCTTAATGATTTTCAGAAATTTATTGATGATAATCACCTTGCAGACAAGAGCGACAGGATACTTCTGGCAGTAAGTGGAGGTATTGATTCAATGGTAATGGCCAACCTCTTTATCAGAAAGGGTTTCAGAATTGGGATTGCTCATTGCAACTTTACTCTTCGCGGCCGTGAATCAGATAAAGATGAAGAACTTGTTCGATTATATGCCGCAAACCACAATATTCCATTTTATTCAATCAGGTTTGGAACTGAAGAATATGCTGAAAGAAAAGGAATTTCTATAGAGATGGCAGCCAGAGAGTTACGCTATGAGTGGTTTGAAAAGACCAGGAAGAAATTCAGGTTTAAATCTATAGCTGTTGCGCACAATATGAATGATAATATAGAAACAATTCTTATTAACCTGACAAGAGGTACCGGGATTGCCGGTCTTACCGGAATGAAACCTGTTACTAACAGGATAATCAGGCCTTTACTGTTCGCTACCAGAAAGGTGATTGTTGATTACTCCACGAAACATAAAATAAGCTATCGGGAAGATAAATCGAATGCAGAAACCAAATATATAAGGAACAAGATAAGACATCTGGTAATCCCGGTCCTGAAGGAGATCAATCCTTCAATTGAAGCAACCTTGACAGAAACAGCCGGGAGGTTTAGCAATATGAATGAAATTCTATCTGATTTTACAGAAAATTTAAGAAAGAGTGCATTCACAGAAAGGGAAAACCTTATTATTTTTAATTTCAAGCAGTTACAATCCAAAATCCAGAACAAGACAATATTGTATGAACTGTTAAAACCCTATGGAATATCAAACAACAATATAGACGATCTTCAGAATATTATTAAGGGTAGAACCGGAGGTCAGCTTTTCACGGGGACATACAGGTTCATTAAAAACAGGAATGAGATCATCATTGTGCCTGAATCTCAACCCGAAACTGCCAATTTTAAAGTAAACTCTGTTGCAGAACTGAGAAAGATACCTGGAATCGTTTCAGTGCGGTACATAAAGATTACAGAAAAATTTTCTATACCTGAGGATCCTTGTGTTGCCTGTATAGATGCCCGGAAAATTTCTTTTCCGATAATTATCAGAAAATGGAAGAAAGGTGATTTTTTCTTTCCCCTTGGAATGGACCAGAAAAAGAAACTCAGCGATTATTTTGTCGACAGAAAGTTTTCAAGACTTGATAAGGAAAAAATACTGGTTGCCGAATCATCAGGAATGATTTTCTGGATTCTTGGAGAAAGAATCGATAACCGGTTCCGGATTACCGGTTCAACAAAAAAAGCGTTAATAATAATAGCTCATAGCTCGTAGCTCGCGGATATTATTTATGAGCTATGAGCTACGACCTGCGATCATTAATGCCCCTGTCAATAAGTATAAGATCGGCAATAGCAATAGCCGCAGCAGCTTCAACAATTGCCGGCATTCTTAAAGCAATACAGGTATCATGACGACCATGGATCTTCAGCGTCTGCATTTTACCGGTTTCAAAATTTAATGTATTTTGTTCCACTCCTGTTGAAGAAGTGGGCTTTACAACAACCCTGAAAATGACCTCGTGTTTTGAGCGGTTTTTAGCCCTATAAATACATATCATAAGTATAACATTAAATGATACTTATGATGAATTAATATGTTCTGAACCATTGATTTGTGATTGTCTGCCTGAATAACTGAAGGTGAATGTTCAAGAGTGCCGGGGATTCCTCACTGGCGCTCGGAATGACAATTTATTATTTTACAGGGGGTGGGGAAAGAAGTGGCGATTCGCTGAAAAATATCGAAAGAGTTCAAAATAAAGTTTGCGAATCGCCACTTCTTTCCCCCTATACCTCACAATCTCGCCACGTCATTCCGAGCGCCAGCGAGGAATCTCCTGATTTTTTGTAATTTAGTCTTCATAATAAATGTCATTAATAATCTGTTAGTTAAATGAGAACCCAGGTATATTATGTTTATATCCTGACAAATACACATCATAATGTTCTTTATACCGGAGTTACTAATGACTTAGAGAGAAGGTGTTATGAACATAAACAAAAGAAAATAAAGGGATTTACACAGAAATATAATGTTGATAAACTGATTTATTTTGAAAGGTTTGATTCAATTGATTCAGCAATAGATAGGGAAAAACAGATTAAAGGGTTTTCCAGGGGGAAAAAACTGACACTTATTAATCAGTTTAATAAAGATTGGAAAGAATTATCACATACTGGATTATTCAAGACCCGTTAGTAAATTTATTATTGTCAATCATGAGATGTTTATTGTCTTGTCTGTCTATCTTAATTTTGGGTGTCTTTCGCACAAAACTAGAAAGGTGATTTTTTCTTTCCCCTTGGAATGGACCAGAAAAAGAAACTCAGCGATTATTTTGTCGACAGAAAGTTTTCAAGACTTGATAAGGAAAAAATACTGGTTGCCGAATCATCAGGAATGATTGTCTGGCTTATTGGAGAAAGAATCGATAACCGGTTCCGGATTACCGGTTCAACAAAAAAAGCGTTAATAATAATGGCGCATAGCTCGTAGCTCGCGGATATTATTTATGAGCTATGAGCTACGACCTGTGAGCATTAATGCCCCTGTCAATAAGTATCAGATCGGCAATAGCAATGGCCGCAGCAGCTTCAACAATTGCCGGCATTCTTAAAGCAATACAGGTATCATGACGACCATGGATCTTCAGCGTCTGCATTTTACCGGTTTCAAAATTTAATGTATTTTGTTCCACTCCTGTTGAAGAAGTGGGCTTTACAACAACCCTGAAAATGACCTCGTTACCATTGGTGATCCCTCCATTAATCCCCCCGGCATTATTGGTAGATGTTTTTCCGGATTTATCGACAAAAGAATCGTTATGAACAGATCCTCTCATAGCGGCGGAGGCAAACCCGGAGCCGAATTCAATTCCTTTTATTGCAGGGATTGAGAATACCAGGTGACTGACGGCTGATTCGAAAGAGTAAAAAAATGGTTCTCCGATTCCTGTCGGAAGATTTTTGATTTTGCATTCTATTATTCCACCTATTGTATCATTATCCGTAATAGCATCATTAACAGCTTTATCTATATCGGATAAACCTCCGGCCGATATAAGCTTTGCAGAAATAATTGCATTATGTGCGATTCTTTTTGCGATTACACCTGCAGCAACAAGTCCCCATGTAATTCTTCCTGAAAAATGTCCGCTCCCCCGCAGATCAGCAAAACCGGAATATTTTGTTTTTGCAGTAAAATCAGCATGACCCGGCCGTGGAGTATTCTTAAATTCATCATAATCGGTAGAAATAGTGTTGCTATTACACGTAATAAGAGTGATTGGAGCACCGGTGCTGAATCCTTCATGAATTCCGCTCAGTATCTCCGGAAGATCAGTCTCCAGACGTTTCGTTGTCCCCCTGCTCCCGCTTTGTCGCCTTGCAAGATCAATTGTAAAATCATCAGGTTTTATTGCAATGCCGGGAGGAGTGCCGTCAATTACAACACCAATTGAGGGACCGTGTGATTCTCCAAAAATCGTAACTCTGAATACTACTCCGAAAGAATTCATATTGTTTCTATTTTCCTGTTTTGTGCTTCCTGTAAAAATCAATTACCTCTCTCACCGGCAAATTTTTGACCGAAGCTTTGCCAATTCCTTCAACAAATACAAAATTTATATCGGTGCCTGATTTCTTTTTATCATGCAGAATAAACTCTTCAATCTTTTCAGCAGGTACTGTGTAACTGCGCTTCAGATTATATTTTTCAAGAAGATTAATGATTCTGCTGCATTCTTTACTGCTGATAAATCCTTTTTTATAAGAAAAAACAGCAGCTAATTCCATCCCTGATGCAACTGCGAATCCGTGTTTTAAAGACTCATGACACCTCAATCGCATGCCCGAAAGTATGTCCAAAGTTAAGTATACGTCTGAGTCCATTCTCCTTTTCATCCTTTGAAACAACAGAAGCCTTGAATTTTATCGACCTGGCGACAAGATCAGTAAGAAGATTCCTTTCCCTTTTGATAATTCCGGCATAATTCTTCTCCAGTATTTCAATTATAACCGGATCGCCTATTAGTCCGGTTTTTATAAGTTCAGCAATACCTGACAGATATTCTTCTTCGGAAAGTGTCCGCAGCATTGTTGTGTCGCAAATCACAAATTCAGGTTGCTTGAAATTACCAATCACGTTTTTAATACCACCAAGGTTGACTCCATTTTTACCTCCGGTACTGGCATCGACCTGTGATAAAAGACTTGTAGATACATATCCGCACCGGATTCCCCGCATATAAACAGAAGCAAGAAATCCTGCTATATCGCTTACCACTCCACCTCCTACAGCGAGTATAAACCCTGAACGATCGATCCCTCTCTTCAGAAGTTTTATCGAGAGGGTTTCGATTATTTTCAGCTGCTTGCTTTCCTCCCCCGGTCTTATTTTTATAACAGGGAAATCAGGGAAACTACCGCCATAATAATCAAACACATTATCATCAGTAATAATTGCAACTCCGTTTTCGGGCAGTAATTTTATGACAGCTTCCCATCTTGCACCGACCATGATAGCGGAGACAGAATCCGGTGTTGTTATAAGTATCTTCTCCAAATTATAAAAATATTTTATCCGTTAAAGTTAAAAAATCCCTGCCGGAATTTGCATTATGAGAGTCTATTTTGAGTTACACGATCATCTTTCGCTCAATTCCAGCCAGCGCAACTCTTTGTGATCAAGCAATTCTGCAATCTCTCCGTGTCTTTTGGACTGTACATAAAGCTCTTCAGAACTCAGGCTTCCGTCACTTATCTTCATTTCAATAAGCTTCTTCTCTGATTCAAGGATCTCAATCTCGGCTGACAAGGCTTCAAATTCCTTCTTCTCCTTAAATGTTAATCCGGTCTTCCTCTCTTTCCTGACCGGAAGGTCCGGAACAGAGGTGGAATTCTTTGCTTTCAAATTCCTTTTTACTGCTGTCGTTCTTTCCTCTTCACTTTGTTTTTCCCTGAACTGAGTGTAATTTCCGGGAAAATCTTTTATAATACCATCGCCTTTGTATTCAAAAATATGATCAACCACCTTATCCATAAAATATCTGTCATGAGACACAACAATAACACATCCTCTGAAACCTGCAAGATAATCCTCAAGTACATTAAGGGTAAGAATGTCAAGATCATTCGTAGGCTCATCAAGGATAAGAAAGTTAGGATTGCTCATAAGTACCGTAAGCAGGTAGAGCCTTCTTTTCTCTCCTCCTGACAACTTCCTTATGAGAGTATGGTGCTTATTAGGCGGGAAGAGAAAATAATTCAGAAACTGAGTGATTGACAGCACATTGCCGTTACTTATTACTACACTTTCTGAAATATTTTTTACAGCATCAATTACAGTCATCTCGTCGTCAAATTCTATTCCCTGCTGCATATAGTAGCCGAAAACGACCGTTTTGCCGGTTTCAATTATTCCGGAATCAGGAGTATCAAGACCGGTTATAATATTCAGAAGCGTCGTTTTTCCTGTCCCGTTTCGTCCCACAAGCCCTGCTTTTTCAAACCTGTCAAAGGTGTATGAAAACTCTTTCAGAAGTACTTTATCGTCATAAGATTTGCTTATATTTTTCAATACAAGGATCTTCTTCCCCATCCTGGCAGCATTTACATTTATGTTGATCGATTTTTCTCCCGAACGGTTAGCAGCTTTTTCCTTAAGATCATAAAATGATTCGATGCGTGATTTGGCTTTGTGCCTTCTTGCTTTTGGCATTCTCCTCATCCAGTCAAGTTCGCTCTTAAAAAGGTTCCTTGCTTTTTCAGAGTTTACCATTTCTGAAAATTCCCTTTGTTGTTTTTTTTCAAGAAAATATTCATAATTGCCATCGTACCTGATTAACTCATTACCTGACAGTTCCATTATAACATTACAAACCCTGTCAAGAAAATACCGGTCATGGGTCACCATAACAAGAGTTTTACCTGACTTAATAAAGTATTCTTCAAGCCATTCAATCATATCAAGATCAAGGTGGTTCGTTGGCTCATCGAGAATAAGCAGGTCTGATTCCTCAACAAGTACTTTTGCAAGAGCTACTCTCTTTTTCTGCCCACCGGAAAGAGTTCCGATTATTGAGTTAAGATCAGTAAGTTTCAGCTTATAGAGTATCTGTTTCACCGCCACTTCATAAGCCCAGGCTTTAATATCATCCATCCTTTGCACCATAAGCTGGACTATTTTTTCATCGCCTGAAAGAAGCGATTCCTCATAATCCCTTATTACCCGGGTGAGCTCACTTTCAGTACAGAATAATTCATCAATAATTCTATTTGCTTCATTCAATACGGGATTCTGCTGCAAACAGGAAATTTTCAAACCTCTCTTAACGCTTATTGAGCCTCCGTCAGGACTTTCTCTCCCCGATAGTATATCGAGCAATGATGATTTACCTGCTCCATTTACGGCAAGGATAGCAATCTTATCGTCTTTATTGATGTTCAGAAAAATATTTTTAAAAAGCAGATTATCACCTATTCTTTTCTCAATATTTTCTGCCTGCAGGTAACTTATCATATTCGGTCAATATTGTGCAAAGATAAAAATCGTTAACTTAACTGCCCTGCTTTTGGTTTATTACGATGACTATAAAAGAAAGATACAGGCTCACATTTGAATATTTTAAGCTTACCCGACCGGTTGCTGAGACTGAACTCAGCTACATCGATCCTTTCGGGTTAATTGTAGCGACAATTTTATCGGCGCAATGCACTGACAAAAGAGTCAATATGATAACCCCCTCTCTTTTAAAAAAATATCCGGATGCAGAATCTATGGCAAAAGCAGAACCATCCGATATATTTGGGTTTATCAAATCATGCTCCTATCCTAATAATAAAGCCAGACATCTTTCGGGGATGTCAAGAATGCTGGTCAGTGAATTCAACTGTAAAGTCCCATCTGAACCTCTACTGCTTCAAAGGTTGCCCGGAGTAGGCAGAAAAACAGCAAATGTCATTGCATCGGTAGTATTTAAAAAGCCGGTTATGGCTGTTGACACTCATGTTTTCAGGGTTTCAGAAAGGATAGGACTTACCAGGAATGCGAAAACCCCATTGGAAGCAGAAAATCAGCTTACATCCAACATACCTCAGGAACTTATGCCCCAGGCACATCACTGGCTGATATTACATGGCAGGTATATTTGTAAAGCCAGAAAACCTCTCTGCAACGAGTGCGGGCTGACCGGATTTTGTAAATATTATAATCAAATGGTATGAAACCCAGAGCAAGCTCTGGACTCAAAAACGGTACAAGCACTGGGGAATTAAACCTGGTCTACGCGTCCGCCGAAGCTTTCTTTGACCTCCGAAGCTTTAGCGACGGAGGTAGCGAAGGCGGATTAAAAAGATAAAAACCGGATAGAATTATAATTGAACCGGTAGATTTGCTTTACAGAATGGCTAAAGAAGAGCTTTAATTGCTATTTTTAAACTATAAATATAAATACTGGTCCGATGGATTATGAAGCCAGCTATCTTGCCCTGTTCAGGGTTGATGAACATAACAGATTCCATATTATTGATCTTAACCGAAAAGTTGAAGAAATAGAACTTATTGACAAAGAAGATGTTATCGGGAAATATATTGAAGAAACTCCCCTCGCAAATCGTGTAAAACTTATTGAGCTTCTTCAACATCTGCGTATCACTCATGAGTCGCACAAGTTGTCGGCCTCCCCTCTTGGTGATGATTCAGAAGGATATTATGTGGGATTTTTCCTTTCATCGGGAAATATTGTAATCAGCTGGGAACCCGGTAAACAGCAGAAGACTGATGAAGACCTTTACAGGCAGTCATTGGTATTTGAAAGGTTTGCCGATATGCTTCCCGAGATGATTTATGAGGTTGACCTGAGTGGAAAAATTCTTTTCGGGAATAACAAAGGACTTAGTTTTTTCGGGTATACAAAAGAAGATCTGGATAAAGGGATGGTAATTTCTGATGTCTTCCCTGATAGCTACAAACAGATGGTCGCAAACCTCGCAGCATTGAAATCTCCGGAGGAAGTATCCAGCAATGAATACTTTGGAAGAAAAAAAGATGGCAGCCTGGTGCCGATAGTTACTCACTCATTTGCAATATTTCACGAAGGGAAAATCATTGGTTACAGGGGAGTCGTTACTGATATCAGCAAACAGAAAATCTATGAAACTCAGATTAAAAGGGAAAAAGCATTCCTTGAGCACCTGATCGATTCGACTCCTGAAGCTATTGCAATTACAGATCTCCAGGGAAAAATAAGTATGGTGAACAGGGAGTTTACTAACCTCTTCGGCTTTTCTTCAGAAGAGGCTGTTAACAAAACAATAGACGATCTTGTTGTTCCGGATGAACTCAGAGATGAGGCTATTAATATTGCCCGTCTTATAACTCATCATGAAAAAGTAGTCAGACAGACTGTAAGAAAAGATAAATTCGGTAAAAGGATCCAGGTATCACTTATTGCTACCGGGATTATCGTTAATAATGAAACTGTTGCACATCTTGGCATATACAGGGATATCACTGCCGAAAGGAAAAACCAGCTGCTCCAGGAAGTGCTTTACAATATATCATCTGCCGCTCTTAAACAGATGGACATTAAGGAATTATATCCGACTATAGTCCGGGAACTGAGCAAAATATGGGATACAAACAATTTCTTTATTGCGTTATATGATAAGGCTTCTGAAACTCTTTCTCTGCCATTTTTTGCCGATGAAAAAGATAACTTCTATGAGATACCTACCAGGAAAACTATTACCGGTTATGTAATTAAAAGTAATAAATCAGTTCTCCTTAAGGAAGATGATCTCAGATTACTGGAGGAATCCGGTGATATTGATCTGATAGGTACACAATGCAAAGTCTGGATGGGGGTCCCTCTTAAAGTGGAAAATAATATCATCGGGGTTATGTGCCTTCAGGATTACCACGATGAAAATAAATTTTCCAAGGATGATCTTTACGTGCTCGATTTTATTGCCAATCAGATAGCAATTGCAATCCAGCGCAGAAGGATGCTCGATAATCTTATTGTGGCCCGACAGAAAGCTGAAGAGGCTGCCCAGTCGAAACAGATATTCATGTCAACGATGAGCCATGAGATAAGAACTCCGCTCAACGAGGTAATAGGTATTACAAACCTCCTCCTTCAGGGGAGCCCCCGTGACGATCAGAAGGACTATATAAAAACTCTGCGTTTTTCAGGTAATCATCTTCTTTCTCTCGTTAATGATGTCCTCGATTACAATAAAATGGAATCGGGCAAAATTATTTTCGAACAAATCCAGTTCAATCTAAATGATTTTCTTGATGAGATTGTAAGGTCATATTCATTCAGGTCGAAAGCAAAGCATCTGAGCTTTGAAATTAAGAAAGAAGGTGCCATTCCTGTTGAAGTTATCGGGGACCAGATAAGGCTGAATCAGATACTTTCAAACCTTCTCTCCAACGCTCTTAAATTCACTAACCAGGGCGGAATAACAACTACAGTAAGGGAGTTGGAAAGAAATGGCAATCAATCAAAACTCGAATTCCTGGTAAAAGACACCGGTATCGGCATTTTAAAAGAAAAGCATGAGGATATTTTTGAAAGTTTTACACAAGCCTCATCTGATACTACCAGGCATTATGGTGGATCAGGACTTGGTTTGGCAATCTGCAAAAAACTGATTGAACTCCAGGGTGGACAGATCTCCCTTGAAAGTGAACCCGGCAAGGGATCGACTTTCAGGTTTACACTCAGCTTCATCATTTCTGAGAAAACGTCCAGAGATCAGAATGGGGAGCTGATCGAAACTTATACCGGACTGGAAGGTAAACGAATTCTCGTTGCTGAAGACAATAAGATCAACTTCTTTGTTGCCAACAAGTTCCTGTCTGGCTGGGGAGTTATTGTATCCCATGCTGAAAACGGTCAGGTTCTCCTTAAAAAGCTTGAAAAAGATGATTTTGATCTTATCCTTTTGGACCTTCAAATGCCGGTAATGGATGGAATAGAAGCTTCCAGAATCATCAGAAAATCAGATAATCCAAGGATCAATACAATCCCGATTGTGGCCCTTACTGCGGCTATTATGTCAGAGAGCCATGATAAAATTGATGAGTTGAATATTAATGATTATGTTCTGAAGCCTTTTAAGCCTCATGACCTGTTTGAGAGGATACTAAAACATGTGAGATAAAAGGCACAGGGGCGCAATTGCGCAAAGGCTACTATTTAATACAATTCCTGCTTATATAATCCACGGCTCTTTTATTTCCAAGGCTCAGGGACATGCGTAAATCGTGACAGGCATCTTCAGTCCTTCCTGAATTTAGCAGAGCTATACCTTTATTAAGCCATGTTTCAGAATTCTCCGGGTCAAGATCGAGTGACATACTGTAATCTTTTACTGCCCAGTCCCATGATTTTGACAGGAAATAAGAATTTGCACGGTCGATATAACATCCCGGATCATTTGGATGAAGTTTCAGGTTTTGAGAGAAATATTCAAGAGCTTTAAGGTTATTACCCGATGAAACCTCAGTTTTCCCCGCCATACTTATGGCATCTTTGTTTTCGGGGTAGATTGACAGATATTTCTGTAAATCAGCCATGGCTTTTTCAGTCTCTCCGGTTTTTTTGTAACACTCCGCCCGAAGCATAAAAAGATCTGCATCAGGAATCTCAAGGCTTATCATTGTTGAGTAAGTTGCTGATGCACCTGCCGGATTTGAAGCGCCCGTCTGTGCCCTTGCCAATGCTCTTAAATATTTTTCATTTTCAGGATTCCCGGTCAGTAATTCTGTCAATGTTTTTATTGCATCAGCATATTTGCCTGACGAAATATTTATTAATGCGCTCCCGTAAAGAATATTTTCAGTGCCGGGATAACTTTTCTGAAGCTCAGAAAGTGCTTCTACGGCTTCATTACCTTTTCCTGCTGACAAAAAGTATTCTATCTCCGAAATGCTTTTATCAGCAGCTGAATACCACTCCTGCTTCCAGAAAAGACGCCATTCAGGCCGGTTTTCAATTCTGGTAAAAACCGGATCAAGCATTATCTCTTTTTCACTTTTTTTAAGCGGAGATTTAAGGTTCAGCTCAAGATGATAAAGTGATGTTGCTGCATCACCTTTCATTGCATAAGTGCGGGCAAGACCAAATTCGCCGGAAGACCTGACCAAATTGTTTGCAGAGTTATAATCACTTAAGGCAGCTGAATAATTTCCTTTAATGAAATTTGCCTCTGCTCTTTCAAGAAAAAGCCGGCTATCCTGCTGCTCTTTTAAACCAACAGACAGAATCTCAATAGCCTTATCAGGTTTTCCAGACTTGTCCAGAGCTTTTGCCGTAAGAAGGAGATCAAAAACCGTCTGACCGGAGATTATTCCTGAGAATAATAAAGCTGAAACCAGAATACCCGTCTTCTTTATTGTCATTGCCTTCAAAATCATTTTGTTTGCTCTTTACTGACCTTGGCACCCTCAACCGTTATGACATGTACAAAGCCTGACAGATGGAACTGCTCCAGTCCTGTTATTCGTCTTTCAAAGACTTCACACTGATAGAAATAAACTCCCGGAGATACAATTCTTCCTTTGTAAGTGCCATCCCATTCTATTTTAGGTTTATCAGTACTGAAGATCAATAATCCGTTACGATTAAATAGCTTAAAATCAATCCTTTCCACCAGTCCTGAGGTCTTGGCTATGAGCCTGTCATTAATATTGTCGTCGTTTGGAGTAAAAACATTTGGTATTTCATAGAAATTACAGGAATCAACGCAGACCATTACAGATCTCTCTCCCTCATTTCCCATAGCGTCAAAAGCCGAAACAGCATAGCAACCTGAGATAAACCCGACCGGATAATGCTTAAAGGATAATGAGTCCTTATCGTTGATCGTTTCAATAAGGTTCAGGTTCTCATCAAAAGTCATTTTATAATAGATCTTATATCCTGCCACATCAGCAAAACATACAGGATCAGTGATGCTCCACCTGACGGTATTATACATACTTTCGCACTCACTGGTTACATGTATGGCCGGAGCACAGGGCGGTTCGTTATCTACCGGCGTCGAACATATTTTTTCTGAAAAGTTTATAAGATTTTTGGGCATGTTATTTCCAAGATACTCACCTGTTGACCTTACATAATAGCAATATTCCTTACCATTCTGAAGTCCTGTGTCGGTAAAAGTAAGCTGGTTAGTGGAGCCTATGGAGTCAAATTTCAAAGTCACATCATTCAACCTGAAGAAATCATACCGGGAATTGATCCACGGAACATTCCTGCTGATAACAAAACGCATTTTCCTGTCACCCGGGTTTGGAGTAAGAAATACCGATGAAGCAAATGAAGAATCACCGATAACAAACTGATTTCCAGGAGTTCTGTTCCAGAGAACCAGCTTGTAAAAATATCCTGTTGCTTGTGTATTTATCAGATTATCATTATAGACTGTATCATTAAGATCAGCTGTTGTAATAGATTTTATCTGTGAAAAGTTTGTGCCCGAGATACCTGTTGTTCTTGAAATAATATATTGATACGGGCCAATGGCTCCGGGGATAGTATCCAGCTTATCTGGTTTTTTCCAGGCGAGGTAAATAGAGCCGTTAACCGGATCTGTATTAGTGACACTCACATTCCTCATTACAGGGATTCCGGCCACCAGGGTTGAAGTGATCTCGTTAGAGGATTTACTTTCAGTTCCGTTAGGATAAACGGCAACAATCCGGTAGGTATATTCCTTCCCGAACTGAAGACCCTGTCCGTTGTTAGTATCTGTAAAACCCAGGGTGGAGCTGCCTGCTGCATATCCAACTTTAACAAATCCGGTTGATGCCGGTATTCCGGCTGTACATGAATCGGGAGCAAATGTTGAGGTTCCTTCCCTTCTGTAGATGTTGAAACCCGATATTACTGACGTTCCGTAAGCAGCCCATGTAACTGTAATGAATTTACCTGTCGGAATTGCATTTTTCAGTACGGGAGAGGGTCCGAGAACCTTAATCGACATATTGTCAATATCCGACAGTCTCAGTTCAGAATTATTATCGTCAGATTTAAAGATAATATTGTATGGTTGATTCCTCACTGCCTCATAGCATGGTGTCCAGGTGAATCTTGAAGAAGAATGTCCCTTTGCCGAATCGATCCCGGTAAAATGTGCACGGCATTGAGCAATATTAAAGACTCCTGAAGTAGATTTCAATGAAATTGAGTCATTATTGGCGTCAGTGGCTGAAACAATGAAATCAACCTGGTCACCAACCTGTACACACATATCCTTTAGCGGGCTGTTCACAGGCGGTTTATTTTTTGTATTGAAAACTTCTATCTGCATGTCACGGACAACAACTCCGATCTTTTTTCCGTTTCTCCACTCCTGGATCTCCATGGCAACATTATATTTACCCGTATCAGCCGGAGTATTCCATATCAGGTCTCCGGTTATCGAATCAACCCGAATATAATGAGTTGCCGGAGGAAGAGTAAAGTTTTCTATTGGCTTACCGTCTTCACGTTCGCAGACTGTCATTTTATAGGAGAGACTATCGCCGTCAGGATCAAAGGCAGAAGGGTTATGAATGAAAACATATCCGAGCGCTGCTTTATCGTAGGGAGGATTAAGCAAAACCGGAGTACTGTTGCGGCCCATAGCAGGATTAACTATCAGAATTGTTGAAATTGCGAAGACAACATTCACGGAATTGGGGATATTTTTTACACCAAAATTCCTGTTAGGATCCTGAACCACAATTTTATAGACACCCGGACCCGGGTAGGTATGGTTTATTTTATAAATATTTTTTTTGTAATAATTAGGAAGGACTTCCCCCCTCTGATTTGGTCCGTTTATTCTTTGAGCCGTCGAAATGGAGTTATCGCCCCAATTTACATCCAGTTGCTGCCTGTCAGCAAAACTTAATGTATAGGTAAAAGTGGTAATTGTGATCTCATAAGTCAGATCAGACAATTGAACATAAGTAATTTCGCCTGCCCTGTTATGGGTAGCGGAAAGAATTAAGCTATTCAGAAGTAAAAGCAATAGCGCTGACAATCTCTTCATTTTGTTACCTTCCGTACCTGAGTTTAATTAATAATGAAAGTCTCCTCATTGTGCTCGGGTGTCAGTTTGATCCCCTTTTCAAATTTTTCTGTCCTGACAATGGTCATATTTACCTGATCGCTGAACCATCCTGTCAGCATCATATTTCTGACAGTTATTTTCTTCGGATTTTTATCTGTCTTATAATGCAGATTCAGAGTTATTTCATTCTCAGCAAGGGTCATAGTTAATAACTTCCCGAAAAGAAGTTTATTGTTTACATAAATAGAGACTTTTGAATTAAAATATTTGTTTACCAGATCAGCAGGAAAAGGCTGTTTACCGAATATTGTATTCAAATCTCTGTCATCGTCGATTGTCTGATAATCGTGTAAAAAATCATCGAAATACATTTTGCAGAATACTTTAAGCGAATCAGTGCCCGGAATATGTTCGATGCTAGTCATCGTAACATGAAGCGGGTGGAAAATCAGAAAGATCGGCAGAATTAAGATTTTTAACATTCTTCTTTGGATTCAGGTTATAATTATCCCGCAAAAATCAGACCAATCATTGGTCTTCTTTAATACTCACACGGTCCTTCAGATATTGCACCGAACCGACCTCAATGAATGAAAATCCTGAGCCACCTGAAAAATTACCTGCAAGTACAACGATTATGTCATTGCTTTTGAGATGGTGAGCTTTTGTAAGGTTTTTCAGCGCAATATGGATAAATTCATCAATAGATTTTCTTCTTTCCTGGAAACTCGCATATACGCCGTATGAAAGTGCCAGTTCCCGCATTGTCCTTAATGAGTAGCATTGTGCCATTATCAGGTTGAAACCCCTGAATGATGCCATATCCCTGATAGTTTTGCCGGCTGTTGTATCAGCAATAATTCCTTTTGCCGAAATCCTGAGGGAGGTTTTCACTGCTACCTTTGCGAGATATGCAGAGATTTCTCCGGTAACATTCACGTATGGCGTTTCCAGAAATTTTTCTTTATTATTTTCGACTTCAAGGGCAACTTTAGTCATTGTTTCAACAGCTTCAACAGGATATTTGCCATTTGCCGTTTCCCCGCTGAGCATTATTGCATCCGTCTGGGAATATATTGCATTGGCAATATCACTCACCTCTGCCCTTGTTGGCCTGGGATTGGTTATCATTGATTGAAGCATCTGTGTTGCTACAATCACTGGTTTCCTGCAGTAAATGCATCTTGATATTATCATCCTCTGAATCGGAGGAACCTTTTCATATGGTATCTCAATGGCAAGATCACCTCTGGCAACCATAATGCCATATACCACATCGAGGATATCGCTTAAATTTTCTACACCTTCCTGGTTTTCAATCTTCGCAATGATCTTGATCTCACTTTTATATTTATCAATTACTGCCTGTACATCAAGAACATCCTGTTTCGACCTGACGAAGGAATGTGCAATGAATTCAATATCATTCTTCGCTGCCATCTCGATGAAAGCCTTATCCTTTTGAGTAACCGACGGTAAGACAATCTTGACTCCGGGGATATTCACGCTTTTTCTGGATCCGACGACGCCGTCATTGTACGCCTTACAGATAAGTGAATTACCATTTCTCCTCATCACCTTAAGCTCAATTTCACCGTCATCAATCATCACTTTTGAACCCAAAGGAACATCATCTGCAAAGGTTTCAAGATTTACGCAAATATCAGTGGAAGTTGATTTTTTTTCCGGAGCACCGGTAATGGATATGCTTGCTCCTTTTTTGATCTCGATCGGAGCATCGCATACTGTAGTCCTGATCTCAGGACCCTTTGTATCGAGTATAATTGCAATTTTATCGGATACTTCCCTTACATTTTTTATAATACGAAGTGCTCCGGAAATATCAAGATGTGCCGAATTAATCCTGACGACATCCATACCAGCTTCATGGAGCTGTCTAATGAACGATGGTTCACAATTCCTGTCTGAGATTGTTGCTACAATTTTTGTTCTCTTCCTGATCATTTATAGCTATTTTTTTGTTCCCTGCCTTGCAACAAGTGCCTCAACCGCAAGCCTGTAGGAATCGAGTCCGAAACCTGAAATTGTCCCGGTGCAGCTGCGCCCTATAATACTGGTATGACGGAATTCTTCACGCGCCGAAACATTTGTAATATGAACCTCAATGACGGGAGCTTTGACAGAAGCTATCGCATCTGCAATTGCGACAGAGGTGTGAGTGTAGCCACCGGCATTTAGAATAATACCATCTGATGAAAACCCGTATTTCTGGATTTCATTTATTAATTCACCTTCCACATTTGACTGGAAAGATTTAAAAACGATATCCGGATACCGTGACCTGAGTGAAACCAGGTAGTCATCAAAGGAGAGTGACCCGTATTTATCAGGTTCCCTCTTTCCCAGCAGGTTAAGGTTTGGACCATTAATAATATTTATAATCATAACAGGTTCACTTCAATAAATAAAAAGTAAAAATAGCTAAAAATATTTATGGACGCGAAATTAAAATGGAAGCATCCTTTGTGTTACTTTGTGGTATGAGTCTTACCTGGAAACAATCGGTAAAGGATTTTGAAACGTATCTCAGACTGGAGAAATCGCTGTCGGAGAATAGCATTGAAGCTTATACAGGTGACGTGCTTAAGCTTGAGAAATTTTTTACTGAGAAAGGAACCGATAAAACACCGGATAGTGTCAGCTACCATGATCTTAAAGATTTTCTTGCCTGGCTTGCAGGTGATAAGCAGAAAGCAAGGACACAGGCAAGAACAATTTCAGGAATAAGGTCGTTTTTCAGGTTTTTGCTTATTGAAGGAGAAATTGAAGAGAATCCTGCCTCTCTTATTGAATCGCCTAAAATAGGATTGAAACTTCCCGAAGTGCTTTCAGTAAATGAAATAGACAGCATGATCGCGGTAATTGACCTGAGCAGACAGGAAGGACACAGGAATAAAGCAATAATAGAAACATTGTATGGCTGTGGATTAAGGGTATCGGAACTTGTCAATCTTCGTCTTACAGACATTCATTATGGTGAAGGATTTGTAACTGTTACAGGTAAAGGGAACAAACAGAGACTTGTACCCGATCAGCAACAAAGCTCTGAAGGAGATAGAAAATTATAAGCCTGAAAGAAACAGTCTTTCTATAATATATGATCAGAATATCCTGTTTCTGAACCGTCGTGGCAGACGGCTTACAAGGGCAATGATATTTACAATAATAAAGGATCTTGCCGCAAAAGCAGGCATCAGGAAGAAGATCAGTCCTCATACATTCCGTCATTCATTTGCCACTCATCTTATTGAAGGAGGTGCTGACCTCAGGGCTGTCCAGGAGATGCTTGGTCACGAATCGATTCTCACAACAGAAATATATACTCATATCGACAGAAGCTTCCTGCGCGATACACTTATTATGTTCCATCCCAGGGCATAATAACAAGTCCTTTCCGGCATTTCTGAAATTCAATTTTTAATATTAACTTTGCAACTTATTTCGAAAAATCAATAATTAATTATTTCAAAACCATAACATTATGTCAAAAGTAAAAAGAGTGTACTCCTTTGGAGGGAAAACCGCAGAGGGTAAAGCTGATATGAAAAACCTTCTCGGAGGTAAAGGAGCCAACCTTGCAGAAATGTGCCTTTTGGGGCTGCCTGTTCCTGCCGGTTTCACAATTACCACAGAAGCTTGCAATGAATACTACCAGAACAACTGTACTCTTCATCCCGACCTGATGGCTGAAGTGTGGGCTGCTATGAAAAAGACTGAAGAGACAATGAAAATGAAGTATGGCGATCCAGGAAACGCTCTCCTGGTCTCCTGCCGCTCAGGTGCACGCAAGTCGATGCCAGGCATGATGGACACCGTTCTCAATATCGGACTCTGCTCCGCAACAATTCCCGGATTTTTGAAAAAGACAAATAACCCCAGGTTTGTTTGGGACTCCTACCGTCGTCTTATAATGATGTACGCCGATGTAGTTATGGAAAAAGCTGAAGGCATTGACCCTGGCGAAGGCAAAAGCATTCGCAAGCAGCTCGATGAAATGCTTGATGTATTCAAACGTAAGAAGGGTTATAAATCAGATACAGAGATAACAGCTGATGAGCTGAAATTGCTTGCCGAAGAGTTTAAGAAGAAGGTAAAAGAAGTTCTTGGCAAACCTTTCCCTGATGATGCAAAGGAACAGCTTGAAGGAAGCATAAAGGCAGTATTCAAGAGCTGGAACGGGAAGAAAGCTGTTTCTTACCGTCGTATTGAAGGTATTCCTGATGACTGGGGTACAGCTGTCAACGTTCAGGCAATGGTATTTGGGAATATGGGCGATTCATCAGCAACTGGTGTTGCGTTCACACGTAACCCTGCAACCGGTGAGAATCTTTTTTATGGTGAATGGCTTGTAAATGCTCAGGGTGAAGATGTTGTTGCTGGTATCCGTACTCCAAGTCCCCTTAATGATGATACAAAGAATGAGCAGAATAAGCATCTGCACAGTATGCAGGAGGCCATGCCCACGATATATAATGAATTGAGCAGATATCCGGGATATCCTTGAAAAATCGTTCCACGATATGCTCGATATTGAATTTACAATACAGGAGACTGTGCTTTATATGCTTCAATGCCGTGTTGGTAAAAGAACAGGTACTGCAGCTCTTAATATGGCAATGGATATGCTTCATGAAAAGCTTATAGATGAAAAAACTGCTGTATTACGCGTTGATCCGGCGCAGCTTGATGAGCTTCTCCATCCGATATGCAATCCGGATGCTGAAAAGAAAGTTAAAACAATAGTTAAAGGATTACCCGCTGGCCCGGGAGCTGCAGTTGGTAAAGTCGTTTTCACTGCAGAAGATGCTGTTGCATGGTTCCGCAAAGGTGAAAAAGTGATCCTTCTCCGCGAAGAGACAAATCCCGAGGATGTTGAAGGAATGCGCGCTGCAGAAGGTATCCTGACTGCCCGCGGAGGTATGACTTCACATGCTGCACTTGTTGCCCGCGGATGGGGAAAATGCTGTATCGTTGGTGCAGGTGCACTTCATGTTGATGCAGCTACAAAAACAGCTAAAATAAGCGGATCTGACTATAGTCATCAAGGAAGGTGATCTTCTGACACTTAATGGTACAAAAGGAAATGTATATACTGGTGCATTAGCTCTTATGGATGCAACAGAGAATCCCAGATTCAAGGAATTCATGAAAATAGTTGACAAATTCCGCAAAATGGGTGTTCGCACTAATGCTGATAATCCTGATGATGCAAAGATCGCACGTGATTTCGGTGCCGAAGGTATCGGACTTTTCCGGACTGAGCATATGTTCTATGGTAAAGGTTCAGAACAACCATTGTTCCTTCTTCGTAAAATGATCCTCAGCGCCAATGAAACAGAACGCCGCAAAGCTCTTGATGAGTTATTCAGTTTTGTTAAGAAGGATATGAAAGCCACATTGGAAGCTATGGACGGACTGCCTGTTACATTCAGGCTGCTTGATCCTCCACTTCATGAGTTTGTTCCGCAGAGCCCCGACAAGCAGGAAGAGCTGGCAAAAGCATTAGGAATCAAAAAAGAAGATATTGCTAAACGTGGCGAAGCATTGCACGAATCAAACCCGATGATGGGACATCGTGGTGTTCGTCTTGGTATTACTTACCCTGAGATCACCGAAATGCAGGTCAGGGCAATGTTCGAATCAACAGTAGAACTTCTAAAAGAAGGGAAGCATCCTGTACCTGAATTAATGGTTCCGGTAACATGCGATGTTTCTGAGCTTGACGTAACAAAGAAAGTTGTTGATAAAGTTTATGAAGAGGTCTGTGCTAAATTCGGTGTCAGCAAGATAGATTATAAATATGGTACAATGATTGAGATACCCCGCGCTTGTCTTCTTGCCGATCGTATGGCAAAGAGCTCAGAATTCTTCTCATTCGGAACAAACGACCTCTCACAGATGACATTCGGTTTCAGCCGCGATGATATCGGGGGTTTCATGAATGATTATCTCGATAAGAAGATGCTTGCAGCAGATCCTTTCCAGACTATAGATCAGGATGGCGTCGGCCAGCTTATCAAAATGTCTGTTGAAAAAGGACGTGCCACAAGGCCAAATCTTAAAGTAGGTATCTGCGGCGAACAGGGAGGTGATCCTGCATCAGTGGAATTCTGCTTTAAATGTGGACTTACATATGTAAGCTGCTCTCCATTCAGGGTTCCGATTGCGAGACTTGCATCATCCCAGGCTTCAATAAAATATGGGAAATAAAAGTTTTTCGTTTCATATAAAAGGGGCTCATCAGATGCCCCTTTTTTTATTTCGGAATCTGATGCCAACCCTGTTCAATAATATTAATTTGACTTTAAATTAAATTATTTGCACTGTTATGAAGTATTTAATAAAGAGTGTACATTTGTTTGAGGTTCATTTGTTTTATAATAAGTGTAATAAATACAATTAAACTCATAAAAATGAAATATTTCTGGTTAAAAGTACTATCCGCCGCAGTTCTCAATTTGCTCATTATTCATGCTTCTTTAAATGGGCAGAATGCAAAAATCAAATTTGATATCGACAGGAAAATCGGCGAAGTCGATAAGAATATCTATGGCAATTTCGTTGAACACCTCGGAAGATGCGTCTATGGAGGGATCTACGAACCTTCATCAGTTTTATCGGATGCTGATGGTTTCAGGAAAGATGTAATGGACGCTGTAAAAGGGCTGAACGTTTCACTGATCAGATACCCGGGCGGTAACTTTGTGTCAAACTACCACTGGCTTGATGGTGTAGGATCAAAAAATGAGAGGGTCCCGAGGCTTGAACTGGCCTGGGCAAGACTTGAAACCAATGAATTTGGCACCAATGAATTCATTAAATACTGCAAAACGATCGGAAGCGAGCCATACCTCTCAGTTAATATGGGGACGGGTACAATAGAAGAAGCTCAGAGATGGGTGGAATATTGCAATGTAAAAGATGGTCCCTTCTATGCTGAACTGAGAAAAAAACATGGATTCCCGGAACCCTATAATGTAAAATACTGGAGCCTTGGAAATGAAATGGATGGTTTCTGGCAGATGGGGCACCTCAATGCAGAAGATTACAGCAAAAAAGCCCTTGAGGCAGCCAAGCTGATGAGGCTTACTTATCCTGATATAAAGCTTATTGCAGCCGGATCATCCAACTACAGGCCGAATGCAAATCCTGATCTCTGGAACAGGACAATTCTTACTGAATTAAAAGATGTAATAGATTATATTGCTCTCCATATCTATGTTGGAAATCCGGATAACAACTATTATAATTTTATGTCGACACCGCGTGTTATGGAGCAGCGGACCGATATTGCCAGAGGTATGATTAAAGAGGTAATGCAGACAGCCAGCCGGTCTGGCAAACCTCCTGTCTATATAGCATGGGACGAATACAATGTCTGGTACCGTGCAAGAACCACTGAAGCCATGAAAGGCACCAGAGCCCTTGAAGAGAGATACAACCTCGAAGATGCTCTGGTAATCGGTGGATTCCTGAATGTTTTTATTCGCAACTCAGATATAGTTAAAATGGCCAATATGGCCCAGCTTGTAAATGTTATCGCCCCAATCTTTACTGAAGAGAAGGGTATGTTCAGGCAGACAATCTATTTCCCGCTCGAGATGTTTGCAAAGAATATGCATGGAACGTCACTGGATGTTTTTGTGGCTTGCAACACTTATAATACAGAAGAGTTTTTCATTGGTCTTGGTGAATCAAAAACGAAGCAAACTGATGTTCCTTATCTCGATGTTTCAGCAACATACCAGGATGGAGAAGTGGCAATATGCGTCATTAACAGACATAAAGACCAGCCTGTAAAGACAGATATTTTATCACAGACCGGAGAATTTTCAGGTCTTGTTAAAGTATTCGAGATCAGCGGTTCTGATGTAAAAGCAATGAATGATTTTGGCATGGAAAATGTCAAAACAGTTTCAAAACCCGATCTAAAGGTCAAAGGGAATAGCATAACATATTCTTTCCCTGCACATTCAATAACACTCCTGAAAGCAAGCGTCAGATAACCTGGGGAATTAAAAAACCTTCACATAATTATTTTAATAACTTTACACACCATAACGCTTTAAAATATTTTCAAGGAATGGTAACACCAAATGATCTGGCTAATTATGGTATAACTGATACCGTCGAAATTATTTATAACCCTGATTATAATTTTCTTTTTGCCGAGGAGACAAAACCGGGGCTGAGCAACCTTGAAAGAGGTATTATTACAAAGAACGGTGCAGTTTCTGTAGATACCGGCGAATTCACCGGACGTTCTCCCAAAGATAAATATGTTGTACTGGACGATAAGACTAAAGATACTGTCTGGTGGAAATCGGATAAAGCAAAAGTGTCCGATAATAAGCCAATAACAGTATGAGGTATGGCAGCATTACAAGAATATAGCTTCAAAACAACTTTCGGGGAAAAGACTTTTTGTCGTTGATGGTTTCAGCGGGGCAAATGAGAATTCAAGACTTAAGGTAAGGTTTATAATGGAAGTCGCCTGGCAGGCACACTTTGTAAAAAACATGTTTATAAGACCCGAATGCTGAGGAGCTTGAAAATTTCAAACCTGACTTTGTAGTACTGAATGCATCGAAAGCTGTCAACCCGGACTGGCATAAACAGGGACTCAATTCGGAGAATTTTGTCTTTTTCAATCTTTCAGAAAACATGGCAATCATAGGGGGAACCTGGTACGGAGGAGAAATGAAGAAAGGGATCTTCTCTGTAATGAATTATTACCTGCCTCTCAGGGGTATAGCATCCATGCACTGCTCTGCGAATGTTGGTAAAAAAGGTGATGTTGCAATATTCTTCGGACTTTCCGGAACAGGTAAAACAACCCTTTCGACTGATCCTGACAGGGCTCTTGTTGGTGATGACGAGCATGGCTGGGATGACGATGGAATTTTTAATTTCGAAGGTGGCTGTTATGCAAAATGCATAAAGCTTAGCAAAAACAATGAACCCGATATTTATAATGCCATAAAAAGGGATGCTTTGCTGGAAAACATTGTAGTTCTTTCAGACGGATCAATCGATTTCAACGATGAATCAAAAACTGAAAATACAAGGGTCTCCTATCCTATTTACCATATCAATAATATTGTAAAACCTGTTTCCAAAGCAGGACACGCAAATAAGGTGATTTTCCTGTCAGCCGATACATTCGGAGTTCTGCCTCCTGTGAGCCGCCTCAGTGAAGAACAGACAAGGTACTATTTCCTGAGCGGCTATACTGCGAAAGTTGCCGGAACAGAAAGAGGAATAGTTGAACCTATCCCTTCATTTTCAGCATGCTTCGGAGCTGCCTTTCTTATGCTCGATCCTATAATTTATGCCAACGAACTGACACGGAAAATGAAGCTTCATAAAGCTGAAGCGTGGCTGGTAAATACAGGGTGGATAAGAGGTCCTTACGGAACAGGAAACAGAATAGATCTTCCGACAACACGACGAATAATAAATGCTATCCTCAACGATTCTATAAATGACTACGAATTCGACAGACTTCCCATCTTCAATTTAAGCTTCCCGGTAAAGATCGAGGGAGTTGATGGAAATATTCTTGATCCGGCAAACGGCTGGGAATCAAGAGTAAGATGGCATATTGCGGCTACTGACCTGGGATTGAAATTTATCAACAACTTCAGTAAATTCACTTCAAATCCGGAGACAGCAAGCCTGGTTGAACATGGTCCGAAAATAGTATAATGAATATAATTCTGACATTGATCGCATTTCTTCTTGCCTATCTCCTGGGATCAATTCCGTCAGCTGTATGGATCGGAAAGATTTTTCACGGCATTGACGTGAGAGAGCATGGCAGCGGAAATGCAGGAGCAACAAATACCATCAGGGTTCTCGGATTAGCTACCGGAATACCTGTTATGATAATCGACGTTGCAAAAGGTTTGATTGCAGCCATGTTGCCACTCTTTTTAAAACTGGCTCCACCAGAAAGTGCTCTTCTTACTAACCTTCAGATACTGACTGGATTAACAGCTATTGCAGGCCACATATTTCCGGTATTTGCAGGTTTCAGGGGCGGGAAAGGTGTGGCAACTGTTTTTGGTGTTCTGCTTGCAATACATCCATTTCTGACACTTCTTTGTATGGGTGTCTTCCTGATCGTATTGATCATAACCGGAATCGTATCAGTATCTTCAATGAGTGCCGGAATTGCATTTCCGATACTTTTGCTGACATTATTTGATACTCCCTCCCTATTATTTAAAATATTCTCTGTCTTTGTAGCAGTTGCTTTGCTGATAACTCACAGAAACAACATCAGGAGATTATTGAAAGGAGAAGAAAAGAAGCTCTTTAAAAAGAAAGAAAAATCGGAATGAATCCGCCGGCTGTGTATTTCTTCACAAATACAATGCTTTAACTTTGCGCACTTTGCGCCTGCTTTGTGTGCTTTGCGGTTAAAAAGAACTTTTTTAATAACTGTTTGAGATGTGTATAAGGGGTAGCCCCCCAATTAGAAATGTTCCAGTATCTCTATCCTTTTTTCTATTGGCGGATGCGTTGCGAATAAAGAAGTAAATGAAACAGAGGAATTTTTCAATCCCGCCTTTGGATTTTCGATGAACATCTGTGCAACATCATTTCTTTTCACAGCCTCAATAGTCGGATCGACGGAGATTTTTCTCAGCGCAGATGCCAGGGCGAGCGGATTTCTTGTAAGCTCTGCCGACCCTGCATCGGCAAGATATTCCCGCTTACGGGACAGAGCAAATCTGAACAACATGGCAATCATATAGCCTACAAAAGCCAGGATCATTGCAATCAATATTGCTCCTCCACTACCCTTTTTCCCCCTGCCAATGCTGCCAAAACGCATTGATCTGAACAGCGTCTCTGAGATAAAAGCAAAGATTCCGACGAATACAATTGAAATTATGAGCAACCGCACATCCCGGTTTCGTATATGTGTGAGTTCATGTGCAATTACTGATTCAAGTTCATGGTCATCAAGCTTGTCGATAATTCCGCGTGAAAGTGAAATTGTAAATGTTTTCGGGTTCAAACCGGTTGCAAAAGCATTTAATGAGTCATCCTCAATTATGTTTACCTGCGGCATCTGCATCCCGACTGAGATGCAGAGATTTTCGACAAGGTTATATACTCTTTTGTTCTCACTTCTTGCAAGTGGTTTTGAAGATGTTGCTGCATTTATCATCGCAGAGTGAGAAAACCATGCGATTATGAACCAGACAGTTACGCCAATTGAAATCCAGGGAATAGTACGGATGAAGCTTAAGTTTACTTTGTCAAAAAGATTGTATTGTTCCTGATATTCCACATTAGAATGCGCCTGGGTCAGGTTCGTTAAAAAGAAAAAGAGCCATGTCAGTCCAAAAAAGACAACAGGGAACATCAGCAGGAGCAATAACGAATTTGTATTATTCTTCCTGATCTGGCTCTGCAGGCCAAAGTACTTCATAGTCTCAGAACTGGATTTTGGGAGGCTGATCTGCAGCGGCACGTTCTGCGCCAAGTTCAAACATCGGTTCGCGCTTGAAATTAAACAGCGTGGCTATAATGTTTGAAGGGAACAGTTCGGTTGCAACATTGAGCTCTTTTGTAGCTGAGTTAAAGAAGCGGCGTGCAGCAGCTATCTTGTTTTCTATATCAGCAATCTCATTCTGCAGGTCGAGAAAGTTTTGACTTGCCTTAAGGTCAGGATAGGCTTCTACAGCAACTTTCAACCCGTCCAGGGCGGTTGAGAGCCTGGTTTCTGCAACTATTTTATCATTTATGGTTGTTGCTTTCATGGCATTTGCCCTCGCTTCGGTAACCTCGGTGAGGACTCCACGTTCATGTGCCATGTAGCCTTTTACAGCATCAACAAGCTGAGGTATCATGTCATGTCTTTGCTTCAGCTGAACATCAACATCGGCAAAAGCCTGCTCCCTGTTGTTTCTTAACCGTACTAACCTGTTATATAGGGAAATAGCCATCAGGATCAGCAAGACAATGATCCCAAGAATTAATAATACAATAATCATTTCTTTAATTTTTTAGTTTTGTAAATAAGTCCAATTCTATTTTAAAAAATAAAGATATTAAATATTGCTATATTTATCCACTTTGAATATCAAAATTGAATATTTAATATGGATAACACAATTAACGGAGAGAAGATGCTCAGGCTGATAATCAAACGTCAGAGTGACAGGAGATATAGTGACAAACCTGTTGAAAAGGAGAAACTTGAGAGAATAACTGAAGCCGGCAGAATGGCTCCTTCAGCATGCAATGCACAGCCATGGAAATTCATCGTTGTCACTGACCCCGGTCTTATACAAAAAATTGCTGTCGCGGCTGCAGCAAAGCTTATCGGGATGAACAAATTTGTAGCTCAGGCCCCTGCATTAATAGTAGTTGTAAGAGAGAAACCTAACTTTTCGTCGAAAGTCGGAGCGACAATCAAGAATAAAGATTATTCAGTTATTGATATTGGAATTGCTACAGAAACCATCTGTCTGCAGGCCACTGCTGAAGGTATCGGGTCCTGCATTATAGGATGGTTTGATGAGCCACAGCTAAGAAAGCTCCTTTCCATTCCGCGGTCAAAAAGAGTTGCAGTGATCATTACTCTTGGATATTCCCTGAGTGAACACAGGGAAAAGAAGAGAAAACCGATAAAGGAGGTTGTATCGTATAATAAGTATTAGATTCCTCCTAATTCAACCTGTCAAGCGCACCCTTCATTCTTTTGACGGCTTCCACAAGGAGGTCATCAGATGTTGCATAAGAGATCCTCATGCAGTTTGGTGCACCGAAAGCATCGCCTCCTACCAGGGCAACCTGCGCTTTATCAAGAAGGTAAAGAACAAGATCTTCGGAATTTTTTATTTTCGTTTCCCCATCGGATCTTCCAAAGTAGTAGCTTATATCAGGCATAACATAAAATGCTCCCTGAGGCACCCGTACCTTCATACCTTTAATATCTTTCAGAAGTCTGCATATCAGGTCGCGGCGCCTGAGGAATGCGTCCCTCATTTTCTGCCGCGAACCATCATCACCCTCAATGGCCGCAAGAGCTGCTCTCTGTGCAATAGAGCAGACACCCGAAGTAAATTGCCCCTGAAGTTTATCAACAGCTTTTGCAAGCCAGACCGGGGCACCGATATATCCTATTCTCCAGCCTGTCATGGCATAACCCTTTGAAACTCCATTAACTGTTATTACCCGGTCATAGATATAGGCGAAGGAAGCCATACTTATATGTTCGCCGTTAAACAGTATATGCTCATAAATCTCATCTGAAATAATATAAAGCCCCTCGTGCTTCTGAACAACTTTAGAAATTTGTTCCATCTCCTCTTTTGTGTACACCATTCCTGTCGGGTTGGAAGGAGAATTGAAGATTATAAGTCTGGTTTTTTTTGTAACTGCAGCTTCAATCTGTTCAGGACTCACCTTGAAATCATTTTCGAGCGTTGCTTCCACCACAACCGGCTTTCCTCCGGCAAGTATTATCTGGTCATAATAGCTCACCCAGTAAGGTGCCAGGATTATAACCTCATCACCCGGATTCACTATTGCTAAGATGACATTAATGAGCGAGTGCTTTCCTCCTGCCGACACAACTATCTGATCAGCAGTATAATTAATTCCATTTTCCCTTTTGAACTTTCTTGATATGGCTTCCCTGAGATCGTTATAACCAGGCACGGGAGGATACCTGGAATAATTATCATCTATAGCTTTTTTGGCTGCCTCCTTTATATAATCCGGAGTATTGAAGTCAGGTTCACCCAGGCTCAGACTTATTATATCAAATCCTTTTGCTTTCAGCTCCCGGCTTTTCTGAGCCATAGCCAGTGTCTGTGAAACTGATAATGACTTGATTCTGTCAGATAAATGTTCCATAGGGAAGTTTGGGGTTTAGGTTTAAAATTCAAAGTTAAAAGAATATGGGAAATCAAATAAAAAAGAAATAAGTAAGTTTGTATAATGTTGATAAGACGAAATATATGGAAACTCTGAAAGATATCCTCCTGATAACAGTACCTGCCTTGCTGGTACTTATTACTGCCTGGTTGATGATCAGGAACCTGTTAAAGAATGACCAGGATAAAAGAAAGCAGGAGTTGATTCTTCAGAACAGCAGAACAGTTGTTCCGATAAAGCTGCAGGCTTATGAACGGATCGTTCTCTTTCTGGAGAGGACATCCCTTGAATCAATGCTGGTGCGGGTCAGCTCACCTGCAATGACTGCCAGCCAGCTTCATTCAGCTCTCATTACGACAATCCGAAGCGAGTTTGAGCATAACCTCTCGCAACAGATATATATGAGTCCGCAGGCATGGGAGGTTGTCAGGAATGCACGTTCCAATACAATCAAAATAATAAACGGAGAATTTGAAAAGATGCCTGAAACAGCTACCGGAATGGAGTTCGGCAGGAGACTTCTCGAAGGCAGTTATGGAACTCGAAAAGGAACCGACACGTGCGGCGATAGACTATATTAAGGGAGAGGTAGGGAGAATGATATGACCGGTTACCGGCAACCGGCGACCGGCTACCGGCGACCGGCGACCGGCGACCGGCGACCGGCGACCGGATTACACATTACACCATTGCTTAATAATTATAACAGCTCAACACTACGCTTTACGAAGGTAGCCAGCTCCTCTCCTTTCAGCATATTATTTGCAAGCAAGGCAAGATCAATAAGCTGTTTAACTATTTTATTCCCGGAACCATAAGATTCAAGAATATCTTTTCTTGCATTTTCAACATCTCCCAGTTCTTTCTTCAGTTTTTCAAGGTCATCTTTTTCGAGCTGGCTGATTTCATCTGCCTTCCTCTTTTTATGTTCCTGTTCCATGAAATCAATTTCCTCCTTTACCCTTTTTCTTTCAATATCATTTTCAGAAAGCTTTGTTCCTGCTTCTTTTTTCAGGTCATCATTGATGTTTATAACAAGCTGATTGTTTGGATTAACAACAATATTATAACTGTCGGGCAGCTCTCCATAGAAATTCATCCCGCCACCCATGGCCGACATATCCTTCATTCTTCTCATGAACTCCGACTGGGTAATTATCACAGGAGCATCGTTTTCGTCAAGTGCTTCAAAAACAACATTATAAATCTCTTTTGATTTCACCTTCACATTGAAAACACTCTTCAGGTCCGATTTTTCTTCTTCATTTAATTTTGACTCCCTGGTTTCATCTTTCTGGATCAGCTTATCAATCACATCTGAATCGACCCTGACAAATCTTGAATCCTTGAATTTGGACTCAAGATGGTTTATCATATGTACATCGAGCTGTCCATCAAGAATAAGGACATCATAACCCTTATTCCTGGCTTTTTCAATATAAGCGAACTGGTCGGTTTTATTTGTGGAATAAAGATAAATAAGCGATTTGTTCTTATCTGTCTGGTTTTCCTTTATCAGCTTCTCATATTCCTCAAATGTGAAATATTTATCATCGGTATTTTTCAGGAGTGCAAATTTTGAAGCTTTTTCATAGAATTTCTCTTCAGTTATCATCCCGTAATCGATGAATAATTTCAGATTATCCCATTTTTTTTCAAACTCGGCGCGGTTGTTCTTAAAGATATCGTTTAGCCTGTCAGCAACTTTCTTTGGTTATATGTGCTGAAATCTTTTTCACATTCGAATCGCTCTGAAGATAGCTTCGCGATACATTGAGAGGGATGTCGGGTGAATCAAGAACGCCATGCAGAAGTGTAAGAAACTCTGGAACAATGCCTTCAACAGAATCAGTCACAAATACCTGGTTGCTGTAAAGCTGGATCTTGTTTTTCTGAATCTCAATATTGTTTTTGATCTTCGGGAAATAGAGTATTCCTGTAAGCTTGAAAGGATAATCTACATTAAGATGAATATTGAATAATGGCTCATCGCCCGCGGGATAAAGTTCTCTGTAAAACTTAAGGTAATCCTCCTCTTTGAGGTCAGCTGGTTTAAGTGTCCAGGCTGGTTTTGTGTTGTTTATTATTTTGTCCTTGCCGGTATCGACATACTTTCCGTCTTTCCATTCCTGTTCTTTTCCGAATGCAATTTCTATTGGAAGAAATTTGCAGTATTTTTTAAGAAGCTGTTCAATTCTGCTCTCTTCGAGGAAATCTTTTGATTCCTTGTCGATATGAAGAATGACATCGGTACCTCTTCTGTCCCTTTCAGCTTCTTCGATCGAAAATTCAGGGCTCCCGTCACATGTCCATTTGACTGCCTTTGCATCTTCCTGCCATGACTTTGTTATTACATCAACTTTTTCTGACACCATGAAAGATGAATAGAAACCAAGTCCGAAATGGCCAATAATTGAATTTGCCTGATCCTTATATTTTTCGAGAAAGTCGTTAGCGCTTGAGAAAGCTATCTGGTTAAGGTACTTGTCGAGCTCCTCCTGCGTCATTCCGATACCATAGTCAGAAACCTTAATGGTTTTCTTCTTTTTATCCACAGAAACCCTTATAGTTGTATCGCCAGGGTCACCCTTAAAGTCACCTGCTAACGCCATTGCCTTCAGTTTCTGAGTTGCATCAATGGCATTTGAAATAAGTTCCCTCAGAAATATTTCATGATCTGAATAAAGGAATTTTTTAATAATCGGGAAGATGTTCTCAGTTGTCACACCAATTTTTCCTGTCTGCATATTCTATATTTTATGATTATTTAATGGTTATCAGCCCCTCACTTTCAAAAGTTGTGCCATGAAAATAAACTGACAAATAGTCATTAGGAAGAATTTCGGATTGCGGATTGTGGATTGCGGATTGAAGAAAACGTCCTGAATCAAATATCCGAAATTGACAATCCGAAATCCGAAATTAGAAGTAATGCGGAAGCTTGAAAAATGCAATAAGGATAATGATGGCAGTCAGAACAAGGAAAGAGAGGAGAACATATAAGGAGAAATTCCTGTGTTTCCTGAAAATCACTATACTGTTTTCGCTTATGAGCTTTTTGACAGCATTATGGATCCGGAGAATTGAATTTGCATTCCTTGGTATGTATGCATCGATATTAAATTTTACAATTTTTTTCAGATCTTCCATCTTATCTGCAGCAACAAGAAGTACAATTCCAGTTTTAGGATCAATCTTTTTTATCTCCATGGTCAGATCATCAATCATTTCAAATTGCTCTTTCGCATCAGGAACCCCGATAATTGCAACTCTGCATGAGCTGTTTTCCATCTCTGTCAGGCAATTATCTATGAAATCCTGCCGGTTATGAAAAGATGCCACATTGTAACGTGAGCTGTCAGAAAATCTTTTCCGGACATCTTCCGTGAATGTGCGGTGATCGTCATAACAGATCAGATATGTCATTTTTGTACCGGGCATGAATTTGACCTTTATCGTGTACTTCTTTTAATATTTCTCATTTCAATATTCCGGGTGAATTGCCAGAATCCCTTCCTGTAAATATAAGAATCATAAGTGTATCCGGCACCATAACTCACAGAGTTATCTGTCTGCTCACCTGAAAGAGATGTCAGGTGATCAAAGACAATCATCTTTTTTGAATTGACTCTCAGGGTCATAACTCCTTCCGAAAAATATTCAAGAACTTCCCTCGATTTTATTTCATTTTCTCTTTTAAAACAATTCTTTCCGAAAACAATTTCACCCAAGGGAGAAAAACTTAGTACTTCAATTATTTTCCTTGTTATCTGTGAATTACCAACATCAATTCCAAGGAGGATATAATTAACCTGTTTATCCTTTTTAAATGGCTGAATAGCATAATAAAGTGCCCCATACCAGTTATCACTATTGTATTCAATATCAGTCCTTACCGGTTTCTCTTTATGCTCTCCTGTAAGCTTATATATCTGGTTTTCTTTACCTTTTCCTCCCTTTCTGATCATGTATAAGAAGTACTTATTGCTTCCATTACGCAGGATCAGATTCCAATTGATGATCTTCAACCGGTTATCAGGTGAAGTAATTTGTCCCAGGTAGCGAAGATTGGTGAATTTGTAGTTAAAAGCTGAATCGGAGTTAACATAACTTTCAATCAGCAGGTTTACTGAGTCGTTGAGTCTCAATCGTTCAGTATCAATATTTGTGTAAAGGATCCTGTCGTAAAGTTTTTCGAGGAGAAGTGAAATGTCCCCGGTTTTAGTTTGTCCTTTTACCGGTGATATTAAAACCAGTATACCTATTATTATATAGTATACTTTTATTCTCACCTGTTCTCACTGTTTTTCATAGCATCATCGAGCAAAGCATTCAGCTGGCTGCAGGCTGTTATAATTTCATCATTACTTATGATCAGGGGTGGTGCAATCCTGAAAGCATCATTGCAGAAGAGGAAATAATCGAGGATCAGTCCATGTTCCGGAGCGTGTGAAATCGCATAATGAACATATTCCGGTTTATCAAGCCGGACAGCCAGGAGAAGACCTTCACCCCTGACCTCTGAGATAAGAGGGTGTCTGAGCTCATTTTTAAACAGGGCAGATTTTCCTTCACATTGACCAGCAAGGTTCTCTTTAATAATAACTTCAAGTGAGGCAAGTCCGGCAGCGCAGCATACAGGGTGTCCTCCGAAGGTGGTAATATGTCCGAGCTGAGGATTTGAAATGAGCGATAACATGATCTCTTTTGAAGAGATAAATGCACCGAGAGGCATTCCTCCGCCAAGCGCTTTTGCCAGGACAAGTATATCGGGAACGACCCCGAACTTGTCGATCGCAAACATAGATCCTGTCCGGCCAAAACCTGTCTGCACCTCGTCAAAAACAAGAAGCGCTCCATTTTCAGAACATCGTTTACGGATCTCTTCCAGGAAACCTTCAGATGGGGATATAACACCTGCTTCTGCCTGAACAGGTTCAGTTATTACGCAGGCAGTCTTATTATCTATCGATTCAAGAGATGAGAAATCATTAAAGTCTATCTGCCATGTATCTGGCAGCAAAGGTCTGAATGCGTTCCTGTATGTTTCACTTCCCTGGATGCTGAGGGCTCCGTGTGTGCTGCCATGATATGAATTCCTGAAGTAGATTATCTTACTTCTGCCAGTATATTTTTTAGCCAGCTTTAACGCGCCTTCAACAGCTTCGCTTCCTGAATTGACAAAATAACAGTTATCGAGGGATGGAGGAAGAAGTTCTATCAGGCGGGCAGCATATCTGACCTGAGGGCTCTGGATCATTTCACCATATACCATCAGGTGAAGGTACGAATCGACCTGTTTCTTAACAGCCTCTACCACTTCAGGATGCCTGTGGCCGGTGTTACTGACTGATACTCCGGAAATGAGGTCGAAATATTTTTCGCCCGACGGGCCATACATGAAAACCCCTTCTGCTTTTTCTATTTCAAGCATCAATGGTGCAGCAGAAGTCTGCCCAAGGTGAAGCAGGAAGAGTTGACGGTTTGTCAGCATGTGAAAGGTAGAAATTATCTGGCCATCACGTTAATATCGTTGAGGAGAGTGTCCCTGAATGATTTTCCGACAGGAATGCTCTTCAGAACTTCACCAACGATAATATCGAGAGAATTCTCTTTGATTGTTTGAATCATGCTCTTGTTAATGATGTAAGACCTGTGCACACGGATAAAGATTCCTGAAGGCAGCTGGTTCTCGATAGCTTTCATGGTAAAATGAATTGTGAACTTGTCATCATTGGTATTCAGTGTGACATAATTTTCAAGAGCTTCGATGAATATTATATCTTTCAGTTTCAGTTTCACGAGAGAGGAACCTTTCTTAATAAAGATCTCCTCATCGCCGGTATTGGTTACCTCTTTCCGGGAATAATACCTGATAGTTTTGTCGATGGCTTTGATGAAGCGTCCGTAGGTGACAGGTTTAAGCAGGTAATCCACAACATTGAAGTCGAAGGCTTTTACGGCGTATTGCTCTGCGGATGAAACAATAATTATATTAGGTGGAGAATCGAGACTGACGATAAAATCGAATCCATCCATTTCCGGCATCTCGATATCAAGGATAACCAGATCGATATCTTTTCGTTCAGTAATAATATTTCTCGCGGCAACTGAATCGCTGAATGAACCCACCAGGTTAAGGGAAGATGATTTGCTCACATACCCTTCCAGTATTTTACAGGTCATCTTATCGTCGTCAACAATAATACAATTCATCAGTTTCTATTGAGTCAGGTTTTTACCTTATCAAAAATAGTAAAAAAAATTTACAAATTTTACCAATTAAATTTAAGTTGAATTTCTTTTAAATTTTCCTTTAGACTATGAACCTTAAAAATAACAAAATATTTTATTAATTCTTTAAAAAAAAAGGGGTGTAAAAACACCCCTCTAAGCAATCTCAGTCATTTTTGATTAAAGACCTTTGTTAAGTGCGGGAGCTGCTTTGAATTTAACGACTTTCTTGGCAGGAACGTTCAGTTTAGCGCCAGTACGTGGGTTACGAACTACTCTAGCACTTCTTTTTGTAACATTAAAAGTACCAAGTCCGGGAAGTTGGATCCTGTGACCTTTTTTCATTGCTTTTCCGAAAGCTGTAACAAATGAGTTTAGAGCTTTCCCTGAATCTTTGATTGAAAGACCTGCGTCAGCAGCAATTGCATTTACTAATTCTTTTTTTGTCATGATAATAAAATTAAATGTTAGACCAATTTTACTAATTGAATACAAATTTATTTTATTTTAATTCATATGCAAATTTATTTTGTCGTTTTTCCACAAATAGTGCGACTTTTAGGTTAAAATATGCATTTTTCCGGATGAAAATCAGATTTTGGGTAAAATGGCGCACTTCCGCATCATCAGTAAGGTTTAGCACTTTAAGTGATCAATATTTTGTTCAAATCGTGTTAATAAGTTTAGTATTTCACTGATTATCTGATGTTTAATCAAATATTTTTTAGAAAATTCCGAAAAATCAAAAAAATATTAACTTTGCGCCGGAGAAAAGGTCCGCCTTCGTCATGACTTCGGCGGACGAAGGGAGAAATGGTCCCGCTTTTTGATTATCAAAAAGCGGGATAGACGCCGCGGCGAATGCGGCGGTCTTGAAGTTAGGAAGAGAAGATAGAGTGAGTTGGAGAAATTGGAGAAATGGTCCCGCTTTTTGATAATCAAAAAGCGGGATAGACGCCGCGGCGAATGCGGCGGTCTTGAAGTTGGGAAGAGAAGATAGAGTAGTGGAGTAATTGGAGAAATGGTCCCGCTTTTTGATTATCAAAAAGCGGGATAGACGCCGCGGCGAATGCGGCGGTCTTGAAGTTGAGAAGAGAAGATAGAGTAAGTGGAGTAATTGGAGAAATGGTCCCGCTTTTTGATTATCAAAAAGCGGGATAGACGCCGCGGCGAATGCGGCGGTCTTGAAGTTGGGAAGAGAAGATAGAGTAATGGAGAAATTGGAGAAATGGTCCCGCTTTTTGATTATCAAAAAGCGGGATAGACGCCGCGGCGAATGCGGCGGTCTTGAAGTTGGGAAGAGAAGATAGAGGATTTTGAGAAATTGGAGAAATGGTCCCGCTTTTTGATTATCAAAAAGCGGGATAGACGCCGCGGCGAATGCGGCGGTCTTGAAGTTGAGAGGAGAAGATAGTGTATTTGGAGAAATGGTCCCGCTTTTTGATTATCAAAAAGCGGGATAGACGCCGCGGCGAATGCGGCGGTCTTGAAGTTGGAGAGAAGATAGAGGATATTGAGAAATTGGAGAAATGGTCCCGCTTTTTGATTATCAAAAAGCGGGATAGACGCCGCGGCGAATGCGGCGGTCTGTTGAGAAAGTTAGGAGAATGACCGATAGGATAGACCCGCGCAATGCGGCGTCTTGAAGTTGAAATGAAATTGGAGAAATGGCAGAGCGGTCGAATGCGGCGGTCTTGAAAACCGTTATTCTGTATCCACGGAATCGGGGGTTCGAATCCCTCTTTCTCCGCCAAAGTCATCAGATCAGTCCCGTCCGCCAGTTGGCGGACGGGATTTTTGTTTTATGGAAAGCCCGAGCCAGACTTGTCTGAGTGAGGGATTTTCATAAAACAAAAACCGCTGCAAAGCGGACTGATCTGATGACTTTGAAGCTCTCCCGCGAGGGATCACCGACGATCCGCCATTAGGCGGAGAGGAGGTAATCCCTGATCACATGTACTCACCCCCCCGCCCCTCTCTACTTCGTAAAGAGGGGAGCTCATTATTTATAAATATCGAATTCAGTTAACCGACCCGAACCGGATTTGTCCGGGTGAGGGAAGACGGAAAACAAAAAGACCATGCGAGTGAAACAAGCAGAGGATTGATTTGCTTTGAAGCTCTCCCGCGAGGGATCACCGCCAGCCGGCGGAGAGGAGGTAATCCCGCGGAACCGGGGGTCTTCCCTCAATCCCGGCTCCTCCCTGGAGGCTGTCTCAAAAGACTGATTTTACCCCCAAACCCCCCAAGGGGGGCTTTAATTGCGGATTGTGAATTGCGGATTGTGGATTTAAAAGAATAACCAGAAAATGATAAATCCGAAATCAAAAATCCAAAATCCGAAATTGTTAAAAGTTCTCCCTGGGGCCTGCCTGCCGAAGCGGCAGCGCAGGCAGGGATTTAGGGGTGGAGTTAAAAAAGGGACTTTTGAGACAACCTCATTGATTGTCGGCCCTCTCTTTCTCCGCCAAAAGAAAATGAAATTTAACTATTAACAAACTGTTCACTTTAAACCGGATAAGATTGCTCAATGTCACCGGAATTTCCATCAAGTGTAAGGATCTCTGTTCAGCTATTTATTAAGAGAGCAACCCGAATACCTAATATCTTTGTTGAGTGGCATTTCCCCTTTTTGAATATTTTATAAATAATTTTTAAAAATCTTTCGAAAATGGAATCCATAAATTGCATAAGTAGTTGCTAAAAAGAAAAGTTGTGGACGTTTGAATAGAGACCAGAAAAAGAATTCCCAATTGTAAATTCTTGCTTTATCTCTTATACCGAGAAACCAAATAGATTTTAACAATACTCCAGGATAACCAAAAAAGGAACGAATATCACTGCGGTGAAAATGTAACTCCTGTAATGGTTTATATTTTTTTAAAAATCTTTTAACCCGTTCATAATAAGGTTTAGGGGAGTAAATTCCGCTGATAATTCTTCTATAACCTTTAATAAGCAGTTCATAATTCATTTTAGGGATAAAGTTTATTGAAAAGTCTGTGTTATCTCCTGAAGTCTCCTTCAACAACCTATTCTCTTTTAAAAGGCGCTGATAGAGCCTTGTACCACGTGGTGCATTCAATAGCCCCACCATGGCAGTGACAATTCCACTTTTTTGAATGAATTCAATTTGCTTTTCAAAAATTGAAGGAGGGTCGTTATCAAACCCTATTATGAATCCTCCCATAACTTTCAATCCGAACTTCTGAATTTTATTAACACAGGCTACTAAGTCACGGTTTTTGTTTTGGAACTTACTACATTCTGTCAAACTTTCCTCGTTCGGTGTTTCAATGCCAAGAAATACTGAACAGAAGCCTGCCTTAACCATCAATTGCATAAGTTTTTCGTCGTCAGAAAGATCAATAGAGGCTTCTGTAGTAAAGGAGAAAGGACTTCTTTTGGTTGCCATCCATTCGATTATAGCGGGTAAAATTTCGAGTTTTAGCTTTATCTTGTTTCCTATAAAGTTATCGTCAACAAAAAATACATCACCTCTCCAACCCTGGGAGTACAGACTTTCTAATTCAGCTAATATTTGGTTACTGCTCTTTGTTCGAACCCTGTGTCCAAAGAGAGTAGTTATATCGCAGAATTCACAATTGAAAGGACAACCGCGGGAATATTGGAGGTTCATAGATACATATTTTTTCATATTGACAAGTTCCCAAAGTGGAGTTGGTGTCTTTTCTATATTTGGAAATCCCTGACAGGTATAAATATGTTTAGCGCTCCCATTCCTCAAATCATTTAAAAAGAGTGGCAGAGTAATTTCAGCCTCATTAAGCACAAGATAATCCACGTCTTCGAACTCTTCATATCCAGCAGTAAATAGAGGCCCGCCAGCGACAATTTTGATATTCATTTTTTTGCACTTGCTAATCACTTCTTTTACCGATGTTTTCTGTATTGTCATAGCACTTATGAAAACGAGATCAGCACCTTCAAGATCTTTATCTCTTAGTTTGGTTACATTCCCATCTACAAGTTTTTTCTCCCAATCTTTTGGCAGCATTGCCGCTACAGATAATAATCCCAACGGAGGATAAGCTGTCTTTTTAGAAATAAATTTTAAGGCATACTTAAAACTCCAGAAAGTATCAGGGCATCTGGGGTAGACTAAAACGGCTTTCATATCAGACTCCTTATTCGAATTTTGTAAAAAAGATCAAATAATGCTAATACTGAGATTGTCTTAATTTTGATAAAGTTATGAAAGTCTGATACATAAAACAAAAAAATCCAACCACCCAAGTTTTGCCTAAGTTGGATGGACTTAGCACGGTTCGTTTTTAGTGGTTCTTGAGATTTATAAGTTGAGGCGCTGATTATTTCCCATCATCCTTGCGTAGTAAGCTTCTTCACCGGTTTTTTCCAATTCACCAATTGTGTGATTCATTATTGAAACACCATACTCCTTCTGTTTCTGGAAGTGAATGAACATTGCTGCTAAGTTCACTGCTGCTTCAATTCCTTTTGGGTTTCTGAAGATCACAGTAAAAAACATCTTCCAATAATAAAATCCGGTTGTTGAGTTAAAACCTGCCTTTTTACAAACCCTGAGGAATGAACGCATATAAATAAGCCATGTCCTGAAATTTGGAGTATGTTTATAATGGGGTCTGATATTCAAGCCGGTAAAAACAACCCGCTTATAATAATTCGAAGGTTCATAAATAGCATTGATAACCCGAATAAAATTCTTAAGGATCTCGGTACGTGAAATCAGTGTAATAAAATTCAGACCACTCGTCGTCTGGTCAATATCGCTTTCACCAATTGATCGGGATGCCTGCTGAAACAACCTGCCTTCAGATGCAAGACGGCGGGTTAATTGAGTATTTGGCAGTGCGTAAAGCAGGCCGATCATTGCCATGCAGATTCCCGATTTCTGGATGGAATCGATCATATTATCGGCAATCTGTCTGCTTTCGCTGTCGAAACCAATAATATATCCTCCATTACTCACGATGCCATACGATAAGAGTTTCCTGACAGCATCTTCGATTGGTTTGTTTACATTCTGGGTTTTCTTGTTCAGTTTCAGCGTATCATTTTCGGGTGTTTCGATACCAAGAAACACATACCGGAAATCAACATCTTTCATTAACTGAAGCAATTCATCATCATCGGCCAGGTTAATAGAGGCTTCGGTAGCAAAATAAAACGGATACTCATGGTTTTGAGACCATGTTTTTAATTCACGCAAGAGGTCTTTAGCCTTCTTTTTATTACCGATGAAGTTATCATCGACTATGTCAATATGTCCACGGTAACCTAAATCGTAAAGGGATTGCAGTTCTTTGATCACCTGTTCGTTCGACTTAAACCTGGGTATTCGGCCATATAGCTCAATGATATCGCAGAATTCGCAATTAAAGGGACACCCCCTGCTAAATTGAAGTCCGATCATAATATAATTCCGGAAATTGATCAGATCATATCTGGGTACGACAGCTTTCAGCATATTGGCTTTTTCTTCAGAAAAATATCTCCCGCTTTTTGCTCCCCTTCTGCAAATCGTTTAAGAACATGGGAATGGTAATCTCACCTTCGCCCAGGACTAAAAAGTCGGCCTCATGGTAAACATCTGGCTGTGAAGTCGGATCGGGACCACCAACCACAACAATGCGATCAAGATCATGTGCCCGCCGGATGAAATTGAGCATACTTTTCTGTTGAGGAAGCATTCCTCCTGTACAGACAATATCAGCCCATTTCAAATGGTCATCCAGCAAAGGTTCAACGTTCTCGTCAATTAACCTGAATATCCAATGCTGGGGAAAGAGTGCAGCTACTGTCAGCAATCCAAGAGGGGCAGCCGGGTATTTTGCCCCAACCATGTAACAAACTTCCTGGTAATTCCAGAAACTAAATCCTGAAAATTTTGTTTGTACAAGAAGGCATTTGGTATGCCCACCATGCAAATCCTTCATTGATATCCTTTATCACTAAATAATATGGCAAAAATACGGGAAAATCAAAAACAGAATATGTTTTCTTACCTAATTTTACAGTTTGTCAAGCAGATGATTTCAGGACTGGTGTACTATTCGGTGTACTGGCAAACCGGGGTATTGTAAGTAGATAATTATCAGAATAATAGAAAACAGGTTTGAATCTTGCTGAGAAAGATAAAGAAGACGTATCAGATTTATCTCAGGATTACAGTAAATGGGGAGCGCACGGAATTATCGATCAAACGGAGCATTGATCCGGCCTATTGGGATAAGGCGAAGGGTTGCGCGAAGAGTAATTTTCCTTTAGCAAAAGAAATAAATAGCAAACCGGATCAATTAAGGGCACAGATTTATCAACATAAAAGGGATCTGATTAACAGAAACAAGCATGTAACTTCCGGGAAACACCCTGAGAGCTTCGCACCATTATTTATTTGTTAAACAATGTTTTATAGCTTCTTAATCCTATACCTGGACCAAATTCCCCGGCTTTTTATATAAGAGGGTGAAAAAAATCTGTAAAAACAGGGTAACAATTTTGCCCCCAATCCTATTAAACTGTAATTTGTCAGAAGAAGTTGCAATAACCTGATCTTTCCCTTTGGGACTGACCCGGCATTGCTTTAATCCGCCTTCGCTACCTCCGTCGCTAAAGCTTCGGAGGTCAAAGAAAGCTTCGGCCTTCGGTCGTCGTAGTCCCGACAAATCGGGACGAAGACGGCGGACGCGAAGATTAGGTTTAATTGGCTGCGACGAGCTCGTAAACTCGGTTCCCCGGTGCTTGCCCCGTTTTTTGAGTCCAGAGCTTGCTCTGGGGTTCATACCATTTGATTCAGATTGAATTATTCTCCGGATCCGGTAAAATGTCTGACATAATTTTATCTACTAATGATTGTAAAAATTCAGTAATGTTAATACTCTTAAAACGAGTTATAGTTAATTGCCAAGCTCTCTGCATGTTAGAAAATTTCGTAAACAACTAACTATAACAGAAAAAGCAAATTTATCTAACCTTGACTGCTTCATATTGACAATGAAAATTTGGTCCTACCACCGGGACTAAAAACAATCAAACAAGTGAAAACACATTGGCATAGATTTTGTTGATTAATAGCTCATTACACTCAATTACTAACCTCCTATGTGAAATATAAAATTTGAAATCATGATTAATAGGATTAAACCTCTAATATTAATTCTTGTAGTACTCTCCTACTTTTCAATCTCATGTAAAAAAACTGATGTTCCTTTAACTTACTTCCAGCAACCTGACTATAAGTATATCAATCAACTACATATTTCAGGGGATAAGTTATGGGTGATTTCTTCAAATCCAAGCCCTTATTTCACTTTAGTAGCCATTTTACCTCCATATCAGGTATCAGAAATCAACCTGTTAAATGACCAATTATTAGTAAATGATAGTATCCCTGCAATAACAACATTTGACTTAGATTTAAACCAGACACCTTACCTTGCTACATTTGACAGAAGGATTTTAAGAGTAAACGAGGATCTATCTTATCAACAGTTTTTGAAAATCCCTAAAATACATTCTATACAGAAAATCCTGTTTGATCAGAACAATAGTCTATGGGTTGCAACATATTCTGGAGGGCTTTTTTTCTATGATGGGTCCGATACTGCAAGATTTAATACCTCTAATTCAATCTTAAATTCAAACAGCATTCAATGGTTGGCTATTGATTCAGAATCTAATATCTGGTTCATACAAGGAACCGAATTATTTAAAATTGATAAAAACAGAATTCTTTCAAAGGATCCAAACATCTTTCCAATAGGTAATAAAGCTGCCACAATTTTCATCACTGCAGATAAAAATAATTCATTATGGGTATCAAAATGGGATGGGAATAACCATCGATTATTTAAAAAAAGCACAATTGGCCCTTGGACTGAAGTTAATCCCCCAAGTTCATCAGCCAACAGACCAATAAAGTTTATTAAATCTGACAATGAGGGAACAATTTGGATTGCATATTCAGATTATCCTAAAGATATTCTAGCTTATTATGATACAGATAAATGGGTTGAAATTCAAGTTCCCCTAGATGAAGTAATAATTAATGATGTCGTGATTTATAAAAAGGAACTTATTCTTGGAACATCCAAAGGAATTTACACAATGAATTTGTAATAAACCCTTTCGTTTCCATCATCGAATAATTAAATTGGATTTTTGCTTTTCTACATGGACCTTAAAATTGCAACTAACTATAACACGGACAATAAAGGTCATTTGTTTCCCGCTGCGCGGGACAAGTTGTCACGGTTTTTGGTCTTACTGCGTTTTTATACTTTGACACTTTTAATACGCACCTAAACCCGGACTCCGCTCCAGTGCACGCAATTAACATTCTGTAACGTGACAGATTCCTAACTTCGTTGTCAGCTTGTACCCCCGCTTTCGCTTTCGCTTCTGCGGGGCACGGCGCGACACTGCACAAGTGCTGTTAATAATATAACGATAAGGTGACTTTTAATCTGTTTTCTATCAGCATTGTACCGCGACACTCGTATAGGCCCGAAAGTTTGTACCATGACGCCAAAAACCGCGCCACCCCGCCGATGGCGGGGACACAAACGCCCTTTATTGCCGGGCCGTTAGTGGCAAGGTGAGATGCATCCTGACTTAGAATCAAAACATGATAAAATGACAAAGAAAACAAAAATTGAGCTTCATGAGATAAAAATTGAAGCCTCGAATTATGGAGATTTAACTGGTGAAAGTATTTTTTTTACAAGCGATTTATACAATGATATCGTTGACAAAAAGGACAGAAGAAATGTACCTGTCTTAACTAAAATTAAGCAAGGTAGATATATGCGAGGTATGAAACATCTTCTGACAGATATCAAACAAATTGGACCTGAAAAAAGACTAATCTTGACTAAAGGAAAAACACATAAAGAAGGGAATAATTATTTTATAAATCAAAGTGAATATCAAGCTAATGGACAAGCAAAATTTCTTGGAATATACAGAGATGCTGGATTCGAAGTTGCAGGCAGTTTTCTTCATCAAGCATTTCCAAGTGACTTTGAAAATCCTAAAGGGAAAATCTCTTCGGCAGAATTAAAGAAAGTTGAAAACGAATTTGGTAATGTAATAAAGCAACTCTCAGAAAAAACAAAAAATAAAAAACTCATTCTCCAAGAAACAACCAAATTCATTGAAACTCTTAAAGATGAGAAATATGCTCTTAAAAAAGACATAGAAATATTAAAAGAACTTAAAGAAAAATCAAACATATACTTCTATCAATCAAAGCTTAGCGAACTTCAAGATAGGTTAACAGGTGACACTAAATACAAAGAAACGTCTGGTAAGAATTCATGGCAATCATGGATTTATTCAAATCATTGGATTTTTGGTGTCAACTATAGAAAACCGATTGGAAAAGAAAAGGTTGGATTTAATCAAATACCTGATTACCTATTTCCAACCGTTGATGGCTTCATTGACATACTTGAGATTAAATTACCTAACAAAAACGTAATAGTTGAAGATGCAGACCATGCAGGATCATATAGATGGTCAGGCGACACAAATGAAGCAATTGGACAAGTGGTTAATTATCTTTCAGAATTAGAGCTACACCAGTTAGAAATAAGAGAAAAACTCGAAAGGACTTATTGTAAAGAAAACAACATAGAAATATTCTCAATAAAACCAAGAGCATTCATTGTAATAGGGACAAAAGAGGATTGGGGTGAATACCAAAAAGAAGCCTTTAGAAAATTAAATTATTGCTTACACGGAATTGAGGTTTTAACCTATTCTGACCTTCAACAACGTGGACAAAATATTGTCCAACTATATGCAGATGAGGGAGATTGAAAATTAAACAATATATCAATCCAGCCTCTAAAAACTATTTAGGGCCAACGTCGGGCAAAAGACTCACTAATTTAAATCCCAAATATTTTCAGATATGAATACAGATAATAAGAAGGCAGATGACCTTGAAAAGACTGATTGGACTCTAATAATTGTTCCTATAGTCGTTTTACTTTTAATTATTTCAATGTGGTTATTTACTTATGTTAAACTTAAAGGCCTTGAACCTACTGACAGAGGAACTTTTGGAGATATGTTTGGTGCAGTAAATGCAATTTTTTCTGGTTTAGCATTTGCAGGTATAATCTTTACAATACTACTTCAAAAAAAAGAATTAGCTCTGCAACGTCAAGAATTGAAGGATACAAGGAAAGAGTTAAAACGTGCAGCAACAGCTCAAGAAAACTCAGAACGTGCTTTAAATAGACAAGCTGAAAACTTGAAGAAATCCGCAACGCTATCAGCTTTAAATACTTTAGTAACATATTATACTGACTTAGAAAAACGCCTCTCTGCGGCATTTGCAACCAAAGGACTACAAGAAGCAAATATGAAGATAGATCGTTATGTAAAACGCATAGAAGAAATATTAGAAGCCAAAGAAAATAATTAAAAACCCAGCCACTAACACGGACAATAAAGGTTATAAGACTTGTCACGGTTTTTGAACTTACTGTTTTCTTATAACGTGATCCTTATATAGAACCACCCGGACTCCGCTCCAGTGCTCGCAATAAAGATTCTGTACCATGACTAACTTCTGGCTCCGTCTTAAGTTTGTATCGCGACACTGCGCTATTGCTCGCCACCAACTTTGTAACTGGGGATAAATTCGCAGCTCCGATCAAACTTGTACCGCGACACACGTAATGCTCACAAAACTCTGTACCCGGACGGCAAAAAGTGCGCCACCCCGCCAAGGCGGGGACACAAACGCCCTTTATTGCCGGGCCGTTAGCATTCATCGATAGCCGTATAACACTAAAATAGGAGAATAAATGAAAACCAAAATTTTACTTTGCTTAATTGCATTTTCAACCATTGCGAATGCTCAGGAATTAAAAAAAATCGCCAGAGGAAATGATCATTTTGGAGAGGTTTACTATGTACTCAAGAGTGATAAGAATATTAGACATGGACAGCTTAGTGCCCTTTATGAATAAACAAGACTATATTGGACTAACAATATTTCACTTTATAGTGCATTAATTTATAAAATAGTATGATAATTACAACTTTAATGTTGTTAAATCGAAAAATTGTTTTATTTTTGAAATAGTTAAACTGATGGCTACAAAACAAGAGGTTGAAAACTTCTTAAATGAGTTTAAAGGGAAAATGCAAATATGGGATGTCCTGTTCCGTGCGGATAGGGATTCTAACATTCAGGCGCTTGCAGATCTTGACATAAGACCAATAGACAGGAAAATAATCCTTGAAAAACTTAAAGCAACAGATTATTCAGAAGGACCAATAGAAGAAAAACTACATGGCGGAAGCAATATGTGGGTATTTGGTAAGGATATTAAAAAGCAGGAAGTATATATTAAAATCACAATGGGTTCTTCTAATCAGCCTGTCATTTGCATATCCTTTCATAGAGCAAAATTTAAAATGAATTTCCCATTAAAAACCCGGTAATATGAAAAGCCCCTACACAGGTAAAGAGATGATTTTGTGTAAAGAAGAGAGACCATTTTCCTTTCGCAAGGAAGAATTTATTGTTGTATATCATTATTTCAAATGTGCAGAAAGTAATGAATCATTCACAACTACTGAACTTGATGATTTAAATCTTAACCAGTTATATAACCAATATAGATCTAAATACAAAATCCCTTTCCCGAGTGAAATACAACAATTGAGAAAGTTCTACGGATTATCTGCAGCTAAAATGTCTGAAGTACTTGGCTTTGGGCCTAACAGTTACAGAAACTATGAAAATGGGGAGGTCCCAAACTTGTCGAATTCCCGCCTTATTCAATTAATTAAAGATGCTAGAGAGTTCAAAAAATTATTACTTCTTAGTACTGCATTTGAAGGCAAATCTCTCGAAAAGATTTTAATCAGATTAGAATTAATTATTAAAGAGCAAAAAGAACAAAGATTTGATGGCCAGTTGAAAGAATATTTAGTAGGTGCCTCAGTTGCTGATAATTTCACTGGTTTCAGATTACCTGACCTTGGTAAGTTTACGGAGATGATAATATTTTTTGCAGAAAAGCTTAACCCTTATAAGACAAAATTAAATAAGCTACTTTTCTATGCAGACTTTGTTATGTATGAAAAATCCGGATTTTCTATGAGTGGAATGAAATATAGAGCGATACTCATGGGTCCTGTTCCTGAAAACTATGATAGTATTTACGAGTACCTTGCTCGAAACGACGAATTTGATATAATATCAACTCTATTTCATGATGGCGGCATTGGAGATAAGTTTAAACCAAATCCAAAACATGAGTTCAATGCCTCTTTGTTTTCTGCCTCTGAATTGAGTGTTCTGAATGAAGTTGCTAAAAGATTCAGAAATACATCAACCAGTGAGATTATTGATATAAGCCATAAAGAAAAAGGTTGGATTGTTAACAAACATAAAAGGGAGATAATAGATTATAAGTTCGGCTTTGATATTTCTTTGTAATTTACAGATTAAATAAATTACTTAAATAAGAAAATATTTACCCCTATAATAATTAATGAAAGACCGTCCCTTCGCTGTCAGGCACATCACGCAAACAAAATAATTTGTAATATAAATTGATCTATGCGTTTGCGTAAAGAGCCTTCCAGCCCGTCCCTGCCACTCAGCGAGACAGGCGGCTAAAGCAGAAAATGTTGTTATATCAAGACAAAAATAAAATTTGCCCTAACAGCTAACTCACTGGCAAATGTAATAAGCTTTTTAAGCATCCGATTACTCATATAATCAACAACTTAGCTTATTACACTTGCCAGCCAGATATCGACTCATAGACTTTCGGATTTTCTAGGAAATTATTAATGATTAATCGTTTATAAAGACAAAAGTATTTTTACAGTTTAGACAACTTCTCTATCGAGACAAATCAGTGCCATTTACCGGGACTTTAAAAAAGCTGCTTAACCATGACAATTTCTGCAACCGAGACAGTTTTAAAATGAGCCCAACAGCTAACACGGACGGTTGGGGTAATAAACTTGTCACAATTTTTGCTCGCCACCTTGACAATTTTATCATGACAAATAACTTTTCACTCATCTACCAAATTCGTGACTTCGGCTCTGGACAAATCCTGCAACCGAGACAATTTTATCTTTCGCCGGGACTGGCAAAAATTGCGCCATGGTGGCTTGCCCGCCGGGACAGTTTTTCGGCTAAAGTACCGGGACTCGTATCGGCGGACAGCGCCACCAACGTTTACTCCCTCAACCGCCGGGCCGTTAGCACAAATAGCACTCAGGATCAATGAATTGGCCACCCGCCGTAACCTATTAACTTTCTACTCGAATTGTATCATTTGTTACATTATCTGGACTAGGCCATCGCTCAACTCTCTTCTATACAGTTTTTGGTATCATGACAAATATCTATTCCTTTGACAAATTCGTACCTGGCCAATTTAATATACAAACAAGATCAACTTGTGCTAACCACCGGGATATGATTTTTAAATATAAAATTTAGGGAAGATTCATGTAAAATTATAAAATAGCATTTTCAATAACCGGAAAAACAATCACTATTGAAAGTTAACAACAACCATAAAATCTTTTGTTGACGAATCTGTTTTGTACATTTATTATTTTAAGTTGGAAGTTTGGTTTGAAAAAAGTATTTAGAGTGAATGAAATCAAATTAATCGTTGGCCTGGTGTTGACAGGCTTGTTATGTGTCGCATATGCGGTGAAGGCTCCCGGAAACGACATTGTATTGAATCGTGCGGATGATAGAGAAGTAGCCCCGCTTGTGTTACAGGCGCTTGACTATACTGAGAATCCTGTTGATATTCCGAATCCGGACAGAGGCTTTTACAGAGCCGGAGAATATGTAATTCCTGTCGACGGTGGAACTCCAGGTCTCCCTGACTTAAGAACCAGTATAAGTGGTACTACGGTCTTTGTTAATGCTGGCATCGTTTATATGGAATTTGACCTGAGAAACTTTTCGTCGAATGCCCCCCTCAATGGAAAGCCCATAGGACCTTGGAGTGCAGGTGGTAATCTTCCGCCAAATTATGGAACAACTCAACCTTTAACACCCGCTGCACTTGATTATGTAAGGGCAGCGCTTCAAAAAGTAAGAGAAAGCGAAGCTGTTGCCATTGTGAAATTTAATTATGACGGCCGGGGCCATACGTATGTTGATAATGAAAGTTATGACCAGATCATTCATGATTGCGAACCAGGGGCGCCAAAAGGTCGGGTTTGGTATGAAACCGGAGTTATTAATAAATCTGATTTGTGTGGTATACCCGGTCATGAGGACAAAAACTGGGTACAATATCATCTTTGGCAGCTTGGGAATGTTTTTAGTGAATTCGAAGATTGCATAATGGCTGTTAAAGGGGGTGTCTTTGGCCCATGGGGCGAAATGCACTCGTCATCATATGCCAGAACTCGGGAGGGTTACCACTGGCTTTTGAAAGCGTTGCTGGGCTATGTTCCCGCTTCGCGTTCAATTTTAGTACATGCGGGCGGAGTCATGGCATGGCATAACATTGAGTATGGTACCGATTATAGCTTTACTAATTTAATGCCGGCCCCGGCACGCGGAACACCGGCGCAACGTTTCGGTATGTTCAACGATAGTTATTCGGCGGGTTCGAGCGGCGACGTGCCTAATGACAATGGCTCGCTTTCCGAAGGGTATTCATTAATTGGAACTGGTGATCTAGGTGATTTTGATCGTAACCTTGCTTTAACCTGGATTAGAAATCAAAATAACTTCTATGGCGGTGAAACAGTTGGGCCCGGTTCTGACGATAATATCTATCCCAGGTTTCCGAACGTTCTTTATGAAGCCGCTTATGCTCAAACAACTCATTTGAATGCAGGTTATAGCCAACGCACTTATAAACTTTGGGGAGATTTTGTTTATAATAAAGAAAATGTCACCAAACCATTTACGCCTCCACACGATGGAGTGACTCGAACGGCAATCTTTGACCCGGTATATAACGGCAGAAACGGAATGGAATATATCCGTGACAGACTGGGCTACCGGTTAGTGTTGCGCGAGGCTAATGCAAGTGAATGGGTAAAGCAGAATGGTACCCTTATGTTCGAAGGGAAGATCCAAAATGTCGGCTTTGGTAATGTAGTAAACAAGAAAAATGTGTCGATAATTCTGAAAACCAAAAATGGCTCTAACACTTACACGGCACTTACGAACCTTGACGCAAGAGATTGGCGACCTGACTTGGACAGCAGGGCAGACAATACCGCTGCATGGCGTGATTTGAACTTCTCTATTAATATGGGCGCATTTGGTAAGGTGCCTCCTGGTGACTATGATATTTTCTTAAAGATCAATGATCCTAAAGAAACTAGCACTAACAAGCGTTGTATACAGTTTGCGAATCACGATATTTGGAATACTTCCCTTGGTGCAAACTTAATTGGTTCGACTACAGTTGCCCCCTAGATTTACATCGGCAAAGGCGTAACCAAAAGAGCGTAGCCGGCAACTGTGGTAATCCGACTACTGGAAGTATTAGGCACAATTAACCATATTTAATAAAACGGTAATCTGGTAAAAGCAGGTTCTCGATGACAATTTTAACTATTACTTGTGCTAACACGGACAATAAAGTGCATTTGTTTCCCACTGCGCGGGACAAGTTGTCACGCCTGCCTGGCTGACGCCAGTCAGACAGGGTTTTTGCCCCGCCTTGGCGGGGTTTGGCTTCGCCGAGGCTCCGCTACGTTGGGCAAAGCGCGCACCTGCCCGCTATTAAAATCCTTGCACCGTGATCCGCCATCTGGCGGACTAAAGTACCAGGACCCTGCCCGAGTGCTTCGTCGGGTAACGCCCGCCCTGCAGTCTGGCTCCTCGCTATCCCGACATAACATGTCGGGACTTCACGCTCGGCCCTCCTTATTGCTGGGCCGTTAGCGGTAACCCCGACACTCTCTATATTTAATCTAAATAATTCCACTAACCTTAAAATGATCGTTATGAAACAAATTATTTTAACTTCAGTATTGCTATTCTCATTCATTTGTTTACACGGGCAATATCAACCTGATTCTATTGTAATTAAAAAGACTTTCGGCACTCGTTTTCAACAAAATGGTAGAAACCTTACACCTAGACAATTATTAGATATTACAAAGTCAAATCCAGATGCTTTAGTTGAAATGAAATTAGCAAAAAGTAATTATGATGTTGGCTATGTGTTTGGATTCGCTGGTGGATTCTTGATTGGTTGGCCGATAGGAACCGCAATTGGTGGGGGTGATCCAAATTGGACATTAGCTGCCGTTGGAGCAGGTCTAGCAGTAATTTCTATCCCTTTTATGGTTAGCTACACCAAACATGCAAAAAATGCTGTTCATAAATATAACAAGGGACTTAAATACTCTTATTTTGCTAAACCCGACTTGAAAATTGGACTTACTTATAACGGTGTTGGAATTAAAATCAAATTTTAAACTAATAAGAAGGACTAATCTGAATGACTTGAAAAAAATGGCTGCCGCCAACACGGACAATAATGGTCATTTGTTTCCCGCTGGGCGGGACAAGTTATCACACTTTTTACCCAGTCATGGCGGGGTTTGGCTTCGCCGAGCTCCGGTTCGTCACGGAGTTTACCCCGCAGAGCGGGGCTCCTCAACTTTTGCTCCTGAACCAAGACTGAATTGTAATAGCCGTTACACCCGGACACCCACCTTCGCGCAGCTTCGGTCGGGGCAAAGCGCACATCTGCACGTAATTAAAATCTTTGTACCCCTGACGCTTGCTGCGCTTCGGTCAGGGCCTTCGGCGCGACACTGCGCCAGTGCCAATTTTGTAACATTTTTACATTTTCTGCACCGTTAATCAAGATTCGTTTCGTAAAATGATTACTTCTCAAACCTTTAATTATTAATATCATGACATTTATTGCAACTGTAAAAGCTCGAAATGGAGCTGCAATTATTGCAGACTCCCTAGTTACAAACACACACCATGTTATTACACTTGATGAATTCTTAAGCTTTGTAGATCAAAAAGTTAAAACCGGTGAACCTGAAATAAAAATAAATCCTTCTGAGATGTATGGATTATTCAAAACAAGACCTTCACATACAAAGAACTTTGAAGAAAAACTATTTCAATATGATAAATTTACTTGCATTACTAGTGCTGGATCAGCAAGAATAAATGATAAGAGAATCGAGGATATTATTGAGGCGATTATAGTTAGAAACAGAAGTGATAAAGGATATAAGAATAAGAAAGTAAAAAGAAAAGTCAATGATTTTGCACAATATTTAACAATTGAGATAAAGAATCATTTAAGTATTCATTCCACAATAAGACCCACCACTTTCTTGTTTACTAATTTTAACAGATACGATAATAGTACCACAATTTACAAGATTAATGTCTTGTCTGCATCTAAAAAGGATCTTGATGATCTGAATTTTAAGTATACTGAGAATATTTTAAATGAAGACTATGAAAAAGTTGTTTGTGAAGGACAAAATAGAATAAGTGAAAAAATTCTATATGGCGATTTCTTTGTAGTACATGAACTTATAACTAAGCTATTTGAAAAAATTACAGACGATTTTAAAATTGATAAAACTACAATTCCAACAGATTATTTGGATAATTTAAGGTCAAAAAAGGATTTTACTACTTTGATGTTTTCCGACATGAAAATGTTAAAATTAAGTGAATTGAGTTTGCAGCAAGCTGTAGAACTAGCAAACCTTTTAATGCATATAGAAATGGATTTTCAAAATTATACTGAAAACATTCCTACTGTTGGTGGTGTTATTAAGATAGCGATTATAGATAAGGATGGATTCCGATTTATTGCTGGAAAAGATATTATAAAACCTTATCAAATTTGAAATAATTGTTCTAACTTTACTTACCTTTGGACCCATGAAAAAAGAAAAACGGATATATGTAATTGATTTTCAGGATTATGAATCGATTTATGAAAATCTTGTATCTAAGCTGATTGACAAAAGACTGAAAGAAGAAGAACGAGAAAAAGCCGTAATTATAGATAAAATATCAATCCATTTTGAGGGTAAGGAACTAATTCTTGAAAATTCAAAATCTTAACAATATAGCTTTTTACCTGAAAATTTAAATTAATTTCTAATGAACGATAAAGAATATAAAGAATTCAAGGAAGTGCTTGAATCATATCGAGATAAAGTTACCCAAACAAAGGAAAGCTCTCAGGAATTTCTGGTCGACGTTGGTGTCTTTACTGAAAAGGGTAACTTAAAAAAGAACTATAAGCATATATGTATTCCCGACAAAGAGGACTAGTCCTTGGATTTCATGGTTGTGATAAAAAAGTTCGAGACACAATAGTCTCAGGGGAACAAGAAATTAGGGCAAGTCATAATGTTTATGATTGGCTGGGGCATGGTGTTTATTTTTGGGAAAACAGCCTATCTAGAGCTGAAGAATATGCAGATATTCTAAAGGCAAATCCACGTCGTGCTGAAAATCCTATTATTAATCCTGCTGTTATTGGCTCCGTTCTTGATCTAGGATTTTGTCTTGACCTAACCGATTTTAAAAATTTATCCCTCGTAAAATTAGCTTATAAGATATTAATAGACTCCTATCAAAATTCGGGTTTTATTATTCCACAGAATACATCAGGTGGATCTAAAACGGACCTCTTGAGAAGAGAGCTTGATTGTGCCGTAATTGAGACATTACACTTGACAAGGGAAAAAAGTAAGATGCAGCCTTTTGACTCAGTTAAAGCTGTATTCCTAGAAGGAGATGACTTATATGAAAATGCTGGTTTTAAAGAAAAAACACATATTCAATTGTGCATTAGAAATAAAAATTGCATTAAAGGACTTTTTATCCCCCGAGATGAGGATTCAATATCTCGAAAAGTATAACTAAGCATAACACGGACAACAAAGGTCATTTGTTTCCCGGCTGCGCGGGACAAGTTGTCACGCTCCTGTTTATCGTGTTTTAATACGTATTTTAATATGTATTTTAATACGTAATTAAACCATGACTCCGCTCCAGTACACACCATTCTAACTCTGTAAGGTGACAGATCCGTACCTCCGTTTTAAATTTGTACCCCCACTTTCGCTTTCGCTTCTGCGGGGCACGGCGCGACACTGCGCCAGTGCACATTTATATAGCATCTGTAAGGTAACTAAATACCAATCACTTATTATTCTTGTACCGCGACACTCGTATACGCCCGAAAATCTGTACCATGACGCCAAAAACCGCCCTTTATTGCCGGGCCGTTATGGGCAAGCCATTGACAACATGACAGTTAAGAGCATAATGACAAAATGTAAACCTAGACCATTGACAACTTAACCCTGACAATAAAACTCTGTGCTTTCTACCGGGACTTTGTCCGCGCACAAAAATTTTAAAATTCTCAATCACAAATATAAATGGCACATTTGCTTTTGCCCCTACCTTCAATCCACTGCCTCTTGCAAAAGCAAAAGAGCCATATATTCGTACTATTTATTATGTTTCATATCATTGTAGTCAGGTCTATCCTGACAAATATGCTATAAGTAATAATTTATTTTAATCATAAAGATATTTATTCAATTACATTTCATATCATTGTAGTCAGGTTTAACCTGACAATTATACTATGAAGAATAAATATATATCAACACAATCCAATGAACTTCTGGCCTGGTTCAGGGAAAGGGACATGAATTGTTTTGATTATAAAGAGGCTTTTAAGGCCCTCCCCGATTCTAAAGAGAGTGCAGTCAGAGAATTACTGAGTGATATGACAAAAAGAGGACTGCTTATGAGATTAAAAGAAAGCAAATATTTCATCATTCCGTATGAACAGGATTCAGGTTCCTTCATGCCTGACTGGCATCTGGCAGCTGAGTGCCTGGTAAGCGGTACCAATTATTATATCGGATATTATTCAGCTTTGCAAATCCTGGACCTTATAACACAACCATCTCTTAAAGAACAGATTGTTGTCTCGAAGCAAATAAGACCTTCGGTTCTAAACATAAAAAATATTCCATTCCAATTTATTTACCATAATGAGAATCATTTCTTTGGCTATAGAAAAACATGGATTGACAGTTATAATACAGTAATTTGTTCGGATATTGAAAAAACAATAATCGATTGCCTGTTTAATCCCGGTTACGCTGGTGGTATCGTTGAGATTGCCAGGGCAATTCATGTTTCGAAAGATCAAATCAATTTCAAAAAATTAATGGAATATATAAAGAGATTCAAATCTCAGGCTGTAATAAAAAGAATGGGGTTTCTTCTCGAATTACTTGAAATAAAGAATAATATCATAATTGAACTTCAACAATTGAAAACAGCTTCTTATGTTTTACTTGATACCGAACTTCCAAAAATTGGGAAAATGATCAGCAGATGGAGTATTCAACAGAATCTGGAAACTGAAACTATAAAATCTGCCATTTATACATGATCAAACCTGGAGAAATACAGCTAAAAGCAAGAGAAAACGGTGTACGTGACCAGCAGATAGAAAAAGACTATGTCCTGTCATGGATACTGAAAGGAATTGCTCAAAATGAGAATCTTTCAAAAGTGCTTGTATTCAAAGGTGGAACTGTACTTAAGAAATTCTATTTTGAAAATTACCGATATTCTGAAGATCTTGATTTTACATTACTTGATGATAGTATTACTAATGAACAGATTTTTGAATGGTTCAAACAAACATTTCAATTCGTTCGGGAGGAGGCAAATATCCCGTTGGAGATCATCGACAACAACGAACATGAAGATGGTGGAATAAACTTCTATATCAGCTATATCGGTCCGTTGGGAGGACAAAGGAGTAGCAAGAAAATTAAAGTTGATATCTCAAGAAGTGAAAAGATGGAATTTAAGCCTGTCAATAAAAAGGCATTCAAGGTCTATCCTGATACTGATGAGTTTCAACTTCTGTGCTATCCACTTGAAGAGGTGTTAATTGAAAAAATGCGATCGGTAATGCAGAGAATGCAGGCCAGGGACTTTTACGATATCTGGTATTTATTGGAAAAACAGGACTGGATATTGACTTTTACATGAATGAATTCAAAAATAAATGTACCGGCAAGGGACTTAAATCTTCCATGTTCCCGGCAAAATTGTCAGAAAGAATTCCTCAATATAAGGGGCGCTGGCAAGTATCAATGAATGACCAGATTAAAGATCTACCTGGTTTTGAACAGGTTGAAAGGGAAGTGCAAAGAAATTTAAAGAAGCTGAAATTTTAAATATGGCTAAACGGACAAAAGAAAAGAAACATAAAAGTATTGAAGAGACTCTTTGGGATTCGGCCAACAAATTACGTGGAACCGTAGAACCTTCTGAGTATAAACATGTTGTTCTGGGTCTGATATTCCTGAAATTTGCCAGCGATAAATTTGAAGAACGCAAACGGGAACTTATTGCAGAAGGCAAAAACTTTTATTCGAAATCTCAAAATTAGTCTGGAAATAGATAATCATGAATTCGATTGCGTTTATTGATACCGAAGTCAGCCTGATAAGGCAAGAAATACTTGATATCGGAGGAATTAAGGATAATGGGAATTCTTTCCATTCAAATTCGACTTCTGAATTCATTTCATTTATCAATGGAACAAGATTTATTTGTGGTCACAACATATTAAACCATGATCTAAAATATCTTCAAAAAGCTCTATCTAATTCTGGCAAAACTCAACTTAAGGTAATTGATACATTATTTCTCTCTCCCCTGCTTTTTCCAATGAGGCCATATCACCATCTGTTAAAAGATGATAAGCTTCAATCAGAAGAGTTAAATAATCCGTTGAATGATTCAATAAAAGCCAGAGATTTGTTTAATGATGAGGTCTCTGGTTTCAATGTGCTGGACAATTCATTAAAAAGTATTTACTACCTCCTGCTAAAAGATAAAAATGAGTTCCGATCATTTTTTGAATACATTACCTTCAAAACCGAGAGTCCTGATAATTTGGAAAATTTAATACGTCAAAAATTCAACAATTATATTTGCAGCAATTCAAAGTTAGGTGATATAATTAATACAAATCCAATAGAGCTAGCCTATTGCCTGGCATTGATTAATTGCAATAACAAATACTCTATTACACCTCCCTGGGTAATAAAAAATTATCCGGAAGTTGAGAGAATAATGTCTCTTCTTAGAAATAAACCATGCATAAGTGGCTGCGCATACTGCAATAAAGCACTGGACCATTATGCAGGTCTTAATCATTATTTTGGATTTAAATCTTTTAGAAAATATGGCGAAAAACCTTTGCAGGAAGATGCAGTAAAAGCAGCTATTGACAACAAATCAATCCTGGTCGTTTTTCCCACCGGCGGGGGTAAATCAATAACCTTTCAATTACCTGCTTTAATGAGTGGGGAGAATATGAAGGGATTGACTGTCGTAATTTCCCCATTGCAGTCGTTAATGAAGGATCAGGTTGACAACCTTGAGGAAAACTTTCCGGCAGAGCAGACAAGAAAACTATTATATGAACTTCTTAGAGAATCATCTATCATTTCCCAATTTGATAAAGAGCCAAGTTTTGACAGACTCTTCCCAAATCAGGATTTTCACTCTGGAAAAGGCTTAGGTAATCTGATCGCACTTCCACTCAATGGTAACGCTCTGATGAATGGCAATTCAGCATTCCTGGAACCTGAAAATTACTTGCTATATAATAATCAGTTTGAAATCATAAAGACCTTTCGTAAACTGTCCATGGATCATTTTAAATCCATTTATGAAGATATTTTTAATGAAAAAGTTGATGATTTCTTTAAATCAAGTTTCGATCGGGACTCAGTACAAATAATCGAGATATATATTAGTGGTCAGGTATATCTGAAACGCCTTCACCTAAATAGAAAGCTTATTGAGTTTATAAGGGAAAATCTGAATTTCATGAATTCTGATTTCCTGGTTAAGAAAAACATGGGGAAATCCACCTTTAATCTTGAAAAATACTTCAGGTTGGTTGAAGAGACCCAGGAGGAAGTGATCTTACCTCGGGGATTTGTTGCAAATTTAATTGCATTTTGCAGAAAGGAAGAACTACCTTTTAAGATCATTGATAAAAGAAAAAAACTTGATTCGGTTGACTTTGAGTCAGAAATAGAATTGAGACCTGAACAGGAGATTGCAATAGAAAAAACTCTGGATAAGGATTTTGGAGTTATTGTTTCGCCACCGGGATCAGGCAAAACAGTAATCGGGCTTGAATTAATAGCGCAAAAAAGACAGCCTGCTTTAATTATTGTTCATAGGAAACAATTATTTGACCAGTGGATAGATAGAATTCAAAGTTTCCTTAAAATTCCAAAGAAAGAAATTGGGCAGATTGGGAATCAGAAGTTCAAGATCGGGGGAAAAATTACTGTTGCAATGATACAATCTCTTTCAAGAAGCGAAGAGACTGAAAAGATTTCCAGCAACTTTGGGACAATTATTGTGGATGAATGTCATCATATTCCGGCAAAATCATTCAGAGAAGCAATAGTTAATTTCAATTCATATTATTTGTATGGACTTACTGCCACTCCTAAACGTAAAAACAATGATGAAAAACTGATTTATGTTTACATAGGAAATATTTTATACAACGCAGAACAGATTGATCAGATCAGGCAGAAACAAACTAAGATAGAGGTAAATATCAAAGAGACAAATTTATATGCCCCTTTTGATTATAAGATAGATAAATACGAAACCATTTCAAGAATTCTGATTCATGATACTAACAGGAATTCATTAATATTAGAAGATGTTAAAAAAAATTCAGACCGGTTCAAAACATTTCTAATCCTGACAGAGCGGAGGGCTCATGTTGATATTCTTAACCTTTATCTTAAGGACAAATATGAGACCATTACAATTCATGGGGAAGATTCCGAAAGTAGTAGAAAAAGTAAAATTGAACAGCTGAAACAAGGTCATTATAAAATAGTAATTTCGACCGGACAATATTTTGGCGAAGGAATCGATTTAAATAATTTGGAATGTCTTATCATTGCATATCCATTCGCTTTTGAAGGAAAACTGATACAGTATATTGGTCGGATTCAACATTCAGGAAATCCTCCGGTTATTTTTGATTATCGTGATTCAAAAATTGATTACTTTGAAAAAATGTTCAAACAAAGGAACCGTTACTATAAAAAACTTACTAAAGAAGTAAATGTCTGAAGATCAAAATATAGAATTTAAGGAATCCTGGCGGGATGAATATCTGAAATGGATTTGTGGGTTTGCTAATGCTCAGGGTGGTAAGATTTATATTGGCAAGGATGATGATGGAAAGGTCATCGGACTCAAAGATGGGAAAAAGCTCATGGAGGATATACCAAATAAAGTGAAGGACATATTAGGAATTTTGGTTGATGTAGATCTACATAAGTCAAAGGAGGGTGAATTTATTGAAATTTCGATCGAGCCGTATCCTTATCCGGTTAATTATAAGGGCCAATATCATTATCGGAGCGGATCAACCAAGCAGGAATTGAAAGGTGCCGCATTAGACAAATTCCTATTGCAACGAAAAGGCAAAAGATGGGACGGGGTTCCATTACCAAATATTTCTGTAGCAGAATTAAAGCAAGAGTCATTTGATTTTTTTCGTAAAAGAGCACTCAAAAGCCAACGAATTGAAGAAGATGTATTAACTGACTCTAATGAACTTCTGATTGAAAACCTTCAATTAAAAGAAAATACTTATCTAAAACGTGCCGCTATTTTACTATTTCATCCTAAGCCTGAAAATTATATAACCGGAGCATACATCAAAATTGGTTTTTTTGAAACAGATGATGATCTGAAATTTCAGGACGAAATACACGGTAACTTATTTGAACAGATTGAAAAAGCTATGGATTTACTGTTTACCAAATACATCAAAGCCGATATAAGTTACGAGGGTATCAATAGAGTTGAGAAATATGAATATCCGAAAGATGCGGTTCGTGAAGCTCTGTTAAATGCTATTGCTCACAAAGATTATTCAGGAGGTGTGCCCATACAGATTAGTGTTTACAACGATAAAATCATTTTTTGGAACGAAGGTCAATTACCAGAGAATTGGACAATTGAAAGCCTTTTAACCAAACATCCATCAAAACCCTATAATCCTGATATTGCCAACGCCCTTTTCAGAAGCGGTTACATTGAATCATGGGGCCGTGGAACTTTAAAGATGATTAAAGAATGTATTGACGCTGGTTTACCTAAACCTCTGTACTACTACGATATGTCGGGCTTTTTTGTGGAGTTTAGAAAAGACATATTCAGTGAGAAATATCTTAAATCTCTTGGATTAAATGATCGGCAGGAAAAAGCAATTATATTCATTAAAGAAAAGGGGAAAATTTCGAATAGTGAGTATCAGGATCTAAACAATGTATCCAAGGCCACAGCTACAAGAGATTTATCAGAACTTGTTGAGAAATATGAAATTTTAAGAAGAGCAGGTGACATTGGAGCTGGAACTAACTATGTATTAATTGGCTCATAATTGGCTCAATTGGCTCATAATGGGTTCATAATTGGTTCAATTGCATCAAACATTAGTTTGCAAGCACATTGTCAAAGCCCCACGAGCCAACGCTGCAACCAAAACTTTGTCAAAGAGCTTGCAAAGATAGGGATATTGAATTTTAAAATTTTCCTCCCTCGCGGCGATGCAAAAAGAACTACTGCAACGAGACAAACAAATAGAGAATAATCAGATAACAATAGCTTCATATAACGAGACTGTTTTCTGGTACCATGACAAATAAAAAAGGCTTGGCCCATAACACGGACGGTAGGGTCAATAAGTTTGTCACACTTTTTGTCCCGCCCCGGCGGGATTTCGTCTCCGCCTGTTGGCGGATCCTCAACTTTCGCTCCTGCACCCAAGACAGATTTGTAATGGTTCTTGCACCTGGACACCCACCTTCGCTCAGCTACGGTGGGCAAAGCGCGCATCTGCCCGTAATTAAAATCCTCGCACCGTGATCCGCCGGCTGGCGGACTAAAGTACCAGGACCCTGACCTGTGCTGTCCCCGACGCTTCGGTCGGGGCAGGATCGGGTAACACCCGCCCTGCAGTCTGGCTCCTCGCTATCCCGACAAAACATGTCGGGACTTCACGCTCGGCCCTCTTTATTGCCGGGCCGTTAGCTGTAATATGCAGCATCACAGATAATTAGTCGAACTTATTAAATAATTTAAAATCTCATCCTAAAATCGTATAGACTATGTACAAAACTATTATCGTAGCTTTCCTTCTAACTTCTTGTTTGATCGCAAACGGTCAAAATTCTTTTAAAAAGGCTTCCTTAAAAAGCGGTAGAACAGATGAATTCTTTGGTCAAAACACAAAATTTCCAGAAGGTTTACTTGGGAAAATTGGTAATTACAACGTTCTTCTCAGTTTTGTCATTAAAACAGATGGTATGTTAGACAGTGTTAAAATTATAAGTAGTCCTGAGAAACAAGCATCATTTGAAGCAATTAGCGCGCTTGATAAAAGCGATGGTTTGTGGGATCCAACCAAAATTAATGGACAACCAGTTAGCAAAAAATACCTTGCAAGTTTCAAATTTGTTACATCAAAAAAATATTTTGATCAGCAGACTAAGGCTGAAAAGTTAGTACAGAAAGGCGATTACGAGAAGGCTTTAGAGATTATAGATGATGGACTAAAGTTTCACGAATATGATAAAGACCTCTATCAGCTAAGATTGAAAATACACAAAAATCAAAACCAACTTGATCTCGAAGATACCGATCAAAAAAAAATCAATGCAATTGATGAAGATCTAATGATCGATATTTGGGTAACCGTAATTGGAATTCCTAGAAGATAAAAATACTAAGGTAACACGGACAATATGGGCAAGTTGTTTCCCGCTACGCGGTACAAGTTGTCACGCCTGCCTGGCTGACGCCAGTCAGACAGGGTTTTTGCCCCGCCATGGCGGGGTTTGGCTTCGCCGAGGCTCCGCTACGTTGGGCAAAGCGCGCATCTGCCCGCAATTAAAATCCTCGCACCGTGATCCGCCAACTGGCGGACTAAAGTACCAGGACCCTGCCCGGTGCTGCGTCGGGTAACACCCGCCCTGCAGTCTGGCTCCTCGCTATCCCGACAAAACATGTCGGGACTTCACGCTCGGCCCTCTTTATTGCCGGGCCGTTAGCGGGCATTAAAAACAACATCCCGAGACAGTTATCTAACTTTTGACAACTTCATTCTCTCGACAAATTTCTACTAACTTGTGGGCTGGACAAATGAAAAAACGCCCGCTAACTCTGACTGATAATCTCAAAAAATTAATCAGATATATCCATAGACAAAAAATGAAATTTAATTTACTATTCGGAATTTTATTATTTCTAACATATATAAACCTTTTCCCACAGGATGTATGTAAGAATGCTGTCAGAAATGCTAAAACTGATTTTCAAAAATCTGAATATTCGTTACATTCTGCAGAATTTCTTCCTGTAGAGAATACATCTAATTACGTTTTAAGAAAATACTTTAACATACAACATTATTTTACAGATTCTCTAGATTACTATCATTGCTATGATTCAGTAATGCTACTCTGCCTCAAAGAAAAGTTTGGTGACAATTTTCTTGACAGGGTTCAGCATTTATCAGATAGCCTTGAAAAAACAGATAATTGGATAAATGATCCACATTTCCCCGGTGGCCAAGACGAATTATTTAAATTTATTTACACTCGAATAAATAGTGCAAATATTAAACCTGTGCCTAATAAAACCCGACTTCAGATAAAATTTCTCATTGATACTTTAGGCTATGTAAATAACCCAATAGTAATTCGTGGAATAAATCGTAGGACAGATAAAAAAGTAGTTGAGATAATAAAACAATTGCCAAAATTTGAGCCTGGATACTTATTTGGGAAACCGATTAAACAATGGTATACTATTCCAATAAATCTAGAGTATCAATAAAAAACGCTCCGCTAAAACGAGTTAGCTGTAATTTGAGGCACGCAATTTATTCAAAGCTTAGATGATCGAGACTTTACGATTGTCAGACTTGCCAACATTTTATAATAACCTCTGTTATTTTAGTTAAACCAATTAAAACAGCATTATGAAAAAAATAAAAGTATTTTGTCTTTTTGCATTATTATTTTCTGTTATTAGTTGTAATAAAGACGAAAATCCATCTAGTTTAGCAGATAAAATTGTAGGCACCTATCATGGAATAACGTCTTTTGGAACAGCCCAGTTATCTTGCACATCAATAATTTCTAAAGCCGCAGATACAATGGTCGTATTGACAATCGACTTTAATGGATCCAGCTTTATTTTTGCAGAGATAGCCGTTTTTAATGCAGGTAATGATACTTATACCCTATCTTATTCAGATCAAAGTGGTTTCATAGATGGTAAAGTCGAAGGAAACACACTTTCCTATACCGTTAGCAGCGGAGTTCTGAGTACTGTGTTTACCGGTACCAGGTAATATTTACCGTGACTTTAATAAAGGATAAACGAAGGGATTTAAACCTTAGGATGGAAATTAAAAAAACTACAGCTAACACGGACAATAAAGGTCATTTGTTTCCCGCTACGCGGGACAAGTTATCACGCCTGCCTGGCTGACGCCAGTCAGACAGGGTTTTTGTCCCGCCCCGGCGGGATTTCGTCTCCGCCTGTTGGCGGATCCTCAACTTTCGCTCCTGCACGCAAGACAAATTTGTAATGGTTCTTGCACCCGGACACCCAACTTCGCTCCGCTTCGGTGGGCAAAGCGCGCATCTGCACGCAATTTAAATCCTGCACCGTGATCCGCCGGCTGGCGGAGCTAAAGCACCAGGACCCTGCCCGGTGCTGTCCCCGACGCTTCGGTCGGGGCAGGATCGGGTAACACCCGCCCTGCAGTCTGGCTCCTCGCTATCCCGACATAACATGTCGGGACTTCACGCTCGGCCCTCCATATTGCCGGGCCGTTAGCAGCCATAATAAGAACACCTGCACAACATGACAATTACCTTTTTTGATTATTTTGTCAAATAGAAAAGGCCATTTGATAATCCTAAATTTTCGCAGAATTACAAAACCACAAATACCTATGAAAAAAATATTTCTATTATCTGTTTTAGCGTACAGTATAACAGCAAACTGCCAGACTATTATTTTCAAAGATGCAAACTTTGAATCTGCTTTGTTAAACCATTCGCCGAAAATTGACACTAATTCTAATGGAAAAATTCAAATTGAGGAGGCATCCGAAGTTAGCGAGCTTAAAATAAATGATAAGAATATTACCAACATTGAAGAGATAAAATACTTTAAGAAATTAAGAAAGTTGAATTGTAATGACAATAGCATAAAAAACCTTTCTATTGGGAATTTTCCTCTAATAGAAGAAATTCTTTGCAGGACAAACGGAATGGAGAAGCTTCAATTATCAAATCTGGAACTACTCAAATCACTGATTTGTGGGTCAAACAACCTTACAATACTTGATATAAAAAAATGTCCAAATCTTGTTGAATTATATTGTCTAGATAATAAAATCTCCAACTTACCATTGAAATCATTCAAAAATCTTGAGAACCTTGTTGCTGATGACAATAAATTGAGCAAATTAAGTATCGCAGCCTGTTCTAACATAAGACAAGTCCACATTAGAAACAATAATATTACATCTCTTGACATTAGAAAAAATTTGAAATTGAAATATCTATATGTTGACAATGCTGTTAAACTTAAGATGACTTCAGAGCAAGAAAAGGCTATTCCCTCAATAAGATTAACACCCCCTCCTCCTCCACAATTTTAAATAAATTACAGCTGCTAACACGGACAATATGGGTAAGTTGTTTCCCGCTACGCGGTACAAGTTGTCACGCCTGCCTGGCTGACGCCAGTCAGACAGGGTTTTTGCCCCGCCATGGCGGGGTTTGGCTTCGCCGAGGCTCCGCTACGTTGGGCAAAGCGCGCATCTGCCCGCAATTAAAATCCTCGCACCGTGATCCGCCAACTGGCGGACTAAAGTATCAGGACCCTGCCCGGTGCTGCGTCGGGTAACACCCGCCCTGCAGTCTGGCTCCTCGCTATCCCGACAAAACATGTCGGGACTTCACGCTCGGCCCTCCTTATTGCCGGGCCGTTAGCGGTCAGTAATTAACAATCCTGCAAATGATTAGCCCTAATAAATCGAAATTTCTGTACCAAAATATCACAATCCTGCTTGTCAATTTCTTAATAATTACAAGTTGTGACCCTGCTGATAATCGATTGAAAATTATAAATGATTCTAATTCAGATATATATTTTACTTATAGCTGTGATTCCTCCTTAGAAAACATAAAATTATTCCGGAATGGATATTATTCTAATTCCATCGGAGATAGTGTATATGTGACTTCAAATGAATTTGTCAAAAGAAAATCACAAAAGAATATTCCTAAAAGACTAGGTTTCTATGCATGGAACTATTATGTAAAAAAATGCCCAAATAAAGAAATAAACCTTTACTTTTTTTCGGATTCGATAGTCACAAAGTTCACTGATATTGAGATAAAAGACTTAAAATTATTTGAAAAACATGTTATTATCGCTTTAAAAGAATTAAAACAGAAAGACTGGACAATAAGATATCCATGATAAATTGTACCGGCCGCTAACACGGACAATAAAGGTCATTTGTTTACCGCTTCGCAGGACAAGTTGTCACGCCTGCCTGGCTGACGCCAGTCAGACAGGGTTTTTGTTTTAATATGTATTTTAATATGTATTTTAATACGTAATTAAACTCCGACTCCCCTCCTGTACACATTATTCTAACTCTGTAAGGTGACAGATCCGTTCCTCCGATTAAATTTGTACCGCGACACTGCACCAGTGCCCATTTACTACTCTTCTGCAATCGAGACAACTTACCGGACACTTATCAACCTTGTACCGCGACACGCGCAATGCTCACAAAGCTTTGTACCCGGACGGCAAAAAGTACGCCCCCGTCTCTCCACCAGCCGGCGGATCGTCGGGGCACGGCATGACAGCTTTCTGGCTAAAGTATCGGGACCCTGACCGGTGCTTGCCCCGACGCTTCGATCGGGGCAGGATCGGGTAACACCCACTAAATTATACCGCCGGGCCGTTAGCACATATATTTGAAGCTGTGAGACTTAAGCTCTCTCGCCGTGTTAATAAAGTTTTATCTTGACAAAATAAATTCAGCACTTTACCGGGACCTGCCATCGCTCGACAGACAATTGGCCCTCCCGCCGTAACCAGAAACCTCTGTTATTTTATTAACAATCCTGCTTTCTACCGGGACTATTCCGTCGCGCGACGATAAATACATGTGCAAACAGTCAAAGGTAAACGGGACTAAAAATTGGGATTATAAAATAATTACCTACAAAATTAGTTTATAGAGCTAAACAACCCTGACAGATACATGACTGTAATCTTTCTCTGACAACAATTTTTATAAATGGGAACTATTAGAAAACAAGAAAGTATAATTAAATCAGGACTTTATAGTCCAAAGCAATTATTTATTACTGCAATAATTGGAGGTCCTGCCATTGCAGCTTTTATAATATCATGTAATCTTTGGGCCACTAAGAAGAGATCTTTCGCAATTATTCCGGTACTTCCCGGACTGATATTGGGTCTTGTTATATTGGTAATTAATGTCTCTCTTATTCAATTTATTACGAATCATTATCCTCACATTTTATCAAACATTGTTATAAGGCATGTTGTGGCATTTGGATTGTACTTTCTTTTTCTTGCAGGATTTGCAACCATAATCAGGTATATTCTTAAAAGGAATAAAAAATTGGAGGACTTAGTATTACCTGCTTTTGATGCCAATGTTTTTCATCACAGAAAGATGTATCCGGTAATAATAATAAGCCTTGTCTATTTACAGACAATTCTCACATTTAATATCTATTTGTTGTCTGCGCTAGTGTTCTACTTGTTTACTCATATATACGGCTATAATTTAATTCATAAGGCCTTTGGAAACAGTAAAATTGCACAAGCTTTCCTTGTTTCTATCATTATTCTTGCCTGCCTTTTACCCTTCATTGACACAACCGGGCATATACTTTATGCCTATGGGAACCTAAAATTATTATCTTTTACTTTTTTAAATTTAGTCGTAGGTTATTATACAATATTTGTATTCTATGTATTCCTTTTCATTCTTGGCCTGCATGCCCTGCTATTAGTTAACAGGTTAATTAGGATTGTACCTGTAAATATTCTTAAGAACAAAACCTTATTACTTGTTACAATACTTTTTACTATCGTTTATGGTGTGACCATTATGGTAATTGGGACTCATATCAATAATAATCCAGTGATTAACAAATATTCCATAACCATACCAAAAAAATTCTCCTCTCTTAATTCACTGAAAGTTATAAGTGTTTCCGATCTTCATTTAAAAAACATTACAAGTAAGGTCTTTCTGGAAAAACTTGCTGATAAAATCCGTTTGGAAGAACCGGACATTATTTTTTTGCCAGGAGATATTGTTGAGACGTATGGAAATACCAGCAAAGAAAAGCTTAACGAGTTTATTACAATATTAAAAGATATTAAGGCAGTTTATGGAATATATGCTGTAAGAGGAAACCATGACTTAACCGGAGCCAATGTAGCGGAACAAATTGATTTTAATAATCGATTGGGTATTACGATGTTGGCAGATTCATTGATAGAATTAGATAATAAAATTAATATAATCGGACTAAAATATCGTGGCAATAATGAAAAAAGGCCGATTGATTCTCTTTTAAGGTTCGGAAAAAAATATCTGCCAGTGATACTTCTCGATCATGCTCCATATTGCCTCGAAGAAGCTTGCAAAAATAAAATCGATATTCAATTATCTGGGCATTCTCATTATGGGCAAATTTGGCCACTTAATTATGTTACCGATGCTGTATATGACATTGCCTGGGGCTATAAAAAGATTGAAAGTACTAATATTTTTGTTTCATGCGGGGTGCAAGATGCTATATTACCTGGGAGACAAGATTTGAGTATACCTGTGAGAATTGGTAGTGTATCGGAAATTATAGAAATAAATATTGAGTTCAGGTAATCTAATCTACCTGATTGAATAATAAATACCTGACAGATTACCATGCGATTAAGTTGTAATAAATAATAAATGACCAAGACTTCAACTTGAAAAATTTAATACATGTGCTAACACGGACGGTTGGGGTAATAAAATTGTCACAATTTTTGCGCGCCTCCTTGACGGTTCTAGCGTGACACATAACTTTTCATTCATCTACCAAATCCGTAACTTCGGCTCTGGACAAATCCTGCTACCGAGACAGCTTTATCTTTCGCCGGGATTTGCAAAAATTGCGCCATAGTGGCTTGCCCGCTGGGACAATTTTTCGGCTAAAGTACAAGGATCCTGCCCGGTGCTTGCCCCCGACGCTTCGGTCGGGGCTGGATCGGGTAATACCCGCCCTGCAAGCTGGCTCCTCGCTATCCCGACATCACATGTCGGGACTTAACGCTCGGCCCTCCATATTGCCGGGTCGCTAGCACTAATTCGCAGATATTCAACAATATCCCTAACTCAACAAAATTTATGAAAAAATTCTTCCTAGGCACCATTTTTTTCCTCCTTATTCCTTCGCAGTTTTATGGAGCTAATGATAGCTATCAAGCATTAAGAAATCTCATCTTAAAGATTGAATATTTTGATCTCCAACATAGGTCGAAGTGTGAGATTGTGTGTACTCTTTTTAATGATTTATCAAATTCCTATGATCTTGGTTTTAGAACGATGGCTGGTGATTCATCAATTCAAATAATAGAGACCACAACCTATACAGTTCAATGTAAAACAAACGGGGATCTTTTAACTGTTCTTGGATTTCTTTACCAACATGAAAAAAAGATAAAATCCATATTAAAAAACTATCAAATCAATATTGATATTGAAAAATACTTTTGTGATTTCTTAATTAGTAGAATTGATAAGGTCAGAAATTCAAGAATATTTACAGCACAACAAATTGGTTTTGTTCCGAATAAAGTATATGATTTTGAATATCAAATCAATGATAATGATGAATATGAAGTTAGTTGGTGTAGGAATAATAATTGTGAAAAAATTGAAAATGTTTCAATAAAACCTGGAAATAAGATTCTAGAGATTAACTCGATACCAACAAAGTACATAACAAATTGTATAGCTGATTCTCTTTTCTTCCAGAATGATTCTGTAAAACTTACCTATATTTCAGAGGCAGGATTGCTATATAAAACTTTTAAATCGCATTTTAAATTTAAGGAAGACAGACCATATACTTTTTCTCGAATTAAACCAAAAATAGCCTATTTAAAAGTGAATCACTTTTTTGAGCAAGGTTTTTCACCCAAAATAGCTCAAGAATTCTTAAGAAAAACTTATGAAAGAATTATAATTGACTTGCGAAACAACACTGGTGGATATATTCAGGAGATATCAAAATTTACAGGATTATTCTTAAAATCTAAGGATACTATTTCGATTTTCAACTCTAATGAAGAAATTTCTACTCCTGTTGTTGCCTATCATTCCAGAAATCTTACTAAGCCAGAATTGGTTATTCTCATAAATTCATCAACGGCTTCTGGAGCAAATCTGATTATTCAAATGCTTCGAAAAGGTCGCAAGGCTCTGGTTATAGGAGAAAATAGTTATATTGAAAATTCAATTCATCAATCAATGTACCTCCAACCGAAAATGTACCTAGTCAACTTAATTGTTGCGAAAATGGTAATCAGAACAAAGGACATTGCACCTAATTATTACATAAATGACTGCTTAAGTGAGACTGGCGACAATATTTTAAATTTCGCCTTGAACCTAAAAAAACAGAACTAGTGCTAAAAACGAGTTAGCAACCAAATAACTACAAACCAGATATATGAATAAACTGATAATTTTCTGCTTCCTATTCCTTTTGTCCTGTTCAACAGGAGAAAACAAACAAATTATCGTTTTATCAGACGATCTTTTTGTTGTAAAAAATTTAAAGAACACAAGTCTGATACATTCATTTAAATATCAAAACAACCGTCTATTTTCTGATTCCACATTTAGGACTGAATTCGTTCCATTAGACTCTACATTCAAAAGACTGATTCTAGCTCCTATTTTGAAAAAGGATCTAGGTGTTGATGCCGAATATTCAGGAAAGTTTATTTTATGTTATTTTATTTCGAAACAAGAAAAATTTGGGCAATATCAACCTATTGTAATCTATTCAACAGGGGATGATTATTCGTCTTTAATATTAGCGGTCCTTGATTCCACATTTAATCCAATTTCACATCTTGTCCTTAGTGGTGGGCTATTCGCTGGCCCTTATGAAGCTAATGATTCCATAACTTCTTGGGGAGAGGAGACATTTTCAAAAATAAATGACAATGAAATAAATTCATATGTTTCTAAAACTTATGTTTGGACAGATTCTAGGGACGATTCCGCTTTTATTGATTCCTTAGTTTTTTCAAGTAAGATTAGAGATAACGGGACAATAGAAACCAAGCTCATTGACAGTTTGAGAATAAAAAGAAAAAATAAATAAAATTCGGTTGCTAACACGGACAATAAAGTAAATAAACTTGTTACATTTTTTGTCCCGCCCGGGCGGGATTTCGTCTCCGCCTGTTGGCGGATACTCGACTTTTGCTCCTGCACCCAAGATAAATTTGTAATGGTTCTTGCACCTGGACACCCCGACGCTCGCAAATGGCTCGGTCGGGGCAGGATCGGGTAACACCCGCCCAGCAGTCTGGCTCCTCGCTATCCCGACATTACATGTCGGGACTTAACGCTCGGCCCTCCATATTGCCGGGTCGTTATAGGGCAAGCCATTAACTACATGACAGTTAGATGTATTATAGTAAAAGATTCTGTCCCCTTGACCGCTTAACCGTTACAATAAAACTTGGTGCTTTCTATCTGGACTCGCCCGCGCACAAAAATTTTAAACAAACTCTGTAGCAAATTGCACACATTTGGAAGCCCCGCAATCCACCCTACTATCCAAGCTTGCAAAAGAGTGCAATTTGTATACTTACTTAAAAACAAGAAAAATTTGTTTTTTAAAAGATTGATAATATATTTGTCTCCAAAGTAGAATATTTCTACTTTAAAAAGAATTTTATGAAAATTGAATTTCTCAAGGTCAGACTTAAAGACAAAGGACTTAAGGTTACCTCGAGAAGAATATTAATACTTGAGGCAATAATCAAATTACATAATCATCCTACAGCTGACGAAATCATTAAGTTTATAAGAAAGCGAAACCTGAAGATTGCAACTGCAACTGTTTATAAGGCACTCGATGTTTTAGTAGCTAAAAAAGTTATTAATAAAGTTGAAACAGAAAAGAATATTATTCGCTATGATGCAATTTCCGAAGCACACCATCATCTGATCAGCGATGAATCGAACATAATAAAAGACTATCAGAATGAAGAAATAACTAAAATCCTTGAAAAATATTTCAAAAAAAATAAAATCCAAGATTTTGATATTGAGGAAATAAAACTTCAATTAATTGGGAAATTTAGAAACTTTAAAAATAAAAAGTCATGGAAGAAAACTCTGAAAAATTGAGCAAATGCCCGGTAACCGGAGCTACACAAAAACACAATGTTGGGAGTAGCGGGGTTAAGAACCGCGACTGGTGGCCTAACCAGTTGAAATTAAATATACTGCGTCAGCATTCTTCGTTATCTGACCCTATGGGTAAAGATTTCAACTATGCCAAAGAGTTTAAAAGCCTTGATTTGAAAGCAGTTAAAAAGGATCTGCACAAACTGATGACTGACTCACAGGAATGGTGGCCCGCAGATTTCGGGCACTATGGCCCGTTGTTTATTCGTATGGCCTGGCACAGTGCAGGAACATACCGCACAGGTGACGGCCGTGGCGGCGCAGGGCATGGTCAGCAGCGGTTTGCACCACTTAACAGCTGGCCTGATAATGTCAACCTCGACAAAGCCCGCAGGCTGCTTTGGCCGATCAAGCAGAAATATGGCCGTAAGATATCCTGGGCCGACCTGATGATTCTTGCTGGTAATGTTGCCCTGGAATCAATGGGATTTAAAACTTTCGGATTCGCCGGAGGTCGTGAAGATGTTTGGGAATCAGAGGAAGATGTTTACTGGGGTTCTGAAGCCAAATGGCTTGAAAATGACGAGCGTAACCTTGATATGAGTGAGACAGAAAATCCTCTAGCTGCTATTCAGATGGGGCTCATCTATGTTAACCCGGAAGGTCCGGGTGGAAAACCTGACCCGGTGGCTGCAGCTAAGGATATCCGTAACACATTTGCCCGCATGGCAATGAATGATGAAGAAACAGTTGCTCTCATTGCCGGCGGACATACCTTTGGAAAAACACATGGTGCCGGTGATTCAAAGCAGGTAGGTCCTGAACCCGAAGCTGCCCACCTTGAAGAACAGGGCCTGGGCTGGAGAAGCTCATTTGGGACAGGAAAAGGTGGAGATACGATCACAAGCGGTATTGAAGTTACCTGGACCCAGACTCCTGCTAAATGGAGTTATTACTTTTTCGATAACTTGTTTAATTATGAATGGGAATTAACCAAAAGTCCGGCAGGCGCCTATCAATGGGTAGCAAAAAATGCTGAAAAAAGCGTCCCTGATGCTCATGACCCATCAAAAAAACATGCTCCGACCATGCTGACCACTGATCTCTCTCTACGTTTTGATCCGGCTTATGAAAAGATATCAAGGCGTTTCTACGAAAATCCGCTTGAATTTGCCGATGCCTTTGCAAGTGCCTGGTTCAAGCTGACTCATCGCGACATGGGACCCAGGGCACGATACCTAGGCTCTGAAGTGCCCGGAGAAGAGCTTATCTGGCAGGACCCGATCCCGGCCGTGGATCATGTCCTTATTGATGAAAAGGATATTGCTTCACTTAAAGTCAAGGTATTAAAATCAGGACTATCAGTATCACAGCTTGTATCAACAGCATGGGCCTCGGCATCCTCGTTCCGCGGTTCCGACAAGAGAGGCGGAGCAAATGGAGGGCGTATCCGTCTTGCCCCACAGAAAGACTGGCCGGTTAATAATCCTCCACAGCTTAAGAAAGTGCTGGACGTATTGGAAGGGATCCAGAAGGAATTTAATATCTCCCAGAAGGGCGGCAAAAAGGTTTCTATTGCCGATCTTATCGTCCTGGCGGGCTGTGCAGCGGTTGAGAAAGCTGCAAAGGATGCAGGTCATAAGATCACCATTCAATTCAAACCCGGCCGGATGGATGCTTCCCAAGAACAAACAAATGTCGAATCATTCTCAGTATTGGAATCGGCAGCTGATGGTTTCAGAAACTATCTGAAAAGAAAATTCTCAGTTCGCCCCGAAGAACTACTTGTGGATAAAGCTCAGCTGCTTACATTAACTGCCCCGGAAATGACAGTTCTCATCGGTGGAATGCGTGTTCTGAACACGAACTTTGACAATTCAAAACATGGCATATTCACCAAAAGTCCTGAAGTGCTTACCAACGACTTCTTTGTAAACCTGCTCGATATGAATACAGTCTGGATGCCAACCTCTGAATCAAGGGATGAGTTTGAGGGGCGTGACCGGGTATCAGGCGATTTAAAGTGGACTGGGACAAGGGTTGATCTCATTTTCGGATCCAATTCAGAGCTCAGGGCACTTGCCGAGGTTTATGCAAGTTCGGACGCCCGCGAAAAATTTGTACAAGATTTCATATCAGCATGGGATAAAGTAATGGATCTTGACAGGTTTGATTTAGTATGAGTATTTTAAAAATAAATAAACATAAAATGAAAGAGAAAAGTATTGAACTACTTAACAAGGTTGTTGCCGATGAATTATCGGCAGTTCACCAGTATATGTATTTCCATTTTCATTGTGACGACTTGGGTTACGATCTATTGTCAAACCTGTTCAGACGTACTGCAATTGAAGAGATGATGCATGTTGAGAAACTGGCTGAACGAATCCTTTTTCTGAAAGGAGAAGTTGAGATGAAAGCATCAGGAGAAGTGAAAAAAATCCGTGATGTTAAAAAGATGCTTGAGCTTGCTGCAAAAATGGAAACAGGTAGTATAAAAGATTATAACAATTGGGCAAATGAGTGTTCAAAAAATGCTGACTCAGCATCAAAAAAGATTTTTGAAACGTTAGTTGATGATGAGGAACGCCATTTCGACCAGTACGATAAGGAAATGGAAAATCTGGATAAATTTGGGGATAACTATCTAGCTCTTCAATCAATTGAGAGGAGTAAAACTATAGCTGCCGGACGACCAACAGAATAAATATTTGGTTAATTTTCTCCAAATTGATCTGTAAAATTGTGCATACATTTTTCTCAATAAGGTAGTTTAGCTTTCATAATTTTTTAGCCAAGACATTTAGTAATAACAAAGGGGTAAGCACATTTGCAATTCACACATGCTGACACGCAAACCTAAAATTGCAAAAGAGCTTACTCCTTTAAATCAAATTTAAAATTTCCCCCCATCGCACCGACTCAATAATATTTCTTTCACACCATGACAGGAAATAAAAAATTAGCAAAAATAGACTCCATAAAACAAGACAATTTTCTGGTACCGAGATAAATAAAAAGGCCTGGCCCATAACACGGACAATATGGGTAAGTTGTTTCCCGCTCCTGCTCCCAAGACAAATTCGTAATGTCCGTTGCACCCGGACACCCCGACGCTCGCAAAAGGCTCGGTCGGGGCAGTATCTGGTAACACCAGCCCTGCAGTCTGGCTCCTCGCTATCCCGACATTACATGTCGGGACTTAATGCTCGGCCCTCCATATTGCCCGGCCGTTAGCTGCCAACCCGAGCCTTCCTGCACACTTACAACCTATAAGCAGTAACATTTGTTTTTAAGAATAGAATACGTATATTTGTGAATATAATACATACGTAAACAATGGATACAAAATTAACATTGAGCATTGATAAAGATGTTGCACGTAGGGCAAAAGTGTATGCAAGGACAAAGCACAGAAGTTTATCTGACCTTGTAGAAAATTATCTTAAACTCTTAACCAAGAATTCTGCAATTAAGGATACAGATTTCTCTCCCAGAGTAAAATCCTTGCTGGGTAGTGTTAACTTGCCTGCTGACTTTGATTATAAAAAAGAACTTGCAGACTCTTTGGCTAAAAAATACCTTTAAGATGACAGACTTATTTATTGATACAGATGTGATTATTGACATTCTGATCGACAGAAAACCTCACTCCCGGGAAGCTGCTGTCATTTTCACTCTAATTGAAGAAAAGAAACTTAGAGGGTATGTATCATCACTATCTTTCAGCAATTTGTATTATGTTTTGAGGAAAATTGAATCCCATAATAAAGTAATGTCAAAACTTGACAATATCTCCGAAATGCTGAGTATCCTTAAAGTGGACCAGCAAACAATAAAAAATGCTCTGACCACAGGATTCCCTGATTTCGAGGATAGTATTCAATACTGTTGCGCTCGAGAGAATAAAAAAATAGACGTTTTAATTACCAGAAATACAAAAGATTATAAGAACTCCGAAATCCCAGTAATGACTCCGTCTGACTTTCTAAAAACGGTCAGCAGCTAACACGAACAATATAGGTTAGTTGTTTCCCGCTGTGCGGGACAAGTTGTCACGCCTGCCTGGCTGACGCCAGTCAGACAGGGTTTTTGTCCCGCCAGGGCGGGATTTCGTCTCTGCCTGTTGGTGGATTTGTCGGGGCACGGCATCCCGCTTTTTAGGATAAAAAACGGGAACACAAACGCACTTTATTGCCGAGCCGTTAGCATTCAGGCCTCCTGCCCGATTACAAGGACAAATTGCAATCAACATGACAGTTTCAAAACAAAAACAGGCGGCCCGAAATACTGACAGAAAAAGCAAAATATCAAGTAATAACCTTGATTTAGCCATTGAGCAATCTCAAATCCGACAAATACTACCTTTGGATGTTGATTTACAACTATAAGTAGCGTAATAACAACTATAAGTATTTGATTTATTTTGATTCTGGAAATTCACCAAAATACCTTTGCCGTATCAAACAATTTTAAAAATAGAAGATATGGTAAACTTTAAAATGATTGGCAATAAAATTGCCGAAGCACGAAAGAAAGTAAATATTTCTCAGGCACAACTTGCCCAGCGACTTTTCATAAGCTCACAAGCAGTAGGAAAATGGGAACGCGGAGAATCAATGCCTGATATCATTACTTTTAACCGCCTTGCAGAAATTCTGGGTGTTGACCTTAACTATTTTTCAGAAGACTTATTCCCTGTTTCAACTGAATTAACTCCAAATGAGTTTTCGGAAAAACAAACAAATGATTTGTCATCCTCAAAGCAGAAGATTAATCGTAGCTGGGATATGTCACGCGGGAACTGGATGGATGCTGACTTTTCCGGATTAAAGAATCTGCACGAAAAATTCAGTTCATCTAACATGCTTCGCTGCAAGTTTGTTGGTTCTGATATGTCAGGACTTCTTCTAAAAAGCAATAATGTTCATACCTGTGACTTTTCAGGTTCCGACTTCAGCAGAAGCCAAATCCAAAACTCCAACTTATCAAACAATCTTTTTAAGGACTGTTCGATGAAAGAAACTGAATTTTCACAAACCTATATCACCGATTGCGATTTCACCGGTGCTGATTTTACCGGAGTGATAATTAAATCTGGTGGTTTTGGGAAAAATACAATTGTGGATGCTATATGGAATTGCACTTCCTTTATTGATTCACATGTTGCAGATGTTATTTTCACTGGTACATTACAGGACTGCTCGTTTGAAAACTGCTCGTTTACCAAGTTGATTTTCAAAAATGCTACCATTCTAAACACTTTCTTTAAAAACAAAAGTTTAAAAAGAATCCAGTTCATTGACTGTCAGGCAGACCGGATAACCTACGAATTCCTGAAAAACGGGAAAGCTAATTTAACCGGGATCACTTTGTTGCCAAAAGTAAATGAAAAATAAAACTGGCCCGAAATGCTAACACGGACGGTATAATTAATAAGCTCGTCACAGTTTTTGCCCCGCCATGGCGGGGTTTGGCTTCGCTTGTTGGGCAAAGCGCGCATCTGCCCGCAATCAAAATCCTCGCACCGTGATCCTCCAGCTGGCGGACTAAAGTACCAGGACCCTGCCCGGTGCTGTCGTCAGGTAACGCCCACCCTGCAGTCTGGCTCCTCGCTATCCCGACATAACATGTCGGGACTTCACGCCCGGCCCTCCTTATTGCCGTGACGTTAGCACTAGCCAATTACACTTAATAGAATGGAATGATTAACATATAACAACAATATGACAGGATATTTGTTAGTCTATAAAATCAATTGTAAATATGGAAACAGAAACCTCTAATGAACAGCTGTTCAAATTCCTGATTGAAGAAGGATTCAGCAAAGGCGATGTGACTGTATTTGATAAACATACTTCACAAGATTTTGTAGAACACCAATATGGATTCTTCCCTCCAAATATTGAGGGAGTAAAAAATGCTATTAATAGTCTTCATCAAGCGTTTACGGATTTTTCTATGGTTATCGAAGATGTGGTAGTTAATGACAATAAAGTCTGGGGACGAATGACAGCTCGTGGAACCCAGGTGGGGCAATTTGGCCCAATGCCTCCTACTGGTAAGAAAATCGAGATTACAGTCATAGATATCATGCGTTTCAAAGAGGGTAAACTTGTTGAGCATTGGGGTGTCCCTGACCGCTTAGCTGCTATGGAACAACTGGGGATGAAGCCTCCGCCAAAACTCATTATGAAGATAATGAACCTATTTAGATAGGTTTATTATTTAACTGGTTTTTATTCAGGACATACGGACGGTATAATTAATAAGCTCATCATGGTTTTTGCATCGCCATCCGGACATAAAGTATGGCATTCAGATCTACAAGATTGATTTAACTACTCATTAACAGATATTTAACGTGACTTTAACTCACCCATAGAATAATCTCAGGTAATTTTATCATGACTCATTCCAACCTGGATTCCTTTGTTTTTTTGAAACAAATTTTCAGCGGTTTAAGTCCATTTTAATTAATTACTAACCTAAACCAAAATTCTATGAGAAACTTAGCTGTGTTTATTCTCGTATCTGGATTACTATCATTTACGGAGACTTCTTACTCTCAGAGTCAATTAAAAATTGGACATGTTGATGTAATGAAAATTTTATCTGCCTTACCAGAGCGAGATAGTGCTCAATTAGTATTGGATAAAGAGACTAAAGAAATTGCAACTTCTTTTGAAGAAATGCAGGTCATCTACAACAAACTGGTTGATGATTATACAAAAGGAGAATCCGCATATACTGAAATTGTTAAGAAAGCTAAAGAGAATGAAATACTTGACAAACAAAGACGACTACAGGAATTTGAGCAAAATGCAACAGAAACTTTACAGAAGAGAAATACAGAGTTACTTCAACCCATCTATGAGAAGATAATTAAGACAATAGAGAAGGTAGCAACTCAGAACGGTTTTACCTATATTCTTGACATAAGTAAGGGTTCAGTAGCTTTCTATTCAAAAGAGAGTCAAAACATTGATACACTGGTTTTAGCTCTCTTAAAATAAGAAGATCAGTAATAAACCCAATATAACACTGAAAATGCTAAAATTAATCCTTAATCAATGAATACAATCTGTAAATACACACTAATTGCAACATTCCAAATATTTTCCGTTGTGGAGATCTTTGCACAAACTGATCAAATAAAACTCAATCAGGTTGAGTTAATGAAGCAGTTTATTGGAACCTGGAAATGTGAATTGGGAAGGGATACTTTTCTCATTAGTGAAACCAAACCGTTTGGTACCGGAATGATAAGCAAGAGCCGGATTTACACTAAAAACAACATTTTAGATTCTGTGATACAGGTTTTTGGATATGATAAGGGAGCTGACAAATATATTATGTCGGAATTAATAAAATCTTCTACTGCAATTGAAATATGTTCAACCTGGTTCACATCGACTGATGCAGGGGAGATTTTAATTATCAACCCTGTTAATTCTCCTCTTAAATTTACTTTTGAGTTTAAAACACCTGATAATCTTATACAAACTGCAAAACGAGATAACAAGGTAGTTAAAGTAGTAACTGCTGTAAAAATGAAATAAATTATCCCTGACGGTAATAATAATACCTTAGCCATAACGGATAAAAGACAAGATGTTTCCATCAGCGCTAAAGGCGACTATATTCTCAATTTTATAAATCCTGATAATTCCATTATAACTCATAAAATAACTATCTGCTAATTGGTAGAAACAAAAGACCGGGATACAAAGAAACTAACCATTAAAGCGAGTTATGGCTAACTGGTGGACTATGGTGAAGGATTTCAATGAATTGGGGAAATGTATTTTTAATTTTTTTGCAATAGACAATAATATTTAGGACTCTGAACTTTACTTTTTGGGATTAATGTATTTTTTAAGATCATTTACATAAGATTCAAATGCCTTAACTCCTTTATCAGTAATTGACACAAAGGTTTTTGGATAATTATTTTTAAAGGTTTTTTCAACTTTAATATATCCTGCTTCCTGCAGATTCTTTATCTGTATACTGATATTACCGGAAGCGGCCTTTGTTTCTTCTTTAATATGCGCAAACTCAACTTTCTCGGAGTAAATAAGCATAGAGATGATCGCCAACCGTAATTGCGAGTGTAATAAAGGATCTAAATCATTGTACATATTACTATACTTTTGCTGATTTTAAAGAATATCCTGGTATCAAATAACCGCAGATTATCGCCGCAAAGACAATTAATGATATGTATTCATTTGATACAAATGTTGCAGCTAAACTGAATATAAAAAATGCCATACCTCCAATTATAACAGGCCTATACTTAATAAGCAGCCCTGATGTAGTGGTTGCAATGCCTGCGATTAACAACATTATCGGTGGTGGATTTATTTCCAATTTTATACATAGAAATGTTGCAATAACAAAGGAAGCCGCAGTTACTGTCCAAAGATTTTTGAAATAACTTTCTAAATAGCTGAATACTTTCTTATCCTTATTTAATTTACGTTCCATAAAAAACATGATTATAAACCCAATTAAAAGAAACACAGCCCAATTACACAAACTTAATAGCCCCATAAATTCAAATGCTTCTCTGCTGTATAAAATTTTTAAACCGATGAAATTAGAAAAGCTGGCAAAAGCTAATACCCAGCCCCATAGGAGAAATACTTTTGCAGTTTCCCTATAATTCAACTTAAAGTTAGCAATAGCTTTATTGATGATACTAAAGCTCTCTTCCGGTGTCAAGTTAATATTTTCCATATTTCGTATTGTTAATTAATTTATATAGGCACAAATATAATCTAGTTTATTTAATTAACCTAATTATTTTTGCTTTTTTTTAAGTTCTCATATTAACTAACGCTGTATCATGATATTGAACATTGAACTAAAGTAAAGAAAATGTCAACTAGCCATAACAGGGACAATATGGGTAAGTTGTTTCCCGCTGCGCGGAACATGTTGTCACGCCTGCCTGGCTGACGCCAGTCAGACAGGGTTTTTGCCCCGCCATGGCGGGATTCAGCTTCGCCCTCTTTATTGCTGGGCTGCTAGCGGTAATTTATTAAACATCCGTTGCATGAATTAATTGAACAAAATGACATCAATTAATGTTATAGTGAAAATATTCTCATAAGATAAATTTTTAAAAGCTAAGAAAATGAAAAAATTTGCCTCTTTCAGTTTTTTAATAATTCTTATTCTGTTTTTTAACTCATGCAAAAAATCAACAACCGAGGTTCAGGTACAATATAAAATTGATCCAGTAGACAGTTATATAATTCAATTTATTTATACAGACCAATCTGGTCAGCTGAAGACAATAGACAATATTTCTCAAATTCAAAATGGTACAGAGACAATCCTAGTTACACAAAAACCATTCACCGCTACACTAGATGTTAAGGTCAACAATAATACTAATGCCTCTCGGAATTATAATCTTCTGATTTATGTCGATGGACAAGTTAAGTCTTGGAGTAGCTTCACAGCTCCACCAATGAATTCTTTATACGAAAAACAAATAGAATATATTATAAACTGACCATCAAAAAGAAAATAGCTACCTCTTAACCAGCCCATAACACGGACAAAGGTAAGTTCTCCGCCAAAGCAAATCAATCCCGTACGCCAGCTGACGTACGGGATTTTTATTTTTAGCCGGACGAGCCAGACTCGCCTGAGCAAGGACAGATAAAAACAATAAGACCATGCGAGTGAAACGACCAGGGGATTGATTTGCTTTGAAGCCTCCCCGTGAGCTTTTAAAATCCCAATGTAAATGAATATACTACAGTGGGATTATTTATTTACATACCTGGTTACACACTTTTTATTTTACCGGGCCTAAATACTTATCCAACCAGTCTAAAGTTTCCTTGATTAATTCATTCCTGGGTACAAAATGCCCTGATTCATAAATAAACTGATGTTTATTTTCTTGCGGTGTGCCAAGTAATTCATACAAAGGTTTCTGTGATGATTCATATGGAAAATCAGCATCATACTTTCCGTTCAACATCAGAGTCGGAATTTTAACCCGATGAACAAAATTAAATGGGTCCACCTCTGGAAAGGGACCTGAATATTTGATACCGGCGACATAGAGAACAGATACCTTGATACGATCATCTAATACAGTCATTATAGGTCCGACTCTTCCTCCCCAACTGAATCCGAAATATGCTATTTTGGCGGTATCAATATCAGGTCTGGTTTCCAGGTAGTCGATCGAACGTGCCAAATCTTTATACCATTGAATTACATGCTCTCTATCAGCGATATCATTATTTGAATATGAACTGACTTCGAAATGTCGTTCATAAGTTCCTTTATAAATAGGATAAATAACGGCACGTCCGTTTTTTAGTATAAAATCAATATTCATCATGCCCACTAATGACTTGCTTGACAACATATTAAGAGCACTGCTTCCGGGAAAATATACAATAACCTGATAGGGTGGATTAAATGATTTTGGCAGAAACAGGTAAGCAATAATACGTTCATTGCCATAAGGTGCATCAAATGTTATCTTTTGTTTTATCCAATAATTTTCGCTTTTGTCCTCTGATTCAATAATAGCATTTAAATCTGATTTATTATACACATACATCCTTTTGAAGATTTCAAATTGTCGATCGGATGCAGGTATTTCATGCATGAAATCGCGAGTCTTAATTTTTTCTATAGGACTCTGAAGAATTGTCAGATTTTCATCTGTATGGAGATACTTTACACAACGAAATCCGTTAATCTGAGATCTATCAAACGAAGGTTGGAAATACCTTTCCGAAGAGATATATGTGGGATCGTTCCAACCTGCACCCAGGATGAATCTCTGTTCACCTGGGGTGCTCTCATTCCAAACCCATTCACGAACATTACCTACCATGTCGTATGTTCCATAGCCTGCTATACCTTCGTAATAACCAACAGGCGATGGACCCTTACCACTGAAATTACTTTTCAGTATAATGAATGATATACCCCAAACTCCATCACCTGCCAATATCAAACGAGGAAGATATTCCCTGTAATCAAAACCAGCAGCTCTTCTCCAATGGTAATATGTTGGAAGTGATTTGCCAATGAATTCTGCATAAGCTGCTGCCTCATACCAACTCACACCACCTACAGGAAAATTATCTTCACCTCTGAGATAATCACCGGCTTCCCATGTTGAAGGTCCATTCCTCCCTGTTTTATCAACGAAAATTGACATGGCTTCTTCCCATGTGAGAGTTCTTCCACTTTTAATAAAAGGTTGCTTCCAGTAATTTTTCTTCTGATATCCACCACTTTCTATGAATATTTTATATTGTTTATTGGTAACCTCATATTTATCGATTAAAAAATCCTTGATTTCTACTGACTCAACATTTTTAAGAAGTGTGTTATTAATAGAAACTTTAATACCAGGAACATGAACCATGTTTTCCGGAATTCTGCCAATGCTGTCAAGAATATAATCCCTGATATTAAGCTGGACTGAATTAGTTGCATCATATACCGTCTGAAATCCTTTTTTCTCAACTTTTATCCTTGAGAAACTTAAAGGGAAACGAACACTATCAAGTGGGGTAACTCCAACAAAAATCCAGTTTGTATCAGTATCATCATAATTTCTCCGATATATCCTTGCTCCTGGAGGGTCAGATTTTGTAGTAACACGGTTTGAAAAATCTGACCACAACTTCTTCAGTTCAGGATCATCCGGAATGCATTTCTCTGTTTGTTCAGCAAGATCCAGGGCTGCATAATAATTTCCTTCATTTGTAAGTCTGTAAATTTCCGGAATCGCCTTTTCTTTAGCCCATTTTACTTTTGAATGACGATTCAGGAGAAAGATAAATGCTCCCAGAATGGCAATAGAACTCAGAATACCCGGTATCAAAATTCCAGGCTTCCTTAATAACGAAAATCTTTTTTCTCTTTCAGGTTTTAATTTTTCGCCCTGAACTTCCTGCTTTGGTTTAATTATTTCTTTCCCAACCCTTTCTTTAACTTTAATCTCCTTTTTCTCTTCACTCTTCTTTACCTGAATTTCTTTTTGTTTTGCCTGTACCGGAGAAACAGATACCTTCATGCTTTCAATGATATCCCTGACTGTCAGGGCAACCTTATTTATCTGGTCCCGATAAATTGTATGGTTCAAATTGTCATGCGGATTATCTTCTTTTGACCTCAAAGGTCTGTTGACTCCGGCAGATTTATAAATAAAATCAACTCCTCGAAGTATGCCACCTAATATTGATTCTAAAAGTTTAATATCAGCATTATCCAGATCATTTATACGAACCGGCAGTAATCTGTTAGCAACATTCCCATTGGGCAATGTTACCTTCAAACCGAATTGATCCTGAGAGGCTTGTTCGATAAATGCTTTAAACTCATGGTCCCATGCAAATGACCTTGGATCGCAATAGGTACGTGAAATAATTGGTATAAAAATCAGACATTTTAGCTTCTCTTCCAGGGAGGCATCTACATCATGATGTCTCTAACAGTCCATCCTGCGGATTAATGTCAAAATAAACACTAACCTCATCTTTAAACATTGACTCGAGCTCCCGTTTCAGATTGTCAACAAACTCGGTAACCCAGCCATCATATTTGTTGTCTTTCTGGCGGTAACTGATGAAGATGTCGTAATTATAACCTTCTATTATGCTTGCCATGATAATTCTTGATTTGGATAAAGTTAATAAAGACAATAACACAAGTCAAATAAAAATCTATCCATTAGTATCTTTTCAGATCTGACGGATGGAGTTATCACTGTTTTTTTCTTTGGTTTTTGAGATTTTACAGGTGAGATATGACTGCTCCAAACAATAGTAAAAGAGAGTCATGAGCCACGTGTTCACGGCCTGCAAGACTTTTCACATCCCCCCATGAGGTTGTCTTTAAATGCCCTGTATTTATTACATTAATAAATATATTTTACATTGTATCTAATACATATAATATCTGTATTTGCATTGTTTTTGTTACATATATTATCTATATTTGCATTGTATTTAATACAATATTAAAATGTTTTACCGGAAACTATATGAATATCTTTTGCAATGGAAAAAGAAACCTTACCGCAAACCATTGGTCATCAGAGGGGCCAGACAAGTAGGAAAATCAACTCTCGTCCGGGAGTTCGGAAAAGAGTTCAGATATTTCATCTCGCTGAACCTCGAAAAAGAAAAGGATAAATTCCTCTTTGAAAACCTCGGACAGGTAAAGGATGTAGTTGAGGCTCTCTTCCTCAGGGCCGGGATTCCCCTGACTAAAGAACCGACACTGATCTTTATTGATGAGATACAGGAGTCCCCAAAAGCTATTAAACTCCTCAGGTATTTCTATGAAGATTATCCGGAATTGTTCATTATTGCTGCAGGATCACTCCTTGAGTCTGTTTTGAAAAACGTTCCTGCATTCCCCGTTGGCCGGGTGGAACAGATTCTCCTGCATCCTTTCGACTTTGAAGAATTTCTTCTAGCAATAAACAGAAAAGATCTTCTGGACGAGCTATTGAAAATACCTGTAAAAAAGCCTGCCCATGATGCCATCATGGACCTTTTTAACGATTATGCCGTAATTGGCGGCATGCCTGAAGTAATTAAGCGTTTCTCCGAGGAACGGAGTTTTATTAACCTCGGTGAAATTTACAGCAATATCTGGCAGAGCTATCGCGATGATGTAGAAAAATATGGTTCCAATTCCACCGAAAGAAAGATCATCAGACATATCATGGATACTGCGCCTTTTGAAAAAGACAGGATAACAATGGCGGGATTTGGCAACTCCGCATACAGGTCAAGAGAAGTCGGTGAAGCTCTAAGGGCGCTTGATATGGCAAGGATAATTCAGATCATCTATCCATCCACAAATCTTGAGCCTCCCATGGTACCCGATATCACCAGAAAGCCCAGACTCCAGTTTCTGGATACAGGACTGCTCAATTACTCACTCGGTCACCAGTCAGAAATGATCGGCATATCAGACCTGAATAAATTCTGTAGAGGAAGGATAATCCAGCATCTGGTAACCCAACAGCTTCAGGCTCAGAATCATTCAGTTCTTTATAAGCCTTCTTTCTGGGTAAGAGAAAAAGCTAATAGCAATGCGGAGGTTGACATCCTGTACCAGTTTAAGAAATATCTAATTCCGGTTGAAGTAAAATCAGGCGGGCAGGGAGCCTTAAGGTCTCTTCACCAGTTTATCGAAAGAGGCAGTCATAAATACGGGGTAAGATTACTCGCAAACTTTTTCTCTGTCGAAAAAGTAAAAACTCCCGCGGGCGTACCTTACACTCTGATGAACATGCCATATTATGCTGCGACACTTATTCCGCATTATGTTAAATGGTTTGTGGAGAATTACCAGGGATGAGAGCGGCTTGTTGATTTGCTCAGATTATGTCAACATTTTACAATCCGGTGACAATTCATGACAATTTTTTACCTGGCTGTGACATTGATTCACCCGCAGCCCTGTAATTTTGATTCATTAATTGATACTTAATGACTATGAAAACAAAACATAACAGGTATTTCGCTTTTGTCGTTCTCACATTGATGTTCAGTATTCAGGCCAATGCTGAAAATCTACGTAAAATAGTATCGCTTTCAGGGTACTGGAAATTTTCGATCGGCGACGACATAACCTGGGCCAGCATTTCATATAACGATTCCGGCTGGGACCAGATCACTGTACCCGGACCATGGGAGAATGAAGGATATAAGGACTACAACGGTTATGCCTGGTACCGGAAAACTTTTAAACCGGGAGATATGCCGGCCAATACAACGCTTTATTTAATGCTGGGTCGCATTGACGATGTCGATGAAGTTTACCTTAATGGCAAGCTGATTGGTAAAAGCGGCAAGTTCCCGCCAGACTATGAATCGGCTTACAACAGAAGCAGAAAATATATCATTCCTTTTGAAAACCTTAAAGAAAATGGAGAGAATGTAATCGCTGTGAGGGTATATGATAGCTATCTTGAAGGGGGCATCGTGGAAGGCCCCACAGGCATTTATGTCGATGAGGATAATAAACTTCTAAATCTGGATTTAAGCGGTAAATGGAAATTCCATACCGGAAATAACAAGGACTGGAAATCTCCGGAGTTCAATGATGAAGACTGGACGTTAATCAATGTACCGGATTATTGGGAAAATGAAGGATATGAAGATCTCGATGGCTATGCCTGGTATCGTGTTAAATTCAAATTGCCCGAAAACTTAAATAACGGAGATTTGTATCTCGCGCTTGGTAAGATCGATGATGTTGATGACGTGTATCTGAATGGTGAATTTGTAGGGAATGTCTATGACATGAGGAAAAGTTTTCGATACAATTGGAACGGATGGGAATGTACCGTTCGCAGAATATATAAAATTAAGGAGGGTTTGCTCAAACAAAACGGGATGAATATCCTCTCTGTAAGAGTACTTGACGATCAGGGACTGGGAGGTATTTACGAGGGTCCGGTAGGGATAATGTCGGCAGAAAATTACCGTGAATACAATAATGAATATCATTCCGATCAATCTTTCTGGGAATATTTGTACAATAAGTTTATAAGGTAAAAAAAGCAGTAAAAGCTATGATTACATTATTAAATAAAAGAAAAATGAGAACCATATTTATATCTGCACTGATTTGTCTGCTTACTTTACCAGGTAAAGCTAATCCCGGCAATGGTGACCTGGTACTCCTTCAAAGCCTGAAAGGCAGCTGGCTGTTTTCGATAGGTATTAATGAAGAGTGGATATCGCCAAAGTTTAATGACAGCGGGTGGGAAAGCATAAACGTACCTTCCCCCTGGGAAGACCAGGGATTCAATGGATACAACGGATATGCCTTCTACCGGAAAAAGATCACCATTGCCTCGGCTTACAAGGGACGGATGCTTTACCTGAATATGGGATATATTGATGATGTCGATGAAGTATACCTGAACGGACGTAAGATAGGTTCAACCGGCAGTTTCCCCCCGGATTACAGCACTGCCTATAATGCCGAGCGTGTTTACTATATCCCTGAAGAGTACATTATCTTCGATGCTTCAAATCTCATTGCGGTTAAGGTGTTCGATTCATATGACCGGGGAGGGATTGTAAGTGGTGAACCCGGATTATACGGAGGGAAAACCACTGTTAATTTTGACATCAACCTCCAGGGTCCCTGGAAGTTCAAGCCAGGTGATGATTTAAGGCGGAAAGAATCTGATTTTGACGATAAACTGTGGGATGAGATATTTGTTCCTGCAAAATGGGAAGATCAGAGATACCGTGACTATGACGGTTACGCATGGTATCGTAAATCATTTATCTGCCCGGCAAACAACATTGATGAAAAAATGGTAATTATGATGGGTAAGATAGACGATATCGACCAGGTGTATATCAACGGAATATTTGTCGGCTCTACCGGGTATTTTCCGGACAAGGGCAAAGAACTGACAAATTCAGGTCAGGAATATGACGCATACAGGGGATATTACATACCCGCAGGATTGCTGAAAAAGGGTCAGAAAAATGTCGTTGCGGTCAGGGTTCTGGATACAGGGGGCTCAGGCGGGATTTATGAAGGACCTGTTGGAATTATTTCACAAGCCAAATATATCGATTACTGGAGAAAACTGAAGAAAGCCGGAAATTAACAACTTCTCCAATTCCGGATAACAAAATATCAGATTTGGGTTTTATACAGTTGGGGTTGAACATTTTGAAAAAAAGGAAAGGAGCCTGTCGATGGGATAAGGCTCCTTTCCGGGTTTTAAAATCGGGTTATTTCAATGAAATCTTTTATATTTAAAGAAATTATCGCCGGATGAGCTCTTCATTGCGAAAAATAGGTTTATTGATACTGGCAGTTATTATTTTACCTGTTCTGGTCTTTTCAGTGTTTGAAATTGGCAACCTCAGGCAGAATGAAAAGGTTATCCAGGACATATACAAAAATCAGCTGGACGCCATTCTGTTTTCCATAAATCAATACTCCGATGATATTATAAGTAACCTTTCCACCAGGATTGAAAACAGCTTAAACAGCCCCGGACCTGATACTGTACCTGAACTGAACAGCCTTATAAGTGAATTTCCCGCCGTGGTGAGCCTGATCCAGTTCGATAATAACCTTGAATATCTCTCTTCCGTGCCATATTCGTACCGCGACAGCTCGCTGGTATCTGAAATTACCGGTAGGCTTGGAAGCAACGGCAAAACTCTTCAGCAGCTACAGACATACATAAAAGGAGGTTATCGTAAAATTGAGACGATTGGAAAGACTGGCAGGGATATGCAGCTGATTGTTTTTTATGCTCTTGTCAAAGATCAGTATGAAATTAATGTCCTGGTCATCGATCCCGGAAAATTCATCAGCCAGATACTTGATCCGAAGATCCAGGAGATCGCGAAAGACAAATTTTATATTGTTGCATACCGGACAGGGGATGATCTTCCTTTCTATACCTCAGATAAACAATATAATCCGGGTAAAATTACGAATAAGGAACCTTTCTGGCTGCTTAAAGATTATCAGATGGGGATTGAGCTGAAAAATATTACCATAGCTGATCTATCAAGAGACAGAACTAAAAGGAACCTTATTCTGGTTGTACTGATGGATACCGTCCTGATTTTTGGAACATGGCTGATATTCAGAAATGTTAAAAAGCAGGTTGAAATATCCCAGCTGAAGAGTGACTTCGTATCGAATGTCTCACATGAGATCCGCACTCCCCTTTCCCTGATAAGCATGTACATTGAGACACTTGAGATGGGAAGGGTGAAGGATGCACAGAAGATCAGGGAGTATTATGCCATAATTTTGAATGAAACAGCCCGTCTGTCAGGCATAGTGAACAGGATCCTCAACTTTTCACAGATAGAAAGCAAGAAGCGGAAATTTATATTTAGCGAGACAGGGATCAATGAAGTTGTGGAAAATGCAGCTCTCACATTTCATTATTCACTTGAGAACAAAGGATTCTCTTATTCATTCGAGCCGGGTAAAGACCTGCCTCTCATTATGGCTGACAGGGAAGCAATCGCTGATGCTTTTGTGAACCTTATCGACAATGCCATGAAATATAGTACTGAGATCAAGGAGATCAATGTAAGAACCGGGAAATACGATAATTATGTCTATGTAGAGGTGGAAGATCATGGCATCGGCATTTCAGAAAAGAACCAGAAATATATCTTTGATAAATTCTACAGGGTCACTGAAAAGAACCTTGCGAACTCAGTTAAAGGATCGGGACTGGGGCTGGCAATTGTAAAGAATATAATGGATATTCATAAAGGCAGAATCTATGTAAAAAGTACACCGGGATCAGGATCGCTGTTCAGGCTTTCATTTCCGGTAAAGTAATTTTAGCAGATATGAAGAAGATATTGATTGTTGAAGATGAATTGAATATGATCAAGGGATTGAAAGACAACCTTGAATTCGAAGGATTTGAAGTAGATACCGCTATGGAAGGAAATACAGGTCTTCAGAAAATACTTCAAAATAAGTTTGACCTTATTTTGCTGGACGTTATGTTGCCCGGAATATCCGGCTTTGATATCTGCAAAACTGCACGGAAAGAAGGGGTGATTGCACCTATTATCATGCTGACAGCCAAAGGCGAAGAAATCGATAAGGTACTTGGACTGGAGCTGGGAGCAGATGATTATATGACCAAACCATTCAGCCTGCGCGAGCTGCTTGCAAGGATCAAGGCAATCCTGAGGCGCCCCCAGATCGGAAAAGAAGGAAGTGCTGAACCGGAATTTATAAGCATAGGAAACATTAATGTTAATTTCAAAAACTATGTAGCGAAGAAAGGAAATAATGAAATTAAAATGTCGTACAAGGAATTTGAAATATTGCATTACATGTATATTCATGCAGGCAAAATCATTCAACGCGATGACCTTATGTGCGATGTATGGAGTATCGATTATGAAGTTACCACCCGGACGATAGATAATTTTATACTGAAGCTGCGGCAGAAGATCGAAGCTGATCCGAATAATCCGAAGATCATTCTTACTGTTCACGGAGTGGGTTACAAGATGATTTTATGAGGTTCCTCATCAGCTGAACAGCCAATTTCAAGCCTTCGCCAGGGCTTCGGCATTCGGTTGCCGAAGGCGGCTTACGACGCACTATATCACTTCATTAATAAAATTGACATTCAGGTAATTATTATATAACTTGTATCCAATATTACAATCAGGAAAAGATAAATAATTAGTATTTCACTTTTGGCTATTGATATTTAGCAGGTTGATTTTAGAATAAGGGAGCTAAACAAATATTACAGATATGAATCTCCATTTAAAATTTATCCTCTCAGTATTATTATTTTTCCTTCTGGTGTTTTCCAATTCCCATAGTCAATCGGTACAAACAAATGATAATAAGCTGAATCTGACTGATCAGGGCAGGAAGATTGAAAATTCTGTCAGTTTTAATATCTCTAATTCAAATTATGAGAATATCAAAGCCATTACCGGTCAAAAAGTTATGGTAAAAGCTACCAGGCTGATAATAAATGGGGATACCTTGGTACCAGTAGAAATCACTACCAGGGGACAAACAACACTCTATTTAAGGAGAAAAAGCTATAGTCTTAATCTTAAATCCGAAGCATCATTTAAGCATGGAGAAAGAACCAAATCATTTAAAAAGTTCTTTGTATTAAGCCTTTCCATGGACAAAAACTACATAAATAACCGGCTGGCTTTTGAAATGATGAGGGTTACCAGGCTTTTTGATTTGTTTTATTCATTTTGTGAACTACGGATAAACGGACAAAGTGAAGGAATCTGTATGGTCATTGAACGACCTGAGGACTGGGCGATGAAAAAGAAAGATTCTCCTCTGATGATACGAAGAGGATATAATAACAATATAAATAAAATAAAGACAGGCTCCAAAACTAACAAGGACGATATTAAAAAGTACAGGGGCTATTTCAGGCAGATTTACATTTCATTGAATAAATATAAGGGTGAGGAACTTTATAAGGTTCTGTCAAATTGGGTTGATTTGGATGTTTATATGAAATGGCTTGCATTCAATTTTTTTGTCCGTAATGGAGACTATACTGATGAAGTCTATTTCTATATTGATCCGGAAATCAAAAAATTCAGTATTATTCCCTGGGATTACGATGATTTGTTTTCTGTTGCCCCGCATGAAGGAAATGATGAAAATAAAAAGAATCTGGGCAGCAAGTTATTTTTTTCAACCGAAGATATGCTCGATAAAAAAATAGTTGCCGATCCATATCTGTATAACAAATACCTTTTTCAGTTCAGGGAATTGTTGAACCAGCTGTCATCTGATGTTTTGAAAAGAATTTTTGAAAATACGTATGCGGAGCTGTACCCCTATTATTCAAACAGTGAAATTATCGATAAATCAAAATATGACGAGTACAAAGACGCCAGTTTAATAATATTGGAAAACGAATTGTCATCTTTATTTGAACAATTATTAATTTACAGAATCATTTATCTAAAATATATAAATGACCAGATCTGACAGTTCCGGGACAAAACTAATTATGCTTTGCTGCCCGGCATCTTCTTCAGCCAGGTTCTCATGAACCCGGAAGATCCTGCCAGATCTTTCTCTGCAGGCCGCTTTGACGATACAACAAGCTCATTTAATCCCAGTGCGCTGCAGAAAAGCAGACAGCCGTTCAAAAAGGCCAGAAGCCAGTCGTACCAGTGAGCTCCCTCTGAAAAGAGAACATTAATATAGGCAATGAGCATCGCCATCACAATTGCTGTCCATTTCTGCGGCAACCTGAAAAGGCTGTAAAAGGTGTTAGCAACAACTATAATAGCTGAAGTTGCAATCGTAACACTTCCGATATTCACTGCTGTGAAAAACTGATCCGGTAAACCTGCTGACATAAACTATCCTCCTTATTTAATAATAACTTTTTTGGATTTCCGTGTTTTTACTGGTGCTGACCCCTGACCTGTATGTCCCTTTACTAATCCTGACAGACTAATGTTCCGTTTTTTCTTTGGTTTGGCAGTTTTCAATTCCAGAGCTCTCTTTACCGCCTTTTCTGCATCAGTCCTTCCATAGCCGTAGAACTTACTGTGCCCATCTGCATTATATTTTCCATTTGTCCTGTCAATCTTTTCACAAGTATTCTTTATTATTTCTCTCACCTGTATCCATGTCAGGTCGGGATTCTCCGAGAGCACCAGCGCCACTATTCCTGCGACTCCCGGACAAGAGCTGGAGGTTCCTCCGAAATCGTCAGTGTAGTCGCCGAATGGATTATATCCCTCATCTCCTACCCGATCCGTAGTATATATTCCATCCGTAAGCGGCTCCGGATGCCTGAAAGGCTTGTAGCCGAGATCGCTGCTAGGAAATGAGCACCAGACACTCTTCCCATAATCGCTGTACACGCTCCGCCTTCCCGTATCGTTACATGCGGCAACTGCCATTACTTTATCATAGCTTGCGTACCCGTCATATTTAATATCCTCATTCCCGTTACCGGCAGCGAATGTTATTGTGCATCCTTTGCCTTTACGTCCGTTGGATACAGCATAATCCATTGCCAGGCGGGTGCTGTCGGGAAGATCAGTATATATTTTGTGAGATGGATCATTAGGATTTGACCAGTCGCCGTCGGCAGGTCCCCAGCTGCACGAGATAATATCGGCACCATTATCGGCGGCCCACTTGAAAGCATTCCCTTCAGCCATCGAGCCAAGATTTGAGCTCAGACGTACCGGCATCAGGGCTGCTGCCGGTGCGACACCTGAAGCCTGGACCCCCGAAGCAGCAGCAACACCGGCACATGCCGTGCCATGGTTCTCATACTTGTATCGCGGGCGAGGATCGCTGCTTCCCGACGAGATATCCCTCGGGTGAATCACTTTCCCCTGCTGAATGAACTCCGGATGATCAATATCAAAACCATCATCAATGAGAGCAATAATTATATTTCTTCCTTGCGACAACCTGTGAGCCTCCTCAACATTGGCATCTGCGTCAACCCTAACACCGTTTACCATTGCCGGTTTAAGGTGCCATTGAAGCGGATGGATCACCTTCAATGCCTTTTTCTTTATCAGCTCGGGATGACATAGTTCAACCTCTTTCATGCTGAGCAGCGATTCTGCGATTCTGAAAACATCAAGTCCGGTATTTTCAGGGGTGCTGACAAAATAAGCATTCTTTGCATAACCGGGTTTCTGTTTTATTGCAAGCTTGTTCTTCTTAATGATCTTCTCACAGACCCCGGGCTTAATATTGTCGAAGAACTTTATGAAAATATTTTCCGTATAGAGGACAATTGTCCTCCCGTCTTCCTCAACCAGTACACGGCCGGCAAACCTGAGCCCTGGTTCTTTTTTAAGAGCTGTACGGGCTTTGTCCCTGATCAATAACCCGTTTTTACCGAAGGTTTTGTCTTATAAACTGCAATATTGGCCTCAGGGAACTCCATCTCAAGGGTGAAATCTTTGAGCGCTTTTTCCCTCTCACTTTTAAATGGTTCCTTAATCAGATCTTTTGATTTTTTAGTACGTACGACAACCAGATCGCTGCTCTCATGCAGGATATGTTTTTTGCCTTTCTTACCTCCAAAGGTATAGGTGTACATAATCATTAGTATTAAAGACATTAAATCGTGCAATCACCACGACTGTTATATTCCATGGTCAGGTACTTTGCTGTTGATTTGCTTTGTAAACTATAAATATATTTCATTTTATCAAATTTATTGTAACCAGATAAGCATTACTAATTATTTCGGTAATAAAAAATCATTGTACGTCATTAATTTATAAATTCGTGGAACTTTTCTTTCAGATAACGTAACTCTTAACTAAAAATTCTAAAATGAACAAGACCCGTATTTTAGGCAAGGTTCTGATGATAATGACCATAATAATGGTCTTTTCAGCATGCACCAAGGCACCTGTAAAAGACAAACTGAGCATAGCTTACGAAAAATATACAATGCCAAACGGTCTGCAGGTGATACTTCATACTGATCATTCTGATCCGATGATATCTTATGCAATAATGTACCATGTCGGTTCCAGCAGGGAGACACCCGGGAAGACCGGATTTGCGCATCTTTTTGAACATTTGCTTTTTGGAGGCTCAGAGAATGTACCCACAGGAACCTTCGATAAGATCATTGAAGGTGTAGGAGGCTCCAATAATGGTTTCACATCAAATGATGTAACCACATATTTTGAGATGTTCCCTAAAAATGCTCTTGAAAAAATATTATGGCTCGAGTCCGACCGCATGGGATTTTTTATTAATTCCATAAGTAAGCGATCACTTGCCATACAGCAGAATGTTGTACAGAATGAGAAAAGACAGGGTGAAGATAATTCACCATATGGATTTACGGATTATGTAATAAGCAAAAACCTTTACCCTGCAAATCATCCATATAGCTGGGAAGTGATTGGTGAAATGGAAGACCTTAAAAATGCAAGCCTCGATGATGTAAAGTCTTACTATGAACATTTTTACGGACCGAATAATGCCACATTGGTACTTGCAGGAGATTTTAATCCTGATTCTGTTAAATTATTGATTAATAAATATTTCGGCGAGATAAAATCACACGGTGAAGTTGCATCACGCACAGCAATGGTTCCGACCCTGGAAAAATCTGTTAAGCTGTACCATGAAGACAATTTTGCTAATGTTCCGGAGCTTACCCTTGTATGGCCAGTCGCACCGCAATATAATAAAGATGCTTATGCGCTTGATTTTCTGGCAAAAATACTTGCAGATGGAAAGAAAGCTCCTCTCTATAAAGTTCTTGTTAAAGAGAAGAAGCTTACTTCCAGAACTACTGCCTATAATTACTCCAAAGAACTTGCGGGTGAATTTACAATCAGCATAAGAGCAAATGAGGGCAAAACACTTAAAGAGATTGAAGATGCCGTAAATGAGGCTTTTGCTCGTTTTGAAAAAGAAGGCATAACTGAAAATGATGTTGAAAGAGTCAAGGCTTCCAGTGAAAAAAACTTCTATTCAGGAATCGAAAGTGTTTTCGGAAAGTCTCTGCAACTTGCCTTCTATAATACATATCTTAACGATCCCGGATATATCGAAAAAGATATAGAAAACATTAAGGCAGTTACACTTAATGATGTAAAAATGGCTTATGACAAATACATTAAAGGTAAGCCTCATATTGTCACCAGTTTCGTGCCAAAGGGGAAAACAGAAATGATTGCAGAAAACTCAACTCCTGCTGGTGTGAAAGAAGAGAATATCAACGAAGCCAGTCAGGTTGAAATTGCAAGCACCGCTGATGAAAAAATAGTCAAGTCTCCTTCATCAATCGACAGGACGGTTGAACCGCCTGCCGGAAAAGCTCCTGAGGTTAATATACCTTCATTGTGGAAAGCCACTTTAGCAAACGGGATCCAGGTTTCTGGCATTCAGAATAAGGAATTGCCTCTGGTAGAGCTAAGTCTGGTAATTGATGGCGGGGTTCTTCAGGACAAGACTGCCCTACCAGGAGTTGCGGGGATGGTTGCAAGCGTTCTTCCCCAGGGAACGAAAAACAAAACACCTGAAGAATTGGAGGAACAGATAGAGCTCCTTGGCTCAAATATCAATATGTACGCCGGCCGTGAAGAGATGTCGTTATATGCAAGTTCTCTCTCCAGAAACTTTGAAAAAACAGTTGCTCTTATGAAGGAGATTCTGCTGGAACCGCGTTGGGATTCAGTAGAGTTTGTTTTAGCCCAGAGCCGTACAAAAAACAGCATAATACAAGCTGAAGCTCAGCCCAGAAGCGTTGGTAACCAGCTATTTAATAAACTGCTTTATGGTACTAACCATATCTTTGGTTATAGTTCTATGGGCACCAGGGAATCGATCGATAAAATAACCATGAATGATCTGAAATCATATTACGGGAATAATTTCTCACCCTCCTTAACTAAAATTCAGATTGCAGGAAACGTATCTAAAGAACAGGTTCTTGCAGCTCTCAAACCTCTTGAAACGGAATGGAAAACCAAAGATGTATCGATAAACAGTTATACTCTTCCTGCAAATCCGGAAAAATCCCAGATATATTTTGTTGATATCCCGGGCTCGCGACAGTCTGTGATTTACATTGGTTATCTTGCCTTGTCGAGAAACGACCCTGACTATGTAAAGGCTGATTTCGTTAATTACAGGCTGGGCGGTGCATTCACAAGTATATTGAACCAAATACTTCGCGAAGAGAAGGGATTTACTTATGGTGCCTCCAGCTATTTTCAGGAAATGAAATCAAAAGCACCGTTCGTTGCTGCAACAAGTGTGAGATCTGATGCAACCTTCGAATCAGTGAAAATATTCAAGGATGAGATGGAGAAATACAGGAACGGTATCAGTGAAAATGACCTTCAGTTTATTAAGAACTGCATGGTCCTTTCCAATGCTCTCAGGTTCGAAACAAATAGTGCTTTGGCAGGGATGCTTTCAACCATGGCAAAGTACAACTTTCCGGATGACTATATCAAAAAGGAAGAGAATATTATTAAGGGGATGACAATAGAAGAACATAAAGCTATCACTGATAAATATATTGTTCCCGAAAGGATGTACTATGTTGTTGTGGGAGATGCAGCAACACAGATGAAACAACTTGAAAAGATAGGTTTTGGGAAGCCGGTCCTGATCAGGAGATAAGGGATTATTTATAATTATTAGAGGCTATCAAAAAAGCTGCGTATTCTTTCATTTTGTTTTTGAACCCTAACCACATGGGGGTGTTGAAAAAGTTCTTTTTTACCGCAAAGCACACAAAGAAGGCGCAAAGCACGCAAAGTTAAAGTAATGTATTTCAGCTCTTTGCGATCTTAGCGTAATCCTTAGCGACCTTTGCGGTTAATGGATTTTGACTTTTTCAACAGCTCCTGTAAACATTTGATATATTGATTTTTCACTCCTTCCCTTAGTCTTAAGGGAAGGAGATGGAGGATGGGTTAAGAAAAAGGGAAATGGCAACATTTCTATTTTAAGTTACCTTTTGAGACACCCTCCTTTTTTTATTCTGCTTAATTTGTCTTTCCATCAATATCATAAACCATAAGCGAATTACCGTGACGGACATAGAGCCTTTTATCGTTTATAACAAGGTGAGCCCAGTGGGTACCCGATCCGAGCGGAACAGTAAAAGAACTTATAATATTAAATCCATCGGTTTTTGGCTCTACGAGCGCTACTTTTCCCATTTCACTGTAAATATACAGAAGCCCGTTATCCGCAATAATGTTTGCCGGTGCCAGCTGGTCTATGGCATATATCTGCTTACCAGTTTTCCAGTCGAGGCAGAAAAGCTTGCGGTTCCTGTCACCTGTACCGTAGATTCTTCCGTTAAGAACAACCACTCCTCCTATTTTCGGATCGAGTGAAGGGTTTTTCCAAACCTCGCTTACACTGCTTCCATCGGGAGCAAGCTTAAGCATTACACCACCTAGTCCGTAACCGGATGTGCAATAAAGGTATCCGTCAATATAAACCGGCACATTAGGGCTGACAAACGGATCGGTGGAATGCCTGAAGCTCCAAAGCATTTTACCTGTCGAGGCATCAAATCCCTGGATGGATTTCTCCATCATTGTCACTAACAGCTTTCTGGATGGCAGATTTATCATTAATGGTGAACAGTAGGCTGATTTTTCACCATTACCCTTACTTTTCCAAATAAGTTTCCCATTGGTCCTGTTGATAGCAATAACACTTGCATTGGATCCGCCGGGAGCACAGAATAAAACACCACTATTATAAAGAAGGTTTTCAGTGACTCCCCAGGTTATATTTCTTCCGCCATATTCCTTAAAAGTATCTACAGTCCAGATATCCTGGCCGTTACTGGTGCTCATGCAAAAGAGTTTTCCAAAAGCACTCATTAAATAAAGCTTATCCTTAATTACAAGTGGCGTTGAACGTACTCCTAAGTGACTTTCAGTCCAATCGGGTCCGTATTCTTTTTTCCAAAGCAGATTGCCTTTCAGATCAAGAGCATAAACATAACCTTTCCCGTCGACCATACCGGTTGTATAAATTCCTGTGCTTGTTATGGCGGCAGAAGTAAAACCCTCACCAAGATCATCATAATGCCATAACATTTTTGGTCCGGCATCGGGCCATTTATTCAATAAACCTTTTTCGTCATAAATTCCATTGCGGTTCGGTCCGCGCCATTGTGCAACATCCTGTGCTGTAATTGAAATACAAATAAATGTAAATAATACACTATAAAGTAATCGAATCATAATTAAAAATTTATGCGTTAGAATTTTCCAAATATAATGTAAAATGTGAGCGTAAAAAATAGGTGATATTTATTTGTTCAAAATTTATGCCGCTTTGCTTAGAATATCCTGACTATTGCATAAATTTGATTTGAGTATATTCAGGTAACGGATTCCATTCATCTGCCCGGGATGATTAAATATTTCTAACTGTGTTAAATAAAGGTTATCATTTTCTCTTCTTACGATTCTGTTAAAACCCAATAAATATGAAAAAGGTCTTTTCTGTTTTCGCACTGACATTTTTAATTCTGACTACTTTCGGTCAGGGGAATCCAATCTGGTTAAGGTATACCGCAATTTCGCCTGATGGTAACACTATTCTGTTTACATTCAAAGGCGATATATATTCAGTAAGTACTACAGGAGGTGCTGCAGTCCCTCTTACTCTCAGTGAGTCGTACGAGTATTCGCCTGTCTGGAGTCATGACGGAAAGAGCATTGCGTTTGCTTCGGACCGCTATGGTAATTTTGATGTTTATATAATGCCTTCAGGAGGAGGAGAAGCTAAACGTCTGACTTTCCATTCCGGCACTGAAATTCCATACACTTTTACATCAGACAATAAGGCGATACTCTTTTCAGCATACCGGCAGGATCTCGTCACAAATGTTCAATTCCCTATATCTCTGATGACCGAACTTTACAGCGTTCCCGTGACAGGAGGAAAAGTATTGCAGGTTCTTACAACTCCGGCGCTTAATGTAAATATCAATGCCAGCGGCGATAAGCTGATATATGATGATATAAAAGGTTATGAAAATCTCTGGCGGAAGCATCATACATCTTCAATAGCTCATGATATTTGGATTTATGATTTAAAGGCAAAGAAGTTTACCCAGCTTACGCAATTCAACGGTGAGGACCGCAATCCTGTTTTCGGTTCGGATGAAAATGATTTCTATTACCTCAGCGAGCAAAGCGGATCATTTAATGTCTTTAAAAGCTCTCTGAACGATCCTTCAAAAAGCCAGGCTTTGACCAGCTTTACTAAAGATCCGGTTCGTTTCCTGACCATTTCAAATAATAATACTCTCTGTTTTAGCTTTAATGGTGAAGTCTATACACTGAAGCCAGGCGGAGAACCGCAAAAAGTGAATATAACCATTGCAAATGACGGGCGAACACCTGTTGAGAAGATAGTTCCGGTAAATGAAAGCTTTACCGAAGCAAGACTTTCTCCTTCGGGTAAAGAATTTGCCTATGTCTTCCGTGGTGAAATTTTTATAACGAGCATTGAAGGAGGCATTACCAAACGGATTACCAGCACACCATGGCAGGAAAGAAGCGTCAACTTCAGTCCTGATGGACGCTCGCTTGTTTATGCTGCCGAGAAAGATAATAACTGGAACGTGTATAGAATCTCAATCGCACGTAAGGAAGAACCTTATTTCTTTATGTCAACTGTACTGAAAGAAGAACCGGTAGTTGCGACTTCAGCAGAAGAATATCAGCCTGCGTACTCTCCTGATGGAAAGGAAGTTGCATATCTTGAAAACCGTGTTACGCTTAAAGTCATTAACCTTGCAACAAAGCTGGTCAGGACAATTATGCCTGCAGATAAGAATTACTCTTATTCCGATGGTGATCAGTATTACCAGTGGTCTCCGGATGGAAAATGGTTTTTAGTCCAGTTTGGCTATCCGGAGCGTGTAATGACTCCTGAAGTCGGACTGGTTGCTTCTGATGGCAGTAGTGAAATCCACAATCTGACTTTGAGCGGATATAACAATTATATGCCAAAATGGGTTATGGACGGGAAAGAGATGATCTGGGGTTCCGACAGGGAAGGAACACGTCAGCAAGGTGGGGATCTGGTCTCAGGCAATGTCTATGCGATGTTTTTTTCGAGGGAAGCGTTAGACCGCTTCAAACTCTCAAAAGAAGAATTCAGCATCTTAAAAGAACAGGAAGCCAAACTGGAAAAGGAGAAAAAAGAGGCTGAAACAAAAGCAAAAGCCACAGAAAAGAAAGGCAAGTCACCGGCAGAGGTCAAAACAGAAAAGGATTCCCTGAAAAAAGAGATCCTGATTGACTGGGATAATCTCCCCGACCGTAAAATAAAACTCACTACACACACTTCTTCAGCTAACGACTGGCTACTTTCAAAAGACGGTGAAAAGCTTTACTACCTTACATCATTCGATAAGGGAAGCGATCTGTGGGTGACCGAGCTCCGCACAAAAGAGACTAAGCTCCTGTCGAAGCTTGGAGTCAATAACTCAAGCATGGAACTTTCGCGTGACAGTAAATTTATTTTTCTGCTGGCCGACGGAAAGGCCATGAAAATTGATACAGAATCGGGCAAATCTGAACCTCTAAAAGTATCAGGGGAAATGGTATTGAATCAGACTACTGAGAGAAATTACATTTTTGATCATGCCTGGAGGCAATTGAAAGAAAAATTCTATGTTGAGAACCTGCAGGGAGTTGACTGGGATTATTATTATAATGATTATAAAAAGTTTCTCCCCTACATCAACAATAATTATGATTTTGCCGAGATGCTCAGCGAAATGCTTGGTGAATTAAATGCATCACATACCGGAAGCGGTTATCGGAACAATCAGCCAAACACAGATCAGACTTCTTCACTTGGACTATTCTATGATTATAATTATTCAGGAAGAGGTTTAAAAATTGCTGAAGTAATTAATAACGGGCCCCTGGACAAGGCAGCATCGAAATTGAAACCCGGTAATATCATTGAAAAAATTGATGGACAATCTGTTGACTCGATTGATTTCTATGAGCTGCTTAACCGCAAAGTTGGAAAGCTGGTGTTGCTGTCTGTTTCTGATCCTGTAGCAAATAAACAGTGGGAAGAGACTTTAAAACCCATTTCATCAGGTGAGGAAAATGAACTGCTGTATAAACGATGGGTTGATAACAGGCGCAAGGAGGTTGAGCAGCTTTCAAATGGCAAAATCGGCTATATACATGTTAGAGCGATGAACGATGCCAGTATGAGGACCGTTTTTGAGGAAGCTCTTGGACGCAATGTCGGGAAAGAAGCACTGATAATTGATACACGATTTAACGGCGGTGGCAACATTCACGAACAGCTCTCCGATTTTCTAAATGGTAAAGTATATTGTGATATCATACCGCATGGTCAGTATGTTGGTTCTGAGCCATATGACAAATGGGCAAAACCTTCTATTGTTCTGATAGGCGAAAGCAATTATTCTGATGCCCACCTTTTTCCTGTGGCTTATAAACTAAAAGGTATTGGTAAAACTCTTGGTATGCCTGTTCCGGGAACCGGAACTTTTGTATGGTGGGAGACTCAAATTGATCCGACATTATATTTTGGAATACCGATGGGCGGATGGCGGACACCCGACGGAAAATTCTGCGAAAACAACCAGATGGAGCCCGATATCAAAGTCAGGAATGAACCGGATATTCTTTCCGCGGGACGTGATCAGCAGATAGAAGCAGCAGTAACGGAACTTTTAAAGAAATAGATAGTAAAAATATTGACAGCAGGAGGTATTTTTACTTACCTGTCATATTCAGAGCTGCAACATAATAGTTCGGATCTGTCACAATTACAGCATTTTCAGTCCCGAGTACGACGGTTTTGAATACTGCTGATGGCGACAGGATCATCTCCTTACCTGAAACATAGATCTTTACAGGCATATTAAATCCGGCGACACAATTATTCCAGCGGAAAGTAAGATTATTGCCGTTTACATAATATTCCAGGACAGGAATTCTTACATCTCTCAGATACTGGTCAAAAAATGGTTTCAGCTGCAGTCCTGTTTTCAGACTTAAGTAATCTTCGATCTGGGATCCTTTCACTACTTTATGGTAAAATTCCTGATTCAGGCCGCGAAGGATACTTCTCCACTTTTCATCATCATTTACTATCTGGCGGAGAGTGTGGAGCATATTGCCACCTTTATAATACATATCGCCGGAACCTTCAAAATTTACATTATAGATCCCTGTTATGGGCCTGTCGTTCCGGATATTCTTTCTTGTTCCAAGGACATATTCACGTCCGGCATCCTTACCATAATAATATTCGACATAAAGACTTTCAGAATAATTGCCAAAACTCTCATGAATCCACATGTCTGCTATATCCTCATAGGTAATGCTGTTAGCAAACCATTCATGGGCCGACTCATGAATAATAATAAAGTCGAATTTTGTACCCCATCCTGAACCACTGAGATCATTTCCAAGATACCCATTCATGAAGAAGTTACCATATGTAACTGAACTTTGATGCTCCATCCCGAGGTATGGGGCCTCAACCAGCTTGTAGCCATCCTCGTAAAAAGGGTATGGTCCAAACCAGTGCTCAAAAGCTTTGAGCATCATCGGTGCCTGTTTGAAATGTTCCTTTGCCTCTTCAAGATTATACTTCATAACATAGTAATCGCAATCGAGCGGACCCTTTTCGCCGTTAAATTTTTCTGAGAAGTGGGCATAATCTCCAATATTTATATTGACACCATAGTTGTTTATCGGGTTAGCAACAAACCAATTATAAGTAGTAGTCTTATTTTTCTTATGTATAACAGTGCTTCTCAACCGTCCGTTGGAAACATCCATCAACCCTTTTGGGACAGTAACGCTGATGAGCATGCTATCGGGTTCGTCATACATGTGATCCTTGCAGGGCCACCAGAGACTGGCACCATCGCCCTGGCACGAGGAACCGATAAAAGGCTTGCCGTTACCGTCTATTTTCCATGTAATTCCACCTTCCCAGGGAGGTCTTCTCGAAACTTTTGGTCTTCCGCCATATGAAAGAACAACCGAATTTAGTTTCCCCGGTTCCTGTTTTTCAGCCATACTTATCCAGTAAACATTTCCCTCCCTTCTAAATGCCAGCTCTTTCCCGTTCTGTTCAGCTTTTAATAGATTCAGTGGTTCCTGAAGATCAATCTGCATAACTTCTTTGCTATTCAAAACCCTGTAATTCACAGTGTTGGTACCATAAATTGTACTATCTGAAGGATTGACGGCAATATCCAAATGATAATAAGTCAGATCCCACCATAATCTTTCAGGTGTTATTGATCCACGGAGAGTGTCCTGCCTGTTAAATACCCTTTTAGCCGGAGCAATGAACTGGGCTTTAAGAGGAAGTACATATAATGAGCTGATTGACAGAACTAAGAAGATGATTAATGATCTTTTCATTGACCTGAAATTTAGGGAGGATAAAAGTAAGAAAATATTCAGGATAAATAATAAGGTGCAACGGTTTAGAGGCGCAAAGGCTAAGAGTCTCAAAGGCGTCACCAAACGAGGATGGTATGATGGTGTGGTTCAATTATTTTTGAAGTTAATTGAGTTACTGTTTAACAGATTTAGTACTTTAGAACAAATTTTAATTATGAAATTATGAAGAAGCATATAATGACCGGCCTGGTAAGTATATTATTTATTCTCGGATCGGGTGCAGTTTCATTTGCACAGACATCTCCCCGAAGCCGTGAGTCCTTCAACGAAGGATGGAAATTTGTAAAGTATTTCAATGCTTCATATGAAGCTGTTGCAACTGATAAAGAACCTGAGGGTTTACAACTACCTTCTGTGAACGATAACAGCTGGCGCTCTGTTGATCTGCCCCATGACTGGGCAATCGAAGGTCCTTTTAGCGATACACTCGAAAACAACACAGGCCTGCTCCCATGGAAAGGAATCGGCTGGTACAGGAAACACTTCACAATTAATCAATCTGATAAGGACAAGCGTTTTTATATCGATTTCGACGGGGCAATGGCTTACGCCAAAGTATGGCTTAACGGGAAATTCGTAGGTGAGTGGCCTTATGGTTATACTTCCTTCAGGCTCGACCTCACTCCCTATATTAATATAGGTAAAGAAAATCTGATTGCAGTGAGGCTCGACACAAAAAGATGGGACTCAAGGTGGTATCCCGGAGCAGGGATATACCGGAACGTCTGGCTGGTAAAAACCTCGCCTGTACATGTAGCTTATAATGGTGTTTTCTGCACAACACCGGAGATTAAAAAGGAAAAGGGAACAGTAAGTGTAAACACAGAGGTGGAAAGTCATCTTGATGGACCGATTCCCGTCACTGTAAAAGCAGCAGTATATAAACTTAATGAGATGCCGGATGCCGCGGCGGCCCCGGTAGCTGAATCCACGACCGCTACCGCAATGCTGATGGCAATGGGTAAGCATAATTTCAGACTTGATGTTACAGTTAAGGACCCGGTTCTCTGGGATATAAATGATCCGGAGCTCTACAGGACGGTAGTAACAATATCGCTGGGACCGGATATTGTCGATAAATATGAAACAAACTTCGGTTTCAGAACTTTGAATTTTACTCCACGTGATGGTTTTCTTCTTAACGGTAAGAGAGTTGAGGTAAAAGGTGTTTGTGATCATCATGACCTTGGAGCACTCGGAGCAGCATTTAATGTCCGGGCAGCTGAAAGACAGCTGGAAATACTTAAGGAGATGGGATGCAATGCTGTCAGGACAAGTCATAATCCACCTGCACCCGAGTTGCTGGATCTTTGTGACAAAATGGGATTCCTCGTTGAGGATGAGGCTTTTGATGCCTGGAAGACTCCTAAGAAACCCGGGGATTACAATAAACTGTTCTATGCATGGCACACAGAGGATCTGAAAGCAATGGTGAGGCGCGACAGGAATCATCCATCGGTTTTCATATGGAGTATTGGTAATGAGGTGAATGATCAGAATAATCCAGGTCTCTCCGAAAGTTTGAGAACCATTGTAAAATCGGAAGATAATACCCGTCCGGTCACTTCAGGATGCAATTGGGACAATTCAGGAACAAACGGATTCCAGAAAACTCTTGATGTATTCGGAATAAATTACCGGCTTGCAAGGTATGATGCATTTTTTGCACTTAAAGAAAATGATAATCTTCCTTTTCATTCAAGTGAATCATCTTCCACAATCAGCTCACGTGGTGAATACTTCTTTCCTGTCGTTCAGGGTGATCTGAATAACAATCTTCCCGGAAAAGGAATCTTTCAGATATCCTCTTATGATCTGGCTTATCCCGGCTGGGCAACAACACCTGATCAGCAATGGGCACTCATGGATAAATATCCGGCAGTGTTTGGTGAATTTGTCTGGACAGGTTTTGATTATATCGGAGAACCGACACCTTACGGCGATGATCTGACAGGTATGAGTCCGGGCTCGAGAAGATATGATCAGACAAAACAGATGCTTGAAAAACAAGGTGTTACAGAAGTCCCATCCCGTAGCAGCTACTTTGGCATTGTCGATCTTGCCGGGTTCAAAAAAGATCGTTTTTTTCTCTACCAGTCAAAATGGATCCCCGATCTGCCAATGGCTCATATTCTGCCTCACTGGAACTGGCCTGAGAGAAAAGGGCTTGTAACTCCGGTAATGGTTTATACTTCCGGCGATGAAGCAGAGCTGTTCCTTAACGGAAAATCTCTCGGAATGAAAAAGAAGGGTAAGTCTGAATACAGGTTAAGATGGGATGATGTAGTTTACCAGCCCGGGGAACTAAAAGTTGTGGCATATAAAAACGGACAGAAGTGGGCAGAGGATTTAATGAAAACTACTCTTAAAGCATCACAGCTTTCCATGTCAGCCGACCACCCTGCAGTGAAACCTGACGGGAAAGATCTGATTTTTATAACTGTAAGAATTGAAGATAAGAATAAACTGCTGGTCCCGCGTTCCAATAACTTTATTAATTTCAGCATAGAAGGACCTGGAAAGATAGTAGCCACCGATAACGGAGATGCAACCAGCCATGAATCCTTCCAGGCTAAATCGAAAAAAGCATACAACGGATTATGCCTTGTAATTGTCGCTGCTGAAAAGAGTACCTCAGGGACTATTACACTTAAAGGCGAGTCAAAAGGATTGAAGGGAGCTTCCGTTACTATCAATATTCAGAAATAGATTTTTTTTACAACAGGGTTATACGGTGTTTGCACTGATTTACACGGAGTTATACGGAGTACTACAGTTTATTCTATAGTATTCCATGCCCTCTGTGATAAACTACCCTTTATACACATCTCTAACAATTATTAAAAAAGTATTCGCAATATCAGGAGGAGATTCCTCATTCATCCGCCAGCCGGCGGATTCATTCGGAATGACATGGCAATATTATTATGGAAGGGGAAGAAGTGGCGATTCGCAAACTTTAATTTATTCATATTCAGTATTTTTCAGCGAATCGCCACTTCTTCCCCTATATACCTCATAAGTACCCTGTCATTCCGAACGTAGTGAGGAATCTTCTTCCACAACAATAGATCACCCTAAACTGAATTTTAAGAAAACAAAGAATCTATGAAGTTGTCAGTAAAATTATATGATGATATTGTCCTAATAATGTTGATTGAGGAGTAAAGCCCCAATGGAAGGAATAATTAGGTATATTTCTTTTTGGCTTTATCGGCTTATATTTCAATTATATAAAAGATGTGTATAAAGGGTAGCTGTGATAAAACGGATTTTATCTCCATGTTAATTTTAGTTAAAAACAAGTATAAATCAGGTCTGTAGCGTAATTTTTTCATACTTTTGCAGTCTGAAAATATAAACTATATTTAAGTTTCTTCAGTCTGAAAATGAAAAAAACGATTTATATCACCGTTGCTGTTGCTGCATTTACCCTGATTGCACTTATCGTCTTTAATAAGGTAGCTTCGAAAAAAAAGACCACCAACCAGTTTACAGAAGTATTGTCAGGTACATTTGAAATCACAGTTAACAACACCGGTGAACTGATAGCTGAAAAATCTACGGAAATAAAGGGTCCTGATATTGCTTCGGGAAGGGATGTCAGATCAACAAATATCAAAATAACTGACCTTATTCCGGAAGGTACAGAAGTGAAAGCAGGCGATTATGTGGCAACACTTGACAGGACAGAATTTGACAACAACCTGAAAGATTCTTATGACAGGATTGCATCTTTCAAGACCGAAATTGAGATGCTGTTGCTTGATACAGCCATGACTATGAACAATATAAGGGATCAGATCAGTAACCAGATTCATACAGTACAGGAAGCTGAAATCTCCCTGAGAAACTCAAAGTACGAGACTCCGATGACAATCCGGTCGGCAGAGATCAATTTCGATCAGGCGAAAAGGACACTTGAACAGCTCAGAAGAAGCTATACTCTCAGGGAAGCACAGACCAGGACAAATGTAAGGAACCGTAAGATGTGGATGGGCAGGATAGACCGCAGAATTAAGGATTATGAGGAGGTACTGGCAGGATTTACAATATATGCACCATCATCCGGTATGATCATCTATAAAAGGGACCGGTTCGGCAATAAAAGAAAATCCGGTTCATCAATTAATGCTATGGATCGTGTTGTGGCAACTCTTCCGGATCTGTCATCCATGATCTCCAAAGTCTTTGTAAGTGAAATTGAAATAAATAAAGTTAAGTTGGGCCAGAAAGTCAGTGTAACAGTTGATGCGTATCCTACTAAATCATACTCAGGATCAGTTTTTTATGTTGCAAATATTGGTGAGAAACTGCCGAATTCTGATTCCAAAGTATTTGAAGTTCAGATTAAGCTGGATGGAACAGATTATAATCTGAGACCTTCAATGACAACAAACAATAAGATAATGATTGAGACCTTTGAGAATGTCACTTTTGTCCCAAATGAATGTGTTCATACCGGAACTGATAGTATACCATTTGTTTACACAAGGAATGGTTTTAAACAGGCAGTTGTTCTTGGTAAATCAAATGATAAAGAGGTTATAATTGAAAAGGGTATCGAACCCGGAACAATGCTTTATCTTGATGTACCGGATAAACCAGAAAAATTTAAATATACAGACCAGGAGAAAATAAAAAAGGGCTCGATCTGAGCCCTTTTTTATGTTTTGAGCGGTTTTTAGAACTCTAAAATGTCAACTGTTTGATATCTAGCTAATAATGTGATTTTTGATTGTAAATATGGGTGTCTCTCCATTGTCCATGCTATGAATACGGAGATCTCCTTCGATGAGGTCTAAGCGGGACAAGGCACCTCTGATTTGTGATTGTCTGCCTGAATAACTGAAGGTGAATGTTCAAGAGTGCCGGGGATTCCTCGCTAAAGCTCGGAATGACAATTTTTTATTTTACAGTGGGTCGGGAAAGAAGTGGCGATTCGCTGAAAAATATCGAAAGAGTTCAAAATGTCTTGTCCTAAAATAGGTTTACACAAAAAAGTGTAAAATGGACAAGAGAATTAAAGTTTGCGAATCGCCACTTCTTTCCCCCTATACCTCACAATCTCGCCACGTCATTCCGAGAGCCAGCGAGGAATCTCCTGATTTTTTGTAATTTGGTCTTCATCATAAATGTCATTAATAATCTGTTAGTTAAATGAGAACCCGGGTATATTATGTTTATATCCTGACAAATACATATCATAATGTTCTTTATACCGGAGTTACTAATGACTTAGAGAGAAGGTGTTATGAACATAAACAAAAGAAAATAAAGGGATTTGCACAGAAATATAATGTTGATAAACTGATTTATTTTCAAAGGTTTGATTCAATTGATTCAGCAATAGATAGGGAAAAACAGATTAAAGGGTTTTCCAGGGGGAAAAAACTGGCACTTATTAATCAGTTTAATAAAGATTGGAAAGAATTATCACATACTGGATTATTCAAAACCTGTTAGTAAATTTATTAATGTCAATTATAAGAAGTTTATTGTCTTGTCTGTCTATCTTAATTTTGGGTGTCTTTCACACAAAACAAGAAAATAAAAAAGGGCTCGATCTGAGCCCTTTTTTATGTTTCTGATAAAATCTTATTTCTTATCGTAAACCCTTGTTGTAACATTTTCACCATTCTGTGATGGTCTGGTTGCTTTAACTGAAAGCGTATTGGCATCTGTAAGAGACCATTCTTCAGTAGTAGTCATTGTCCTTTCACCGAATGTGCTGGTGGTGACAATCTTAAGTGTTTTACCGTCAGCAGACCATGTAGCAACTGATTTGCTTTCACCTCTTTGGGTTGTGTTCACACTTTCCTTGCCATCAAGAGTGTACAATGATTTTGTCGTGACAGACTGGCCATCCTGACCTGTCCTTGTCCTTTCAACGGTAAGAAGGTTGGCTTCCTGTTTTGCAACGAAATTACCGCCGCCCATTCTCTGACCCTGGCCCTGACCTGCACCCTGTGGTGGCTGACCCTGAGGTGACCCTGACCCTGACCGAAATTACTCTTCTCAGCATTTAATGCCCATGTGCCTGAGAAATTAGCCTTACCTGCCTGTGCATTAGATGCGAGAGGCATCATAAGGAATGCGACCATTACCATTGCTGATAATGCAATCTGAAAACTTTTTGCTCTTTTTTCCATATTCAAAATTTATTGGTTGATTTAATTCTATAGACAACAAATCAAAGTTAGATATTCCATGACAATACCATTATTATTTATGATTATTTAAGCTTTTTTAAGAAATGGACTATTTCTTAAGTTGAGGATAATTAAGGTTATAGTTTATTTAAAATAAAATTCGTATAATTGCTGATCCGTTTTTATAAGTAGTAATTCAATTAAATAAATCATTATGACTAAAAAGATTTTTACATTTATTATTGTAGCTCTGATAGTTGCATCATGCGGTAATAAAACCAATAAAGGAGTTTCTGAAAAAACGCCTGGAAATGAACCGGCAGTTAATGTTCAATTTGTATCCCTGGTTGAAAATCCGGGAAACTATATTGATAAAAACATTATTGTTGAAGGCAAAGTAGTTCACGTTTGTCCTCACACCGGTAAGAAAATGTTTATTGTTGGTGATAATCCTGATGTAATGCTTTATGTTTCTGCTGATGAAAATACACCAAAGTTCCCCATGGAACTGCTTGGTAGTAAAATTTCAGTTGAAGGACGTATTGCTCAGGCAGTCACAGCTGAGAAACCAGTTGAAGAGGCAATGAATCCCGGAATGGAAGCTGCAGCTTGTTGCGACTCTGCTTCAACGGCTTGTGCAGATTCAACCAAAATGAAGGGAGCTGAATGTGAAACAGAAATTGCTCTGGCAAAACAACCTGTTCTTGCCGACCTGATGATGATCTATAACAAACACACAGTAGTAAAGTAATTTTATCACACATGTCTGTAAAAAGGTCAGTAAACAGCTGACCTTTTTCAATTATAAAGGTCAAAATGAATTTCTCAAAGCTTAACAGGGTCACTCATCGTGATATAGGATATCTGATTACAGGATTAACTATAGTTTATGCCCTTTCAGGAGTTGCCCTGAATCACAAATATGACTGGAATCCGAATTATATTGTGGATGCTTATGAATTCACAACTGATGTCAATCTTACAAGGGAATCTTTCAATGATGATGCTGCAAGATCAATATTGAAAAGCATACCGGGAGACCCGGTTTATAAAACTTTTCATTTCCCCACCGGAGAAAAGCTATCCATCTTTATAGATGGTGGATATATCCAGATTAATACTACCACCGGGAAAGGAATCGTCGAAAGAATAAGCAAACGGCCTTTATTCTACCAGATAAACTTCCTCCACTATAATCCTGGCAGATGGTGGAAATATTTCAGTGATATTTTCTGTATTTCCCTTATCACCGTGGCTATAACCGGGTTATTTATAGTTAAAGGAAAAAACGGCATCACCCGCAGTGGAGCCGTACTTACCGCAATAGGAATCATGCTTCCTTTGATGTTCCTGTTCATTTATTGAATCATGCAATTATGCCGTATGCCGGTAGCCGGTAGCCGGTTGCCTTACACCTTTTTTATTGCTTCCAGTACTCTTGCCGGTGTTAAGGGTGTTCTGTACAACCTGGCACCAGTTGCATCATGAATAGCATTGGCAATAACAGAGCCGACTGCTACAATAGCAGGTTCCCCTCCTCCACGCGGAGGCTTATCTTTCCGGTCAAGGATCACACAATCGATCTTTGGAACCCATGAGAATTTTGGAATCTCATAGTTATCAAAACCTGAACTTAAAATTTTACCGCCTTCGAACATCACCTCTTCCGTAAAAGTATATCCCAGACCCATTGTCAGACATCCTTCCATCTGTATCAAAGCACCTTCAGGATTGACACACAATCCCATATCCTGGACACAGGCTATCCTTACGACATTGACTTTCCCTGTGCTTTTGTCGACCTTTACCTCTGCCATATGAGCAACCCATGTTCCTGCATCTGTTCCGCAGGCTACTCCAATACCTCTGCCACCCGGGGTTTTACCCGGTATATAACCGAATTTATCGGCTACGGCTTTAAGGCAAGCTATCATCTTTTCGTCTTTCAGGTTTTTAAGACGGAATTCGAGCGGATCGATACCGGCTTTAGAAGCCATAATATCTATCTGTGTCTCCCTTGCGAATGTATTTGTATTTGCATTTGGTGCACGCCATGGTCCTGTGTAGAATGGGTGAACCGGTGTCGAATTCGAATCCCTCCGGAGCGAGTAGCTTGTAGTTCTGGCATTCGGAACGTCATAAATTGTGTCTGAGCCTCTGGTCCCGGCATACCAGACATGATAATCCCAAAGCTTGATCAAACCCGAACTATCTATACCTGAGGTCAGCTTAATAACAGAAGCCGTATGGAACCTGTCATAAAAGAATTCTTCTTCACGTGTCCAGGCAACCATCACCGGCTTTCCTGTCAACTTTGCAAGCTTTGCGGCTTCAACTGCCTGTTCAACTGCACTTTTACCACCAAATCCTGCACCAACAAATGGTGTTATCACTCTGACAGTTTCACGAGTCATACCAAGTTCCCTTACGAGGCGGTCCTGGAGAGGGAACGGGGTTTGAGTTGAAGCCCAGACCGTCAGCTTACCGTTCTCAATATTTGCAAGTGCCGTATGTGTTTCGATTGTAGCATGAGCAAGGAAACAATCATGATACTCCGATTCGAATATTGTTTCAGATTGTTTTCTTCCTTCCTCATGATCACCTGCTGTTCTGACTACATTTGGTGTAGTATCTGATTTTAGTATAGCATCAAAAATTGTATCCTGATTCAGGTTTAATTCAGGTATTGAATAATCTGCTTTAATCTTTACAATAGCTTCATCAGCTTTATCTCTGCTTTCGCTTACAACTGCAATAAAATCACCATCGCGGACTACTTTAACACCAGTGATATTCTCCGCTCCGGAAATGTCGGCAGAAATAAGTTTTGAATTATAAGCCGGTGGTCTGAGAACCCTTGCAAATAACATCCCCGGAAGCTTCAGATCTCCGGTGAATTTTGCCTTACCCGTAACTTTATCATACCCGTCTACATGCTTATAGGATTTTCCAACATATGTAAACATGGTACTATTTTCAATAGCAGGTTTTGTATCCAGGAATCTTTCGAGTTTCTTACCCTGCGACAGCTGAGAATAGGTTACTTTGTTCTTTGGATTTAAAGTATCTGTCACGACCCCATCCTTTACCTCAAGCTGTGAAACCGGGACACCAAACCGGGCCGATGCCAGTTCAAGCAGGACTCCCCTTGCCTCAGCGGCTGCAGCTCTCATGCTCTGGCCAAAATTCTGTGTTGTCTGAGAGCCAAATGTACCACCGTCGTACGGACACAGATCAGTATCGCCCATAACGATCTTTACCTTTTCGAGCGGAACATTCAGCTCATCGGCCATCATCACGGGAAGGGAGGTAATTACCCCCTGCCCCATTTCTATCTTGCCTGTATAGCAGGTAACGGTTCCATCTTCCGCAATATGAAGGAAAGCATTGTAATCTTTAGTAAGGCTTCTGGCCTGATCGGCAGGTGCTGAAAGGAGATCAATGACATTCCATGGCTGGAAAAAGACAAAGATCCCGCCACCAAGCAGCTTCACAAAGCTTCTTCTTTTCATACCTGAACCTTCTTCAGAATGAATCATTTCTTTTGAGTTTTCTTTTCTTTTTTTCATGGTTACTTCGCTCCTTTCATTTCTTTTGCAGCTGTCTGCACTGCCTCAATAATTCTTACATGTGCTCCGCACCGGCACAGGTTGCCCTCAAGACCATCAATTATTTCCTGGCGGGTTGGTGAGGGATTCTTTAAAAGAAGCCCTGTGGCAGTCATTATCATACCGGGAGTGCAATATCCGCATTGAAGTGCATCATGATCAATAAAGGCTTTTTGCACGGGATGAAGTTTGCCGTTCTTTTCAAGTCCTTCAATAGTGATCACGGTTTTACCCGCAACATCACCCACAGACAGAGTACACGATCTTACGGCCTCTTTGTCGATAAGAACAGTGCAGGCACCGCAGAAACCAGTTCCGCAGCCGAATTTGGTCCCCGTAAGTCCGAAATGATTCCGGAGGACCCACAGGAGTGTCTGAGACGGATCTGTCAGGACCTCGGTTTTTTTACCGTTTAATGAAAATCGAATTGTCTCTTCCATATACATCAGATAATTAATAACATAATAGAAATATTTTTATCATTACAAATCAGACTTTCTTCAATGCCTCCAGCACTTTGGCCGGTGTCATTGGCATATCATAGAGTACAGCACCGGTAGCATCAAAAATACCGCTAGCGATAACGGCGCCCATACCAATTACAGCCGGTTCACCTCCTCCATGGGGTGGCTGTTCAGGACGGTTCAATATTACAGTTTTAATTTCCGGAAGCCATGAGAACCGTGGTATAGTATATGTATCATAGTTGGTGTTCAGCATTTTACCGCCTTCAAACAATATTTCTTCGGTAAGGGCATAACCCAAACCCATAGTGATGCATCCTTCCATCTGTAAAGTGGATCCCTGCGGATTAACACATAAACCCATGTCCTGAGCACATGCAACCCGAACTACCTTTATGTTCCCGGTAGTAATATCCACTTTTACCTCAGCAATCATTGCTACCCAGGTATCAACATCGGTTCCGCAGGCAATACCGTATCCTCTTCCACTCGGTGCTTTCCCGGATTTGTATCCGAAAGTATCAGCAGCCGCCTTAAGCACACTTATCATTTTTTCATCGGTCAGGTTTTTAAGGCGGAAGTCAAGAGGATCTATTCCTGACCTGGAGGCCAAAAGGCAGATCTGCATTTCTCTTGCAAATGTATTATTGCTGTTTCCCGGTGCACGCCATGGTCCTGTGGCAAACGGATGCACCGGAGGATCATTTTCGAGCTGATCGTAGACCGTAGTAAGCTGATGAGGAACGTTATAGATGGTATCTGCTCCCCTGTCACCTGCGTAATAAACACTATAATCCCAGAATGTGATCTTTCCGGTTTTGTCCAGCCCGGATGCAAGCCTGATCAATGCCGCTGACCTTGTCGTATCATAGAAAAATTCTTCTTCCCTGGTAAAAGCAACCATAACCGGCTTCCCGGTCAGCTTTGTGATCCGGGCTGCCTCTACTGCCTGCGGATTGTCACCCTTGCCGCCAAATCCACCTCCCACGAAGGGGACTTTGACACGGACCTTTTCGAGAGGAATATTTAAACTGGCAGCTACAGTTTCCCGTGTAAGGAAGGGTGTCTGAGCTGACACCCATACAGTAATTTTATCACCTTCAATTGTTGCAACTGCCACATGTGGTTCAATCGGAGCATGAGCAACGTAGCTATGATGAAATTCTGATTCGATAACTATATCGGAAATCTGCCTGCCGGTCTTTATTTCTCCGGATTTGTTTACTATAATACCTTTTGATGCGGAATTAGCGTAATGATCGTAAACGGTTTTATCATTAACCTTCATCTCATCAAAAGAATATTCAGCCTTTACTTTCACAATTGCTTCATCAACTTTGTCGCGGTTCTCATGAAGCAAAGCAATAAAATCATTGTCTCTTACAACCTGTATTCCCTTGATTTTTTCTGCTTCCGAAGTATCAGCAGAAATAAGTTTTGCACCATGCGAAGGAGGCCGGACTATGCGTGCATGTAACATTCCCGGAAATTTGAAATCACCTGCATATTTTGCTTCGCCTGTGACTTTCACGAGGGAATCGACACGTTTATAGGGCTTCCCGATTATCTTAAATCCGGAAGCATCTTTCATAGCAGGTTTCCCGGTAACTTGTCTCACAATCTTTTTCCCTTTTGTCAGCTGCGCATAGCTGACATTTTTCTCCGGATTGTTCTTTGCAGATATTATGCCGTTTGTGATTTCAAGTTGATTTACAGGCACTTTAAGATGTTCTGAACCCATAAGCAACAAAACTGATTTTGCTTCAGCAGCAGCCTGTCTCATGCTCTGACCATATTCCCGGATTGATGTTGAACCCCAGGTACCATCATCCCAGGGACACAGTTCAGTGTCACCCATTACCATCCTTACACTTTCGAAGGGAACATCCATTTCATCAGCCATCTCCTGGGCAAGAGCAGTGATCGGCCCCTGTCCCATTTCAATTTTACCGGTAAAACAGGTTACGGTTCCGTCCTCTGCAATATGAAGAAAAGCATTAAAATCTTCCGGGACTGACCCTGATTCCTGACCGCCGGAATCCTTTGGCGGTCGTGTCTTACACTGTGTAACCAGAACAATAATTCCCCCGCCCAGATACTTGAAAAAATCTCTTCTCGGGAGTAATACGCGCCTGCGGTTCCCTGATGTTTCCATCTTTTTATCAACAAATACCTTTTTCATTGCTATTTATCTCCTTTCATTTCTTTTGACGCTGTCAGAATCGCATCAATTACACGTACGTGTGCTCCGCAACGGCAGAGATTATCTTCCATACCTTCAATGATCTGCTGGCTGGTAGGTGATGGATTTTTTATAAGTAACCCTGCCGCATTCATAATCATACCCGGAGTGCAATAGCCGCACTGAAGGGCATCATGTTCTATAAATGCTTTCTGTAATGGATGCAATTTGCCATTTACTTTAAGTCCTTCTATTGTTACAATTCTCTTATTGGCAACATCACTTACCGGAACAGAACATGATCTGACAGGCTCATCATTAATTAAAACGGTGCAGGCTCCGCAGAATCCCATTCCGCAGCCATACTTGGTTCCGGTCAGCCCGAAATGATTCCTGAGGACCCAGAGGAGAGTCTGAGAAGGGTCTGTCAGAAGCTCGGTTTTTTTACCGTTCAAAGAAAATCGGATTGTCTCTTCCATTATAATAGATTTATTTAAGTTCATTATTATAATCCTCCCGGGTATCAATATCTTTAAGTATATCCTGCGTATTTACTTTAACCTCAAGTACATCATCCGCGAATTTCCGGGCAAGTCCACGTAGACCTTCCTCCGGGTCAAGGTTTTCGACTTCCTCCCTGTACTTTAAGTCAATTAATACAGGGTGCCCGCGTTTATTTTTAAATACCGGCATTACAATTCCCTTACCTTCTCTCCGGTAAGCCTCAATTACAATATTAATTATATCAGTCCCGATCATTGGCTGGTCTCCAAGAAAAATAAGTGCAGCACCGGTAACTCCTGGTAGAAAATTAAAACCGCATTTCACTGATGATAACATACCAAGTTTGTAATTTTCATTATAACAGTGTTTTACTGGTAACACTCCTATAACTTTCAGAATCTCATCACTGTATGAACCAAGGACCAACAGAGTTTTATCTGCTTCCGATGCGATGACATTATCTATAACATTTTCAATGATCGTCCTGTCTTTATACTGCAGAAGCATTTTGGGACTTCCCATTCTTTTTGATTCACCTGCTGCAAGTATTATGGCCCATATTTCTGACATAAAAAACAGGTTAACTGGTTTTTTATTTTTTCACACCACCGCTCACGGTCCGCCAGCTGGCGAACGGAGTACTATTCTTCACCTGTACCAGCTGTGCTGCAATACTTACAGCAATTTCTTCTACGGTCTTCGATTTTATATCCAATCCAATGGGTGAATAAATTCTGCTCCATTGATCCTCAGAAGCCATTCCATTCTTAATAAACTCAGAACCCATCTTCGTCACTTTTCCCCTGCTTCCTATCATGCCAACATAGGCTGCTTCAGAACCGAGACATGGCAACAAAGCTTTTGCATCATCATTATGTCCGCGCGTTACGATAACAATATAGGTATCGTGGTCTTTTTTAATTTCCCGTATTGCTTCGCCAATATCTTTCACAATAATATGATCTGCATCAGGAAGATTATTTGCATTGGCATACTCTTCACGATCATCTATTACCGTAACCTCAAAATCAAGCATTTTACCAAGATGCGACAGGGCTTTTCCTATATGGCCCGCTCCGGCAATAACAAGATTTGGAGACGGAAAAACAGGTTCAAGGCAAATTACCGATGAGGGTTCTTTTCCGGGAATATGGTGTTCAAGCAGTTTGAAATTATCAGGGTTATCATGTGATAAAATACTTATTACTTCAGGTTCAATTTTCTCCAAAAGCTCGGAGGATATAGGCGGTCTTTTATCTTTTGTCATCCAGTACCGGTTGATAAGAACCTGTTTTTCAGAATAAACAGTTGCCATAGTAATCAGAACTCCAGGTTTTCTTTCATCTATGGCCTTTTTAATTTCTTTAATAACGGGTAAATGATTATCCGGATCAGCATCCAGAAGGATGGAAATTTCTCCGCCGCAGATTGCCTCTTCTTTGTGTGAAATATCCTTATTTAGTGATATATGCAGGTAGCTCGATTCTTTTGTCAGAACGCTTCTCATTGCAAGTTCCTTAACCTTCCATTCAACCATCCCTCCTCCCACTGTTCCAAATATCAATCCATCCTTGTCAAACAATGCCGAGCTACCTGGTTTTTGAGGTGTAGAACCTACACTTCTTATAACGGTGGCAAGAACCAGTCCGGTACCGGATCGTTGTAAATCAAGGATTTTCAGGTAAATATTTTTCATATTCCCAGGAACTCCTGTTCATTTAATTTCCAAAGCACCCTGTCGGATTTTTCCGATATTAAAGTGTATCTCAACAAATATATTAAATTCGACGAATTAATAATAATTTTACACTATAAGCACTTCTATCTTTTAATATAAATTAACTGTTATGATAAAACGTGTAGTTAAGTTTCTGATGCTTTCCGGAACAATCATAATTATTTCCCTGACCTGCCAGTCGCCGGTGAATACAAAAAAGCAGGCAGTTGCCGATAATACGTGGCTCGAAGAAATGACCATTTCGAGGCTTCAGCTTGGTTATAAGGAGGAAGAGTATTCGATCGGTGAAGTAGTTGCAGCCTACCTCGACAGAATAATTGAAACGGACATGAATGGACCGCAGCTCAATTCAATAATTGAGATTAATCCCGATGCAATGCAGATTGCAGAGGAGCTTGACAGGGAAATGGCAGCAGGAAAGACGAGAGGTCCCCTGCATGGTATTCCGGTCATTCTGAAAGACAACATTGATACTTACGATAAGATGCCGACAACTGCCGGTGCTACTGCGTTAAGGAATTCTTATATAAAAACCGACAGCTATATTGCCAGGAAGCTCAGGGAAGCAGGCGCTGTAATTATTGCCAAATCAAATCTGAGTGAATGGGCAAACTTCCGGGCAATGGTATCATCGAGCGGTTGGAGCGGTATCGGTGGCCAGACAAAAAATCCGTATGTTCTCGACCGCAACCCGTGCGGTTCAAGTTCAGGATCTGCGGTTGCAGTATCTGCAAATCTGTGCATGGTGGCTTTAGGTACAGAGACAAATGGTTCAATTGTCTGCCCCTCCAATAACAATGGTATTGTGGGAATAAAACCGACAGTCGGGCTTATTGGCCGATCAGGAATAGTGCCAATATCTTTTACTCAGGATACTCCCGGACCTATGGGCCGCACAGTTGAAGATGCAGTAATATGCCTCGGAGCACTTACCGGATTGGATTCTCTTGATTCAAAAACCTTTAACACAGCCGGGAAGTCTTTCACTGACTATACAAAGTACCTGAAAGCTGACGGCCTTAAAGGAAAACGAATCGGATTATTAAAAAACTCCATGGGCTTCTCTGATAAGGTTGATACACTTATGCGTCAGGCCGCTGCTGAAATGGCATCAAAGGGAGCAGAAATTATTGATATTGAGGCTTCAAAGAGTACTGATTATGAAAATGCATCCATGCAGGTGATGCTGTATGAGTTTAAGGACGGGCTGAATAAATATTTTGCAGGACTTGATGACAATGTGCCGGTTAAAAACCTGAAAGAGCTTATTGAGTATAACAAAAAAGATACCGTTGAGCTCAGGTATTTCGATCAGAAGATCTTTATTGAAGCCGAAAAGAAAGGAGATCTTAATACTCCAGAGTACCGTAAGTCTCTTGGTAAAATGCTGAAAGCTACACGCGAAGAGGGTATCGATAAGCTGATGAATGCAAACAAACTTGATGCTATTATTGCACCAACAGGGTCACCTGCATGGAAGACAGACCTCCTCAATGGTGATCACTATATAGGTGGAAGCTCTTCGCTGGCAGCTATTTCAGGCTATCCTGCAATTACTGTACCTATGGGATTTGTTGAAAACCTGCCGGTAGGGATAACATTTTTCGGAAGAGCATGGAGTGAACCGGTGCTGATAGAAATTGCCTACAGTTATGAGCAGTCATCAAGGCACAGGAAAGCTCCCAAATATCTAGTGACAGATTAATCAGATCTTCAGATTTACTGATAAAGGTATACAGTTGTTACTTCTTGACTTCGTTCTTCTCTTCGGCTTTGAATTTGTCATCATTATCCTCGACCTTTGAGGCTTTTTTGAATTCCTTCATTCCCTGGCCGATGCCTTTCATCAGCTCAGGAATTTTTCTCCCGCCAAACAGAAGCACAATTACAAGCAGAATCAGAATTATTTCAGTAGCTCCAAAATTTCCCATCTTTTTCGATTTTATGACGTCATAAAGGTATTAATAGCAGAGATCAAATACAAATCTTAAGCTCAAATAGGAATTCAAATAAAAAAGCAGCCTTATATAAATAATTATCGGAATTTGTTAAACTTCATCCGGTACAATAAATGGCTTACGCGGAGGTCTGGTAAGATATTTGTCGGCTTCTTTGTCCTTAACAAATTTTTCTGTAGCCGGATCAAAGTACAGAGTGCGGCCTGTGCGATATGCAATATTACCCAGGTGAGCAAGCCCTGATGCCAGATGGGCAGTTTCGACAGGTGCATTGAGGATTGACTTATCATGTGCCCTTACTGCTTTAATGAAGTTAGCGTAATGATCGCCGCCTTCTCTTTTTGAAGGTCCGGGTTTTTTATTCCTTCCGAGGAATGATTCATACCTGTCGTAGTTATAAACCACCAGATACCCTTCACTTCCATAGAAAATATTCCCAACTTCTGCGCCGTTTTCTCCGTTGGTTATCCAGGGACGAACTTCAAACTCAATGATCTTCTTCTCTTTCGGATAATAATATGTTGTAGCCAGAACCTCGGGTGTTTCTTTTGCATCATCAAAGAGGAATTTGCCACCACCTGCTGTAATCACCTCAGGCAGACCCACATTCAGACCCCACATACAAAGGTCAGTCTCATGTATTCCCTGGTTGCCAACGTCGCCATTGCCGTAGTTCCAGTGCCAGTGCCAGTTATAATGGACCCAGTCGCGTGAAAAAGATTTCATCTCAGCCGGACCTGTCCATATGTCATAATCGAGTCCTTCGGGAACAGGTTCAGTGCCTTTCTTTCCTACATCATCTCTCCAGCGGAAGACCAGACCTCTGGCCATATAAACATTTCCGATCAGCCCATTGCGAAGATGCTGTATTGCTTCCTGAACGGCTACTGAGCTGCGAAGCTGAACGCCATGCTGAACTATGCGGTCATATTTTTTGGCAGCTTCTACCATTTTACGTCCCTCACGTATATTGTGCGATCCCGGCTTTTCAACATAAACATCCTTCCCTGCCTGACATGCCCAGATTGTTGCAAGCGAATGCCAGTGGTTAGGAGTTGCAACACTTACAGCATCAATTGATTTATCTTCAAATACTCTCCGAAGGTCCTGCTGCTGAATAACTTTCTTCCCGTATTTAGCTTCGAATTCCTGAGCACGTTTCCCAAGTATTACAAGATCAGGGTCGCATAAACAGACGACTTCAGAATCCGGCTGGCTCATAAATCCTTGAATATGGCTGGTTCCGCGGCCATTAACGCCAAGAACAGCAACTCTCACTTTATCATTCGAACCAAAAACATTGGCAGGAATAATAGTGGGCATGGAGAGCAGTGCTGCAGCACCTGCCGACTTCTTTATGAAGCTTCTCCTTGATTCCAGTTTTTTCTCTTTCATAGATCAGTGTAGTTAAAGTTTTACTTTTTAAAAGTCAGGTAAGATAAGGAAATATTTATCCGGATGTTTTTCCTGTCCCTGAATTATGAAGGGTCATTAAGTTTTTTTAACTAATTCTTATATACACATCCCCCAGGTCACATTTCCAATATCACATATACTCATCACCCCGACCCCCTTCTCTGCTGAACGCAAAGAAGGGGGAGGAAGAGCATTATTTGTAATTGATTATTTGTTTATTTAATTAAGAAATGATTCTATCTATTATCAGAAAGCCTTCCCCCTCTTTGCAAAGCAGCTACCATTTATACACATCTCTAACAATTATTAAAAAAGTATTCGCAATATCAGGAGGAGATTCCTCATTCATCCGCCAGCCGGCGGATTCATTCGGAATGACATGGCAATATTATTATGGAAGGGGAAGAAGTGGCGATTCGCAAACTTTAATTTATTCATATTCAGTATTTTTCAGCGAATCGCCACTTCTTCCCCTATATACCTCATAAGTACCCTGTCATTCCGAACGTAGTGAGGAATCTTCTTCCACAACAATAGATCACCCTAAACTGAATTAGAAGAAAACAAAGAATCTATGAAGTTCTCAGTAAAATTATATGATGATATTGTCCTAATAATGTTGATTGAGGAGTAAAGCCCCAATGGAAGGAATAATTAGGTATATTTCTTTTTGGCTTTATCGGCTTATATTTCAATTATATAAAAGATGTGTATATAGGGTAGTGCAAAGCAGAGAGCGGACCGAGCGTTAAGAATTTGCCCGGAGGGCAAATTTAGCAAGGGGCCAGGATGCAGGGCGGGCAAGAAGGGGGTGAGTACGTGTGATAAATAACGCAGAGAGAGACTGTCCAGCGTTAGCGGAAGTGAAAAGATTGAGATGGGTACATGAAACTACCTTATCATAAAATCCAGCAACGCTTCATCGCCGAGCCAGGCAACGAGGTTGTCATTTTTTTTCAGCGGGCCGACCCCTGAAGGTGTGCCGGTAAAAATCAGATCGCCTGTTTTAAGGGTGAAGTATTGAGATACATATTCAATTATCTCATTTATACTGAATATCATATCAGATGTATTTCCCTGCTGTACAATTTTACTATTGATCTCAAGCCGGAAGTCAATATTGTTAATATCCTTTACTGAGTCAACAGGAACAAACTTCCCTAAAGGTGCCGCTCCATCGAAGCCTTTTGATAATTCCCATGGCATGCCTGCGGCTGAGTTGCGGTTCTGAATATCGCGGGCTGTAATGTCAATCCCAAGGGTAATCTCATCATAGTACCGGTGGGCGTATTTCGCAGAAATACCTTTACCCAGCTTACTGATCTTAATTACTATCTCAGTTTCATACTGAATCATTGAAGAGAAACCCGGAAGGAAGAATGGCTTGTTATTTTTCAGGATAGCAGAATCGGGTTTCAGAAACACTACAGGCTCCGCCGGAAGAGGCCGCCCCATCTCGAGTGCATGTTTCCTGTAGTTGAGACCTATGCAGATTATCTTCATTTCAGGTCTGTTTATTGCCAAAAGCCCTCAGCTTGATCTCAGTCAGGACCTTCTTGGTATAAAGCGGGAAATCGCCATTCATCATCCAGGAATAATATGCCGGTTCTTCTTTGAAAACAACCTCTACAGGTCTCCCTTTATGTTTTCCGAAATTAAAGATTTCTACACCATTTTCATCGATGATTATCCTGCCTGCAAAGTCAGCGTTATTGTTGAATGCACTGAATTCAGCAAGCTTTTCAATATCGTTCTCAAGATCATTATATCTGTCGAGCTGAGCTTTTAGAACTTCATATGTTGCCGCTGTATCGGCTTTAGCGCTATGTGCATTTTCAAGCTCTTTCTTACAGTAAAAATGCAAAGCTGCAGCCAGTGTACGTTGTTCTTTCTTATAAAAAATGACCTGTACATCGACATACTTTCTTTTCCTGAAATTAAAATCGGTGTTTGTCCTCAGGAATTCTTCAGCAAGAACAGGGATATCAAATTTAATTGCATTATAGCCGGCAAGATCACAGCCTTCGAGAAATGCTGCAAGGTTTTTTGCAATTTCCCTGAAGATGGGTGCGTCAGCCACATCACTGTCTGAAATGCCATGGATTGCAGTCACTTTGGGAGGAATAGGCATTTCCGGATTGACCCTGTGGGTCATCCATTGTTCTTTTCCATTCGGACTGATTTTTAGCAGGGAGATTTCGACAATACGGTCAGTTGCTATATTTATGCCAGTCGTTTCCAGATCGAGAAATACAACAGGCCGTTTCAGTTTAAGTTCCAATTGTCAGGCATTTATCATCATCGGCATGAGGAGCATAAGCAGATCCTCAGATTTATTTTCCGTTTCAACAGGCAGGAAAAGACCGGCACGGGTAGGATCTGCCAGCTCTATCATAACATCCTGGGAAGCAATGTTAGCGAGGATTTCCAGCATGAAAACTGATTTAAAGCCAATTTCAATCTCTTCACCTTCATACTGGCATTTAATCCTTTCATATGCAGAAATTGAAAAATCGATATCCTGTGCCGAGACCATTACCTGGTTCCCTTTCAATTGCAGCTTCACAAGGTTGCTTGCCTGGTTGGAGAAAACCGACACTCGTTTGAGGGTATTATAGAATTCAACCCTGTCGATAGTGATCTTCCTTGGATTATTTTTTGGAATAACTGAATTATAGTTTGGATAATTGCCTTCAACCAGACGGCAAACTACCTTATAATCGTTAAGATTAAAGAATGCATTCTTATCATCAAACTCAACAGTAAAGGGTCCCTCCTCTCTTGGAAGGATATTTTTCAGGAGTGAAGCAGGCTTTTTTGGAAGAATGAAAGAGGCATTATCGTCAGCATGAGCATCAGTTCTCTGATATCTTACAAGTTTATGAGCATCAGATGCAACGAATGTTATTTTGTCGGTCGAAGCTTCAATAAAAATCCCGCCCATTACCGGGCGAAGCTCATCATCAGCAGTGGCAAAAAGAGTTTTATTAATTCCTGTCAGCATCACATCGGCATTGATAGAGAAAGTAAACTTCTTATCTTTTTTAATTGCCGGTAATGCAGGGAAATCAATCCCATTCTGTCCAACTACATTGAACTTGCCGTTTTCCGAGCTTATGACAACCGCCATCGTTTCAATGTTAATATCAAAGGTCAGAGGCTGTACTGAAAACTCTTTAAGTGTGTCAAGTAATATTCTGGCAGGAAGAGCAATCATACCGTCACCCTGGGTATTTTCAAGCTTCATCCTGGTTATCAATGTTGACTCAAGGTCGGAAGCAGTTATTTCAAGATCATTTCCGCTAAGATTGAATAAAAAATTATCTAGAATCGGAAGTGTGTTTTTTGAGCTGATTACCCTGCTTATGGCCTGCAGATGACCAAGAAGTTCAGTGCTGGACACTACAAATTTCATAATGATATCGGTTTAAGTTGATTTTTGTGATTATACGTTTATCTATTTAGCTAAATATGAGTCCATTGAGGTGATATGTCTGCTCAATTCCCATTTATCAATATTACAAAAAAAAAATTATCCTTCAAACAAAAATTATTCCGGAAAGAAATAGGATCTCTTCTTAAGTATCGGATCAATATCGAAGAATCTTATAATAAAAAGATCATCCCTTTCATTTGTTTTAGCCCACATTCTGTCACTGTCCTTTGTTCCCTCCTCACCGGAGTACCTCTCCCAGAGAGTAAGAGTTATCTCCTTACCGTCTGTTTTTTTAACGTTTATCCTGAAAACCGGTTTCGCCGATTCAATATTCTTTTTATCGGTACCGGAGATATCAAATGCCCAATTCTCAAAAGGGATCCAGGTAAAATACGAGATATAACGTTTTACCCGTGCTGAATCCCATCCTGTGAGGTTTTGCCCTGAAGCTGATAAGATGCAGTTATTGTTTATATCAGTTATCCGGAATGAGGCAGAGGGATCATTGATATTTTCAAGTGCAATTGAGGATATCTCTGATGGCAAAAGATTAAAAATCGTAAATGGCTTCCAGAAAAGCTCATTCACATTGAATGTGGATCCTATGTCACCTTCAAATCCCGGGACAAAAACAATAAAGGGCTTAGCCCTCTCTTGAATCTTCATAATATTCCCGTACTTATTCGATCCTGTTTTGAAAACAAAAAAAGATTTCAGAAGCTTGTTGTTCTCAAATACCTTTACTTTAACCGGTTTGATGCCCTTTTCAATTATCTCTGTTTTAAATAATTCCGGTGATACCGGCGATTTTATTTTCATTCCGGTCAGGATTCCGGTCATTAAAAGAATTCCGCTTTTTCTTGCTTCCTGATTACCATTAACCATCCATTTTTCTCCCACGCGGATCAGAGATAATTTTTTGTCTCCGTCAGAAAGCTCGATTTTTGTAATCTCTTTCTGCGGTACCGTGGCAAAAGAGCTCTCATTCTTGCCAAAAGGGGATCTGCCTTTATACAGGAGAACAATGATCACTAAAATAGTCAATATGACCAATAACAAGATACTTCTGGCAACTATCCTGTTCATTATCAGATTTTTGTATATTTTTTCTTTCTGAAGAATCCGTAAATAATTCCTGCAAGGATAACAATCAATACAGGACCTGCAATATTGATGAGCTGCCAGATTGCTCTTTCTTCCTTAATCCTGGGTTTATCAAGCAGCCTTAGTTTCATCTCTCTTGATCTGAGTTCCATCAGACCGTTATTATCGACAAGGTAGTTCAGACAGTTGACCAGGAAATCCCTGTTCCCGAACATCTCCCCGGTATATTTATCCTGCCCGAGCGGAAGGTGAGTTACACTGGCTCCTGACCTGCTTATTTCATTTCTGATAATATCCTTGTCGGCAACTACAATCATTTTTGTATTACTGCTTGAGGTCTTTAATTTAAAATTATCTCCTGGCATACCTGGAGTAACTCTGTTTTTAAAAGCTGACGGAAAAATGCCTTCAAGCAAAACTGCTGCTATGAGACCGGATTTATTAAAATCGCTCTTTGCAGGAGCCTGCTCAACCTCTTTAAGCCTTATAACCAGAGGAGGGGAAAGAGTCCGCGAATAAGCTGATGTTGAAAGAAGCACTGTCTTTTTTATTGCAGGATCGAGACCAATAGTATCAATTGTATTTGAGAACTCTCCTTTTACTTTATTAAGATTTCTTGTAATCACATGTTTCTGGTTTGGTTTCAGCAAGGGGTAATAGAACCACGAAAAAGGAACGATCTGCTTTTGCTCTGAACCCGTCAGCACTACGAGTCTTATCTGCGCGCACTCAATATCCTGAATAATCTGTGGATTCACTCTTGCACCATACCTGAATAGCTGATCCTCAATATTTAACGGTTTATACAGTCCAACAGTTTCACGATTAACAAAAAGACTGTCTGCGTCAACAGCCACTTCATCAAAAAGCCACAAAACCTTACCACCATTCATTATATACTGGTCCAGGACCAGCTTATCCGATTCACTGAATTCTTTTATCGGTCCAGCTACTACTACTGCAGAATAATTATCGAGAACGCCATGCTTCCCTCCAATTGATCCCCTGTCGACAGTAAAGTATTTTGCAAGGCTGATGGTTATATCTTCAACTTCGATTTCAGGAAGTTCGCCCTGACCCTCAAGGAATGCAACTTTATATATTGTATCAGAGCTGATTGTTGCAATAGTTTGAATCATCTCATATTCAAGGCCTTCCAAAGAATGAAGAATATCCTGTTCATTTAATACCACCTGGTTGTTTTTAAGAAAGTTCACGGGAACTTCAATTCCGTTATAATTGACTAACATACCCGGGAAGATCTTTTTCCGGCTTGAACCGCCCTCCTCATCGCGTGACTGGATATCTATTGGGATCAAACCTTTATTATAAAGAGTAAGGTATTGGGCATCTCTCTGTTGAGAGTTTTTTGAGTCGGCAGGATTAATGAACTCATAATCAATCCGTCTTCCTGAGGCTATCCTGAATTCCTCGAGCATCTCCATGACGGATCTTTTTAGCCGTTTTAACGGAATGGGCATTTCTCCGTCGAGATATACCTGTATATAAATATCATTCCTGATTTTATCAAGGACACTGAGAGTCGGCGCCGAAAGAGTGTATCTCCGGTCTTCAGTCAGGTCAAGTCTTAAACGAAAGAAATTTATTGCAGAGGCAACAATAATAATTGCTGCCACAGTTATCAGGAACTGGCCAAAGCTTTTCAGCCGAATGTTCTTATTATCAGTAACTTCAGCCATTATCAGCTTTTTTTCTTCCATTTACGTGATAACAAAACAAGTCTTGTTGCTTCATTAAAAATTGCCGAAACCGCGACAAAATATACCACATCCCTTATGTCAATTACACCCCGGCTTAACGATTTGTAATGCTCGTTAATACCCAGATTTATAACAAACTCATCCAGTCTTTTCAACCCGGGCAGGTAAGCAAATGAATCAAATCCCATAAAAAGAACAAAGCATATCAGAACTGCAATAATGAATGCAATTACCTGATTATCTGTAATAGATGATGCAAAAATTCCGGCAGAAGCATAGACAGAGGCAAGGAGAAAAAGGCCGATAAATGCTCCCATGGTGCCTCCCTTATCAAGATTTCCGGGTGTCTCACCCAGATTGAATACTGAAAAATAGTAGATAACGCATGGAAGCAGCGAAAGTAGCACAAGTGATACTGATGCCAGGTATTTCCCCCAGATAATTTCTCTTTCAGTAACCGGTTTTGAATATATAAGTTCTATAGTACCCAGGCGTTTCTCTTCAGCAATCATCCTCATTGTCACAGCCGGGACAAGAAAAAGGAAAACCCAGGGCGAAAGGAAAAACAGAGTATCAAGCCCGGCATATCCGCTGTCGAGGATATTCCATTCACCCGGGAATACCCACATGAACAGGCTGTTTATGAGCAGAAAGACAATGATGACAATGTATCCTGTAAGACTGCTGAAAAACCCGCTTATCTCTTTCCTTAAAATCGCAAACATATAAAGACGTAATTGGCAAAAATAAACAAAAGGGGTTACAAATCCATTGATAATTAATCTTAATCCTGTTTGGATTTCGACCCCACTTTAGGGGGGCTTGGGGGGTCGACTGCATTCTTTATATCCGCAATAGTTACCCCCGTATAGTAAAAATCTATAATCTGCTTATAATCAAATCCTTTTGAAGCCATCACCATAGCACCTTCCTGGCAAAGGCCAACTCCGTGTCCATAACCTCTTCCCTTCAGAATTACTGAATCGCCTTCTACTTTAAGTGAAAAAAATGATGACCTGAGATTCAGATCCGTCCTGATCTGGCGAAGCGGCAGGGTGAAAGTTCCGGCACGGTAAACTGCTGCTCTTGACAGCTGTGAAAAATTTAACAATACATTATCGGCCTGACTATCTGAATATCCCATTTTTTTCAGATACCCTTTCCAGTCAATTAACGGAATTGTTTTCTTCCAGGTTGCATTCCGGGATGAGAGACAGTAAGGATCAACTACTTTCTTAAGGTAAGGCTGTTTTGCAAGCCAGACATCTTCTGATGGAGAGGTTTCGCCTCCGCAGTTAGAATGAAATGCTGATATGATCAGAGCACTGTCAGGTCCGAGAATTACCAGCTTATCTGTTTTTTGAACAGCCAGTATTATCAAAGTATCAGTGGTTATTCCGTTAAAAGCCTGACAATGGGTATTATCACACAGGTTATATCGGTCGTTACTATGCTTATCAAAATATTTGTACATATAAGTTCTGGCAATAACTGCCTGCGTCTTGAAATATTCTTCGGATCTGCCTGATCCGCCTTCAGATTTTACTACTCCGGCAATATAAGGTTCAATGTCACAGATATTTATAAACATCAGGGTTTCAAGATCGGGATGACACTGAAGATTTCCGGAATAATATTGCCTCAACGGATATTTACTGTTTGATCGCAGAGAAAAAGAATCATCACCTGTCATTCCTGAAAGAAAGACTGAATCACACAGGATACTTTCCTGACCTTTGGTCTTCACGGACACTCTTCCGTCAAATTTTGAAATTATCAGCAGGGCTCCCGTTTCCAGTGTCAGAGGTCTTCCGTCATAAGTATTCATTTCATACCTGCCCTGGCTCACTGAAAATAGTGCCGACCCGGGAGTTTGGTCAGCAAAAAGCCGGATCTTCACCTGAGCCGAAGATATTGTCCCTGAGAAAATTAATAAAAGAGATCAGAAATAATTTAATTTGTTGATATGATTAGCTGAATCCTGCATACTTTTTCCATACTTAACCCATGGAGATTTCACGGAGTTATTTCCCACTCATGCCCTCTCGCTCCTCCGTTTTCACCCCTTCAATTCCCTTATCATTTCTCTGGCTATCCTTTCTGATGCTCCTGCCGGTCCGAGAATTTCCCTGAGCTTATTGTAATCAGATAGCATTTTCTCCCGCTTGGCTCCGCCGGGAAGTATTTGCCGAAGCTCTGCAATAAGGTTCTTCTTATTAACGGAATATCCAAGCAATTCTTTCACAACTTCAGTTCTCATTATAAGGTTTACCAAAGAAATGAATTTCACTTTTATAAGGAACCAGGCAATGATCATCGAGAAAAAATCGCCTTTATAGCAAACAACCTGAGGAGTGTCAAAAAGAGCTGTCTCAAGAGTTGCTGTTCCGGAAGCTACAAGAGCTGCCTCCGCGATATGGAGGACTTCATATGTCTTATCTTTTACCAGTCTGACCGGCTCATTTCCAATAATATTCAGGTACAACTCATCAGAAAGATTTTTGACACCTGCCAGAACAAATTGATACTCAGGAAATTCCCTGACAATCTTGACCATTCCCGGTAAAATGGATTCGACTTCATGCTTTCGGCTACCGGCCAGGAGCCCTATTACCGGTTTATCTTCAAGTCCTAGTAATCTGATAATTTCTGTTTTCCCGGAAAGTGAAGACTTTTTCCTTTCTGTCTCATCAACAATAGGATTTCCCCGATATTCAACATGGATATTATACTTCCTGTAAAATTCAACTTCAAAAGGGAAAATAATGTACATTTTGTCGACATTTTTTTTCACCTTCTTAACTCTTTTTTCATTCCATGCCCAGAACTTTGGAGAGATATAATAAAATACTTTCAGGTTTGATTTCTGAGCAAAATCAGCTATCCGGAGATTAAACCCGGGGTAGTCAACAAGAATGACAACATCAGGTTTGAATTCAGTTATTTGCCGTTTGCACAGAGTCAGGTTACGGGCAATTGTCCTGAGGTTTCTCAGGATCACCACGAAACCCATGAATGCTGTCGTTTTATAATGCATCAAAAGCTTTGCCCCTGCCGATTCCATCATGTCGCCACCCCAGCATGATATTTCAGCTTCCTTATCCAATGCCAGCAGTTCCCGAACCAGGTTGGCGCCGTGAAGATCTCCTGATTGTTCTCCCGCAATTATGAAATACTTCATAGCAGAATCTTTACTGCAAAAACGAGGACTGCCCAGACGATGGTTATTCCAAGAACCCCCTTGGATGCTTTAAGCATATCAAAATGGTTGAAAAGCAGGAAGATGAGAATATTCGGAAAAACGCACAGGGTAATAATATGAGTTACAATATCGGCATCGACTATTTTTTTTAGCCACGTTTGCAGACTTGGATCTCCCCTGGCAAATAAAAAAATAATCGTTGCGGTTATTACAGGTAAAACCAGGCCGGAAATAATCCCTGTTATCAATTTGTCAAATTTCAAAGGCAGGGTCATATTCCGAATCTTTCTTTAAGTTTATCGAGATATCCGTGTGCTGTCATATCAACAGTTACCGGAACTAATGAAACATAATTATTTGCAAGCGCCCATTCATCTGTATCAACAGAATCAGGTTCATGGTTCTGAAAAACACCGGTGAGCCAGTAATAGTTTTTGCCCATCGGGTCTTGTCTCTTCTCAAATTCCTCCTTCCAGTTGCCTTTCGACTGACGGCAGATTTTAATTCCCCTTATCTTATCTTTGTCAACTGCAGGAATATTGACATTGAGACAGATGCCATCGGGAAGCGGTTCAAAAGCGAGCTTTTCCATTACGATCCTGATATAGTCTCTGCAAACGGTAAAGTCGGCAGTAGGCAAAAAGCTGTTAAGTGAAAAGCCTACAGAACATATACCATAAAGGCATCCTTCGATTGCAGCCGCCATTGTACCGGAATACAAAACGCTTACAGATGCATTTGCCCCATGATTTATCCCTGCAGCTACAAAATCAGGCATTCGTTCAAGCAGTTGATTAACAGCAAGTTTAATACTATCAGTAGGTGTTCCATTGCAGGTGTAAATCCTGTGTTTCTCATTTTCTTCAAGTAGCTTTACTCTTAGTGGAGTTTTAACAGTGAGTGCCTGCGACATCCCCGACATACTCTCCAGTGTTGAGATCAGAACGACCTTGCCAAACTCCTCCATAATCTCTAAAAGGGTCTTCAGCCCTGCGGCATACAAACCATCATCATTAGTCAGAAGGATAAGCTTGTCTCCTTTTTCTAAAACCATAAAATATAAGTTTGTTTACAAAGATAGATAATTACCTTTCTTAAAATTCTTACTTTTGCCTACTGTTAATTACTTTTTGATAAAATGAAGATTTCATATAACTGGCTTAAGGATTATTTAAACATTGATATTGCACCCGAAAAGCTCTCTGTAATACTTACGGGAATAGGTCTTGAGGTTGAGGCACTTGAAGAGTGGGAGTCAATAAAGGGTGGAATGAAAGGAGTCGTGATCGGTGAAGTTCTCACATGCAAAAAACATCCTGATGCAGATAAGCTATTCGTAACCACAGTGAATATCGGATCCGGTGAACCTCTCCATGTTGTTTGCGGTGCTCCGAATGTAGCTGCAGGACAGAAAGTTCCGGTTGCCACTGTCGGCACTGTAGTTTTTAAAGGTGAGGAAAGTCTTGAGATCAAAAAATCGAAAATCAGGGGCGAATTATCAGAAGGGATGATCTGTGCTGAGGATGAACTTGGTCTGGGAACCAGGCATGAGGGTGTAATGGTCCTTGATAAGAATGCAGCGCCTGGCACTCCTGCGTCGACATATTTTAAAATAACAAAAGATCATGTTTTTCAGATTGGCCTGACACCCAACAGGATCGATAGCGGTTCTCATTTCGGCGTAGCCAGGGATCTCGCCGCATATTTTAATATAAACGGAGGCGAAAATAAAAGGGCCGTGCAGCCATCTGTATCAGGCTTTAAAACAGATAATAATGATAATCCTTTTGAAATAATAATTGAAAATTCGACAGACTGTCCGAGGTATACGGGTATTACAATAAGCGGAGTTAAAATCGGAGAATCTCCCGAATGGCTCAGGATTAAGCTGAAGGCTGTCGGTCTTAACCCTATTAACAATGTTGTGGATATTACCAACTTTGTGCAGCATGAAATCGGTCAGCCCCTGCATTCTTTCGATGCAGATAAGATTGAAGGGAAAAAGGTCATAATAAGGAATCTTCCGGACAAATCAAAGTTCATAACACTTGATGGAATTGAAAGATCTCTTTCCTCCAGGGACCTGATGATATGCAATGCAAAGGAAGGCATGTGTATTGCAGGAGTATTTGGAGGTATAAAATCTGGTGTTACGGATTCAACCAGAAATATCTTTCTTGAAAGTGCTTATTTCAATCCTGTCGCAATAAGGAAAACATCAAAACGGCATGGATTGCAGACCGATGCATCATTCCGGTTCGAAAGAGGTGCTGACCCTGAAATTACATCATGGGCACTGAAAAGGGCTGCCATGCTTATAAGTGAGCTTGCCGGGGGAAGAATCTCATCAGATATTATTGATGTATATCCCGAAAAAATCAACCGGACAAAAGTTGATGTAAGTTTCAGGAATATTGACAGGCTGATTGGAAAACAGATTGATCATAGCTTGATTAAAAGGATACTGGGGCTTCTGGATATCAGCATATTATCCGAGAAGGACGATAATCTGACACTTGAGATTCCCCTGTACAGGGTTGATGTTCAGCGCGAAGCAGATGTAATTGAGGAGATCTTAAGAATTTACGGTTATAACAACGTGGAGATCAATGATCATGTAAATTCTACACTTTATTATCCTGATAAACCTGATAAAGAAAAAATTGTGAACATAATTTCCGACATGCTGACTGCAAACGGTTTTGCGGAAATAATGTGCAATTCTCTCAATCCAGCCTCATTCTACGAAAACACTGATTTTGACAGGGAAAGGCTTGTCATGCTTGCCAATCCTCTCAGCTCCGACCTTAATGCAATGAGGCAGTCTTTGCTTTTCGGTGGACTTAGTTCAGTAATCTGGAATATAAACCGTCAGAATCCTGATCTAAAGTTATATGAATTTGGCAACTGCTATTTTTACAGGAAATCGGATAATTCAATTCCCGTTGTAAATGACTTTACTGAAAAGAAATCTCTCGATATTTTTATTTCAGGTAATGCAGGTCAGCAAAAGTGGAATTATAAGTCCAGACCAACTGATTTCTTTAATATTAAATCGACTGTGGAAATGATTTTCATCCGGCTGGGGATCATTCCCGGTGATTTACAGGAGGACGAAAGCAATAAAAAATACTATTCAGAATCAGTTACTTATTCATTTAATAATAAGCTGATTGCTGAGGCCGGAAGGATTTCAAAGGAATATCTCGCAAAATTTGATATTGGGCAGGAAGTATATTATGCACATATTGAATGGGATTACCTTCTGAAGCTGATAACCAACCATTCAGTTCATTACTCGGAGCTTCCGAAATATCCATGGGTCCGCAGAGACCTCGCCCTCCTGCTTGATAAAGGTGTGAAATTCGGACAGATCAGGGAAATAGCTTTCAGAACTGAAAAGCATATTCTTAAGGAAGTCGACCTTTTCGATGTTTATGAAAATGAAAGTCTTGGGCAAAACAAAAAATCATATGCAGTCAGCTTTATACTAAGAGACGATCTTAAGACTCTGACAGATAATAATATAGAAAAAGTGATGAAGAATCTGGTTAGTGCCTTCGAAAAAGAATTAAATGCCAGAATAAGGTAATGATTAAGAAAAATATTGAACTTTTAAAGGGCGATATTACTGAGCTTGATGTTGATGCCATTGTAAATGCTGCAAATAACTCCCTGCTGGGAGGAGGAGGCGTTGACGGGGCAATTCACAAAGCAGCTGGCCCCGGGCTTTACAGGGAGTGTAAGAGCTTAAATGGCTGTGCTACCGGAAAGTCAAAAATGACCGGGGGGTACTCACTGAAGGCAAAAAATATTATCCACACCGTCGGGCCTGTATGGCATGGTGGTTACAGCGATGAACCTGAACAGCTCGCGTCGTGCTACCAATCAAGTTTGGCCCTGGCGAAGGAAAACAAATTAAGGAGTGTTGCGTTCCCCGGGATTTCTACCGGAGTCTATGGCTTCCCGAAAGATCTTGCAGCAACAATTGCTGTAAATGAAACGAGGAGGTTCTTGAGTAAAAGTTCTTATCCCGAAAAGGTGATCTTCATAGCCTATGACGATGACAATTACGAAATTTACCGCAAGCTTCTTAATAAATGAGTTCTCTTTTCAGCTCCGTTAAAAACTACTTTTCGCTAATCAAATTCAGCCATACTGTCTTTGCTATGCCATTCGCATTGATTGGCTTTGCTCTAGGTGTTTCTACAGACAATCATGATTTCAGTCTTAAGCTCCTGCTGCTCATCATCCTTTGCATGATTTTTGCCCGTAATGCTGCCATGGGATTTAACAGGCTGGCCGACAGCAGATTCGATGCTCTTAATCCAAGAACTAAAACAAGGGAGATACCTTCAGGAATTATCACTACAAGAGCTGCATCAATATTTGTAATTATAAATTCAATTCTCTTCATTACAACAGCGGGATTCATTAACAGGCTTACGCTTTTTTTATCGCCGGTTGCCCTGCTTGTAATTCTTGGCTATAGTCTGACAAAACGGATAACATCGCTCTGTCACTTTATTCTTGGTCTTGGTTTAAGCCTTGCCCCTATAGGTGCATATATATCTGTAACCGGTTCTTTCGCCATTCTTCCTGTCTTGTATTCATTAATTGTAATCTCATGGGTAAGTGGATTTGATATAATCTATGCTCTTCAGGACGATGAATTTGACAGATCTTTCAGCCTGCATTCTTTGCCTTCAGCGACAGGCAGGAAGAGAGCATTAATGATTTCTGTCCTGATCCACATAATTACATTCGGGTTAATAGTTGCAGCCGGGTATACGGGGAAATGCGGACCTGGTTTCTGGATAGGAGCCACCCTGTTCAGTTCATTACTAATTTATCAACATAGTATAGTCAAACATAACGACATCAGCCGGGTGACCCTGGCATTCAGCACAACCAACGGAATTGCCAGTATCATATTTTCGGCTTTTGTAATCCTTGATCTTTATCTGAGAAACAGATGAAATGAAATACTGATCATAAATGCTGAAAATAATAAATATTTTTGTTACTTGCCAGCACCTAAAAAACCTGATATGGGAGAACTAGTAATAAAAGAGGTATTAACCAAAAGGCAGCTCCGCGAATTTATTTTCCTGCCTGAAAAGGTTCATAAAAATGAGCCAAACTGGCTTCCACCTATATACATGGATGAAAGGGAGTTATATAACAAAAAGAAAAACAAATCTTTTAAATATGCCGATGCACTACTGCTTCTGGCCTACAGGGACAATAAGCCTGCAGGGAGGATAATGGGTATTGTCAACAACAGGTATAACAAAATTCATAATGAGTTTCATGGTCGATTCTGCTTTATGGAATGTTATAACGATAGTGAAGTATTTCATGCCCTTATAAGCAGAATTGAAGAGTGGACCAGGCAAAAAGGGATGGTCAAGCTTGTGGGACCCCTCGGGTTTTCTGATAAAGATCCCCAGGGTTTTCAAACTGAAGGATTTGAATATCCGCAGTTTATGACAGCTGCGAACAATTCAGCTTATATGCCTGTTCTGATTGAGGCTGAAGGATATACAAAGAAAGTGGACCTGGTGAATTACCTTGGGAAACTTCCTGAAGAGCTGCCACTGGTTTATGAAAAAGTACTTGCAAGAATTACAAGTAATAACGAATACAAAATAATTGAATTCGAGAAAAAGAGAGACTTGAAACCTTACATAATAGGAGTTCTTGAACTCATGAACGATACCTTTATGGAAATTTACGGTTTCGTCCCTCTCGATGATACCGAAAAAAATGATTTCGCTGCAAGGTACCTTCCCATACTCGATCCAAAATTCATCAAAGTGATTCAGACTAATGGCAAACTTGTAGGTTTTGCTATTGGAATGCCCGATGTCAGTCCGGGAATAAAAGCTGCAAACGGAAAGTTATTACCCTTTGGAATCTTCAAAATATTAAGGGAATCAAAGAGATCAAAAAAGTTACTCATGATGCTTGGCGGGGTTAACAAGGATTACAGGGGAAAAGGACTCGATGTACTGATGGGCGTCAAGATTCTCCAGTCAGGAATAAAACATAAGATGGAGCTTATCGACAGCCACCTGGTACTTGAAGACAATGCAAAAATGAGGAGTGAATACGAAAGAGTCGGTTGTAAAGTCGTTAAGAAATTCCGGATTTATCAGAAAGATCTTTAGATGCCGGCCGGTGGGTATTTATCCTAAAACCTGAAAATAAACGAAAATCCCAGAAGCTCTTTAAACTGTGGCCGTGCCGTTTTCTTTGGCTTCCCATCGAGCATTACAGGTTTCTTATCTTTATCAAGTACTGGTATTTTCGTGTCATCATCATATATAAGATGCGTATTTAAGCGTACCTCAGTAAACCAGTTGAGATTTGCCGTTAATATCATTTCCCAGTCTATGTCAATATTTTGCGGATGATTGATATAATTGGTAAAAAGCTGAAGCCTGTTTATGATTGTGACAGTTTTTAACGGTCTGAACTCATTGGTGATCATAAAACTTGCCCCGGGTTCATTCAATGACCGTTTGCCGGGTGGAACACCATATTTGGTCTGGTCAATTCTTAAAGTATCACGTACAAATGTCCCCTTGTATGAAAACGGTGAAAAGTTAATTGAAGTGTTTTTATTCGGCTTATAATCAAGCCCTATACCAGCTGTAATTATTGCAGGATTCATGATTCTTGAAACAAGGATTGCAGTATCCCTTTCCTGTCCGTTTAACTTATATTTTGTATAGTTAAAGCCTTTGGAGACCTGGGTTTTGAATAATAAAATTGCACTGAAATCAAACTTGCCGAATGCTTTATGATTTAGCTTCGAATTGGTTTCAAACAGATCCAGATTCTTCCTGACACCGTTATCTCCGGAAGCAATAAGTCCATATTTAAGTCTTGCGAAATTATTAGATGTGATCTTAAGAACCTTATTATTATAATCGGCATATCCGGTCATATCGAGTGAAAACGAGATACTGCTCTCACCACCTTTGACCCAGTTGGTAAGTGAAGCCTGGTTAAGGGCAAATGAGGTTTCGGAGCGGTATTTCCAGTATTGAGGTTTTACTATTATCTTATTAACATTAAGCAATTTGGACTTATCGACTTTTTCAACTTCAATCTTTGCCTCAGAATAATTGCCCTGTTTCATTGGTCGCCTGAAATTAACGCCCTGCTCGAGATAAAGTCCAAGAGTATTTCTTGAAGCGGCTCCAATCCATACTGTGACAGAATCGTCAAGATCGTTCCTTAGCCAGAATCTTTGCATCTGGCCCGATCGTGAATTGAGCCATACCGGCGTAACAACGTCACTTAGCCCTGTTATATTTACGATGCTGGAATCCCTCATTTCCATGTATTTAAGCAACAGTTTTACAGATGCCCGGATAGAATCACTCTGGTATGGAAATTCATAATAAGTGAATGGGAAATAGCCGTATTCAGAACTCACTTCATGAAGTGTATCAACAACCACAAGTATGGTGGTATCTTTTAAGCCGGTTACAGGTTTAGACCTTGAAACTGACGGTGGTATCTTCAAAGTGAATACTTTATTTGAGTCAGAAACAGCTGCAGGTCTGTTTGTATCAGCAATCGCAATGGTGTCAGGAGGAACAGGGTGTTCCGGGTGTAAAATTATTGGAATCTTAAGCCGGAGCGGTTCCCAGATATAGAATTTATCCCACGAAACGTTCAGCGAATCAAACGGATAACTCTTCAGGTAGTATTCGGAGGAATCGTAAGGTTGATGTGATGCTTCATAGACAAGCTGACCGATGGCAAGTCTCAGCGGATCACGTGAATTTTTCCAGTATTTTGGCTGTAATCTTTGCTGGAGAAATCTGACAGCCTGGTTTGTTGAAAGTAAAATTTCGGGTTCTTTCTTCTGCTCCTTAAAGATAATCCCTTCTTTTCTTAATGAATCGGCTATAAGTGCCGGAAGCGTGCCCCTTTCTTCTATTACCTGTGAAAATCCTGTTATACTGATACTTGTAAATATTAAAGCGATAAATTATTTTCTGTATATTCATTCTTCTTACCTTCGGTTGTTTCATTTTAGTTCGCCGGTTGAAAATATCACAAAATACTTTTACTTTTACAAATCAAAACTATTTCTATTTAATGGCTCCTGTTTTTATAACGGTAAACTTGCCAGTCGATATATACCGGAATATCAAAAACCGCGACTTTTTCGGTTCCAATAATTAATTGGGACTCATTATCCTTTGTCTGATTAACTAATTTTCAAGGATTTTTCACCCCTTTGCTTTCCCTAAAGAGGGGTTGAAACCCATCGTAAATAAAAAACAATAAATGGCTTATAGTCACACTTTGCGCGAATAACTAATTAAATCACTATGAAATTACCATCTTTTGAACCATTTAAAACAAAAATGGTCGAACCAGTTTATAAAAGCACAAGGGAAGAAAGAGAAAAATGGATAGAAAATGCACATTTCAATCTTTTCAGCCTTAAAGCAGAACAGGTAACGATCGACTTGCTTACTGATTCCGGTACCGGGGCAATGAGCGACCGGCAATGGTCAGCTTTAATGCTTGGAGATGAGAGTTATGCAGGTGCATCTTCCTATTATAACCTTAAAAATGCCGTTGAAGAGATCACTGGATTCAAATGGTTCCTTCCTGCTCATCAGGGGCGCGCTGCTGAAAATGTTCTCTTTTCCGTTCTTGTGAAGGAGGGCGACCTTGTACCCGGTAACTCACATTTTGATACTACAAAGGGTCATATTGAAATCAGGAAAGCTACTGCAGTCGATTGTACTGTTGATGTTGCTTCCGACTTCAAAACCTGGCATCCGTTTAAAGGAAACGTTGACCTCGTAAAACTCGAAGAAGTACTTAAAAATAATGCTCCCGGGAAAATTTCATGCATCCTTGTAACAATTACAAACAATACAGCAGGAGGACAACCGGTAAGCATGGAAAACCTCAGGAGTGTCCGCAGGCTTGCAGATAAATATAATGTAAAGTATTTCCTCGACTCTGCCAGGTTTGCTGAGAACGCATGGTTTATAAAAACAAGAGAAGAAGGATATGCTGACAAAGAGATCAGGGAGATTGTACGTGAGATGTTCTCCTATGCCGACGGTATGACCATGAGCTCGAAGAAAGATGCAATTGTGAATATGGGTGGATTTACAGCTTACAGGGATGAAGAGCTTTTCAGAAAAGCAACTGCTTATAATATCATTTATGAAGGATTTATAACTTATGGCGGCATGTCGGGAAGAGATATGAATGCCCTTGCACAGGGATTATATGAAGGAACTGAGGAAGAGTATCTGAGATCGAGGATTAACCAGATTGCTTATCTAGGAGAGCTTATGAAAGGTTATGGAATTCCTGTTCTGGAGCCGTTCGGAGGACATGCTGTTTTTATCGATTCAAAAAGTTTCCTTCCTCAGGTTCCTGAAGAGGAGTTCCCGGCACAGGTGCTGGCTGTTGAACTCTATATTGAAGGAGGTGTTAGAGGTGCTGAGATAGGAACGCTAATGGCTGACAGGGATCCTGTTACGCGGAAGAACAGGTTCAGTGGTCAGGAGCTTGTACGGCTTGCGGTACCGCGAAGGGTTTACAGTGATAATCATTTGGATTATGCTGCTGCAGTTGTAAAAAATGTTTTTGAAAGAAGAGACTCAATTACCAGAGGTTTCCGCATAAAAAAAGAAGCACTCATACTCAGGCATTTTACGGTTGAGCTGGATCGGGTATAATTACGACTTTGATTATATCCCATAAATCATTTTATTTGCATCTCTAAAAATTCAGAATGCAGGATCTCACAACCGGCAAGGAAGGAAAACTTATTTTCCATTTTGCCGCTCCGATGCTTCTCGGGAATATATTTCAGCAACTTTTCAGTGTTGTTGATAGTGTCGTGGTTGGTAATTTTATCGGGAAGGAAGCCCTGGCAGCTGTTGGAGCATCATTCCCGGTAATATTCATGATGATTTCGATGATAATCGGGATCGTTATGGGAACAACCGTAGTTATATCACAATACTTTGGAGCCAAAGACTTTGCGAAGGTTAAAAGGGCTATTGATACTATGTATATTTTCAGTACGATAGCCGGGATTATTACTACTGTTACGGGGCTGATTCTGGCAGAACCGCTGCTCAGACTACTCGGAACTCCTGTTGAAATTATGCCTCAGGCATTACAATATCTCAGGATCTATTTCTCAGGAATAATTATATTCTTCGGTTTTAACGGCACCAGCGCAGTATTAAGAGGCCTTGGCGATTCCAAAACACCTCTCTATTTCCTTATTATTGCCACAATTGCAAACATTATTCTTGTACTTATTTTTGTTGCTGTTTTCAAATGGGGAATAGCAGGTGCCGCATACGCAACTCTTCTTGCAAACGGAATTGCATTCGGCCTGGCAATTTACTGGCTCAATAAAACTCATAAGCTCATCAGGATAGCAATAACAGGACTTAATTTCGACAGGGAGATCTTCAGGCAAAGCATACGAATAGGACTCCCTACAGGCATACAGCAGACACTGGTTGCTATTGGAGGCATGGCACTTCTGAGTATCGTCAATACCTTTGGAACCAACGTGTTAGCAGGCTATTCAGTTGCCAGCCGACTCGATAACCTGGCAATGATACCTGCCATGTCGTTTTCACAGGCACTATCAACTTTTGTCGGTCAGAACATAGGTGCAAAAAAAATTGAAAGAATCAGAACAGGTCTTATTTCTACTATCAAAATGTCGGGAATAGTAACAATACTTACAACTCTTTTCATTGTATTTTGTGGCCATATTCTAATGAGCCTCTTTACGAAAGACAGTGAAGTAATAAGGCTTGGTGATCAATACCTGACAATTGTGAGTAGTTTTTATATACTCTTCACTCTTATGTTCATTTATACCGGAATTATGAGAGGGGCAGGGGATACACTAATCCCGATGTTCTTTTCCCTGATTTCACTTTGGCTAATCAGGATTCCGCTTGCCTGGTTTTTATCAAGAAAATTAGGAGCTGAAGGTATCTGGTGGGCTATTCCTGCAGGTTGGTGTATTGGTCTTTCTTTGTCGTTTATCTATTATAAGACAGGCCGGTGGAAGAGAAAGACAGTTGTTAAATATGATGAGAATTTGTAACTTTCAGTTTTATAGTTAGATTCATATAACCTAAAGGATATGATAAAATCCATGACCGGCTATGGAAAGTCCATTGCTGAGATTCCACAGAAGAAGATCACCATCGAAATCAAATCCCTCAACTCCAAATCGTTTGATTTTAATACCAGGCTGCCCTGGATGTATAAAGAAAAAGAGTCAGAAATAAGAAATCTTATAAGCCAGAAGCTCGACCGCGGGAAAATCGACCTTACAATTAATTTTGATGCTCTCGAGAGCGAGATAATTCCCGTGATCAACAAGGCGGTCGTTAAGAACTATTACAATCAGCTTAAAGAGATAGCCGGTGAACTGAAAATTGAGACTGACGGGCAGCTGCTTTCGACAATCATGAGACTTCCCGATGCACTCAAAACCGAAAAACCAGACCTTGACGAGGATGAATGGGCTCTTGTGAAAGAGAAAATAAATGAATCTGTTGATCAGCTGGATCTTTACAGGACCGAGGAGGGAAAATCACTGGAAGCGGACCTAATGAGATGCATTGGAAAGATACTGACCCTGCTGGGAGAGATTGTAACTTTCGAAGGATCAAGAATTACCAAAATACGTGAGAAGCTCAATTTTATGTTAAATGAAAATGTTGGTAAAGAAAATATCGACGCGAACAGGTTCGAACAGGAACTTATCTTTTATCTTGAAAAACTCGATATAAATGAAGAGAAAGTCAGGTTGAAAAAACACTGTGAGTATTTCATCGAAAAAATTGCCTCGCTGCCTCCAAATGGAAAGATACTGGGTTTTATCGCTCAGGAGATTGGTCGTGAGATAAACACAATCGGGTCAAAAGCTAACGACGCTTCAATCCAGAAGCTTGTCGTTATGATGAAGGATGAGCTCGAAAAGATAAAGGAACAGTCACTGAATGCTTTATAATATGAAAGGTAAACTGGTCATCATCTCTGCCCCGTCAGGGGCTGGAAAAACGACCATAGTCAGGCATTTGCTGGACAGCAGCATTAACCTTGAATTTTCGGTTTCTGCTACAACACGCGCACCCAGGGGTAATGAAAAGGATGGAAGAGAGTACTATTTCCTTTCAGTTGAAGAGTTCAGAAAAAGAGTAAAAAAAGGAGATTTCATTGAATGGGAAGAGGTCTATAAAGATCAGCTTTATGGCACTCTTAAAAGTGAAATCGACAGGATATGGTCGAACGGGAATCATGTGCTTTTTGATGTCGATGTAAAGGGAGGCATCCACCTCAAGGATATCTTCAGGCTTGAGGCCATCTCAATATTCATAATGCCTCCCTCGGTGAAAGAGCTGAAGAAAAGATTAATTTTAAGAGGTACCGACACCAAGGCTAAAATAAAGATGAGGGTTACAAAGGCTCAGGAGGAAATGAAACAGGCTGCTGAGTTCGATAATATTGTGATTAACGACAATCTCGAACAGGCTCAGAATGATGTATATAATTTAGTATATAGCTTTATTAAAAATGGTTAAAGTAGGTTTGTACTTCGGATCTTTCAATCCAATCCATATCGGACATTTGGCGATAGCTGGTTACCTGATCGAATTTACTTCCCTTGACCAGGTATGGTTTGTCGTAAGTCCGCATAATCCTCTGAAAAAGAAGGAGTCTCTCCTCGCCGATCATCAGCGGCTTTACATGGTTCAGCTTGCCATCGGCGATAGCGACAGGTTGAAGGTATCCGACATTGAATTCAAACTGTCTGTCCCTTCATATACCATTGATACACTGGCCTATCTTGAAGAGAAATTTCCATTAAATGAATTCCGCCTTGTGATGGGTGAGGATAACCTGTATACTCTTCATAAATGGAAAAACGCAGAAGAACTTGCCGGAAAATACACTTTTCATGTATATCCACGGCCCTACACTCCGCGACCAGCTTCCCCTCTCCTCGATAAAATCCTTTCAACAGCAAAGATCCACTGGACCAAAGCTCCCCTGATGGATATCTCGGGCACTTTTATCAGAAGCGGTATCAAAAAGGGGAAAAATATGTCTTACTATCTTGCACCTCCTGTATGGAAATATATTCAGGAGATGCATTTCTATGAAAAATAGCCAACAGGTGACAGGCAATAACCCCCTTCTGGCGCGTTGCGCCACCTCCCCCAAAGGGGGAGAAAAAACTTTTATGTTGAAGATGCTTTCTTCCCCCTCCCAGGGGGAACACAAAGGGGTTGTTTATACCTTCTTAATAATCTCCAACCCCCTCAGCAAAGCCTGCTCATTCATTGGGATAAGCTTATGATATCTCTCCGGAAGTGACTTTTTCAGGCCTTTAATTACATTCTCCATTTTAATGATCGGTTTTACTTTCAGAAAGCCTCCGAGTACGACCATATTGAATGTCCTGGGACTGTTCATTTTCCCGGCCTCTTCAACAGCATCAACACGGTAAACAGTTATATCTTTTCTCTCTGGATGTCGTGTTATCCCGTTGCCGTCATATATCAGGATACCTCCGGGTTTCAAAGTGCTCTCGAATTTATCGAGCGATTGCTGGTTCAGAATGATTGCAGTGTCGAAATTCCTCACAATAGGGGAACTTATTCTTTCACTGCTTATAATAACAATCACATTGGCTGTACCTCCTCTCATCTCCGGTCCGTATGATGGCATCCAGCTCACTTCCATATCCTGCATCATACCTGAATATGCCATTATCTTGCCCATTGACAGGACACCCTGTCCGCCAAATCCTGCTATAATAATTTCTTCTGTCATTTTTTTCAGATTGAGTTTTTACTTTTCAGTTTTTTCTTCAGGCACTTTCAGGTCACCAAGCGGGTAGAATGGAAACATGTTTTCCTCCATCCATTTGTTTGATTCAACAGGTGTCATCTTCCAGTTTGACGGGCAATTTGAGACGATCTCAATAAAACATGTACCTTTATTAAGCTTCTGATACTGAACCGCTTTCCGCATAGCTTTTTTTGTCTTTTTAACGTTTGCCGGTGTATGTACACTCTGCCTGGTAACATAATATGTACCAGGAAGTGTTGCAACAATATCAGTCATTTTCAACGGATTACCCATCAGTTTTACATCTCTTCCGTATGGTGATGTGGATGATTTCATTCCTACTAAAGTGGTAGGAGCCATCTGGCCTCCTGTCATTCCATATATCCCGTTATTTATAAATATAATCAGAATATTTTCACCCCTGTTACAGGCATGAATAGTTTCAGCAGTGCCTATTGCAGCAAGGTCGCCATCGCCCTGGTACGTGAAAACAAATCTGTCGGGGAGCAGCCTTTTCACTGCTGTTGCAAGGGCCGGTGCTCGTCCGTGTGCAGCCTCCTGCCAGTCTATATCCAGAAAATTATACAAAAGTACAGAACAGCCCACAGGACATATCCCGATTGTTTTAGACTGAAGATCCTCTTCCTCTATTATTTCTGCAAGAATACGATGGGCTGTTCCATGACCACAACCCGGACAATATGAAAGTACATTGTCGGTCATGATCTTTGTTTTTTTATAAACCAGGTTTTCAGGCTTAATGATTTCTTTAATACCGGTAGCCATAGCCATATTTTAATCTCCTATATTTTCGATTTAAGAAATTCCACAACTTCATCAGGCGCCGTTACAATTCCGCCCATCCTTCCGAAATGATAAACAGGTACTTTGCCATATACTGAAAGCTGAACATCTTCCACCATCTGACCGGCGCTCATCTCAACTGACACCATCAGCTTCACTTTATCGGCCAGCTCATTTATCCTTTTTGAAGGAAACGGGAAAAGAGTGATTGGCCTGAGAAGACCCACTTTTATTCCTTCGGCACGGCATAGCTGCACTGCTTTCTGGCAGACCCTGGCACTCGTTCCGTAAGCAACAAAGAGATACTCAGCATCGTCAGCACTGAAACTCTTCGAAGCGAACCTCTTTTTCCTTTATTTCATTATACTTGTTAATGAGCTTCTGATTAAATCGCTCCTGTGCATTCGGATCGAGGTCGAGGGAAGTAATAATTATTCTTTCCCTTGTCGCTGGTTTTCCGGTGGTAGCCCACTCCGGAACCGTCTTTGATCTTTCCTTCTGCGGGCTGAGCCAGACTTTTTCCATCATCTGTCCGATTGCGCCATCGGAAAGCATCATAACCGGATTGCGGTATTTAAATGCAAGTTCAAAGCTAAGATCCACAAAATCAGCCATCTCCTGTACCGATGCAGGTGCAAGAACTATCAGGTGATAATCACCATGTCCTCCACCCTTGGTCGCCTGGAAATAATCAGACTGCGCCGGCTGGATTGTCCCCAGTCCGGGACCTCCTCTTACCACATTCACAATGAGACAGGGCAGTTCAGCTCCTGCGATATATGTTATACCCTCCTGCTTCAGGCTTATCCCTGGAGAAGAAGAGGATGTCATTACTTTTTTTCCGCAGGCAGCACCTCCATAAACCATATTTATCGCAGCTACTTCGCTTTCGGCCTGAAGAACCACCATACCAGTAGTTTCATAAGGTTTGGCTACCATGAGGTATTCCAGAATCTCGCTCTGCGGAGTGATCGGATAACCAAAATAACCATCAGCACCCGCGCGTATTGCAGCTTCAGCAACCGCCTCGTTGCCCTTCATAAGTCGTAATTCCTTTTCCATTGCCAAACTATATTTTTGTTTTGTAAACTGTTATAACACCATCCGGACAAACCATTGCGCAATTGGCACATCCGATGCAATTGTCCGGAAATGCCGGGTAGGCATAAAAATAGCCCTTGTGATTCACCTCCGTTGCCATTGCAATGGTACCTGTAGGACAAGATACTTTGCAAACTTCACATCCCTTGCATTTTTCGATATCTACAACAATACTTCCTCTGATTTTTGCCATATTCTGAATTATTTATCCTTTTTAATAGTATGATCATTCTTAAATATTCTCAAACGTTCCTCAAGGTCATTAAATTGCGACCTGGAGACCAGTGAGACACATGCCCTGAGTCCCTCCTTCTCGCTTCCGGTTATATCAAGCGTAATTGCGCTTACTCCATAAAGTATCAGTTCGCTCAGCAATTCTTTTCCTGTCATTCCAGGCCAGGAAATTGTAAAATAGAAACCATCAGCAATCATGTCCTCGAGATCTTTGTCATAAGTAATCTTAAACCCGTTATCAATGAACATCCTTTTCAATATTGCAGCTTTCTCAGCATACTCCCTGATATCGTCACGGTAATTGTAAATCCCGTCATTCTCAGCCTTAAGCAAAGCAGCCAGACCATATTGGGCAGAATGCGAAACACCTGCTGACAAACCGTATAATGCCCCAAAGATAGCTGAATGGCCAAACTTATCGGTTGAATAATATCTTAAAAGATCCGGATATGATCTGTTGAAAAGATGATCTGATATAGCCATCAGGCCTATTCTCTGACCAGCATAACTAAACATCTTGGAGCTGGATATCAGTAAAACATAGTCATCGGTATAGCGCGCGACTGTAGGCTGATAGGGTGGTTTCCCGGGTTTGCCATAATCTTTTCTGAAATCCATTCCAAAGTATGCAAGATCTTCAATAACAATGACATCGTATTTAGTTGCCAGCTCACCAATTATCGAAAGCTCTTCTTCATTAAGGCATATCCAGGCAGGGTTATTCGGATTCGAATAGAGCAGCGATGATATTTTCCCCGATTTAAAGTATGATTCCAGCTTCTCCTTTAGTTTTTTGCCTCTGAAATTATAAACATCGAAAGAATAATAATCGTGGCCGATCATCTTTACCTGCTGCTTCTGCACCGGGAAACCCGGATCAATAAAGAGTGTACCCTCTTTTGTCCTGTCGTTCCTGTTGGCAACAAGGAAGCTCACCATTCCACCCATCATTGAGCCAACCGTTGGTATGCATCCTTCAGGTTTGATATTTACATTCAGGAATAATCTGATAAACCTTGATGCTTCTTCTTTCAGTTCCGGTATCCCGGAAATATCAGGATAGATAGCTGAAACTCCCTTCCTGAGTGATGCAATTTCAGCTTCAATACCTATTGAGGGAGTTTTGAGACCAGGTACTCCCATTTCCATACGAACAAATTTAATACCTGTTTTTGCTTCAATGAGATTTACAAGATAGTTGATTTCACGTATTGAGGCCGATCCCGCATCAGGGATGCCATGCTTATGAGCCAGTTCACTTATTAATTCTGAGGATATTGGTATGGTACACATAATTAATATGGGGTTCGAATATAGTTATTATAAAATTCATCATTTAAATTTCTGCTAAAGATCATTTTTCAATTCTGATTCTGGCATCGACAACAGTTACCTCTTCCGGGCTACCTACCAGAGGATTAAGGTCCAGCTCTTTGATTTCGGTTGCAAATCTCAGCAAGCTTGAAAGTCTTACAATTATCTCGGCAAATTTCTGTTCATTTATTCCGGGTTTACCGCGAGCACCATGGATTATTCTATAGCCTCTCAGGCTTCGTATCATTGATTCCGCTTCGCTAAGAGTAAGCGGAGCAAGTCCTGATGACACATCGCCAAGCACTTCAACAAAAATTCCTCCCAGTCCGCAAAGAATTATATGACCGAACTTTGGTTCATATTTAGCACCGATAAAAAGCTCAGTCCCTGTAAGCATCCTTTGCACCAGAACTGACTTAACACCTTTTATCTTTATCATTCTGTTAAATTCAGCCTCAAGATGAGTTCGTGATTTAATATTCAGAGTGACTCCGCCGACATCAGATTTATGAACAGGTCCGACAACCTTCATGACCAGTGGAAATCCTGCCTTCTTTGCTAAAGCGATAAGTTCTTTCTTAGTCTTAACAACTGCCTCTTTTACAGCAGGTATGTCAGCGGCGGCTAGAAGTTTCTGGATAACATCAGGTTCAAGATATCCGTTTGGCGCTTTATCTACTATACTTCGTATAAGCGGAACATCTATCTTCCTGAGAAAAATCTCTTCATCAGCCGGATATGGAGTATTTGATATTTTTGTAAGTGCTTTCCCCAGGACAACTTCATCAGGAAAATTCACGTGCCCCTTTTCAAGAAAATAATCCAGTTCTGTTTGAGAGCTGGCGACTGACGGCAAGATTGGGAACAGGGGTTTGTTGCATCCGGTAATTTTTTTATGCAGAAGATCGTAGATCACAGTCATATCATTCAGTCCGTTACTTCCGAAAATAACAGTCATACCATTAATCTCAGGCATCTGTTTGTCTACGTATTCAATAATCTTATCAAGCTGTTCGCTGGTGGCTGTCGCAATCATATCGATGGGATTATTAGCTGATGCCCCTGGGATTCATCATCGCAAGTAAATTATCATGATGTTTACCTGTAATCCCGGGAATATTCATTCCCCCTGCCGATAAAGCGTCAGTAAGCATTACAGCAGGTCCCCCGGCATGTGTAATAATAGCAATATTCCTTCCCTTTAAATGCTTATGAAAAAAAACTGAAGCTACAGTTGTGAGCTCTTCCCGCCCGGTGCACCTTACGATTCCTGCTTTACGGAATAAGGCTTCAACCGCTGAATCGGACGATGCCATTGCTCCTGTATGTGATGATGCCGCTCTGCTGCCGGCTTCGCTGGTCCCCGCCTTGATTGCTGCAATCCTGCATCCCTTCCTTATAAGGGAAGAAGCATGATGTAAAAGTTTATCGGGATTCTGAATGCTTTCCACATAGATCAGCTTAATCGGAGAGCTGGTTTCAGGATCAAATGTAGCATCCCAATATTCCAGCACTTCTTCAACACCTGTCTGGGCACTATTTCCTACTGAATATACACTTGAGAAATTAACTCCTTTCGGAATTGCCGATTCGAATATAAAAACTGCTGTGGCTCCTGAGCCGGATACAAAATCACATCCCATTTTGCTGAGTCGCGGAACCGGGGTTGTGAATATCCCGTTATAATACGGAGAGATGACGCCAATGCAATTTGGCCCGATAAGTGTACCATTGACACTATTTATCAATGCAGCTATATCATTTTCAAGTTTTCTTCCTTCATCACCAGCTTCACTGAAACCTGCAGAGATTATTATAAAAGCCCTGGTATTCTTTTCTTTTACCAGCAACTCAACATTCTGAAAACAATATTTTGCCTGAATAGCAAGGATGGCCAAATCCACAGAAGGAATCTCCCCGATATCACGGAATGATTTTATACCCTGAACTATATCCTGTTTAGGATTGACAACATATAAATCACCGCGGAATTTGCCGTCAATTATATTTTTAAGGATTTTCCCACCCGGTTTAAAAAGATCATCGGACCCTCCTATAACTACAATAGAGCCAGGATTTATAAGTTTATCATTTATCATTTTTCAAAATAAAGTAAGGAAAGAATTACTGTTAGAAATAATCCGTAAAAAAGGAATTCCTATAATCCGTAAAACCGCTTCAGAAAGCCGACATTCTGAGCCACTACATACAAATAAAGCTCTGATTTATAGCAATTTATTAAAATCATACCCCAAATTAACGAAAAAGCAATATAATAAAAATTAATACTACAAAAGAATAAAGCTATCATGTTAATTGACGGTAAGTGATTTTAAAAATTAAATTTGCGGGTGATTAATGTTAAATGATACAATAAAAAATAAAAATGAAAAAAATCACCATTACAATAGTATTTTTTATCTCTCTTTTAAGCCTGCCGGGCATAACTTTTTCCCAGTATACTGATATTGATACAGATGGTCCCGGGTATGCTGAAAGCTGCACCAGCATCATGGTCGGACGGCTTGCATCTTCGGATGGTTCAGTAATGACATCCCATACCTGCGATGGTAATTACAGAACATGGGTTGAAATATTTCCACACACCAAATATGAAAAAGGAACCATGCATCCCGTCTACTGGGGAATGCTCCATACAGAAGAAGCATGGGATATGAGTAAGGTTACAAAAAAAGGTGAGATACCAGAAGTCGAAGAAACATATGCATTCCTGAATACAGCATATCCATGTCTGAATGAAAAGCAGCTTGCCATCGGCGAGACCACAATTTATGGAAGAGAAGAACTTATAAACCAGAATGGTTTGTTCCTTATCGAGGAGCTTGAGAAGATCGCACTGCAGCGGTGCAGGACAGCAAGGGAAGCCATTGCCCTAATCGGAAGGCTTGCTGAAGAGTACGGGTATGCTGACCTGGCCGAATGTATAACACTTGCCGATCCAAAAGAGGTATGGCAGCTGGAGATTGCAGGTGGTGGCAAAGAGAAACCATCATCTATCTGGTGCGCACAGAGAATACCTGATGATCATGTCGGAATTGCAGCAAACATCCCGAGGATTTCGACTGTTGATTTTAAAAATCCCGATTACTTCATGTACAGCACAGATTTACAACTTGTTGCAAAAAAACTTGGTTACTGGGATGGAAAAGAACCATTCAGGTTCTGGAAAGTGATCAACGGAAAAAAACCTTTTGCGATCCGTGAATTCTTTGTATTAAATGCACTTGCTCCTTCGCTTAATCTTTCGATGGATGCAGAGGAGTTGCCCTTTTCGGTAAAACCGGAAAAGAAGCTTTCTGTGAGCGACGTGATGAAATTCTTCAGGGAAACCTATGAAGGCACACCATATGACATGACAAAAAATCTTTTGATAACGGTCAGAACAAAAGATGCAAACGGTAATGATGTGGAGGAGAAAATTAAATCGCCTGCTGCATCCAACTGGCTGAACAACGATTTACGGACTCTTATAAATGAGCTAAAACCAGGTACTATGGAGAGACAACGAACAATTGCCATTACCGGTTGTTCTTATTCACACGTGATACAGTGCCGGAGCTGGTTGCCCGAGGAGGTTGGTGCAGTAGCGTGGTTTGCTTTTGATAATCCCGGAGAAAGCCCTAGGATACCTATATTTTCAGGGGTTCTTCAGCTTCCTGCATCATTCAGTATCTGCGGCCAGCCTCGTTACAGAACTGATGCAGCAATCTGGTCATTCAGGGAGGCTAACAGACTGGCAACAGTCAACTGGACAAGAAGCAGACCGATTATTGAAACTGCTGTCAAAGAATTTGAAATGAAAGCATTGGCAGAGCTCCCGGCGGTTGAAAAGAACGTTGTCGAATTAGTCAGATCAGGAAAGAATGATGAAGCAAAAAAATATGTGACTCAATATACAAACAGCTTTGCCTGGTCAGCAATGAAAAGATGGGAGGAGATGAAGGTTACATTGTGGGGGATGTACGGGAGGGGATTCTGAAAACCAGTAATGGTATAGTGGTATAGTGATATAATGGTATAATGGTATAATGGTATAATGGTATAATGGTATAATGGTATAATGATATAGGATTAGAGAATGAAGGCAGCAGTGATACTTGGAAAAGAGAGTTTTGACAAAGACGATCTTATTTATCTTCTTTCATTGGAAGGTATTGAGAGAACTCTGCTGTACGAAAAATCTGCTGAGATAAAAGCAAAATATATTGGCAATAAGGTATGGTTCAGGGGTCTTATCGAATTTTCAAATGTCTGCGGTAAGGATTGCCTTTATTGCGGCATCAGGAAAGGCAATAAGAATCTTAAACGGTATAATCTCACGGATGAGGAGATACTTGATGCTGCCAGGTTTGCTCATAAAAACCGGTACGGCTCAATAGCTCTTCAGTCGGGTGAACTGGAAAGCCACTTAGTCACAGACCGGATAGAGAACCTTTTACATAAAATTAAGGAGCTTTCAAACAGTGAACTGGGAGTGACCTTATCTGTCGGCGAACAGGAGCATGATGTGTATAAAAAATGGTACGATGCCGGAGCACACCGTTACCTGTTGCGTGTCGAGTCGACAAACAGGGAACTCTACCATAAAATACATCCAAATAATAAGAAACACGACTTTGACCGGAGGCTTGATTGTCTTAAAAGCCTCCAGGATATTGGTTACCAGACAGGTACAGGGGTTATGATAGGACTGCCTTTCCAAACACCGGATGACCTTGCAGGTGATCTCCTTTTTATGAAGAATTTTAATATCGATATGTGTGGTATGGGACCCTATATAGAACATGCCGATACTCCGTTAATTGTTCATGCAGATAAACTTCTGCCGCTTAAAGAGAGATTTGACCTTACACTGAAAATGATAGCCATCCTCAGGATCATGATGAAAGATATAAACATTGTCGCAGCTACTGCCCTGCAGGCAATCGATCCGGTCGGTCGTGAAAAAGCAGTTAAGATAGGAGCCAATATCCTGATGCCAAATATCACTCCCGGAAAATACCGCGACAGTTATAAGCTATATGATAATAAGCCGTGTACAGAAGATTCAGCTGAAGATTGCCAGAGCTGTCTGGAGGCAAGGATCAGCCTTGCTGATGCTGAAGTCGTTTACGGGGAATGGGGAGATTCAAAGCATTACGAAAGGCGCAGGGGCGCAAAGGCATAAAGGTGCAAAGGCAAGAAAAAGTAGAAATGGTGATCTATATTGGAATTCCGACTGAGATACATTTTTAAAATCGATAAATCTTATTAATTTTGCACCGGACTTTTCTGAGAAATAGTAATTACTTTTTCGAAGTGGTCTGTGAAATATTTAAATAACATCCAATCCAGAAGAGCATCTGATGGAAAAGAGAATTGGTACGATCACAATCTTAATCAAAGGCAAAGTTTCGGTTCCTGTTGTAAATGCCTTATTATCGGAATACAGCAATATTATTCTTGCCCGCCAGGGGCTGCCTCTGCATAATCGCAATATTCATGTGATTTCTCTTGTTGTCGAAGGTACTACCGAAGTAATCAGTGCTCTTACCGGAAAGATCGGACGTTTAAAAGACGTTGAAGTTAAATCTATTCTTACAAAATACAAGGAGGAGCAAAATAATGAACAAGGGAGAACGGAACAAAGTATTTATTGACAGGGACAAGCTATATTCACTCATAGAAGGGAATACTCCTTCTGAGACCCGGGTAGATACAATTCTGAATAAAGCATTAAAATTAGAAGGTTTAAATCTTGAAGAAGTGGCAGCACTTCTCAGGGTTGATGATCCGGCTATTATCCAAAAAATAATGGAGACAGCCCGTACAGTAAAAGAAGAGATTTACGGGAAACGACTTGTATTCTTTGCTCCTGTCTATACAGGGAATGTTTGTATAAACAACTGCACCTATTGTTCTTTCAGACGCGATAATAAACTTATTAAGCGTAAAGTTCTTACTATGGAGGAGATAGCAGAAGAAACACGGACTCTTCTTCGTGAAGGTCATAAAAGAGTGCTCCTTATCTGCGGTGAAAGCAAGCGGAACGATACCGATTATATGGTTGAAGCCATTCGGACTACTTATGCTGTCAGAGAACATGGAGACAGAGATTATATCCGTCGAATAAATGTGGAGCTGGCACCGATGGAGGTTGAAGACTTCGCAAAACTGAAAGCTGAAAAGATTGGAACTTTTGTCTGTTTCCAGGAGACATACGACCCGGTATTATATAAAAAGTTTCATCCTGCCGATACTAAAAAGGGAGACTATGAATATCGGCTTACTGTTATGGACAGAGCAATGGAGGGTGGCATAAATGATATAGGTATCGGAGCTTTACTGGGGCTGATTGATTATCGTTTTGAGGTTCTGGCAATGATGGAACATGCAGCTCATCTTGAGAGGGCCTTTGGATGCGGTCCGCATACGGTTAGTGTACCCCGTATCGAACCGGCTGATGGTGCTCCTGACGCTTACCAGATACCTTCAAAGGTAAGCGACAATGATTTCAAAAAACTTGTTGCAATAATACGTATTGCACTGCCTTATACAGGAATGATCCTTAGCACACGCGAAAATAATGCAATGCGAAACGAGCTCATTCATTACGGGATAAGCCAAATATCGGCCGGATCGCGTACTAATCCCGGAGCATATACCCATGAGGAAGAACAGACTGGTAGCCAGTTTACCCTTGGCGACCACCGTACTCTGGAACAGATAATATCATCATTGGCCGATGAAAATTTTATACCTTCATTCTGTACAGGATGTTACCGTAAGGGAAGAGTCGGACAGGATTTTATGGATCTCGCCAAACCAGGATTAATCAAGCAATATTGTATGCCTAATGCTCTCTTCACATTCAAGGAATATCTCGAAGACTTTGCCTCCGCAGAGACCAGATCAAAAGGACTGGTATTAATTAATAAACTGATATCTGAAGTCGAAAACAGAACACTGGAAACGAAGATTTCGGATAACCTGCTTTCAATCAACCAAGGACAACGGGATATCTATTTTTGAATTATTTATTAGTAGATAAGCTCATATATTTCAGCCTTAGCGTCGTTAAGCCTTTTTTGAATTCCGGGATCTAAAAGATTTACTGAACCGCGTATCATTTTCTGGAAAAGAACAGAGACGGTTTTTCCTGCATATTTATCCTCGTTCTCAAAAACATTAATCAGTACTTCTGCTGCCTTTCCTGTTTCCTGCAAAATAAGAGCCATCCCTTTTGTGTTGTGGTTATCTGTTACAACTGATACTGCATAGATTCCGGTGGCAGGCAGGATCTTACACTCTTCGGTAACAGGTATTTTCAGAAATGAAGGAAGAAGAGGTGTTGCTGTAAATAAACTGTTTTCGGGTTTACCGATTATCATGTAATAATGATCGAGGTATGCATTGGCTCTCTGAATATATCCTTCGCTTATAGCTTTCCGGATTTTAGTGGAGCTGACAGTTTCGTGCTGAACCTCTTGCTCAGGGATCTCTTCGGCCTCAAAATTATATTTTTCTCTCCATCCCCATAGATGTCTGTAATCCCCTTCTTTATTGAATCCGAAATGATGGTTAAATCCTACAACCACCACTTTGGCATTCAGGACCCCATGAAGGTAATCACTGACAAATTCTTCAGAAGTAATCTTTGAAAATTCCCGTGTGAATTCGACAATTATGACATTGTCAAGGCCTGCTTTACGGAGCAAATAGAGCTTCTCTTCGTGTGAATTAATGAGCTTAATATCTTTCCCTGCTGTATCCGGGTAAAGTACTTTCCTCGGGTGAGGTTCGAAGGTAATCAGAACCGATTCGCCTTTATATTTTTCGGCAAGCATCCTGAGCCTGTTCAGTATTACTTTATGTCCAATGTGGACACCGTCAAAAGATCCGGTAGTAACAACCGGATTCCTGATTCCTTTTGCTTCTTCAAAACCTCTGAAAATCTTCATAATGCAACAAGCAGTCTATATTCTGTTTTCCTTCACAAAATAGGCCACTTTTTCAATAGAGGTTATCATATCATATTCTTCGAGGAAAACCCAGGAGGGTACATTCAGCGGAATAGTCGTAAAATTAAGAATTCCTTTAATGCCAAAACGAACGGCCTCCTCTGCGATCTCTTTTGCATAGTCAGGCGGCACAGTCAGGATGGCAATCTTAATTGAAAGCTCCTTTATCGTTTTTTCAATTTCGCTGTAAGGGTAACACTTCACACCTGAAATAACTTTGTTGATTTTCTGGGGATCAGTGTCGAATGAAGCCACGAGGTTCAGCTTTGATCTTTTCCCCTTGAAATAACCAGCAACTGCTCGTCCAAGGTTTCCGATCCCGATGATGGCAACACCCAGACTCTCTTCGGAATCAATAATGGTTCCGATAGTATCGATCAGTTCTCTGACATCATAACCCTTTCGCTGAACTGAAGAATATCCGATAAGCATCAGATCGCGTCTTACCTGTACAGCTGTAATGTGCAGACGTGCAGCAAGATCGTGAGAAAATATGAAATTCTTTTTTTCAATAAGGCAACCCAGAAGAGTTCTTCTGTACTCGCTGAGTCTTTCAACTGTCTTACCCGGTAGTGTCATAGTTTTCAGAATTTATTTACAGGTTTTTTGGTAATCGTACTGTGAATACGGTCCCTACGTCAGGTGTACTTTCCACCTTTATGGTACCATGATAAAGCTCAATTACTTTTTTGACAATGGATAATCCCAGCCCGCTTCCTGAGATATTTCTTGTCTTTTCATTTTTTATTCTTACAAATTCGGTAAACAGGTTTTCTGAATCAGTTTTTGTAATTCCAATTCCCGTATCGGAGAAAATAAGTATGGCTTCAGTATCGGAGCTATCGATTGTTATGTCAGCCTTACCACCAAACTTATTATATTTTACTGCATTGGAAATAAGGTTATTGAAGATGATTTCCATGTCATCGGGATCAGCCATTATAATTGAATCCGATCTTACCTCAAGGTTAATGCTGACCTCCATCTGAATTGCATAGGGTTGGACTGTAACAATGGCTCCGGAGGCCACTTCCGCAAGATTCACCTCCTGTATCTTTTCTTCCTTTCTTTCGAGACGAATTTTTGTGAAATCCAGAAGGTCCATTATAAGGTTCCTCATACCCTGGATCCTCTGAAGAGACCGGTCGATCTGAGTTGCATAATCATCAATCCTGTCTCCCGCCTGCTTCTCCTGCATCATTCTGAGATAGCCTTCAAGTGCATTAAGCGGAGCCTTTAATTCATGAGAGAGTACAGAAAGGAACTGATACCTTATCTTCTTGCCATCCTGTTTCAGCTTGTGCGTTATTCTTTTAAGATAAAGCTGTTTAGCGATATTTTCAATGCTCGATTTAAGCTCCTGTGGAGTGAATGGTTTGGGAATAAAATCGGTTGCACCGTCGCGTGTGGCTCTGATAGCAACATCAAGTGATGCATATGATGTGATCATGGCAACCACTATATCATATTTTCTTTCCCGGATATATTCCAGAACATCGACACCCTGGATTCCCGGAAGTTTATTATCAAGCAGGAGCACATCCGGCATATCTTTTTCAATAATGGCAATCCCCTCTTCACCTGATGCAGCTTCAAGCAGCTCAAATGTATAATCCTCATCCATAAAAGGATAAGTGACATGAAAATCCCTGAGTATACGGGCAACACCCGACCTGATACCGGGCTCATCATCAATAACAAGTACTTTTAAAACTGCCATGTTAAAGTTTTAATAGTTTCATTATTTCCTGGTCGAGTTGTTCAGGTCTGATGCCCTTTTCAAGATATCTGTCGGCCCTGATCCACGATTTCTCCTTTTCCGAATCGAGACTGAATGACATTCCGGTTTCGCGCGATACTGCAGTTGCAAGGATCACAGGCACCTGAGGATATTTTTTCTTGATCTTATAGCATAAAATGAATCCGCTGTCGTCGCTCTCCATCATCAGATCGAATATTGCCAGATCGGGCTTGAATTTCGAAATTACCGATTCAGCTTCTGCCTGGCTTTCAACTGCAATAGTTTTATAACCTGCTTTCTCAAGGCTGAAAACTGTCTGGAAAAGATAATCCGGATCATCATCTGCCACCAAAATCGTGAAATCACTCTTCTTCATCACTTTGCAAATTTCTGAAATTCTTTTTATCAAATAGTCAATTCGATAAACAAAAGCTAAGTTAATCTTTTAAAACCGGTTTGGGGGTTAGAAAATTCTTCCTCACACCTCATACCTCATACCTCACACCACCTACTTCATTCTTTTCTCCTTGGCAAAACAATCTTAAAGCTTGTTCCTGTCTGGCCTTTTGAAGGATCATTATTTGACTCAACTGTTATCTGTCCTTTATGCATCTTTACTATGCCATATGCAGTTGCAAGTCCAAGACCGGTGCCATGGCCAAGTCCTTTGGTTGTGAAAAATGGTTCAAAGATCTTTGCTCTATATTCTTCTTTTATTCCGGTACCTGTATCGTTTACACTGATACTTACGTCGCTCAGTGTATCTTCAAGCATTATGTTAATTTCACCTCCTTCAGGCATTGCTTCAAATGCATTTTTCATAAGGTTAGTCAGAACCTGCATCATCTGTTCCGAATCGAGCATTGCTTCCGGATTAGTGGTCTTATCAGAAATGTTAATCCGCACTTTTTCAGGAACTATAACACTTTCGAGGCTGTGGTTCACTAATTCCTTAATGCTCATCAGCTGATGGTTTACCTGGTTTTTCCTTGCGAAATTCAGGAGACCGGCAACTATCTTTTTACACCGGCCGGCCTGTTCCACAATAAGCTTCAGGTCGTCCCTGACAGGATCGTCAGATTTGCTCTCATCAAGAAGTATGTTACTGTACATAATAACGACGCCAAGCGGATTATTCAGTTCGTGAGCTATCCCTGCTGAAAGCTGCCCCATGTGAGCCAGCTTTTCGGATTGCCTGAGAGCCTGTTTCATTGAGCTCAGCTTTTCATTGGAAAGGGCAAGGTCCTTTACAGATTTGTGAAGCTTCTCAATTGTATATGGCAGGCACATCTCGACTTCAGCCAGCCCCTTCTTAATTGCAATTGCATGTTCGACGCAGCTTTCATAACCGCATGCTCCACAGTCGAGCTGATCCTTTTTTGATTTTTTCCCCATCGAGATAAGGATCTCTGTAACATCCTTCTCTTCAGGCAGTTCAAATCTTTGATCCTCAGCTTTATGTCGTGCGGAGAGATCGAGAGATGAAAACTCCCTGAATGCCATCTCCCAGGCACTATTATCAAGCTCCTGCATTTTCCCGTTTGCATAAGTGCTGACGAGTGTCCGTCTGTTATACTGTTTTCCGTTTTTAGATAATCCCGGACCCATTATACATCCTTCACAGCAGAGCAGTTCCATATGCTGCTTCTTTATAAGCCCTGCCTCAAATTCTTTAAGAGCCTCCTGGAATCCTATCCTTCCCTCAGCAGCAATTATATTTCCGGTGATGGCATCATCGTTGATATTTGCAGTCTGAAGCAATCCCCTTGTCACCGGGAATATTGCACCGCGGCCTCCAAATGGCGGATCGAAATCAGATGCCGGGCTGTTTGATTGAGAGATACCTTGCTGTACCAGGAGCTCTCTTAATTCGGTGAAGGTTATGGCTTCATCAACCTCACTGCTTTCAGCTTTCTTTGCCACGCAGGGACCAATGAAAACAACTTTCGTATCCCTTCCGTACTTTTCATGAACTACCCTGCTCATTGCAACCATCGGGGAAACAATAGGTGCCAGCTTGTCGGCCAGTGCAGGATGGTAGAATTTAATATAATTGACTATTGAAGGACAGTCGGAAGAGATGTAAAATTCGTTGCTTTCTGAAACCATTTTTTTATACCTGTCGGCAACAAGGTCGGCGCCAAATGAAACTTCAGCAACATATTTAAAGCCTATAGCCCTTATCATACCTATAAGTGTCCTGTAATCGCTGATCTCCTGAAATTCGGCAGGAAAACTGGGAGCGATAATTGCTGCAACCTCAGACTCGTTTTTAAGGAGGTTCAATACCCTGTCAGTTGTATTCAGGAAAACCTTGGCACCCTGGCTGCAAACTTTGGTGCAGTTACCGCAAGCAATGCATCTTTCGTCGATCACTTCTGCCTGGCCTCCGACAATTCGTATTGCTTTGGCAGGACATTCCCTGACACAAGTATAACATGTACGGCATAACTCTTTTATCGTATAGACCAGCATTCCGGATTCTTTTGTTTTTTACAGTAATACGATTCGTTTTTCAAAGTGAGTATGAAAAATCTTCTTATCTGATATATCTGTGTTTTCCTTTATAAGCTTCTCATAAAGATTTATAAGCACCGGTGACTTGCACGGAAGACTTATTGCATCGGTCTCGTCAGCCTGGTAAATAATTTTTGCCCGGCTCTTTTTGTCATCTTTGACAGTAGCGAAATGAAGGCCCGCTCCATTTATGCATCCGCCGGAGCAGGTCATTACTTCGATCAGGTCGTACTTTTTTCCTGCTGCAACTGACGCTTTCAGTTTTTCCAGCCCTGTCAACCCATCAACAACTGCCACGTTAATTTCATTTTCACCTATTCCTATTGTAGTTTCCCTGAACGAACCTGATGCACGGAGCTTTTTAAAGAGCTGTTTATCTGCCTCTTTTTTATTCTTCATAAAATAAAGCAATCTTATGACTCCTTCTGCCATTCCACCCGAAACCTCAGCAAGTGCAGCTGCCGCACTGCTGCCGGCCATTGGTTCATCGGCAGGCTCCTGAACAATATTCGTGACATCAATCCCGTACAATCTTATTAATCTTGCCAGCTCTCTGACAGTCATAACTGAATCGACATCGCTTATTCCTTTCCTCATCATTCCATCGCGTCTGGCTTCAAATTTCATAGCCATACAGGGTGTTGCTGATACAGAGAATATCTTCTCGGGTCTTACCCCTGCCTGCGCGGCAACAAGTGTTTTTATAAGCACCCCGGTTATCTGCTGGGGAGATTTTACTGTTGACAGCTGTGGGATAACGGCAGGCATAAACTGTTCTGCAAACTTGACCCAGGCAGGGCACGCAGAAATATATAAAGGTGTATCTGATTTATTTTCAATTCTTCCAAGGAGCTGATCTGCAATTTCGGTAAGACAAATATCGGTACCCGTTCCGGTTGTAAATACTTTGTCAAATCCTATTTTCCGAAGGATCGAATTCAGTATCCTGTCAAAATCTTTATTGTATTTGATTCCAAGTTCTTCCGCAATACTTGTAGTGACAAGGGGCGAATATTGAATAACTTTTATCATTTCAGGATTATTGAGGTACTCCTGAACTTCTGTAATGTTATGTTTTTCATGAAGTGCACCTGTCGGACAGACAAGAACGCACTGACCGCAATGGATACAACTTGAAAAGTTGAAATCACGGTCCATTGCAGGTCCTACATGAGTCTGGCTTCCTTTATTGATAAAATCAAGAGATGTTGATGTAATAACTTCTTCGCATACTCTTACGCATCTTCCGCAAAGTATGCATTTGGATAATTCTCTTACAATTGCAGGACTCGACTGGTCGAGTTTTGGTCTTATTTTTTTAGCGCGGATTCGCCTTTCCCTGATGTTAAGCTCTTCGGAAAGGCGCTGCAGCTCACAGTTCAGATTTTTATCACAATACAGGCAATCGTCGGGGTGATTTGAAAGGAGAAGCTCAACAATAGTTTTTCTTGCAGTGATAACTCTGGGGGAGTGGGTTTTAATTTTCATCCATTCCTCAACCGGCTGGGAGCATGCAGTTACAAGACGGTCGCGGCCTTCGACCTCTACGACGCACATTCTGCAGGCGCCTGTCGGCGTAAAGTCCTTCATCCGGCAGAGTGTAGGTATTATAATACCGTTGCGGCTGAGAGCAGAAAGGATGGTTTCTCCTTTCTCAGCTTTTATCTTCTTATTATTTACCTGTATTGTAAAAAGCATAATTGCTATTTAACAGTTATTGCGCTGAATTTACAAATATCAAAGCAGATTCCGCATCCGATACATTTCTCTTCCACAATGAAAAAAGGCTGAAGCCTTGTACCGTAAATTGCATTTACAGGGCATTTTGTTGCACAAGCTGTGCACCCGGTACATTTGTCTACATCTATTGAAAATGTTCTGAGTCCACGACATACATTTGCTCTGCATTTTCTGTCAAAAATATGTTCTTCAAACTCTTCCCTGAAATTCTGAAGCGCACTGAGAAACGGATTAGGTGCTGTCTGGCCAAGTCCGCAAAGCGATGTATCCTTCATTACAGATGCAATAGTCTCAAGCTGCATAACACCTTTAAAGCGTTCAAGTGTGGTACCTGAATCTTCATTTAATGGTTTCTTAATTACACTTTCAAGGATCTCCAGCATTCTACCTGTTCCTTCGCGGCATGGAATGCATTTTCCGCAGCTTTCATTCCGGATGAACTCCATATAATATCTTACGAGGTCAACCATGCATGTGTTTTCGTCGATAATCACGAATCCTCCCGCACCCATCCCGATGCCATTTTCCTTCATAACATCGTAATCGATTGCCATATCAAGCTTTTCAGCCGTGAGAAATGAACCCGAAACACCGCCAAGCTGTATTGCTTTAAACGCTTTCCCTTCCTTTATGCCGTCGGCAATATCATCAATAATTGTCCTTATTGTTGTTCCCATTTCAATCTCCACCACTCCCGACATGCGGCCTTTGCCCGCTACAGCAAATACCTTTGTTCCAGGACTGCTTTCTGTTCCCAGAGTACGAAACCATTCAGGTCCGTTCTGCATTATCAGCGGGACATTCATTAAAGTTTCAACATTGTTTATGACTGTCGGCTTTCCGAATAAACCTGCAGTTGCAGGATAGGGAGGTTTAAGCTGTGGCATTCCCCGTTTCCCTTCAAGAGTGCCGATCAGGGCAGTCTCTTCACCGCATACAAATGCACCCGGTTCATCCCTTATTGCTATATCGAGGTTATAACCGCTTGAAAAAATATTATGACCGATAAGGCCGTAATCCCTTATTTTATCAATTGCTGTCTGAATTCTCTTTCTGGCATGTTCCGAACCTTTCCGGAAAAAGATTATAGCAGTTGTCGCTCCGATTGCATAGGAAGAGATAGCAATTCCTTCGAGGAGCCTGTGAGGATCACTTTCGAGAATGGTTCTGTCTGTAAAAGCTCCCGGATCACTTTCTTTTGCGTTACATATGAGGTAACGTGATACCGATCCTGCATTCAATGCCTGCTTCCATTTAAGTCCTGTCGGATATCCTCCGCCGCTCCGGCCTCTAAGCCCGCTGCGCTCTATTATGTCGCACACCTCTTCATAAGTATAATGCCTTATAGCTTTCACATAAGCGCGGTATCCTCCCCTGGCAATATATTCTTCAATACTTTCAGGATCATAGCATCCACAGTTGCTCAGGATTATTCTTTTCTGCCGGGCGAAAAAAGTCAGATCTTCAATAAAAGGAATTCCCGGCCACAATTCAAACCCTTTGCTCCCACTCTGACCAACAAGGTCATCCTTGTTTATGTCGTTATGAAAGACCCCGTTAAGCAAGGTATCTACTTTCTCTTCAATAATATTTCTGAAGTACAGTTTGTTCTTTCCCGGAAGCTGGATGCACACCAGCGGCTCAAAATTGGAGGGACCCGTGCAGCCTACTTTAACAAGCTCTGTCCCGGGTTCATTATCATCAAGGTAGGTCTTAACCGCAGACCAGGTTTTTTCTGAACCTGCAATAATACTACTTGTACCAGAGGATATAAAAATGACTCCTTTGTTCGTTTTCTCGCGTCTAAGTTTCTGCAGGACCTTTTCCGTCTCAGGCAAGAGCGTATCAGACTCAAACAGGAGTACCTTCTCAGTGAGAAATTTTTTTATCTCTTCCATTTAGTCATTCTCAATTATATACCTGAGCTTCTTAATCAGCTCCGGCAGCTGTTCTGGCTTAACATATTGATAATACTCACCGTTGACTCTTATTACAGGGCCATTATTACATCCACCCATGCATGTTTCTATATCGTAGCTGAAAATGCCGTCGCGGCTTGTCTGACCAGGTATCAGTCCGGTCTCTTCCCTGATTTTATTGATAATTGCCTGCGAACCATTCAGAAAGCAGGAGGTCCCATGGCAAACCTTAATTCTCACCCTGCCTGACGGTATGAACCTGAACTGATCGTAGAAAGTAGCAAGTCCGTAAATTTTTGTCGTGCTTAATCCTATAAAACCGCCAACCTTTATAATTGCCTCTTCTGACAGATGACCAAGGTCTTCCTGTATTTCCTGGAGGAGAGGTATAAGATCTTCCCTCCTTCCGGGTTTGTATTTTTTAAGGATTAACTCAATCTCTGTAGCCATCAGGGCATTATAAAGTAAGTTACAAATATAATATTTATTGTTAATTAATTAACATTGTTTTTTTATTAACAGTAAAACTTTAAAATAATAAAATTGATGTGACTTCATTATACTACTGATTTACAATTATATATATTATAAAGAGAGAACCCAGTTACATTATGTTCCTTTGTATCCCTCATATAAAAATCATGGTTATAACTCATTAATTCCATTTATTTTACGGTTTTCAGGTATATATTACACACAGAAATTATTTGTACTTTTGCAGTTGTGTTTTTTAATAAACAGTAAAAGGATGGCTAGGGTTACTGAAATGAATATCTGTCTTGGAAGTTCCTGCTTTTCAAGGGGAAACAAAGAAGTAGTAATGTTCATCAGAGAATACCTTAAAAAGAACCATCTTGAGGATAAGATCATCTTTAAAGGTGTCCGCTGCATGGGTAACTGCAGCAATGGTCCAAATCTCAGGATTAATGAAGATATCCGGGAAGGGATTACACTGGCAAAGATAGAGGGGATACTTGATCAGGAATCAGCCAGACTTAAGTAAAGTTCACTTAAAGGATTATTATGAGCGCAATAAAACCTGTACTTCTTATAAATGACGAAAAATGCAGAAATTCTTACTCCTGTGTCCGTGTATGTCCTGTAGATGCCATTGAGGTCAGGGCAAACAAGGCTCATCCCGCAATAGTCCCTGAAAGATGCATCGGTTGCGGATTATGCTTTGTTTCATGTTCTCCCCGGGCTATTGAATTCCGCGACTCAATAGAACAGGTTAAGAATGTCTTATCATCAGGAAGAAAAACTGCTGCCCTCATTGAGCCAAGTATTGCATCAGAATTCGACGACATTACCGACTACAGGAAATTTGTAGCCATGATCCGGTTGCTTGGATTCGATTATGTTCATGAAGTTTCTTTTGGGGTCGATCTGATAGCTTTGAAGTATGCAGAACTCTTCAGTACGGCGGAAGGCAAATATTTTATTACTGCAAACTGTCCTTCTATTGTCAAACTTATCGAGAAATTCCATCCGGAGCTGTCACCTAACCTGGCACCTCTGGTATCGCCAATGATAGCTACAGCCATGGTAGTAAAGGAATTATATGGCAATGACATCGCTACGGTTCAGATCGGACCATGCATAGATGCAAAAGATGAAGCACTTATGTATAAATCGGGCGAGCTGATTGATGGTGTTCTGACATTTATTGAATTAAGGAAGCTTTTTGAAGATTCAGGAATACAGGAGAGGCTCGTTAAAATGTCTGACTTCGACCCGCCTTACGGTTACTGGGGTGCTCTCTATCCCCTGCCTGCAGGGATAATCCAGGCCGGAGGATTAAAACGCGATATGGTTTCCAGCCGGGTGATAACTGCGTCCGGGAAAGAGGAGATTATTGAAGCCATTAATGATTTCGACAAATATATTGATACCATACACCACCATTTTAATCTCTTTTTCTGCCACGGCTGCCTGCTTGGCCCGGGTATGGAGCACCACAGAGAACGGTTCAGAAGAAGGGCTCTGGTAAGCCGGTATGCAGAAAAAAGAGTTGGAACACTCGACAAGGTAAAATGGCAGAAGAATATGGACAGGTGGTCGGAACTCGATTTCTCCAGGAGCTTCACTCCAAACGATCAGAGAATTCCGGAACCTCCGGAAGAGGCTGTAAATGAAGTTCTTAAAATCATTGGAAAAAATAATCCTGACGATGAACTTAACTGCGGTGCTTGTGGTTATTCATCATGCCGGGAATTTGCCTCCACTGTCGCAAAGGGCCTTGCCATTCCTGAAATGTGCCATACATTCAACCTTCGGAATAAACAGGAATATATAGAGACACTACGGCAAACCAACAGGAAGCTGGCTGATACGAAAAAAGCTTTGAAGGAATCGGAAGAGCTTGCCCGCAGGGAGAAAGATGTTGCCCAGAGCGCATCTGATATGTTGAATAATATGCTTGAAAAGCTTCCGACAGGAGTAGTGATTGTTGACAACAATCTTAAAATACTTCATTCAAATCAGAGCTTCATCAATATAATCGGAGAAGATGCCAGAGCAATTTCAGATATTATTCCCGGTCTGGCAGGTGCTGACCTCAAAACTCTTATCCCCTTCAATGTCTATAATATGTTCACCTTCGTAATAAAAGAGGATGAACCGGTCGTAAGCAAAGATGTTCATTTCGAGGATAAGATGCTGAACATCTCCATTTTCCCCATCAAGAAAAATAAAATGTGCGGTGCAGTTATCCGCGACCTTTACTCACCTGAAGTGCAGGGCGAAGAGGTAATCAACCGTGTGAGTGAGGTCATCGATAAAAATCTTGAGATGGTTCAAAAAATCGGATTTCTCCTCGGGGAAGGTGCTTCTGAGACAGAGCAGATGCTCAATTCAATAGTTGAGTCATATAAGAAAAGAAGCAATCAAAAAAATAATAAATAAGCTGCCGGTGCAAAAGGATTTTTATATAGAGGTGAACAGTCAGCAGCGTAATCACGACGAGGAGAGGATCTGCGGAGATGTCTTTCTTTACAAATATATTAATGAGGAAGACAGGGTGATCGCAGTGTTGTCTGATGGAATGGGTCACGGCGTAAAAGCCAATATACTGGCTACCCTTACCGCAACGATGGCTCTTAACTTCACCCGCGAGCACAAAGAGGTTGACAGAATTGCCGAAATTATAATGAATACACTTCCGGTATGTTCAGATCGTAAGATCAGCTACTCCACATTCACTATTGTCGATATTGAAAGCAGCGGAAAGGCTAATATACTTGAATACGATAATCCTTCGACAATAATACTGAGGAGCAACCAGGAATTTGATCCCATATGGAAAAAGGTTGTACTCGACAAAGGTAAAAATTCCGGTAAAGTTCTCAGAACATGCACATTTAAACCAGGAAAAGAGGACAGGATAATTTTCTGTTCCGACGGAGTTTCACAAAGCGGAATGGGAAGTGAAGCATTTCCATTCGGATGGGAAAGAGATAATATTGCGTCTTATGCCGCTTCTCTTGTGACAGGAGAATCATCTATATCAGCAGTTTCCCTGGCCGGGAAAATTGTTACGATGGCACATAAAAATGATGCTTACAAGGCAAAAGATGATATCAGCTGTGCTGTCATATATTTCCGCGAACCACGCAAATTGCTGATATGCACCGGACCACCCTACGAAAAAGAAAAGGACAGGGAACTTGGTGCAAAAGTGAAGAACTGCACCGGGAAGGTCATTCTTTGCGGGGGAACTACAGCAGATATAGTTGCCCGTGAGCTTGGCAGAACTATTGTAGATGAGCTGATATTTGAGGATCCTGAGCTTCCGCCGGAGAGCTTCCTGGAAGGCATTGACCTGGTAACAGAAGGTATTCTTACCCTGCAGAAAGTAAATGAGATTTTAAAAACATATAATAACAGTGTACGCCTGGGAAAAGGTCCTGCCGATAAGATTGTAAGACTGATAATGGAAAGCGATGAAATACATTTTATTATAGGCACCAGGATAAATATTGCCCACCAGGACCCCACCCTGCCCGTCGATCTTGAAATACGGAGGACAGTAGTAAAACGTATTGCCCGTCTTCTTGAAGATAAATGGCTCAAAAAAGTCACTTTTGAATACATCTAGTGGTTTTTTAATCCGAAATCCGAAATAGTTTTATTCCTTAGTCTTCAGATAATCAATAATTCTCCCAAATAGCGAAGGTTGTATATCAGGATATGTAAGGTTTTCAGGAAGATGATCTGATAATTTAGTTTCACCAATTTCGGAGGTTTCTGGTAATGGTCCAATGTGGAAAACTTCTGCAAAGAACAGCCTTCCAAATCCGGTGTTCCCGTCTTTTTCCACTGAATAAGTTGAAACACATTCAAGAGTGAAATCAATTGCACCGGTCTCTTCCATCAGCTCCCTTCTGGCAGCATCGGTTGCAGATTCTTCCTTTTCAATATGTCCTCCTGCAATTTCCCATGTGGTCCGTTTTTGATGACGGACAAAGATCCATTTTCTATCAGCCTGTGCTGCTATAACAGAGTAAGTAAGCTCACCCGGGGGATTAAATAAAGGATCGTAGAATTTAACTGAAGTCATCCGTTAATAGCCAGAAAGTTGAGAATGCAATAATAATCACTATAACTTTTATTTGCGTATTTTTGAAAACAATAATATGAAATTATGGCGGTTTTTGTCCTGCTTCTGCTTATTGAGTTGCTTACTTTCATAGTTCTGAAGGAACATTTCTACAAAACTTCAAAGACTGGATTTTATATTTCTCTTACAGTCAATTTAATACTTTCTGCCTGGCTCTGGTTTCTTTTAATAAAGGTTACAGCTTACAAGGGTTTTTACGACAACCCTGAAAGTATAAGGGTTCATCTGAACCTTACCGGGATGTTCTGTGCTGTTGTTTTTCCAAGAGTTATCCTTAGTTTTCTGCATTTTACCGGCAGACTCTTCAGGATAAGGAAAGGAGGCCATCCCAGGTGGCTGACCACCACCGGTATGATTATTTCTTTTATAATTCTGATAATAATAGCATCAGGCACATTTATCGGAAGATTCAACTTTAAAACTGAAGAGGTAACAGTCAGAATAAAAGGACTGAATCCCGGGTTAAACGGCCTGAAGATCGTTCAGATATCCGATTTGCACCTGAGCAGTTTCAATAACCATCTGGTCCGACTGCAGAATGTGATGGAGAAAATCACAGGGTATAAACCCGATATAATAATTAATACCGGCGATTTTGTTACCTACGGATGGAGAGAATTTGACAGATGTGATACAATCCTGACAAAAGCAGTAGGCCGTTATGGAAATTTTGCAGTATTAGGGAACCACGATATGGGAACCTATATCCCAAATTCCAGTGAAGAAGATAAAAAAGCTAATCTTCTGAAGATGAACGAACTGATATCCGCGTCAGGTTACAGAGTCCTTAACGATGAGCATACTTTTATTACTATAAACAGTGCAAAAATTGAATTGATTGGTGTAAAAACCAGCGGAAGACACCCTTATATTATCCACGGTAACCTTAAAAAGGCTTTAGAAGGCTCTGACAGCGCTGACTTTAAGATATTGTTATGTCATGATCCGAATCAATGGGAAGAGGATGTGACAGGCAAAACCGACATTGACCTTACTTTTTCAGGACATACCCATGGAATGCAAATCGGGATCATTACAAAAAAGTTCAGATGGAGTCCTGCAAAGTATTTTTATCCGCACTGGTATGGACTTTTTTCAGAGGGCAGACAATCTCAGTATGTGAACCGTGGTCTTGGGGTGCTGGCAATTCCTTTCAGGATCTGGATGCCACCTGAAATTACGGTGCTGACGCTTCAAAAGGAATAAATACTCACCAGCTTTATCAGTTCAGTATTAAAAAGAACGGGTGACAAAGAACTTGTCACCCGTTGATATCACCCACTTGATCCTAAAATAAACCTAACTAACCTAACTAACCTAAGCAAAACGCCTGTGAAATTGTTTTAAACAATTAAAAGACAGAATCAGTCTGGGTAACCTTTATAATTTAATTTTTATATTAAAACAGTTAAATCTGATATTTGTTCATTAGACAACAAAGATAAATTGTTTATTCCGGCTGATTTCAGATATTTTTCTTTTTATATATTATTTAACATTAAATTATGGTTTTTTAAGATATGGACGTATTGAGATACAATGTGATATTCTCCCGGAGGCGGTCAATTAGCATAATATTAAGCCCTGATAAGGTCATAACTGTAAGGGCGCCATACAGTACATCATTAAAGACAATTGAACGCTTTGTGCAGCAAAAATCCGGATGGATTAAAAAGAATCTGGATAAGTACGGGGAGCTCAGGAGAATTAACCATGAAAAGAAGTTCATTAACGGGGAACCTCACTTGTTTCACGGGAAGGAAAACATTCTGAAAATAACTGAATCTGCATGGTCTTATGTTAATTGGAATAATAACATTATTGAAGTTGGTCTGCCTTATACTGATGACAAGGATAAAATAAAAATACTAATTGGGAAATGGTACACGCAGGAAGCTTTGGCGTTTTTATCACGGAAACTGAACGAGGTACTTGTAAAATACAGGGATTTAAATTTAATTCCGTCAAAGTTGGTCGTCAGGCCTTTAAAGAGCCGGTGGGGAAGCTGTTCTTCAAAAGGGAAAATCACGATCAATTCAGAACTGGTAAAACTTGATGAGATTTTTTCTGAATATGTGTTAATTCATGAACTCTGCCATTTGAAATATCATAATCATGGCAAGGATTATTACACGCTCCTTGGCGAACTCGTCCCTGATTACAAATCAATAAGAAAAGAGTTAAGGAAATATATTACAAAATAGATGTCTTTTAATTTTCTGGCCTGAACTGAAGTATGAATTTATTCTGTTATAATACCACAAATTCCTGTCTTTTGTCAGGGATCTCAATGTTGCTGAATCCCTCCTTCAGCAGCTCAGCAACATACTTTTTCTGAGTTTCATATTCGCCATGAACAATAAAGGTCTTTTCAAGAGCACTCTTTTCCTGGCAACTGAGGAAGCTTATCATCTCTTTATAATCTCCATGACCAGAGAAAGATTCAATTTTTTTTATTTCAGCTTTAACGGGATATACAGTACCGTGAATTGACACTTCTGGAACGCCACTCATTATCCGGGCTCCAAGTGTTGCAGGAGCACAGTAACCAACAAATAGTACAGTATTGGCGGGATTTGAAATATTATTCGCCAGGTGATGTTTAACTCGGCCCGCTTCTGCCATTCCTGATGCCGAAATTATTATACAAGGCTTTTTATGATCATTCAGTTTTTTTGAATCTTCAACCTTAGTAATATACGAAAGACCCGTAAAGCCGAAGGGATCTTCGTCAGTTTCAAGCACTTTTGCGAATTCACTGTTAAAACACTCTGCATGCATTTTGAAGACGGTAGTTGCATTTACGGCCAGGGGACTGTCAACAAAGACATCAATCCGAGGCAGTTTGCCAGCATTGAAAAAATTATTCAGAGCAAAAACAATTTCCTGGGTACGACCCACACTGAATGCAGGGATAATAAGTTTTCCGCCCTTACTGACACAGGTATTAACAAGAATTTTAAGAAGTTCTTCTTCTGCAGCTATATTATCTACATGAAGCCTGTCGCCATAAGTCGATTCTGTTATAAGAATATCGGCCTGAGGGAAAGGTACAGGCGGTGCCAGGATTGGGTCAACATGTCTTCCGATATCTCCTGTATATGCTATTCTTTTAATCTGGCCATTCTCAATTATCTGAAGATTGGCAACTCCGCTTCCGAGCATATGGCCGGTGCTTGTAAAGCGTACTTTGATATTTTCATCTATCCTGAAATTCATATCAGATGGTACACCAATAAACAGATTCATTGATGCAACAGCATCCTTCTGAGTATAGATCGGTGTTATCAGCGGGAGACCCTTTTTAGTCCTTCGTTTATTAAAGGTGTAAGTATCATGCTCCTGTATGAAGCCAGAATCTGAAAGCATTATTGAGCAAAGATCACGTGTTGCATTAGTGCATACAACCGATCCGCGGAATCCACGCTTAAACATATAAGGTATAAGGCCCGAATGATCGATATGGGCATGCGTAAGAATTATATGGTCGATCGTTTCAGGTTCAAAACCAAGATCCCTGTTCATTCCATCAGTTTCAAGACCTTTACCCTGGAACATTCCGCAATCGAGAAGTAGTTTTTTACCTGAATCGGTGGTAATCAGATGTTTGCTGCCTGTTACCTCACGGGCAGCACCAAAAAATTTAATTTTCATATTCTTACTCCTATTATTGTTATATCGTCAACCTGATCATTGGATCCTTTCCATTTTGCAAATTCATTCTCCAGAATATTACGCTGTTCGACCAATGGATGGTAATAGATTTCCGAAAGAAGTTTCTTCAGGTTTGATGACTTATATTTTGTCCCGTCCGGACCGCCGAACTGTGATGAAAATCCATCTGAGTATATATAAATTGTATCGCCTCTGCTTACAGTAACCACATAGTTAGTAAATGATCTTTCATCCCCGTAATGTATCCCTATTGGCATCCTGTCGGCTTTGTATTCCTTCCGTTCTCCTCCCTGGAACAGAAGCAGGGAATTGAATGCACCTGAAAACTGAAGAATTTTTCTGTTCTTGTTCAAAACACAGAATGCGACATCCATTCCGTCATTTGCTTCTCCCATTTTCCCGGTCTGGTGCAGTGCTGTTTTAGTCTTTTCTCTCAGAAGGTTCAGAACTGTATTTGCCTGAAGGTCACGATTATTTGCAATAATTTCATTAAGGGTTGATATACCCATTGTACTCATAAATGCACCGGGAACACCATGACCTGTACAGTCGGCAACAGTAAAGAAAAAATGTTTATCATCCTCACCTATCCAGTAAAAATCTCCGCTGACAATATCCCTCGGTTTGAAGAAAATGAAATAATCAGAAAATGCATCTTTAAAATGACTTTCGACAGGAAGCATAGCCCTTTGTATCCTGCCGGCATATTCAATACTTGCTGTTATCTCCTCTTTCTGAGCTTCAATTTTTGAGGTCCTTTCCTGAACCTTGTCTTCAAGCAATCTTGTATTCATTCGAAGTTGTCTTTCCCTGAACCGTATGATTAAAATTATCAGGGATAGTAGAATTAGCCCGGACAGGACATAAAATATTGGCGTCTTTATTAAAGGAGCTTTAATGGTGAATCTGACTGACTTACGGTCGCTTATGTTTCCCCAGATATCTCTGGCACGTACCTGAAGAATATAATCTCCGGGCCTGGTAATGGTCTTTTCATAGTGCGTTTTCTCTGACCACTCTGACCAGTTGGGCATGATTTTATATATAAAATACTGGTACTGGTTGGTGCCCTGTTTCAGATATATCGGAGCAACAATATCAAAATATATGACATTATCTCCCCTTTCGAATTTTACATCCTGCAGGTTAAAAGGAGTTCCCTTTTCGTTTGAGATACTTTTAACAAAAACATTGAGTTCGGGATTTATCCTTGAGGTCCTTTGCCGGTCAACAGCATAAAGCCTTTTATTCCCATCAGTAACCCAGATGTTTTTATCTTCAACCATCACGGAGATGACATTATCAAAAAGTTTAAGAAGTGACAATTCCCTATCCTTGATTTTTTGTTCTGAGCTCAGTGGAAACCATTCATTATCTTTCCTTATAAGGCACTTATTTGACAATGGAAGAAAGAAATTCTTTACCTCCATACCAACCGTTGTGCCAGGAAAATATGAATTAAACGAATCTGATTCTATGTTATAATAATGTATCCTGGATTCTGAAAAAAGAAATATAGAATCATTTATCAAATCAACCAGATATCGTTCCGGGAACTCCCTTGAAACCTTATAATTGACATATCTTTCAGCTTTATTATGATTGAGCACAATTCTGTAGACTGCATTGTCGCCACCAAGCCATAAGGTGTTGCTGTCTTTCCTTACGACTGAATATACCGGATTAATAAACTCTGCATCAGGAATATCTGCGATCCATTTTTTGTCCACGTATTTTACTGAGAAATAACCATCATTTGAAGCTACATAGTAATATCCGTCAAAGGGAAACCAGCTTATATGGTTTATATACCTGTCGGGAACCACCAGGGAGGCTTTGTGGTCCACAATATTAAATAAACCTTTATTTGTAGCGGCAAGAATACCGAAGGGAGTTGAAACAAGCTGCCGGCATTTTTCATTAAGGCCACCAATTTTCTTGTACAGATAGTTAATGGATTTAACCTTGCTGACTGTTTTTCGAACATATTTATCTGTTGGTTTTTTTTCAGCCTCTGGCTCTGAACTTGTTTTTTTACCAAAGATCACATTGAAAATATTTTTCCTGCTGCCAGGTTGATTCTTATATGTATCTGAAGATGATCCGGTTATCGGAACAATATCAGGTTGTTTTTTTACCATTACCTGTACCTTCGTAATGTCTTTGACTTCACTTAGATAATAAACACCTTCACTTGTAGCTACATAAAGCTCATTATTAAAAGTGAGCGCTGATGAAAGGTTACCTTCAAGGCCAGGGAAAATTGTGAAATTCTCGACAGGAAGGTTAAGGTCGGCTCTTGTCAGTCCATACTGGTGCGAAAGCCATAAGCCACCGCAATTATCGGATCCGATAGCAAACATTTCATCGTCAGGTAGTCCATTCTGATTATTGATTGTAAAAAGCACTTTCCCGCTACGCTTGCCGGCCACAATTGCCCCCCCCTCCAGAGTTGAAAATGCAAAAGCAGTATCACCCAGGACAATCCCTTCTGATAAAATATTCCCTTTGACATACCCCTCATCTTTTATCCTGTAAGGATAGTATTTCATACCATCGAACAGTAATAGATTTCCATCGCTCAGACCAACCAGTACAAAATTATCATTATATGGAAGAGCGAACAGGACATCCAGTTTTTCAGTGAGATAACCTGTTACTATAGGGAAAAGTGTATCGCTCTCAATCCTGAAAAGACCTTTATTCAATACATTTATAAATACATTTACAGGAGTAATCACCATCCCGGTAAAAGGGTTCCCTGGTTTTGAATCAAACCTTAAATCAGATTTGTTTGTTTTGGGATTATACCTTATTATAGATTGCTCGCCATAGAACCATACTCCTGAATCACTGAAGAAAATCCTTGTGGTAAGCCCTGTTCCCGAAGAATCTCCTGAAAGAGAATTGTATTTATATGACCCGGCGAGAGTCATTTCGAGATAACCATAATTATTTTCGCCACCGATATAAATCCTGCCGCTAGCCGGACTTTTCTGCATTGCATAAGGTATAGTTGGAATTTTTACTGTTTTCCATTCCTCTCCATCATAGGTGCTTATTCCTTTACGGTTTGCGAAAAGCATGACCTGGTTATCATCCTGACAAATTGCCCAGCTCTGATTTTCAATTTCACGGATTTCAGCATAATGCGTCAGAAGCGGAGACCCGTGCTGCGCTTCTAATGCAGTCATAATGAATATGATACAGATCAGCAGAATGAATCTTTTCATTACAAGAATACCTTATTGACTCTCCTTATATTCAGATGGTTAAAATTACAAGAAAAATTGAAATGAAAAGGATTGAAACAGAAGAATTATTATGAAACAAAAAGACTCAGGACCATTACACCTATCAACCCGGAAACACCAATTGATGTTTCCATAATAGTCCATGATCTTAAAGTATCCTTAATACTAAGGTTGAAATATTCCTTAAACAGCCAAAAACCGCCATCATTCACATGTCCGAGCATCAGACTTCCCGAACCTATCGCCAGTACCATTAACTCAGGTTTTACTCCTGTAGCAGAAATCAGAGGTAGTACTATACCAGCTGTTGTAATACCTGCAACTGTTGCGGACCCGACACAAAATCGCAAAGTAGTTGCGATCAGCCAACCAAGGAAGAGTGGCGAAAGAGTAGAATGACTTAACAACTCTCCGATATATTTACTTACGCCACTGTCGACAAGAACTTGTTTTAGAGCTCCGGCACCCGCTATAAGAAGCATAATCACAGTTAAACTTACGACAGAGTGAGTGAGTGAAGTCATAATATCACCAATTTTTCTTCCTCTTGCCAAACCGAGCGTATAAACAGCAAACAGAACCGAGACTAACATGGCAATTACAGGGTTTCCTATATATCCCAGTATCTTTCTGATTATATTATCCTCAGGCAGAAGGAATCCCGCGATTGTCGAAAAGCTGATCAGAATTACCGGTAAAAGCGCTGAAAAGAAACTTATCCAGAATCCTGGCAATTCATCCTCACTAAGTGGTTTACTGACGATAAATTCCTGTAATGGTTTTGCTTTGATCTTACCAAGTGCTCTGGATAAAATAGGCCCGGATACTATAATTGCAGGGATAGCTACGATGATTCCATAGATCATAGTCTTGCCAAGATCAGCGTTGAACATTGCAGTAATCGCCGTCGGGGCAGGATGAGGAGGCAGGTAGCCATGAGTAACCGAGAGGGCAGCCAGCATTGGAAGTCCAACATAGAGCAAAGGGAGACCCGTTGTAGCTGCTACTGTAAATATTAGTGGAATCATGACGAAAAAGGCAACATCATAAAACAGGGAAATGCCAACAATAAAACCGGTTAACATTAAAGCCAATTGAATGTTTTTCTTGCCAAATGCTTTAACCAGCTTTAGCGTTATTTGTTGTGCTGCCCCGCTTTCTGAAACTAATTTACCAAGCATTGCACCAAAACTGAGTATCATAACAATAAAGCCCAGAGTACTGCCTATCCCATTTTCAATTGAGATGACCGCTTCATTTATTGTCATTCCTTCGCCAATCGCAACTAAAAGTGAGACTATCACAAAGGATAAAAAAGAATTAAATTTTAAAGCGAGAATCATGAAAAGAAGAAGGCATATTCCCAGGATGACGATGAGAAGTGGCATAGAGTTATTTGTTATTTGTTATTGGTTATTGGTTATTGGTTATTAGTTATAAGGTGCTGACGTCCATCAAGGCCTGGTTCATGCTTCAGAGGGAACTTAACAGGGGCATTATCACGTGATGACCGGTATATTGCAGAAAAAAGCTCAACAGTTTTTCGCCCGTCATCTCCTGAAACAAATGGCTCCTTGTCGGCTTTTATGGCATTAATAAAATCTTCTATCTGGCATTTCATATAATAAACCGTAGGATCAATTCTGGTAAAGAGCCCGGTATCTTCCCTGATCCATTTCTTCAACTTATTTTCTTCACCCGGCACACTCCAGAGATCATTAACCGGAGGTTCTGCAACACCAGTCATTCCGGCAATGAACATTGCTCCTCCATCCGTCTGCACTCCTACAGAAGCACCATTATCTCCATGAACATGAACTTTGCCATACATCCCGGGTTTCTGGGAATTGCTGACAATTATATTTCCGATGGCTCCGCTTTTAAACTTCACAATTGCGAGCGCAGAATCATCAACTTCAATATAGGGATGATTGAGGTTCCGCCATATACCATATACTTCATCAACATCACCCATATACCACAGAAGTATATCAAGATGGTGTGGCGACTGATTCACAAGAACACCTCCTCCTTCCATCCGCCAGGTGCCTCTCCACTCATCTGTATCATAATATTCTTTATCGCGCCAGCCGAGCATTGTTACGGTAGCAAGGACCGGTTTCCCTATCTTACCCTTATCAATTGCCTCCCTGATTCTTCTGACAGGTGAATACCATCTTCTCTGGCTTATCACACCAAGTTTTACATACCTCACCTTGCAGGCATTTATTATGGCATCACAATCCTGAAGATCAGAAGCTAATGGCTTCTCCACCAATACATTCGCACCGGCCTCAGCAGCCTCAACAGCTGGCTGTCTGTGAAATGGATGTGGAGTACAGACTATTACCAGGTCAATGTCATTTTCGATAACCATCTGACTTATACTGGTATAAGCTCTGGTTTTAAATTTCTTTGCAAAATCCTTTGCTGTCGCCGGTGTTCTGCTCCATACTCCTGCAAGCCGGGCATCCGGTATACTCTGAATTGCCCTTGCATGCAGATGGGCTACTTTGCCACACCCTGCAATTGAGATATTATAGATCTTCCGTGGCATTCGTAATGAAATTATGGTACAAGTATAACCTTACCGGTATCACCTTCTTTTCTGGCCAGCTTTTCAAACCATGTTGCGCCTTCTGAAAGGGGTGCGACTGCCATTATCTGATCATCGACACTTATCTTCCCCATCTTCATGTAATTCAAAACAGCTTCATATTCACCACAGATAGCACAGCTTCCAAGTACCTTTAATTCACCTGTTACAACTTTCTGAAGCGGAAAATTTACATCAGTCGAGAGATTACCAACAAGAATCACTTTACCACCTTTTCTGACAATTCCGATTGCTGTATTCACAGACTGGTTCTTACCCACAGCTTCAAAAGTAATATCCGTCCCACGATTGGCTGTCAGGGATTTAATCATTTCAACAAGGTTACCCTCCTCTGCAAGAAACGAATAATCAGCCCCTGCTTTTCGGGCTTTCATCAGCTGCCTTTCATCGAGATCGATTCCAAAAATAAAGGATGCCCCGGATATTTTAAGGAGCTTAATAATAAAGATACCGATCATACCTGTGCCTACTACCGCACAGACGTCTCCTGATTTAATTCCGGAAATATTAATGCTGTGCAGGGCAACAGCGACAGCCTCAACCATTGCGGCCTGCTCAAAAGTCACATTATCAGGGATCTTATAAAGAATATGCTGCGGAATGGCTATATACTCAGCAAAAGCACCATGACGTTTATATGTTCCGGGAGAGACACCAATGACCTCGCGGTTGTCGGACAGGTTGTATAATCCACGGAGAGTGAACCAGTCATCAAGCCGGTATACAGTAGAATCGAAAGTCACCCTGTCACCTGTTTTCCAGCCTGTGACTCCGGATCCTGTCCGGGCAATGACTCCGGAAGCTTCGTGACCCATGATTAGAGGAGGAATCCTTCTGCCTGTGGAACCGTCGTATCCGTGAATATCAGAGCCACAGATTCCACACGCCTTAACCAGAACAAGAACCTCGTCAGGAGTTATTTCCGGTTCAGGTACATCCTTGTATACCAGTTGATTATATTTCTCAAGCAGAAGAGCTTTCATTATTGCTTAGATAAAAATAATTACCTCACAGAGGTATGGTGTTCAAATATAATAAAAACACCGTGCAAATCACTCAATGATAACCACTGCCATATCCATTACATTCGTCATTGTCGGTCCCGTAAAAATTTGACCACCTACAGATCTGAAAAAATTATACGAATCAAAATCTTCCAGGTACCTTACAGGATCAGCATTCAATGACAGAGCAAGATGCTTAGTTTCAGAATCAACAATAGCCCCGGCCATTTCAGTAGTACCATCATTGCCGTCAGTACCTGCTGAAAGAAAAGTGATGCCGGGAATTTCTTGAAGACGTATAGCCATTGAAAGAGCCAAATGCTGGTTCCTTCCCCCACTACCGCTTCCGGTAACCGTAACTGTTGTCTCTCCTCCGAATAATAAACAAATTGGCCTCTTCAAAGAATTGTTGTTGCGGTAGCTATGAATTGTATCAGTCATGAACGAGCATGCCTCAGAAGTATTTCCATTCAGTTCAGATGTTACAATAAAAGTTGCAAACTCAAGTTTATCAGCCTCAGCCTTTGCAGACTGCAGGGCAGTTTTAATGTTGCCTGCTATAATTGTACCTGAATTTTTGAAAACAATATCACCGGGTTTTGGTGTTTCTGGCTGTAAGCCTCCTGCACCCTGGTACAGATAACTCCTTAGTCCTGCCGGAATCTGATCTGCCAGGCGATATTTTTCAATTATAGCCAGTGCCTCTCCGAAAGTCGAATTATCAGGAACTGTTGGTCCCGATGCAATAATATCCGGAGGATCGCCAATGACATCAGATAAATAGATGGTAACAAGAGTGGCAGGAAAGATTTTCCTTGCCAGCTGCCCACCTTTTACTTTAGAGAGATGTTTCCTGATTACATTCATTTCAGTGATATCAGCTCCTGAATTCACAAGGATATGATTAAGGTAAGCTGCCTCCTCCGTTGACGATGTTTCAGGGTAATCGGCCATAAGTGAAGATCCCCCTCCTGACCATAAGCAAATAACCAGATCTCCTTCGCCTGCTGTTTCAGCAATCTTCAGAATTTCTTCTGTACTGCGGAAGCTATTAATATCCGGGACGGGATGTCCTGCTTCCGTCACAATAATATTTTTTAGCCGGCACAAATATCCATACTTTGTAACAATGTACCCCCGGGTTATCCTGTTACCAAGAATCGTTTCCACATAATGGGCCATTGAGGCACTGGCTTTGCCGGCACCAATTACATATATATTCCTGATTTTTTCAAGGTCATAGGTCAGGTAACCTATTTTCAGGAGTTGTCCTCTCAATGAAATCAGGTTGCTTATCAGTGTTCCGGGAAGCACACCTTTTATTCCTGAAAGGAAAATATGCTCAGCAATCTCACGGTTGTTCATACCGGTTATATTATCTTATTCAAAGGTACTTTACTTCGGGTAACTGACCTATAAAAGAAACAGGGAAGAGACCCAGACAAATGCAAAAACTGTGATTCCCATAACAATTGTTGATGTTGAATAAACTCTTAATGTAGTTCTGACATCCAGTCCAGCAAAATTTGAAATGACCCAGAAATACGAGTCGTTAGCATGAGATACTATCATTGAACCGGCGCCCATTGCGAGCATTGCTAGCATCCGGCCCCATTCTGAATCGAGTCCGAGCATATTTAGCATGGGAACCACAAATGATGCTGTAGTAATTATTGCGACCGTAGAGGAGCCCTGGGCGGTTTTCATAAGAACTGCAATAAGGAAAGGGGCCAGCAGTCCTACGCCGGTGTCTGCCAGTATTTTCCCTGTTGCTTCCCCGATCCCTGTTGCTTTGATTACCATTCCAAACATGCCACCTGCTGCAGTAACTATAAGAATCGGACCGGCCTTTTCAATTGCTTCCGAAAAAACAGAATTTATGGAATCAATTGACTTTTCCCTGAGAAGCATAAGGGCCAGCAGTACACCAATTGCAAGTGCAAAAACCGGCTCACCGGGGAAACGGAAAATTTTAAAAAGCAGACTGATTCCTTCTTTATCAAAAAGGTTAATTAATGATTTTACAGTAATCAGTAACAGGGGGACAGCTATCGGCAGAAATGAAAGAAAGGCTGAAGGAAGATTCTCAAGCTTCCTGATGTTTTCGGGTTTATTCTCTTCAGCCGGTGAATAAATCAGCTTTCGTGTCATAAATCTGCTCCAGAACCATGCTGCCAGTGCACCCGGAATTGCAAATAATATCCCAATAATGATGAGATTGCCCACATTAACATCAAAGATACCGGCTGCAGCCAATGCACCTGGATGGGGTGGTATAAGACAATGTACAGAGTAAAGCGAGGTAGCAAGGATTGTCGCCATAAAGGGCATGACAATTTTTGATTTTGAGCTGAACGATTTTGCCAGTCCGCTTAATATTATATAACCGGAATCACAAAAAATCGGCAGACCGGTTATGAATCCAGTAATGCCAAGTGCCTGTGTGGTTCTCTTCTCACCTGTTTTTGATAAAATATAATTTGCAATACTAATTGTCGCACCTGTTTTATCGAGTGTGATACCGATCATTGCCCCGAAGATTATCAGAAACCCTATCGAGGCCATAGTGCCGCCAAAACCCTCTTTGATGGTCTTGACTACTGTATCAGCCGGAAGTGTTGTAAAGGCAAGAAAAACTGAAACAATAAAAAGAGCGACAAAAGCCTTCAGCTTAAGAGTAGATGTAAGAATGATTATCGCAATTATGCTGACTATAACAAGAATAGCGACTGTAACAAGACTCATAAATTAAAAGTTAAGTGCAATGAATTCCTTTTCCCTTCTTCATCCGAAGAACAGGTAAGCTACAAATATAGCAGCAATAAATCCGGCCAGATCTGCAAGTAAACCGCAACCCACTGAATACCTGGTATTTTTAATACCCACTGAACCGAAATAGACGGCTATAATATAAAAGGTAGTGTCGGTAGTTCCTTGCATGGTACAGGCAAGGCGGCCAACGAAAGAGTCAGCTCCGTGCGTAGTCATGGCATCGATCATCAGACCCCGGGCTCCGCTGCCGCTCAGAGGTTTCATGAAAGCCACCGGTAAAGCACCCGTAAATCTCGTATCTACTCCAAGCCAGGTAAAAAACTGAGCAATGCCGGCAATTATAAAGTCCATTGCACCCGATGCTCTGAATACACCAATTGCCACAAGGATAGCTACAAGGAAAGGAATTATTTTTATTGCAATACCAAAACCCTCTTTTGCTCCTTCAACAAATGCGTCATATACATTCACTTTCTTAATAAGGGCAAGAACGATAAATATCACAATTATTGAAATAAGAATAAAATTAGCTGCGAATGTCGAAGCAGCAGATATCTGTTCCCTGGGCATGTTGCTGAAAAGAATAATTATTCCTGCGACGATGGATATAAGTCCTCCCAGGTAGGCAATTACCACCTTATCAAAAAGATTAATCTTCTGAATTATTGCCACGCTTATAAGTCCGGTAAGCAATGCACAAAATGTTGATATAAGAATAGGTATAAAAATATCGGCAGGATTTGCAGCTCCAAGTTGAATCCTGTAGACTATAACACTTACAGGTATTATTGTCAGTCCTGCAGCATTTAATACAAGGAACATAATCTGAGCATTTGAAGCTGTTTCCTTATCCGGATTTGATTCCTGCATCTCTTTCATTGCTTTAAGACCCATTGGAGTGGCAGCATTGTCAAGCCCAAGCATGTTTGCTGCGAGGTTAAGCATTATTGATCCATATGCCGGGTGCCCTTTCGGAAGGCCGGGAAATAGCTTTTGAAAAAGCGGACCAAAAGCCCTCCCAAGAATAGTAACCACACCGCCTTTCTCACCTACTTTCAGGAGACCCATCCAGAGGGTCAACGCACCGGTAAGACCGAGGGAGATTTCAAATCCCGTTTTTGCATTTGTGAACACAGCATTGACAAGATCGTTGAAAATCTGTGTATTGCCTGCAAAGATAAGCTGCCCTAGTGCAACAATAAATCCTATAAGGAAGAATGCTATCCAGATATAGTTTAAGGCCATAATGGAACTTTGTGTGACGAAGATAATTATTAAAGACAAAAGACAAAAGATAAAAGACAAAAGATAAAAGTCTTGCAGGTCTTGCAGGTCCTTGATCATTTGTAAAAATTGCAATTTTAAATATATTTGTATAAAATAGAGTAATTATGGCACGGTTCACACGAATAGATGTAATTCTCAAAATCAGGGAATCGGGAATTATTCCGGTTTTCTATCATAAAGATCCTGAAGTCTGCAGGAATGTGGTTAAGTCCTGTTTTGAGGGCGGAATAAAAGTTTTTGAGTTTACAAACAGGGGGGATTACGCACATGAGCTTTTCAGCGACCTTAATAAATGGGCAGAGAAAGAGATTCCCGGTATGGTGATGGGTGCCGGTTCAGTGGTCGATGCCGGAACTGCATCCCTTTATATCCAGCTCGGAGCAAATTTCATAGTTTCACCTATCCTCAATGCGGATATGGCAAAAGTCTGCAACCGCAGAAAAATCCTATGGTCGCCGGGATGCGGATCTCTTACAGAAATAAATTATGCAGAAGAACTTGGTGCTGAAATAGTTAAGATATTTCCTGGCTCTTCAGTAGGAGGACCGGATTTTGTTAAAGCGGTTAAGGGTCCATGTCCGTGGACGAGCATTATGCCGACCGGGGGTGTTGAACCCACCGTCGAAAACCTGAGAGAATGGTTTGAAGCCGGAGTCTTTTGCGTCGGTATCGGATCGAACCTGATAACCAAAGAGATCGTCCAGGAAAAGAACTGGAAAGGACTTGCAGAACGGGTTGCCGGTGCAGTGAAAATTGCACACATGTTTCAAAAAGTATGATACTTAGCTCTCAATGTGACTAAGTGAATTCCTGTGTATCTCTAATAGTCAGGATCAGTATATTTCCCATGGTGACCAGCCTTCATCGTATTTAAGATAAGCGCGTCTTCCGAATTCGAGTGGCGGAGCTCCAACTTCAAAGGCTCCCAGATCGGGTCCTGCACCGAGGTAGTTATCATTGAATCCGGGGATTTTTGCACCTGAATCAATAAGTGGATTTTTAATCCAGAATACGGGATCAGTAATGTTTACTTTCCTGTCGCCGAATTCATAAGGCCATGCACCCCATTTTATGCTGTTTATGGTTGAGCGGAGATAGAATTCCAGCTTATAGGAAGAGATGTATAATCTTGTCCCAGCAGGCGTTGTACCGAATTTAACAGCATGTTCTTCTTTTGCGCTCTTACCTCTTGGGTCTCCCGGGAAATAATCATAATCATAGTCACTTGCAGGTTCCTTTTCATTATCGGTAGCCAGTCTCCCGGGAACATCAAATATATTATTTCGGGTAATACAATTTGGATTCACAGCACTTGAAAATGCGTCGACTACACCGCGTGGTTGCAGAACAGTATTGTGAAAAACATAACGTCTTCCACCACCGAATTCCTTCCTCTCACCTGTTTTCAGGAAAGCACCTCCTGTCGGATTGCTGTGGCCCTGTCTGCTTTCTCCTGCAATATTCCTGAAAATATAAAGAGGACCTGTTGAAGTTGAGGCACTCGCTATTCCATTATAAAACAGATGTATATAGTTCCCCCAGATCCTAACGTTTTTGTTTCCTCCTTCACTTTCAATTGCATCGTCAAATGCATTCCTGATTATATTACCATAAATGTCTGAGTCCCTGTTCATATTCCCGATGAATGAAAAATTGTCCGAACCGCCAATACCGTCATTGTATCCATGATCCTCAGTTGAAACAATCTCATTATACCGGATCACGTTTCCGCCACTGCTCTGTATCACTGTTATACCCTGCGGGCCATCTGGATGACCTGTTTCCCAGTCGTTCGAAGCGCCCCTGGGATCTTCAATCAGGTTACGCTGGAACGTCAGGTTACCGGTTCCCCTCTCGCCGTAAATCCCGCTGTCGGATCCTCCATCAAAGTTTCCGTAAGTATGAGGTCCTCCTATTCTTCCCCAGAATGTAATATGACATTGCTCAATAACAATATCATGCCTGTTCATTTTAATCCTGATACCGTCTCTGGCTGCATTCCTGATCTCAACTCCTCTTACAATTACATAATCAGCGTCTATTACAATACCAAAATCTGAAACATTCTTAAGATTAAGTACAGATTTTGACTTGTCAGGAATAGTCACGAGATGATAAGCGCCAGGTGTTCCCGATACCGTTATAAAGATTGTTTTATCTGATTCACCTTCAGGCAGAATGGTGGTCTTGCCAACAGGGAATACATCACTCCTTGTCTTGAATTTAACACTTGATTTTGAAGCAACAGCCGTCAATTCCGCTTCATAATCTATGCCCGGCTTCAGGCTGATGATACTTCCGCGGTACTCACCATCACGGGAATCGTAAACCAGGTCGAGCCCCTCTTTCCAGGTACCGGATTTAATCTCACGGTAACGAATTTTACATGCACCGGCATCCGCCATTTTCCAGTAGACACTAGTACACTCATATGTCGGAACAGCATAAGGATTTTGTTTATTGTCGGACGGCTGCTGTGCATTGAGGCTGGTAATATACATAATCTGAAAACAGATTCCTGCCATAAAAGATAAAGGCTTAATAGTTATCATAGCTAAATTTCTATTTAATTAAATACAACAAATCCCATTCTCTCCCATTCTCCCGATCTATTCCCCTGGTGCCCGGTATATCTCAAGATTCGAAATCACTGGACATGCTTTTGATTTGCTGATAATTACTTTGATTTTTGATGTCCTGACAACAGGAAATTTTCTGATTATTTTATATCCGATTGTTGTTCCATCAATAACCGGTTTCCATTCATTACCAGTTAAAGCCTCTATTTTAAATTCCTGAACTCTTTGTCCAAGCCTGACATATTCCTGAAGAACAATTCTGTTTACCTCAGTTTCTGTGCCAAAGTCAATTATTATATCAGCCGTAGTCTGATTGTCTCTGGCTGACCAGTAAGTTTCAGGATTGCCGTCATTGACATTTGAGGCTTCATACCCTTTACCCCTGATTATGGTTGCATCTACTTTTTTCCCTTTTGCAAGGTCAGTTTTAAATTCTTTTTCTCTCAAATCCCTGAATGCAAGCAGAGATTTTACATCATTCTCATTTAATAATCCTCTCCTGTCGGGGGGAATGTTGAGAAGGAGATTGCTGTTCCTTCCAACGCTTGAGTAGTACAGTCCCATGAGATTTTCCGGTGATCTGACCAGTGAATCCTGCTCCTTATGCCAGAACCAGCCCGGACGTATAGAAACATCAACCTCAGCAGGGACCCAGTGATTTCCATCTTCATGCCCTTCGCCCAGAATTCTGGCAAAATCACCACCCGGATACATCTCGTCTCTATTCAGGAGACACCAGTTGGTCAGGCTTCCCAGACCCCGTTCATTACCCACCCATCTTACATCAGGACCTGCATCGCTGAACATCACTGCTTTTGGTTGCAACTCCCTGACTATCTTATGAGTAATTGGCCAGTCATAATAAGTCTTATTGTCGATTCGCCTTGTTTCCCGCGCCCCTCCATAATATCCATCACCTCCGTTTGCACCGTCAAACCACACTTCAAATATATCCCCATAATCTGTAAGCAGCTCCCTGAGCTGGTTCCTGTAATAAATAAGGTATTCAGGAGTGCCGTACGAGGCACTGTTCCTGTCCCATGGAGAAAGATAAACTCCCATCTTCAATCCGAACTCATTGCACGCTTTTCTCAGTTCTTTCAGTACATCGCCCCTGCCATCCTTCCAGATTGAATTCTTAACTGAATGTTCAGTCAGTTTTGAAGGCCACAGACAAAATCCATCATGATGTTTAGCGGTGATAATTATACCTTTCATCCCTGCTTCCTTTGCAACTTGTGCCCATTGGCGACAGTCTAGTTCTGTCGGATTGAAAACAGATTCACTTTCGTCACCGTAACCCCACTCCTTATCTGTGAAAGTATTAACAGTAAAATGAACGAACATATAATATTCCATCTCATGCCATGCCAGCTGCCGTTCTGATGGCACCGGGCCATATGGTTGAGGCGGCGATACCCTGAAACAGGCAGATAACACTATAATTATAAAAAGGAGGAAAGATTTATGTTTCAACTTAAATTCAGTTAATTGGAGATATCTTTTATTCTTATGTTGCGGAATTTCACAACTGAACCATGTCCAAGGAAACCTATATGTCCTGTTTTGTTCTTCAGTCCGGGATGATCATTATGATCCACTGTTCCGTTATCTCTCGGACCTGCAATATCTCCATCAACGATTACGGTCCCATTAAGAATTACCTTAACCTGCGTTCCCTTCACTATTACTTCTTCATTATTCCAATCACCTACAGGTTTAAGGTAATCCCGTTTTGCAGGTATAACTCCGTAAACTGAACCATGATACTGGTATGGTTGCAGGTTTGCATATTCGGGAGCGGTATTATCGAGTATCTGAAGCTCCATGCCTACATAGGCAGCATCACCTGTAACAGGTGTCCTGATACCCAACCCATTGTTGGCTCCGGGTGTAAGTTGAAAATCGAAGCGGAAAATGAAATCTGAATATTCCTTTTCAGTATAAAGATTACCGCCGCTGCCATCTGTTGGTTTAATTACAATCATCCCATCTTCAGCAACATACGACTCCTTATTACCCACCCAGTTATCGAGATTCCTTCCATTAAATAAAGCGGTGAATCCTTCAGTTTTTTCTTCTGGTGTAAGATTATAATCCTTTTCACTTATCTCTCTCACATATATATCTCTGAAACCAAGATCAGTTCCGTGAGCCTGAAGCTCTATCGGACCTTTCGGGAAGATAGGAATAGTGCGATCCCAGTAATTTTCAAGGATCACATTATCAACTACCAGTTCACCGTTAAGCCAGACAGAAACTTTTTCACCTATCATAATTATTCTGAATGTATTCCAGTCTCCGACCGGGTTATCGGCTACCATGAGAGGTTTTGATGGATTTTTCTGATTATTGTACAAACCGCCTGAACCAACCTGGGCTCCGGCGTCCACTCTTGATGTATCCCATATCTGAACCTGCGGCGATCCCCTGAGATATATCCCGCTGTCGCCTTTTTTCGAGATTTTCCAGTCTACAAGCATTTCAAAATCGCCATATTCTTTAACTGAACAAAGGTTTTCTCCGCTGCCGTTAAACCAGATGCAGCCATCCTTTACACTCCAGTTGGCCGGAACTTTGGTATCAGCCTCAGCCTGCTTTCTCTCCAGTTCAACAGGTTTCATTTTTGCACGGGTAACTGGATTCTCAACAAGTCCCTTCCACCCTGACAGATCCTTGCCATTGAACATAGGTTTAAAACCTTCATCAGCAGGCATGGAGGTTAAGTATTTATTTACCAGCTCTTTATCATATTCGCTTTCAGATCCTGACAGCTTTGGTACTGCTCTTGTAAGAATCTGTCTGACTATATTTCCGTACATACCGGCTTTTGATCCAACTGAAGGAAGTGCAATGTGCATAGCAGCTTTTGCTGCAATAGCAGATGTAGCAGGATCATCGAGGTAACCGGCAACAAAGAAAAGCGACTGGTAAGTTTTTAACTTCCCGACCTCAGTCAGCAGTTCGTTCTTAAGCTGTGGCGTCAGGGCAAAAGGCATTATCTTCCTGAAGAGTAATAGTTTTTGCTCATTGGGAATTTTTGCAGATTTGATCTGCTGCACAAATCCTTCGAAAGCCGGAGTTTCATAGGTTTTGTTTCCGGATGCGCAAATCTCAAACAATGCAGATGATGCAGAATAATCTGACCAGGAAGAGAGAGCTTTAAAACAAATCTCTCTTACAGATGAATTACCATTTTCAAATTCTTTCAGTACAGCATTAAGAGCATCTCTTCCTCCGGTGCCCGCCAGCACAGGGATAAGCTTCTCTTTTCCGGCGTTTCCCTCCATTGCTTTCAGAATAATTGATGATCGTTTTTCAGGAACGCCCGTTTTATTTGCAGCATCGATAAGGGCTGTCTGGACATCAGATACATAAGAAGCATTATCTGTAGCAGTAAGCAGACCAATTAAGGCATTCTGATCTTCAGGACCGGCAAGACTGGCAAGCGCTTTAAAAGCTGCAGTTCTCACAGGTTCATCCTGGGATGAGGCATAAGGTAGTATTTCATTAAAATATTCATGTCCCTGATTCCAGGCCATCAGTTCAATTGTACTCTTTTTAGCTTCCGGAGATCCTTCCTTCAGTACAGGTTTAAGGAGCATGATTTCATTGTTCCCTGCAACGCTTTTTAAAGCAGTTATCACTGCATCCTGATCTGATGAATTACTGAATTTCATCATATAGGCAATGAGGGCGGGGACAGCATCTTTTCCGGTTATCCTTGCAACAGCCTCTGCAGCAGCGGTTCTGATCTCATTTTCAGTTCCATTGAGGGAGCTGTATATCAGTGCCAGTGCCTGTTGATCACCTCGTGCGCCCAGCATTCTCAATATTTCTGGTTTTGCGGCCGATATAGCTTTCGGAAAATAATCGATCCACTTTTTAACTACCGCACTCTCCTTTATTGATGCTGTCATATTTATGGCTGCATTCCTGTACTTAATGTCAGGATGACCTGCAGCTTTGATTATCTCAGGCATTGCATCAATCCCATGAAAACTCACATAAGTCTCAAGAGCAGCCGTTTTATTCTGGAAAGTGAGCCTGTCATTGCATTTGCTTATAATAAGTCTGCATATCTTATCCATTGTTTTAAGATCACCGTTCTGAGCAACATTTTTAGCATAGTCAAGCAGAGCAGCAGTTGCTCCGGTACGCTCCCACCTGTAGGAATAGCTTTTTGCAGCTTTTAAAAGTATCAGGTAAGCCAGTGGAGCACCGCTCCAGGCAAGAGCGTTATAGGCCGAAGCTTTTGTATCAATATTTGCATCAGACGACCAGAAAATATATTCATTGACAGCAATATCCGATTTCATTGCAGCAAGTGCGTTCAAAATTGCTGCAACGCATGGAAGATCTCTGCTCTTAAGTGATTCTGCAAGAATATTTTCTGCAGTTTTTCCTCCCACAGCAGTAATTGCAGCTATAGCCGGACTGCAATTGTCCTTATCAGAAAGGTATATTTTCATTGCTTCAGCTGTCTGATCACCTCCGGTCAGCTGCAACTGTTTAATGAAGAAATCTTTCACACCCGGGTCTTTTTGCCGGGTGGCAAATGATATACAAATCTTTTCCCACAGGGCTTTTTCATTCACCTTATCATTCTTTGAGAGATACCTTGAGAATGTATCGACAGCAAACCTTGATTTTGTATCATCGCCTGTCCCTGCCGGGATGATCTGGCTGCATATCTTTTTCAGACCTTCCTCGCCAAATGCCAGCATATCACCTATAAGTTTATCAGAATACTGAAGGTCGTTGGCAGGAAGCTGCGCCAGCAGGTCAGCAATTTTTGTATCAAGAGTTCTCTTGTCCTGCGAATATGATGAAACAGAGACCAGAAGTACAGAAAGAGTCGCAATAAGTATTCTTTTGAGTTTCATATCTTCAAATTTTCAAATTAGCATCATATTTTCCATGGCCCTCTCATAGGCTGGTTTATAAGCCTGTTGGCACCCTCATCATCTATAAACTGTTGTTTTACAGGATCAAATTTCAGATTCCTGCCAAGCCTCAGAGCGATGATCCCCAGGTTTACCACTGAACATGACCTGTGACCAATTGCTTCATTTAGTGCAAACTTCTTCCTGGTTTTTACCGAATCACTGAACGTCGTAATTTGTTGTTCAGGGTCAGGTAGAGATTCTATCAGTTTCTCAATATCCGGAATATCTGATTTGAATCCTTTGAAAACTTTTCCATGAGGACCTTCAATATATGCTGCATTTACATCCCGGTTTTCACCATCGAGGATGATCTGGCAGCCATCGGCATAGGTGTAAGTTATCCTTCGCCAGGATCCGACTGCATCATAATGCTGCTGGGGAGCATCGATCTCTACCGAAACAGGACCCGTTTCATCTTTTCTGAGGAGGTACTGGACCGGGTCGAGATAATGCTGACCCATGTCACCAAGGCCTCCGCCGTCATAGTCCCAGTATCCGCGGAATTTTGCATGCACTCTTTCGGGGTTATAGGGTTTGTAAGGAGCAGGTCCCAGCCAGAAATCATAATCGAGTTCTTCAGGGACAGGCAATGGCTGGAGATTACGCAGACCGCTCCAAAAAAATTTCCAGTCGTAACCTGTAATACCGCTTACAGTTACTTTCAGGGGCCATCCAAGCACCCCGCTGTCGACAAGTTTCTTCAAAGGTTTGACAGTAGTTCCCAATCCATAAAACTGATCCTTAAACCGGAACCACGTGTTAAGGCGAAACATTCTACCATGTTTCTGAACCGCTTCAACAACTTTTATCCCCTCACCTATTGTACGTGTCATGGGTTTTTCGCACCAGATATCTTTTCCTGCCTCAGCGGCTGTTTTTGCAATAATTCCATGCCAGTGCGGAGGTGTAGCAATATGAATAATATCAATATCGTCGCGGGCAATCAGTTCCCGGAAGTCATGGTAACCTGTTATTTTTCCTCCTGCCAGATCAATTGCCCGGGCAAGATGTTTTTTATCGACATCGCAGACTGCAAGGAGTCTGGTCCCTTCATATCCGATATGTTCGATTCCCATTTCCCCGACACCTATTATTCCTTTCGTGAGCTGATCGCTGGGTGCTGTAGAGTTCTGACCGCCAAGAACATGTCGTGGAATAATGGTTAATGCAAATGCGGCGGACGTACTTTGTTTCAGAAAGTCACGTCTGCCGAGTTTTATTTCTTTCATTATTTTTATGTTTAAGATTATATTGCTTTAATATACTTATCACACAGATCGTAGTGCTCAGAACGAAAAGTGCGTATTTTTAAATTAACTCCTGCAATTTGCAAGTTTTACAGCCAAAATCCAAGTGTAAGAAGTTCTAATTTATTAAATTCGTAATTCAATTAGAATATCACACCTATTAATAGAAAAGTTATGGCAGAAAAAATTTCAATGAGAGAAAAAGTCGGCTTTAGTCTTGGAGACAGTGCCGCTAACTTTATTTTTCAGACCATCATGTTGTTGCAGCTTAGTTTTTATACCGATTCATTCGGAATATCTGCTGCTGCTGCAGGCTGGCTCTTCCTTGTTGCCAGGTTATGGGGAGCCGTATTCGATCCCATAATGGGTGTTGTTGCCGACCGGACAAACACACGGTGGGGTAAATTCAGACCCTGGATACTCTGGACTGCTGTGCCGTTTGGAATAATAGGATTCCTGGCATTCACCACACCCCATTTCGGTCCTTCCGGAAAAATCGTTTATGCCTATATTACCTATATATTATTAATGTCGATATATTCTGCAAATAACATCCCCTACTCAGCTCTCAGCGGTGTAATAACAGGTGATATGGTTGAACGCACAAGCCTTTCATCAGTCCGCTTTATTTTTGTCACACTGGCAACCATTGCCATCCAGGGATTTGCGTTGCCTATGGTCAATCATTTCGGACAGGGCAACAGTGCAAAAGGGTACCAGATAACGATGGGGATCTTTTGTGCACTCGCAGTGATCTTTTTCATAATAACATTCCTGTCAACAAAAGAAAGAATAAAGCCAGATCCCAAACAGAAAACATCATTGAAGCAGGACATTTCAGACCTGTTGAAAAACCGCCCCTGGGTTATTATGTTCCTGGTTTTTGTAATGATGTTCATCTTCCTTGCTATCAGAAACAGCATCATGCTCTATTTCTTTAAATATTATCTCGATAAGCAGAGCATGCTGACATTCCTTGAAGGCTTAAACAAAGGGCTGTTCGGACTTCTTGCTAATGTGGGAATGATCGGTCAGAATGCAGATATAGCCGGTAATACATTCAGTATCATTAATATATTCAGTCAGCTTGCAGCCATCCTTGGTATCTTCCTGTCGAAACCACTGGCTGCGCGCTTTGGAAAAAGGGATGTCTTCAAAGGAGCCCTTATCTGCAGCGTCATAATGGCCGGACTTTTCATCTTAGTTGCTCCCGAATCAGTTACACTTGTACTCCTTTTACAGCTTCTCTTTAACTTCTCCTGGGGAGTTTCGATGCCTCTGCCATGGGCAATGATGGCGGATGTTGCAGACTATTCGGAATGGAAAAATAACCGGAGGGCAACTGCAATTGTATTTGCAGGCATTATCATTGGCTTAAAAGTCGGACTTGCAATCGGAGGCGCTCTCGCAGGTTCTTTTCTCAATATGTACGGGTATGTAGCCAATGCAGTACAAACACCTCATGCTCTTCTTGGTATACGCCTCACAACAAGCATTTTTCCAGTCATTTTTATGGGTCTGGGAATCGCTATTCTGTTCTTCTACCAGATCAATAAAAGCAGTGAGTTTAAAATGCAGGATGAACTTGCTGAACGCCGGAAAACATATAGTCAGAAATAAAATCACAATATAAAAAGATTACCCCATGTTAAAAAAACCACAAATAAAAAGAGAGAAAAGCACTCTTAAGAACACACCCTATAAAAATCCAAAGCTTGCTGTTTCAAAAAGAGTTCAGGATCTGCTTTCAAGGATGACTATTGAGGAAAAAGCTGCCCAGCTGATGGGGTTATGGAATGGCGGTGTAGAGGATTTCAATGATGAATTTCTGAATGATCCGGAAAAAATGAAAGCAGCTTTCGGGAGGGGAATAAACTCTGTTCATCCGGCCTTCCGGGGTTTAAAAGAGACAGTTGAACAACGAAATAAAATACAGAAATACGTTGTTGAGAAGACTCGCCTTGGAATACCTGTCATCTTTGTTGATGAGGGTCAGCATGGAATGATGCGCCGCGAAGTAACAGTATTTCCACAGGCAATTGGAATGGCGTGTTCATGGGATCCGTCCCTTTTCGAAAAAGTGTACGGTACAATTGCAAGGGAAATGCGAACGCGAGGCACTCACCATGCATTAACTCCTGTCATAGATGTCTGCCGCGAACCAAGGTGGGGCCGGGTAGAAGAAACTTATGGTGAAGATCCTTATCTCAATGGCGTACTGAGCTGTGCTGCAGTGAAAGGACTGCAGGGCTCTTCTGACGGGACAATTGCTTCAGACCATGTTGCTGCAACCCTGAAACATCTTGCGGGACACGGACAGTCAGAAGGGGGTCAAAACCAGGGTCCTGCAAACTATTCATTGAGAGTTCTTTACGATTATCATATGCCACCATTTAAGATGTGCATTGATAATGTTAAGCCGGCCTGCGTGATGCCTTCCTACAATGAAATTGATGGTGTACCTTCACATGCCAACGGGTGGCTGCTGAATGATATTCTCAGGAAAAAATTGGGGTTCAAAGGAATGGTAGTGTCTGATTATTACGGTGTCGATCAGCTCTTTAACAAGCATTTCGTTGCAGAAGATATCAAGGATGCTGCAAGAATTGGCTTTAACAGTGGTGTTCAGTACGAATTTCCTCAGGCTAACTGCTACAAATATCTGCCTGAATTATTGAAAGAAAAAAAGATAAGGCTGGAAGATATTGATAAAGCTGTTTCTCTGGTGCTTGAGCTTAAATTTAAGCTCGGTCTTTTTGAGAATCCTTATGTTGATCTGAATAATGCTGTCAGAGTAAGCAAAGAAAAAAAATCAGGAGAATTGGCCCTAAAGGCAGCGCATGAGTCTATTGTTCTCCTTAAGAATGAGGGGCTGCTGCCATTATCGAAGAACAAATACAAAAAAATTGCAGTTATCGGTCCCTGTGCAAAAGATGTTTTCTTCGGAGGATATGCCGGGGAACCTTACAATAAAGTGAGTCTGTTGGAAGGGATTAAAAACAAAGTGGGGAAAAAGTCTGAAGTCCTGTTTGCACAGGGCTGTAAACTAACGACAAATGCCACAATAAGCTTCTTTAACTGGAAAGGTGATGAAATCAAGTTTCCGACAAAGAAAGAAAACATGAAGCTTATTGCTAAAGCCGTTAAGGTTGCAAAGAAGGCTGAAATAATTATCCTCGCCGTCGGAGAAAATGATCATCTCTGTCGCGAAGCATGGGCTAAAAATCATATTGGCGATAACATGACTCTCGACCTGTTCGGCCAGCAGGATAAGCTGGTAAAAGAAATTGTTGCTCTTGGCATACCGGTTGTTGTTTACCTTATGAACGGAAGGCCGCTGTCGGTAAATTACATTGCTCAAAATGTACCGGCAATTATTGAAGGGTGGTACATGGGTCAGGAGACAGGGAATGCTGTTGCCGATATTATATTCGGGGATGTCAATCCATCAGGCAAGCTGACAATAACGGTTCCTAAATCGGTCGGACAACTGCCTATGTATTACAACTTTAAACCGAGTGCACAGATAAACGAGTACCTTTCAATGGATAATAAGCCGCTCTGGTATTTTGGATATGGTTTAAGCTATACCAGGTTCAGCCGGACTGATCTGAGACTGGAAAAGAATAAAATCAAAAAGGATGGATCCACTAAGGTAAAGGTTGATATTACAAATACCGGTAAAAGAGAAGGAGATGAGATTGTACAGATGTATATCCGCGATAAAATAAGTTCTGTAACCCGACCAGTTAAAGAATTGAAAGGATTCAAAAGGGTTTCTTTAAAACCCGGTGATACAAAAACCGTTACTTTTGAAATAAATCCGGATCACCTGGCATTTCATGATATCAACATGAATTTTGTTGTGGAGCCGGGTGAATTTGAAATTATGGTTGGGAACTCATCTCGCGATGAAGACCTGCAAAAAGTAGTTCTAAGAGTAATTTGAAAAAAATCAGCTTCTACTTCTTCAGGCAAAACACAGATACAGCCCACAGGTAAATCATACTGGCGACAAGAACCGTCATTCCGATCGCAATGCTGCTATTGTCGCTGATCCATCCTATAACAGGAGGAATTATTGCCCCTCCGGATACTGCCATTATCATAAGACCGGAAATTTCGTTACTTCTTTCAGGAAATCGCTCCACGGTTAATGAAAATACAATGGGGAATATGTTTGCAACTGCAAGTCCGACAATGAATACCAATCCCCAGACTACGATCTGCCCCGGAATAATAAGCACAGCTATAAGAGAAATAATTCCAAGAACAGTTGTCCACATAAAGAATTTCCTTGATGAAATTCTTGTCAGCAAAATTGCACCTGCAAACGTTCCAAGCATACGCCCGAAAAAATAAACACTTCTTCCCAATACCGCTGATTTCTCATTAATACCGAAATGGTTCATTAAAAGTTGTCCGGAGTTAGACTGAAATCCAACATCTATTCCTACAACAAGGAATATTGAAAGAACCATCAATAAAATAAATCCATTCCCAAGCAGTCTGAAAGACGATCCTAATGTCACCTTTATATTTTCCTGTTTACGTTCTTCTATCTTTACAGAACCCAGCCAGATCACTGACAGGATGGAAACAATTCCAAACACGAGGAACAGAAGCTTCCAGTCGTTAAAGTATACCGCAAAGATCTTTGTAGCCAGCCATGGCGCTATCATCGATCCGATGGCTTTCACAAACTGAGAAAAACTCAGGTAACTTGATGTCCGGCTTGCAGGAACAACATCTATTAATAAAGGATTTGCAGAAACCTGTACAATTGTGTTTCCAATTCCAAGAAAAGCAAAACCAATTAAGAATGTAGAATAATGGAAAAAGAAGAAAGGGATAAATAATCCTATTGCTGTAATTATCATCCCAATATTCACCATGTTTTTCTTGCCTATTCTATTCTGAAGAACTCCGATCCCAACAGAAAGGATGAGGAACCATATAAAAACCGATGTAGGGATAAGCTGTGCCTGAAAATCAGTTAAATTGAAGATCGGCTTTATCATGTCAACACTAATTCCAACAAGGTCGCAGAAGCTCATTACAAAGAAGGCCATCAGGACCGGGGCTATCTTTTTCAGGTTGATTTTTTGAGTATCCATAAAAATGGTTTAAGGTTTAAGGTTTAAGGTTTAAGGTTTAAGGTTTAAGTTTACTGGTCGCTTGTTGCCGGTTGCCGGTCGCCGTTTGCCGGTCGCCGGTTACCGGTTTTACATCAGTGGCAATGCATGCTGCACTGATTTCCAGAAAGTATCATCAAGAAGATATGCGCTGCCAAGAAGAGCGGCATCTTCTTTAAGTGTCGACAATGCAACTTTACATGTACATTTTTCTCTTTTCAGGCTCTCCTCCAGGACATTCCCAAAGAGGTTATATGCATGGGAAATATTTCCGCCTATCACCAGGATTTCAGCTTTGAACTTAATTAGCCACGGAGCAAGGAATGCACCGAGATTATTGCCGAATTCTTCAAATAAGCCTGATGCGACCCGATCAGATCCGGCAATATCTGCAATGTCTCTGACGCCTTTCAGTGTTTTTCCTGTAGCTTTCTTATAGCTGCCGGTGAACCAACGGGTTGAGAAATAGTCATCTGCAATCCCATCCTTATAAGGAAGATGATAAACACACCCCAGTTTAGGCACTTCCGGACCATCAACAATTGGGATGCGATTACTTATGAAAGCTGACCCGAACCCGGTACCAAGTGTGATTGACAGTGACCGTATTGTACCTGTTGCACTGCCTGCCCAGGCTTCGCCGACAGCAAAAGATGATGCATCATTCATGAACCTTATCAGAAAATCGCGGGATACATCAAGGTTGAGTGAAATAGCTTCGGCGATATTGAATCCATACAGATTCTCATATTTTGCAACACCTTTAATATAACAAATGCCTTTTACATAATCGAAGGGGCCGGGCATAGCAAATCCGATCCCCTTGACTTTTTCGACCGGAACCTTTGATAAAGCCCCTTTAAGTGCTTCAGTCCATATATCAATTATCACTTTGGCCCGGGCCTGGTTATCAACTTCCCGTTCGGTTAAGGTCCCCCTGAGGATATTACCTGTGGCAAGATCAACAGCTGCGCAAGTGATATGGCTTCCGCCTATATCAGTGCCAATTGCAATATTTCGCTTCATTGAAAAAATGGAATAAAAAAATCAGGTTAATAATTATTGAAAAACAAAGTTTGAAAATATCTAAATTTGTCAGCAATCCAAAATTAATCTTTCACCAATAACAAACTGATATTTCTCATACAAATAATTATTTCAAAGTCGTAACTTCGATAAATCTAATGCCTTTCAGAATATTAATTTTCAAATAAATCCGATTTATGCCAAAAGTAACTAAAGAAGATGCGCTTCTCTACCATAGCAGGGGCCGTCATGGGAAAGTTGAAGTTATACCGACAAAACCATACACTACGCAGTTTGATCTGAGTCTTGCCTATACTCCCGGAGTGGCCTATCCTTGCCTCGAGATTGAGAAGCACCCTGACGATGTATATAATTTTACAGCCAAAGGGAACCTTGTTGCAGTTATTTCGAACGGAACCGCGGTACTTGGACTTGGCGACATCGGGGCTATGGCAGGAAAGCCGGTAATGGAGGGTAAAGGATTACTATTCAAAGTGTTTGCCGATGTGGATGTATTTGATATAGAGGTAGATGAAAAAGATCCAGCCAAACTGATAGAAATATGTGCAAGAATTGCTCCTACTTTCGGAGGTATAAATCTTGAGGATATTAAAGCTCCTGAGTGTTTCGAGGTGGAGACAAAACTTAAAGCTATGCTCGATATCCCGGTATTCCACGATGACCAGCATGGTACTGCAATAATATCCGGTGCAGGGCTTCTCAATTCTCTGGAAATAACCGGAAGGAAGATCGATAAGCTAAAGCTGGTGGTATGTGGCGCTGGTGCTGCAGCAATTTCCTGTTCAAAATTGTACCTTTCACTTGGCGTTAAAAAGGAAAATATCGTGATGGTCGACTCAAAAGGTGTGATTAACAGGAAAAGAAAAGATCTAAATAAGTTCAAACAGGAATTTATAACTGACAGGGATATTGATACCCTGGCGGAAGCCGTAAAAGGAGCTGATCTTTTCCTGGGGCTATCGACTGCCAATATGTTGTCAAAGGAGATGCTGGCAACCATGGCTGCAAATCCGATTGTTTTTGCTATGGCAAACCCGGATCCTGAGATAACCTATGAAGATGCTATGTCAACCAGGAACGACCTGATTTTTGCCACAGGAAGATCGGACTATCCGAATCAGATCAATAATGTTCTGGGGTTCCCTTTCATATTCCGTGGCGCCCTCGATGTAAGAGCTTCCACAATAAACGAGGAGATGAAACTTGCAGCATCAAAAGCTCTGGCAGCCCTTGCCAAAGAACCGGTGCCGGCATCTGTTCTTAAAGCTTATAATATTGATAAACTCACCTTCGGAAAAGAATATATAATTCCAAAACCGGTCGATCCAAGACTGATATCCACTGTAGCATCAGCAGTTGCTAAAGCTGCAATGGAGAGTGGAGTTGCAAAATATCCTATAAAAGACTGGGATGCATATAGAAAAAGTCTCGACAGGAGGCTTAGCGATCATATTAAAAAGATCGGAGAAGTAAATATTTAAATCTGCAGGTGTATTTAAAATAAATTTGCGGATTTTTTACGTTCTGCAACCAGCCTGCCTATTTTCTTCTCATACATAGAGACTATTATGTCAGCTGTTTCTGTAATGCTGAATGACTGTCTGTTAATTGTTGTATCGAAGAGGTAATCAATATTCAGGGATTTTTTTTCGAGGAATGTGGTTATAAGGTTAAATCTTTTTTCATCTGTATCAACGACAAATTCCTCGGCAGCTTCAATATTCATCCCTTTCTTTTTCATGATACTTTCCACTCTCCAGTAAAAGGGAGCTATCAGCCTTACATGCAAAGAATCAGCAATATCGTGCGCTATTGATACACCTCCCCTTCCGACAAGAACAATATAACCCTCTTTACATATCGAAAGCACGACATCCTTTATTGCTTTTTTTACCCTCAGATCACTGACAAAGCCACCTGAAAAGGCCATAATCATTTCCGACATATTTGAAAGTTCTATACCCTTGTAAAAATTCTCAACCCTCTGTGTATCTGTATTTAGCTCTTTTGCAATTGCATAAATAATATCTTTGTCGACCCATTTCCATTTTGAGCTTCCGGTTTTCCTGTTGAGATTATCAACTATATTTTCAGCTACCTGACGGGCATCACATCCTGTCTGCCTTGAGATTGTAATTATGGGACCATCTTCAGCAGAAGGCTTGCTGAGGATTGAGGCTCGGTGACGGCTGTCAAAATAATCAAAGAATTTATCCATAATAGTTGTCTCCTTATCTCGCTAATGTTAATGTGAACTGGCGAATCATGTTTTTATATTCTTATAAATGAACCACTTATCCTCCATTATTAAAGAATGAAATCATTTTGATCCCGGAATAATTCATATAGAATTAAAAACGTTATAAATTACAAAGAAAAATCGGAAGTTGAAAATTTTTTTACCGTTTCGAACTCTTCTCTATAAAGAATCATTCCTCCTTTTTGGCAATTTGAGTCAATTTTCTTACCTTTACTACATGCAAAACAATTTTCCAAACAAATAGTCAAAATTATGAGTGAATCGATTTTTTCGAAACCTGAAATAGTATGGTTTATTATAGGACTTGTTCTGTTCGTTCTTGAACTTGTTATGCCGGGATTTGTGATTTTTTTCTTTGGCGTAGGTGCCTGGATCACTGCCCTACTGTGCCTGATTGCCAATCCCGGAGTTAATATCCAGATCATCGTTTTCGCAGTTACTTCAGTTCTTTCGCTACTGGCTTTGAGGAAAATTATTCAGAAGAGATTTTTTTACAGGAGTGAAGGTCGTTCGGAAGAAGTTGAAGATGAGTTCACAGGTAAAGAGGCTCTGGCCAAAACCGATATTGGAAAAGACAAGCAGGGTAAGGTAGAATTCAAAGGCACTACCTGGAAAGCTGAATCGGAATCCGAAATTAAAACGGGACAAATTGTAATAATTATAAAAAAAGAGAATTTTAAATTAACAGTTGAACCTAAAAACAAATAAAAATGGCAGGATCTAGCGCTACTTTCATTCTTGTGGGTGTAATCATTCTGGGTTTCATCCTCATTGCATCCATGGTAAAAGTTGTTCCGCAGAGGACAGCTATAATCGTTGAACGGCTGGGTAAATACAGGGCAACATTTACTGCCGGTTTCCAGGTACTTATTCCTTTTTTCGATAAAATAAGGTACAGACATACCCTTAAAGAACAGGCTATTGACGTCGCTCCACAGATCTGTATAACACGCGATAATATTGCCGTTGAAGTTGACGGTATTCTCTACCTGCAGGTACTCGATCCTCAGAAAGCTTCATATGGAATTGATAATTACCGGTTTGCATCAATACAGATTGCTCAAACCACAATGAGAAGCGTTATAGGTAAGCTTGAACTTGACAGAACCTTTGAAGAACGTGAAACTATAAACGTTTCAATTGTTGATGCAGTCGACAAAGCAAGCGAACCCTGGGGTGTAAAAGTAACCCGATATGAAGTTAAAAATATTTCTCCTCCTCAGAGCATCAAGGATGCAATGGAAAAGCAAATGAGAGCGGAAAGGGAAAAAAGAGCAGTTATTGCAGAATCAGAGGGAACCAGACAGGCTAAGATAAATAATGCCGATGGCGATAAACAGGAGTTTATACTTAAGTCAGAGGGCGAAAAACAAAGACGTATCAATGAAGCTGCCGGTCGCGCTTCTGAAATTGAGCAGGTTGCAGTTGCAACGGCTAATGGATTGAGAGCTATATCGTTGGCGATTTCGGAGGAGAACGGACTCAATGCAGTAAACCTGAGGATTGCTGAACAGTATTTAAATGCTTTTGGTAATCTTGCCAAAATGAACAATACTATGATATTGCCATCTAACTTATCCGATATTGCGGGAATAGTTGCAACGGCAACATCGGTGTTTAATGAGGTGAAGGACAAGAAGAAATAATCTAAGAACCCCCCGCCCCGTTATCACGGGGCACCCCCCTGAAGGAGGGTTGAAACATATAACTGATTCTATTTAAATTTGTAATGGGGGTTATAGCCCCCCTTTAGGGGGGTTGGGGGGTTATCCATTTTCTTGCTCCGTCCTTTCAATGATCTCATTCTGCAGATCCTCTCCCAGATCGTTGAAATAATCACTGTACCCTGCAACTCTTACAATAAGATCGCGGTATAATTCGGGATGTTTCTGTGCATCCCTTAGAGTTTCAGCATTAACCACATTGAACTGAATATGATGCCCGTCGAGAGCAAAATAACTGCGTATGAGCGCAGTAAGGCAGTTATAGCTTTCCTCGTCTTCAAAAAACCGGGGTGAAAATTTCTGATTAAGCAGTGTTCCCCCGGTACGCAGATGATCTATTCTGGAGGCAGACTTTATGACTGAGGTTGGCCCCTCCTTATCAACTCCCTGACTTGGTGAAATACCCTCAGAGAGAGGCTTATGTGCTTTGCGTCCGTCAGGTGTGGCACCGGTTACGCTTCCGAAATAAACATGCGATGTGGTAGGAAGCATATTTATCCGGTGAACACCACCTCTTGAATCAGGCCTGCCATTAACTGCATCATAATAAATTTCAAAAACCGCAGCAGCATGCTGATCTGCATAATCATCATCATTCCCATATTTTGGAGTATTGTAAATCAGATCATGCTGTATCTGCTCAAATCCCACAAAATCAGCATCTGTTGCCCGGGTCAGTTCACTCCATGTAAAATTTTTCCTGTCATAGATATTATACCTGATAGAAGTAAGCATGTCAGTTATACTGCCAAGGCCGACTCCCTGGATATAGGTTGTATTGTACCGTGCCCCTCCGTCATTGTAATCCTTTCCGTTTTTAATACAATCTTCAACCAGCAATGAAAGGAACGGTACAGGCAGCCATTTTGCAAATGTTTTTTCAATAATATTGTTACCTCTTATTTTAATGTCAATAAAGTAATTGACCTGGGTTTTAAAGGCAGATAACAATTCATCGAAGGTTCCGTAATCCTCTGCAAATCCTGTCTGCAGGCCAACCTTTTGATTTGTAATTCTGTCAATTCCATTGTTTAAAGTAAGATCAAGAACTTTGGGAAGGTTAAAGTAGCCGGTGAGCCAATAAGCTTCTGTTCCGAAAGCTCCTGTCTCAACACATCCTGAAGCTCCTCCGTTACGGGCATCGGCAATATTTTTCCCCTGTCGCAGAAGTTCCTGTATAATTGCCTCCGTGTTAAAACATGATGGCTGGCCAAAACCCGTCCTTATTATATCGAGAGCTTTGTGGATAAACCTGTCGGGACTCTTCCTGCTTATCTGAACCATTGAACCAGGCTGAAGTATCCTCATCTCTTTAACAACATCAAGGAGAATATATGACATCTCATTTACCGCATCAGTACCATCGGGTTTTACACCTCCGATATTAATAAGGCAAAAATCCGTGTAAGTACTGCTTTCAGAGGCAGTTACACCCATTTTTGGAGGTGAAGGGTGATTATTGAATTTAACCCAGAAACATCCCAGAAGGTCGAATAATTCTTCTTGTGTCAGCGTCCCGGCTTCCATCTCTTTCTTATAAACCGGGAAGAGATGCTGATCCAGACGCCCGGGATTAAAGGAATCCCATGGATTCAGCTCTGTGATAACACCAATATGAATGAACCAGTAATGCTGAAGCATTTCATGCACTGTTTCAGGGGCATGAGCAGGGACCTTCCGGCAGATTGAAGCCATCTTCTCAAGCTCAGATCTCCTTTTCTGGTCTTTTTCACCTTTTGCAAATCTCTCAAGCTCATCTGCATACCGGTTTGCGTACATAATTATAGCATCAGAGGCAATGTCCATTGCTATGAGCTCCTCATGCTTCTCAAAGGCCAGCGGGTCGCTGAAATAATTCAGTCCGTTCAAGCTATCCTTTATTTCTTCTTTAAGCCTGAGAAAACCTGTCCTGAATATTTTATATCCCAGAACTGTATGCCCGGGAGCCCGCTGTTCCTGAAATTCAGTGAACATTCCGGCATTATAAGCATTATGCCATTTCGTCGTCATCAGGTTCATGAATCTGTCCCGGTTGCTTTTACCTTTCCAGAAAGGAATTATCTCCTTCTCATAGAGACTCTTCACTTCTTCATCGACCTTGAATGAAACTTTTTCCCTTGAATTCAGTATATCAAGGTCTTTTAAAGAATGAAGGCTGATCTCAGGATAGGCAGGAGTCTCCTTGGGTGCCGGACCTCTCTCTCCTACGATCAGCTCACCATCGCCGAGATAGAGCTTTTTATTTTTCAGGAGATACTCAAAGGACCTCGCTCTTTTAACAGGAGCAGAGAGTTCTCTTGCTTCATCACTTTTATAAAATTGAGTCATTAACAATGCACGTTCCGGAGAGAGCTTCTCTACTGCATTCAGGCTCTGGTCTCTCAACTTTTTTACTCTGTCTGATAGTATCATATGATAGTATTTATCCACCAATCTTAACTTTAATTCCTGTTTCTTCGAAGAATTTTTTCAGTTCATTCATTCTCTCAGTGGACGGTGCTGTTATATTTTCCATCTGATCAGGAATTTTAAGCTTTTTATATTTTGATGAACCCGTTTTATGATATGGAAGCAGGTTTATCTTTTTCAGGTTTTCAGTTTTTGAGGCTATCAGAAAATCCTTCAGCTTCAACAGATTTACAGGATCATCATTAAAGCCGGGAATAACCGGAATCCTGACCATTATATCTTTTCCGCTGTCAATCAATAGTTTAAAATTATTGATAATGAACAAATTAGAAACTCCGGTAAACTGATTATGCTTTTCATTATCGAGGTGCTTGAGGTCAAACAGGAAAAGATCGGTAAAAGGAATCACTGCTTTGAAATTTTCAGCCCTGGAATATCCAGAAGTATCGACCGCAGTATGATATCCGTTTTCCTTACATGCTTTCAGAGCTTCTGTCAGAAATTCTGTCTGAAGCATTGGTTCTCCTCCTGAGAAAGTAACTCCTCCCTTTGACTCCGAAATAAATATTTTATCCTTTTCAAGTATATCAAGGATCTCTTCAACAGAATAGTATTTTCCAACATCCTCGATTTTATAAAACTGCCTCTCTCCCACTTTTTCAATCTGTTTAACCTTTTCAGGATCCGGAGATTTTCCTTCCGGATTATGACACCACCAGCATGAGAGAGGACATCCCTTCATAAAGAATGTCACCCTGATGCCCGGTCCGTCATGGATTGAATATCGTCTGAAACTGAAAATAAGGCCTTTCATAAAGAAAGAGATCAATAAAAAATTAAGAAATAAAAGGAATAAGTTATAATCCTTGGGAGAAAGGAAAGATGCTAACTACCTGTTGTAGAACATCAGACAATGATATAATCTGCGTCCTAGACGTTGCATCATAAACCGGTATCTGAGATTAGAAATCATACTTTAAAACCTGACGCAAGTTAAATATTTTTTTTGTTATGCGCATAAATACAATATTTTAACAAATGATTAACATAACATTAACAGAAATGGATGCAACAAAACCTCTCATTGAACGTCTTTACATTGAATTAAGTTCTTAAAAAAGGCCGTTCGGCCAATTCTACGATCAGGTTTATAGTTAGTCAGGAAGACATCGAACGATGTCTTCCTTCTTTTTATACGGAAATATTTATCTTTACAGCCTGAGCTCCAAAACAACTGAGTCTTGAAAAACCGATTGTCCGTATTACTGGTTATATTTTTTGCAGTCATGAACCTGGCTGCTAAGGAAACGGCTCCTAAAGCAGTTAAAGGAGTAATAGACCTCCATCGAATAAGGTACCATGAAAAATATGTTTTAAAACTGAATGGAGAATGGGAATTCTACTGGAAGAAAATGCTCCACCCTCATGATTTCGTTAATAAAGATCTTCTGCCGGATTATTACGGCAACATCCCCTCCTATTGGACAGATTATCCGCCTGAAAAAGTAAAAACAACAAAGGAGGGTTATGCCACGTACAGGTTAAAAATTATTCTCCCGGTTGGATTCAGGGAACCACTGGCATTTGATATGCCGGTTTTTGATTCCTCCTATGATATTTATATTAATAATGAATATTTTGGCGGTAACGGTATTCCGGGTAAATCGGCTGCTGAAACTAAACCTGAATACAGGAGAAACTTCTTCCGCTACAAACCTGTTTCTGACACATTATCGATAATAATAAATGTTGCAAATTTTTCCCACCGGCGTGGCGGATTCTGGCTTCCGATAAAAATAGGGGCATTCAGTGAAGTTCAGAAAGCGATGGCAAACAGCTGGGCCGGAGAATGGGCAACAATAAGTCTTCTGATAGGGTTTTCAATTTTCTTCTTATTCTTTTTTGCGATATATCCCAGGGATAAAGCACTGGTTTACTTCTGTATGGCAACTATCGGCCTTGCTGTAAGGCCTCTGTTTACTTCCCACTTCCTGATAAACACCATCGTAAACATGGATTGGACATGGATTGTCAGGTTCGAATACCTTGGTCTCTATGTCGTAATTGTGGGATGGTTTTGGTTTGCAACAACCCTTTACCCATCAAAGTATTTCAGGATTATTTCGAGGTTACTTTCCGTAATATTTGTAATTGCATTCGTCCTTACTTTTTTCCTGCCGGTAAAAATATTCAGCTATTCAACTCTTATAGTTTACCCTTCGATACTCATTTTGATGGTCTATGCAATAGTTCAGAGTCTCAGAGGAATTTTCCGGAAGAATTACCTCGATATTGCATATTTCTCCGTAATCATGCTCCTTGTAGCAGGCAGCATTCATGACATCCGCGTTTCTCTCGGGAAATCTGAAAGCACTTCCGGATATATAATGACTTATATGGTGGTGCTCTTCGTTTTCGTCCAGGCAGCGCTATTACTTTACAAATGGGTTAAATCATACAATGATAAAGATAAACTCCAGAATGAGCTTGAATTTATGAACAAAAATCTTGAAGTGAAAGTTAATGAACGGACCCAGGAGCTTAAGACACGAACCGACGAGATTGAAAAACAGAACATCAGGATTGCATTACAAAACAAACAGTTATCAGAAACCATCCAGCTTAAAAACAAGATATTTTCAGTTATTGCCCACGACCTCAGGAGCCCTGTTGTCAACATCCTTTATATGCTTAATCTTCTGAAAGAGAAGGAGTACAAGGAGAAATACGACACTTTTGCAAATTCAAGTATCCAGTATGCCCAACAGGTAATTTCATTGCTCGAAAATATGCTTGTCTGGGGAAGAGGCCAGGAGGACAAAATAAAATACACACCGGGAATGCTGAACCTTGCAGATATTATTCTAACAAACCTCAGCATTTTCAAAGAGACTTCTGACAAGAAGGATATCGCTGTGAACTTTACCCAGGTTGGCAGTTCAATTGCATATTTTGACAAAGATCTGCTTGACATAATAATCAGGAATCTTTTATCAAATGCAGTCAAATATACCCCGCGGGGAGGAAGAATCAGTATATTTCTTAAAGATAAATCAGCTGACGGAGAAGGTATCCTGCTAAAAATATGTGACAACGGGATCGGCATTCCTGAAACAAAACAAAAATATTTATTCACTTCTGCTGAAATGAGCAGCATGCCCGGAACTGAAAACGAAAAGGGTACCGGTCTCGGACTCAAACTCTGCAATGAGCTTGTTAAGATAAACAAGGGTACAATAAGTGTCGAAAGCAAGGAGGGAGAAGGAACATGTTTTTTAATAACCCTTCAGGGAGATCCAACTAAACCCGGGGAGAAGACTTAATCTTGATTATATCATTTCCTATTCAGACAAGTCATGTTTTTTTTATATTTGCTGCCCTAATAATCAACCAAAATGAATAGAATCAAACTTGCACTGATCTGCCTTTTCTTATCATTACTTACTGTTATCAATGCACAGGATTCGTTTGAATCAAAACTCCTTAACAAGTTTCATTCAATTACCAGCGAAGAAATGATGAGTTGGGTCGAAAAGCTTTGTTCACCTGAATTTAACGGAAGACTGACGGGTACTCCTGAATTCGTTGCAAGTGCTGAATGGATTGCCGGAAAACTTAAAGAATGGGGTTTAAAACCCGGCGGAGACAATGGAAGCTATTTTCAATGGTTTAACTCACCTTATACTGTAGTTAATGATATTGGTAGTTTATCCCTTAATATACCTCAATCCGATGGTACTGTCATAACCAAGAATTATAACTATCCTGATGATTATTATCCGGGAATGAACTCCGGTAGTGGTGAAGTAACGGCCGAAGTGGTTTTTGCAGGCTATGGTGTTTCTGCTCCGGAACTGAACTATGACGACTATAAGGGAATAGATGTCAGGGGAAAGATAGTCCTGATAAACCGTGATGTCCCATACAGTGATCCGGGGAATCCTGAATATAAGAAGTGGGTAGGATATTGCTACCATCAGTACAAGCTTGAAAATGCAGTCAGGCATGGTGCCACCGGTTTCCTGTATATTGATGGTATCGGGGCAAACCCGAATATTTCTTATGATAAGTCAATACTTGTTTGCGGAATAGGTCAACAACCGCTTGCCGACATCTTTGCCGGCCTTAAAACCACTAATAATGACCTGACGGCCGGCATCAGAAAAACATTCAAACCTGCTTCGTTTAATACTGGCAAGATTGTGACAATAAAAGCAAATACAACAAGGCACAACGATGGAAAAGGTTGCAATATCATTGGATTAATAGAAGGAAATGATCCTGTTCTGAAAAATGAGGTAATTATTATTGGCGGGCATTTTGATGCAGTAGGCAGAGCCGGTAAAGTAGTTAACGGAGCCCTTGATAATGCCAGCGGAGTTGTCGATATTATGGGTGCTGCAAAGGCCATGGCACAATCAGGAATTACTCTGAAAAGAAGTGTAATGTTCCTGTTTATTGGTGGTGAAGAGAACGGACTTATTGGTAGTAAACTTTATGCAAGCAATCCTTTATTCCCGGTTGAAAAAACGATAGTTTATATTAACCTCGATATGGTCGGTAACGGTACAGGCTTGGCAGTCAGCGCTTCATCGACTTATAAACAGCTTCTGAAATATTTTGAAGATGCCAACACAAAATATATCCACAGACCACTCACGGAATCAGCTCCCAATCCGGGAAGTTTTTTCGGCCGCCCCAGAACAGATTCATATAATTTCAGTTCTGCCGGGATCAGAACCATGTCGATAGGTGTCACAGGAGGTTATAAAAAGGTCTTCTATCACCTTCCGGGTGACGATCCAGATGCTCTCACAATAGAGATAATGGAGGATGTCGCTAAAATGATCTATGTGGCCATAACAGAAATGGCAATTGATGAAAGTTTAAAATTATAACAATACCCTTATTAAGTACCTTCTTCTCCGGGCAACTTTTCGTACACCTCTTATTTATCTTTATGATTTGTATCATCTGTTACAATTTATTCCGACTTAAAGAATCATTTTTGTATCAGAAATGATTTTCAAAAATCAGATATGAAAAGAGATATTCTTAAAATAGATGAAGATTTATGCAATGGATGCGGACAGTGTGTTCCAAATTGTCAGGAGGGCGCTTTACAGGTTATTGACGGTAAGGTAAGGCTGGTAAGCGAGTTAATGTGCGATGGACTGGGCGCATGCATTGGGCATTGTCCTGAAGGTGCAATAACAATTGAGACAAGAGAAGCTGAGCCATTCAGCGAAACTATGGTTATGGCAGAGGCTCATAATCATGGGCACTCCCGGCAGCTCGGTCAGGAAGGTGGCGGGTGCCCCGGATCACGTGCAATGGTAATTGAAAAACCCGGACAATCAGATAACAGGATAGTTACTGCAGATCAGCAATCAGAATTAAGACAATGGCCCATCCAGATGCATCTTGTTAATCCGAATGCACCCTATTTCAGGGATGCCGATCTGCTGCTTGCCGCTGACTGTGTTGCTTTTTCTCTGGGTAACTTTCACAGTAAATTCCTGATTGGAAAATCACTTGGTATCGCCTGTCCGAAACTTGATCATGGGGCAGATATTTATGTCGAAAAGCTGACGGCAATGATCGAGGTTGCCCGGATTAATACAATCACTGTCATGATGATGGAAGTTCCATGCTGTGGCGGTCTGCTTCAAATGGTGATGTCAGCATTGTCAAAATCAACGAGGAAAGTTCCCGTCAAACAGATGATCATCAGTATATCAGGTGACGTACTTAAAGATGAATGGGTATAAAGACGCATTATGCGGGCCTGGTACAAAATTCAGCTATGATACATATCATAAAAGAACCTTAAAAATAGGTTCCTAAAGGAAAAATATATATTTTAGCCGCCTTCGGTAGAATAGGATATTTCATACTTTTATACAATATTTTATGGCGCAAAATCGGACTCCGGAAGCTGCTGATTTTCAGAAGTATTATCTTGGTTTGGATATTGGATCAGTTTCTCTTAACACAGTTCTTTTAGATGAAAATTATAATGTCATTGAAGACTATTATGATTACGTTCATGGCAAACCATTTAACATACTCAATGAGAGACTCTCCTCACTTCTTAAAAAACATTCATCAGATAGCATAACTGGAATTGCGATAACAGGATCAGGCGGAAAGCTGGCTACAGATCTCATAGGTGGAATTTTTGTAAATGAGATAATTGCACAGGCAACCTCTTCGGGAAAGTTATTTCCTGATGCCAGGACAGTTATTGAAATCGGAGGTGAAGATTCTAAACTCATCATTCTTGAAAAGGATCCTGTAACAGGAGCCTCACGGCTGGTTGATTTTGAGATGAATAGTATTTGTGCCGCCGGAACAGGATCATTCCTCGATCAACAGGCTCGCAGGATTGGAGTCCCAATTGAAAAAGAGTTTGGGGAGATGGCACTTATGTCTGTCGATCCTCCAAGAATAGCAGGCCGTTGCAGCGTCTTTGCAAAAAGTGACATGATTCATCACCAGCAGATAGCTACACCTCTTCATGATATCGTTGCAGGTCTGTGTTTTGCACTTGCCCGTAACTTCAGAAGCAATGTTGCAAGAAGCAAGGAGATTAATAAACCTGTTATTTTTTCAGGAGGAGTTGCCGCAAACACAGGCATGGTAAGAGCTTTCAGTGATATTCTTGATCTTAAGGAAGGTGAGCTTATTATCCCTGAGTACCATGCTTCCATGGGAGCCATAGGAGCAGTAATGTACGCACGTTCCAACAAACTTGAAATGAATCATTTCAAGGGTATGGAAAAACTTCAACAGTACCTGGCTGATGATTCAACATCATTTGTCAGCCTTCCGAAGCTCGTGGAATCGGGTGCACTTTATAACAAGGTAGTTAATTTTAAAAAGAACGGAAATCAGAAGCTTCCTGTTTATCTTGGGGTCGATGTCGGATCATTAAGTACTAATGTCGTCGTGATTGATTCTGATCATAATGTAATAGCAAGGCGTTACCTTCCGACTGCAGGAAAGCCCCTGGAAGCTATTCAGAAAGGGATTACCGAGATCTATGAAGAGGTAGGCGAAGATGTTGAAGTAATTGGAGCCGGTACTACCGGTTCAGGCCGGTATCTTACAGGCGATTTTATAGGTGCCGATACAATTCAGAATGAGATTACTGCACAGGCAACAGCTGCTATTGATTATGACCGTACTGTTGATACTATCTTTGAAATCGGCGGGCAGGATTCCAAGTATATAAGCATTGAAAACGGAGTAGTTGTTGACTTTGAAATGAACAAGGTTTGCGCTGCCGGAACGGGATCATTTCTTGAAGAACAGGCTGAGAAGCTGAATATCAATATTATTGAAGAATTCGGGTGCATGGCACTAAACTCAGAGTGCCCCGTAAAGCTTGGAGACCGGTGTACGGTGTTTATGGAATCAGACCTTAACTCATTCATGCAGAAGGGAGCAAGAAATGAAAATCTCGTTGGAGGTCTCGCCTACTCAATTGTCTACAATTACCTGCAAAAAGTAGTTGCTGACCGGAGAGTTGGGGACAAGATATTCTTTCAGGGCGGAGTCACAAATAATAAAGCAGTCGTTGCAGCTTTTGAGCAGGTTCTGGGGAAGAAAATCATTATTCCCCCTCATTTTGATGTTACCGGGGCCATTGGTGCCGCTATTCTTGCTCAAAGGTCAATGACCCAGGGGCAAAAAACTACCTTTAAAGGTTTTGGTATAAGGAATGCAACTTATAAAATGAGCAGGTTTGTTTGCCAGGGGTGCACTAACCATTGCGAAATAAGGCGTGTAAAAATTGCCGGAGAAAAGAAATCTCTTTATTACGGTGGAAGGTGCGAGAAATATGAGACTGACGGACGTAAGAAGGTAAGGAACGATATCCCGAATCTATTCCTGAAAAGAATTGAAATGCTGACAGAGGGTTACGAGGAACCTAAAGAATATAAAACCACGACCATAGGGATCCCAAGGGCACTCATGGTTTATTACCAGCAGTTTCCGTTCTGGAGAACATTCTTTGAAAGACTTGGATTTACCGTTGTGGTTTCAAAAGAATCAGATAAAACGCTTCTTACCCGTTCAATAGAAACAATGACCACCGAAACTTGTCTCCCGGTAGAGATAATGCACGGACATGTTATTGATCTGGTGGAGAAAAATGTTGATTATATCTTTCTGCCATTTATTGTCAATGCTAAATTCCGTGAAGGGAACAAGACATATAACTGCAATTGTCCGTGGATTCAGACCTATCCCTTCATGGTGAAAGCAGCCCTGAAAGGGAAAATCGATGAATCAAAGCTGCTGATCCCTACACTGCACTTCAGGTTCTTTGAACGTGCACTTGTAAAAGAGATGACATCTTTTTTCAATGAGAAATTCGGAATCGGCAAAAATGAGATCAGGGAAGCAATATATTATGCTGATACTGTTCAGACCTCATTTGAAAAAAGGTTAGTGGCATATGGAAAAGATGTCCTTAAGGATATCCCTAAAAATTGTCGCCCTGTCGTACTTCTCGGGAAACCTTATAACAGCGCTGATCAGCAGCTTAATCTGGGATTGATCGAAAAGCTTATTGCCCAGAATGTTATGCCTATCCCCATCGATATGCTCGATCTATCACCTTACAATATATTTGTCAATTACAGGAATATGTACTGGCCTAATGGCCAGAAGATTATTGCGGCGGCCCAGCATGTTGCAAAAACCGATGGTCTGTATGCCGTATACATTAGTAACTTCAGGTGCGGACCCGATTCATTTATCTGGCATTACGTTACGGAAGAGCTAAAAGGAAAACCATTCCTTCATCTTGAAGTGGATGAGCACTCTGCTGATGCGGGCATGGTAACCCGTATTGAGGCGTTCCTGGATAGCCTGAGAGGTTCTGAGCAGAATGAAAAGAAGGAAGTCACTATTTACAGACCGAGGCCAAGCCCTGCATCTCCGCCAAAAGACAGGGTGTTATATTTTCCATATATGAACGATGGAGCATATATGCTGGCTGCGGCGGCCAGGAGTATAGGTGTCCCTTCTGAAGTTCTGCCGAAACAGACTGAAGAGGATCTCGCTATCGGAAGAAAATATACTTCCTCCAAAGAATGTTTTCCAATGATCTGTGTCACAGGAAGTTTTATTAAGAAATTATCAGAACCGGGTGCTGACCCTTCTAAAATGAGTTTTTTCATGCCCGATCACAATGGTCCGTGCCGCTTTGGACAATATAACCACTTTCACAGGATACTGTTTGATCGCCTTGGATTCAGCAATGCGGAGCTGATAACTCCCTCTAATGATACATCATATGAAGACGTTGCAGGGGAACATGGACAGAAGTTCAGAATAAATGCCTGGAAAGGATTTCTTGTGGCCGATTATATCAGGAAGATCCACAGGGAAACAAGACCTTATGAGATAAACAAAGGTGAATCAGATAAAGTCTATGAAGATGCAATTAAGAGACTTGAAAGATGCATCGAGACGGGAGCCCGCGGGCTCCATACCGTTCTTGCAGGAATTGCTTCAGATTTCATGTCAATAAAAGTTGATAAAAGTACCAGGAGACCGGTAGTTGCAATTATAGGAGAAATATTTATGCGTGATAATGCCGGATGTAACGGAAATATTGCAAACCGGCTTGAAGATCTGGGTGCGGAGGTTATTATCGGACCGTTTTCAGAATGGATATATTATTCCACTTATCGTTTTACCCGCGACAGTCGCTGGAAAAATGATAATCGGGGCGTTATTAAATCCAAAATCCAGGGATTCGGACAGGATGTAATAGCGAACTCCCTGCTAAGGGGAATCAAAAAATTTACTGATCACCATAAAGATGTATCTCTTCACGAAATGCTTACTTTGTGCAATACCTATGTGAATGAGTTTTATGACGGTGATCCGGCGATTGCCATGGGCACTTCGGTTGCACTTTCAAAAAGAGGAGTTTCAGGTCTGGCTGCTATCCTGCCATTTACCTGCATGCCCGGAACCCTGATATCTGCAGTGAGTGATTCGTTCCGTAAAGATCATAACAATATCCCGTTTATTAATATTGCTTACGACGGCCAGGATTCCGTTTCCCTTGATACAAGGCTTCAGGCTTTTGTTTTCCAGGTGAAGGAGTTTGAAAGGATTATGGAGCCGGTAGAGACTGAATAAGAATTAAAATGTATTTAATACACTTCTTACTTTTTTCAGCAAAGCTTCAACCTTGATATACGGATCGCCCTCCCCGAGAGTTTCGAGAGGCAGATATCCTTTGTAGCCACTTTGCCGGACAATTGCAATGACCTTATCAAAATCTGTATCTACCTGGTTATCTTTGACAAACACCTTTTCCTTCATCTGCCAGGTAATTGCATATTTTGCGTTGGCGTTAATATCTGTATAAGGGTCTTCAGTATGATAGCTTCCGATATCGCACATTAAGCCAACCCAATCGTGGTTTACTAACTTAAGAAGTTTTTCAGTTTCGGAGGAAGTCTTAAGGAAATCATTATGATTCTGTAATGCAAGCATTACTCCATGTTCTTTCCCATAATCAGCACATTCACGGATCTCCTCAGCGATCCATTTTGCCCTTTCCTCCCACGAAAAACTCTCCTTAGAGAGGTTTCCGCTGAATATCCTGACGCCAGGAGCACCCAGCTTCTGGGCAACTAATATCCACTCTTTTACAAGTCTCTTCTCATCAGCCCTTTTAACAGGGTCGGACCAGGTAAAATCATTTCTTACTCCGGTACACCCAAGTTCAATACCAAGTCTGAACGCTTTTTGCTTAACATGAAAAATCAGTTCATCTGATGGAACAGCAGGATATCCGGGGAAATAATAACCTGTAATATCCACGCCTTCAAACCCTGTTTTCGCACAGTAATCAAGCAGATCGTCTATTTTCATTGTACCGGCTCTGAGAGGCTTGTCGAATGAGTATGCATTAAGACTTATTTTAAGCCTCCCGTAAGCTGCCTGATTAAATTGAATTGATTTCCTGCTGCCAGCTGAAATCATAACCGGAGAAGCTGCAAGACCTGTGCCGGCTATGGCAACTTTTCTGGCAAAATCTCTTCTGTTCAGATTCTTGTCTTTCATAGCAAATAACTTTTAGCTGATAAATTCGGGTTTAAATTATCGTTTTTCATCTCACAATAAAGCCTATCTCTTCCAGTTTCCTCCTTACCTGTTTCGATCCTCCTGACAGCTTTACTGTAAATGCTTTGAATTCCCTTCGGACCCTGTAATTACCTCTCAATTTTTCGAAGTCCGATGGGTTAATTCTGAGGTTTACATTATCCTCATCTATATTATAGGTATGAAAAACAGCTTCTCTGATTATATCTTCGTCAGTCAGTCCTTTACAGTTAATTAATATTAAAGGTTTTTCAGGTTCAGGAACATTGCCCGGATACCAGCCGGTCAGAGGAAGGTTGAAATGTTTGCATAATGAATTGACCACCATTGATGTACCATTAGCTTTGCCATCAGTTGAATACCCGGCAATATGAGGTGTGGAAATAAATGTTCCGGACATCAGTTCCAGGTCAATATCAGGTTCATGCTCCCATACATCCAGCACTGCCCCACCCAGTTTCCCTGAAGAAAGAACTTTTTTTAAGGCAGCAGTTTCAGTCACTTCTCCACGCGATGAGTTAATGAACCAGGTCCCTTTTCTCATCTTTTTAAATGCCCGGGTATTAAAAAGATGATAGGTACAATCCTCACCCACAACATTTAGGGGCACGTGAACAGTAATAATATCAGATTCATAAAGAATAGTTCCAAGGCTGGCGAAATTCTTTTGACCCTCCCTCCTTGCCCTGGGAGGATCGTTCAGCAGGACGTTCATTCCCATAATCCGTGCAAACTTTTCAACTTTTGATCCGACATTGCCCACACCTATTATACCGATTGTCTTGTCTTTAAGGTTAAATCCGGATTGGGAAGACATTTTGAGAAGTGCTCCTGCAATATATTGCTGAACCGACGACGAATTACATCCCGGTGCATTCGTCCAGAAAATATTTTTATACCCGCAGTATCTCGTATCGATATGATCAAACCCGATTGTTGCGGTTCCTATAAACCTTACACCGGTTCCATTCAGAAGAGCCTCCGTACACTTTGTTCTGGTTCTTATCAATAATGCATCTGCATCTATCAGAACTTTCGTGGTAATTTCTTTCCCGGGCAGGTAAATGATATTTGCATATGGATCAAGAACTCCTTTCAGAAAAGGGATTTTATCGTCTGCTACAATTTCCATTTCCCCACATAATTTATCGTGAAAGTTAATAATTTTAGAAGATTGAACAAATGACCTGTAAACTTGTTAAGATCAAAGAAATGATCGAATTAAATTATTAAAAATCTGAGCTATGAAAAAGTTTCTTAAATACCTCATTCTGATAGTTGCAAGCTTAATTGCACTACTTTTAATAGTTGCGCTTTTCGTCAGGAAAGATTATACTGTCGAACGGACTTTAAGTATTAACCAGCCGCGACAGGTAATTTTCGACTACGTAAAATACCTTAAAAACCAGGACAAATTCAGTGTCTGGGCAAAGATTGATCCGAACATGAAACAGGAGTTCAGGGGCACCGATGCATCAGTCGGTTTTGTGGCAGCCTGGGACAGCCCTGTTAAGGAAGCAGGCAAGGGAGAACAGGAAATTGTAAAGATCGCAGAAGGTGAAAGGATTGATTACATTATCAGGTTCTTTAAACCTATGAAATCGACTGACAATGCTTTCATTTCTTTCAAGGCTGTAAATGATTCAACAACTAACGTCACATGGGGTATCTTTGGTAAGATGAAATACCCGATGAACCTTATGCTCAGCTTTATGAATATGGATTCTATGCTTGGAAAAGATCTTGAAGGTGGGCTTAAGAACCTGAAAGTACTACTTGAATAATAAGCCGGACCAAGGAGATTCAGGCGCTTTTCGGTTCCGGAACAGATAGTTTTGAAACAAATTGACCTGGATATCTTTCATTCTGGTAAGTGATAGCGTTTTTTCTTACTGTGAAGAATAAAGCTGAATATTACTAAATTCAGCTGGGATTTCGTATTTTTATATATCCTATAAACCCTTTTCAATAAACTAACTGATATGAAATCATTTCCTGCCATCATTTTGTTGCTGATTATTTCCTGTTTGGGAATCAGAGCCCAGAAACCTGTTTTAGTTCTTGAAGACAGTCTTAGAATCAGTAAAGCCTTGCTTCCGGGGTTATTTGTTTCTATTCCGGAAGTCAATTATGAGAATACTCTGAAAAGCTGGACTAAACTGCTGGAGGAAGGTACAAAATCTGTCGTTGTTACGGATAATGGAGAGATGACAATTTTCGGAGCCCTTCTCAAAAGTGTCGTAGAAACCCCTGTGAATGTTTATAGCAAGCTTATGGATAAGGATAGTGTTCTCATTCTTGGCGTTTCAATCGAACTCAGCAAAGATCAGTACATTGAAAGAGCTACAGGAGAGACAGAACTCGCCAGGGCTAAAAACTTTTTATTCAATTTTGCCAGGAAGCAATATATCGACCTGGTCAGCGAACAGGTTAAAGCAGAAGAGAAAAAACTTAGAGACCTGCAAAAGGAGCTCGGATCACTTGAAAAGGATCAATCAGGAATGGAAAAATCAATCCGCTCCAATAACAAGACTATCACCACAGAGAGAGATAAGCTTAGTGTCCTGAACAATGGACTTCCTTCTCTATCTGCTCAGATAATTGACGAGACTACCCTGTTGAACTCTATGGAAGAAGGTGATGCTAAGAAAGAAAAAGCTGCTGCTGTCAAAGAGCTTGAAAAAAATAAAAAGAAAACACTTAAAGCTATTGCAGTTTCTGAAAAAAAGATCAGCAAAGCTGAAGGTGAAATTGATAAAGCAAACAGGAATATACCCAGGAATGACCGTACCCAGGGAAAATTCAGGGATCAGGTGTCTGACCAGGAGGCAGTTTTACAAAAATTTGAAGATAAGCTTAATACAATTAAAGGATATAAATTATAACAATTTTCAATAATTTTCTCGCCTCGATTTGACCACTATTCCATTAGGAAAATAAATGATTCGGAGTTATCTTGGCGGCCAAAATAAAAGATGATCCGGATATCAATAGCATTCTCTGTTTCATTAATCCTGAGCATAAGTTCCCTGTTTTCCCAGCCTGAAATCAGAGCTGTTTTTACCCAAAAAGCACCGGAAATTGACGGATTTGTTAATGATGAGGTATGGGCCAATGCATCCGTTGTTAATGAGTTATACCAGAAAGAACCAAATACAGGAGAGCCAATTTCAGAAAAAACGGAATTCCTGTTCCTGTTTGATCATAACAATATATATGTAGGAATAAGATGTTTTGATGACCCTGCCGGGATCATTGCAAAAGAGCTGGCCCGTGATGTAAGCCTCGGGGAAGATGACAGGATACAGATCATCTTTGACACTTATCTTGACGGTCGTAGCGGATACTGGTTCCAACTGGGTCCGAGGGGCAGTATCGGTGATGCACTTATCAATGAGAACGGGAAGTATTTTAATAAATCATGGGACGGCATCTGGGATGGAAAAGCCCGGATCACCGATAAAGGGTGGGAAGGCGAGCTGATAATTCCTTTTAAAACAATGGGATTTAACAAAGCATCCGATACCTGGGGATTAAAGTGCATTAGATATGTTAAAAGAAAATCGGAAACATCTTCCTGGCCGGCCAGCTCACTAAATTCCGATAAGTTCCAGGTTTCAGATGAAGGTAAAATTAATGGATTGACAGGGATGACGCAGGGTATCGGCCTCGATCTAATCCCCTATTTTACAGGCGGTTTCAGCAAAAAGAAAGATGTTGCTCCTGACCCTGTATATGATCTTGGAATGGATGCTTTCTACCAGATTACCCCGTCACTGAAAGTAGCGCTTACAGCCAATACTGATTTTGCCCAGACGGAAGTTGATGCGAAACAGATCAACCTGACGCGTTTTTCACTTTATTTCCCTGAAAAGAGGGACTTCTTTCTTGATGGTTCCAACTATTTTACCTTTGGAATTAACGGCGATGATGATAACACTAAGAATACGGAGATGATCCCCTATTTTTCGAGGCGTATCGGACTCGACAGCGCAGGAAATCCGGTAGCAATAAGATATGGCGGAAAGTTTACCGGCAAAGCCGGTAAATGGAATTTTGGACTACTTCATATAAAGGATGACAACAACTGGGACAACCCGGGATATACCGTTGGCAGAATATCGCTTAATCTTGGGAAACAATCATCTATAGGTTTAATCGGAACGAACGGAAATGCATTTTCTGATGCCGGCAATACACTGGCAGGATTTGACCTGAGGCTTGGGAGCTCAGAGCTTAAAGGCAATAATAATATCATATTTAATCTGTATGGTGTCAAATCTTTCACTACCGGACTTAATAAAAATGATTTTTCCTTCGGAACAGAGCTGAATTACCCTAACGATTTTCTCAACTTCAGGACAGGGTATCTTCAGATTGGTGAGAATTTTACGGCTGGACTCGGATTTGTCCCCCGGAAAGGCATAAGGGACATCTATGGAGGCATTACCCTGGGTCCGCGTCCAAAGAATTCTCCAATACTGCAGGTAAAGACCGGAGCTGACTATTCATTTATTTTTAACATGAATAATAACGGGCTTCTGTCTGGTGAGGTGAACCTTAAGTATTCTGAAGTCACATTTCTGAGTGGCGACATCGTGTCACTCGCCTCGCAATACCAGTTTGATAAGCTTGAGGAAGCTTTCGATATATTTGACACTATCTCTATACCTGTTAATGAATATAATTTCTGGCGCCATACATTGACACTGACCTCAGCGAAGAGGAGAAACCTTTGGGCTTTGACAAAAGTGGTGTTTGGTACTTTCTATTCCGGAAAAAGAACTGATCTGCTCATCCAGACCGGATACAAAATATGCGTTCCTGTTTATTTCGGTCTTGATGCCGAACGGAGGTGGGTCAATTTAAAGGAAGGAAATTTTGTAACCCAGATTTATCGGGTAAATCTGAATTTTCTCTTCAGTCCTGACATTTCATGGTCCAATTTTGCGCAGTATGACAACAAGACAGAAACATTTGGCTGGCAATCGAGATTCCAATGGATCATAAAACCTGGCAAAGCAATATTCCTTACATTCAATTCGCCTTTAATTGATCCTCTTGAGCGTTTCAGGCCAGAGGTATATGAGGCAAGAGTGAAGGTGAAATATACGATCAGATTCTAAGGTCAAAGCTACTCTTACCTGAAAACGGTAACTGGCCTCTCCCCGGCCGGCTATTCCACAATTGTCATTTCTTTCAGCAGATATCCTGCACCAGCAAATTTATCGATAATGAAAAGCGCATACCTGATATCGAGGCTGATATTTCTGCTCTGATCAGGGTTAAAGGCCATATCACTCGCAACTCCTTCCCAGGCCCTGTCGAAATTAATTCCTATCAGCTGACCGTAAGCATTTAACACCGGACTTCCTGAATTACCTCCTGTTGTATGATTATCTGCTATAAAACAGACCGGGACCTCTCCATCCTGTGTATATGGACCAAAATCCCTTGCCTGATACAACTTTTTTAACTTGTCAGGTACTGCATAATCATAAATATCGGGATTGTCTTTTTCAATAATCCCTTTTAATGTGGTGTAGTGCTTAAAGTAGACAGCATCTTTTGAATAATAGCCTTTTACAGTGCCATAGGCAACCCGGAGTGTCGAGTTAGCATCCGGGTAAAACAAATGACCCTTGTCGAATTCCATCTGGAGAGTCATATAATCCTTGTTTAGCTTCTGGATTTCAGATGTCAGACTGCTCAGTTCACCTCTTACATTTGCAGACAGAAATTCTCCTGCACTTTTCGCGATCCTGTAGAAAGGATCTTTATTCAGCTTAGCTAAAAAGCTTTTATTAAAGGAGTTAACAAAAGCCGTATATCGAGCTTCGTTTGTAAAAACACTCTTGCCATAATATTTGTCTGCAAGAGCCCGGAAGTTACCTTTGCATTCCTTCCTTACCCTGATATACTCCGGTGCCTGCCATTTCGGATCGAGGTTGTCGCCATACATTGTCATTACTGCTACAAAAAGCTTCTTGTCTGTTTCGAGGTTGTAGTTTTTGAAAAATCCCTTTGCGCCATTGATCATTTCACTTTTTACTACACTTATTTTCCGGGGATCGAGATTATTTTCATACATTCCGGCAAGCGAAATCATGTTCCTGGCAAATCCGACCGCTTCTGCCCCAGTGCTGAAGAATGCATCGCTTGTATAGTTATTGACGAGGTTATAATCCCTGAGCCTGGTATAAAGCTTCTCATACTGAGGAAGGATATTTCCGTATTTTGCTTTTCTTGATTCATCTGCATTGATCCATGCTGTAAGCTTCTTCTCAAATTCCTGTTTTTTCTCAATTGTATTCATCCTTTCGAGTCCCTGGTTCTCTCCGATCCATCTTTTCCATGAATTGGCAATTCCCGAACTTTTTGCAGTATACTGAAGCCTGATAAGAGGATCCGTATTCATTGCAGCTTCCATTATCTCAATTTTCTTTGTCCTGATGGCAATCATTTTAGGATTGACATAGTTTTTTACCATATCAATGTGATATGAAGGAACATATTCTGATGTTGATCCCGGGTATCCGAAGACCATCGTAAAATCTCCTTCATTAACACCCTTCAGGGATATAGGGAAATGGTAAAGGGGTTTATAAGGAATATTATCTTTAGAGTAACCTGCGGGTTTGTTATCCTTGTTTGCATAAACACGGAATAAAGAGAAATCGCCCGTATGACGTGGCCATACCCAGTTGTCAGTCTCCCCGCCGAATGTACCAATTGCGTAAGGAGGAGCACCAACAAAACGGACATCGGTAAATGTCTCATTCACAAACAGAAAATACTGATTTCCCATATAAAAGGGTCTTATGCTTACTGCGTAGCCACTTCCGTCTGTCACACTCTTTCTGATTTCATCCGAATTGGAAGTGAGTATTTTCTGGCGCGCCTCATCATTCATATCCTCCGTAATTCCTTTCAGCATTCTTTCGGTTACATCTTCCATCCTCTTCAGTATCGTTACAAACAATCCGGGACAAGCCATCTCCTCCTCCTTCGACATTGCCCAGTAGCCGTTTGCAAGGTAATCATGCTCAAGGCTGGAGAGCCTTTGTATCTGGCCGCGCCCACAATGGTGATTGGTTATCAGCAAACCATCCGGCGAAATCAGCTCACCGGTGCAACCCCCTCCAAATGAAACAACTGCGTCTTTCATGCAGGCCTTGTTTACACTATAAATATCTTCAGCAGTCAGTTTAAAACCCTTCTCCTGCATCAGCTTAATATTGTATTTTTCAATTAATAAGGGGATCCACATTCCCTCATCGGGGACAGATGAAGTTACAGAGATGATTGCGAAAAGGAATGCAAATAATAGTAGTGGTTTTTTCATATTCTTGGGTCTTGGGTCTTGGGTCTTTATCTTGGTCTTTTGTCTTTTATCTTATAAACTCTTTCAGTTCCTTGTACAGCTTCTGTACCGGCAGCCCCACAACATTGAAATACGATCCCTCTATCCTGCTGCATGCAGCCAAACCTATCCATTCCTGTATCCCGTAAGCACCGGCTTTATCAAAGGGTTCGTATTTATCTACATAATAAAGAATTTCTTCTTCAGTCAGTTTTTCAAAAGTCACTTTTGTGGATTCAGTAAAAGTTTTTTCCTTAAAAGCTGAAAGGATGGATACCCCGGTAATTACTTCATGAGTATTTGCTGACAGATCCCTGATCATCATGACAGCCTCATTCTTATCAGCAGGTTTTCCAAGCACCCTTTTATTGCACCATACAATAGTATCTGCTGTTATAACGATCTCATTGTCAGATATCTCATTCTTAAAAGTTTCAGCTTTCGTTCGGGCCAGGTAAAAGGCAATTTTTTCACCTGAAATGTTTTCCGGATAATCTTCAACAAAATCCCTGATTACGACCTCGAACCTCAGTCCCATGTCCCTGAGAAGCTGCTGCCTTCGTGGAGACCGCGAAGCAAGGATTATTCTGTATTTTTTCAGGCTATCAGTCAGCATCTTCAGAAAAGATTCCAGGTAATAATTGATTTTACCACAACAGAATAGAGGATACCGGTCAGCATGACAATTTTCATTAATCTGCTGGCAATGTGAAGCTGCTTCCTGTTTCTGCTCACTACCAACTGATATATAATATAAAAGAGAGGTAAAACGATACCTGCAGTCAGATAAATAAAAGTTATTTTATCATTTATGAAGTAAAACCATACAATGTAGAGCATTGCAATGGTGATTATTATCAGGCTCAATGCTATTACTTTTGAGGCAGGTATTCCAATAACCACCGGGATTGTCCTCCGGCCATATGCCATATCGCCTTCAAAGTCTTCGATATCTTTTATTATTTCACGGGTCAATGTAGTAATGAAAGCAAAAACAGAAAAGCCTCCGATCCACCAAAACAGAAAGCTGAGATTATACAGTTCAGCTGCCCTGGTCGTGTAGTATCGGTAAAGAACGGGCCACTCATACATAATGACCATCATAGGGACCATCGCTGTCAGAAGAGCGACAATTAAATTACCAATAAGGAACTGTCGCTTATAACTTGCGGAATAAAAATAGAGAAGTCCGGAAACTAAAAGAAAAAATATTCCCATCCATATATATCCAACCTTCCAGGAAATATAAAATCCAGCGGCAACACCTGCAATATTGAAAATGTTGTGCCACATCATAGCCTTGTGTCTTGGGATTTTAGTCCCGACAATTACACTTCCCCGGTTAATAAGGTCAGTTTTAATATCAAAGTAATCATTTATCACATATCCGCCCGCCGTTATAAAAACTGTGGCTGCAACAAGAATGATAAAATCGTACCATGGAAACTGAAGCTTGAGTGAGACCTGGCCACTCCCATCCAACATCATAACTTTTAGTTTGCTAATAAGTGGCTCAATGATACAATATCTCATCAGCACCATTGTAAGTATTACAATGATAAGATTTTGCCACCTTATAAGTTTTAGAAATTCTTTCATATTACCATGAAAATGCATCAGAATCCATCCAGTTGTTATGCAGCCTGAGAACCTGTTCAACAACATCCCTGACACACCCTTCGCCACCCTTCTTATCAGAAATATAAGAAGCAACCTGCTTAATCTCGCTGTCGGCATCAGAGGGACAGACAGGGACACCGGCACTCTTCATTACTTCAAAATCAGGGATATCATCGCCCATGAAAAGAATATCCGGATCATTGAGCCTGAACTTCTTCTTAAAGCTGTTATAATTATCAAGTTTTGACCTGCTGTTAAGGTAGATTTCGGTTATGCCCAGCGATCTTAAGCCTTTTCTGATACTCCTTCGAATTGCATCCGGAAATAACCCCGACAGGATAACCTTTTTTTACTGCGAGCTGCAGCGCGTACCCATCGCGAAGATTAACAGTTCTGTTTGGAACTCCGAATGCATTCAGGCTGATAGTCTGAAGTGACAATACTCCGTCAATATCAAAAATAAATGCTTTTACTCCGGCCAGATTTTCTTTAAAATTTGTCATTATCAGCCTCTTTTATAATGTTTTATAATCGACTTTGTAATTTCACTGTACATTGTCTGCAATTCAGGTGAGAAAGATAATAATTCTATATGCTTTTCAATAGTGTCTAGGTCATTTCGTACTGCCGGACCGGTTTGTGATTTTTCCGGGCCGGTTTCGAGGGCTTTAGAAACCGTTTCCCTGATCAGAGGCACAAGCAATTCAAATGACAGTCCGGCTCTGGTAGTTATTTCTTCTCCTGCTGTCAGCATGTAGTTGGTAAAGTTATTTACAAATACAGCAGAAAGGTGAAGCATTTTACGCTGATCCACAGAAAGAAAATGAGCTTTACCCCCTATTGATACTGCCAAAGATTCAAGTATTTCTCCTGTTTCTTTTCCGGATGCCTCCAACAGAAAGGGCAGATCTTTAAACCTTATGTTTCTGCCTTTTGAGAATGTCTGCAACGGGTAAAATACACCTGCTTTTTTAATATGGGCGGGGAATACTTCAAGTCCTAAACTGCCAGCTGTATGCGCAACAATAGTGTTATCAGTACACTTAATATGATCAAGTACTTCATTTAACCTGTGATCAGGCACGGCAACAATAATAATATCATTCTGATTGCTGTAGTTCAGTTCAGACGACCATGAAGCGTTACAGCTGCTGGCAAGAGGTTTTCCATCACGTTCAGATTCAGATACAACCTGCAGGATTTTAAATCCACTACGATACAATTCCAGGCATAGAGCTCCGGCTACCCGGCCGGCACCTGCAAAAGATAAATTGTACTGTGCCATGGGAAACTTTATTTTTTCCCGTACACTTCAGGTTCCATCTTGGTAACCTGGATATTATAGACTTTATAATAGTAGGAATAAGAACTGCCGCCGCCACTTTGCATCAGGTAACTGCATTCCCAGAAAGCATCTCCTGATAAACGTAAACGGTCACCACTATTCATATCGGTATAAATGGCGTACATTTCAAGAGGGTTGCAAAAGATATAAGTCGAATAACCTATTGTAAACGAAGCAGATGCACCGTTTGATCCAAAAGTAATTGAAGAATGATCCATGAGTTCATCTTCCAGAGAAAAAAGAACATCTTTTCCGCAACCGCATTTTGCCTGCTTTTTACACCCTGACCATGAGATGAGCGGCATAACCATTATCAGAACAACAACTATTTTTCGTATAATGTACATTTTCATGAAAGGACCCTCTTAATATATATACAGTACCAACACACAAAGTAAGGTTTTATTTCATTCATAACAAAAAAAGAAGCCGTCAAAAGAATTTTCTGACGGCTTAATATATGAGTTATTGGCATTTCAGGCCTGGGCTGTCGGACCTCCGAATGTCAGAGGCATAACTGGTCCTGACCCTTTGACTTCCTTTATATGTCCGTGGACAGATTCATATTTAGCGATATTATCCTCCAAAGCTGCAACCAGTCTTTTTGCATGCTCAGGAGTGAGAATTACCCTCGACTTTACCTGTGCTTTAGGAATACCGGGCATTATCCTCACAAAATCAATTACAAACTCTGAAGCAGAATGAGTAATTACAGCCAGGTTTGAATAGATTCCCTGGGCAATTTCTTCATTTAGCTCAATACTGATCTGGTTCTGGTCTTTTGGATCTGCCATTATAAAGAAGATTAAATTATTTCTTTCGAACAGGTACTGGTACTGGTTCAGCTTCACCTTCAGCTTCAACCACTGATTCCTGGTCACCACCAACAAGGTTTTCATATTCCTCAAGCGAACCAACAATTATGCTGTTATATTCGCGTAGTCCGGTACCTGCAGGAATAAGATGGCCTACTATAACGTTTTCCTTAAGCCCTTCAAGCTTATCGACTTTTCCTAAAATTGCAGCTTCGTTCAGAACTTTGGTTGTCTCCTGGAATGAAGCAGCTGAGAAGAAGCTGTTTGTCTGAAGTGCCGCACGGGTAATTCCCTGTAAAACCTGGCTGGAAGTTGCAGGAATGGCATCCCTTGCATCGACCACTTTAAGGTCTTTACGCTTGAGTACGGAATTCTCATCCCTTAGTTTACGTGCAGTAATAATCATTCCTGGACGAAGTGCCGGAGAATCACCCCCCTCAATAATGACTTTCTTTCCGTAGATCCAGTCATTTTCATCCATGAATTCAAGTTTATCAACAACCTGGCGCTCAAGGAATTTTGTATCACCCGGGTCGACTATCTCAACCTTACGCATCATCTGGCGTACAATGGTTTCAAAATGCTTGTCATTTATCTTCACACCCTGCAGACGGTACACTTCCTGGATCTCATTAACAATATATTCCTGTACCTTTGTTGGCCCTTTAATTGAAAGAATATCAGAAGGAGTAATAGCACCGTCGGAAAGAGGAATACCAGCCTTAACATAATCATTTTCCTGTACCAGTATCTGCTTTGACAATGGGACAAGGTATTTCTTAACCTCATCTGTCTTAGACTTGATGGTTATCTCTCTGTTGCCTCTTTTTATCTTTCCAAATGTCACTTCACCATCAATTTCCGAAACAATTGCCGGATTTGAAGGATTACGTGCTTCGAACAGCTCGGTAACTCTCGGAAGACCACCGGTTATATCACCAGATTTCCCGATAGCACGCGGAATCTTCGCAAGTACCTCACCTGCCTCTACCATTTTATTTGTTTCAACTACAAGATGCGCACCAACAGGAAGGTTGTATAGCCTGAGCTCCTCTCCTTTCGGAGATAATATCTTGATCGCCGGATTCTTTGTCTTGTCCCTGCTTTCGATTATCACCTTCTCTTTAAAGCCTGTTTGCTCGTCAGACTCCTCGCGGAATGTTATACCTTCAATAAGGTAATCATAACCTATCTTACCTCCGAGTTCCGAAATAATAACTGCATTGAACGGATCCCATTCGCAAATAAGTTTACCCTTTTCAATTTCCTGTCCGGGTTTAATATAGAGCTTTGATCCGTAAGGAATTGTATGGGTTGTAAGAGCGATACTTGTTTTCTTGTCAATGATTCTGAGTTCTGCAAGACGTCCGATAACTATATCAATATTGCCTTTTTCAGGATCTTTCTTGGGAACTGATCTTAATTCCTCAATCTCAGCAATACCGCCATAACGTGCAACCAGTCTCGATTCTGTTGTGATATTTGACGCAGTACCTCCCACGTGGAATGTACGGAGTGTAAGCTGTGTTCCGGGCTCCCCAATACTCTGGGCAGCAATAACTCCGACTGCTTCACCTTTCTGAACCATCTGTCCTGTTGCAAGGTTACGTCCATAACATTTAGCACAGACTCCTTTTTTAGATTCGCAGGTAAGCACCGATCGTATCTCGACCTGCTCTATTGGTGAATCCTCAATTTTCCTGGCAATATCTTCGGTGAGCTCCTGCCCTGCCTCAGTAATAAGTTCGCCTGTAAGAGGATGATATACATTATGAACGGTAGTACGTCCAAGAACTCTTTCGTACAATGATTCAACAACTTCCTCATTTTTCTTGATTGCTGTTGCAACAAGACCCCTGAGTGTCCCGCAGTCTTCCTCATTAATAATAACATCCTGTGATACGTCAACAAGACGACGTGTCAGATAACCGGCATCAGCAGTTTTAAGAGCTGTATCGGCAAGACCTTTTCGTGCACCGTGAGTTGATATAAAGTACTCAAGAACTGAAAGTCCCTCTTTAAAGTTTGAAAGGATCGGATTCTCAATGATCTCTGAACTCGCAGAGCCCGATTTCTGAGGTTTTGCCATAAGTCCCCTCATACCTGAAAGCTGCCGGATCTGTTCTTTTGAGCCCCTTGCACCTGAATCAAGCATCATATAAACTGAGTTGAAGCCATGCTTGTCGTTTGAAAGCTGCTTCATCAGAGACTGAGTAAGTCGTGCATTCACATGGGTCCAGATATCGATAATCTGGTTATATCGTTCATTGTTGGTAATGAATCCCATACTGTAGTTATTCAGCACTTCTTCTACCTGCTCATATCCTTCAGTAACAAATTTGGTTTTATCTTCTGGGATAATAACATCGTCGAGATTAAACGAGAGACCTCCCTTGAATGCTGAATAGAAACCCAGGTTTTTAATTGCATCGAGGAAATCGGCAGTTTTTGCCATACCGGCAAGCTTCAGAACGCGCCCGATAATATCCCTCAGTGATTTTTTGGTCAGGATCTCGTTTATGAATCCAACTTCTTCAGGAACAAACTGGTTGAATATTACTTTTCCGACAGTTGTCTCAATAATATGGTTTACAAATTCACCATCAACCCTGTCTCTTACTTTTACCTTTATAACTGCATGAAGGTCAATCTTACCTTCATTGTATGCAATATTTACCTCCTGCGGTGAATAGAAAATCAGCCCTTCACCTCTTACTTTATCAGTTTCGGTAGATTTTCTTCCCTTGGTGATATAGTAAAGTCCGAGAACCATGTCCTGCGAAGGAACAGTGATAGGCGCACCGTTTGCCGGGTTCAGAATGTTATGAGAAGCCAGCATAAGCATCTGTGCTTCAAGCACAGCACCATTCCCCAGAGGAAGATGAACTGCCATCTGGTCACCGTCGAAGTCGGCGTTGAAGGCAGTACATACAAGCGGGTGAAGCTGTATTGCCTTTCCCTCTATAAGTTTGGGCTGGAAAGCCTGGATACCAAGTCTGTGAAGTGTAGGAGCACGGTTAAGGAGAACAGGGTGACCTTTGAGAACATTCTCAAGGATATCCCAGACAACAGGATCTTTCCTGTCGACAATTTTCTTTGCCGATTTAACTGTTTTAACAATTCCGCGCTCAATGAGCTTACGGATTATAAACGGCTTATAAAGCTCTGCAGCCATATCTTTTGGAAGTCCGCATTCGTGAAGGTTAAGCTCAGGACCGACAACAATGACAGAACGTGCTGAATAGTCGACTCTTTTACCGAGCAGGTTCTGACGGAACCTTCCCTGTTTACCTTTAAGACTGTCGCTCAAAGATTTAAGAGGACGGTTTGCATCTGTCTTGACTGCATTGGCTTTTCTCGAATTATCGAAAAGTGAATCAACGGCCTCCTGGAGCATCCTTTTTTCGTTCCTGAGAATAACTTCCGGAGCCTTGATTTCAATAAGCCGTTTCAGACGGTTGTTTCTTATAATAACTCTCCTGTAAAGATCATTCAGGTCGCTTGTGGCGAAACGTCCGCCATCAAGGGGAACAAGAGGTCTTAATTCCGGTGGAATAACCGGGACCACTTTGATTATCATCCATTCAGGTTTATTCACGTGCTTTGAATCCCTGAATGCCTCTACAACCTGGAGTCTCTTAAGAGCCTCATTCTTACGCTGCTGCGATGTTTCTGTATTTGCCCTGTGGCGAAGAGTATAAGACATATCATCAAGGTCGATACGGCTAAGAAGCTTATAGAGAGCCTCTGCTCCCATGTCAGCAACAAACTTATCAGGATGATTATCTTCAAGATACTGATTCTCCTTTGGAAGAGATTCAGTGATTTCGAGGTATTCCTCTTCCGTCAGAAAGTCGAGATATTTTACACCATCAACAGCTTTTACACCAGGATTTATTACAACATATCTCTCATAATAAATTATAGAATCAAGCTTTTTGGTCGGAAGTCCCAGAAGATACCCTATTTTATTAGGTAACGACCGGAAATACCAGATATGTGCAACAGGTACAACAAGTGATATATGCCCCATTCTTTCACGACGCACCTTTTTTTCTGTAACCTCAACCCCGCAACGATCGCAAACAATGCCCTTGTAACGGATCCTTTTATATTTACCGCAGTGGCATTCATAATCTTTTACCGGACCAAAAATCCTTTCGCAGAACAAACCGTCGCGTTCAGGTTTATATGTACGGTAGTTGATCGTTTCAGGCTTCAGCACTTCGCCGCTCGATCGATCGAGTATTTCTTCAGGTGAAGCAAGACCTATTGAGATCTTTGAGTAACTGGTTTTTGTTTTGTTATCTCTTCTGAATGACATATACTGATTTTTTTTTATACAATGATTAAAATAATTTAAGGAAAGAGCTGTTAATCAAGTATTACGCTCAATCCAAGTCCTCTTAGCTCGTGCAACAGCACATTCAGTGATTCCGGGATACCTGGTTGCGGCATCGGTTCACCTTTAACAATTGCCTCGTACGCTTTGGCTCTGCCGACAACATCATCAGATTTAATTGTCAGTATCTCCTGGAGAACATGTGCTGCCCCGAAGGCTTCGAGTGCCCATACTTCCATTTCACCGAAACGCTGACCTCCAAACTGGGCTTTACCACCAAGGGGTTGCTGTGTAATAAGAGAATATGGCCCGATAGAGCGCGCATGCATCTTGTCGTCGACCATATGTCCCAGCTTAAGCATATAGATAATACCGACAGTAGCTGGCTGGTCAAATCTTTCGCCTGTGCCACCGTCATACAGATAGGTTGTTCCATATCTTGGTAATTCTGCCTTTTCGGTATATTCGGTTATCTGGTCCAGTGTTGCACCATCAAAAATAGGTGTTGAGAATTGCAGTCCCAGTTTCTGGCCAGCCCAGCCCAGAACAGTCTCATAGATCTGTCCCAGGTTCATCCTCGAAGGTACGCCAAGCGGGTTTAGAACGATATCGACAGGAGTTCCGTCTTCAAGAAATGGCATATCTTCCTTACGGACAATCTTTGCAACAATACCTTTGTTACCGTGGCGTCCGGCCATTTTATCACCAACTTTGACTTTCCTTTTCTTGGCTATATATACTTTTGCAAGTCTGACTATACCTGCAGGAAGCTCATCGCCAATGGTAATATTGTATTTCTTACGCTTATAAATCCCGTCAATTTCCTTATACTTTATAATATAGTTGTGAAGGAGCTGCTTTATGCTATCGTTCTTCTTCTTGTCAGTGGTCCATTTATTAGGGTTAACATTCAGAAAATCAACCTCCTGAAGTTGTTTCAGGGTGAATTTGCTGCCCTTCGGGATTACATCAACGTTAAGGTAATCCTTGACGCCCTGTGATGTCTTGCCATTTACAAGAATGAAAATCTTGTCGACAAGTCTTGCTTTTAGCTCGTCAACATTTTTATTGAATTCATTTTCGATCTTATCGAGCATCGGTTTTTCGACAGCTTTTGTCTTCCTGTCTTTTATTGCCCTGGTAAATAGTTTCTTATCGATGACCACGCCTTCGAGTGAAGGTCCTGCCTTGAGAGAAGCATCTTTGACATCGCCAGCTTTATCGCCGAAGATTGCACGAAGAAGTTTTTCCTCAGGCGAAGGATCAGATTCTCCTTTCGGGGTGATCTTGCCGATAAGAATATCTCCCGGTCTGATATGTGCACCAACCCTGATAAGACCGTTTTCATCAAGATTCTTGGTTGCTTCCTCGCTTACATTAGGGATATCGGATGTCAGCTCTTCAAGACCACGTTTCGTATCGCGCACCTCAAGCTGATATTCATCGATATGAACCGATGTGAACATATCTTCCTGAACAACCTTTTCAGAGATTACAATTGCATCTTCGAAGTTATATCCTTTCCAGGGCATGAATGCCACTTTGAGGTTTCTTCCGAGAGCCAGTTCACCTTTCTTGGTTCCATAACCTTCGGTGAGCACCTGTCCTTTTTTAACTTTCTCTCCCTTTTTAACAACGGGAATCAGATTTATACAGGTATTCTGGTTTGTCTTTTTGTATTTTGGAAGAGTATACCTTTTGATATCATCATCGAAGCTCACGAATTTCTCTTCATCGGTACGTGTGTACCTGACGACAATCTCGTTTGCATCTACATATTCCACAACTCCGTCGCCTTCAGCGACATATAATATACGGCTGTCCTTAATAACCTGAGCTTCAAGCCCGGTGCCCACGATTGGTGATTCAGGACTAATGATCGGCACTGCCTGGCGCATCATGTTCGATCCCATAAGGGCACGGTTGGCATCATCATGTTCGAGGAAAGGAATAAGTGATGCAGCAATTGAAGCGATCTGGTTGGGAGCTACGTCCATCATATCGATTTTGGATACTTCTTCAAATGGATAGTCGGCTTCGTAGCGGCATTTAGCCCTTGCTTCTTCAAAATGTCCGTCTTTCCTGAGAGGAGCATTTGCCTGGGCAATCATTTTTTCTTCTTCCTCCTCAGCACTCAGCCATACAACACCATCTTTTGTAAAATCGACAACTCCATCATCCACTTTGCGATAAGGAGTCTCTATAAAGCCGAGATCGTTGATCTTGGCATATACGCAGAGTGATGAAATAAGACCGATGTTTGGTCCTTCAGGTGTTTCTATCGGGCAAAGGCGGCCATAATGAGTATAGTGAACGTCCCTGACCTCAAATCCTGCTCTTTCGCGCGAAAGACCGCCGGGTCCAAGTGCTGACATACGACGCTTGTGCGTCATTTCAGCCAGAGGGTTGGTCTGGTCCATGAACTGAGAGAGCTGGTTTGTTCCGAAGAACGAGTTGATTACCGATGAAAGGGTTTTTGAATTGATAAGGTCGACGGGTGTAAATACCTCGTTGTCCCTGACGTTCATTCTTTCACGGATTGTACGTGCCATACGGGCAAGACCGACTCCAAACTGTGCATAAAGCTGTTCGCCAACTGTACGTACTCTCCTGTTGCTCAGGTGGTCGATATCATCTATATCGGTTTTTGAGTTAATAAGTTCAATCAGATAACCGATAATTTTGATTATATCTTCCCTGGTGAGAACCTTAGTACCCATTTCGGTATTCAGACCGAGTTTTTTATTGATCCTGTATCGTCCTACTTCGCCGAGGTCATATCTTTTGTCGGAGAAAAAGAGTTTATCGATCACATCGCGTGCAGTTGCCTCATCGGGTGGTTCAGCGTTTCTCAGCTGACGGTAAATATAGATAACTGCCTCTTTTTCAGAGTTACACGGATCTTTCTGAAGCGTGTTATATATTATTGCATAATCTGAAAGGGTTGTATCATCCTTGTGCAGAAGGATAGTCTTAGCACCGGAATCAACTATAAGATCGACATGTTCAGGTTCGATCACGGTTTCCCTGTCGAGTATTACTTCATTTCTTTCAATGGAAACTACCTCACCGGTATCCTCATCAACAAAATCTTCGATCCATGTTTTCAGAACCCTGGCTGCCAGTTTCCGGCCGACGAGTTTTTTAATATTTGTTTTGGAGACTTTATGTTCTTCCGCGAGGTTGAAAATCTCAAGGATTTCCTTATCACTTTCGAAGCCGATTGCGCGAAGGAGAGTTGTAACAGGAAGCTTTTTCTTCCTGTCGATGTATGCATACATCACGTTATTGATGTCGGTAGCAAACTCGATCCATGATCCTTTAAAGGGGATGATTCGCGCTGAATAGAGTTTTGTTCCGTTAGCGTGAATGCTCTGACCGAAGAATACTCCGGGAGATCTGTGCAATTGTGATACTACAACCCTTTCAGCTCCGTTTATGACGAATGTTGCACGTTCGGTCATATAAGGTACGGTGCCCAGGTATACATCCTGAATTACTGTATCAAAATCCTCATGTTCCGGATCGGTACAATAAAGCTTTAGTTTAGCTTTTAACGGGACGCTGAATGTCAGTCCGCGTTCAATACATTCTTCGATGGTATAGCGGGGAGGGTCGATATAATAATCCAGAAATTCAAGAACGAAATTATTCCTTGTGTCAGTTATGGGGAAGTTTTCAGTAAAGACTTTAAATAATCCTTCCTTTTTCCTGTTCTCGGGAGTTGTTCCAAGTTGAAAGAACTCACCGAATGATTTCAACTGAATTTCCAGAAAATCAGGGTATTCAAGTTGATTTTTTCTGGAGGCGAAACTTATTCTTTCGGTATTTTTTGAGGACATTGTAAAAAGATTAAGTGAACTTATAATTTAAAGAACAAAAAGGCTTAGTCCCGAAAAATCGGGACTAAACCTAAAACCCAGCTATGTGGTATAACTTATTTAAGTTCAACTTCAGCTCCTGCGTCTACCAATTGATTTTTAATAGCTTCAGCTTCTTCTTTTGATACACCTTCTTTAACAGGACCCGGGGCAGCGTCAACAACTGCTTTAGCTTCCTTTAGTCCAAGACCGGTAATGTCTTTAACAAGTTTAACAATCTGTAATTTCTGTCCGCCTGCATTTTTTAGAATAACATCGAATGTCGATTTTTCTACAGCAGCAGGGGCTGCGCTAGCGGCCGGACCGGCAACAGCTACAGCTGCAGCAGCAGGTTCGATACCATACTCTTCTTTAAGTATTTTAGCCAGTTCGTTTACTTCTTTTACAGACAGGTTAACCAGTTCTTCTGCAAATTTCTTAAGATCTGCCATTTTTATTGGATTTTAATTTGATTTTACTTTAATTATTACTCTTTTTTGATAGTGTTTCGAGAACACCATGAATTTTATTTCCACCTGATTGTAAAGCTGATATAACGTTCGTGGCAGGAGACTGGAGGAGAAGGATAATATCTCCGATAAGTTCCTGTTTTGTTTTTATGGAGACGAGTTCATCGAGCAAATAGTCTCCAACATAAATTGATTCCTGAACGTATGCGGCTTTAAGAACCGGTTTATCATGCAGCTTGCGGAATTCCTTAATAATTTTTGCAGGACCATTTCCGGCATTTGCAAACATGATGGACGTAGTACCTTTAAGAACAGGATATAGTTCTTCAAAGTCCACACCAGACTGCTCGAGTGCTCTTTTCAGGAGAGTATTTTTTACGACGATAAGCTTAATGTCGTTTTCGAAACACTTCCTTCTTAGGGCACTTGTATCTGCAGCGTTGAGCTGAGCGGTATCAGTCAGATAAAAGTGGCTGTACTCTTTTAATATCCCAGCAAGGCTGTCTATGATAGCATTTTTTTCTTCACGTCTCATTACTTTCCGAGTTTTAGCTTAACAATTAATCATCAAGACCTTTTGGATCGATCTTAATACCTGGGCTCATAGTGCTTGAAAGGAAGAGGCTACGTATGTAGGTTCCTTTTGCAGAAGCCGGTTTAAGTTTGTTTACCATAGAGAGAAACTCTTTGGCATTCTCGGCGATCTTATGAGGTTCGAATGAGACTTTTCCGATAGAGGCATGAATGATTCCGCTTTTATCAACTTTGAAATCAATCTTACCCTGCTTCACTTCTTTAACAGCCTTACCAATTTCCATAGTGACAGTTCCACTTTTTGGGTTCGGCATCAGTCCGCGGGGACCGAGTATTCGACCTAACTGACCGACCTTCCCCATAACGGATGGCATGGTAATTATCACATCCATATCTGTCCAACCACCTTTGATCTTTTCAACGAAATCGTCGAGACCAACATAATCGGCTCCGGCTTCTTTTGCTTCAGCTTCCTTATCGGGCGAGCAGAGAACGAGTACTCGTGTCAGCTTACCTGTTCCATGAGGCAGTGAAACAACACCGCGAACCATTTGATTGGATTTCCTTGGATCAATACCTAACCTCACATCCATATCGATGGAAGCATCAAATTTTGTTTTGGTCATTTCCTTGACCAGAACCGATGCCTCTTTCAATGTATAAAGCTTCTCCTTTTCGACATTTTCAAGGGCAGCTTTACGATTTTTGGTAAGTTTAGTCATTATTTTTCCTGATTAAATTTTGTTCGGGAAATCACCCTTAAGGGTAATCCCCATACTTCTTGCGGTACCAGCTACCATCTTCATAGCAGACTCTAACGTAAAACAGTTCAAGTCTTCCATTTTATCCTTAGCAATTAATTTTACCTGGTCCCAGGTTACCTGTGCCACTTTGTCTCTGTTAGGCTCTTTGGAACCTTTCTTTGACTTAGCAACCTCAAGAAGCTGAACAGCAACCGGTGGAGTTTTTGTTACAAAATCAAATGTTTTGTCAACATATACTGTTATTACTACCGGTATTACTTTTCCAGCTTTGTCCTGGGTCCTCGCATTAAATTGCTTGCAGAAATCCATGATATTAACACCTTTAGAACCTAAAGCAGGTCCCACCGGTGGAGATGGATTAGCTCCTCCGCCACGAATCTGTAACTTTATAAGTCCAGCAACTTCTTTTGCCATAATTTAAAATTTGCGTGTTTATTGCGAGAGTTTGACAGTCATTCAGGAAGCATTAAAAATATAATAACCGTCAAATATCTTCTGTTAATTTTCTTTTTCAACCTGCATAAAACTAAGCTCAAGCGGTGTTTTTCTGCCAAATATTTTGACCATCACCTTAAGCTTTTTCTTTTCATCATTTACCTCTTCAATTATTCCTGTAAAACTATTGAATGGGCCATCGATCACTTTCACCGATTCGCCGACAAAGAACGGAACATTCAGTTCTTCATCGCTGGCATTCAGTTCATCAACCTTTCCGAGTATCCTGTTGATCTCTGATTTTCTGAGAGGAACGGGTTCTCCGTCATGCGAGCCGAGAAATCCTATTACATTTGGGATATTTCTCAGCATATGTGGAATTTCCCCGACAAGAACAGCTTCAACCAGAACATAACCGGGGAAAAAGGTCCTTTCCTTGCTTATTTTCTTTCCTGATCTTATCTGGTATACTTTTTCTGTAGGAATAAGAACCTGAGAAACGAACTCACCAAGCTTGAGGCGTGCCACTTCGCTGTCAATATACTCTTTAACCTTCTTTTCCTTTCCGCCTATAGCGCGGAGCACATACCACTTCCTGACATTCTCACTCATTTGGATGAGATTTCGTTATTAGTATAACAGTTTATAAATCGCCTCCATAATCTTGCTGAATCCAAAATCCATTGCAGCAACGATAAGTGCAATTATAAGTGTAGCTACCATTACAAGCACAGCACTGTTCTGAAGTTCACTCCATGTTGGCCATGTAACTTTATGAACAAGTTCCGTGTATGATTCCTTAAAATATCCTTTTAAACCCATAGTCTAAACATTTTTGCACGGGAGGAGAGACTCGAACTCCCGACACCTGGTTTTGGAGACCAGTGCTCTACCAACTGAGCTACACCCGTGTATGAAAGCAGAATCACGATATATCGTAATTCTACCCCATATATATTTCCAAAACCTCTTATTCAACAATCTGTGTTACTGCGCCGGCACCAACTGTCCTGCCACCTTCGCGGATAGCAAAACGAAGACCGACATTAATAGCAACCGGGTAAATAAGGTCGACTGTAATAGTTACGTTATCACCTGGCATTACCATTTCTGTACCTTCAGGAAGTGTAATCTCTCCTGTAATATCGAGAGTTCTTACATAGAACTGCGGACGATATTTATTATGGAACGGAGTGTGACGGCCACCTTCTTCTTTTTTAAGTACATAGATCTCAGCTTTTATTTTAGTATGAGGGGTAATTGAACCTGGTTTTGCAAGAACCATTCCTCTTTTAATCTCTTTCTTGTCAACACCACGAAGGAGAAGACCGACATTATCACCGGCTTCGCCCCTGTCGAGGATCTTGCGGAACATCTCAACACCTGTACATACTGTTTTGCGTTTTTCAGCATTAAGACCTATCATTTCAAGTTCGTCGCCTGTAAGAACAACTCCTGTTTCTATACGGCCTGTTGCAACTGTACCACGACCCGTGATCGAGAATACGTCTTCAACCGGCATAAGGAATGGTTTTTCATTTTCACGTTTAGGAATTGGAATATATGCATCAACTGCATCCATCAGTTCCATTACTTTTTCTTCCCACTTCGGCTCACCGTGCATTGCACCAAGTGCTGAACCACGGATAACAGGAGCATTGTCGCCGTCAAATTCATAGAAATTGAGAAGATCACGTACTTCCATTTCAACCAGATCAAGAAGTTCTGCGTCATCAACGAGATCGACTTTATTCATAAATACGAGCACTTTAGGAACGTTAACCTGGTGTGCAAGTAGGATATGTTCACGTGTCTGAGGCATCGGGCCGTCATCAGCAGCAACTACAAGGATCGCACCATCCATCTGTGCTGCACCTGTAACCATATTCTTGATATAGTCAGCGTGTCCGGGGCAGTCAACATGTGCATAGTGACGTGTAGCTGTCTGGTATTCAACGTGAGCAGTGTTGATAGTAATACCCCTTTCTTTTTCTTCAGGAGCATTATCAATTGAATCAAAATCCCTGATTTCAGAGAGTCCCTTTTTAGCAAGTACCATGGTGATTGCTGCTGTAAGGGTGGTCTTACCATGGTCAACGTGACCGATTGTACCGATATTCACATGAGGTTTAGACCTGTCAAATTTTTCTTTTGCCATAACTCCAAGCTTATTAAATTTAGTTTATCTATAATCAATTAAAAATCATTTTTTCCTGTTGAGCCGGAGGGGGGAATTGAACCCCCGACCCCTTCCTTACCAAGGAAGTGCTCTACCCCTGAGCTACTCTGGCCTCAAAAAGTGAGCGGGAGACGGAACTCGAATCCGCGACCCTTAGCTTGGAAGGCTAATGCTCTACCAACTGAGCTACTCCCGCCTGATATCGTCCAAAAAGGCCCGCAATGTCTGCTCAAAAACTTACAGAATCACGGTCTCTTTCTGTTTAAAGTGGGGAGAGCAGGATTCGAACCTACGAAGGCATTCGCCAGCAGATTTACAGTCTGCCCCAGTTGGCCACTTTGGTATCTCCCCTCCTGAAACAGAGTTAATCTCCTAAGACACTCATTTACACCTCTTTCAAGAGCCGATGAAGGGATTCGAACCCCCGACCTGCAGATTACAAATCAGCTGCTCTGGCCAACTGAGCTACATCGGCAATTTAAAGAACGCTCCGCAAGGGCATAATTTACCCTTAAAAAACGGTGTGCAAATGTATGAATTTATATTATATATCTCAAAAAAAATCAGAATATTTTTTTTACCTTAAATCTCAAAGACCTCTCTTCTTTTGTTTGTGTTTGGTAATCTGCTTTTTAAGAGCATCAATAGCATCGTCTGTAGCCTCCTCAAAAGTCTTACTTTGCTTCCTGGAAAACAAAGGTCCACCCGATAAATCCAGTTTAATTTCGCTAATTTTGTTCTCACGCTCAATATCTTTGTCAAGCCTGAGGTATACTTCGGCATTAACAATATCTTCACCATACTGGGTCAGTTTATCCAGCTTCTGATGAACAAAGTCGATTAGCTTTTTGTCGGCATCAAACCGCACTGAATGAATCTGAATGTTCATAGTATTGCCTCCTTCTTTTTTGATTAAGATTTAAGCCCTTGGATGAGCCTGTTTATATATCTTCTTAAGTTTTTCAAAAGTATTATGCGTATATACCTGTGTTGCAGACAGATTTGCATGTCCCAGGAACTCTTTTATTGCGTTCAGGTCCGCTCCATGGTTGAGCATATGTGTTGCAAAAGAATGCCTGAGTATATGCGGGCTTCTTTTTTCAATAGTTGTAACCAGGGACAGGTAACCTCTCACAACATTATAAACATATTTATCATATAATTTGTTCCCTTTACCGGTTATAAAAAACCACTCTGCATTCCCCGATCCGGTAAACTCATTCCTTTTGTTGTAATATTCTTCCAGTCGTGCAACGAACGGTTTTGTAAGAGGTATTATCCGTTGTTTGTTTCTTTTACCGGTTACCTTTACTGTTCCCTCCATGAAGTCGATATCATTACTATGCAGACCAATAAGTTCCGATCTTCTCATTCCGGTCAGGTAAAGCATCTCTATTATTGTACGGTTTCTTAAACCATCGAAATCATCACCAAAATTGTTATTATCGAGAAGAGAATCAAGTGCCTCCTCCGCGACAAATGCAGGAATGGTTTTTTTGCGTTTCGGAAGAACAACTTTATCAAGAGGATCACTTTTTATTACTCCCTCTTTTCTCAGATAGCGGAAAAAAACTCTCAGACAGGAGATTTTTCTGTGAACACTGACCGATGTGATCTGATTTTCCATCATGCTTACGATCCACGCCCGTACCTGATGGGAAGTTATATCTTTAGGACTTGCAGCCATATCATTTGCTGAAAGAAAGGAAAAAAACTGATCCAGGTCGTTCTTATATGACCTGATCGTATGCGGTGAATACCGCTTTTCTATTTGCAGAAACTGTAAGAACGATTCCTTATAACCCATGAAGGAACCCCTTATCTGTTATGTTAAAATGAAAGATTCAGTCGGGCGAATTATTCTTCGCTTTCCTGCATCTTCTGGACGTACATAGCCTTCTTGATTTCTTCCCTCCGGCGTACTGAAGGTTTTATAAAAGCCTGACGCGAACGTAATTCACGAATCACTCCGGTCTTTTCGAATTTCCTTTTGAACTTTTTTAAAGCTCTTTCAATGTTTTCGCCTTCTTTTAATGGTACAATGATCATAATATAATATTCTGTTTTAAATCGAGGCGCAAAGATAGAAATAGAAAAAAACTTTTCAAAACATTTAAGGTGATAATTTATCCATAGTGCTCTTTTTTATCTGTTTAAATACTATCTGACTTTGATTTTACCCTTTAACATAATCTTTAAATATACAAATAATTCCTGAGTTATCCAAAAAACAATTCTGTTTCGGAAATGCAATCAATTACCTCTGACTTGCAATCGGTTACTTCAAAATTACCATCCGTCAAATTACTACCCTGTTTTAATTAAACAAAAGCCAAATTGCATTCGGAAGCTAAAAATGCTTTGTATGCCTGCGAAAATCCCGGACAGAAATTAACAGGCATAAAAATGTTTAATAATTGACAAATGCCATGAAAAGAATCATTCTGACATATTCAGAAGAACTCCTGTTTTATTTTTTCTTTTTTCAAAAATCCTAACATAAATGCTTATGAAAAAATTAATTCTGTTTTTTGCATTGTTTGTGTTCATATTCGGAAGTCCGCTATATTCACAAACTTTAACCATTACAGGAACAGTAACTTCCTCCATCGAGGGCGAAGGCTCAATGCCGGGAGTTTCTGTCTCGGTAAAAGGAACAACTACTGGTATAATAACTGATTTCAACGGTAAATATACACTGGCGGTTCCTCAGGCTTCAACAACTCTTGTATTTTCTTATATAGGAATGAAGACACAAGAAGTACAGATCTCCGGTCGTACCGTTATAAATATATTAATGGAACCTGAGATCACAGGTCTTGATGAAGTTGTCGTGACCGCTCTGGGTATTTCACGCGAAAAGAAAAGTCTCGGTTATTCTGTTCAGCAGATCGGAGGAGAAGAGCTTAACACTGCACGGGAGACAAATTTTGTTTCTTCAATGTCAGGTAAAGTATCCGGCGTTTCAATAAAACAACCGAATACTATGGGGGGCTCTGCAAATATCGTCATACGTGGTAATGCCTCCCTTTTAGGTAATAACCAGGCACTTTTTGTCGTCGATGGCATACCAGTCGACAATAGTATTACGAATACAGAATTAATGAAGTCAGGCGGTGGCGGTTATGACTATGGCAATGCGGCTATGGATATAAATCCAGACGATGTTGAGTCAATTTCTGTTCTGAAGGGAGCTGCAGCAAGTGCCCTGTACGGTTCGAGGGCAGCTAACGGAGTAGTTCTTGTTACAACAAAAAAAGGAACCAGGAATAAGGGACTGGGTATTTTTTTCAACTCGAGCCTGATGGTTAGCCAGATTGACAAATCAACTCTTCCTAAATATCAGAAAGAGTACGGTGGCGGTTATGGCCCGTATTGGGAAAGTGCAGATGGAAATTTTGAACTTCATGACTTTAACGGTGACGGGATTGATGAACTTGTGGTGCCAACTCAGGACGATGCCTCATGGGGTGCAAAATTTGATCCAAACCTGATGGTGGTTCATTGGGATGCTATGGATCCTCTTGCTTCGAATTATGGTGAAACAAGACCGTGGGTATTCCCCAAACATAGCGTAGAGGCATTGTTTGAAACCGGAATGAAATATACCAACAATATTTCTTTCGATGGAGGGAATGATCTTGGCTCCTTCAGATTATCATATACCAATGTCAATGAGAAAGGGATTCTTGCAAACAGCTCAATTAAAAGGAATTCTGTAAACTTCACAGGATCATACGATTTATCCAAAAGGTTAAAGATTGAAGCGAATACCAACTATATCACAAGCAAAGCGCTGGGAAGGTATGGAACAGGATATGATGACCAGAATCCCATGCAGGTATTTGCTCAGTGGTTTCAGACAAATGTCGACGTCAGGGATCTTATGAATAATTACAAGTCCCCTATTGACGGGACTCAAAGATCATGGAACTACGAAACCATTCCTACGCTCGAATCACTACCGCGAGTCTGGTATGCTAATAATCCGAGCTGGGTACGATATGAAAATTATAACAATGATGGCCGTGACAGATTCTTTGGTTATGGGAAATTGACCTATAAACTTGCTAAATGGGCAACTTTAGAAGGAAGAATAGCCAATGATTATTACTCCGAATACCAGGAGAGAAGAATTGCTATCTCAAGTTCATCAGCAGGTAATCTGCCGGATTATACAAAATACGTCCGCAATTTTAATGAATTTAATTCTGATGTCATGCTGAGGTTTCAGAAAGAGACGGGCAATATTTCATTAAACGGACTGGCGGGTATCAGTACCAGGACGAACAAGGTCAAATCAATACTTGCAAGTACTGTCGGTGGACTCTCGCTCCCTGATTATTTTGCACTGGATAATTCACTGGCTGCTATCTTTAGTATGGAAGATGAAATTCTTACAAGGGTTAACAGTTATTATGGTAATCTGTCAGCCGGTTTTAAGAGAATGATTTATGTAGATCTTACAGCCCGTTATGACAAATCATCAACCCTGCCTGAAGAAAATAATGGGTACTTTTATCCTTCAATATCTACAAGTTTCATCCTTTCTGAACTGGAAGGATTAAAAGCTTTGGGGTTTCTTTCTTTCCTGAAGACAAGGATAAATTTCGCTCAGGTAGGTGCTGATGCCCCTGCGTATAAAACAAAACTAAACTATATTGCCGGCAGACCTTATGGGAATATGCCATTGTTTTCATTGCAAAACGATTTCTATAACACAGAAATTATTCCGGCATTGTATAATCCTGACCTGTTGCCGGAAAGAACAAAAAGTATTGAAGCCGGTGTCGAAGCACGCTTCCTGAATAATCGATTCGGATTTGATTTCTCATTTTATAAGAATAATTCATTCGATCAGATAATACCACTCGAAACATCAAGAGCTTCAGGATATAGTGCAATTTATATTAATGCCGGTGAAATTCAGAACATGGGATATGAACTTACTCTGAATGCAATACCTGTTCAGGTAAATGACTTCTCATGGACCGTCAACCTGAACTGGTTTAAAAACAATAATAAGGTTATCAGTCTGGTTCAGGACATCGATAATATTCTTCTTTTCGCGGCATGGGATGTATCTGTTAATGCCACTGTAGGTCAACCATATGGAGCAATTAAAGGGACCAATTTCATATATCTTAATGGTAAAAAGGTGGTTAACGAAGATGGTTTCTATCTTAAATCCACAGATGAACAGGTTATTGGTAATATCAATCCGGACTGGAATGCAGGAATACAGAATTCGTTAAGATACAAGGGTTTGTCTTTTAATAGCTTAATCGATGTTCAGATGGGTGGCGATGTTTATTCCGTCAATACCAAACATGGCCTTTCAACCGGGCTGTATGAAGAGACTGCCGGTCTTAATGCCAAAGGAAATCCGAAACGTGACCCGGTTGAAGAAGGAGGCGGGGAACTCTTCCCGAATACTGTCTATGCAGATGGCGCTCCGAATACGACTTACTATCCATGCAACGAGTGGGGAACAGCTTATAACTATGATGATTCACCCACAGCACGATATGTGTTGGATGCTTCATATGTCAAGCTGCGTGAGATGTCTCTGTCATACAATCTGCCAAAATCGATGCTGTCGAAGACTTTTATCAAAAATGCTTCAGTCTCTTTAGTCGGACGTAATTTATGGATCATCTATAAAGCAACAAATCATATTGATCCTGAAGCTGCAACTTCCGCCGGAAATTTCCAGGGTATTGAGAGCGGAGCATATCCGTCAACCAGGACCTATGGTTTAGATCTTAAAATCGCATTTTAATTAACAAGTAAAAAAATAGAATTATGAGACCTTTAAAATACATTATATTACTATTATTAGGAGTGCTCTCTTCATGTGAGCTTCCGGATAATGTTAATCCAAAGATGGCTGCTAAAGTGACCGGTCCGTCTGTATTCACAATGGCTGAGGTACAATTGATTGAGCAGGTGAACAGTCTTGATCAGAATAAAAATGTTTCGAGGCTTCTGGCACAATATAACGCTCAGACCACATATTACGGTGAAAGTCAATATAATTTCTACGACAGGTCCCTTCCGGATGCAATGTGGCAATCATTGTACCGGGATGCACTCCTTGACTTTAATGAAGCCAAACGATTAGCTGATCTTGACGTCACTATCACTTCAGATGTAGCCAAAAATCAAAAAATAATAAATGACATCCTTGAAGTTTATGCTTATCATATTCTGGTTGATGTAAATGGCAATGTTCCATATTCTGAAGCCCTTCAGGGCAGAGAAAATCCTTCTCCCGCTTATGATGATGCAGCAACCATTTATACCGATCTCATAAACAGGTTAACGGCAGATGCAGATGCACTCGACAACACTTTTGGAAGCTATGGTAATGCCGATATCATGTATCATGGGGACATCGATTCCTGGATCCTTTTTGCTAATTCATTGCAGCTTCGCCTGGCAATGAGGATAGCAGATGTTAATCCCGCATTATCGAAGAGCAAAGCTGAAGCTGCTATTGCCCGAGGTGTTTTTTCAAATCAGGCTGAATCAGCAATACAGGTTTATTATGGGCTCACTCCACATGTTAATTCAATTTATGCGAATGTAATAGAAGGAGGCCGCCGGGATTTTGTTGCATCAAACACAATTATCGATACAATGAATGCTGTAAATGATCCAAGGAGACCCTACTATTTCTCAACAATTGATGGAGAATTTATTGGGGGTCCTTATGGTTACCAGAATGTTTATGAACAGTGTTCAAGTTTTTCATCTCAGATGCTTAAAGCTGACTTTCCTGCGATCCTGATGGATTATGTTGAAGTCGAATTTTTATTGGCGGAAGGAGCTGCAAGAGGTTATAATGTAGGATCAGGCTCTGCTGAATCACATTATAATACAGCGGTAACCCAGAGTATATTAGCCTGGGGAGGTAACCTTGCTGAAGCTGCAACTTATCTCGCACAACCTGTGATTGGGTATACCACAGGAAGCACCGGCGGAAATTTCAGGAAAAAAATTGGCTTCCAGAAATGGATAGCCTTGTATAACCGTGGATTGGAAGGCTGGGCTGAATGGCGCAGGTTCGATACTCCAATCTTCAATATCCCGAGGAGAAAGACTGCCAACGATTTTCCAATGAGAATGCCATATCCTTTCAATGAAGATAATCTCAATTTAACCAATTATACTGCTGCTGCTGCTGCTATCGGAGGAGATCTGACATCCACAAAACTCTTCTGGGATCTTTATTGATTAAAAAAATCTCAGGATTTAATATACCAACCCATGCCCGTTAAAATCAATTTCGTCCGCGGCGATTAGTTTCTTCATACAAATTCAGCTTCGCAGATTTTAAGTTAACACCGGGCATGGGTTTCTTCTTTACCTCTCCTTTCCCCTGGGGGAAGGCCGGGAAGGGGGTAAAGTTAAACATGGAAGGCCGGGAAGGGGTCTTCAGTAATCAGGAGAAAGCGGTAGTGGTATTTATTTAACGGCAGCATGTGTTTTTATTCAAATTTCAGATATGGCCTTACTTTGTCCAATTTATCTACTGCAATTAATTTATTTTCAATAAGAGCTTCCATACCACCTAGCTTACCTGTTAACTCCCTGTATTTCAAGATTGCTGAAACTTCTGCCTTCTCAAAATATGGAAGGCGGATAAGTTGTTTATAATCAGCTTTATTGATATCAATCTTTTTGATTAATGAAGTATCTGCTGTAAATCTTCCTGAAATAATATTGAATGTCTCTTCAGAAAGTCCGTAAACTTCCCTGAGCTGTGAAACAGAAGCGTAACCCCCCAAAAGGTTTCTGTACTTAATGATTCTTACCGACAGAACCGGTCCTATTCCCGGAAGGGCTTCAAGCGCAGCTGAATCGCAGGTATTGATTTCGAGAATCCCGGGTTTCACTCTTACACTCCTTCTCGTCTTTGCACCTGATTTTACAGGTAACTTATTTTTCCCGGGTAAAGTGTCATTCAGATACTCCTCCTTGTCCATCCCGATCAACTCAACGCTTATATTCTTTTCAGGAATAACAAACCTTACGGCGGCAATGGCAACTATGAGTAACAACAAAATAAAAGACGATCTTCTTTCCCGGCGTGTATATCCAAACCAGTTCTTAACCGGTTCAAATGAGAGATGCTTCATAAAGTATGCAGTGAGACAAATGCAAGTTACGAATTCCGGAAGAATTCAATATAAAGAAAGGGTAGTTTTTAAAATGAACGGATCAGAACGGATAGCCAATTGCAACAACCAGGGTGAAATCGTTTTTAAAGTTGTATGGCCTGTTCATTACTATCCACTTTGAACCGGAAGATATCCATGGATCCCGCAGTTTCATGCCCAGGTCCGCTCTCATCAGAACAAAGCTCAGATCAAATCTGAATCCGGCTCCCGTACCTACTGCAATGTCATTATAAAACTTGTTTATCCTGAACTGCGAACCGGGCCGGGCCTGGTCATAATTGTACGACCAGATATTTCCGGCATCAAGAAAAAGTGCTCCGTGAAGAATCCAGACAAGCTTAAACCTGTATTCAGCATTGGCTTCAATCTTGATATCAGCTGTCTGGTTCAGAAATCCTTTAGTCTTTGGAACATAGGTACCCGGACCAAGAGTTCTTACCTGCCATGCCCTTATCCCATTCGCACCACCTCCGAAATATTGCTTTTCAAATGGTATAGCTTTGGAATTGCCATAGGGTATCCCTGCACCCACAAATGCTCTGTAAACAATAGAACTTACATCATTAAGAATTATATTATATCTCAGATCAAGGTCAGCCCTGACATACTGGGCAAAGGGAAGGCCAAGCACCTGATAGCTCCCTTCCTTCTTTTCTGCCTTGGCAATTCGGCTTGCAAGATCAAGAATATTGCCGGAAGCTTCCGCATTAAACCTCAGGAACCAATAATCTTTTGATTTCTTAACCTTCTGATTACTGAAGATAAAGGAATAACTTCCACCCAGAATCATGACGCTCCTGTAGCTATATGCCAGGTAGGAGGAAGAATCTATCCTTGCCTTAAAATTCGGATCAATCCTTAGCAGTTTTACCCGGTTCAGCTGAACCGGGTTTATAATATGTGTATTGAAAGTATTGCCATTCCATGTGTAACCGAAGTTTGCATTGGCCATTGTCCTCGTATAAAATGGCATACTCTGGTAGTTAAATGCTGCCACCAAAGTTGTTGAAGGGTTAAACTTTTTAATAAAACCTTCTGTCTGCAGGAAGGGAACCAGGAATTTTGGGAACCGGAGGCTGGTTTCTACACCATATTCCTGTATGCTTCGTAAACTATCGTTCTGAGAGAGAGCTTCATAAGCACCTTTTAATTTCAGATTGAACAATTCAGCACCATGAAGAAGGTTTTTATGCTGGTAGATCAGGTTCAGCGCTCCTCCGAGGAATCCTGCAGAGTTTGTCCCTTCGACCTCCACTTTAAATGACTGCTGGCTGAGAAGAGTAAGCCGAATTGTGCAGTCAAGTATCAGAGGGGAATCCGGTTTGCCATCCTGTTCTGTAACTTCATTATATGATATATTTACCAGGCGGAAGGTTTTTAAAGATAGCAGGTGGGTCTGGCTCTGTTCTGTGTTTGACAGATTATAAACTGATCCCGGCTTAAGATAGAGCGACTGAATTATCAGATCATATTTGATCTCTGGTTTCTTCTCGGCAGAGATGAAATAAAAACCCTTATAGTTGGTTGTATCGAGGCTCTTAAGATAATCTTCACCTCCCTCAAGTGCATCGCGTGGAACAAAATTGGGATAGATGTATATATTTCTGACCCAGCATATTGAATGAGGAACCAGTGTAACTTTATTATTTATGTCACGTTTCAGGAATTTTTTTACACCATAATAGATATCAACCTGCCTTTTGCCGATGGTACTGTCGATGTTGAAAAAAATATATTCACCGGAAAAGCCATAAAAACCATGATCTTTCATAATCCGCTCAAGACGCGACCTTTCTGCCTGAATAACGCTTATATCGTATGGTTTTCCTCTCTCGATCATGCAGTTCACAGAATCGAACTGATAATATTTCCAGATTGTTGTATCTGCAAAATCGTAGTACAGGTTACGGATTGTATACGGCGATTTAAGGTCAACATTGTAAAATACTTTTGACTTGCGGTTTGAAGTCTCAATAGTATCCATTACCTTACTGTCAAAGTACCCTTTGGAAGCAATATATGATTGTATCTGTTCTCTTGATTTCTCGGTGGAGTAGGGATCAAATATTACCGGTTCCTCGCCAATTTCCCTCAACCATGAATGAGGCCATTTTTCTTTGTTTAAATTTGAGAGGTTATATAATCCGAGGTGAAATCTTGCTCCGAAGATCCGCTTATTCGGATTTTGTTTGATATACGGGACCAGTTCGGACTTCTTGATGCCCTCTTTATTAATTATAATATGTGTTTTATCGAGCAAAGTTTCACCCTGCGGAACGTATTTAGTTGGATTACACGATGATACAATTAGAATTACAAGAAATGGAAGGAGAAAGGATCTCAGTAAATAAATATTTTTATTTAAGATATTTTTTTTCAAATTTTGTACCACAAGTGTTACGCAAATATATCAATAATAATAAATAATAATCAGGATAAAACAACCTTATTATGGTCAGTAAAAGCAAGATGAATTTCATTATTTCTCTTCAGAAAAAGAAGGTAAGGGAAGAGGAAAAGTTATATATAATTGAAGGCGATAAACTGGTAAAAGAGTTCCTGATGGCAAAGGTTGATGTCAGGACCCTGATTGCCAAACCTGAGTTTCTTAACTCTCTCCCTCTTGTACATAAACAGGGAATAGGAGAAGTTATTTTGGCCAGTTATGATGAGCTGAAAAAGATGAGTACACTCAGAACTCCTCAAAATGCTTTGGCAGTGATTCAGATGCCTGAAGTTTCTTCAGATCAGGTTGCCTTTGAAAAAAATCTGACTGTAGCTCTTGATTGTGTCCAGGATCCCGGAAATCTTGGCACTATAATCAGGGCTGCCGCATGGTTTGGTATAAAAAATATTTTCTGCTCAAAAGATTGCGTCGATGTCTATAACTCCAAAGTTATACAAGCGACCATGGGTGCAATTCTGCATGTCAGCGTATATTATACGGACCTGCAAAAATTACTGGAATCAGCAGCAGATAATAAAATTAAGATTTACGGAGCTCTGATTGAAGGTGAATCAATATATTCTTACAAACTTGGAAATAAGGGAATTATCCTTCTCGGTAATGAGTCAAAAGGTATATCGGATGAGCTGCTGCCGTATATAACCGACAGACTGATGATCCCGAAACTGGCTCAGGCTGAATCCGGTATTGACTCTCTTAACGTTGGAATGGCAGCATCTGTAATTTTTTCTGAATTTACTAGAAGCAAGGGAAGGCAGGGATGAGGCGGCAGGCGGCATGAAGAAGAGAAGTCGGATTGGTTAAGGGTTTAGCTTTTTACTGATTGCTTCTGCAGCCCTTATTCCATCGACGGCTGAAGATACTATGCCACCTGCATAACCTGAACCTTCACCGCAGGGATATAAACCTGCAACATTTACATGCTCCATCGTTTCCGGATCGCGCGGAATCCTGACAGGCGATGAGGTCCTTGATTCAACACCAAGTACAACTGCCTCATTGGTCAGATACCCTTTCATTGCAGATCCAAAAAGCCTGAAACCTTCCTGTAACCTTTTACTTATTGCTGACGGGAGCCATTCATTAAGAGGTGAAGATGTCGTACCCGGGAAATATGACACTTTCGGAATTGAGGCGGATAATTTGCCAGCTACAAAGTCTGCAAGGCATTGTGAAGGAGCTCTTTGCGTCTTTCCACCGTTTATCCATGCTTCTTTCTCCAGATCTTTCTGGTATTCCAGTCCTGCAAGTTCACTGAAGCTTTTGTATTTCAGAAGATCTTCAGGTCTTATCTCAACAACAATGCCTGAGTTGGCATATGGTGAATTTCGTTCTGAAGGAGACATACCGTTAACCACGACCTCTTCCTGGGATGTTGAAGAAGGAACAATAAATCCGCCCGGGCACATGCAAAAAGAATAAACTCCTCTCCCGTCAACCTGTCTTACTATATTATAAGAAGCTGCAGGAAGATAACTGCCACGTGAATTACCATGATACTGGATTCTGTCAACCAGTTCCTGGGGATGCTCCACTCTTACACCCATAGCAAAGGATTTCATTTCGAGCTTAATGCCCCGGGCTCTGCATATTTCATAAATATCCCTGGCTGAATGACCAGTAGCAAGAATGATAGCAGGAGAAAGAAATTTTTCATTTCCGGATGTCAATATACCCGTTACCCTGTTACCTTCGGTAAGTATGTCCGTAACTTTTTTTTCGAGCAGGAATATTCCACCAGCATCGAGAATTGATTTTCTTACTCCCGATATTATACCCGGGAGCTTATCGGTTCCGAGGTGAGGGTGAGCTTCATAAAGGATATTTTTATTTGCACCATGGTAGCACAAAAGTTCCAGAACACGCGAATTATCACCCCTCTTTTTCGAACGGGTATAAAGCTTGCCGTCAGAAAAGGTTCCGGCGCCACCCTCTCCGAAACAATAATTACTGTCGGGATCAACAATCTGTTCCCTGCTTATTCTTGCAATATCCTTTTTACGTGCCGATACATCCTTTCCTCTTTCAATTATTACTGGCCGGATTCCAAGTTCAATCAGGCGCAGTGCGGCGAATAATCCTGCCGGACCTGCTCCTGCTATTATTATCTCAGTTTTATTCGAGACATCCTTTGGGTTGAAAGGATTTATTAATGGTACGAAAGCTTCATTTTCTGAAAAGACTTCTACGGTCAGGATAACTTTAATGTTCTTCTGTCGTGCATCAACAGACTTTTTAATTACCCTGACATCTGAAATCTGCGATTGTTCGATCTTTGCAAGAGCTGCAGATAACTTACGGATTGACTTTTCGTCGGCTGCTGCTTCGGGGTCAATGGTGAGCTGAACCTGTATCGGCATTTCTATTCAAAATGAAAAGCAATTACCCAAATCTGCGATTTCATCTTATCAATAGCATTGCGATATTGCTCTTGTCCCGGATATGCCTCATTCACAATGACATTTCCCAAACCAGTCGACATTTTGAGCTCTATTGATAACTTAAAATATGTGAGATAAAAGTCGAGTCCTGCCCCCATTTCATAATAAAGATCAGATCTTTTGACCCTTATAAATACCGGTTTTTCATCATCGAACTCTTTTTTCCCGGCAAGATCATAGCGGTAATTCAATCCGCCGACTAAATATGGTCTGACATTATTAAGTCTGTCTCCCTTATACTTCAGAAGTAACGGAAATTCTAAAAATGAGGATTCAAGCTTTACCTGTTGATTACTGAAAACCTTGTTCTTATAATACCTTATATTTCTTTGTCCGAAAGAGACACCCGGCAGGAACCTGATATCAAAATGATTCGCCGGATGATAGTCAGTGACAATCTGGATATTAATTCCGGGATTAAGCCTGCTCACTTCCGGATAAAGGGAATCAGTTGAAAGGTATGTTTGTGCAGGAGTAATGTTGAAATCCATCGTGTTCAACCCGAGACTGAATCCGAAATGAAGCAATTTATCATCGTACCACGATCTGTTTTTAGGCTTCTGCTTTTGTCCCGACAGATCAAAATGGATCAGCAGAAATATCAGGGCAAATAAAATATATAGACTTCTTTTTTTCAATCCGGGCTTTCAGATTTTATTAATGTCACAAGATAATAAACTGCTTTGAATTATAATTATTGCGTTTATGATTTAAGAGCTGTATAAACGCTGGCCACCCCAAGAGTAAATTTTTTCTGTATTGCACCGGAGAAACCTGCTTTAATCAATAATTCTATAAATTGTTCATTATCCGGAAATTGCATAACCGACTCCGGCAAATAGCGGTATGCTTTTTTGTTTTTTGAGAGGATCCTTCCTATTACCGGAAGAATATTGAGGAAATAAAAATTATATATCTGCCTGAAAGGAAATTTTGCTGGTTTTGAAAATTCGAGCACCATTATAAGTCCACCATGTCTGAGGACCCTGTTCATCTCTGAAAGTCCAATTAATGGATCTGAGAAGTTCCGGACACCGAATGCCACCATAACAACATCAAATCTTTCATCGGGAAATGGGATCTTTTCAGAATCACCCCTCAACAGTTCAATTTTATCAGAAAGTTCTTTTTTTCTGATTTTCTCAATGCCTATCTCCAGCATCTTATCAGAAATATCAATGCCGGTGACATGTACCGGAGATATCTTCATTGCTGCAATTGCAAGATCGCCTGTACCGGTGGCAACATCAAGTATATCAGGGCTTTGGTGAGTTCGGGAAATAATTCTTATTGCCTTTTTCCTCCAGAGGCGGTCGATCCCGAAAGACATAAAATGATTCAGAAAATCGTACCTGAATGCGATGCTGTCGAACATTGAGCCGACAAAAGCTTTTTCCCCACGATTAAGATCTGCCATATTGATAGAATGCAAATATAAAAGTATTTCTATTTTTACATGTAGAAACTAATAAACACACGATGAAGAAGATCATTATGATAACCGGCGCAACGGCCGGATTTGGCCGGGCAATAGCTGTTAAATTTGCAAAGAACGGGTACAATATAATTGTTACCGGCCGCAGGAATGAACGGCTTAAACAACTTGAAAAAGAACTGGCTCTATATAATATAAAGGTATTGTCTCTCAATTTTGATGTCAGAAACAGGGAAGAAGTTGAGTCAATAATAAAGAACCTTCCTGAAGAATGGAAAAACATTGATATACTGGTTAATAATGCAGGTCTGGCAGTTGGTCTCTCACATATTAATGACGGGGACACTGACGACTGGGACCGGATGATTGATACCAACATTAAAGGGCTGTTATATGTTACAAGGGCTGTGTCTCCGCTTATGGTTTCAAGGAAATGCGGACATATCTTCAATATTTCCTCCATTGCAGGTAAGGAGGTTTATGAAAACGGGAATGTATATTGTGCCTCAAAACATGCGGTGGATGCTCTTTCAAAATCAATGAGGATTGACCTGTTGAAGCATAACATTAAGGTTACAAATATTGCTCCTGGTATGGCCGAAACGGAATTTTCTATCGTCAGGTTTAAGGGAGATGAAAAAAAAGCAAAAGAGGTCTATAAGGGCATTGAAGCTCTAACAGGTGAAGATATTGCGGAGGTGATCTACTATTGCGCCTCTCTTCCGTCTCATGTTTGTATAAATGATCTGACTATCACTCCTACCCAGCAGGCGGGAGTGAATCATGCTGTACGAAAGGCCTGAAGGTCTCCAGGTGTTAAAGCTTAAAGGTTAAGGAGTTAAATTTCAATACTTTAAATACAATTATTGGATTCATCATAAAATAAATTTTTTATGAATTCATGTTGTTCGTAACTTAACCATCCGAAACAGGAATATAACTATTATAAAAAATGATTATGAAAAAAGCACCACTTTGTTTTCTATCAATTCTTATCCTTTTCATGCTTTCCCTTGGATCATCTTATGGGATAAATACAACTGATACAAGGATGATGGCTCAGCCGGCTGTATGTGGTGACCACATTGCATTTATTTATGCCGAGGATCTCTGGATAGCCAATATCGACGGATCAGAACCGAGAAGGCTGACGGTTGATGAAGGGATCGAATCAAATCCGTCTTTCTCCCCTGATGGTAAACTTATTGCCTTCAGTGCCCAGTATGACGGGAACACAGATGTCTATATAGTCCCGGTTGAAGGAGGTGTCCCGACACGACTGACCTGGCATCCAGGTAACGATCTCGTAAGAGGGTTTACTCCGGATGGTAAGAGTGTTCTATTCGTTTCGCAACGTTATGCATTCACGAACAGATATTTTCAACTTTTTACTGTCGGAATAAATGGAGGTTTTCCTGTCAGGCTTCTTATTCCTAATGCATGGTCAGCATGCTATTCACCAGACAATAAATCAATGGCTTACACCCCACTTGCACCTGCTTATCTGCAATGGAAGAATTACAGGGGTGGAAGGACATCCAGTATCTGGTTATGCTCATTTAATGATTATTCAGTCAGGAAAATTCCACAGCCTGAAGGAGGATGTAATGATGCAGATCCTATGTGGGTTGGTGACAAGATTTATTTTCTAAGTGACAGAAACGGGGAATTTAATCTATTTTCTTACGGAACAGGTAATCAGGAAGTAAAGCAACTCACAAATTATACTGATTTCCCCATTCTGAAAGCTTCCACAGGAAATGGTACGATTGTTTTTGAACAGGAAGGGTATCTGCATATTTTCGATACCAGACTAAATTCAGAAAAAAAGTTGATAATAGGTATTGCAGCAGATCTTCTTGAAATGAGACCAAGGTTCGTCCAGGGTAATAATTATATCCGTAGTATTGACATCTCTCCGACGGGCTCACGTATCGTAATAGATTTCAGGGGAGAAATAATAACGCTGCCAGCTGAAAAAGGAGATCCAAGAAATATTACACTTACAACAAATATTCATGAAACATTTCCGTCATGGTCTCCCGATGGAAAAACTATTGCTTATTTTTCAGATGCGTCAGGAGAGTATATGCTTCACCTGAAGTCTCAGGATGGAAAAGGAGATCCAAAAACAATTAAGATGACAGGAACTGGTTTCTATGCATTTCCGAAATGGTCACCTGACAGCAAGAAGATAAGTTTCGTTGACAATGGAAGAAATATGTATATCCTTGATATCTTAACAAATACAATTAAAAAAATTGACTCAGATGATCTGTATTTTCCTGGAGCCTACAGGAATATATTGAGTGATTGGTCCTCTGATTCAAAATGGATTGTATACACTAAGATGTTGGAAACAAATTTCAGGATGATTTATCTTTATTCAATCGATCAGCAAAAATCATTTCCGGTTACTGACGGACTGAGTGATGCATCTGAACCAAAGTTTGACCCGAATGGCAAATACCTTTATTTCTTTGCTTCCACTGATGCCGGTCCTGTTGTCAATTGGTTTGACCTGTCCAGTGAGGATATGAGGATGACCAATTCTATTTATCTTGTAACGTTAAGAAAGGATATTATTTCTCCCTTTGTAAAAGAAAGCGATGAAGAAACATTAAAACCTGATAAGACTATACCCGAAAAGCCAGCTGATAAAAATAAAAAAGAGGCTAAACCAGCGACTCCTTCAAAGGGAGAATCAAAAGTCCTTAAAATTGAAACCGATGGTTTGAATGATAGAATTTTAAATCTGCCTGTCACTGCAGGTAACTTCTCAGATCTTGCTGTTGGTGATTCAGGGGAAGTCTATTATATAGTCAGGCCTTTGATATCATCAGAATCCTCAAAGTTGCACAAGTACAGCCTTAAAGACAGGAAAGATGAGGAGATTATGGAACTCGATAATTACTTAATATCTTTTGACAGGAAAAAGATGGTTTACAATAAAGGAATAGTTTTCGGGATAACTGCGACAGGAAAGAAACCAGAACCTGGCAAGGGAATTATTAATACAGGAGCTGTTTCTGTAAAGATTGATCCGGTTGCAGAATGGCCTCAGATTCTGGATGAAGCATGGAGAATCAATCGCGACTATTTCTATGATCCTGGAATGCAGGGAGCTGACTGGAATGCCATGAAGGTAAAATATTCAAAGTTCCTTCCCGATCTTGCCTGCAGAAGTGATCTTAACAGGGTCATTCAGTGGATGTGCAGTGAATTGAGCGTAGGGCATCATAGTGTCGGTGGAGGTGACGTACTTAATACTCCTCAAAGAATAGGAGGAGGATTACTGGGAGCAGATTATGTAATTTCAGCCAATAGATACCAGATAGATAAAATTTACGGCGGTCTCAACTGGAATCCCAATCTGCGATCTCCATTAACAGAACCGGGTCTTAATATTAAAAAAGGAGACTTTATTCTTGCTGTCAACGGAAAAGACCTGACTGCCGATAAGAATATTTACAGTTATTTTGAAAACACTGACGGAAAAATCGTAGAACTTACAATAAACGATAAACCGGATTATGCAGGTTCAAGAGTAGTCAAAGTAGTTCCGGTGGCAAATGAGTACTCTCTCAGGAATCGTGATTGGGTTGAAGGAAATCTAAAGAAGGTAACGGAAGCAACAAATGGACAGGTGGCTTATGTGTATGTTCCAAATACATCAACTGAGGGACATGAATATTTTAAAAGGTATTTTTTCCCGCAGGCGAACAGGAAAGCAATTATAATTGATGAAAGGTTCAATGGTGGAGGTTCTCTGGCAGATTATTATATAGATATACTCCTGCGTCCGCTTCAGTCTTACTGGAATACCAGGTACGGAAAGGATTTAAAGACTCCTTTAGCATCAATACAGGGTCCAAAGGTGATGATCATTGATGAAATGGCTGGATCGGGTGGAGATATGCTGCCATGGATGTTCAGAAAATTCAAGGTAGGAACACTTGTTGGTAAACGCACATGGGGCGGACTGGTAGGCATGCTAGGATACCCTGCATTTATTGACGGAGGATATGTCACTGCTCCAAACCTGGCAATATGGACTAAAGATGGTTTTGTTGTTGAAAATGTCGGGGTTGCACCTGATATAGAAGTAGAACAATTGCCTGCTGATATCATTAACGGGAAGGACCCTCAACTTGAAAAAGCTATAGAGGTTGTTTTAGAAGAACTTAAGAAGAATCCGCCTGAAGAACCTGTCAGACCACCCTACCCTGTTAGAGTCAGAAAATAAATATATCCAACAGATGTACACATACGAATACCTGCTTAATTTTACGAAGAACGTATTCCTTAAGATGGGATGCAGTAAGCATGATTCAGGAATAATTGCCGATGTTTTTCTTGCAGCCGAGTTGAGGGATCAGGCCTCTCACGGAATGATCAGGATAAAAGACTATTACGAGCTATGGAAAGCCGGAAGGATCAACGTTAAACCTGCTGTAAAAATAGTTCATGAATCTCCCAGCACTGCCGTTGTTGATGGTGACAATGCAGTCGGAATGATTGCGGCCCGTAAATCTATGGAGATTGCCATAGAAAAAGCTAAAAAAGCAGGAACAGGATGGGTGGCTACCCGTAATTCGAATCATTTCGGAATTGCCGGCTATTATTCCATGATGGCATTAAAGCATGACATGATCGGAATATGCCTTACAAATGCCAATCCTCTGGTAGCTCCGACTTTTTCGATCAGCAGGATGATGGGTACAAATCCTATTGCCGTTGCCATCCCTGCTTTGAAACAACCTGCATTTGTTGCTGATTTTGCATCAACCCCCATTGCACGGGGCAAGCTTGCTGTTGCCGAAAAAAAGGGAGAGAAAGTTGCATTCGGGCTGGTACAGGATAAAACCGGGAAACCCTCGGATGATCCGGCTATCCTGAAATCGGGCGGTTCTATGCTGACACTTGGTGGCGACCGCCTTCACGGGAGCCATAAGGGATATTGCCTTTCATCAATAGTTGATATATTTTCTGCTGTTTTCAGCGGTGCCAATTTCGGCCCCTTTGTTCCTCCGAGTGTAGCTTACCTTCCGCTCCTGGATAAAAAGGTCGGAGAAGGTACCGGTCATTTTTTCGGTGCGATGAGCATTGATGCGTTCCAGCCGGCAGATGAATTCAAGGCAAAAATGGATAAATGGATTGAGACATTCAGATCGGCTAAACCTGTTGAGGGTCAGGAACGTGTATTGATTCCCGGTGATCCTGAGAGAGAAGCTGAAGCGCGCATAATGAAAGAAGGAATTAAGCTTGTACCTGCCATTAAGGAGGATCTGGTAAAAATCGCAGAGGAGCTGAAGATTGATTTTATTTAGAAATTAATTTCGACTATAACATTTCAAATAACCCACCCGTTGATCCTCCACTACCTTTTATACGCAAATTCAGTTCAGTAATGAGAGAGGGAGATTCTGCGGCTCGCCGCTTCTTTCCCACTCCGACTTTTAATATACCTGTCATTCCGAATTCAGGCAAATCCGGAGCTTGCGACGGGCTTGACTGAATGAGGAATCTTATTCTTCCTTTCAATCGTCTCCTTTAGTGCCTTTATTGTCGAATACTTGAAAATGTGTACAAAGAGTATTGCCCCTCGCAGGAGGGGATCTTTTTGCTTTAGCCTTTTTCCCCCGCCTTGCGGAGCAGGCTTTCCCGGAAATGGATTTTCTTGGGTCTTTTGTCTTTTATCTTTTATCTTAGTTATTGTTCCATAAATCCCTGGTCTTTAAGTACCTGCAGCAGCATCTTCGAAAAATGAACATTATCTTCTTTTTTATACCTCACATCGGTAAACACCTGTGCCAATGTCTCCTTATTATTCTCTTTCACGAATTGCTCTGAATCCGGTCTTCTCTCCTTCGCGGAGTAGTACCTGTCGATTTCCTCTCCGGAATAATCATGGTAAATTTCTTTATGAATGACTGCCTCAAGGGGAAGCCTGTCGACCTGTTCAGGATTTTCATCAGGCCAACCAAGGGTGATGGTTGCAACCGGTACTACTCCTTTCGGAAGTCTGAGAGTTTCAATAATTTTGTTTGCCATATAAGTTGTAGTTCCGAGGTAACAGAGACCCAGTCCAGCCGATTCAGCTGCTATGCACACAGTCTGTGCCACAAGCAATGTATCAATTGAAGCAGTAAAGAAGGAAAGAAAATTATCGTATCCGGGTTCTGCATTTCTTTTCCTGCACCATTTGCTGAACCTGTTAAAATCGGCGCAAAATGTCAACACTACAGGCGCTTCCGTAACCATATGCTGGTTGAAATGAGATGGAGCCAGCTCCTTCTTTTTTTCATCATCCTTTGTAATTATAATACTGTAGACCTGCATATTACCAGTTGTCGGAGCCCGGCATCCTTTGGTAAGCAGTTCATTCAGAAGATCTTCTTCTACAGGTTTCGGGGAATATTTCCGGATAGTTTTCCTGCTGAGCAAAGTATCAGAAAGCATGTTCATTTTTATATGTCGCATAATATATTACAAAGGAAACAAATTCTGCCAAAACCTGCAGGCTGGTTGAAAAGGATTTTCTTATCTTAGCGAGATTCACTTGTTAAGTTAAAAATACGATAAAAATGAAAAAACAGATTCTTATAACACTTTTCGCTGTCCTGCTCATAAGCCTGAGTCCTGTTTCCGGACAAAAGAAGAAAGAAGCAGCAAAGGAACCTGAAAAGAAGGATACATTGTTAAGTTCAACTTTCTCCGGACTAACATTCAGGAGCATTGGCCCGGCATGGGCTTCAGGAAGGATCTCTGATTTTGCAGTCAATCCTGAAAATCATTCCGAAATATATGTCGCTGTTGCTGCCGGCAACATTTGGAAAACCGTGAATAACGGGACAACATGGTCTCCCATTTTCGATTCATATGGTGCTTATTCTATCGGTTGCCTCTGTATTGATCCAAACAATCCTTTTGTGATTTGGACTGGAACCGGAGAAAATAACCATCAGCGTCAGCTTGGTTACGGAGATGGAGTTTACAAATCAGAAGACGGAGGTTCAAGCTGGAAAAACATGGGATTAAAAAATTCGAGGCAAATAGGAATGATTGTAATCGATCCCCGAAACTCCGATGTTGTTTATGTTGCAGCAGAAGGTTCTATCTGGGGCCCCGGGGGCGAACGTGGACTTTATAAAACGACAGACGGCGGAAAAACCTGGAACAAAGTGCTGGATATTAGCGAGAATACCGGTGTAAATAATGTTGTGATGGATCCACGAAATCCTGATGTTTTATATGCAACTTCAGAACAGAGAAGGAGACATGTTTATACCAAAATTGGTGGCGGTCCTGAATCAGCAGTATATAAATCGAAGGATGCAGGCAAAACCTGGGACAAAATCATGAAAGGACTTCCCTCCGGCGATATTGGAGGGACTGGTCTTGCAATTTCCCGGGTCAATCCCGATGTTCTTTATATAATTATGGAAGCTGCCGGAGAAAACAGCGGATTTTACCGTACAGTAAACAGGGGTGCCACATGGGAGAAAATGAGCTCACATTCATCACAGGGACAATATTTTAACAGAATTGCCTGTGATCCTGAAGATGTCAATAAAGTATATAGCCTGGAAGTAGTTACACAGGTCACTACCGACGGAGGCAAAACCTGGAATGCGGTCGGCAATAACCAGCGGCATGTTGATGATCATACCATGTGGATCGATCCGGATGATACGAAACACTTCTACATAGGGGGCGATGGAGGAATTTATGAATCGTTCGATGCAGGAAAAAACTATATTTTCAAATCAAATCTTCCGGTTACGCAATTCTACAGGGTAAGTGTCGATAATGCACTGCCATTTTATAATGTATATGGGGGAACCCAGGATAATAATTCCATGGGAGGTCCCTCGCGAAATACGAGCAGGGACGGAGTAATAAATGATAACTGGTTCGTAACAATGGGTGGCGATGGATTCTGGGTTGCCACCGATCCTGTTGATGAAAATATCGTTTATACAGAGTACCAGTACGGGAATGCATTCAGGTATGACAAAAAAAGCCAGGAGGCAGTCAGTATAAAACCTATCCCTCCTAAAGGAGAAAAAACTTATCGCTGGTATTGGGATACTCCTCTTATTATAAGTCCTCACCAGCGGGAAACGATTTATATGGCTGCGAATAAGGTATTCAGAAGTAACGACCGCGGGAACAGCTGGGAAGTAATATCGGGCGACATTACGAGAAATGAAGACCGCAACCAGTTTAAGGTTATGGGCAAATACTGGAGCATTGATGCAGTTGCAAAGGATGTTTCAACATCTCTTTGGGGTTTGGTTGTATCACTGGCTGAATCGAAAGTTAAGAAGGACCTATTGTATGCCGGTACTGATGATGGGGTGATAGCGGTAACTGAGGATGGTGGAAAAAACTGGACCCGGATCACTACTTTCCCGGGTGTACCCGAATACACTTACGTAAGCGATATCCTCCCCGATAAATTCAATGAGAATATCGTTTATGCATCCTTTAATAACATGCTCCAGGACGATTTCAAACCGTATATTCTTAAAAGTATTGATAAGGGGAAGAGCTGGATGATGATCACTAATAAGCTTCCGGCAAACGGAACAATCCATTCCCTGGAGCAGGATCCTGTCAATCCGAATCTTCTTTTCGCCGGATCGGAATTTTCATTTTATTTTTCATCAGACGGGGGGAATGTATGGACCGAATTCAAATCAGGATTACCAACAGCAGCAGTCAGGGATATAACTATCCAGGAACGTGAAACGGACCTGGTAATCGCGACTTTCGGAAGAGGTTTTTATATACTCGACGATTATTCTCCATTAAGAAATTTCAAAAAGGATATCCTCGATAAAAACGGATATATTTTCCCGGTCAAAGATGCTAAAATGTTTGTTGAGACTGAGGGATTTGGTAACCAGGGATCAACATATTTCAAAGCTCCTAATCCGCCATATGGGGCTACTATAACCTATTTTGTGAAGGATGTGCCAAAAACGGACAAAGCTCTGAGGCAGGAGAAAGAAAAAGCACTTTTTGAAAAAGGGGAAAAGATGCCACAGCCCTCATATGAAGCGCTCCAGGCTGAAGAAAAAGAGATAAAACCTTACCTTATATTTACTATTACCGACGAGAGTAATAATATTGTAAAACAGGTATATAAATCAGCTTCAAAAGGAATTAACAGGGTTAACTGGAATTTTACATGGGCAGGGAAATCTCCTGTCACTACTACCAAATTTGATCCGCTGGGTTCAGCAAGAAACGGCATACAGGCTATGCCGGGAACATATAAAGTTTCACTTGCGATGTATGCCAAAGGAGAGGTCAAAGATATCGCAGACCCGGTTTCATTCCTATGTAAACCGCTTGATATTGTAACCTTCCCGTCGACCGACAATAACGCCAAGAGTGCCTGGTTGAAAGAAGCTTCAGAATATACCCGGACGATTTACGGCACTCAAAGTTATAATGGAGAACTGCTTGACCGTGCAAACGCTGTGATACAGGCTTTACAGAATACTCCTGCTGCAACAACTGGAGATGAAAAAAGAAGCTCAGAGAATCATTAATGAGGCAGAATCTGTTTCTTTAAGATTCAGAGGTGCTGAGGCCAAAGCAAGCTCTGAAGAGCTGCCTCCGGCAGATGTTCCTCTCAATGACAGGTTAAATGAGATAGCAATAACCAGCTACAGCATGAGCGGTAATATTACACAGATTGCAAAAGACCAGCTGACAGTGCTTAAATCTGAATTTCCACCAGTTCTTGAAAGAGTTACCAGGGCAGGAGAAGATCTGATGAAGCTTGAAAAACAACTCGATGCAATCAAGGCGCCATGGACACCAGGGAGAGTGCCGGTGATGTAAATAAATGTAATCTATACACTTAATAATAAAACAATATGAAGAAGATTTATTTCATGCTGATACTTGCTTCAGCAGCCGTAACACTAAATGCACAAGCTCAGCAACAGCGCCAGCAATCGCAGCAGCCACAGCAATCCCAGGTGAAAGTTGATCCTGCCAGAATGGTTCCGGGCATGTTAGAGATTATGGAGCCCGTTGTTAAAATCATTCAGCCGGGGGCAACCAACAGTCAGCCTCCGTCAGATGCGATAATATTATTTGACGGGACAGATGTTAATAAAGAATGGGAAGATACAAAGGGCAATCCTTCAAAATGGATAGTGAAGGATGGCGAGCTGATCAGTGTCAGAGGGTCCGGTTATATAAAGACAAAACGGAAGTTTTCAAATATGCAGCTGCATATCGAATGGAAGTCGCCGTCTGAAGTGACCGGCGAAGGCCAGGGAAGAGGAAACAGCGGAGTATTTCTTCAGGGACGTTATGAAGTTCAGATACTTGACAGCTATAATAACCTCACCTACCGGCATGGTCAGGCTGCCAGCATATATAAGCAATTTCCACCGCTGGTAAATGCCAGCAGGGGACCGGGTGAATGGCAAACCTATGATATTATTTATACAGCTCCGACTTTCAATCCGGATTCAATTACATATTTTACTCCTCCAAGGGTCACTGTATTGCATAATGGAGTTCTGGTTCAGAATAATGTCAGCTTAAGAGGGCCTACAGATTATACTCAAATTCCTGAAGCTTTCATTAAATGGCATGGTGCAGAAAGCCTTTCGCTTCAGGATCATGGTAATCCTGTGGCGTTCAGGAATATATGGATCAGGGAGTTGTAAGACAAAAGACACAAGACACAAGACACAAGACACAAAACACAAAACACAAGACAATTATGAGCAGACCGGTAACATTATTCACAGGACAGTGGGCAGACCTGCCGCTGGAAAAGGTATGTCAGAAAGCAAAATCATTCGGATACGATGGTCTTGAACTGGCATGCTGGGGCGATCATTTTGAAGTCAGTAAAGCAAATGATGCCTATTGCAAAGCTAAGCTTAACTTGCTTGGCAGTTATGGGCTGAAGGTGTTTTCAATATCAAATCATCTTGTTGGTCAGGCAGTTACGGATCGTATTGATGAACGCCATAAAAGCATCCTGCCACAATATGTATGGGGCGATGGTGATCCTGAAGGGGTAAGGAAACGTGCTGCTGAGGAAATGATCAAAACCGGTGAAGCAGCCAGGAGACTTGGTGTCTCTATCGTTAATGGATTTACCGGGAGCCCGATCTGGCACCTCATTTATTCTTTTCCTCCGGTCCCTAAGGCTATGATAGATGAAGGATATGCAGACTTTGGGGCACGCTGGACTCCAATACTCGACAAATATCATGAGCTTGGAATTCGTTTCGCGTTTGAAGCACATCCCACGGAGATCGCATTCGATATTGCGTCAGCCCGCAGAGCATTGAAGGCTATTGACAACCATCCAAATTTCGGATTTAATTACGATCCCTCCCATTTCGGATACCAGGGTGTTGATTACGTACAATTTATTTATGCTTTTTCTGACAAAATCTTTCATGTTCATATGAAGGATGTAGGCTGGTCCGAGTCGCCAACAGAAGCAGGTGTATTCGGCGGACATACTGAATTTGGCACTAAAGGGCGTTACTGGGATTTCAGGAGCCTTGGACGGGGCAATATAAATTTTGAAGAAATCATAAGGGCCCTGAATCGTATTGGCTACAAAGGTCCTTTATCGGTAGAATGGGAAGACAGCGGAATGGATCGCGAGCATGGGGCAAGAGAAGCCTGTGAATTCGTAAAGTCAATCGACTTCCCCCCTTCTGATGTTGCTTTCGATGCGGCTTTTGAAAAATAATCTTCTTTAGCTCCCCTCCTGCGAGAGCCTGCCCCGCGATAGCGGGGGGACTGGGGTGGGTTTGCAATAAATTAAAATATATAATCTCTAAAATAGTATTTATGGAAAAAATTAAAATGGGGATGATTGGAGGTGGTATCGGAGCATTCATCGGTGATGCTCATCGTCGTGCTTCCAGAATATGCAACGATTTTGAACTTGTCGGAGGTGTCTTTGACGTCGATTATGCAAAGAGTATGGAATTTGCGGTCAAAGAAGGCATTAGTCTTGACCGTTGTTACAACAGTGTGCACGCCTTGATCAAAAAAGAGCTGGCACGCCCAAAAGATGAAAGAATGGAAGTTGTGTCCATTGTTGTGCCAAATGCTCTCCATTATTCATTTGCCATGAAACTTCTTACCGCAGGATTTCATGTGGTCTGCGAAAAACCGATGACAATCACTGTCAGGGAGGCCCTGGACCTTGAAAAACTGGTGGCAAAAACGAAGAAAACTTTTGCTCTGACCCACACATATACCGGCTACCCTATGGTGAGGCAGATGAGGGACCTTATTAAGAAGGGAGTGCTGGGAACTATACAGCGGATAGACGCCCAGTACTACCAGGGATGGATAAATTCGATCATATATGGTACCGGCAGCAGGATCACCGGTGTCTGGAGGCTCGATCCGAAACACGCCGGTGCGAGCAGCTGCATGGGAGATATTGGAGTTCATGCTTTCAACCTCATCGAGTATACAACCGGACTTGAAATAAAAGAAGTCCTCTCCGACCTGAATTCGGTAAAAGAGGGCATAAAGCTTGATCTTGACGGTACTGTTCTTATCCGCTTCAGCAAAAAGCTCAAAGGAGTCATCAGGGCCAGCCAGGTTTGCGGCGGGCTCGAAAATGACATCACAATTTCAGTATATGGATCCAAAGGGAGCCTGAGATGGGGTCAGGAAAACCCCAACTACCTTTATCTGTTCAGTGATTCTGAACCGACCCGTATTTATAAGCCTGCTCATGGTTATAATGGTAAACTTGCTGAAGAAGGACATACCATGCCTGCCGGACACCCGGAAGGTATCTATGAAGCACTTGCCAACATATATAAAGGTACTGCAAAATCAATCCGCAAGGAGAAATTCGATCCCGGCGAATTCCCGACTGTTCATGATGGTGTCAGGGGGATGAAGTTTATCCATGCTGTCGTAAACTCGAACAGTAAGGGAAATATCTGGATGAAAGTATAAACAATCTTATAGTTTTTAAAATGGAAAATAATTTTAAAAATCAGGTATCAAGAAGAAAGTTCATAGGTCTCACAGCTGCTGCTGCAACATTTGCTTTCGTTCCGATAAATTTAGCTTCAGGAGCTGAACCAAAAGATAAAAAAACTAAAAAGCCAAACTCAAAATTTGGCGGAGTACAGGTTGGTGCAATTACTTACAGCTGGCGCAGCATGCCGGGATCTGCTGAAGATACGCTTAAATATTGTATAGAAAGCGGGATCAGCTCAATAGAATTGATGGGTAATACAGCAGAATTATATGCAGGATTACCTCAGCCACCGGAGAGACCGGCACGCGATGCTACCGATGAACAGAAATCTGCTTACCAGAAGGTAATGCAGGACCTTACTGAAAAAAAGAAGAAATGGAGAATTTCCGCGCCTATGACAAAATACCAGGAATTGCGTAAGATGTACAATGATGCAGGTGTCAAAATTCATATTGTCAAGTTCGAGCCCGAAAACTGGTCAGATGAAGAGATTGATTATGCCTTCAATGCTGCAAAAGCACTGGGAGCCAGGGGTGTTTCTACTGAGATCGGCGATAAATCGTGTGAAAAACTGGGACCATTCGCACAAAAACACGGGATGTTTGCTGTGATGCATCAGCATATGCAGCCCGGACAGCCGGGCTGGAACTTCGAAAAGTTCCTTGCTTATTCACCCGCCATAATGCTGAACTTTGATGCCGGTCATTATTTCGGTGCCACAGGTTTGCATCCCAATGTAATAATAGAAAAACTGCACGACCGGATAATGAGCGTACATATGAAAGATAAAACAGGTCCGAAAGGCACACCACCGAATACAAATATGGAATGGGGTAAAGGAGAAACACCTATTTCGGATATTCTTTTACTTTTAAAGAAAAACAGGTGGCCGATTAATGTCGATATAGAACTGGAATACCCTGTGCCGCAGGGATCAGATGCTGTTGCAGAAGTCAAAAAATGTGTTGAATTCTGCAGAAAGATTCTGGTTTAAATCTGATTTTTGGTCTGCCTCAGTAATACTATTTTTTCTTCTTTAAAAGGTAGAATACGCCTACACCGGCAACGATCACTGCACCTGCAATTAGTACAATTACACCTGCAGAACTTTTACCTGAACTATCGCTGGTTTTACTATTTTCATCCTCAGTCGAATAATAGAATTCCGGTTTGGCATTGGTATCCATATTTACAGTATCCTTCTCGGGTTTTGGCTGCTCCTGTGCAACAGCAGGAATTAATCCGCCGATAGCAAAAACCAGCGATAAACAAATAACTAAAATTGATTTTTTCATCCTTATAGTTTTAAAATTATTTTATTCTATTTGCAAGTATGTCATATTTTTCTGCAATGTCAGGGTCACTTTTTCTGTAGGTGTCAGCCAGCGCAATAATTGCCGGTTTGTATTTCGGGTTGATAGTCAGACACTCTCTTAATAGCCGTCGCGTCTTCTGGATATTCTTATCAGCAAATAAATCTGACAATTCAACATAGGCTTGAAAATACTTGCGGTTAATATTAATTAAATTTTCATAATAGTGTACTGCAACCTCATTATCTTTCCGGGCTTTGGCGATATTTCCCAGATACATTAATATCGGTTCAAATCCCGGATTTATTTCCAGTCCCTTCTTCAGAACTGAATCAGCTTTCTGGTACTGTCCGTCCTTAAATAATGCCAGCGCAAAATTATAAAAAATCATTTCATCATCATCTTCAACTTTAAGAGCATCTTCAAATAAGCTGATGGCTTCACTGGTTCTGCCCTCCTCCATGGCTTTCAATCCGTAATAATCAGCTTTTGTTTTCCGTTCCAGGACTGAACATATCGGAATACCGTCAGCATATATTATATGAATGGCGTTTTCAGGTGGCCAGGTATTGTTTCTTAATTTGGAAACCGGGATATACCGGTTAGTGATTATTGCATAATCCCAGTCGTACTGGCTTCTCTCCTCATTTCTGAAATAAAAGGTTTCAATGGAGGGATGGTCTCTGAACTGCCATTCAACACTGAAGGTCGCTCCGACAACAGCAGTATCTATCTTTTTTTCATCCAGATAACTTATCAGCCACTTCGATGCTTCAGTCTGCCCGATATAATAGTAATCAGTTTCGTAATTCCCATATGCACCTTTTAAACCGTCAACAAGCTGGTTATAATACAAATAATAATATGTATTATTATTTACCATAAATCTTACCGGGTGTATAGCAAGCAAACCCAGCACTAAAAACACTATCCACCTGGCAAACCTTTTCCTGACCGAATCAAACAGATGACTTAATCCTGTTGCAGCAATCAGTACAATTGCCGGATATATAAAGAGGAACTGTCGCCATGAGCTGTAGAGATTTGATTTTTCAATAATCGCAAAGAAAACCGGAAACACGATTGTAAAAATCAGCAGTCCATATAAAAGTGCTTTCCCTGAATCAATTATTTTTTTTGTATAGATGAAGAAAATACATGTTCCCACAAAAATAATAACCGGAATTGTAATTACCATTGATTTAATAAGATAGTACCATGGCATAAAGTCAGACCATTCGACCTTCCCTTCAAATATCTGTCTGAAGGTATCAGGGTAATGTGCCATAACTTTATAAGAAGAAATAACATTTCTTATAGGATCCTGCAAGGCAAAAGGCCATAGCAGTATGCTCATAAAACATGCAGCAGCAGAAATCAGAATTAGAATGATCAGCTTTTTAGTAATGTCAGTCCAGTAATAACGTCCTTCATTAAACCTGTTGTATATCAGAGATATAAAGAAAAAGAGGAACAGGTAACATATCAATATCAATCCACCTGCCCTGAGACTGATACAGAAACCTGTACTAAGTATCAGAAGAACAATATCAGTAAGAAGGATTTTCTTTCCGGAAAAAAGTATCTTAAGTGATAAAAAAATTCCGGCAATATATGAAAGGGCAAATGGAATATCCTTCAGGTTATTCTGGGTATGTCCCATGAAGGTCGGCGAAACAGCAAATAGAAAAAGTACAATGATACCTGCCCTGTATCCTGAAAGCCAGACAGCAAACAGGGACGTAACAAAGATGGCCATCCATCCTGCCAGAGAGCTCATCAGGTGACGAAAGCTATAAATATCATCAATATTTAGCCAGCCTGTTAGGATCGTTACAATATTATCATATGACTGGCCATAATATTTAAGGTGTGTAACGGGCGTTTCAAGAGCAGATTGATCTGCACCATGAGAAGAAAAAAAATCCCTGACTGCAACTGATTGTTTATAATGAAGGACTTCGTCGCAGGAAATACCTGCATTTTTGCTCATGATCAGCATTACTGCCAGCAGCAACGCTGAACATATTAAAAAGAGATATTTCAATCCTCTCGCCTTCATCATTATTCCTGACTGCCATCATAGAATTTTCTGACAAAATAAACCGGACGATTTTGTGATTCCTTGTAATTTCTGAATATATATTCACTGATGATACCGAGGAAGACAAGCTGAATTGACCCCAGGAAATAGATGCTCAGTAATGTGGATGACCATCCGGGCACTGTACTTCCGGCGGCTTTTGCTATCAGAACATAGATTCCTGCTCCCAGAAAAATAAGTGTTCCGGCTACTCCCAATATCAGGCATAACCGGATAGGAAATCTTGAGAACGAAAAAATTGCATCTGTTGCAAGAAAGAATAGTTTACGAATGGTCATTTTAGGTCTGCCGGAGAAACGTTTGTCTCTGACAAATCCGACATCTCCCTGTTTAAACCCCATAAATGTCCTGAGACCCGGGAGGTACCTTACTTTTTCTTTCATCGAGATAAGTGCATCTGCGGCTATTCTCTTCATCATGGAGAAATTACCATAATTGTCCATATTCCTGATATCCCCGATACGCTTGAAGATTTCATGGAACAGGTAAGCTCCCAGGTAACGACATTTCTTCCCTTTTCTGCCTATCTTTTTCCCGCTCACAATATCATAATCCTCTGCTGTAAGCATTCGGTACATTTCTGCCAGTATTTCGGGCGGATCCTGCAGGTCGCCATCCATCATAGCTACAATATCACCCCGGGCATGCTCAAGACCTGCAGTGTAAGCGGCCTGGTGACCGAAATTCTTTGAAAGGGATAATAATTTAAGTTTCCGGTTCTTCTCTCTGCATTTAAGAATCTCAGGCATACTCTGATCTGTGCTGCCGTCGTCAACAAAGATCACCTCATAGTCTTTGGTGAATGTCTCGATAGCTTCAACAGTGCGTTTTACTAGCTCGCCGATCAGCTTCTCTTCATTGAATATCGGTATTACAAGGGAGAACATATTATGCGTGTTAGTTTCTAATTTTAAATAAAACCCTCTCCCTAAATCCCTCCCCCAGGGGGGAGGGACTTTAATCTGCTGTTTATTAACACCTTCCCCTTTTGGGGAAAGCCTGCCCCGCTTCGGCGGGGGCCGGGAAGGGGGTTCAATTATTGTTTATTTTAATCTTTCCAGTGCAAATTCCACTTCGTTTTTTAATTCAGGAACCTCAGCAAGACCTTTAATTGCAGGAATGCTGTATTCAGATCCCATCCAGCTGAGTTCACGAAGTAAAAGCTTTTTTGATTCTACCGATGCTTCCTTATTTGTCAGGACATCTGTCATTCTCTTTTCAAGTTTTAACAGAGCTGTCTCATCTCCTGCGGCTTTACGAATCTGGCTCTGCAGGTAGGTAAAATATTTTGTGCTTTTTTGAATATCATATTCTGCCAGCTTATCGAAAGCTTCATCAATATCAACAGCTTTAAAATCAGGACGCAGCACTGCACCAGCAGAAGTTGGAAAATCGAATGGCACCTCCTGTGTAACTTCACCTGTGGCAGCCCATTCGGCGCCCCTCTGAAGAGTTACTATAAATCCTGCACAATGCAAAGCAGGATTATCCTCATTATCGGGAGCTCCTATTAAAGTAGCAAATACCCTTCCATTTCCCATATTTCCAACTACCAGGACAGGTTCGCTCTTTCCAGAACCCGAGAATGATGTTTCGGAGAAGGCTGTGGCAAGGATTTGCACATTTTCACCGACATGTCTCAATCCCTGGACGATTTCATCATTGGGGTGGAGCCACCTTACAGGCAGTCCCTTTGTGATAGGATGATCTGATATTCTTGTCCTGATCTCAAAATCGTGTCTTTTTGAGAGTGTAACCGAATCAGGTCTGGCTTCGCCTGGGTCACTCTTAGAGTTGTACACAACAATGCCTCCTCCATTATTGACAAAATCCATAAGAGCTGCGTTTGTCTTTTCCGGCCATGCGTCACCTTCATAATCAAGTACAATCAGCTTGTACTTCGAAAAATCAGGTCTGAATCCCGACATATCCTCCCCTTTTGCAGGTGTTGTCAGTATTCTGGAGGAGAATATGCCTGTCTCATCAAGTATCTGTTTCACAGCTTCGGAGCTGGTTTTCCAGTTATTGTCACCCTGACCCGTAATTATCAATGTTTTAACAGTTGCCTTTTTACAGGAAGGAAGAAATGCAATGAGAATGGTTGCGAGTAAAAGTATAAAATATTGCTTTTTCATAATGTTTCAATTAAACTGTTGGTAATGTCCAGGGCTGCCGGTAGGGTCTGTTAAGTAAACGGCTTGCTCTCGGGTTGCCGATAATCTCTTCTTTTTCCGGATCCCACTTAATTGTCTGACCTGTTGTCATTGCTATTTCTCCCAGCAAGGCAACTGATATAGCACGGTATGCAACTTCGACAGGAGCTATAGCCTGTTTACCGGAGCGGACACAATCGACAAAGTTCTGCCAGTGATTTTCACTTTTATAAAGGTGAATCTCATTTTCGCCTATCACCTCTTCAAGGATTTTCGGATCTGATGCTGAGAGCCTGTTTCCCCTGTCGGTATGGATCCAGCCTTTATCTCCATGCCATGTTGTTCCCATGCCAGGTTTCAGCCTCGAAGCATTTGCAACTCTCATTTCAATCCCATTGGCATATTTACAAAGGAAGTCATATTCAACCGGTACATTATAAATTCCCTCAGGTGGATAAATACCTGTACCTGAGATTTCTACAGGACCGGTATGCTCTAGTCCGGCACCCCAGTTTGCAATATCAATATGGTGCCCTGCCCAGTCAGTCAGCTGACCGCCTGAATAATCGAGTATCCATCGCCAGTCCCAGTGCGATACTCCCCTATAAGATACTTTTGGAGCAGGACCAAGCCACATTTCCCAGTTCAGTTCCGGAGGGACATCCTTCACGGGAGGAGTTCCTATTCCTCTTCCTCCGTCAGGCAATCCTACCTCAATATATTTTATTTTACCGGCTCTGCCATTGATGGCAAGTTCAGCGCCACGGTGGAAATTAGGCAGAGAACGCTGCCAGCTGCCTGTTTGCCAGATTATATTATTCTTTTTTACTGCTGCAACAATCGTCTGACCATCTTTTATGGTACGGCAGATAGGTTTCTCTCCATATACATTAAGTTTATTATTGACTGCTTCTGTATAGATGATGCCATGCCAATGGTCGGGTAAAGCGATTGAAACTGCATCGAGCTTTTCTTTCGCGAGAAATTCTCTGAAATCGCCGTATGTACGGCAATCACTGTTTTTATTAGCACCATCGACTCTCTCTTTTGCTTTTGCAAGACGCAAAGAATCGACATCACAGACGGCTACAAACTGTACAGCGTCTTTAAGTTCCAGGAAGTCATTCATATTTGACATTCCCTGTGATCCGGTGCCAATAGCTCCGATCACAACACGATTACTGGGTGCGGTTCTGCTTCCCATTCCCAGTGCTGATGATGGAATAATGCTGGGGAATATAAATACCCCTGCACCAGCTGCGACAGACCGCTTAACAAAATCTCTTCTTGATGATTTTTTTGACATATCTTTTAAATTATTTGACCTTTGAATGAAGGAGTTACTGTACTGATTACCGGTGTCCCGGGTACCGGTGTTTCAAAGACCATATTAACTGGTCCGAATTCAATTTTTGCAGGACCCAGGTCCATATCCGATTTGAAGATTTCATCCCAGGTGATTGCCCTGCCCGTATAGGCTGCTGTTCTTCCCATAATTGCTGTAAGAGTGGAAATAGCAGTCTGTTCAGCTTCATTTACATAATTGCCTGTTCTTATGGCATATACAAGATGCATATGTTCCTGTACATACTCAGGGATAAGGACATGATCCATCTTTTTCCCGTTTTCGTCCAGAGGATAATCAAACTGCCATTTAATATTGCCTTTAAGGTCCCAGATCGTGTTCTTACAATTTGTATATCCTTCTGTTCCCATTATAAGTTCACCTGTTCCTGAAACACAGCTATCTATCTGGCGGCACATGCTGTGAGAACTGACTCCATTTCCATAATCAAAATCCACGCTGAAGAAGTCATATTGATCGCCAGTAATACGCCTGGCTCTTCCCCCATAACCAATTGCCTTTTCCGGATGTTTTCCCAGGAACCAGTTAATCACATCAATATTATGAACATGGGTATCGAGAATATGATCACCGCATAGCCAGCAGAAGTTATTCCAGTTGCGGATCATGTATTCCATGTCGTTCCATCCAGGTTCGCGCTCGCGATACCACACATGTTCCTGGTTCCAGAAAGCCTTAGCTGATGTTATGGTTCCGATAGCACCATTCATTACCTGCTTATAGGTTTCAATATAATCTTCCTCATGACGACGTTGGGTTCCGGATACAACATTAAGCCCGATTGCCTCAGCCTTTTTTGCTGATGTAATGATTGACCTGATACCGACTGGGTCTACTGCAACCGGTTTTTCCATAAAGACATGTTTGTTGGTGCTTACAGCTTCAAGAAAATGGTCAGGTCTGAACTGAGGAGGTGTTGCAAGAATCACAACGTCAATGTCTGGAAGAGCCATAAGCTTTTTATACCCGTCAAAACCGGTAAAGCAGTTTTCCGCCGGAATAGGCAGGTTGAAAGAGTCAAATCTGCTCCTGCACGCATCAATTCTATCCTGGAATACATCAGCCAGGGCTACTATTTCAAGATCTGGCCCGGCACTTATAAATTGTATTGCAGCACCTGTTCCCCTGTTTCCAACACCAATGAGACCTGCTCTCAGTTTTTTTCCTTTTGGAGCACCTTTTAATATCGGAGGCAAACCCAGATCCTTATTTTCGACCTTCCTGCTGCATGATGACAGCACAGCTCCTGCCCCGGCGATTCCAATCCCGGCAAGGGCAGTGTTGCTGATAAATTTTCTTCTGTTAATATTTTTCATTTTTCCCAATGAATTTCAAATTGATTTATTTCCCCGACGAGGTGTCGGATTCGCATACGACCCTGAATCCGACATCAATGCAATCGGAATACCACCATTTGCTTTTGGGCATCTGCGGATCTGTGACAAGCCATGCTTTTGTCTTTGTAAAGTCGCGGGCAGCGCTACGCAGATCCTTTGCATCGCTTTTGAATGACCCTCCCCGTATAACATGTTCCGGTCCATTGAGTGCCCCCTTTGGATTGACTCGCAAAGAATCAGATTTATAATAGCCGGCTGAATAAATGTCGGAGCAGAATTCCGCAACATTTCCCGCCATGTTTTTAATTCCGAAGGGATTAGCCTTTACAAATGAAGGTTCTTCTGTCTTTGAAGGGCTGTTTACGGCATATACTGCCATTGAAGCAATGACGGAAGTGTCAGGACCGATTAGTTTCCTGAAAAATCCTTTTGATGTGAATTTTTTCGGGTTGCCGGCAAAGAAATATGGTGTTTCCGTACCTGCCCTGCAGGCATATTCCCATTCAGCTTCAGTAGGCAGGCGATATTTCTTCCCTGTAACTTTTGAGAGCCACTGGCAATAGACATTGGCTGCATACCACGACATTGTAATAGCTGGTCGTGAAGCTTTACCCCATCCCTGATCAGGTGCGCCCCAGGGAGGAGTCGCCCCGCTTATGGCATCTGTGTTCTTATTTGTAACAACCTGCCCCTCAGTTCTTCCCTGAGAGCTTGTCGCCCTGAAAAATGCAAGATATTCATCCCAGGTCACCTCTGTTTTAGCAATCCAGAATCCCGATAATGTTACTTTTCGTACCGGACCTTCGTCGGCTTCACGTAATGGTTCCTTGTCAGGGCTGCCCATATTGAATGTGCCACCGGGTATTGCCACCATATCGAACGAGACCCGTGTACCGGGTATCATCTCCTTATAATTTTCAAATCTTTCAACTTTTGCAGGTTCGGCAAAGGGGGGTTCGGTTGAGGTTATTGTGACTCCGAAGCTTGTATCATGGTCATGCAAAGGTGCATTTTTATCATAATGGCCAACATTCAGGTGGCAGTTAATACAATTAAGAGGATCTTTGCTTGTTGTATAAAAGAGATGGGCATTTCCTCCGTTAACAGAAAGAGTAACTGGAAACAAATTCTGATGACATTCAAGGCACGATTTCTCATAAACATAACCTCTTGCGCTTTCAAGGAGCTTTTTCTTTTCCCAGTTAATCTTAGTGCTATCCTTGAAAAAATAACCATATACATCCTTTATACCATGTTTTGATTTGGCCGCAAGATAACCATGACCTTCGGGAGGAAGGTGACATTCGGTGCAATGAACTATAGTTCCGGATTTATTATTATAATGAGTTGACAGCTTCCAGCTCTGATCGGCACCCGGATGAATATGACATGACATACAGTACCTGTCTGTTGATGTCAACGTCATTGCTTTTTTGCCGCCCAGAATTATGATAATGCAGGCAAGTATCCCGAGAATAAAAAACCAGACATTTGTCCTGCGGCCAACAGAAGTCCTGCTCCTATAATTATTAAAACTCATGAGTACCGGAAAGAAATCAATTTAAAACTCGTTAAAGTTAATTGATTGTCTGACTCTGTAGCTATAATTACCTTGTTTTTTAAGACTTTTTAAGTTACCTCAGAACCTTTTTGTGTACCCATGGCAATAAGGAACCTTGCCATTATTAAAATAATAATCCTGGTGATATTTTTCAGCATCATAGAATTCTGATGCTTTTGTTACAGCTGTAACAACTTTATATCCATTGGCTTTAAGAATGTTAATGGTCATTTCAGCGATCTTTCTCTGATCATCATTCAGGTAAAAGATCTCTGATCTGTACTGGTCCCCGATATCCGGACCCTGTCCTCCGACCTGTGTGGGATCGTGGATCTCCATAAAGAGTCTCAGCAGCTTTTCATATGATGTCTTTTGCGGGTCATAGATAATCTTAACTGCTTCTGCATGACCGGTTGTACCTGTACAAACTTCCCTGTATGAAGGATTTTTTACATGACCTCCCGTATATCCTGATGTAACTGAAATTACTCCGGGTGCTTTTTGTAGAAAATACTCCACTCCCCAGAAGCAGCCTCCGGCAAAGATTGCAGTGCCGTACCGCCCCGGATCAACAATTGCAGGGACAAAATCGAGTGAAATTGAGTTTACACAATCCCTGACATTTTTTGCAGTCAGATGTTCCCCTGTAAAAACATGTCCAAGGTGAGCTCCGCATGACGCGCAGACTAATTCAGTCCTGATGCCGTCGGGATCAGGGAATCTTTTAACGGCACCTTTTATCTCATCATCAAAGCTTGGCCACCCGCAATCAGATTTAAATTTGTCGGAAGAATAATAGAGAGCGGCACCACATCTTTTGCATACATAAGTTCCCTTTTCAGTCGAATTGGTATATTTCCCGATAAATGGCATCTCTGTACCTTTATTGTTTATAACATTCGCTTCAGCTTTACTAAGGTCATTATAAGGCAGCTTTTCCTGGGAAAATGATTCAGCACTCATGGCAGTTAGAATTGTAATAAATAATATCAAATATTTCCTGTTCATAATTTATAATCACTAATCATGGATAACAAATTTACGGGAAAAAGGTTGTCTGTAAAACAGGGTTTAAGGTTTCAAGGGGAAAAATGACTGACGGAGGCTGTCTCAAAAGACTGATTTTAACCGCAAAGCACACAAAGCAGGTGCAAAGTACGCAAAGTTAAAGCAATGTATTTCAGCTCTTTGCGATCTTAGCGTAATTCTTTGCGACCTTTGCGGTAAATGGATTTTGACTTTTTCAACAGCTCCATATTCAAATCTGGCTCTTTCAGAGTCGGCATCCCAAATAACCTTTCTCCGGTGAAGCAAGCATTTTTATTTATATTTATCCACGGGACAAGATTCTTCTATGCCCGGAATGAAAGAATGCGTCAGGTGTGATTAATGGCCACGCGATACAATTTCTAAACCTTTTTTATCGTTTATCTGTTTTTATGTGATATGCCTCATCAAAAAACTCTTGTTAATCAAATAGGTGGAAATTAATATTAGCATAAATGTTGTTTTTAGAATGAAAAGTTTATTTTTGTATTCTTATAATTTATGTTCTGTATGAAAAAAATTGCTGTTATACTGCTTGTCACTTTTATTACTGCTTTGGTTATCAGTTCATGCAATAAAGAAGCATGCCCCGCTTACAGCAAAGCTGAAACTGAACAGTCGGGCCATGCCGGCTGATTTCGAATGTCTTAATTTTATCTCCAGGAGTTATAAGTTAGCCCCGATATGAAAAAGCTGCTTATAATAGCGGTACTGTTTCTCTATAGTGCAATCACGGCTTTTGCGCAGGGAGATTTAAATGAGCAGCAAAAAGTTTTTTTCAGGAACGAAAGATCTTTTGCTTTCCTTCTCAATTCCGACGGTTTAGGTCTCAGCTATCGTGAAGCAAAAAGGATTAATTTTCTCAATAAACGGATTCTCGAAATTGACCTTGGTACATTAAAACATCCCAAAGAATTTAAAATCAGCAACATTTATGCAACGGGAACCGGTTCGTTTGTATTTGGCAAGCTTAATACTGTTATCTATCTGAGGGCAGGCTTAGGAAATCAGCATGAAATTTATAAAAAAGCTGATCTCGGGGGTGTTGCCATCAGGTATTTCTATTCAGCCGGGCCGGTAATAGCCTTCTATAAACCCATATATTACAGGATTTTATATCCGATCTCGACCAATGAATTTGAAATAAGGGAAGAAAAATTTGATGTTTCTATCCATCAGCCAACTGATATTTACAGCAAAGCTTCATTTTTTAAAGGACTGAATGAGACAAAAGCTCTTCCCGGAATTTATGCAAAAGCCGGATTTAATTTTGAATACAGCAAGGAGGACAAAGTAATTCATGCCATTGAGATCGGGGCGCAGATAAATGCTTTCCCAAAAAAGATCCCGATCATGGCAAGTCCCGACAATAAATCAATATTCTTTTCATTATTTGTCAGTTACAGATTCGGAGTCATTATTGATCCTCTCCATCCGGAAGAAACCAGGTTGTCATATCTTTTCAGGAAGAGAAGACAATAATTGATCATTTCAACCACTTGCAGATTATTGGAAAAATATTAATTTTGTGGTCGATTTATAAACCATAATTATTATAAAGATATGTCAAAAATTAAAGTAGGTATCAATGGTTTTGGCAGGATCGGCCGTCTGGCCTTCAGGGCTGCCATGAACAGGGACGATATGGAGATAGTAGGAATCAACGACCTTCTCGAAGTAAATTATATTGCTTATATGCTCCTTTACGACACCATGCACGGCAGGTTCGATGGGACAGTGGAGGTTAAGGACGGGAAGCTTATTGTAAACGGACACAGCATCCGTGTTACTGCAGAGAAGGATCCCGCAAACCTTAAATGGAATGAGGTTGGCGCTGAATATGTACTTGAATGTACAGGTTTTTTCCTTACTAAAGAAACCGCCATGGGTCATATCAAAGCAGGTGCAAAGCATGTTGTAATGTCAGGCCCTTCTAAAGATGATACTCCTATGTTTGTAATGGGTGTTAACCAGAATAAATACAAGGCAGATATGCAGTTTGTATCAAATGCTTCCTGCACAACCAATTGTCTTGCCCCTGTTGCTAAAGTCCTCCACGACAATTTTGGAATTGTTGAAGGTCTCATGACAACCGTTCATTCAACTACTGCAACACAGAAAACTGTTGATGGTCCATCGAATAAAGACTGGAGAGGCGGCCGTGCTGCTTCAGCTAACATTATTCCTTCTTCCACAGGTGCAGCAAAAGCTGTAACTAAAGTTATTCCCGAACTGAAAGGTAAACTTACCGGTATGTCATTCAGGGTGCCAACTATCAATGTTTCTGTTGTTGATCTGACCTGCCGCCTAGAGAAACCTGCAAGCTACGAAGATATCAAGAAAGCTATGAAGACAGCTTCAGAAGGCCCGCTTAAAGGAATTCTCGGATACACTGAAGATGCTGTTGTTTCCAGCGACTTTAATGGTGACCCTCGTACCTCTATCTTTGACGCAGGAGCAGGTATCTCTCTCAACGATAATTTTGTAAAGGTTGTAGCATGGTACGACAACGAGTGGGGTTACTCCTGCAAGCTTCTCGACCTCATTGCTCACATGAATACAGTAAAGTAACACTTTGAAATACCATATTAAAAAGGGGACCCTCAGCAGGTCCCCTTTTTAATTAAGTCAGCATCATCTCAGATTATCATCTCTATCTTAAGCGGTATGCCTGCTGTATCGCGGTAGTGCTCCCCAAGCTCCAGCATGGCTTCATCATCTTCCTCATAAAGCCATACAATTTTCACATTATTGCCTGAACGGCTAAAACCGGTCAGCCTCTTCAGTATCTCATAGAGATATTTTGATGAACCGCTGTTAATATATTCAAGCTGTATATTCACATTCAGATTCTTGTTTTTTTCAAAATGGAGAGTAATCCATTCATCAAGACGCCTGAATATCAGCTCAGGATTTTCAGGGATAGAACGTCCGATAAGTTCCAGCTTATTGGTATCGGCATAGTAAACAATACCCGGACAATTTTTAAGCTCTTCCTGAATTACAAGTTTTTCCATATTCATTTTATTTATTCATATCTTAATGCTTCAATAGGATCGATATTTGCAGCTTTTACTGCCGGTGCATAACCTGATACAACCCCAACAATAAAGCAGACAATTATACCCATTGTTACCCATATCCATGGAATAACAAAACTCGATTTCAGCATCGATGATACTATATTTCCTATAAGAATGCCAAGAATAATACCAAATATTCCACCCATCTGACCGATCATGATTGATTCAAAAAGAAACTGGTATTTTATAGTCCTGGGTTTGGCCCCGATAGCTTTTCTGACACCTATTTCTCTGGTACGCTCGGTTACTGACACAAGCATGATATTCATCAGTCCTACGGCAGCTCCGAATAAAGTGATAATGCCAATAATCGTTGCAGCCAGGGTGACAAATCTGATATTCTTAAGAAGCAATGCAACGATATTATCGCTTTTGGAAACATTGAAATCCGATTCATCCCTGGAATCAAGATTACGAACAATCCTGAATGCACCTTCTGCTTCACCTGCAATAAGATCCAGATTCCCCGGCCCCAATGGCATAACCGTAATTGTGAAGTCCATGTTCGGGCGTGAAAAATATTGCCGGGCAGCAGTGACAGGCAACAGGCAGATATCGTTGGAATTAACCACACTCGCTCCCTTGCTTTTCAGAACCCCTGCTACCTGAAGCTTCAATCCAGCAACCGAAACTACTTTTCCAACCGGATCAACACCTCCGGTAAAAAGTTTCTTTACAATATCTGATCCAAGCAATACAATCCGCCTTCCCATTTGCACCTCATCTGCACTAAAGTTCCTCCCCGATTCAATCTCATACCCCGAAATAGAAAGATAGTTTTCATCAACACCCTGGAGGTTGATGTTGGGATTTGTCTCTTCCGATCCATATTTCACCGTACACATGCCTGAGGCATAAAATGATATGGCAACAATTGCAGGTTCAGTAAATTTTGTTTTGAATTCAGTAGCCTCCCTGAAAGATATCCTTGAATAATTCTTAGCCCTGCACCTTATCATTTCCTACATGTATATTCATTCCGCGCGAAGAAATTGTGAATGAATTGGCACCCATCATTGTAAACTGGTTTGTCAGTGATGATTTAATGGCATCTATAGCCGTAAGAATTCCAACCAGTGCCATTATTCCGAAAGCAATTATACATATGGTAAGTACAGTCCGCACCCTGTTCGACTTAATCGCTCTGAACGAAATCCGCAGATTCTCCCAGAAAATACCTATCCTCATTTTTAAACTTGCCAAGCAGTACCTCCCTTATATTAATACTATTAAAGAATAAAAGTACACTTTTTTCTTTTCAATTGAAATGAAGCGGTTAATAAATAATATTAAAATAATTAAGAAATTAGTTGCATAACTAAATTCTTCGTTGTATATTTGATTAGTATTTGGATTTAAAATGGGAAAACTCCTCCCCCTGCCCTTAAATAGTCAGGGGACTCTTTCCGGAAGGAGGAGAAAATATTGGATTTAAATAAATATGCATATGAGAGAATTAACAAGAGCAGAGGAACAGGTAATGCAGGTGCTGTGGAAGATCAAAAAAGGATTTGTGAAGGACATTCTGGAACATTTTGATGAACCCAAACCGGCTTATAATACGGTCAGTACAATCGTCAGGATATTACAGGACAAGGGTTTCGTGGATCATAAGGCCTATGGCAGGACCCACGAATATTTTCCTTTGGTATCTAAGGACGAGTATTCAAAATCCCATCTAGCAATTTTTGTAAATGACTATTTTTCAAGCTCTTTCGGAAAAATGGTCAGCTTCTTTGCAAAGGAAAAAGGTATCACTGTCAAGGAGATGGAGGAAATTATGAGGATAATGGAAGGTGAAGTAAAAAAACAAAAAGCCCGATTATGAATCCACTGTTATTATATTTGGCTAAAGCAGCCATGTCACTTGCAGGATTTTATCTGTTTTATCTTCTGTTCCTGAGCAGTGATACAATTTATCACCGTAACAGATTTTTTATCCTGCTCTCATTCCTCGCCTCGCTGGTTTTTCCCCTCATAATAATTGAAACACCACAGCCCATAAATATTCAGTTTTTCGGTAAAGACCTTACAGGAATCAACATTTCAGGGAACAGTAGTTCATCTGCCGGTGTAAATGCCGTTTTTACCTGGAGCCGGATACTCATCATAATCTATCTTACAGGGGTCATGATATCCGGGATCAGACTTCTTGCAGATGTCTTAAGCCTGCTTTTTCTTATTGCAAGGCAAAAGAACGGTGAATCCAATATTATACGGGTTGGAAACAATTATACATCAGGATTTTCAGCATTCGGATATATATTCATTAACTCTGATATCCATCCCGATGATGCTGAACAGATTATCCGGCATGAGCAGAAACATCTTAATAACAGGCATTTCCTCGATATCCTGTTTGCAGAATCAATAAAAGTACTCCAGTGGTTTAATCCGTTTATCTATATGCTTGATAAATCACTGCGGGAAGTACACGAATTCCAGGCTGACGAGGAGTGCCTGAGTTCCGGTATACCCGTCAGTAATTACCAGGGACTCATGCTGAACCAGGTATTCAGGACAAGTGTATTTAATGCATCAAGCAGCTTTTCAAATCCTACACTCATAAAAAAACGAATGATCATGATGACAAAAAAACGCTCAAAAGCACTGGCAAACCTGAAAATACTTCTGGTACTGCCCGTAGTTGTTCTTTTACTTATTTCTTTTTCAACCTGTACGGTTAAGAAGAAATCAAAAGTTGCTGTTGTTAAGGAAACCCCTCTCCCGGCACCAAAGGAACCATTTGTTATGGTTGAAGAGATGCCAGTGTTCCCGGGAGGAGATAGTGCTTTGCTGAAGTATCTCGCTGAGAATGTAAAATACCCTGAATCAGCAAAATCTAAGGGTATTCAGGGAAGGGTTGCAGTCAGGTTCTGTATAAATGAGACCGGAGGTGTTGACAAAATATCTGTCCTGTCAGGCATCGATCCGGCCCTTGATGCGGAAGCTGCCAGGGTCGTATCCACATTACCGAAGTTCAAGCCCGGCAGGCAGGGCGGCGTAGAAGTACCAGTATGGTACATGGTACCAATCAACTTTGCCCTCGATGGGAAAGGGAATAAAACCATAGCCCCTCCTCCACCTCCACCGCCACCGCCACCTCCTCCGATAACATTGGGCAAGGAGGGCGAGAATAATATAGTAGTTGATGTAATGCCACAGTTTACTGGAGGTGATCTGGGACTGTTGAAATATATCGCTGAAAATACAATATACCCCAAAGAAGCTAAAGACGGTAAAATTACCGGAAAGGTAATTATGAAATTCCTTGTTAATGCAGATGGGAAAGTCAGTGATGCTTCTATAATGAAGGAAGTAAATCCATTACTCGATGCTGAAGCACTAAGAGTAATAAATTCCCTTCCACCATTTGAAAAACCCGGAATTAAAGATGGGGTACCTGTTCCGGTCTGGTATATGTTACCGATTACATTTACTCTGAAATAAGTCACTTCCAGACTATTTTACTAAACACTCAAAATCCTGATCCTGAAAACGGATCAGGATTTTTTTTGAATTCTTCCCAAGAGGCATGTCTTGATCCCGATCATTTAAATTCCTTAAATTTGCCCCACAACAATTGTTTATGAATCTAAAGGAACGGATAGAAGCTTTTTCTGAACTTGGCGGGATCCTCAGGGATGCAATGGCAGGAAAGTGTACAAAATACACTTCTGAGCTTAATGCGCTTATCGAAACGCAGCACCTGAAGAATCAGTGGTTTACGGCTGATAATGTAAAGATGGCATTAATGGCAATTGCCGGCGAACTGACACATGAGAACCTGGTTAAGTGGACAGCCATGTACCCATTACTGACAAAAAATAATAAACCTTACAATGTCGGGGTAATTATGGCCGGGAATATTCCTCTTGTCGGATTTCATGATTTCCTGTCAGTACTTATAACCGGTAATAATCTTATTGCAAAAACCAGCTCTAAAGATGTCGACCTGATCCGTTTTATTACAAGTATCCTCTGTAGCCTGAAGCCTGAATTTGTTAACCGTATAAAATTTAATGATGATGCTCTCTCAGGTTTTGATGCAGTAATAGCAACGGGTAGCGACAATACTTCACGGTACTTTGATTATTATTTTGGCAAATATCCGAATATTATAAGGAAGAACAGGAACAGCATTGCGGTCATTCAAGGTAATGAATCTGCCGGGGAGCTTGAGGCTCTCGGTAAGGATGTCTTCTCATACTTCGGTCTCGGATGCAGGAATGTTTCAAAAATCTTTGTTCCGGCCGGTTATAATTTTTCGTCTATGATCAGATCGTGGAACAAATATTCAGAAATGATCGGCCATTCGAAATATGCCAGTAACTATGATTTCAGCAAAGCAGTATACCTGGTAAATAAAGAAAAATTTACTGATACCGGTTTCCTGCTCATAAAAGAAGATCCGGCTTTATCATCACCGGTAGCTGTACTCTATTTTGAATACTTTAGTTCTCCTGAGCATTTTAGAAAACTTACTCACGATCTAAACAAAAAAATCCAGTGTATCGTCGGCATCGGATTTATTCCGTTCGGCAAAGCCCAGTCGCCTGCCCTGTGGGATTATGCTGACGGAATTGATACAATTGAATTTCTGCTAAAAAAAAATAGTGCCGGAATATTGTAAAGTAAAAAATATTATATTGCACCCGTCGAATCAATAATAGTTATGGTTTACAAATTTGTAGTGTTATCGGATGAGGATGAGTCGTTTGTGAGAGAATTTGAATTCCTTGACTCGCATACATTATTGGATTTTCACAACACGATCCAGGACGAACTGGAGTTTGATAAATCACAGATGGCTTCGTTTTTCCTTGCAACAGATGCCTGGGAAAAGGAAGAAGAATTTACTCTGTTCGACATGGGTACTGGCTCCTCAACGATGGATGTTGCTGTACTTGAGGATATTATTTTCCGCAAAAACCAGAAACTGTTATATGTTTTCGACTTTTTCAATGAAAGATCGCTTTTCGTTGAATATACCGGTGAATCAAAAGAAATTGACGGTCGCGAGTACCCTTCATGTACCAATTCGAAAGGGGTACCGCCAAAACAGGTAGTCTTCGGAAGCAGCACAAGAAAGCTGTACAATAATATAGTCGTCTCCGATGACGATGAGGATGAAGATGAACCTGAAGTTGATGATCTCTTCCTGAAAGGAGAGGACGAAGAACCGCTTCCCGATTTTGAAAATGAGGAAAGCATAAACGAGGAAGAAGAATAGCCTGTTTCAGGCGAAAAATCAATGGAAAATATTTTAATAGTAATTCTTGGTCCGACCGGGGTCGGGAAGACAGATATTTCCATTGAAATTGCCAGGCATTTTGGCTGCGGGATAATCTCTGCGGATTCACGTCAGTTCTTCATGGAAATGAAAAAAGGAACGGCAGTCCCGACAGAACATCAGCTTGCTGAAGTTATTCATCATTTTATCGGATTCCTTTCAATAAAAGATTACTATAGTTCCAGTCTTTTTGAAAGAGATGTATTAAACATTCTTCCTCAACTCTTTGGTAAAAACAGAATTGCTCTGATGACTGGTGGCTCGGGATTATATATTGATGCTGTTTGTAATGGAATTGATGATATTCCTGATATTGAACCTGCTGTCAGGGACAAAATTATAAGAAAATATAAAGAAGAGGGTCTTGAAGGTTTAAGGATTGCATTAAAGCTTCTAGATCCTCAGCATTATGAAAAAGTGGACCTGAAAAACCCAAAAAGGATAATCAGGGCTCTTGAAATTTGTGAAACTGCCGGGCGTCCCTATTCTTCTTTTCTTAAGAAAGAAAAAAGAGAAAGGGATTTTAAGATAATAAAGATAGGCCTCACGATGCCAAGAGAAGAATTATTCCGGAGAATAAACCTGAGAGTGGATGGAATGATTGTAAATGGCCTTGAGGATGAAGCAAGAAGCCTGTTTGAATTCAGAAATCTGAATGCACTGAACAGTGTGGGATACAGGGAGTTTTTTGATTATTTTGAAGGAAAAATATCCAGGGAAAAAGCCATAGAGCTTATTAAGAGGAACACCCGCAGATATGCGAAAAGGCAGATTACATGGTGGGGTAAGGATAAGGATATTAAGTGGTTTGTTCCTGACAGAGTGCCTGAAATAATAAAGTTTATTGAGGGAAAGATCAGGTAAAATTGTGCGAATGTCAGGTCTTAATCATTAAGTTCCTTTAGCTCCTTTATTGTTCCTGCCGGGTCTTTTGAACTAAAGACACTGTTTCCTGCAACAAGTACATTCACACCTGTCTCAACAAGTTTACGTGCATTTTTTGTATCGATCCCTCCATCGACTTCGATAAGTACTTTATAGCCGGCATCATCAATCATCTTCCTCAGCTCTGCAATTTTATTATAGCATTCCATTATAAATGACTGACCTCCAAAACCGGGGTTTACCGTCATTATGAGCACCATATCGATGAATGGCAGGGTGTTTTTAAGTAGTGAAACCGGAGTATGTGGATTTACCGCAACACCTGCTTTCATACCAAGGTTCCGGATTTCGGAAACAGTGCGGTGCAGGTGAATGCAGGCCTCATACTGGACTGTAAGGATGTCAGCACCGGAGTCGCAAAACCTTGAAAGGTACCTGTCGGGATCAACAATCATCAGATGAACATCAAGTGGTTTTTTTGCAATTTTCTTTACATGTTCAATTACCGGAAAACCGAAAGAGATATTGGGGACAAAAACACCATCCATAATATCGCAATGTATCCAGTCAGCTTCGCTGTTATTTACCATTAATACATCTTTTGCCAGATTCCCGAAATCAGCAGTAAGCAGTGATGGTGAAACAAGATGATCCATTATGATTGTTTTGAATAAAGTTAGAAACAATAAGTTAACCAAGGTATGATTTAAGGATTTTGCACCTTGTGGTAAACTGTATCCTTTTGATGGCTTTTTCTTTTATCTGTCTTACGCGTTCGCGCGTCAGGCTAAGCTCCTCGCCTATCTCTTCGAGTGTAAAAGGGTGTTTCATACCCAGACCGAAATAAAGCTTCAATACTTTCGATTCGCGCGGTGAAAGAGTGCTGAGAGCTCTTTCGATTTCATAAGCCAGCGATTCATTTATAAGATTCTTATCAGGACTTGGTGTATCATTGCTCTGCAGAACATCGTACATTGTATTATCCTCCTCGGAGCTGATAGGTGCATCCATCGATACAGTACGGCCATTTGTCTTAAGTGATTCCTTAACATCCTCCGGGATCATTTCGAGCATATCTGCAATCTCTGCTGAGGAGGGTTCACGCTCATACGTCTGCTCCAGACGGGCAAATGCTCTGTTTATACGGTTTATGGATCCGATTTTATTAACAGGAAGTCTTACTATCCGGGCCTGCTCGGCGAGAGCCTGAAGAATAGCCTGGCGTATCCACCACACCGCATATGAGATAAATTTAAATCCGCGCGTTTCATCAAAACGCTGAGCTGCTTTCATTAACCCGAGATTCCCTTCATTTATAAGATCGGGCAGACTCATACCCTGGTTTTGATATTGTTTAGCCACTGAAACCACAAAACGAAGATTTGCTTTAACAAGTTTCCTTAGGGCATCCGCATCACCTGATTTTATTTTCCTTGCCAGAATAACCTCATCATCAGGCGAAATAAGATCAACTCTTCCAATCTCCTGAAGATATTTGTCAAGAGATGGAGTGTCGCGGTTAGTAACCTGTTTCGTTATCTTTAACTGACGCATTTACAGGTTCGGTTAGTTTTTAGAGGATTTCGGGCTAGTGGTACAATTTTAGTGAAAAATATGCACTTGTACAACAGATTATATTACTTTTTTTTGTAAAATCATAGTTTTTTAATATATTGCATAGTTATTTTTCAGCCTGAATATCAAATTATTAATTCAATTTGATAAATACCGTTGCATTTTAATAACATTTAACAGGGAATAATTAATCATTTTTTTTTATCATTGCACCGGTTTTCAGGATGTATGAAAAAAGCATTGCATTATCCTACGGGTTCATCAGAATATTAAAACCCGGATATCCAGATACATTATCATTAAGATCTTATAAATTCCATTTTATCATTAAATTAAAGTATGTACGACATTCTTGAGCTTAGTAAGAAGCTGTTGCCCGAGCTTAGGGAAATAGCTAAAGAACTCAACATTAAAAAAGCTGAAACATTAAAGAAACAGGACCTGGTGTATAAAATTCTTGACCAGCAGGCAATTGAAGCAACTGAAAATAAAAATCACCTGAATAAAGAAAATAATATGGTCAATCCGTTAGATGATAAGATAAGCCTGGATCATGACCAGGCACAACGACGGGGCAAAAGACCCCGGACCATTAAGTCTGTATTGAACCGTCCTGTCGAATCAGTTATGTCAGTTTCTCCGGACGATCTGACCAGGAACAATCCGCCTGCAGAAGATTGGAAAGAACCTGCCATAAACCCGGAAAAGGCTGAAGAGAAACCCGATCTTTTCAAAACTGCTGAACCTGCAGCACCTCCGACCGAAGAAATAAAAATTCCATTATGGAGAAGTGACGCCGAACCGGAAGAAAAAAAAGAAAGCACGGTAGAATCCGAAAAGCCTTTTAACGAAATGCCAGAAGAAAAAGTAATTGAGTCTGTTCCTGAACCATTTGAGGAGGCAACAATCCCATTGAACAATGGTGATGTCCTTTATGATGAGGTTAAACCCGCCGAGGCATCCTTGCCCGGTGATATTATTGTTGAGCCTCCTGTAAGAGAAATCATTCCTGAGGCAGCACCGGCACCTGCACCGGTACCGGTAAGGGAAGAAAAGAAAGAAAGACCCTATGAGTTTGAAGGAATCATCTACAACACTGGAGTGCTGGAGATTATGCCAGACGGCTATGGCTTCTTAAGATCAGCAGATTACAATTACCTTAACTCTCCCGACGATATTTATGTCTCACAATCGCAGATCAAGCTCTTTGGGTTAAAAACAGGCGATACAATAAAAGGTACCATCAGGCCGCCAAAAGAGGGCGAAAAATATTTTCCTCTTATCAAAGTTGATGAAATAAACGGAAGAAGTCCCGATTTTATACGCGACAGGGTTCCATTCGATTTCTTAACACCGTTGTTTCCCAATGAAAAATTCACATTATGCCAGCCCGGTGAGGGTACCCTGTCAGTAAGGGTAATTGACATGTTCACTCCTATCGGAAAAGGTCAGAGAGGACTTATTGTTGCCCAGCCAAAAACAGGTAAAACTATTCTCCTGCAGGAAATTGCAAATGCAATTGCAAGATACCATCCAGAGGCTTATCTGATGATCCTTCTTATTGATGAGAGGCCTGAGGAGGTTACCGATATGGCAAGGAATGTAAAAGCTGAAGTCATTGCTTCGACCTTTGACGAACCTGCTGAAAGGCATTGCCGTGTTGCAAATATTGTTCTTGAAAAAGCAAAGAGGCTTGTTGAATGCGGTCACGATGTGGTTATTCTCCTTGATTCAATTACCAGGCTTGCCAGAGCATTTAATACTACTGCTCCTGCTTCAGGTAAAGTGTTATCGGGGGGTGTCGACTCAAATGCATTGCATAAGCCAAAAAGATTTTTTGGTGCAGCACGAAATATTGAAAACGGCGGTTCTCTGACAATACTTGCGACAGCTCTTACAGATACCGGTTCAAAAATGGATGATGTGATCTTTGAAGAGTTCAAGGGCACAGGTAATATGGAACTCCAGCTCGATCGTAAGCTGTCGAACAGGAGGATATTCCCGTCCATCGACATACCTGCCTCAAGCACACGCCGTGAAGACCTCCTTCTTAATAAGACAATACTTCAGAAGATCTGGGTTCTCCGTAATTATCTTACTGATATGAATGCTGTTGAAGCTATGGAATTTCTTCGCGACAGGCTGATGCAGTCCAAGTCTAATGAAGAGTTTCTTATCTCTATGAACGGTTCATAACCTGTCTCTTTTTTTTGTAAATTTGCGCTCTGTTAATTTATTAACATTAATCAATCATATATTCATACAATGGGAACAAAAAAATTTATAACATGCGACGGTAACCAGGCCGCAGCGCATATTGCATATATGTTCAGCGAAGTCGCTGCCATATATCCTATTACACCCTCATCGACAATGGCAGAATATGTTGATGAATGGTCAGCCAGCGGACTGAAAAACATTTTCGGGGAACAGGTCAAGGTTGTTGAGATGCAATCTGAAGCCGGAGCTGCAGGAGCATTACACGGAGCCCTTCAGACAGGTGCACTCTGCACAACCTTCACTGCTTCACAGGGATTGCTGCTCATGATACCAAATATGTACAAAATTGCAGGAGAGCTTCTTCCGGCTGTCTTCCATGTAAGTGCCCGTACAATTGCTGCACATGCCCTTTCAATATTCGGCGATCACAGCGATATCTACGCCACACGCCAAACCGGTTTTGCTTTGCTGGCAAGCGGAAGTGTCCAGGAAATAATGGACCTTGCTGGTGTTGCACACCTGACTGCAATTAAATCAAGAATCCCGTTCCTTCATTTCTTTGATGGATTCCGTTCATCAGCTGAGGTTCAGAAGATTGAGGTACTTGAGATGGACGACCTGAAAAAGCTTCTCGATACGGATGCACTGAAAAGATTCCGCGATAACGCTCTGAACCCTGAACATCCTGTTCAGCGTGGAACAGCCCAGAATCCGGATATTTTCTTCCAGGCAAAAGAGTCAATAAACAGGTTTTATGAGCCTATTCCTGATATTGTCAATTCATATATGGCTGAAATTTCGAAACTTACAGGAAGAGATTATAAACCGTTCACATTTTATGGCTCTCCCGATGCCGAGCATATAATTATTGCAATGGGATCAGTTACCGACACAACCAAAGAAGTTATTGATTACCTGAGAGCTAAAGGTGAAAAGGTTGGATTAATAAGCGTTCATCTCTATCGTCCTTTCTCTTCAAAATACTTCTTTGACGTATTCCCGAAATCTGTTAAGAAGATCACGGTTCTAAACATGACTAAAGAACCAGGTGCACCAGGGGAACCCCTTTATCTTGATATTAAGGATATGTTCTATGACAGACCGGAAAGAACACCTATTATTGGTGGCCGATACGGACTCAGCTCAAAAGATACTACTCCGAGCCAGATTCTGTCAGTATTTGAGAACATGAAGCTCAAAGAGCCAAAGAACCATTTCACAGTCGGAATTGTTGATGATGTGACATTTACATCTTTGCCGGTGCTTCCTGAAATTCATGTTGCACTTCCGGGCACACATTCCGCTAAGTTTTACGGACTTGGTTCCGACGGAACCGTTGGTGCAAACAAAAACTCAATTAAGATCATCGGCGACACAACCGATAAATATTGCCAGGCATATTTTGCCTACGACTCAAAGAAATCGGGCGGCATTACAACTTCTCACCTTCGTTTCGGCGATAAACCTATCCGTTCGCCTTACCTGGTAAATACTCCCGATTTTGTTGCATGTCATGTCCCTTCATATCTCGACAAATACGATATGCTGAAAGGTCTGAAGACAGGAGGTACTTTCCTTCTTAATTCAATCTGGGATGCTGAGGAGACCAAAAAGCGGCTTCCTGACCATATGAAGAAATATCTTGCTGAAAACAAGATTAACTTCTACATTATCAATGCCACAGCTATTGCAGAAGAAATCGGCCTTGGTACAAGGACCAATACTATTATGCAGGCTGCATTTTTCAAACTGGCAAACATAATTCCTTATGAGAAAGCTGAAAAAGAAATGAAAAAGGCAATCTATAAGAGTTATGGAAAAAAAGGCGAAAATGTTGTTAATATGAACTATGCAGCTGTCGATAAAGGCACTGAAGTTTTGAAGGTTGAGATACCCGGTGAATGGGCGGGTATTAAAATTGAAAAGAAAATGGGTACCCACGAGGTCCCTGACTTTATACGCGAAATAATGGAACCTATGAATGCAATGAAAGGCGATGATCTTCCTGTTAGTGCATTTAAGGGCAGGGAAGATGGAACTTTCCCGACAGGAACATCAGCTTATGAAAAACGCGGTATTGCCGTCAATGTTCCTGAATGGCAGCCCGATGAGTGTATCCAGTGTAACCAGTGTTCTTATGTTTGTCCTCATGCAGTAATACGTCCTTTCCTTATGACAGAAGAGGAATTGAAAAATGCACCTGAAGAAACAAAAACTATACAGGGTATACCGGGACTTCTCAAACAGTACAGGTTTAAAATACAGGTAAGCGTCCTTGACTGCACAGGTTGCAGCAACTGCGCTGATGTTTGTCCATCAAAGAAAAAGGCCCTGATTATGAAACCTCTTGAGACTCAGCTTGCTGAAGTTCCGCGCTGGATTTATATGAATGAGAAAGTTGGTTATAAGGATACTGTAGTTGATAAATTTGTTAATGTCAAGAACAGCCAGTTTTCGCAACCATTATTTGAATTCTCAGGCGCATGTGCCGGTTGCGGTGAGACACCTTATATCAAGGCTATTACCCAGCTTTTCGGCGACAGGATGATTGTCTCCAATGCGACAGGATGCTCCTCAATTTATGGCGGCTCCGCTCCTTCCATGCCATACACGCAGAATAAGGATGGTCATGGTCCGGCATGGGCCAACTCACTGTTTGAGGATAATGCTGAGTATGGCCTTGGTTTATCTCTTGGTGCCAACAAGCTCAGGGACAGGATCGCACTAAGAATGATTGAATCGAATGGTTCAGTAAGTGCTGATACCAAAGCTGCCTTTGATGAATGGCTGGCAGGAAAGAATAATCCCGAAGCATCAAAAACTGCATCTTCAAAGGTGATTGCTGCTTGTGAGAAAGATAAATCAGAAGTTGCAAAAGAGATACTTAGTCTTAAGCAATATCTTGTCAAGAAATCGCACTGGATATTTGGTGGCGACGGATGGGCTTATGATATCGGTTACGGAGGACTCGATCATGTAATTGCAACTGGTGAAGATGTGAATATTCTTGTCCTCGATACTGAGGTCTATTCAAATACCGGTGGACAGGCATCTAAATCCACCCCTGCCGGAGCAGTTGCAAAATTTGCAGCATCGGGTAAGAAGATCCGTAAAAAAGATCTTGGACAGATGGCAATGAGTTATGGATATGTATATGTAGCCCAGGTAGCTATGGGGGCAAGCAATCCGCAGTATCTGAAAGCCATTAAGGAAGCTGAAGCATTCCCGGGTCCTTCTCTGATAATTGCTTATTCACCGTGTATCAATCATGGTCTAAGGGATGGAATGGGTAAAACTCAGGCACAGGAAAAAGCAGCTGTTGAAGCAGGGTACTGGCATCTCTACAGGTATAATCCACAACTGGAAGCTGAAGGGAAGAATCCTTTCATTCTCGATTCTAAAGAGCCGGACTGGACAAAATTCCAGGGTTTTCTCAATTCGGAGGTTCGATATACTTCACTTGAAAAATCATTCCCCGGCGAGGCTGAAGTTCTTTTCAAAGCAGCAGAGGAGAATTCAAAATGGAGATATAAATCATACCAGCGACTGGCAGCGATGGATTTCGCCACGATACCTGAACAACCAGCGAATTAATAATTAAAGAGCCATCTGAACAGGTGGCTTTTTTATAGAAACCCCCCATCCCCCCTGAAGGGGGGTTAAAACCCATACAAATTATCCTTGTATATTGGCTTATAGCCCCCCTTCAGGGGGGTTGGGGGGTCTGTTCCATGAAGCTTTGCACCTAATAATTTTATTAGTACTTTTGTTGGCTAATATGGGACGGATTATCGGCATAGATTATGGTAAAAAACGGATCGGACTTGCAGTGACAGATCCCCTTCAGATTTTTGCTTCACCTCTGGAAACTGTTAATACACAGGAATTTGATAATTTCATTAATGAATATCTCAAATCTGAAGAGGTGGAAGCTTTTGTATTAGGCTATCCTGTTCAATTGAACAATATGCCAAGTGAATCTGTTAGTTATATTGATCCGTTCATAAGGAAAATTAAAAAGCGGTTTCCCGGAAAGGCTCTTCATCTGATTGATGAGAGATTTACTTCGCAAATCGCTTTGAGGACTATGATCGATGGAGGCGTGAAGAAGGAGAAAAGACGGGATAAATCGATGGTAGATAAAATAAGTGCATCAATTATACTCCAGTCATTTCTTGATAACAGATCTTTTAAGAATAAAACCCAAGAGTAAAAATGACATATCCTATAGTTATTTACGGGCATCCCATACTGAGGAAGGTTGCAGAAGATATTGACGAGGATTACCCCGGACTGCAGCAGGTTATTTCTGACCTGTTTGAAACTATGTACAACTCTGAAGGTTTGGGACTTGCTGCACCTCAGATCGGAAAATCAATCCGGATATTTGTAATCGACGGGGCACCTCTTGCTGAGGATGAGCCTTCTCTTGCCGGCTTTAAGAAGACCTTTATAAATGCTCATATTTCTGAACGATGCGGAGAACTAAAACCTATGTCCGAGGGTTGCCTGAGCATCCCGAACATAAGGGAAGAGGTTAACCGTGAATCTCACATCAGGATTGAGTATTATGACGAAAACTGGGAATTCCATGAGGAAATTTTCGATGGTTATAAAGCAAGGGTTATCCAGCATGAATATGACCACCTCGACGGTATCCTTTTTACTGATAAGGTCAGCCCGCTGAGAAAAAGACTCCTTAAAAGCAAGCTTACAGCAATAAGCAAAGGCAGGTTTGAGGCTGATTACAGGACCATTCTTCCGGGGCAGAAGATAAAGAGTGCCTAGAGTGCCCGGAGTGCCCGAAATACTTAAAGTTATAGGAATAATAATTTTAGGCAATTCAAACTTTTGTCTATCTTTATATAGTCTCATTAGCTGCAGGCTGTGCTTTACAGGGAAATTCCATTTCTTCGTATCGGCCTCCCTTTATGCGCCGGAATTGTGTCCGGACTTTATTTCAGTCCCGGTAGTTTTTTCTTTGTTTTAATCGGAACTGCTATCCTTCTGAGTTTCTGTGCGAGCCTCTTATTTAACAGGAACCTGACAAACCCGGTCTTTGGTATTTCACTGAATCTTGCTTTGTTTACCTGCGGTCTGTTTCTTTATACAAAAGAAAAAGAAACGATTACCGTTTTAAAACCGGAAGAAGCAATATTTAAGGGCTCTCTCCTTGACTACCCCGAAGAAAAAGAGAACACATACAAGTTGATTTTTAAAATTGATAATTATATAAGCGCTGGTAATCAGAAATCTGCAAAAGGTTCTTTACTGCTTTATAATAAAAAAGATTCATTCTGCCCTGCATTTCTCCCGGGCGACCGTATGGAAATCAGATGCGCCCCCATTGAGATAACCAGCAGGGGAAACCCATTCGAGTTTGATTACCGGTTTTATATGGAAACCCAGGGTATCAGATATTATGCATTCACTGACAGCAATGACATTTTAAATCATTCAGCTCCGGAGCACAGGAAACTTAAATACAATGCCCTGATAATCAGGAATAGAATTATTGAGATGTTCAGAGAAAGAGGCATTAAGGGAGAAAGGCTTGCTCTCGTAGCAGCAATCACCCTCGGTCAGAAAAACATGCTCGACCCGGAGCAGAAGCAGCACTTTATAAAAGCCGGAGTAATGCATATTATGGCTGTTTCGGGTCTTCATGCAGTAATACTCAGCCTGTTTATTTTTAAACTTCTTTTCTTTCTGAAAGGTAGGTTCAATATAGTGAGGGTAATAATTACAATTTCTTTGCTTTGGTTATTTGCTTTTGTAACAGGTTTGACTCCTTCGGTCCTCAGGGCAACCCTTATGTTCTCTTTTCTTCAGGCCGGGAATCTCCTTAAACGACCCGTAAATGGGATTAATTCTGTTCTTGCTTCAGCTTTTATCCTTATTCTTATCAAACCATCCGTGATTTTTGATGCAGGATTCCTGCTTTCATATTCAGCGGTTATATATATAATCTGCTTTTATCGTGATTTTTACCTTAAAATCCGGTTTAATCACCGTATCCCCGATTTAATCTGGCAATCAGCGGCTGTTACAATCATTGCCCAGGCAGGAACACTACCGCTGACAATTATGCTTTTCAATAGATTTCCCACGTGGTTTATACTTTCGAATATCATTATAGTCCCGTTGTCATCCATTGTAATAATTATCGGCTGCCTTGTACCACTGACGTTTCCAATTCATTTCCTTTCACAATTTCTTGCCGTTATACTTAACTATCTGACAGGATTGACTGAAATGCTTACTGAAAAAGCGGCATCATTACCTTTCTCTGCAATCGAAAATATCGGATTGACAACAATTGAATGCATCCTGCTGACAATTACTATCTTCCTGTTTACAAATTTCTTACTAAGAAGAAAATCAATTTCTATCCTCTTTCCGCTTTCAGCTCTTCTTCTTCTTGTGCTGTCAGGCTCAATCAGGGATATTTCGACCAAAGCCACAAATGAGCTTATTGTTTACAATACAATCGGTTATTCAGCTGCAGGTATCAGAACCGGAAAGGTTCTTAACCTGTATTCTGATTCCTGTATAACCGGACAGGAAGTTTCAAAGCAATGTGCAACGCTTAATCTTAAAACCAAACTTAATAATTTCCCGGGGGCCAACCTCCGGATAAGAGTTGGAAATAACAATATTCTGATAACCAACTATTTGAATAATGCTGTTATGAATAAAGCATCACCGGATATTGTGATTTTAAAAGGGAAACCAATTATAGCAAAGGATATAAGCTCAGGAGTCCATTCACAGGCTGTTGTATTTACTTCTGAAGTATCACCGCGATCACAGTATTACCGGCTGCTAAAAGCCATAAAAACAGATTCCGTTCATTTTGTAAGAAAACAGGGTGCATTTTATAAAAAGCTATGATTAAACACTAAATAAATATCTCAAAAAACTTGAGTATTACGCTATTTATCTCTTATTTTGTCGTGTTTTTTCAGCTGAACTTTTATGAGAATAATTATTGCCGGAGCAGGAGAAGTAGGGACGCATCTGGCCAAGATGCTGTCGAATGAAAATCATGAAATCATTATAATCGAACCGGACGAGAACAGGTTAAAACCTATTGAATCCACACTCGATGTACTTACTTATCATGGTTCGGCGACTTCTATAAAGATACTCCAGGATGCACTTCAGAAGAAGACTGATCTTTTCATTGCTGTAACTCATTCTGAAGATACCAATATTACTGCATCTATCCTTGCAAAACGGTTTGGTGCAATAAAAACCATTGCACGGATAGATAACCTCGATTACCTTGAGCATCATACACTTGATTTTTTCAAAGCTCTGGGTGTTGATTCTCTAATCTATCCCGAGCTGATAGCGGCGCGCGAAGTCCTGGGGCTTTTGCAGGAGACCGGCACCACAGAATATATGGAGTTTTCGGGTGGCAAGCTTTCGATGTTCGTCCAGAAGCTTGATGAGAATGCTCCTATTCTTAACAAAAGTCTTGAAGAGATCTCCATCAGCAATAAAACAGACAAGTACAGGGCTGTTGCAATTAAACGTAACGATAAGACTATTATTCCGAGGGGAAATGAGCAGTTCCAGCTTGGTGATGTTGTTTTTGTAATATCCACACACGAAGGTATTGATGAGATGATGAGAACCTCCGGGATGAAGAGCTTTGAAGCAAAAAGCATTATGATCCTTGGCGGTAGCAGGATTGGAAAACATGTGGCACTTTATATGCAGAAAACATGTGAAGTGAAGCTTATCGATCTAAGCGCCGAAAGATGTGAAGCTCTTGCTGAAATTCTCGATAACACACTCATTATCAATGGAGATTGTCGAAATATTGAACTGCTTGAACAGGAAGGCATATCAAAAATGGATGCATTTGTCGCAGTTACCGGAAATTCCGAAACAAATATCCTGTCGTGTCTTCTGGCAAAAAAGATGGGGGTCAGGAAAACAATTGCTGAGGTTGAAAACATGGAATATATACACCTGGCTGAGAATTCAGGCATTGATACAATAATAAATAAGAAGATATCTGCCGCCAGCAGAATATTCCGTCACACAACGAATGTGAATGTAACACAGGTAAAATATATGGCCGGAACTGAAGCAGAAGTTCTTGAATTCAATGTCCCGGTAAATGCAAAAATTACGAGAGGAACGCTGCGGAGCCTTGATTTTCCAAAAGACGCAATTGTGGGAGGGGGCACAAGTGATGGGGTTCCATTCATAGCTACAGGCGATACAATAATAAAAGCCAATGATAAGGTTGTTGTTTTTACCCTGCCATCAGCTTACGACCGCCTGACAAAATTCTTTACCTGATCAGGTATGATTAATTTGAGAATAATTGCCAGGGTTTTCAGCCTGGTGTTAATTATTGAAGGTCTGTTCATGCTGCTTTCTGCAGCTGTTTCATTTTTATATAAAGAACCTCTTACATTACTTTTCTCCGGAATTATAACTATTGTCACCGGTATCCTTGTATTCACACCTCTTCGGAATGAAGAAAAGCTTTACGGCAACAAAGAAGGATATATAATTGTAACAGGTATATGGGTGGTATTAAGCCTCTTTGGAACCATTCCATATCTATTGAGCGGTACGATCACAAGCTTCGGGGATGCCTTTTTTGAGTCAATTTCCGGATTCACAACTACCGGAGCAACGATCCTATCAAATGTGGAATCTCAGCTGCATGGAATTCTGTTCTGGAGGAGTCTTACACAATGGATTGGCGGGATAGGATTCATAATCATATCAATATCTGTTTTACAGGTAGTAAAAACTATCAATATCCCGCTGACTATAACAGATTTTACCGGTCAGCAAACCGATAAGATACATCCGAAAATCAAGGAGATCGCAAAACGGCTTTTAACGATTTATGTTATCCTCACCCTGTCGGAAGCTGTGATGCTGATCTTAGGAGGAATGAATGTTTTTGATGCAGTTTGCCATTCATTTTCAACAATGTCGACCGGAGGTTTTTCTACAAAGAATACAGGTATCGCCGTCTTTGGATCGTCATATATCCTTATTATTCTGACAATTTTCATGTTTTTTGCAGGGACCAATATGACCCTGTTTTATTTCGGGTTTCAGCGTAACTTTAAAAAGATTACAGGCAATAATGAATTCACATATTATGTTATTACCTGTCTGGTTTTTATTATTCTTGGAGCTGCGGCCCTCTTTCATAAACCGGGTTATCCCCTGGGAAAAGCAATACTTGAAGGCTCTTTCCAGGTTATTTCATTTATCACCACCACAGGATTCTACCATAGCGACTATAACCTGTGGGGTGGGTTCATGATTCTTATTATGTTCATACTGATGTTTACAGGGGGCACTTCCGGATCAGCCAGCAGCAGTCTGAAAATCATCAGACTCCTTCTTCTGACAAGGAATGCACGTCATGAAATGAAACGGATGATACATCCCAACGCTTATGTACCTGTACGTCTCGATCACAAGATAGTTTCACAAAGCACTATCAACAACCTGCTGGTATTCATTACATTATATTTTCTTCTGATCTGCTTCAGCTCCCTTGTGATTTCCATTATGGGATATGATATCATAACCTCATTCAGCACATCGGCAGCTATGCTGGGCAATATTGGTCCAGGATTGGGGTCATTAGGTCCATTTACAAATTATGCCGGTGTACCGATGGCAGGAAAATGGTTTTGTTCATTTCTGATGCTTATCGGGCGACTGGAACTTTTCTCAGTGCTGGTACTCTTTACAGGAGGTTTTTACCGGCGTTGAAATTTGACATTTGTAACTGCTTTCCCAACCTTCTCCACCAGCCAGTCGTGAAGTAGTACTTTTTTACATTTCCCCCCCTGGGGGAAAATGAAAGGGGGTAATAATTAAATTAAACCCTGTTATAGTTCCAGAATTCCCAAACCTTGTCTTAAAATTACAGGTTCTCCTTCAGTACAGTCGACAATAGTTGAGGCTTCGTTTTTTCCATAGCCTCCATCAATGACAATGTCAGCGAAATCATAATACTTTTCATGGATCAGCTCGGGGTCCGTAGTATATTCAATTACTTCATCAGGATCGTGAACAGAGGTGGTTATTATAGGTCTGCCGAGTTCTCTTACAAGTTCAAGGACTATGCTGTTGTCCGGGATCCTGATCCCTACAGTCTTCTTTTTATTCTTGAACAATTTCGGGATCTGGCTATTAGCCTGTACTATGAAAGTAAACGGCCCGGGGAGGTTTCTTTTAAGAAGCTTGAAAATAGTATTATCCCTGATGATTGTATATTCTGACATCTGACTCATATCATGAAATATCAGGGAGAGATCCGGGTTTTTTGGATTAAGACCTTTTAATCGGGCGATTTTCTCTATTGCCTTGTTTGCCTTAATATCACAACCCATTGCATATACGGTATCTGTAGGGTAAATTATTATTCCCCCGACCTCAAGAACATCCACTACCTGCCTGATGTGTCTTTCGTTTGGATTCTCCGGATATATTTTTATCAGCATGAAAACTGAATTTGCGCAAAGATAATCTTTGTCCCCCAACCCCTTTCAGGAGGGCATGGGGGTATAAAAAAAGGGTAAGCTACTTATATCGCACCGCTACAACTGCCTACCCTTGCTACCTTCCGATCCTGGGGGAGTTCAGCAGGAGCTGGTCGTATAAGACTTACCCTATGCAAAAATACAACTTTTATGGGAGCCGGCAAAATTTAATTCCATTTTGGCGGAACTGCTCATTCCTATTTTTACATTATATTTGTTGAATTCAAAATAAAATTAAACTAAATACTAAAGAAATGGAACAAAATGTGAACCCCTGGAAAGCAAATCTGACTAATGGATTGATACTGGCACTAATAGGGATAGTTTTTAATTTAGTCCTTTATTTTCTCGACATGACAACAAATAAATCCCTGGGCTATATTTTCTTCCTTATACAGATTGTCGTTCTGTTTTTCCTGGTCAAATCATATCGTGATAATTATATGCATGGTATAATTTCTTATGGTCAGGCATTGGGTGCAGGAGTCATTATAATCCTGTATTATGCAATAATCATAGCAGTATTCTCATATATTCTCTATTCTATTATTGACCCCGGCCTTATAAATAAAATGCTTGCTCTGAGTGAAGAGGCACAGTTGAAAAAAGGTCTTACTCAGGAACAGATTGATATTGGCATGAAGATTACAAAGAAATTTCTGACTCCGACAGTAATGGCTATCACAAGTATTTTTGCCAATATGTTCTTCGGAGTCATTTTCTCACTTATTGTGGCTGCATTTGTTCGTAAAGAAGGAAACCCGCTGGTCGACCAGACAGCTAACCCGGCTTAAAACAAATCAGATGGATCTTTCGGTTGTAATTCCTGTTTTAAACGAAGAGGCGTCTGTTGCTGAGCTTTCGGACATGATTGAAAGAGTCTGTACCGGAGCAGAACTCTCTTTTGAAGTTATTTTTATTGATGACGGGAGTTCAGATTCATCATGGAAAAAAATAAAAGAGATCTGCGCAATTAAATCATCTGTTAAAGGACTTAGATTCAGGAGAAATTACGGCAAGGCAGCTGCCCTTCATAAAGGATTCAGTGAAGCATCAGGAGATGTGGTTATTACCATGGATTCTGATCTCCAGGATAGCCCTGACGAGATACCTGAACTTTACAGAATGATAAAAGATGAAGGTTACGATCTTGTATCGGGCTGGAAGAAAAAAAGATATGATCCTTTTGTAAAGCGTATATCCAGCAGGATATATAACAGAACAGCAAGGATCTCATCGGGGATTAAGCTTCATGATTTTAACTGCGGACTCAAAGCCTATAGAAATGAGGTAGTCAAGAGTATTGAGGTTTATGGGGAAATGCACAGGTATATACCGATACTTGCAAAAGAAGCAGGATTCAGAAAGATCGGAGAAAAAATCGTTGAGCACAGGGCACGAAAATATGGTATTTCTAAATACGGAATGGACAGGTTTATAAAAGGATATCTTGACCTCCTTACAATCGGGTTTATTACCCGCTTTGGGAAAAGTCCGATGCATCTTTTCGGCTTCCTCGGGACATTAATGTTCATTATTGGCTTTGTAATGGCAGGTTATCTAGGCATCAGAAAACTGAACTTTGTTCATAATGGGCTGAGAGCCCCGCTGGTGACAGACAGCCCCTACTTCTATATAGCTCTTACAGTAATGATTATCGGATCTATTCTTTTCCTTACGGGATTCCTTGGTGAATTAAGCAACAGAAACTCCTCTGAAAGAAACAGTTATCTTATCAGTGACAGGGTGAATTTATGAAGATTTGATTCTGGTATACCGGCTCTCCTTCCGGCTTCAAGATCGCTCTCCTTATCCCCTATCAGGACACACTCAGAAATATCGAGATTAAACTCTTTTACTCCCTGAAGAATCATTCCGGGAGCAGGTTTGCGGCATTGGCATGGTCCGTTAATATCGGGATGATGGGGACAATGATATACTTTTGAAATAATTATACCTCTGTTACGGAACTGCTCTGTCATCCAAAGTGTAAGCTTCATAAAATCATCTTCAGTATAAATGCCCTTCGCAATACCGGCCTGGTTTGTTATTACCAGGATAATATATCCATTATCGGAATATTTCCTGCAAAGATCAAAGATACCATCATTAAACTCGAAATCATCCTTCCTGTAAACATGCACTTTATCCACGTTTATTACACCGTCACGGTCTATAAAAAGCGCCTTGTTCATTTCCGGTTATTCAAGGTGTAAGACAGATGCAGCTCTATTATAATCTTCTGGCAGTCCAATATCTATAAACAATTCATCAAATATTAAACCTTTTAATAATGATGAACCCGCCTCTTTTTCCAATAAATCTTTCTCAAGGGAAAAAACCTCAGGCAACGGCAGTGATCCGAAAAACTGCCTGTTTATAAGGTAAATTCCTCCATTAATAAGGCCATCAGCGCAGAATTTTTTTTCGTTGAACCTGATTATAGTATCTCTCCTGCAATCAACAGATCCATAGCGTGTAAAATTCTTCATTCTTTTAAGCGCAATTGAAAACTGATAATTGTTATCCGAATGAAATACAAAAAATCTGTTGAGGTCTACAGGAAAATATGTATCACCATTCAGTACAAGAATATTATCTCCTTCTGCTCTGTTAAGCGCATATTTTACCGCACCTCCTGTTCCCAATAGTTTTTCTTCAACTACATATTCGACTGGGATATTTAAAAAGGAATTCCCGAAATATTTTAAAACAGATTCTGATTTATAGCCAACAGACAGAATTATCTTATCAACCGGATAATGCTTCAGCCAGGATAAGAGATAATGCAAAAATGGTTTGCCATTAACAGGAGCCATAGTTTTGGGAACATCACTAACAACCGCATGTAAACGGGTCCCCAGTCCTCCTGCCAGAATTATTATTTCCATTATTTTAATGGATTGAGCTGCCCGAATAATTCCTCTTCAACAATGCTGCAGATGATATGGCCTATAAGAATATGGACTTCCTGTATCCGGGGTGTGTCATCTGACGGCACTGTAATCAGGATATCACAGAGATCTTTCATTTTCCCTCCTGATGATCCTGTAAGTCCTATTGTTGTGATCTTCTGCTCCTTACATACCTTCAGTGCATCTACAATGTTAGCAGAGTTGCCCGAGGTTGATAAAGCAATAAATATATCGTTGGCATTACCAAGCGCTTTCAGCTGCCTTGTAAATATTCTGTCAAAACCAGAATCATTGCCAATGGATGTCAGTATGGAAGTGTCAGTAGTCAATGCGAGTGCAGGAAGACCAGGCCGGTCAAAAGAAAAACGGTTAACAAGCTCGGCTGCAATATGCTGTGCATCGGCTGCACTTCCTCCATTACCTGCCAGCAACACTTTATGATTTTCTCTGAAAGCCGATATCACTGCAACAGCCGCTTTTTCTATTTCCGCTATAACTGCCTGCTTCTCAAGAAGATTCAGTTTGATGGCAACAGAATCTTCAATTTGTTTTCTGATGATTGTCAGCATTTCAGCTTGTTTTATTTATCATTTATTTTCCATCCCTGGCAACCGTTGTCACTAAAATGGAAATTTAATACTTTCCCGTTAAACTTGTTAAGCGTGTTAACCAAATTAAGCCTTTTCACCGGATCAATGGTAAAAAACATGAAGCCACCGCCGCCGGCACCTGATACTTTACCTCCGTAAGCGCCTGATTTAATTGCTGCATCATATATTTTTTCAATATTTTTATTAGTGATGGAGGTTGCCATTTTCTTTTTGTTTTCCCATTCTTTACCGAGTGCTTTTGCAAACTGAACTATTTCACCTTTAAGCAGGAACTCTTTCATAATATAGGAACTCTGTTTTATCCTGTGGGTGGCCTCAACAGGAAGCTTCTTTCCGGCCAGGGTATTTTTCTGCTGTTCCAGAATTATTTTATCAGATGACCTCGAAGCTCCTGTATAAAAGAGTACCATTGACACTTCCAGCTCATCTACAATCCATCGCTTCATTCTCAGAGGGTTTACGATGACTCTGTCGTCTTTACTGAACTCAATGAAGTTAAATCCTCCGAAAGTTGCTGCATACTGATCCTGCTTCCCTCCGCTGAATCCCAGATCGATCCGTTCAATCTGGTAGGCAAGATGAGCCATGTCATAATCGCCTAAGGGCAGGTTAAGCCATTCCGTAAATGCTTTCAATACAGCAACAACCATCGTCGATGAAGAGCCAAGTCCACTGCCCGGAGGAGCATCACAATAAGTAGTAATAATAAAAGATAATGGTTTCCTGATACCGAATTTCTGCACGATTCTGTTATATACTCCTTTGTGCAGATCAAGATGCCCGTCTATCGGCAGATTCAGGACAGAAGGATACTTTATTTTACTGTTCAGATCAGCAGCATGGATAACAATTGAGTTTGAAGATGTTTCCTCAATTGTACAATATGCATACTGATCAATGGTTGCATTTAATACTGCTCCGCCATAAATCTCAGAGTAGGGTGAAACATCACTGCCTCCTCCTGCAAGACCAAGACGTAATGGGGCTTTGCTTCTGTATATCATCGGTTGAATTTCGGATTTCGGATTAATGAATAATTTCGGATTTCGGATTTGAGATTTCGGATTATTATATTCAGTTCTATTCTTCAATCCGCAATCCAAAATCCGAATTCCGCAATTTAAATAGTTTTATAGATATCAAATATTGAATTCGTCAGCTTGTTCCAGGTAAATTTATCCTTTTCTTTCTTAATCCCTTCAATAAATTGTCCTTTCCTGCTATTTTCAAAAAAGTCGATGATTGATTCAGTAATTGGTCCGGGATCAGGTTTGACCACATAACCGCATTTTCCGTGAGGTACAATTTCGCGTAATCCACCGACATCGGTTACCAGCATTGGTTTTTCAAAATGGAAAGCTATCTGTGTAACACCACTCTGTGTGGCACTTTTGTATGGCTGAACAACCAGGTCGGCAGCGCTGAAAAATGAAGCAACTTCATCTTCCTTAATATAACGGTCAAATAATAAAACATCGTTTCCGATATCATTATTCATAATAATTTTTTTATACGGCTCATCACTTTCATAAAACTCGCCCGCTACAATTAACTTCAGCTTTCTGTTTCTTAACCGTTTGTCGGCGAAGGCTTCAAGCAGCAGGTCAAGTCCCTTATAAGCCCTTATGAACCCGAAAAACAATAAGTAAGAATAATCATTCGACAGATTGAGCTTTTTCAAAGCTTCTTCACGCGGAATAAGATCTCCGTAATTATCATAAAGAGGATGCGGATTGTATATGACCGGAATATTTACCCGGAATTTTTTCAGGTCTTCGCCGACACTCTGTGACATGACAACTGCTCCATCAATGCTTCCTGTAAAATATTTTGTAAGAAGCCTGTCCCCCGGTTTCCTTTCGTGGGGAATTACGTTATCAAAAATGCAGATGACTTTTAATTTATGTGCTTTGTTTTTCTTGGCTATCCTGGCAACCGTTCCGAGGCATGGAGCCATAAAGGGATGCCAGTATTTAATCATAATAATGTCGGGCTTCTCCCTTTTTATTTTATAACCTGTTCTGATCCAGTTAAACGGATTTATTGAATTCAGCACCCGTGTGATTCTGATCCCTTCAGGTGCAGGACTGTCAGTAAATTGCGTTTCCCCGGGAAAAAGAAATCCGGGATACTGCAGGGTAAATGTGTAAATTTCTGCATTATGGCCATCATCAAGGAACTGCCTGGCAAGACGTTCATTGAATGAAGCCAGTCCTCCGCGGTAGGGATGAGCAGTACCAATGATTATAATTCGCATAATTCTTAATGGCAAAATTCAAATTTAATAAAATAGTAGGATATGAAAAAAGGCGTCAGGCCTGACGCCATTTACAATTATCCATCCAAATATTCACGAAGATAGCTGAATGCAGGTGTCAGCATGCCATTTTTTAATATTGTCGCCCGTTCGATCATCGGGCTTTCGATATCCGAAAGAATATCATGCAATGCGTTTTGCATCAGCTGCTTGCCGAAATCAAGCGATGCATCTCTGGGAAGTTCCCCGGGAAGATTATCAATTGACATTACTGTTATGTTAGAAGGACGAGAGAAGGCAGTCTCTTCAGTTTCAAGTTGGGAGTTATACCCGTAAAAAGGATCTGAGATAGTGGTTGGTCTGATTGTTGAAGGGATAGGCCCGTTAATATCACAACTTATATCAGCGATAACCGAAATCCTGAATTCAGGTCTTTTCATATCTTCCCTGGTGAAAAAAACCGGAGAACGCGGATCCCAGTAATGTCCTGTTATAAGAATATCAGTCACCCTGGTATATGGTAAAAAAGTTGATTCATATTCTTCGGGATGTTTTGTGAAATGGCCAAAACTGAATTGCCGCCTGCTTTTATGTCTGGTATAATATTCGGGGCCTAACTGGCAGAAAACAGGAACATCGAATTCGCGATTCAGGAAATCATCGGGGCTGACCCTGACAATATTGCATATGCTCAGGGTCTCCATCGCACCGTGTGCCACACGACCACCTCCGGTGACAAGTATTTTCAGATCAGGTTTAAGCTCTATCAGACTTAGACCTGCCCACATCTCATCAAGGTCGCGGCACTGGTATGCAGGTTTCAGCTTAAAACCGTTAGTTTTTATACCCCTTGCTCTCAATCCGTTATATGCTCCGACAATACCGGCCCACTTGCCGAATGCCACCACTCTTTCGCCTTTTTCGGTAGTCAGATACTCATAATCGATCAACCGGATATTCTTTTCAGCCATCTCCCTGAACATTTCGTGGTTATGCGGTTGTTTCTTTGCGACATGCGCGAAAAGGAGGTAAGTCTTGCCGGGGATCAGAATTCTTTTGTCAACTTCTTTTACACCCATCAGAATGTCGCAGTCGTGCAGGTCTTCCTTCATGGGAATGTCCAGATATTCGTATTCATCGTTGGAATAGCACCTGTAATCGCTTGGCTGGACAAAAAACTCAACAAAGGGATACAATTCCTCAAGAGCGACTATCTGCGGCGGAGTCAAAGGAACTCTCCTGTCGGGAGGGTTTTTAGTTTCGCGGAGTATACCTATTCTGATAGCCTTTTCCATAAATGTCCTGCCATTATTTTAACTGGACAGCACCTGTAGCGTTCATTGCTGTTGCAGCTTCTGCAGGCAATATCCAGTTATTATCAAAAATGCCCCTGGTGATAATATTATCAGAGGTCTCTTTGAAAAGAATGAAATCCTGGAATTGCTTCAGAACTTCAACCTTCGCCCCCATAAAAGCATATCCGCCCTGTCCGGCGGCCTTTTTTACCGGGGTCCACCATGGCAATCCGGAATTAATAAGTACATAATGATTATTCAAGGGGAAAATATAAACAAGCCCGTAATCTTTTACATCAGCTTTCAGGTGAACCGGCAGCTTATCAGCATATTTTTCAATAATAGCATTTGTCTCTTTAGTTCCAAAAAGTATAAGATTTGAGTTCTCATAATCGCTCTGTCTGATCTCTTTGTCAGATATTACCCTCGGAAATACCATGATCCTGCCGGCCATTCCATTCCAGTCAGCAGCGATGGCAGCCTGTTCTTTTCTTGCCTGGAGTTCCTCCTGAGACGGATTGCCGCCTGTGCCATAAACATATACATGATTGCTGCTGACAGCTGCATACATTGGCCCTTCAGCACCAGGTTGTTTCGAGGTAAGACCCGGTGTAAACTTTTTGTTGGTCCATGCTCCGTTCACCTTCATAAATGAAACAGCATCTGAGCTTTTTGCTGAAAATGATTTACCATCGATCTTAACAGATAATTTCTGCGCAGGATTAAACTGTGAATGTCCGGCAAGATTCAGTGTTAATGCATCAAGACCGCTGGTTGAGATTTCCAAAACATTGATTCCTGTGAATTTAGCATCGATTGTTGCAAGCGATCCCGGAATGAAATTGTCAAATTTTACCCAGTAGGCTTTATTGTATTTAAACCATTTCGTAGCAAATTTGACTTCCGATGGATACAGCTCTCTCTTAAACTGTGAAAACCATTCAAAAATAAAACCGTTTTTGTAAGCATATTCCCAGCTGTTATGTCCTATACCGGGGTATTCTATAAAATTAAACATGGGAGTATTTGCTTCGAACTTAGTTTTCCATTCCAATGCAGTTTTATAGAGGAAATCCTTATCTCCTGTAAAGAGGTAAACAGGAAGGTTCAAAGAATTACAGGCAATCTCGGCAGAGCCATCAGGGGGTGCCGGGCAGCAAGGGGCTAAAGCAGCCCAGATGTCAGGCCGGGTAAGACCAAGCCAGACAGTTCCTCCTCCTCCCATCGAAAGGCCTGTCAGATAAATGCGATCCTCATCAACAGGAAAGCGGCATTTAAGGTCGCTGAGCATGTCATAAACATCCTGTTCCGGTATTCCCTGGTAACCTGCTGTGCCCCGTGCCAGAGGAGCAGCTACAATATAATCCACATCCTTGAGGACTGGAAAATACCTGGTTGCCTCCAGATCATTCTCGAGAGGAACATTCCCCGGCTTAATAAAATCAGTACCCTGGTTATTTCCCTGACCGAAAGCACGGCGCAGACCAAGGCGATGGTTCGACCATGCACCATGGAGGAAAATTACAAGGGGATACTTCCTTGATTCATCAAAATTCTTCGGGATATACACTGCATATGGCTGATCTGTTTCATCAACAGTTGAGAAGAAAGAGAGGTCCTGAGGACCTGGTTTAAGCTTCTGTGCAGCGGTATTGCCGGTACAAAATGTAAAAAGTATAATGGCCATAACAGCTTGAAAGACAATTTGCTTTATCGTTTTCATATTTAATATTTTATAAATGAACTGAGTAAAAATCCTGTACCATTCAGATCTCATTATCATAATCTGATCATTATTTTAGAACCATTTTCGACAGAAACATTCTTTATTTCTGATCCGTTAACTACTATGCTCAAATTTATCTTTTTCCCTGATCTTTTAATACCTAAATCTATTTTCCTCCCACCAAAAGCATTAATATTTTTCAGAGCCATTTCATCCCAGTCTGAAGGCAGCTGCGGTGTCACAGTAAAAGAATTTAATCCTGTAGGCCTGAATCCAAAAAGACCCTCAGTAATGACACGACAATATAATGCACTTTCTGCCGACAGATGGCGCTGGTTGCCTTCAGGCCACGCCTCAACAGCGTACGGGACATGCTCACCAAGCAGCCGTCTGGCTGAATAACTTGTCAGATACGGCATAGCTCTGTCCACCGCTCCCGCAGCAATCACTCCTCGGAAACCATACAATGTTGACCTGTCCCAAAAGGTAGTTGATCCGGCCTGGGTAAGCAGACCCTGATCAGTCCATAATTTCGGTGAGAACAATGCATCAATGGTTCCCTGTGCCCGCTCAAAAATGCCAACAGTAAGGGGTATGCATATCCACGACCGCAATATATCATTTCCGTTATAATAGCGGTAGGTCTTAAAACCATCCATATCTGCCCCAAAATATTTTTCAATGCTGGCTCTCAACTCTTTTGCCATCTTAATATATTGATTGACGAGTCCGGGAGATTTACCTATATCCCTTGCCAGGTAAGAAGCAGAGATCAACGCATCATAAAACAAGGAAGAAGTGCAGAGGTTAGCTTTACCTGCAGGGAAGCGGCCTTCAAGCTCATCGCTGTCAGATGCCACTACTCCATCCGGTGTAAGATTCCTTCTACAGTATTCAATGCACCATTCAATTAACGGCCATAACTGCTCTGCTGTTTTTCTTTCTCCCAGCGCCAAAGCAAAGCGTGAAGCGCCGTAAGCGATCATTGCCTGGTCGCCCCTGTCGCCTGCACCATGCCATGTTGCGGTACCTTCTGCAATTATAGAGCTCGGAATCGGTTTATACTCAGGATTCATATATTTTGCGAACCAGCTCCATGATACTTTTCCTGCTTCGATTGCTGTCTGATAGCCCGTATATGCGAAAAAAGGATTGGCATATTCAGCCTGGTCATTTGCCCATATCGCAGCATAGTAATTTGCTCCTCCCGGACTATGAACCAATCCGCCTTTGGTTTCAAAAATGCTTTCCATAGCACGGATCTTTGCGAAGGCGAACATCCGGTTTATAACCGGGTCGGGTGAAGTAAAAATGAGATTATTAAACATCATGTCTACAAAGCTTTTGCGCTTTGAAAGCTCTTTGTCGGTGTCAACATCAGGAAAATATTCAGATAATTTACGTCCCGTAAAAAGCATCGCAAAAGAAATTTTCTCTTTATCCTTAACAGTAAAGATCCCTGCACCTGCAGATTCAGCTGATATTTCATAAATATCATAAAGGCTTGTTTCGCGGTGGCTTCGGGTTACCTTTTCAAAATCCTCAATATCAACGGTAATTTCTTTTCCCGATCTGTTTTCTATTGAATATTTTTCAATAGCAACCGGTTTATCGACTGATGGATATAGTTCACGGGTGAAATAAATATTATTACTATATGTACCCTGAAGTGGCGAGGATTCCTTTTATAGAAAACCTTTCTGTCTGTTCACTGACAATTCTGTTATTGATTTTGATAATCGGCGAAGCTTCTGAGCCAAAAGTATAAATGAAGTTGCCCCGGGTATTATTCGGAATTGTCCGCAGCATCGGAAAAATAAGTTGTTTCGAGGAAATTAGCTTTCCCTTTTCGTCTATTCCGTATGTGGCAATAACTGAAATGAACCTGCCGCTCATTTCAATATTGTCAGAATGAGCTTCACCGTTTGTTACCATCCAGGTGATGCTGCCATCTGATTCAAGAGCCCATCGATTCTGGGCATCAAGTGAATAACTGAAAGAAACGATAAACAGGAAGATAAGAAGTTTTATTTTCATAGAAATTGTGTTGATAATTAATAGTGTTTATCCTACACTTATATTCAGGTTAACGATATCAGTCATCAAAAATGGTATTTTTATTTCTCACTTTGTCCCGTCAACAGCTTATCCGCAGCCAGTACAAGGAACATAAAATTGGTTGCGCCTCCTCCCATCACATATTCCTGTTGCTGCCATAAATAGGGCCAGTCAAGCAGCTCCGGGAAATCAGGACGTATCAGGGCAGTTCCCGATGAAACTCCTCCGGGAATGTAAGACCAGTCAGCACGGTTTATGCCATAGGCAACAATAGTCGATCTGACCCCGACGCCTGAAGCAAACGAAGCAGTATTTGATCCGGGGTGTACACCCAAAATAAAATTAAGTGCGTTAAAAAGATAATCTGCAGGAAACAGATCAGGGAAAGCTTTGTGAAGGAAATACTGTTTTACGCCAAAGCTCTGAATATCCCAGCCTGCGCCCCAGATATACGGACGATAAGGAACCCCGAATGGAGTCTCAGCTCCCTCTTTAGCTATTTCTGCAGAGAACCCCTGAACGGCCTTTTTAACTGATTGAGTGAAAGTTGTATTATCGATCTTTGGAAGTACATCTCCGATGAGCCACCCAAGGTTCCGGATCTCTTTGACAATCAGTGATTCATTCTGAATCAAATAATCTTTATATACCTGCTTCCCTGTAGTCTTAAAAAGTTCTATTGCTGCATGAACTTTTGATGTGGCAGAACGGCCGGCGGCATGGACGATCAGGATTGTATAAAGCTTCAGCAACTTCCAGACACTGTATGCTAAGCGTATCATTAAATCCTTTTAAAACCCTGCAAGCTGCTGCCAGGTGCGCTGCAGTTGTCAATTCCCTCCCTGGATTATTTTCTGTGAAAACCCACCGGTCATCAGTCAGTGAAGATTGTGTTGCGGTTTTTTCACCTGGCTTTAAATTATCGCCATGGACCAATCCATCTGTCATATTTATGCCATCGCCAAGCAGGACATACTGCCTCAGTGTCGGACATATTATTCCCCTGTAGAGTCTTCCAAGATTCCTGTATCCGCCAATAACTGATAGTGCTCCATGTTCAATTTGCTGAAGAATATCCGGCTTCCCGTCGGGCTGATGGATCTCTACAATACGCGAGTGCTGATCTATGGAAGTTTCATCGTATTTCAGGTTAAACTCTTCATAAGCCCGGGTAAGAATATATACTTCTCCGCTCTGTGATTCCACCCTCAAATCATAATCGCCGGCATCGTGCCAGCCACCAATATTCAAACCCGGAACATGTTCACCTGAACTGAATTTTGTTAAAGTAGATCCTCCCTGGACATAACCGTCAAAATGATTATAACTGACAGGCGCCATGAGGGCATCGTCCATGTGGCACAAGCCATGCCATACGCGATATTTCTCGTTAATCCGCATATGGCACATCTGCACCGGAAGAAAATACTCCAGGGTCGGTTGCCAGACATTACGGTCAAACACATCGGTAGCTATAAGGAAAGGTTGCGATTGCTGCTTTCCGTATTTTACAATATATATCCCCGGGTTCCGAACTTCTGAAAAATCGAACTTTAAATAGTTATAACGAAGAAATTTACCCCACTCCAAGGGTTTCTTTGAAATGACTATTTGTTGTCTTCCATCTTTATCAATTCTGACCAGTTCAATGTTTTCTCTTTTAAGATCGTTCTTATCCAGCTCAACAAATGTATATTTCTGTTGTACAGGATGATAGCCAATCTGCGAAACATGAATAACGGGATCACTTATCCAGCCTCTGATAACATTGGGAGTAATAATCCACTCAACAGCTTTAGTCGTGGCTCCTGCAGCCACCAATGACCTTACGACATACCAGCCGTTGTTATGCAGGTACCGGCCATCTATAAGATGAAGGTCGCCATTCGCAGAACGAATCGTCAGTCTCAAATGATCATCTTCCGGAGCAACAACCAGTTGTTTACCGTATGCCATTGGCTTTGCAGATGCCAGTTCACCTTTATTATCAAACATTCCTGGTCCGTTAGCCTGCCGGGGAAATATTCCCGACTGGCCATCCATGATCCATGTTTTACCAAAAAGGCAGCCCGGGAAGAGTTCCATATTGAAGCCAACTTTACCTGTAAATTCAGCTGGCAACGGCCTGTCAAGATCGACTGTTATAACTATTGATCCGCCTTCAGCACGTATTTTAACGGTGTAGTTAAAATAAAGATCCGGATATATTACCGGATTAAAACCTTTGCGGTTTATTGACGAATCGGGATAGGTAAGGTATGCAGTAATAAGATTCCCCTTAACATCCACTATACGTTTTTTTTGCTTCGGTATCGGCTGCCACTGCCCGGGAGTCTCATCCAACCGTAAATCGCCGTTGGTTGCTATCCTCACACCATGCATAATGATTCCCACACCGCCCTGGTGGCCTTCGGGATAAATATCCTGAAAAGCCATTATATTAACTCCACCATTTTCAAAATACTCACTCTCATTAAGTCTGAAACCAGGCTGCTGCGCACTCCCTATAACGGATATGATTAACAGCAGCAAAAAGAATTCTGATCTTTTCATAATCTTCTTTAATTAGTCATAGAGTTGCCGGATCTCCGGATTATTTCAAGGCACATGCGGCCGTTATGGTATGGACACTTCCAGAATCCTGCCTTATCGCCTCTCCTGTCAGTTACACCTGAAGCTGATACAGAGTTAAACCATTCTCCGTTATCATGATCAACCAGCTTCTGATCCGTATATTCCCAGCATTTAAGAGCTTTTTGCAGATATGCCTTATCCCCGGTCAGCTCAAAAGCGTTAACAAAACCAACAATTGCTTCTGCCTGCGGCCACCAGTCGCGATTACTATTAATAGTTCCGGTCGAAAAATCTTTCTCATAAATCAGGCTCCCGTCAGGCTGGAGTCCCTCTTCAGCAGCATGAACAATCGGGATGACCAGCTTTCCAACTACATCCATAAGTTGTCTGTTTCCGAGAACTACCGCCGCTTCTTCCAGCAACCATGACGCTTCAATATCGTGGCCGTAAGAGTTTGAAGATGAAGTACTTTCCCATTTTTCATTCATAAAAACTATGAGATGTCCGGTTACAGGATCGATGATCTTATTAACAAATAATTCAATCAGGTTTTTCAGTCGACTGGCAAGATTGTTATCAGGCCATGCACGGTAAAGGTTTGTATAAGCCTCCAGGATGTGCAGGTGGGTATTCATGGTTTTCCGGTCATTTTTATCTTTTTCGCCGATAAGCAGATCGTCTGTTCTTTTCCAGTCGCGGCTGTAAACTTCGAAGTACCCGTTATTTTCGGTGTCAAAAGCGTATTTCTCCAAACAATAGAATATTTTTTTTGCCTCCTCGAGTGCTTCTTTGTCACCAGTTGCGAGGTAATATTCTGTAAGCGCATAAATGAAGAATGCCTGTGAATAGGTTTGCTTCCTTACATCCGAGGGCTCTCCTTTTGCTGTTATACTCCGGAAGGTTCCGCCATATTCGCGGTCAATAAAATGTCTGAATATGTAATCTCTTGAGTATTTGGCAGTTTTAAGGTACGAACTATCTTTTAACACTCTGAATGCTGAAGAGAAGGTCCAGAGAATACGTGCATTCAATATTCCTCCCCTTTCTGCATTCCGGATACAACCGGTTATTCTCCGTCCATACGTCCGAAGAAGCCACCATTCTGCGTATCCATCATCTTACCGGTCCAGAACGGTAAAATGTTTCCGACCAGGTTCTCTTTTACTGATGATGCCAGTATCTCCAGTTCGTCCGGATGGTTTTGCGCCGGTAAGATCAACATGGAAATAGCTGACAGTAAAACAGATAATAATAATTTTCTCATTTTTTATTTTACGTTAGGCACCTGCACAAACGGCAGGCAGGCTCCAAACTCTGGCTCTCTTTAAGTACTTTCTTTTATAATGTGAAGATAACCACTCTGGTCCGATTTTTGAAATAGATTTCTCAGTTCTTTGACAATGTAGTATCTTTGTATTTCATATCACCGGGGCTGACCTGGTTTTGACAGCATGAGAGGTGGTATGTAAGCATGCAGTGTGTGGTGGCGCGTCACTCAAACAGTGTCACAAAACAACAAAAGGCGAAACTAATTACGCTCTCGCAGCATAAGCGAATAAAGTAGCTTAAGCTTTATCCGGGCACATGTGTCCGGACGAGACGTCTCCCGGGCGGTCAGGCCCTGATCCAACCCGACACGGAGGCGCACGCAATCCGGGGCTAGTCTGAAGATCGTTCCGGTCGGATGGCGAAACAAACAGGAACTAAGGACAGGTTAGGTTGTTCTGCAGCTGACAGGTCCCGACAATCAAGCAGAAATAAGCATGTAGAAAGCATATGGTCTCCTTGCCTGGACGCGGGTTCGACTCCCGCCAGCTCCACGATCAAGCAAGCGCTGCCACTGCCGAAAGGCAGTGGTTTTATTTTACTGTGAAGCGTTGTGAGTTTGCTCACATAAGCGAAACAGGAAAATAAAATAACCATTTACCGCCAGGTAAATGGCAGCGCTTATTTGCAGGACTGAAGCTAAGGGACGGTGAGTCCCGGGAACCCGGGACGAACACCCCCGCCTGAGATGGGTAGATTGCGAGAAAGAAAATTTCAAAATTTTTAATAATATGTATTTTAATATGTATCTTAATACGTATTAATTAATATTTACGCCAATGACCCGCAGACGAAACGAAGAAGACAACATCCGAAGCCTCACCAGAACAGGAGGCGCCAGCTATGCTGTGACCATTCCGGTGGAATTTATACGGAAGCTTAAATGGAGAGTAAAGCAGAAAGTGGAGGTTAAGCTTTACAAGGACAGGATAATAATAAGGGACTGGAAAGGTTGAGTAATTCCATTTAAAAAGATAATCAGATCTGCAACTTAACTTTCATGTAAACTAGTCCAGCCAGAATTGCGATCCCAAAACTCAACAGAGTGCCAATTAGTACATATTCAGTCAATTTCCTTTCCTTCCTGTCTTTGAGATCACCAAAACGAAAAACAGATTTGGCTGCAAGTAAAAACCCAATAGCCTCCCATTTCCCGGCAATAACGAAAGCAAAAACAAAAAGGCGTTCAAAAATACCAATCCAGGCACCTGCTTTAGTGAGCGAATCAGTACCATTATCCTCGTGTTCCGGGGTCCACCGTGAAATAAATGAACTTACAAAAATTGAGGATGGCTGAGTAATAGCATAAATAAAAGCTATTAATACAAGAAAGTGTTCAGGGTTTCCAAACAAGATTACAAACGAAGAATTTTTATATAAAACCCAAACCAGACATATAACAAAAAGATGGATCATCTGATCGATGAAAAAATAAGACTGCATCTTCGTGGTTTTAATATATATTTTTATAATATCTACAATCAGGTGTAATATTGAAAGTAACAATGCCCAACCCCAGAATCCCAGGTCTGATACCAAAATCATAATTAAAAAGTAATGAACACCAGCATGCGTATAAAGCTGCCAGGATGCCAGTTTACGCTCCTCTTTGGCCTTAACCCAGGAATCTGGCTGAAAAAGAAAATCTCCCAGCAAATGAGCCAGGAAAAGCTTTATTAAAATAATCATGACATTTTCTTTACAAAATCCTCATACAATTTATTTATTTCCATTATCTCCTCAAAATGAGCTCTGGCCAGCCGATTGCTCACTGCATTCTGTTTAATCCGGAGAATCTCTCCAAGCTCCTCCTGGGAAGCCTCACGCCGGGAAAGAGCAAGAGCGACTGTCTCAGCCGAAACAGCTGACCATCTGTTCATTGCTATCATGCCCAGCTTAAGACACAGGTTTATAATTCTATCGGAATCTGCTATTCCGCTTTGTACTGCCAGTTTCAACTTATCTTTTTTTAAACTTTTAAACCTTTCTCCCGAATTTATAAATGCGGAGCCATTGCACTCCGTTATTTTTCTGCTTTTGAAACTTATATCACCAAGACCAATTGCAAGCCTTATATCAAGAGGCTTAACAAGTCTGACAGCGGCCTTGATTCTGATTGAAACAAGCAGCGCATCCCTCGGATCATCTATTCGAAGTTGAAAGCTGTCTCCCCCATAGATCTCCCAGTCACCAGGTGTTTCTCCAAATTCTTTCAGCTCACTTTTTAGTAATCTGAGGTAGAGCTTAGGTTCACTTTTCCTGGAGTTTATTATATCTCCTGTTATTACACTTATCATGTTTTCGTTTTCTTTATCTCAAAGGTATCATTTAATAATGTGATTAAACATATTATCATTAGAAAACGTGATAATTCTATTTATCATTGAAAAGCGTGATAACTCACTTATATAAAAGTAATAAAGCTCTTCATCAATTATTAAGCCTGGAGGTTTTTGGAAGTCCTGCAATTGAAACAATTTATTCAATATTATTGACTTGGATATTACATTCTTAGAAATAATTTACCGGGGTTTATTTTAAATTCGTGGTTGATGTGGAGCGATAAAAAGAATTGCGTCCCGGGTAAACAATTTGTAGCTTTGGTAAGATGATAAAAATTAAAGAAAATGAGTACAAAAATGTTTATTTCAAAGTACGAACCGCAAGTCTATTCTATCCTTCGGATTCTTGTGGGATTTCTTTTTCTGTGGCATGGTTCGCAAAAGCTATTCGCTTTTCCTCCGGCAGGATATGTTACACCTCCTTATATAGTGTTTATTTCAGGACCGATAGAGCTTTTGGGTGGTATTCTGGTTATGATAGGTCTTTGGACTCCCTGGGCAGCATTTATTTGTAGCGGAGTAATGGCATATGCCTACTGGGCAGTTCACGGTACACATGCATTACTCCCCCTTCAAAACGGTGGTGAGTCGGCAATAATTTATTGCTTCCTGTTTTTGTTCATTTCAGCCAGGGGCTCTGGTGTATTCAGCGTTGATCATTTTCTGGAAAAGAGAAAATAAAAACAAAATCTTCAGCATCCTTGAACTTTAAGTGCTTTTAAAATTTAGTAATTCCCGTCTCTGCCTTTTTTCAGGAGAAGACAGATTCTCATAGCTTCATCAACGTGACGCTCCGGCTGGGAAAACGAATTGAAAATATGTACAATTTTACCTTCCATATTTGCAATATAGGTAGAACGTCCGGGAATCAGTCCAAAAAATTTTGATGAAACTCCAAACCGTTCCCTTATACGATTTCCTTCATCACTTAAAATGGGATAATCAAGGTGATACTGTTCAGCGAACTTTTTATGACTTTTTACTGACTGTCCGCTAATCCCCAGTATAACCGCATTAACCTCTTCAAAAGTCTGTGAAAGATCCCTGAAATAGCAGGCTTCAGCAGTACAACCAAAACTACCATCCTGTGGATAAAAAAAGATAACAAGCTTCTTCTTCCCGATAAAATTCGTGATATTTACCATATTCCCATTCTGATCGGGCAGTGAAAAACAAGGTATCATTTCTCCAACCTGGATAGCTTTCATTAATTGATGTTTTCTTTAAAGAAGAGTGATATATGCTTCAATTTATATTTATTGAAAGATAACAATGAAATCCGGAAAGTGTTTACTTTATTGATCCTAATTATATTGAACTATATAACATTATAATGTCATGCCCACCGGCAATGGCAGCTTCAGCATACTCTGCTGAAATAAATGGATCAAATAAAGAAGAATCAATCTTTAACATCACTGATCCCATTGTAGTATTTTTTTCTATTTTTGATCGAAATCATTATTCCTTTTTAAAGCAAAAACGAAACCCAAATGACCAGCCTTAGATATTTAAGTTTTACTCTTTTGTTATTGATTATAAATCCTATGTCCGTTACACAGGCACAAAACTGGCCTGGCTGGCGTGGCCCAAACGGAGATGGAACCAGCATAGAAACCAACTTACCCATACACTGGGATTCAGTAACTAATGTACTATGGAAAAGCCGGGTGCCCGGTATTGGCTATGCTTCTCCAATCGTTTGGGGAGATAAGCTTTTCACTGTCACGGCTCTGACTGAAACACAGGAGAAAGTTCTGCTTTGTTATAATTGTAAGAACGGCAATTTACTTTGGCAAAAAACCATGCTCAAAGGCAATTTCGAAATTAAACACGACAACAACAGTTATGGTTCCGGCACACCCGCTACAGATGGCACCCTAATTTATGTATCGTTTTTGGATGGGCAGGATGTTGTGGTCGCTGCATACGACTTTAAGGGAAAACAGATCTGGCTTAAGCGACCAGGCACATTTTCCAGCCCTCATGGTTACAGTTGCTCACCCCTGCTGTTCGGAGATAAAGTAATTATTAATGGCGATAGTCAGGGGGATTCGTTTGTTGCTGCTTTGAGTAAAGCGGATGGCAGAATAATCTGGAAAATTCCACACGAAAAACCGTCCCACAGTTTTAGTACGCCTATTATCAGGAAAATGGCCGGAAAAATGCAGATGATTTTTTGTGGTAACAGGGAAATTGCTTCCTATAATCCTGAAGATGGTTCGAAATATTGGTTTGTAAATGGTCCCTCTGAGGACTTCTGTTCCAGTCCGGTTTATAATGAAAAGTCCGGATTAGTGCTTGTTAGCAGCGCCTGGCCACTACGCAATCTGGTAGCGATAAGACCCGACGGCAAGGGTGATGTTACCGGAACTCATGTGGTCTGGCAATCCAGAATTGGAGCTTATTACGTGCCATCACCTGTGTGTACTGATGATTATCTTTTTACTACGATGACCACCGGTGAGGTCCACTGTATTGAAGTAGCTACCGGTAAAATTCTCTGGGTGAAAGATATGGGTATGCAATTTTCTTCCCCAGTTCTCGCTGACGGTTTAGTTTACATGCCCAATGATGAGGGTGTAATAACTGTAATAAAACCCGGTCCCAAATTCGAATATGTTGCAAAAAATTCTATCGGTGAAAAAATGAATGCATCACCAGCCATTAGCAATGGGAAAATATATCTCCGGGGCTATCAACACCTCTTTTGCATCAGCAAAAATAGATCAATGTAAACAGGTAAAGCACAGACATGGGTTATTGGCGATTGTGATCTTACTGCATTTAACCCTGTGAAGGAATAATTCTCACTTTTGTTCCTGCCTGCTTCTCATAATACTGAATTATACCACCGTGATCATCTTTTCCTTTTCCTTCAGCCTGAAGCGTCTTCATAATCTCCAGAACCTGATGTGTCAGGTTAACAGGTACTTCGATCTCCCTTGCCGTTTCCAGTGCATTCATAAGGTCCTTTATATGAAGTTCGATCCGGAAACCCGGTTTAAAATTTCCATTTAAAATCATAGGCATTTTAGCATCTAATGCAGTACTCCCTGCCAATCCGCCGCGAATTGCCTGGTAAACCTTTTCAGGATCAACGCCTGCCTTCGTGGCCAGGACCATAGCTTCACTAATTGCTGCAATATTCAATGCCACAATAATCTGATTTGCCAGCTTGGTAACATTGCCGCTTCCAACGTCACCTACGAGCTTCACTGATGAGCCCATTGCACCAAGGATATCTTTGATTTTATTGAAAGTTTCCTCCGGACCTCCAACCATAACAGCTAAAGTACCCTCGATTGCTTTTGGTTCGCCGCCGCTAACGGGTGCATCCAGCATAACAACCCCCCTTTGAAGCAGCATTCCGGATAGTTCTTTAGATGTCAAAGGTGCAATAGAGCTCATATCTATAAAGACTGATCCGGGTTTTACATCATGAATAATGCCATTTTTGCCAAGAACCACCTCCCTTACATCCGGAGAATTTGGAAGCATTGTTATGATAACTTCGGACCGGGAAGCTACATCACCTGATGACTTTCCTTCCTTAGCGCCGGCATTAACCAGTTCCTTTATTGGATCAGAATTCAGATCATACACAACTAATTGATAACCTGCCTTCAGCAGATTCTTTGCCATGGGTTTGCCCATTATGCCCAAACCGATAAAACCTATTTTATACATCTTATTTTTACTTTATATTTCTTTCTAAATTGGTTTAAGAACCACTTTAACCGCTTCTCTGGTTTCAAGAAGTTCAAAGCCTTTTCTCCATTCGTCTATTCCAAGTTCAGCAATTGTCATATCTGATTTTTTAAATAAAGATAAAAGATCCTTTAGTATAATATCATAATAACTATTCTTAAATTTCGTTGTAATTTGGATCGGGGATATCAAATTCAATACTAACGAACCTTTTTAAAAAATGAATCAATCAGGGGTAAAATTGGTTATAACAGCTGCATTAATTGTATCGGGTGCCACCAGAGGAATAAGCCAGACCACAATGCCAGATGTTCTTGATAAAGGAACTCTCACAGAGCAGATCAAATACCTTGAAGAGAAAACAAGAATATATGAGGATTACCGGGCTATACGTGAGGATATGTTCCAGAAAATAAAGAATAACTCACTTGATTCACTTACAAAAGCTAAAAACAGGATTACTGGATTTGTGACACTCACAGGGAATCTTAATTCCCGTATCGATTCTCTCAAGAGCAGCCTGAATGTCACAAAGGAAGAGCTGAAAGAGATATCCAGGACAAAAAACAGCATAAGCATCTTTGGGATCAAGCTGGATAAAATTGCGTACAATTCTATAATGTGGACGATTCTGGCAGGACTGGTTTTCCTGCTTGTTGTCGGCTACCTGTCCTTTAAACGGAACCGGGTGATCACTCTTAATACAAAAAAAGAGCTTAAGGAGCTCAGGGAGGAGTTCGAGGAATACAGGAAAAAAACGCGCCTCGATCGCGAAAAGATGAGTATGGATCACTTCAAGGAGATCCAGAAATTAAAGGGAGGATGATGTGATTTCGGGTTTCCTCTTTTCTTTGTTAAGATAAGATATAAGCTTTAGCCATTTCTGTGTAATCACGAACCTGTTGCTCTTCCCAGCTTTTATCTTTTTGAAGCTCTCCAGCCAGAATTGATGCAACTTTAGGTGCCATAGCTACAGAAGCTCTGGCATCAAGATATAAGGCCCGTACTCTGCGGGCAAGCACATCGTCAACAGTTCTGGCCATTTCTTTTCGTACAGCCCAGACAACTTCTCCGGTTGTAAAATCGAAATCATCATGCAGTTTTTCTCCAAAAGCTGTATTGTCTTTCTGTAACTTGAGAATTTCATCCTGATCACTTCCATAAATATATAACCAGTTGCTTTTGTCAGAATTTTCTCTGTATCCGTGTATTTTCAGATATTTCGTCAGGCATGCTTTATATTGCAGTCCTTTTATTTTGATGGCCAGATTTACGGTTTCCTCAGCCATCCGGCGGTAGGTCGTCCATTTCCCGCCCGTGATTGTCACTAATCCCGACGGGGAGACCACTAATTTGTGAGTGCGGGATATCTCTTTTGTTTTGGCTTCATCAGCATGCTTTTCAGGAGCAGCAAGAGGACGCAGTCCGGCAAAAACACAAAGCACATCTTTTCTCTGAGGTTTTTTGGTCAGATACCGTCCTGCTGTTTCCAGAATAAAGTCAACTTCTTCTTCAAGGGCCTTAGGCTCAAGCACGAATTCTTTGACGGGGACATCCGTCGTACCGAGAATTACCCGGTTATGCCAGGGCACACCGAACATTACCCTGCCATCGCTGGTTTTGGGGACCATAATGGCATCATCTCCCCCAAGAAAAGATTTATCAACCACCAAATGGATCCCCTGGCTTGGTCGTACCAACGGCTTTTCTTCCGGATCATCCATTTGAATAATACTATCTACAAAAATTCCGGTTGCGTTTATTACGCAACGCCCTTTCAAGTCCAGATTTACACCATTTATCTTATCATCAGCTACAACACCGCATATTTGTCCTTCCGGGTCTTTCAACAGCCGGTTTACCCTGATATAATTCAACACAGTGGCTCCATTTTCAATGGCTGTTTGCATCAGGTTGACCGCCAATCTTGAGTCATCAAACTGTCCGTCCCAGTATGATACTCCTCCTCTCAGGTTTTTTTGTACAATCCCGGGTATACACTTGACGACTTCTCTTTTGCTCAAAGGAAGAGAACGTCCGAGACTCATTGTGCCGGACAACAGATCATATAAAGTCAGCCCGATTGTATAAAAAGGTTTTTCCCACCACTTATAACTTCCAATGATGAATCGCTGATTGTTTACCAGATGAGGAGCATTTCTTCTTAAATAGCCTCTTTCATGCAAAGCTTCCCTGACTAATGCAACATCTCCATTTTGAAGGTAACGTACTCCTCCATGTATCAACTTTGTGCTCCTGCAGGAGGTGGCTTTTGCAAAATCTGATTGTTCCAATAGAACGGTTTGGTATCCCCTGCTGGCAGCATCTACTGCAATTCCCAGACCGGTGGCCCCACCTCCGATAACAATGAAGTCCCACTCTTTTTTCGAGTCTTCTAATTGTCTGATATAATCTTCCCGATTCAATTTAAGTGATTATTTCTTTCGGGAGCTGGCGATCATTTTATTAAATAAAACAAGCTGCTCTTTCATTGCTGCAATCCTGTCGGCCGGTTCAGTCCTTGCTTCCAGAAGGATCCATCCCTTGTACTTCATGCCTGTAAACAGATCAAAAAGCTGCTGGTAAGGATAATTGCCTTCATTCAACTCACGGATGTGAACAGTATCGCCAAACCATTTCTTAACACTGTTGAAGTTGCCTTCAAGTCCGGGAGGCAGAAGGTCCTGGTCATTACAGTTCCAGCACATCTTAACATTTTTCTCCTTTACCTGTTCGAATATTGCTTTCATATTCGGGATCTCCTGAGTTATGTTGCCATGACATTCAACCCTCACAAGCTGGCCATAATCCTGTGCGAACTTACCGCATTCATTCAGTGAAGCAGCAATCTGGGCAATTGTTTTTTCCCTGGGTACTTCAGGAGGCAGATAATTGGGTTTTACCTTAATACCGGTTGCCCCGATATCCTTACAAAGCTTTATGTACTCTTTTGTCTGTTCGATATTCTCACGAAGGATTTTCGGATCAGGGCTATGAAATTCGAAGTTGGCGCCGTACCCTACACACGTAACTGAGCTGTCGGCAAATCTTTTCTTTACCTCAGCTCTTTGAGCCGCCGTCAGGTTTGTCTCAACCTTATGAGCGTGCTGGACTCTTAGCTCCAAACCCAGTAAACCGGTTTTTTCACAATTGGCAATAAGTGTCGGAAGATCCCAGTCCCTGCCCCACTGATAGGTTACCAGCCCCAGCTTCATTCCCTTTGGTGTGCTTTTTACCAGGTCCGGAAAATCCCTGAAAATTGCAAGTGCCACTCCGGCGCTTAAACTCGTTTGAATAAATTTACGTCTTGATAATTCAGCTTTCATATTATTATATTTATTGTTAGTTACACAGAGAGCCACAGAGTAAGCACAGAGAGCCACAGAGAAGAACACTCTGAGTAACTCTGTGTCTCCTCAGTGGAACTCTGAGAAATTAAACTCTTCAATATAGCCCTAAACTACTTTTGGGACAATATATGGAGCTCTGTAATTACGTGTCAGAAGCTTATCTGCTTCCTTATCTTTTACAAATTTTTCCGTTGCACCATCAAATGTCAGTTTTCTTCCCAGACGATAGGATATATTTGCCAGAGCCGGTAATGCCGCAGACATGAATCCTTCATAAATCTGGCAATGAAGATCTTCATCCTTCCCGGAGCGAATAGCATCGATAAAGTTACCATAATGGCCGCCGCCGCCCGGAGGTGCCATAAAATCAGTCGGTTTTTCACCAACGTCCGATCCGGCAAAAGGTTTGTTCTCGCGTCTGCGGAAAGCTTTCCACTGACTTCCATTGATCTCAAGATAACCTTCAGTTCCATAAAAAGTATTTCCTATGCTGATTCCCAGGCTGCCCTCTTCATTGGTATACCTGCCGCGGGTCTCAAACTCAAGCATTTTCCCGTCTTTATATTTGAACACTGATGTTTGAGTATTTGGAGTCTCCTGCTCACACTCGGCAGGATTAATTCCGTAAAGACCTCCCATCGAGTATATTGTAACAGGATGTTCATCCTTATTCAGTCCCCATCTGGCGATATCGAACTGGTGAGGACCCTGGTTTGCAGTGTCACCTCCACCAGTTGGCCAGAACCAGTGCCAGTTATAGTGCACATGTTTCTCATTGTATGGACGGTACGGAGCCGGGCCTAACCAATAATCATAATGAAGTGATTCAGGAGGATTACTGTCTTTTGCAATTCCGAAGGAGTCACGAGGTTTATAACAATTCCCTTTGGCCATAAAAACTTCTCCTATTCCGCCATCATGAAGAAATTTGATTGCCTGCATAACAGTAGGGATTGATCTGTTCTGAGTACCTGTCTGAACCCTGACATTATATTTCTTAGCAGCTTCTACCATCTTCCTGCCCTCAAAAACACCATAAGTCGCAGGCTTTTCGACATAAACATGTTTGCCAGCCTGACATGCCCATATAGTACCCAGAGCATGCCAGTGATTAGGCACTGCAAAAGAAACAGCATGTATTTCCTTATCTTCAAATACCTTGCGCATATCCCAGACAGTATTTGGAGTCTCACCCGTTCTGTCAAAGACAACCTTTGCCTTAGGTGCGAAATACTGTTCATCTGCATCACAAAGTGTTTTCAAACGGACATTCCTGGTATCTTTCATACCGCAGAAACTGCTGATATGAGTACCACCCTGTCCGCGAATTCCGATCACCGCAACATTTATGCGGTCGTTAGCTCCCTGTATGGAACCATAGCTTTTAGCACTCAATCCCATACCACCAATAGTAATAGCGGCTGTTCCCATTGCGCTCTTTTTGATAAAATCTCTTCGGTTTGTCATTTCCAGGTTGTTTTAAATTCAGTTTTATAAAGTTCTATTTCACATTTCGAAATCAAATTCATCTGAAGGATTTTCTTCCTGCCTTTTTCTTTTCCGAGGCGAAGACCTTTTCTGTTTCAACAGGTATGCCGCCCTTTAATTTACTTTCCTGGGCTGCAGCCATAAAGGTAAATATTTCCAACGTTTCTTTTGCTGATACAGGAGGTATGCCGGTGTTGAAAAACTCTGCTATTTTAACCAGTAAAGGATCATATCCTCCGTATTTTCCCAGCGGAGTTATTGCCTTTTCTCCAAAAACGGTACCTCCGTAATCGGATTTACCGAAACGGATACCTCTGAAAGTTCCGATCCTGTTATCATTCCATATCCCAACAACTTTATCGTAATTATCTGTAAATGTACGTGTTACACTTATACAACCAATGCCCATAACGGTAAAAAGCATTTCAACACCATGAACCCCGTACCAGAAAAGGTCAGGGTGTGTTTTTTCAATGGTTGCAGGACCGTAGACATCAGCTCCGAGAACTTTACCCGCTGATCCTTCCGCAATCTCTTTTGCCCCAGCAATATATCGGAGTGACGATGAAGAAAATACCGGCACTTTATAATAATCTGCGGCATTATAGATGGCAATTGCATCGGATAGTGATGCTGCAACAGGCTTGTCGATAAACATCCTTTTACCTGCCTTAAATACAGGCAGAGCTTGCTCCAGATGGAGACGGCCATCATTGGTCTCCAGGAATATCACATCCGTTTTTCCCAGAAGTTCATCTATCGAATTCACAATTTCAACTCCGAGCTTTCTTACAGACTCTGTATAACCCGGTATTCTGTCGGTACTGCTCTTTATATCCCTGCTCCCCTGTGGATAGGCTGCAATGATCCTGAGTCCGTTGAATTCAGGACCGGCATCAGGATTATTGAGTGCTTTCGTAAATTCCACACTATGGGATGTATCGAGTCCGATTATACCGGCCCGGAGCTGTGCATGATTGAGTAAATCGCTGATCGGCAATGATTTACCTGTAATGCCCAAACCGATTGTACCAGCAACGGCAGTTTTGATGAAATCACGGCGGTCGACCTGTCTCTTCATAAACCAGGATAAATTTAATATCTTTTATGATAACATTTTAAAATACTCTTCTACATCAAATTTAAAAGAGTAAAGATTTTATTCCAGAATATTCCTCATGTAATCGATACATTTAGCAACCTCTTTTGCAGCGTCTGAACCTTCAGGAATCGGATACTCCAGTTCTATGTCAACACTGATCGGCCATTTTTCCTTTTTAAGCAGTAGAAGGATATCTGCAATAGGTGTCTCTCCCTTACCAAAGGGCATGTTCGTACCTGCAGGTGTGCTTTTCGGACCAGTTTTATCCTTTATGTGAATGCTGCGCATCTTATCGTGATATTTTATAATCACATCATTCGGATGCAATCCAGTTGCTCCGAAATAATGTCCGGCATCAAGGTTTAGCATATTTGCAGGTGAATATTTGAATATATTGTCAAAAGAGAAACCCGGTTCAGCTGCCTGACCATGCAGATGATACATAGCCAGGCTGTTATGCTTTTCTGCGAATTTACCCAGACGCTGAATAGCCATTTCACTGTATTCGTCAGTAATACCGATCGATCCCAGAACTTTCGCGGCATTATAAGCATAGTCAATCTCCTCATCCGACCATGAGGATGGAGCAAATTTCGTTATATAGACGTTAATGCCGGCCTTATTGAATTTTTTACGCATATCAGCATACCTCTGCATCGGCATAGCCAGTCGCCATTTACGCTGGACTTCCCTTGCTTCATCATTAGCTCTGGCAAAATCAGCCTTATCTTTATCTGTTAAAGTACCACGGGGCCTTTGAGGCATCTGAGGAAGTCCAAGGTCCTCTTCAGCAACGCTTCTTAGTTCTATTGAATTTATTCCGGCAAGTAAAAGATACTGGATTACATCCTCAACCTTATGCGGCATATTCCGGTAACTGTAAGTGGTGCATCCCAACTGAACTCCGCCGACTTTTGAATTGGGTTTTTTCTTTTTAGGTCCTGCTGCCAATGAATAATTAAATGGAACGACTGCCAGTGCAGCAGCGGCTGCGGCTGTGCCGATAAATTTTCGTCTCGAAATTGATGAGTTTTTCATTTCTATACGGTTTTAAGTATTACAAATTCTTTTCATTTGATAATTAATTACTTTCTATCTGGTTATAAACGTCTTTACCTTTAACAATAGTTTGCATAATAATTATTTCATCATTAACGATTTTAAACAGTATCAGATCAGCCCGGTTGCCTATTCTGATAGTGCCACGGTCGTTTAAATTATAGAGTCTGGCCGGATTGGTACTTGCCATCTGAAAGGCTTCTGCCAAAGAACACCCTGTTACCTTCATGACGTTTTCCACACCTTTTTTAAGTGGTGATGCTGATCCATATAACACGTTCTGGGCAGGATACCTGAGCATTCCCCGGGAGGTAAGTTCAATGGTATCACCTTCATTTGTCAGATATATTCCCGGAGGCATGGAGGCATAACTGGTTACATCAGATGTGATAATGGTTCTATATGGCCCCTTGACTTTATAAAAAACACGGATCTCTTCAGGGAGCAGATGAAATCCATCTCCGATTATACTTATCATCAGGTTATCGTCGGATAGCTGTGGCCATAACGGATTCAGGTGCCGGTTAATAGTATTTGCACAACCATTTCCGATATGAGTTACTATGCTTGCCCCTCTTTGAACTGCTTCCGTTATTGTTCTGGTATCCGCATTATGATGACCAAGCGCGACAACAATTCCCAGATCTTTGCACCTGGAAATGAAATCCAGGGCTCCTTCAATCTCAGGTGCAATAGTGACCTGGATAATACTTCTCCCTGCAGCTTCATAGAGGGACATAAATTCGTTCCAGTCTGGTTTACGGACAAATTTCAAAGGATGAGCCCCTCTGTAACCGTCAACAGGTGAAATATACGGACCCTCAAGATGAAATCCCGGAATTGAGCCAAGCAAAGAGGAATCATCCTTTAAATGAGCAAGAACGATAAGGTTTTCTTTCAGGACATCAAAGCTGTTTGTTGTAACTGTCGGTAAATAGGTTGTAACACCTGTCTTCCATAATGCATAGGTGGCTTTCCTCACACCTTCAGCAGTCAATTCCCCTCCTCCAAAAGTGAAAGATACTCCGTCAAATCCATTGACCTGGTTATCGATCAGACCAGGCGCAATAATTAAAGGTCTGTTGCCTTTTGGTAACCTGTGGATCCTTTTAACACTTGTTATTACACCGTCAATATAAGTAATGGAAACAGGCTTTTTATCAGTGTATAATAATCCAACTACTGTTTGCTGGCCGAACGAAAAACTCGCAATACAGGATAGGATGACTGACAGATACAGAACCCGTCGGAAACAAGGATTTAATCTTTTAATAGTCATTCTTATCCCGTATTATCTACTTTTATGATTTATTGACTGTTTCATTTTCCGGCAATCTTCATTCAAAGTTGTGGTATGGATTTCAAGTTCTTTCAATGCAGATATATTAAATTATTTCGATTACAAAATATGAAAAAAAAAGAAAGAATATTAATATATATTTGTATATGATCATAGATTAACTGTTAAAAAAATATAAACTAATAATATCAGCAACAGATGATGAATCGTCGGAATTTTTCCAGGAACGCAATAATGGCAGGACTTTCAGTTCCTGCAATGAACATTGTTGCCGGCACATCTCCTTATATGAATGATCCAGCTACCGAAGATGTAAAAAAACTGCCGGTACGAGAATTTGATGTTATTATCGCAGGCGGAGGAACCGCCGGAGTTGTTGCAGCTATAGCATCCGGAAGACTTGGTGCAAAAACTGCCCTTATTGAGAGCAAGGGGTATGTCGGGGGCACGGTTGTTGAAGGAGGAACTGCCCTCCACAGTTTCTTTAATCTGTGGAAAGCTTTCCCGGGAGTTGAAAAGCGTCAGGTGGTGAGAGGAATTCCTCAGGAAATAATCGACCGCCTTCTTCTTATAGGAGGAACAACCGGTCATGGCGATGTTACAGCGAAGATAGATTATGACTGTGTCTGCACTGCAATCGATACTGAATTGTATAAACTGGTTGTGCTTGAGATGCTTGTGGAGGCGGGAGTAACTGTGTTTACAAGTACACTCGTTGCCGGAGCAGTAAAAAAAGGTCAATTGCTTGAGGGTGTTATTACCCAAAGCAGGATGGGCAGAGAAGTATTCAGGGGGAAGTGCTTTATTGACAGTACTGCCTATGGTGATCTCTCAGCTTATGCCGGTGCGGAATTTAAAGAGCTCAATGATCATCCGGTCTGCAACAGTATGGGACTTGGTAACGTAAATATTGAAAAGCTTTATTCTTATCTGGTGAAAAATAATGCTCTTGGAGACCTTGCATATGGCATTCGCGATGGTAAAGAAGGACAGATTATCAGGCTGGGAAGCGAAAGCGGCTATATCATCAAGGGGAAACTGCCGCAGGAATTTGTCGATGGAATTATAAAGCTGGGATCCGGGCTCATAACGACAACTGTTCATGATAACTACCTGATGTTCATTAAAGTAAATTATAAGATGCCGGTAAGCCCAACTAACAGGGATGAAGTTGCAAAGGCTGAGCTGATCATCCGTCAGAATCAGTATAAGACTCTTGAATTGTTCAGAAAATATCTGCCTGGTTGTGAAAATGCTTTCATTGCACGTACCAGCCCATCATTGAATATCAGACGTGGCAGGACTATTTCTTGCGATTATGACATTACCCTTGCTGATGTAATTGAAGCCAGGCATTTTGATGACGATATCATGGTATATGGATTCCACGATTCTGCACCAAAGTACCAGGTAAAAAACGGAGGAACTTATGGGGTGCCTTATAAAGCTCTGAGGGTCAAGGGGATTGACAACCTGCTTGCTGCTGGTATGCTGATCACCTCCGAATTTCAAGCTCACATGTCAACCCGAAATACTGTCTGCTGCATGGGTCAGGGTCAGGCGGCGGGCACAGCAGCTGCATTATGTGCTTCAAAGAAAACCAGTACCCGCGACCTGAAATATGGTGATCTCAGAAATGCACTTGAAAAGGGTAATGTTTATTTTGAAAGCCAGTAATCTGTCCTTCTAAAATTTAATTATTCCTGAAGCCGAATTATAATCGAGGTACAGATGAAAGTCCATATGCTGTTTCAGCATTGTTGCAGGCACCATATTCGTGAGTTTATTCGCAAAAGTTTTTTGAACAGCATCCGCTTTAACCAGATGCGGAACGCATGAAACAATCGTTTTGCATTGCATTATCTGCCATACGCTCATCGAAACTGCTTTATCGGGGACATCGTCAATTGTTCTGAACCACCCCTCGTTCACCTGCTGTAATTTGCACTGCTTATCCAGGTCAACCAAAATGTATGAAGAGCGGGTATCGAAATCAGCAGGTGGATCATTGAAGGCTATATGTCCGTTAACCCCGATACCTATCAAACCAACATCGATTGGCTTCTGTTGGATTTCCCTGGTTAAATTATCAATATTTTTATAGATTTCTCCTTCCACGTCAACACTATGGAATTTTTTAATATTTATGAGATTAATAAATCGTTCATAAAGATATTTTCTGAAGCTTGCCTTATGAGTAACCGGAAGACCAATGTATTCATCAAGATGAAAGATCTCGATTTTTTCCCAGGCTACATCCTCCTTTACCAATGCCTGTAATGTTTCAAATTGAGAACTACCTGTCGATACCATCATTCGTGCCTCACCATTTAATTTGATGGACTCATTTAGTTTCGCAGCTACGAACTTTGCAGCTTTTCTTCCCAATTCAGAAGCATTTTGGCTAATTATTATATCCATATTTCTCTGTTTGTTTAACACCTTAAATATAAGCAAATTATATTTTTTGTGGCATTTTTATGTTTTACTTCTGAAAAGAACAGATGATTTTGTGATATGATTCAGATTATTGTCAAGGGGAGTCATCTTCGGCATAAGAAGGTGAACAAATCCCAATAGAAGGATATAAGAGAATCCGGCAATTATAAATGCCCAGAAATAACCCGAATTACCGGCAGTATCCAGAACTGCTCCCAAAGCAATATCTGCAATTATTGCCATGGCTACTCCGACCATTTTCCCGATTCCTATGACTGATGCAGTAGCTTTTTTCGGGAAAACATCAGAAACCAGAGTATAACCATTGATCGACCATGATTGATGTCCTGCAGCCGCCAAACCAATTAAAAAGACCGCAAGCCATTTGCTTGCAATAACAGGTACAAAAGCAACAGGTAAAATAATAATTGCATTAACAAGCATCGTAATTTTTCTTGCTTTATTTATTGACCACCCTTTTTTTATTAATGCACCTGACGCTAATCCTCCCAGCAGGCTTCCGGCATCAGCCATTACAAAAATTACCAGGAAAGGGAGTCCTATGTTTTTAATGTCAACACCAAACTGTTCAGCGAGGAATTTTGCACCCCAGAAAAGGTAAAACCACCAAACACCGTCAGTTAAAGTAGTTAAAGCGAAAGCCCAGGTTTCTCTCTTAGGTAACAGGTTTAACCAGGGAATTTTTTCCATTGTCTCTTCATCAGAATCGCTGTTAATATAAGCCAACTCCTCTTTTGATAATTTTGGATGTGCCTCAGGTTTTTTATAGGTTCTTATCCATAAATATACCCATAGGGCACTTAGCACTCCTGTAAAAAGAAATGGTATTTGCCAGTTAGCTCCTTCGACAGAAACAATAGCTCCAACAATGAACGGGGCTAAAATTGCACCAACGCTGGTTGATGCATCAAAAATGCCAGTAGCAAATGCCCGATCCTTTTTTGGGAACCACTCTGCAACTGTTTTAATTGCAGCAGGAAAATTTCCCGACTCGCCAATTCCCAATCCAAATCGCGCCACAATAAATCCAATTAAACTGAAGGCAGGCCTGATTGCGGCATGCAACATTCCAAATATGCTCCATATAGCAATTGAAATTGTATATCCTATTTTAGTGCCAAGCCGGTCAATAATACCACCCATAAACAGTAATCCTATCCCATAAGCAATTTTGAAAGAAACCATTATGGCTGCATAATCCTTATTGGTCCAGTTAAAAAGGTTCTGTAAAGTGGGTGCCATTACGCCAATAATACTACGGTCAAAGTAATTGATCGTTGTTGCCATAAAAACCAGTGCAAGAATCCTGTATCGATAATGACCGATATTTTTCTTTATTTCACTCATGTGATTCTTTTAATGGATTTACTTTCTTTAGATTTTCAGATTTAGGTAAGTATGTTAGTATTTCCTGGCAAATTCGTCAGCATAAACGTTAATCTCTGAATCAGTTAAATGAGACCCCGAATTAATAATTACCCGGTATCTGAATGTTGCAGAGTTGCCGGCAGGAATGGAAAAATTAAGTTCTTCTTTCCCCATTGTGAAATCTTTTGCACCCAGCGGGTTGGCTGAAAAAAGTCCGTACCCCCTTGCATGCCAGTAGGTAGGATAGCCTGGGTTCTTAGGGTGATCACAAACAACCAGGGAGATTTTTTCGTCACCAATGCTCCCGTACAGGTTCATCCATCTGGCGCGGGTACCCCAGACTGCTTCACCTTTAACTCCTTCACTGCTTATGTAATTGCCGGTAACACCTTCGTTAGACGAAGCTTTTACCTTAGCAGGATTACCCTGGGCATCTGTAAGTGCAACATCTTCTTTTGATGGAAGCTCAAGCTGCCTTGCGACGCGAATACCAAACATGCCTTCCTTAGTGTCTTTCATTGTTACTTTTTTGCCCGTAGCCGTCAGAGTTGTGATTCTGTCGATGATACGGATTGAACCCTTTGCAATAAAATGATATTCGGTTTTTTCTGCAAGAAGTTCTTTACCAGACGGATCGACCCAGCTTTCCCTGGTAACCATTACTCCTTCACCTGTTCCACCGGATAACTTTTCAATAGCAAGATGTTTAACTACACCTCCCTTAGGATCCTTACTCCCGGTAGAACCGTTACCCCAAAAATCGTAACCATTAACATTTCCATAATTCAGCCATATACCTATCTGATGCAGATGGTCATTTCGTTCACCGGCCCTGGGTTTAAGAGGAAATCCCCGTGTAATAAAAGTTCCGGCAGAAGTAAGCACAGGATAAAGTACTGGTTTATATACTCTATCATACCAGCAATAAGAGGTAAAAAGTTTACCGTCAATCATAACATTGACCTCTTTTTCAGTTTCCCTGTTGACAAGAACGATTTTTAAATTCTGGTCTTTTGGAGTCTGTTCCGGGAATTTTGTACCATAAGAGAAATACAAAAAACCTGTTACTAATATTATTGTAAATGGTTGTAGTTTCATAACGTTCTGTATCTTCTATATTATTTTACAACAGCAAGCCAGGCATCAGCCATCAGTTGAGCCCCGGCAAGAGATGCATGTACCCCATCAGGGGTCCACCATGAACCGGGAGCTCTTTTGATCGCTTCGTCATAAACCTTCTGATAAGGAATGAATATTGTTCCGAATTTATCTGCAATCTCCCTTGCAGCTTTCTGGTACTGGTAAAAATCGGGGAACCATTTATCATCTACGGCTTTAACTCCCGGAACTGCATAAGGCTCACATATAATAAGTTTAATGTCCGGAAGTGCTTTTTTTGTTCTTTCTAAAAGTGCAATTAAGTCATTCCTGTAAATTTCAATTGTTCCATTGTAATTTCCATTCAGTTTATGCCAGAAGTCATTAACCCCTATCAGTATGCTAAGAACATCAGGTTTAAGGTCGATGCAATCTTTGTCCCATCTTTCTGCAAGCTGGTAAACTTTATTCCCCGATATCCCCTTGTTGTAAATCTTAAGGTTAAGAGGAGCATATTTTTCCATCAGGCTGGCAGCGGCAAGCATTGCGTAACCTGAACCTAGCGGACGCGGATTATTATAACCCATATCTTCCCTGTTTCTTCCGGCATCGGTTATTGAATCGCCCTGGAAAAGAATCGTCTGATCTTTCAGCAGCTGGATTTTTTTTAATCCTTTCTTAGTAGCTGCTGCTGAAATAATTTCGGGAACAGTGAAAGCTGCCAGGGTTCCCATAGCAGCTTTTTTAAGAAAACTACGGCGTGAGTTATTCTGATTTTCCATTTGTAAAGATTTTATTGAGTTATTTTTTGAATTCGATTTTAAACCCGATAACCTGCCATGAAGGAAGTTTTGCAGGTTTTTTAATTACCATACCAGTTTCTGTCTGCGACCATTTTACTTTCATGCTGCTTCCAAGCATTTTAACAGATGCCACCGGACTTCCGGCATATTTTGAATTTTTACCAAGAGACTTTATCAGAATATCCTCTGCCGGAGCTCCCAGACAAAATGCATATAATATCCCGTCTTTTGTGGTGAAGCGGATGTCTTTTGAGTTGAACTTATAGTTTTCATTGAATCTTCCGGGCTTGACTGCCTTAGCTTCCACTGATTTCTCACCATAAGTCTTCCATGGGCGGGTACCGTAAATCCCTTCACCATTGACAGCGGTCCATACTCCTATCCCATCAAGTATCTGGAGCATATCCGGTTCAAGGTCGCCTTCGGGAGTCTGAACAACATTTATCAGGAGGTTACCGTTCTTGCTCACAATGTCAACAAGCATCTGGATCACTTCATTTGCAGTTTTGTACTTCTGCCCTGTGCGATAGTACCAGTCACCAATAGATGTATCTGTCTGCCATGGGTAAGGGCTGACGGTGTCCAATACACCTCTTTCAACATCCTGCACCCATTTTCCGTCTGATTGCTGCTTGCATGTATATACCACATTTAGATTTCCATTATTATCCGAAATATCCTGATTATAGTAATGAGCAATAAGACTGCGTCCTACATCCTCAAAAGGCATCTGACTGTCCGAATAGAGCAGATCGGGATGATAATTATCTATCAGTTCCTTAATGCTGCTGAACCATTCGATCTGGAATACAAGGTTATTTGTAAGCCATCCTTTGTCGTCGATAGTTGCGGGGGCATGATACAGGTCGCTGTAGCGTGGATCAGCCCCGTCATAAGGTACTCCAGCCTTAGGTCCCTGCTTATCAGAGAGATGGGCAGTCTGGAACCAGGTGAAGCTTGCACCAAGATGTTCCGAAACTCCAAACTTTAATCCCTGTTTTTTTGCTGCCTGCTGCCATATACCAACCACATCTTTTTGCGGACCCATCTTAACTGCGTTCCATTTATGGATTTTTGAATCCCACAGAAAAAAATTATCGTGGTGAGTTCCCATGCTTACAAAATATTTTGCTCCTGCTTTCTTATAAAGCTCCATTAATTTATCAGGATCCCACCTCTCGGCCTTCCATAGCGGAATAATGTCTTTATATCCGAACACCGACGGGTGACCGTAATGTTCGAGGTGATATTTATATGCATCACCTCCCTCCTGGTACATCCTCTTTGCGTACCAGTCGCCCTGGCGGGGGACAGCCTGAGGACCCCAGTGTGCCCATATTCCGAATTTTGCATCCCGGAACCATTCCGGACACTTGTATTGAGTTAATGACTCATCTGCAGGTTTATAGGGACCTTCAGCAATCGGAAGCTTTCCCTTTTGTGCAGAAAGAGATATTGAAAGAATCATAGCGAGTAAACTTGTTGAACTTAATTGTTTGAAGATGTTTGTTTTCATAGTCTCTTAGTTTTTGTCTTTTGTCTTTGGTCTTTTGTCTTTTGTCTTGGGTCTTTTGTTCCCGCCGAAGCGGGATTTCGTCACTTCGTTCCTCAACTTTTCAATACCTCACTTTTATTTTTATCGCATTTTCCACCGGTTTATCTGAAGCGACAATCACATATCCCCCACCACTCCCTGATGTAATTGCCCCTGGAAAATTAGGAAAATATTTAGTCTCCATCTCCTTCAATATATCATCAGGGACAGTAAGCGGTAATATCTTCTTCCAGGAGAGATAAGTATTGGTCATCCCTTTTCCCAGTCCGTTAATATCCCTGTTAAGGATGCTTTCCCAGGCGTGGTCTCCGGCTTCTCCAAGTTCCTTTATATATGGCTTCTCAAGGTGCATCTCCTTCAGAGGGTCATACCCTGCTGGTCTTGGTTTCAGCTTTACCAGCCAGATGACATCTGAAAGCCAGTCGCAGATATCCCTGCTTATATTTGTATCAATTCTTTCGGGCCAGTATCCACCATTGTAATAAAGCCTGTTTATTCCGGGCATTAACAATCCCAGATGGTCCTGTGATCCCGAGATATATTCCTTTCCCGGAGGGTTCTCTGCACCAAATAATAGTCTCGCATTTTCAGTAGGATCTCCCTCCGGATACCTGTCACCCCAAAGCCTGATCCCAATTTCCCGGGAGCTTGTAGCAAGACCTGATCTATTGTCGAAATCCATTGTAGGCCATATCTGTGCAACTATCACTGATCCCGGATGAATTTTTGAAACCCATGGTTGATCGATCCAGCCACCGGCCAGACAAAGTCTGTATGGAAACCTCAATTCTCTTTTTGTATCGGAGCTGGAGCGGGCCGGCAACCCGGGTTCAGGGATCCGTTCCAGAATCACATATTCTATTCCAAGTTTTTTGCAAAGCTTTTCTTTATCAGGTGTATGTCCGTCGCGATTTACAATAAAAATATCGGGTTTTACTCTGATAAGGTCAGGTTCAAAATCAAGCATTCCTGTTCCGGTTGCGAGGAAAGCATCGTGAACATAACGGATCGATTTAACCATGTATAAACGTTCGTCTTCAGAAAAAACAGGCTTCTTTCCTTTAAGAAAAAGGAGATTCTCATCCCTTCCGATGCTGACATAAAGATCACCTAAAGTCGAGGCTGTCTTAAAAAAGGCGATATGACCGCCATGAAGAAGATCATAACAACCACTGACAAGAACTTTTTTCCTTATCATAAACTTACAGGCTTATTTATTGAAACGGTTCATGCCTTTATTCTCCCTTGTCTCGTTTAGCATCTCTTCCTTAATCCAGTCGTAAGTTGTTTTAAGGCCCTTTTTCAGAGGTATTGAAGGTTCCCATCCAAGGTATTTTTTGATCAGGGTGTTTTCACTGTTCCTACCCCGGACTCCCTTCGGTGCCCCGGGATCATATTTCCTTTCCATTTTATAACCGGCAATTTCCTCTACAATATCAACCAGCTGGTTTATTGATACCATCTCACTGCTGCCAAGATTAAGCGGTTCGTTTATGTCACTGTACATTATATCCTGAACTCCCTTGATACAGTCATCAATATACATAAAGCTCCTTGTCTGATGGCCATCACCCCAGATGACTATCTCCTTTTTCCCTGTCAGCTGAGCATCAATAACTTTACGACAAATAGCAGCAGGAGCCTTTTCCCTGCCTCCGTCATAAGTTCCATGCGGTCCGTATACATTATGAAATCTTGCAACTCTGGTTGTAAGTCCAAAATCTTCATGGAAATGTCGGCACATCCTTTCGCTGAATAGTTTTTCCCAGCCATATCCATCCTCAGCAAGGGCAGGATAAGCATCTGTTTCTTTCAGACCGGGATTATTGGTATCTGTCTGCTTTTCACCATTATAGACACAAGCCGAAGAAGAATAAAAAAACCTGTCGACGCCACAATCTTTAGCAGCAAGAAGAAGATGAGTATTAATCAGGACACTGATCATGCATGCAGCTTTGTTATTTTCTATAAAGCCCATTCCACCCATGTCGGCAGCGAAGTTAAAAACCTCATTATAACCATTTACAGCCTGATAACAATTTTCCCTGAGGCGCAGGTCAAGAACCAGATTATCAACACCCTCAGTAATCTGGTACCATTCGTTCAGCGGCTTAATATCAACTGCTCTCACACTATTCCCTTTCTTAATCAGCTCTTTTACAAGGTGTCCGCCAATAAAGCCTCCAGCGCCTGCCACTAAAATCCTTTTCATTTTATGAGTTATTTATTAATTGCTTACACGAAAACATTTGCGATCAATTCTGGAAATAAAAATAATTAAAATTTCTCCGGAAAAGCTTTTTTGATGAACTGTTTTTGATTGAATGTCATGGATAAGAAACAAATAAGAATTAAGGGCTAAAGCTCCTTGTCTGAAGACATCTGTTAATCCAGGGCTTAAGCCCGGGGTTACTAATAATGAGTTACTTGCGGACTTTAGTCCAAAACCAAAATATAACAAAGCTTTCAATCCTTTTTTATTAGTCGACAATCGATTGATAGACAAGGACCCTGAACTTATCGATAATCTTTTCGCTCCAGTAATTATCAACCTGAGATAAGAAAATACCAATTATATCCTCTTTCGGATCAACCCAGAACCGGGTATAGAAAGCACCGTCCCAGCCATATATTCCAAGTGATTCCAGTTCATCAAAGACTCCCCTTTCAGTCCTTATCCCGAAACCGTAACCAAACTTATCGCCAAGTCCATTACGGCGGAATCCATCACTTACAATTATGTCACCGATGGAATTTGAGGTCATGAGTTCAACAGTTTTACGACTGAGAATCCGATGACCATCAAGTTCACCCTTATTTAACAACATCTGTGCAAAGCGTGAATAATCCTCAGCTGTAGATAGCAGTCCGGCACCTCCGGAAAAATAGGTTTGAACCTTCGGATACTGAACATATCCCGTAGCAGGTATGAGTTTTCCGTCATTTCCTTTTTTGTATAAAGTGGCTATACGGGAATACTTGTTCTGCGGAATTGTAAAATATGTATCCTGCATCTTCAGCGGTTCAAATATCCGGGTTCGCAGGAACTCATCTAACGGCATTTTGCTTATCACTTCAATCAGGTAACCAAGCACATCTGTCGACATTCCGTAATGAAATTCTTCACCCGGCTGAGAAATGAGCGGCAAGGATCCTAGTTTCTTTATCATCTCTCCGATTGTACCTTCTGTCGGAGTCAACCCCACCGTCATTCCTGCTTTCAGGTAATAGGGACCCTGCAGACCATCACCATAAGAGATCCCTGAAGTATGGTTAAGCAATTCTCTTATCGTTATTTCGCTTTTGGCCGGGACAAGAATGATACTGTCAGAAACCGGTGATTTTGTGACAACCTTCGGGGTCTTAAACTCGGGGATAAATTTTGAAACAGGATCTGTCAGAAGGAATTTGCCCTCCTCATACAGAGTCATTATTGCAACTGATGTAATGGCTTTCGACATTGAAGCAATCCTGAAAATGGCATCATTGGTCATTTCAGTTTTTGCTTCAATGTTTTTCCTCCCGAACGATTTGAAATAAACCACTTTCCCGTGACGGATGACCATACCAACCATTCCGGGCATTTTGCCATCCTGAATGAAACCGTTCATTACTGCATCAATCCGGTTTAGCCGTTCAGATGAAAGGCCGGCATTTTCAGGAGTCTGTGAAAATCCGGTTAATGCCTGAAATACCATCAATATGCCAGCCAACCCGGATAAGATATTCCGATCTCTTCTTTTCATTTTGCTCATTGTATAATCTTAAACTCGGTTTTAATCAGTATTTGAAATCCACTTTTGTTCTTCCTTCCGGCAGCTTGTCTGATGGCGGCGTTGTTCCTGCATGAATAGTGTACAGGTTTTTGTGCATCATTGTTATAGCTTCGGTCAGCTCCTTGTACGGTCTGTCGGTAACATCAATAATACCAATATTATAGTTCTCACCATCACCCCTTCCCGTATTTGCCTCATCACTCCATTGGAACCAGTGTGCCCCGATTATTGCAGGATTAGCAAAAGCATTTTCGGTATAATACCTGTAAGCTACTCCCCTGTTATACTGGTCTTTAACCTGGCATAATCCCGAAGACATTCCTCTTCCGGGTGTCCCAAAATGATATTCGCCTATAAGTATCGGGAGTCCTGTGAGTGAATATACCTTGTTGAGATAACCGGGATCAGGTCTGTAAGAATATGTATTAAGACTGTAAACATCGAATATCTTTGCCATCTCAATTATGTAATCCGGAGGCGTTCCGCCAAAACGAATACCCAATATAAGATGATTCGGATCATATTTTCTTATAGCGCTGGTAATAATATCGAGATATTTCTGAAAGGTGATCTTGCAGAATTCAACCCTTCGGTCATGATTATCACCAGCTTCCAGGAACTTCATCAGTGCTTTTTGTGTCTCAGTGCCGGGGCCTTCAAGGATACTGGTCACTGCCAGTGATTCACGGTCAGGCCATGGTGGTTCGTTGCCTATAAAATATCCGATGATCCATGGATTATCCTTCTGCTTTGGAAGCTGTTCTTTAGCCCTTATCTCCACATTATCGGAAAACTCTTTTGACCAGACATCTGGGATACCCATTATTTCAGCACCTCCGCCTGAAGCCCTGAAATAGGTGATATATGGCTTCTGTAATGCCGATGAACCGGTTGTGAATCCCCAGGCATCCATTCTGCGGATAGTCATCTCGTTGGCTTTTTCTCTCCAGCTATCTCCATATCTACGCTGAAGATTCCAGCCAAGATAATTCACATTTCTGGGACGGTTCTGGTCCTGTGGTCTAGGTGCTCCGGAGTTCTGAGGATTCTGGTTCGGGGGCAGAACCTCGAAAATATATTCTCTGCGCCTTGCAGGAGTCCCAGTCGATCCCGGACCTATTCCATTTGAACTGGTCGAGAGGAAAAGGTGTCCTTCAGGGTCAACAAACCACCAGCGATCATTAATTTTCTCCACCCTGAAGAAACCGGTAGCTTTCTCCTGTGTATTCATATATCCCCCGAATTTTCCATATTTAAAGTCTCCGGGAGCAAGGGTTTTGTCTTCAGCGTCCCAGGCAGCCTGCAATTCTTCAAGAGAATGTACCTTACCTTCCCATTCTTCAGAGATCCACTGACCGAATTGATCAACGAGTACCCCTGGCGACAGCAGCGAATCGCCGGGATCAGTCATCACCAGGGTAACAGAATTGATTTCCATTGTCGGATTTCCTAACGGCGTAATCATCCTGAACATTATGCTGTCTATGACACCAACTGTACCAAAACCGCCTTGCTCGACATTCATAAAGCCCATCGTCCGAGGTTGGTTCCAGGTTGCGGCCATATCGTTACCCCTTGAAGGTTGCGCTCTGTAAAAATCAAGAGGAACAGCAAACCTGACAAGTGCACCTGCAAATGGATGTATCCTTTTAAAGAGATAACCTTTCTGGTTTCTTAACCCTACCTCAAACCGCTGGGATGATGATGCTCTGAATTCAAGGACCATGTATTTAAAGTCCGTCCAGTCAGAAGGCAGGTCTGGATTTACAGAAGAAATCGCAAATGCATGTTCTGAAATATCTCCGTCCTGAAATATAATTTTTATGCTTTTCTCCCTGTTGCAAAATGTAAAAAGCAATGAGAAGAAAATGATGCCTGTTAAGATTTTGCCTTTCATTTTGTAATGATTATAAGAGATTATAATAAATCCAAAGCAATTTTAGCGCTGAGGAAATCGGGTGAAGCTGAAAGGGCAGCATTAAATTCTTCACGTGCTTTGTTTTTATTCCCCAGTCCGGCATAACCAAGGCCGGTCGTATAGTGGGGCATTGCCAGATTATCGCGCGAGGGGAGACGCCTGGCAGCCACAAACTGAGGATCTCCGGAATTATCCGGCGGACGCAAGGGGATTCCGGTATTTATACCGGATAATTCCCCGAATAACTCCTCAGCTGTACCGGTTGATCCAAGCTTCTTGTGTGCAAGTGCGATGAAATACTTTTGGTCACCCAGCCCTGGCCTTCCTGAGCCCGAACCGGAAGAGACCATTTCTTCCCATGTCTGTTTTGCTTTGTCCTTTTCCCCGAGCTTCTCGTAGGCGCAGCCTCTCCAGTATGCGATCTGAAGCTGACGATAATTACGTCCCTGCTGTGCTCTCAGGTTCTCCGGAGGTGTAAGTGCTATACTGAAATCAGCAAGCGCTTCAGTGTACTTTTTTATGCTGAAATATTTCAAACCTCGAACAAGGTGGGCATCCGTCCATGCCTGACCGGTATTGAAGGCATTGCCTCCCTCCCAGATGCTGAAAATATGGTTCTTCATCAGCACTATAGCTTCATCGGCCTTTCCTGAAAATGTTTTCAGATTTATTATTGAGCCAAGGGCTTCATCATTTTTAATAACAATTTGCTGATTCTTCTCAAGTATTGCAAGACGTTGTGAAACAGGCGTTCCTGAAGATTTATAAAGTCGGTCGAGCTCAGCAAAATGTGTTGGACAGGGATTACTTACGGCAACTGCCTTTTCCATAAATGTAATTGCCCTTGCTCTGTTTTCATCGCCGGTTTTATGAGAATAAGCCTGCGAAAGGTTTCTCAGGGCAATTGTCATCTGCGGTTCCAGTGATATTGCTTTTCCCCAATGACTAATTGCTTCATCAGGCTGCCAGTCGAAGAGGAGATTACCCATATAATAATGGGCGCGTGCATCACCCGGATTCATTTCAATAGCCCTCTGCAATACAACAATCAGCTCTGACTGGAAGGGAAAAACATAATCCGGCGATTGAAGAGCGGCTTGTTTCCTGCATTCAGAAGCTTTGGAAGTGTTTCCAAGCTTTTCATGGAAATGTCCAAGGTAATAATAGACAAGCGGATTTATGGATGTTTTGTCCTTTGAGGAAATAATCATTCCGGTCAAAACCTGGACTCCATCATCCCACAGTCCTGAATTAAGATATTCTGCAGCGGTCTCCTCTGCGGTGATCTGAAAACTATTCATAGCATTATAAAGTGTGGCTGCAATTTTATCATCCTTTGTGATCAGCCATTTTTCAGCCATCAGTCGGACGTCGAGAGGATCAGTCTTAGAGGTAGCAAATGAGATCAGTCCAAGTGCCTCCTCCTGTCTGCCAAGGTGTCGAAGCATCGCAGCCTTCAGGCTATATGCACGAATGTTGTTTGCATTCGCATCGAGTGATTGATTGATGAATTTCAGTGCCCTTTCGAAGTCATTTTCTGAAGCTGCTATTTCGGCAAGCGAATAATAAGAGGGAGCCTTCCACTCCTGGCTCCAGGCAGCTTTATAAAATGAAGTAAAAGCTTCATCAAACCTCCCCTGTGCCTTAAGAACGACACCCAGATAATAAAATGGCTCAGCGTTTTTGGGTGTAGTATACTGAAAAGTAAGCCGTTTTATGGCTTTGCGGAAATGCTGCTCAGCAGAGTCATATCTCGCACACCTCAGATCGAGAAGCCCCATTCCGGTATTGGCCTCTGTATTGCCAGGATCGCGCTTCAGGAGCTCTTCCCAGTAAGGACCGGCATCGAGAGAAGGATTATGGAATTGATCGATACGCTGGCCGGCAAGAAATAATTCTTCACTATTCTTAATCTTCTGAGGTGCAAGAGGATTGTTCACGGATTCAGGCCTGGGAACGGGCAGAAGCCGGACAGGCGAGTAAGCAATAAGTTCCTTGCCGTTCAATGAAAGTGAGGCGCGTACATCATGTTCGTCCACGTTGGGAGGCAGCACAGTCTTTTTTGAATATGGTTTTGATGGCGAAATTCCAATATGTTCCTCTACAATAATCTGTTTGCCTGCTGTAAGTCTTACAATCGCATCAGGAATAGCCCTGGTTGCACAAAATCCGAATAATGCATTTCCGTTGTTTACATCAAGGTTTACGGCAGCATCAAGGTTGGCCTTTTTGACGCCATCTATTCCCCTGAAGGGATACCATGAAATCTCGAATGACCTTTCTTCAAATGGCTGCATCCATGAATAATCGGGTTGATTGTCGGAATATGCCCCGACCATTATTTCAAGGTACGGACCATCATCGTCAGTAAGGATCTTATCCCACATGGAGCCTATTCCCCAGGTAAAAAATTTCTTTCCGGGGACAATGTTATGATCAGCTACAGTCATTATACCTGCATTTTTACCATGATCAAAACCGGCAACAAAATCGTCCTCATAATTCCATGCAAAGAAAGAACCTGAATTAGGATGATTTTTGTACCAGCTCTGGTCAACCGAATCGCTTACCGGCCATGGAGAGAACCCCCGCTTGCTATGACCTGTGGACCATTGGGTACCTGGAGGGAAAATTACCTGGTAATTATCATTTGGAGCTACGGCTACATTGGCAAAGCACAGCATGGAATGAGCTTCGGGGGTTCGGTTAATTATCCTTACGGAACATTCAAGCACGGAGCTTCCCGGCCGTAAAGTATAACCCACAGCCCAGCGCATACGGTGACGGATCTCCAGTTCTCCTACCCAGACAGTCATGGAACCATCAGACTGTTCTTCTTTAGTCCACTGAACAGGTATAAATGTTGAAGCTCTGTGATGATGAGGAATATTCCATTCAATGCCACCTGATATCCAGGCACCTGTTAATCCTATAAGTGCAGGCTTAATAACATGCTGTGTATATATGAAGCTGTAATTGTTTGTCTTGTCTACTGCAGAAAAAAGACGCCCTCCGATTTCCGGAAGTATCCCGATCTTTAGATACTCATTTTCGATATATACTACTTTATAAGTCTTATCGCTCTTCTTATTGGTGAGGTTATCATAAAGTGCATATGGATATATTCGCCCTTCTGCACCTTGTGATCCCTGTCCGAAGAAAAACATCGGATTAGGATCAGGTGGTCCGGTCAGGTAAGTCGGGATGTTTTCGTTTACTTCAATGATTTTAACCTGAGAAAATGCCTGAGTATTTCCGGATAATATAATCACCAACAGATTGATGATAAAAGCAGTGCGAAAAGAGTTATTCATTGATCAAATGTTTTCAGTGTATCCTGTACAATCCCGCACCATGACGATTCACCGATCTGCTAAACTCACCGGAAAATTCACCGATCTTTTCACCTGTCCATAGGTCTGTCACAGAATGAGTTCCTGATAATCCGAGCTGGTCAAATCTGACGGATATCTCTGCAGTTCCTTCAGAATCAGATGCGTTGAATAGTGCCAGGTACTTATCGCCATTCTCCGGATCATCAGCTATCCAGGCAATCAGATCGTTATTTCTGAATAGCTGCTTATTGTTTATACTATGCTGATTTACGTAAAGAACATTCTTGTTGGTGATCAGTGAATTTGTAAACTCATCATTATCAGGAAGATTTCCGCCAAACATCAGGGGGGAGCGAAATATGGCGAAGAGGGTCATTAAAGTGTACTGCTCATCTTTTGTGAATCCGGACTTTCTGTCTTTGCCTCTTTCAGCACGAATGCCTATATGCCCGAGAGGCAGCATATCTCCATCAGGCCATTTACCCGGTGCAACATAAGGTGCCCACCTTTCCAAAACTTCAAATTGTTCCTTAAGCTGTGGCCAATTATCCCAGAAATCACCGACTGTGCGCCACATATTTGCATTTTGTTCAATATGGCTGATTCGTTCGAGAGGAGTTGGCCCTGGAGATGTGCTTAGTACAATTTCTCTTCCGCATCTGTCAATTGCTTTCCGGATCATCTCAATCTCCTCAGCATGATAGGGAGAGGAGAGATCATCAATTTTCAGAAAATCGACTCCCCAGGAAGCATAGAGGTCGATAATAGAGTTATAGTATTCCTGGGCACCTGTTTTGCCGGCTACAACTGTGTACATATCCCGGAGCCATCTGCACTGTCCTTCCGTTGAGAATATATTTCCGGCTGTAACATCTGTACCCAATACCGGCAGATTATTTTTAACTGCCAGCACCGGGATGCCACGCATAACATGAACGCCGAATTTAAGACCTTTGGCATGAATATAGTCAGCCAGCGGTTTAAATCCTTTACCGTTGGCTGATGAAGGGAACCGGTTCACTGCAGGCTGTAAACGTCCATATTTATCTATCACAAATTTTGGATCAGTCTGGTTATAACCGCCCGATTTATCATTTTCGACATACCAGCGTATATCAACAACAATATATTTCCATCCGAATTTTTTCAGGTTCTTTGCCATATAATCGGCATTCGCTTTAATTTCACTCTCAACCACAGTCGGGCCAAAGCAATCCCAGCTGTTCCATCCCATTGGAGGGGTTGGTGCCCAGGCATGAAATTTCAGGTTAGTGGTTTTTTGTTCAGGCAGTTTATACCATTTAATTGCATTTCTGCTATAAATCTTGTTCACAACATCTTTGGGAAGTTTCAGCCCTGTGAATTTCCCGGCAAAATTATCAGAGGTCATTTCTTCATCTGTTGCAAAATATTTCCAGTCGTCGGTCCAGGTGTCGTGCATCCGGTTTTTAAATCCTTCAGGATTATTGCTTCCGCTGTAACCGACATCCGTTCCGTAAAGCAACCTGTCCTGATACTTTATGATGAAGTTCCGTACTCTGTCGCGGTCCCGGGCTGACTGATACTGAAGGTGACATATTCTCGCTGACATATCGGCCGCCATATTAGGGAATTTTTCAAACCTTGCAGCCAGGGAATCGACATTCCATTCAAGACTTCCCAGATGGCATCCGATAAAAGTAAGATCGGGATTTTTCTTCAGAAGGTTATCGCGTGCCATAATCTGATCTTCATATGAAGGATATTCAGGGTGCAGGAACATATGATATTGAGGATTGCGTGCAAAGTAGCTGCTGTCACTTCTTACAGTCATCTGATCCAATGGCAGCCAGCAGTTACGCGGTTCACCAAGATGGCCTGTGACCGGGAGACCCTTGCTCTTTATGAATTCAATAACAGGATCAAGACCCGGATCATCAACCATAATGAATTTACCGTTTTTATCACGGACTGTCATGCCGATATTCTTCCATATCTTCACGGTAATCGCACCAGCAGAAATATCTTTGCCGAGCTGTGAAATTACCTTCTCACTCCACTCCCTTGTTCCCCATCCGGCAGTATCGAACCTGAATGTCGGACCAAAAAATACTTTACCCGGATGTTTCCGGACTGAAGAAACAGCATCGGTAAACTGTTTCCTGATATTTGCGGAATCAGAGTGATCGACACCAAGGGTTATCAGGATGAAATTGTCTTTCGCCGCCTGATCCTCAAATGTTCCATCATTGCTGTTGATATGAATGTGTGAATCAATTTTTGGAACCGATCTGAAATCTTCTTCAGTGTAAAAGCGATTCTGACAGCATAAAAGACATGGTAAAAAAGCTGTCAGAAATAATATGTTTATTTTCATTGAGAATAGATTTGGTTAAAATGCTGGTCAGGAAACCCGGTTAATTCTTCATCTTCGGCATTTTTACATACTCTGCAGCATTCAGGAAATCAAGGCTTTTCTGGCAGCTTGTAAACTCGTCGAAGTTATATTCCTCAACTTCAACAACACCGTATTTCATTCCTGACTGCGGAGCGGCAGCCCATATTGCAGCAAAGTCCATTTTCCCGCTTGCACCTAACTCCGCTTTATCTTTAATATGCCATGATACGAACCTGCCGGGGTATTTTTTAAAGTAGTCAACAGGATTTTTCCCTCCCTCAACACACCAATAGAGGTCGAGCTGAAACATCACCTTTGCCGGATCCGTATTAGTCAGCATGAAGTCGTAAAGTGTCTGCCCGTCAATTTGAACTGAAAATTCCTTGTCGTGATTATGATAACCGAAACGGATCCCTTTTGCATTGCATTTTTCGCCGACAAGATTAAAATAGTCGCAATATTTTTTTAATATTTCAAGACTCCCGTAAGCATTGTCACCCATGAAAGGCTGGACAATATATTTCGCACCTGCAGCTACATGAGCATCAATGCAGGCATCCCACCATAACATGGTTTTTTCCCAGTTTGCTGAATCAGGAAGTGCCTGCCCGGTATGGGAACTCAGTACTTTTAATCCGTTTTTTTCACAAAGAGCTTTAAAAGCAGCAGGCTCCATTCCATAGAACTTTCCATCGGCATAACCTGCCGGTTCTACGAACGTATATCCCATCATGCCTACTTTTTCAATTGCACCCGGTACGTCCTTCTTGATGGAATCACGTATTGAATATAATTGAAGTCCAATATTCTTTTTGGAAGTACAGGATATAAATACTGTTGAAAGAAAACCGGTTAAGGCTATCAGTAAGACCAGGGAAATTAAATTTCTTTTTTTCATTTTGATCAGGTTTTTAAATTTCAAGGAAATATACAAATTAATTCCTTTAGGTTTAAGGTGGTTGAAAAGTTATAAAAGATTGAAGAGGAGAAGCATCGGGAAGATACGGTGAATGTGAGGAAATAACAAATGTTAAAAAAACGGAAAAGTGTCAGGCAAGTGAAGCCGGTGTCTGCCCAGAGATAATATTTGGTTAAATTTGATCCGGAAACTACTAACCCATTCTGAAATGCAAAACTGCCTTAAAACTATATTTACGATTGTTCTGTCTGTTTTTATTTTTACTGAGGGGCAAGGCCAGGAGCCTGAAAAGAAAACCGGGATAATTAATTTCTTCCTCGATTGTTTTCATTGCGATTTTACGTTTGTCAGGCAGGAACTTGACTTCGTATCTTTTGTTCGTGAACCTCAAATGGCTGATGTTCATATTCTTGTAACTGAGTCTAATACAGGTGGAGGAGGATCAAAGTTCTTTTTCAATTTCATAGGGTTGAAAGACTTCAAAGGATTAGATTATGATTATACAGTAATCACCAATCAATCAGATACCGACGATGATATCAGGAAAGCACTCCTTAAAATAATTAAGATCGGGATCCTGCCTTATTATTCAAAAACGGATTTTCTCAATAAGATTAACATCGACCTTGAGGAATCGGGAAACAGAAAAGCAACTGATATGGTAATAGACCGATGGAATAAATGGGTATTCCGGCTGGAATCAGGAGGTGAGTTTCAGAAAGAGGAAAGCAAGAATAAATATTTACTGGATACGGAAGCCGGTGCTGAAAGAATAACTGAAAAATGGAAAACAAGTATAGAGGCTTCCTATGAAATTAACCGTGAGAACTACTTTGATGAAGGGACTAAAATAACCAATAAGCAGGATACCAAACAATTATCAGCTGAACTTATTAAAAGTCTGACTGAAAAATGGTCAGCCGGAATTTTCGGTGAATATTCTTCGCGCACATTCCTCAATATCAGAAACAATTTTTCTACCGCTGCCGGAATTCAATATAACTTTTTCCCCTGGAAGGAGTGCAACCGCAGGGTATTTGCTATCGGTTACGGGGTAGGACTTGACATTTTTGATTATAACGACACAACCATATATGAAAAAATGCACGAGTCTTTCGGTTTTGAAATTCTTATGATTAATCTCAAGCTCATACAACCATGGGGTGAAGTATCAGTAGGACTTGAGGGCCAGAATTATTTTCATGATTTTTCGAAAAACCATCTTACTCTTGAATCTGATGTTTCTGTCCGCCTCACAAAAAATTTATCTGTCTTTTGTGGTGTACAGTCGCAGCTTATTCATGATCAGCTTTACCTGCCAAAAGGGAATGCTTCGCTTGAAGATATTCTGCTTGAAAGACGTAAACTTGCAACTACTTATGAGATAAGCGGTCAGCTTGGATTCCGATTTACATTCGGATCAATATATAATAATGTTGTAAACGAAAGATTCTGATAAAAACCTGTGTAAAAAGCTCTGTCCGTTTATAACAATTTGTAGATACTACGTAGTCTAAAATAATATATGTGATATGAAGAATCTTAAAATTGCTTTCTTAATTATTTTGTCGTGCCAGTGTTCACTATTTATGCAGGCACAACAAATACAATCATATAATATCTCAAAAGAAAAAGTCCTTTATACAATCGGGTATGCTCATCTTGATACCGAATGGAACTGGGACTATCCCACCACAATTAACAGGTATATCTGGAACACTATGGCGGATAACTTCAAACTTCTTGAAACATATCCCGACTATGTCTTTAACTTCACAGGATCGAGGCGTTATGAAATGATGAAGGAGTACTATCCTGAGTCGTACAATAAAGTGGTTGAATATATAAAACAAAATCGATGGTTTATTTCAGGCTCGTCAGTTGATGAAGGTGAAGTGAATGTTTCATCATCCGAATCAGTATTGAGGCAGGTGCTTTACGGTAATCTTTTCTTCAGGAGGGAGTTTAATAAGGAGAGTTACGACTACATGCTTCCCGATTGTTTTGGTTTTGTAGCTACCTTGCCCTCTGTATGGAACCATGCAGGACTTTTAGGCTTCTCAACACAGAAACTTTCATGGAGATCAGCAAACGGCATTCCCTTTAATGTTGGTGTATGGGAAGGACCTGATGGTAAAGGTCTGCTGGCTGCACTTAATGCAACAGATTATACCGGACGAATCGTTGAAAGACTTGATAAAGATTCTCTCTGGAATGCCAGGATCGAGGATGATATTAATAAATACGGAATATCATTTGATTATCGTTATTACGGGACCGGGGATGTTGGTGGTGCACCAAGAGAGCAGGACGTAAAGAATGCTGTGGGAAGCATTAACCACTCTGATAGCAAGTTTAAAGTCATACTTAGCTCTTCGGATCAGATGTATAAAGATATTACACCTGAACTTCGCTCCAAACTTCCGACATTCTCCGGCGATCTTTTGCTCACTGAACACAGTGCAGGTTCTATGACATCGCAATCGTTTATGAAACGGGCAAATCGAAAGAATGAAGCTCTTTCCAGATCAGCAGAGCAGGTTGCTTCATTTGCCAACTGGATGGGAGGAACGGATTACCCTTTTGAAAAGCTTAATAAATCTTGGGAACTCGTTCTGGGCAGCCAGTTTCATGATATACTGCCGGGTACATCTATTCCGAAAGCTTATGAATATGCCTGGAACGATGAATTCATAGCCATGAATGGCTTTTCGGAGGTATTGAAAAATTCAATAAGCTCTATTTCCCGCAGATTAAATACTCAGGCTGAAGGAAGAGCAGTTGTTGTTTATAATCCCACTGCAATTGAAAGGGAAGATGTTGTCACTATTGAACTTACTTATGCAAAATTACCTGCTAATATAAAAGTAGTTGATAAAAATGGAGTTACATTACCATCGCAGATAATATCAACTAATGGTAACAAGCTGACTGCTATCTTTCTGGCAACTCTTCCGTCTGCAGGACTATCAGTATTTGATATTCGTGAAACAACTGATAAATCTGATATTTCTCCTATGTCTGTAACTAATCAGACGCTCGAAAACAATTTCTTTAAAGTTAAAATCGATGGCAACGGGGATATAGCCGGCATCTTACGACAAGAAAGCTTCCAGGGAAGTTCTTTCAAAACCTGCGACACTTGATTTTCAGCAGGAACGACCCACACAATGGCCAGCCTGGAACATGGACTGGAAAGATCGAATTAAACCACCAGTCGACTATATGAATAAGGGGGTGTCTGTCAGAATTCTGGAACAGGGACCTGTGCGCATAGCCCTTGAAGTGACTAAAAAAGGCCGGAACTCCGAAATTACTCAGATCTTTAGTCTGGCAGCTGGTGAAGCTGGCAAAAGAATCGAAGTGAGGAACAAAATTGACTGGCAGTCAAAAGAGGTAAGCTTAAAAGCTGCTTTCCCTACGACAGTTGTCAATGAATTTGCTACATACAGTCTTAATACAGCTGCTATTCAGCGTACTACAAATAACGACGTTAAATTTGAAGTACCTGCCAGGCAATGGATTGACATTACTGACAGATCCAATAGTTATGGAGTATCTATTCTTGAAGACTGCAAATATGGTTCTGATAAACCCGACAACAATACCCTGAGGCTTACACTTATGTACACTCCCAAGCCGACCTCCTATGTTTACCAGGGTACTCAGGACTGGGGAATTCACGATGTCACATATAGCATTTATCCCCATGTTGGAGATTGGATATATGCTAAAACACCATGGCAGGGAAATTTTATTAACAATCCACCTATTGCTTTTGAGGTCCAAAAACATAACGGGAATCTCGGTAAAGAGGTTTCAATGATAAAGACCAACTCACATCAAATCGATATTATGGCTTTTAAAAAAGCCGAGGAAAGCGATTATTACATAATTAGGGTCAATGAACTTTATGGGAAAGAGATCCATGACATTGCAGTAAGCCTTCCCGGTAAAATAGTGGATGCGTATGAAGTAAACGGACAGGAAAAGAAGATTGGTCCTGTTGACTTTAAGAACGGAACACTCAATTTTGATATGAGCAGATTCCTGATAAGAAGTTTCGCTGTCAAAATTGAAAGCCCTTCTCAACTACTTGAAAAACCGACTCAGGTAACTGTCGCCCTTCCTTACAATGAGGATGGTATCAGTTTCGATAAAAACAGGACTGATGGTAAAATTGAACCCGGATTAAGTATCCCTGGGGAAATGATTCCTTCTGAAATAGTGAGTGAGGATATCCATTTCAAGATTGGGAACACTGCTGATGGCCATAATAACCTTGTTGCTGCGAAAGGTCAGAAAATAAGCCTTCCTGCGGGCGATTTCAATAAGCTGTACATCCTGGCAGCTTCGACGGAAGATTCCCAGGGCAACTTTAAAGTGGGAAGACAGACAGTTAATTTGAATATCCAGGATTGGACAGGGTATATCGGGCAACACTATTCCCGTGTACTCTATTTTGATAATCTGAAAGTCGCTTCAATAGTTCCTGCTTTTACTAAACGCGACGACATTGCATGGTTTTCTTCTCATCGTCACACTGCGGAAACAAATGATGCTTACCAGTATAGCTATTTGTATAAATATGAGATCAGGCTTCCCAAAGGAACCAGATCTGTAACTCTTCCGGAAAATGAAAAAATAAAAATATTTGCAATTACAGTCTCTAATAATCCTAACGATGATTTAATGCCGCTGCAGCTCCTTTATGACGATTTTAAAAATAACAAACCTGTCCAACTGAGAACTAAAGAATACATTACTTCAGATTTACAACCCATGAAATATAAGATGCAGCCTCTGTTTTATGGCAATATCGACGAAAGGATAATGACTAATCCAAGAACCATAGCTTATCTGAAAAGTCTTGGAATGGATACAGTTGTCGTCAAAACTCCGCCTTCAGTCTCGGATTTTGCTGATATCAAATCAGGTAACAATGTCACTGTAACATACTATGCTACAGGTAAATCTCTAAGTGGCACCGAATACCTGAATTCGAAGCTTGATATTTCAAACATTACTAATTCTCAATCTGGAAAACTGAAAGATACTATTCTGTTCGACAATGGTGAAGGCAGAATAGTAATAGACCTTCAGAAGAATATATCGATTGACAGAATAAACTTTTATATTGATCAGTTCAGAAACAGGGGATCTCAGATATTCAGTATCTGGGCGTCGTCTGCCAACTCTGATATTGCCGGAGATCCTAAAACAAAAGGATGGCAGTATGTTGGTCCATATGGTGCCGGAAGTGGAAGAAGCGGTTCCGGAGGAAGAGGTGGATTGACCTCAAGAGGTTCATCATTCATATTCAACAATAATCTGAATTGCCGGTATCTAATGATAATTACTGATGGAGACTGGCACGGAACAGAGTATTTCAGACAGCTGGATATATTTGAAAAAAAATAAGAAAAATAATTAGTGTATGAATACAAAATTTAAAATAATACTGGCAATCTTCCTTCTGTTCTTTTTTACAAAACCAGCAGATTGTCAGACTCCAACAATAGGGCGATCATGGCAGTACGTAGCGACACAAATGCCGGAGGAATGGTACGGATCAGAAGAGTCGAAACGTGTTGCTGAGAATGTTCTGCTTTACCAGAGAGATATCGGAGGATGGCCAAAAAACCTTCCGCTACACAAGCCGCTTACTGAACCTGAGAAAGCCACAATACATGACGAGAAGGGACTAAATGATGCAATATTCGATAACAGTGCCACAACAACCGAGATGAAATTCCTTGCCAGGATGTTCAATAAAACAAAAAACCAGGCGTATAAAGATTCATTTAACAGGGGATTAAAGTTTATTCTTGATGCTCAGTACGAGAATGGAGGATGGCCAATGTTTTATCCATTGCGCCAGGGTTATTATACCCACATAACTTTCAACGATAATGCAATTATAAACATAATGGAGATGCTGAGGGATATAAATAATAACAAACCATTGTACAGCTCAATAACGTCTCCGGAATTCTTAAAAAGATCAAAATCAGCCTATAAAAAGGGAATCAGTTGTATCCTTAAAACACAGATTCAGGTAAATGGAAAGTTGACTGTCTGGTGTGCACAGCATGATGAGAAGACATTACTGCCGGCTAAAGCACGGACTTATGAGCTTCCGTCATTCAGCGGGGGTGAGTCATGCGGGATAATAAAATTTCTGATGGAAATTCCCCAGCCCTCTCCTGCTATTATTAAATCTGTTCAGGGTGCGGTTGAGTGGCTTGATTCCCACAGGATAAAAAACACAAGGTGGGATTTCTTCACAAACGGCGAAGGGAAAAGAGACAGGAGAATAGTTCAGGATCCTAAAGCCGGAGATCTTTGGGCCAGATTCTACGATCTCGAAACCGGGCAACCATTCGTATGTGACAGGGATGGCATCAAGAAGAAAACCATTGAGGAAATCGGCTATGAAAGAAGAACCGGATACAGCTGGTACACGGACGCTCCAAAGGAAGTTATCGATTTGTATCCTGCATGGAAAGTAAAGTGGGTAAAATAGAAGGTGTAATGGTATAGTGGTATAGTGGTATAGTGGTATAGTGGTATAGTGGTATAATGGTATAATGGTATAATGGTATAATGGTATAATGGTATAAAGGTGAAAAGTAACTTATATCTTAACAAATGATAACATCAAGGCGTAAGTTTATTGGTACTGCAATCACGGGAGGGCTTGCAGCTTCAGTTCCGGGAATGAAGTTTATTACGGATGATCTTAAAGATAAATACAGGAGACTTGATGAGATTCTTGCAAAACCTGTTCTTAAAAAGGATCTGTTCCATGAACCGGTAATTATTGACACACTTGAGCTGTTAAGGTTCAAAGACGATTTCCTGTGCAGGGTAAGGTCAAAAGATGGTGCTGTCGGGATTTCTGTGGCAAACAGCGATCAGATGCGATCGCTCTACCCGATTTTCACAAAAAGGCTGCAGCCGTTCTTTATCGGGAAAGATGCACGTGACCTGGAAAAAATTCTTGATGAGGTTTACGTTTACCAGAGCAATTATAAGATGCAAAGTCTTGCCCTGTGGGTCCCGCTGGCTACAATTGAATTTGCAGTTCTTGATATGCTTGGAAGGATTTCCGGAAAATCTTTGGGTGAGCTGATTGGCACTGTTCACAATAATAAAATAGCAGTTTACCAGGCAAACGGTGAACGGGATATAACTGCTGAGGTAACAATTGAGCATCTTATCAAAGAGGTCGGGGAAACAAAAGCAAGGGCACTGAAATTTAAGGTTGGCGGCAGAATGAGCAACAATTATGAATCTCCTGCCGGCAGATCTGAAAAGCTTATTCCTCTGGTACGCAAAACATTTGGTGACAAAATGGTCATTTATGCCGACTCTAACGGTTCATATACGGCTGATGAAGCTATCAGGATCGGCAGAATAATGGAACAGTACAAAATAGATTTCTATGAAGAACCCGTTCCGTTCGACTGGTATGAAGAGACAAAAGTTGTTTCCGACGCTCTAAAGATCCCGATAGCAGGAGGCGAGCAGGAACCAAGTATTCACATGTTCCGGTGGCTGATAGCAAACGATGCCCTTCAGATCGTCCAACCCGATATGTTCTATTTCGGAGGCATGGTAAGATCAATGAAAGTGGCCATGATGGCTGAAGCCTTTGGTAAACTTTGTACTCCGCATATTTCAGGATCAGGATTAGGGTATCTGTATATGATGCATTTTGTTTCAGCCATTCCCAATGCCGGACCTTATCATGAATTCAAAGGATTCAATAACGAACTGCCCTTTGAATGTAAAACTTCATCCTTATCAAGCGATGAAGGTATTGTTACCGTACCAACGGGACCCGGGTTGGGTGTTGAGATTGATCCGGAGTACATTAATAAACACATTGTTGTAAAAACATAAAAAGTTAAAAATATTTGTCCGGGAATATTTTATCATAACTAATAGTCTAACATACAAATGATTCATCTGGTTCCTAAATGAAATTCCTTATTCCCTTCATTTTACTGCTGACGATAAATATTTCAGGGAAATCCCAGGAATTCATAAATGCATCATTGACTCAGGGATATGAGAAGCGTATTAAAGATTATATAGATACAATTAAGATCTTTGACACTCATGAGCATCTGTTCAATCCCGAGATGTTGAAAAGTACAAAATTCCTTGATTTTTCATTGCTTTTACAACAGAACAGCTACGATGGTTTAATTTCTGCAGGGATGCCGGATTCAATGATGAAGCAGCTCTATTTTGAACCGTTGGCACCAAAGGAGAAATGGAAAATTATTGAGCCCTACTGGAACAAATCATTTAATACCGCATCTGACAGGATTTTGCTGCTTGCCGTTAAAAACCTGTATGGTATTGAGGGGTTAAATGAATCCACTGTCGAAATACTATCGGCAAAAATTAAAAATGCTTACGGAGGCGACTGGTTTAATCATGTGCTTAAAGACATCTGCAGGATTGATTATGTTATTGACGATGGTGAAAATGTGGGTGTGAAATATGATTACTTCAGGTACAGCAAAAGATTTACAAGCTGGCTCACTGTGAGGACCAAATACAGAATAGACTCGCTGGCAGTCATGCAGGTAGAGCCGATTTATTCACTGGAAGACTTCGTCAAATCGATGAGAGTTGCATTTGAAGATGCTCTGAAAAAAGGAATGGTTGCAGTTAAAATAAATATTGCATACAAACGCACTTTGAGTTTTGATAAAGTACCGCCTGAAACAGCGAGGAAAGTATTTCGTTTGCTGATAAATGGAAATGAAGATTCAAATTTATCCTTAAAGGAAGCTAAACCGCTTCAGGATTACATGGTTTACCAGCTGCTCGATCTGGCCTCAAAATATAAAATTCCTGTTGCTTTTCATACCGGAGTCCAGGCGGGAGGCGGAAATACAATAGGTAATTCTGATCCGACATTACTCACAAATTTATTCTTTGAATACCCTGATATAAAGTTTGTTCTGTTTCATGGGAGCTATCCATTTGGTGATGAACTTTCGACTCTTGCAAAAAATTTCAGGAATGTTTATATTGATATGAATTGGACCTATGCGATCTCGCCAGCGTATGCCGGAAGATATCTGAATGAATGGCTCGAAGTTGTACCTGCTTCCAAAATTATGGCTTTCGGAGGCGACCAGAGATGCGTTGAAAACACTTATGGCAATTTAATAATCGCAAAACAGATTGTTTCTGACGTTCTGGTCGAAAAGGTCAGAAAGGGCTTTCTCTCTGAATCTGAAGCCAGGACTATTGCCAGGATGATCCTGCATGATAATGCTGTACGGTTTTACAACCTTCCTTAAACAGACAAAAGGACTATTTTACATGAGGGCAGAATTATTTAATTCTTACAGGTTTTTCAAAGTCTTTTTTCATCTTATAGGGAAGAACCCAAACCCTGTTACATTTTTCATTTGTAAAATAGAGCTGCGAGACTGATAGCTTGTCAGCATCTCCATCAGCCCAGTAGCAATAGAAATCTTTTTGAGCATTTACCGGCCGGCGGGCAAAGGAGTTATTACGGATGCTATTGGCTGTTATGTTAAAAGCCTTTCTCCAGCTTGTTCCTTCATCATTGCTGATCCAGAGTGCCATTTCGCCACCTGTCCCGTTTTTCTCCGGACCTGGTTCGGTTGGACCGATTATTCTCCATTCCCCTTTGGTGATATAGAGTGATCCCATATCATAGTTATGCGGCGATTCACAGACTTTATTAAAATTCCATTTATTATCTTTCCAGTGTATGATCATCCATTCCCTCGGATCTCCGGCCGGGCCCGGGCGAAAATCGCGGCTTATAATTGCAAGTATGACAGGATTGCCTTCCGAATCAAAATTCAGATCATTAATATATACTAGCTTCTTTTCAGATTCATAATCTTTTATTATTGCCTCATTCTGAACTTCCATAAGCGGAGTTTTTACAATCTTATTATCAACCGTTTTCCATGTTTTACCTATATCATCCGTCTGGAGAAGGTACAGGTTTGTTCGCTTGTCAAGATTTCCGCCAGGGAAGTAATTGAAAACAGAAACAAGCTTGTTCCCATAAACATTTGAGATCTGAAAATGCCCGCCCATTCCGGCAAGTTTCTTACTGACACTCCAGGATTTCCCATCTGTGCTTGATGATGAGTAAAGCTCCCTCCCTCTCATAACTTTCGTGTACATCAGGAGAAAACAACTATCTTTTATCCACCAGGGCTGAGGGAACACGATTTCCCCTTCCAGTATCTTGTCAAAATTTTCAATTGAATAAGGCTGGCTGCTTTTAAAAATCAGTCCTGGCCGCGTTCTTCCTCTCCCACTTATAAAAACCCAGATATATCCATCTGAATCGATAGAAATTGATGCGTTGTCCTGAGGATCATTCACTCCCATCTTATCATAAACAATAACCGGCTTTGGAACCTTATGAGACTTGTGATCAAAATAAGAAATCATTATCTGCAGATGGCTTTCAACGGTTTTAGTGGTACCGCTGTAGATAAAATAAGTTTTCCTGGCTTCAGGCGAATAAATTGCAATAGGCTCATGCTGTGAAGAAAATGTTCCTAATCCACCTGAATATTTATAGCCATACTCCCATGGTATGCCGAATTTGAACCACAGCCCCTTATAACCATCTGCTTTTTGGTTCTGACCACAGATATCAGGGGAAACTGTAATCAGAGATATTATGAAAACGATTAGGAACTTACGGGATGTCATGATCGACATAAAATTGATACCTAAAGGTAGTCGTTATTGCAATGATTTCAAAACCTTCCGGATTGATTCTGCTCCTTTAAGTGCTGTGGCCGGCAACTTGCCCTCCGTGCCGAAAACCAGTTGCGCTTCATATTTTTCGATAGTTACCCCCGATTCATTTACCTTACCTGTCTTATCTTTCACTGCATTGATATTCAACCCGAGGTGTTTTGCCATGAAACCATACATCGCCATCCTCTTTGAAACGCCATAATCATGACCTTCAGCAGCCAGATGAACATTTTCTACATTTTCCGGCTTCCCATATAGTTCGTAGACTTTTTTCAGATACGGGAATTCGATTACCGGCACATTAGCCGTCCAGTCGCTTCCGTCAGAAATTACAAGGAGCGGACGGGGAGATGCCATTGCTGCTATTTCTGCATTATTGGTCATAAGGTCAGTACAGGAATGTATCGGCAGACCGCTTTCGCAGGCACAGCCGCCAAAAAAATATGATGATACCATCACAACGGGTACGCTGACGGTTATACGGTCATCAAGTGCTGTCAGTAGAAAAGTCTGTGTACCTCCTCCTGATTCACCTGTAACGCCGATTTTTTTGGAATCGACATAAGGCAGGGATGTAAGGAAATCAATAACCCGTATGGAATTAAGTGTTTGTATCGTCGGAGCAAGTGCAGTCTTATGGTCTGCTTTATCGACCTGGAGCAAAGACTCACCATATGCAAACATTTCATAGCTGAATACAACTGCTCCCATCCTGGCCAGCATTGCACACCTGAACTGCTGGTCGGGCCGGTAACGCCCATACTCATTAAGGTCAGTGCTGTTAAAATGACCATGTGGTGAAAGAACTGCTGGAAAAGGGCCCTTTCCTTTTGCAGGTCTGTAAAGCGAACCGCAGAGATAGAGTCCGGGCAGGGTTTCAATTCCTACATTCTCAACAGTATACCCATCAAATTTACGGATGGGAGTATAAACGGGATTAAGAGGTGTTTTCTCCGGCATTGGCGTGAGCCCAAGTTGTTCGAGGAAGCATTTTCTCAGTTCAGCTTTACGGGCTTCCCATAACTGAACATTTGGGTAACCAGAAAGGAGCTTATCGAGGTGTTTCCTGCCTTCTTCACTTGGTCTCTGGTAATAGGTATATTTACTGACCTGGTAAATGTTTTCGCCGGTTTTCTGAAAGATCATATCCAGGGGCATCAGAATGTTGGTCAGAGTTGCTTCGGTATCAATGCGATAACGCCATGTCGGATATAAAACAGCTACATCCTTTACCAGGCTTTCACTGTACTGAAGCTTTATTTTGTACCGCTTTTCAATATCTGTAAGCACCTCTTTCAGAGGCTTCCTGTATACATCTGATGGAAGCTGGGCCTTGATTGTCAGAACTGAAACAACCAGAATTAAAATCAAAAACAATCTTTTCATTTTTGTAACAATTTAAAGTGTTATCACCTCTGTGTAGCCCTGTGGAACTCTGTGTAACAAAAAGATTAATAAAAACTTACACAGAGAGACACTGAGGAGCACAGAGATTCACAGAGGTTTTAATTATTTAAAATAAATATCTGCAAAACCTTTATTCTTTGTATTGGCCTCTTTCTCATTATTGCACACGATTCCTCCAACCTTCAGATTGTCAATTGACACACCTATCCTGTGAGTCTCATCGAAACCTGAAATTTCTGAAGCATTCGGAAAGGGATGAACAAATGAGCAATCCCTAATAAGTATATCCTTCATAATTCCTGGTTTGCTGTCGGGATTTCTTTTTGTTATTGTGAAATTGATTCCGCAGCGCTTCGCATCGGGATAGTTATCCTCAAACCTGTTGTTAATATAGCTGATAGCTTCAAATAAGGCACCATCAGCACAATAAAGAGACATCCCCCGGTCGGATTCAACAACATCATTGTCTTCAAAAAGTACGTTTCTGATAACATCGCCCCTGCTTTCAGTTCCGACCTTTAGTGATGATTTTTTTGTAAGAAAAACACAACCCCTGACAGTAATATTTTCTGTATTCTGCAGGTAGCCTGAAGTGCCTGTGATCTTTACTGCAACATTATCGTCGCTGCAATATGCAAAACAATTTTCGATGAGGACAAATTTTGAAGCGTCGGGATCAAATCCGTCGGTGTTTGAAAGATCAATATCGTTAAGCATCTTCACATTCCTGATAGTGACATTTTCAGAATTAAGGATATGGGTGTTCCATGATCCGGGATCCCTGACAAATATCCCATCGATTGCAATGTTTCTTGAATTCAGTACAAGAATCAGTCTCATTCTTGCAGTATCAGCATACTTATCCCGGAGAATCCTGCCATTAGCATCAATAACACCCCTGCCGCTTATGGTCACATTAGTTGCGTCCTTTATCCTTATAAAGCTCTTAGGTTTTATATTATCCTTAAAATCAAAAGCTGAAATCTCGTCAACTCCTTTAATAACTGCCCCGGCGCTTAAATAAATGTTTGTATTTGAAGGAATTGAAAGCGATCCTGATTTATAGGTACCTGCCGGGAAGAGAAGAGTTTTTCCGGTGCCCGAGATGTCGTTTATTGCTTTTTGAATTGCTGATGTCTCCACCTTCAATCCTTTATTATTAATTCCCAGTTCAGCAACACTTACAATATTAACTGCTGGTTCATTATCAGGCGGTTCCGCAAAGATGAAAAGCCTATGTTTCTCATTTATCCTTACAACATAATAACCCGGACCGGGTAGTACAAAAGAGGTTGTCGGCTTCCCTGAGGCTGGCAGGATGCCAAATCTTTCCGGACTGACCTTTATTTCTGAGATCACCTCGCTGCATGATAGCGAAACGGAAAATGCCCGTGTGGTAATAATGTGTGCATAATGGTAAGTCTTATAAAACTGGGTGAAAACATCATTGCCATTAACTTTCATAGAGAATACTTCGCTTTGAAGACTTCCTTCCGGTATAACATAGCCACTTGTAATAATGTTGTCCGAAGACGGAAGTCGGAAGACCGAAGGAATTTGATTTCCTGACGCCTGACGCCTGACGCCTGACGCCTTTATCTCCTTTGGAACAGCATTATCTTCAGACATTTCGTAAGGCAGTTCCATCACCTTATCTCCCTTCCTGTTTGAAAAATACAGATGAGATTCTGATAGTTTGTCAGCATCACCGTCAGCCCAGAGAGCATAAAAATCTTTATTTGCATTCAGTGGTCGTCTGACATAAGAATTGTTACGTACACTTTGAGAAGTAAGGTTACGTACTCTTTGCCAATTATTTCCACTGTCTCTGCTTACCCACATTGCTATCTCCCCTCCGGCTCCGTAATATTGCGGTCCTGGTTCTGTAGGTCCGATGATTCTCCAGACTTTCTTTTCGATATAGAGAGAGCCCATATCATAATTATGAGTCGATTCACAGACCTTATGAAAATTCCATTTGTCGTTTTTCCAGTGAATTATTGTCCATTCGCGCGGATCGCCCTTCGGCCCCGGCCTGAAATCATTGCTTATTACAGCCAGGATGACTGGATTTCCTTCAGTATCAAAGTTCAGGTCATTTATATAAACAAGTTTTTTCTCAGCCTCATAATCTCTTATAAGAGCTTCATTATGAGGGTCTGATAAGGGAGTGCTTATGATTTTCCCATCAATTGTTTTCCACGTCCTGCCCATGTCGGTTGTCTGTACAGCATAAATATTTGTACGTTTATCGACATTTCCGCCGGGATGGTAATTAAAAACCGAAACAAGCTTATTTCCATATATGTTGGTTACCTGGTAATGGCCACCCATTCCTGCAAGCTTTTGATCATCAGCCCATTTTTTTCCGTCAGGACTGGTTGTCCAGTATAATTCACGTCCATTTGTGTACTTTGTAAGAAGATAAAGGAATCCGCGTCCGTTTACCCACCAGGGTTGCGGATATGTCATTTCACCAACTTTTATCTCTTCAAAATTATCGATGGAAAAAGGTTTCGAGCTTTTAAAAATATAACCTGGCCGCAGTCTCATCCGCCCGCTCACGAACACCCATATATACCCTTCATTATCTATTGAAAGAGCTGAATTGTCATGAGGATCATTGATTCCCATCTTGTCAAGCACTATGACAGGTTTTGGAACCGTTTTGGTCTTATGATCATAGTAAGAGATCATAATCAGCAGATGTCTTTCCGTGGCTCCGGTTGTTCCGCCATAAACAAAAAAAGTCTTCTTAGCCTGAGGCGAGTAAATTGCTATAGGGATATGATCGGCGGTATAGGTTCCCAGACCTCCTGAATATTTGTCGCCGTAATCCGAGAACTGCCCGAGTGTGAACCAGATCCCCTTGTAACCGTCAGCTTTGGGGTTCTGGGCAGATGCAGTTAATGAGAAGACTAAAAGAATCAGAAATATTAATGATTTTCTTTGCATAAAATATTTTTAATTAACTCTGTTGTTTTTGCTCTACCCCCCAGCCCCCCTAAAGGGGGGTTAAAACTCATACTGCATATTATTATATTTTCCATTGGGTTTATAGCCCCCCTTCAGGGGGGTTGGGGGGTTGGGGTAAAGAACTAATCAGAAATGAATTTAATTAATGGTATAAGAATCGGTTTATCCTTTTCAGCTGAATATGTGACTGTTATCACTTTCTTTTTATCGCCTTCCCTGCTTTGTTCACTGATTGAATTAACCTTTATATATGGATTCATTTTACTTATGAATGTCAATGCACGTTCTTTCCCGTCATCCGAATAGGTTTTGAAGATCGGGTAAACCAGGGCAATCATCTCAGGAAGGTCTGTCAGAGAGGTAATAATTGTTCCTTTAGGATAAGCAACCTTATTATTACTGACTGAAATGACCACTGTGCCTCCGGAGGGAATCCAGTTAAGCCAGTTCATTTCTTCTCCTGCATTCTTTTCGCCTCCTTTTATTATTATTTCATCGGAATAGTATTGTCTGAGACCTTCTTTGAAGAGTGGAGGGAGCTTAAGACTATTGATATAACCGGAAATCAGACGGCAGTTGTTGAAATGATTGACACTGAAATTATAATCATCGGCTACAAGCCGTCCATTATTATTCTGAAGTTGAGTTGAGAAGAGTCTGATAAGCGTTCTCAGTTCAACTGAGGAGGTATCTTTGACAGGATTGTTTTTCAGGATAAAATCTTTTATAGCTCGTTCATATCCCTGTATATTTGCAGCACTAAAATTGATATCGTCATATCCCTTTTTTATTTCCTGTGGAATTTCTTCAAGTCTTTCCGCCTGGAAAGCCGGCCTGATAACTATGGTTCGTAGCTTGTCATCAAGAACGGGTTCGCTAATGGCAGACTCATCAGGTTTAATTTCTTCTGCATCAATATCAAAAGAGCCTGACGCGAGTCCGCCTGCAGATACTGTAACATGAATCTTCCCCGGCTTTCCGGTGGATCGTATTACATTCGAAACCGGCATATCCATATACCATACTCCCTCCATTGCCTGATTTTTATCAATATCTGATTCATAATCTGAGGGACCAACCAGCGTTGCAGGTCCGGTCACCGTCCATTTTACTGTATTGTTTGCACCATATATGTGATTCCCTTTTGAATCGAGAATATCTGCCGTTATTATTACTACTGATCCCCTGTCGGCTTTAATCTTCTGTGATGAGCCAGTCAGTGTAAGTTTTGCCGGTTCTTCTGCCATCCCCACCTGTGTGGTAATTGTTTTCCCATTCATGGTTGCCAGAACAGAAACTGTACCTTTTTCAATAAGTATATCCTTAAATGTAACACTGTGAAAATTACTCTGATCGGGTGTTTGAAAACCTTTGCTGACTCCATTCACTTTCAGCTCAACCTTCTCACAGTTCGAATTTACAACGATATCTTTTCTTTGCCCGAGATATTTCGACCGCCAGAAATGGGGCTGAATGAAAACCATCGGCTTTTCAGAATATGTTGCCTGCCAGAAATAATAAGCATATTTCGGTACCCTGTAAACATCGACATACCCTTTGGGATTTACATGTAGAAGCGGCGAGTTAAGATATTCGCGGTCGGCACCGTGATCTTCATAAAGCCAGATGCAGAGGTTACCCGTACCGAACCGTCCGCTCGCTTTAAGCATGTTCTGCTGATGCTCTTCAGTACCTGAATGCTGGCTGTCAGAAGGTTCCATGTTTTTGACGTCCTTGTTATACCATCCCCTGATTGTACAGCGGAGAAGGTTTTCTATTGAAAGATTCTCATCGGTATGCTTAACATAAGCTCCGGCTGATCCTTCCGTAACCCTGCGTGCAGTAAGAATCCTGGTTGTATCTTCCGCAACTGCAAATTTAGAATCCACGGCATGGTTAGTTTCGTTGCCCATGCTCCAGAACATTATGCTGGGGTGGTTGCGATCGCGGCGAATCATTTCCTTCATCTGCTGTTCCTGTACTTCAACAGCAAACTCCTGATTCTTAATACTTGGAGATTCCTCATCTATTACAATACCATACATATCCGTAAGGTCATATACCAGTTTATCGTTCGGATAATGGGCTGTGCGCATGAAGTTATAATTAAGATTCAAGGCAATATCCCTGAAGTCCATTTCTGTTATCCATTTAGGAATGGCATCTCCGAGCCATGGGTATTCCTGGTGGCGGTTTCCTCCATGGATAACCATTTTTTTACCGTTCACATAAAGAAAGTTCACTTTGTAATCCCATCTGAACCACCTGAATCCCAGCGGGCTTGTATAGCTGTCAGTGACTTTGGTTCCATCAACTACCTCTGAATAAACCTTGTACATATAAGGATCGCCGTTTGACCACAGATGAGGTTTGGTGACAGGTTTTGATGTCTGATCAAATCTGTAAAGCTCCTTAGGGCTGATGGAATGTTTTGTTTTTATTACCTGTATCACCTTGTTTGCGCCATCAATAATATAAGTGTTAAGGATACACTCTTTCGGTTGGGGATAATCATTTTTAACCCAGGTCTGGACACGGACAATCCCTTCTTTTTCAGAAACCACCGGGGTTGTGACAAATGTGCCGCCCTCATGAACAGCCGAGCCCTGCATAGGTATGTAGAGATTATCTTTCAGAACAAGGGTCACATCGCGGTAAATTCCACCGTACACATCAAAGTTGCCGGCAGCCATCGGTGGAATCCTGAATTTATCTTTCTGTTTGTTATTGACGGCAACCGCAATGACATTATCCTTACCTTTCACTATAAGATCAGTTATATCAAAATCGAAAGACCCGTAACCACCTTTATGATCACCAAGATATTTACCATTTATCCAGACTTTACAATACTTCTGGACACCTTCGAATTCGATAAATACTTTCCTGCCGGCCATTTCAGGTTTAATTGTGAAATGTTTACGGTACCAGCCCCAGCCTGTCCACCAGTAAGGATTATCGCTTTCAGAGGCGCTTCTTATGAACGGGTGTATCCCGCCCGTAGTTTCATAAGTGCTCCATGTATGAGGTATGCTGACAGCCGGCCATTTTGAATCATCATAACCTGTTGATTCATATCCTTTGTCTGCATTTTCATCAGGGAAGTAATTGAATGTCCATTGTGAGTTGATGATCTTTTCAATACGCTGGCTTTTTACGAATCCTGATGGCTTCTTCTGGGCGTTGACAGGTGCCAGGCATGAAACAAATAAAAAAGTAAATATGAGCTTTCTCATAATTTAAGTATTGTTCACTCTAAAATTACATGAAATCGGGCATATAAAAAAGCACCGCTCCTTTTGGAAGCGGTGCCATTATTCTCTAATCTTACTCTTAAGAGTGAGGTTACTTTGTATAGTGGGAAGGATTCTCATCCTGCCACTCATTGATACCATCACGAATCCTGTTACGGAAGGTCAGGGTATCAGTGCAGGTCCAGGTATAGGTGGTTGCCGGATCAGTGTATGTATACTTCAGGAATATTTTCCTGGCCTGAAGCAGTTTGGCCCTGTTAAATGTTGCATCGCCAATAGATGTGAATGGAAATGAAGCATTTGCACCGGCACTCAGGTAAATCTTTGTCCCTTTGAGTGTCATATTAAACTGAGCTTTCCCTGCGGAAACGGTAGCGTTAGAATACCCGTTGCACGTAAGGGTGCTTGGACCGACTGTTGTTAAAGTCCATATAAGGTTTTCCTGAGTCGGTACGGACGTTTTATAAACGATTGTCGTATCGCCTCTGGGATGTCCCGGTCTTACAACCTGTGCTACACCACCATGCCAGTAATTACCAAACAGCATGTTCTCAAACCTGGTGCCTACGATATTGGATCTATATGGTTCAAGAATTGAATCTGCGTCAGCCTGAGTAATATAGAACGGCAGAACATAGGTGGATACTATTGTGTTAAGCGAGTCGTTAAGGAAGTTGGTCGAATCTGCTTTTATAACAACTGTTCCGTTGTGCCAGCCTGATTTAATCACCATCGTTGTTGTACTGGGGGTCATCGTGTAGTAATTTGTTGGCAGTTGCACCAGAGCAGTCACCGGAAGTGTCGGATTTTTGATATGACCCCAGGATGAAGTCTTCATACTTGCCAGTCGTGCAGCCGTAATCAGTGCCGGATCCAGAATAAAGCTGACATTCCGATCCTTCGTATTCTGCCTGACTCCTCCCAGTGCAGCACCCACTTCAAATTTCATACCCTCGCCCACAACGAATGTACGGACATCCTGCGGGAATGGGAAGTATATGCTGGTGGTTGGATAGTCAAGAAGATATTCTTCGTAGCATGAAACCATCGCTATCGAAAGAACTATTAATGCTAGTATTTTTTTCATAACTGTTTCTTTTAATGTTTTAGTTCCATGAAGGCCAGCCCTCGTTCTGTTCAAGCTTATCCATCCTCATTACCTCATTAAATGGAATAGGATTATTTGGAGAAGGAAGCTTACGTTCCTCAATCAGCCAGTTCAGATCGTATGTAAAGGTAGTTGCTCCTGTCTGTGTGATATATGCACCATGGACAGGCTTGTTGATGACAGATTCCCAGTCGCCTTCTCCGGGTTTATCTCCGGTTGTCCAGCGGCGAAGATCATAGAACCTCTTTCCTTCAAAGCATGTTTCGATCCTGCGTTCGGTCTTGAGAAATTCGTCAAATGCGACTTCTCCTGCTGCAGCAATCTCATCGAGATATGGATCGGCGGCTGCACCCGCAAATGCCAGAGTTGCACCATCATATGTTTTCCTTGCCCTCATATATTTAATGGCAGCTTTTGGAGTAAGACCGTAAAGCGCTGTATTCGGGTCACCGGTGACATGGTTTGCTGCCTCAGCGAATGAGATCACAAAATGTGACCAGCGGTAGAGGAAAAGGGAGTGAGGAGCTGATCTTACAGAAGGATCTGACCAGTTCACATCCATATAAACATATTTCTTGATATGGTAATTTGTCCGGCTGTTATCTGATCTTGTACCGGCAGCATCCTTGCCAACTGCAGTACCTGTGTTCGAATTTTCGAAGGTATACATCGGTTTTGCAGCATCATTAAGCCTGTTGGCTTTTGCTGTATTAAAAAAGATAACACTGTAAAACCTGGGGTCGCGATTGGCATATGGATTTGCCGGGTCATATGAACTGAGCGGATCAGTAATGGGACGACCGTTCTTCATTCCGAAGGAATTCACAAGCTCCTGGGTTGCACCTATCTGGCCGTCACCCTGGAAACCTCCCGGGTAGAACAGCCTCTCCATTGAGGTATTTCCCGTATTATAACGGGTTGCAAATACTATCTCAGGTGAGTTGGGATTGGTAAATATGACAGCATTTGCAGGTCTGAAGCTGTTTCCGCTGGTTATCTGATCCTTGTTTATTTTGAAATCGATAATCAGTTTTGAATATCTTGCTGCGCTGTCCCATAGTGCAACGTTATCCGGATTAAATCTCGGGCTTGCATAGGTAAGATAGACCGAAGCTTTAATTGCCCACACTCCCAGATCGTCGAAACGGTTCCAGTATTTACCGCCAAGGAAATGTAGGTCAGTCCCTGAAGGATAAAGGAAATCCCGGTGAGCCAACGGCAGGTATTTCATAGCAGAATCACAGTCGGCAATTATCTGTTTAACACATTCATCATATGTATTTCGCGGAATGTTGATCGCTTCGTAAGCATTAAGCACATCGGTAACGATCGGAAATCCGAGCATCACTCCGCTTTTTGCTCCCTTGCCTCCGAATTTCTGGAGCAGGTCCCATTCAAAAAATGCACGGAGAGCAAATGCTTCACCCTGCAGGCGTGTTCTCACCTGATCATTCCAAAGCTGATTCACCATATACCTGGTATTATACCCGCGCCTGTCTTTCAGGAACATGTTGCACTGGGAAATTGACCTGTAATCGCGGTCCCAATATGTCTGGAAAGGATCCTGCGAGGATGTCATAGCGTTGACAGCATACCTGGCCATTACGTTTGTCGAGCTTGTAATTACAGCATCGTCTGTAACGCCATCAAGGTAAACTCCTTCGTTTGTGTTATAGTTTCTGGTGGAGCCGCCAACTGATGGCTCGCAGATATTATCATAACACCTGTTTATAAGCCCCTGAACCATACTCTGATATTGCCAGATGGTTTCACTGTCATAGTTTCCGTTTGGCCAGGGCTCAAGGTAATTTTTACAGGAGGTGATAAGGACCAGAATGAATCCAAATATTATAATTTTCTTCGTCTTCATAGTTACCATATATTAGAAATTTAATTTGACTCCGCCGGAGATTGTCCTGAACAAGGGATAGACTGTTACACCCGAGCTCAGAGATTCAGGATCAACATCCTTTACTTTTGAGATAGTAAGAAGGTTTGCTCCCCTCACATATAAGCGAACTGCGCGGCCACCCATGAACTGCAATCTTTTTGCAGGGATGGTATAAGCCAGCTCAACATTCTGGATCTTGAAATAACCTCCTTTTGTCAGCCAGAAACCAGATGTTACGAAGTTGTTGTTCACCTTATAATAGGTAAGCCGTGGATAAGCTCCTCCGATATTGTCCTTTACAAAGTTAGAGTAGTTATTATCACCCCAGCCATTCCAGAAATACTCATTTGTCAGCTGGACATCGTAAAATGCTCTTCCTGCTCCGAGGACAAACAGGTCAAAATTCCTGTATTTAAGGGCAATATTAACACCATAATAAAGCAGCGGTGAAGAGTGGCCGATCATCTTCTGGTCAAGATCATCGACAAATCCATCCTTGTTCTGATCCACATATCTGAGGTCGCCTTTGTAAAGTATTGCGTCATACATCTGCAAAGGTGTATTGTTTCCTCCCTGCGCTTCATCGTCGGATGCGAATTTGCCTATATACTCAAGGCCGAAGATGGCATCAGATACCTTGCCCGTTCTTACCAGGTACTCTTCCCTGTAGTTCGGTTCATCATATTTTACTCTTTTGCCTTTTGATGTTGTGGCATTGGCGCCAATGGTTACGAGTACTTCTCCGAAATGCTCGGTGAATTCAAGGTCGGCACCAACGGCATTATACCTTGTCTGGTTATAATTCAGGTAAGGTCTTGTGCCGTTATACCCGGCCAGCAGTGGAAGCGTATTTGATACCTGCGATATTGAGCCGTCAACCAGCCAGTTATAATAGGTCATGTCAAATTTCAGCTTGTTGTTGAAAAGCAGTGCATCAAAACCGGCATTAATTTCATTTCTCTTTTCCCAGGTCAAAACCGGATTACCATACCTGCTGAGATAGATCCTGTTAACTGCATCGTCCCTGGATGATCCAAACCATGTTGGCGAAGATGCTAATGGTCCAAAACCCCATGGAGTCGATGTGCTTGTAGATGACGTAGCAGTCCACCTGTCAACATCGTACAGGTTAGGGAAATAGGTTTCATTTCCTACAATCCCTCCCTGAACACGCAGCTTGAAATAATCAAGGAAGTTGATATCGGGCATAAAGCTTTCGTCAGTGACAACCCAGCTTGCACCGGCAGACCAGTTCAGCACTGTACGATAGTCTTTTGCAAAACTTGAGTTCCCGGCCCAATTCAACACTCCCTGGAATGAATATTTGTCATTCAGGTTATACATAAGTGTACCAATAACACTTCTCTGGCGCTGGGGCTCTTCAATCCCGTTGATATAAGACATTGTCTGATGATAAATCGCTGATGCCTGGAGATTGCTGCTGGCAAATGACTTATCATAGCTTAACTGCTCATAAAACATATAGCGCTGGAAATAGTAGTCCATCAGCTTGTAAAGATCAGCCATTTTGGTCAATGAGTGGCCGGAATACTTTGTCAGTGCAAGAGTATTTGGATTAACTGTATAAGCTAAGTAATCATTAGCCTTTCCAATCCGCACCGTATTGTGGATGTTAAATCCAAAGTAGGTTGTCGACTTAAGGCCTTTGATTAAGTTGCCTGCATCATAGGTAAGCATAAGATTGGAAACTCCTGTACGTCCTCTGTCAGTATAAAAACCCTGGTCGACCACGTTGCCTATCAGGTTGTTTGTATAAAGGGCACTTACTCCATACCATGGTGTGTTACTTGAAGAATCGTAAAATGCCCAGATCGGGTAAGCTATCGGAGGTACATCGTGAATATCGTTCAGGATCGATGGTAGTTCTGTCAGAGTAAGGGCTGCGTTGCCGGTAGCCTCAGTGGTATAATCAGAATCATATCCATAGTTGGGTGAACGGCGGAAAGAAAGGTTACCATAAAAGCTGAACTGTGCAGTGAGCTGATCACTGATCTTTACATTTACATTCTGCCTTGCGGTTATCCTGTTGTAATCTGATTTTGATCCCAGGTTAATAATATCGCCCTCTCCTGCATAGCCAAGGTATGAATAATACTGTACAATATCGTTGCCACCTGATGAGGATAAATTTACCTTCCTGAACTCCATTTTATTGTCAAGCATAAGATCCGCAAAATCAGTGTTGGGGTACTTAAGGTCATAACCATCGTTCCTTGCGTATGCACCTATTGCTTCTGAAGAATAAGCTCTTGGTAATCCGTCGGCTACCCTTGCTTCGTTCTGAAGACGGGCGTATACAGGACCCGAAACATAACCGGGCATCCTGTCAACCATACCTACTCCCGTTTCTAAGTCAACATGGATCATACGTTCGTTTTTCACTCCCTGTCTTGTTTTGATATAGAGTACTCCACTCGTTGCTGCCGGACCATACATTGCTGTTCCCAGAATACCTTTTACCAGGGTAGCTGATTCGATCTCAGCCGGATCAATAACCAGCTCCTGAAGATCAGCCGGCATATTGTCGATAATTACATAAGGCATACCACTGAATTTATCAGTAGAACCGTAGCTGTTTGAAAGGCCGGAATACTGCTGAAGTCCTTCGAGCGGACTCAGACCTGGCGATCCGTCATTCTCCCTCACATCATACATGGAGGATATTCCCGTAAGAGAATTACGAATATCGGTTGAGGGATACCTGGCAAAGTAAGAACCGGGTATTTTTACCTCCGGACCGGTAAGATAGCGCTTTTTAATAGACGTAAAGGGAAGCGGTACCTCATCATCTGAAGTCATGTATGGCTTGCCCTGTATCAGAGTAACAGTATTGTTATTGACAATATCGACTACTACTGCTACTTTTTTATCGTACTTAAAAGCTGTGATGGTTACAACGTCAGCGGGATAGCCTTTGAACGATACTGAACCGTTTGCATCGGTTACAGCATGGGTTATTCCCTCTCCGACTACCACCTTTGCATCGGGGATCGGCGTTCCGTTCTCATCAACAACTTTGAGAACGACGTCGAACAGCTGCCTGACTTTTTTCTCTTTCTGTACCTGTCCAATGACCGGTAGAGAGAGAAGGGCAATAAGGATCAAAAGCCCGGCAAATCTGATTTTTTGGTATAATATATTATTAAATCTCATAAATATACGTTTTAATGGTTCTTTTACCAGACTTTGTTTGGAGTAAAATTCTTCATCTTCAGAGCATCCGAATTAAGGAAATACAGATAATACATTCCTTCTTCCCATGCCATCTGACGATCAGGGGGAAGTTCAGTACGCTCATATTTGAACCCCGTCGGGTAATCAGCTGAAACAGGTACTTTCTGTGGAATCATTCCAATCAGCCTGCTTTGCATTACCTGCTCCAGATCCTTCCAACGGCGGATATCGTCAAAGTAATGCTGTCCCTCCGTTGAGAGTTCCACGTTTCGTTCGTTTTTGATCCTGGGTCTGAATGCGGCTGTAGTTCCGATATATGCAGGAAGAACATCCGGCATTCCTCTTAAACTCCTGATCTTATTTATAGCTCCAATCGCAGTTAATGTTGATCCGGTAGCAGTTCCCGTCGGGCCGTACCCTTCGTTGACAGCTTCAGCATAATTAAGATAAAGTTCCGTAAGTCGGTATAAAGGATCAGCATAAATAGCAGAACTGTTTTGATTCTTGGTACTGTTATTATTCCACATTTTCCTCATCATGTACCCTGTAAATGATCTGCCATTCCATGAAGTAATAAGCAGTTCAGAAGGGGTTGTCCCGTCATACCAAAGCTGTGCTTTGTTATTGGTCCAGCCGGACAATGGACCCTGGTTATAGATAACATCCGTAGCAAGACGGGGGTCTCTGTTTGCAAAAGGATCCTGCTCGTTGTAATGACCTGCATCCGTAGCAGCTTGTCTGTCGGCAGGTGTATTCAGTGGCTCTCCCCACTTGGTCTCATACTTATCAACCCAGTTTTGTGTAGGATGTTCACCTGAAGCTGAAGCGTGTGCCATAAGAACACCGTCCCACAAAGAGGCAACCGCTCCGCTGCCACCGCCCCAGTTCCATGTCTGAGTTCCATATGTCCATGTCCATATACTCTCTTCACAAACGTCTTTCCCGTAAAAGTTCAGATGGCGGTCATTCCCGCTCACAGGATCTAACAGTGGCAGAAGAATAACTCCATGCGATTCAGCTACCTGTATGGCATCCCATGCAGCTGCTGCTGCATCCTGCCAGTAGCTGACAGTGCCACCCGGGTTATTCAGAGGACTTGCTGCATAGAGCAGAACCTTTGATTTAAAAGCCTTTGCAGCCATACCGTTGGGCCGGTGCATTTCATAGGTACCATAATTTAGTGCTCCTGATACCTGTTTGAGGATCCCTGCGGATCTTGTCGCACTGGTTAAAGAAATAGTATGCGGAATCTATATCCGATACCATTCTCATCAGATAATCATGAACCGGAAGACGGGCAAGGTCCCAGCTTTTGTCGTACGGTCCCATTACATAATCGAGATAAGGCATCGTTCCCCAGTATCTGAAAAGAGTCCAGTGATAGTGAGCTCTGAGAAAATATGCCTGCCCCAGGAAATCGTTCTTGGTATCTTCATCGGCATCCTGAACTTTTTTGACGTTTCTGATAGAAATGTTGCATATCCTTATATCATCGAAACATGCTCCGAGAATTGGCCTTCGTGATCCATCGTAGCATAATTTACTGATAATGGTTTCCGACATGTTTCCGCTCTTCCAAGCGTGCCCTTCCATATAACGTCCTGCATCACCTGCATCAGTCGTTGTGTTGAATCTGTACTTCTGATCCCAGGTGTCTATATATAAAGGCAGCGTGCTTCTGTAATTCCATGTATCACGCCAACCCCCGCTGTAATATTTTCTACCGTTGTAACAAGCATCGAAGAACAGTTTGAAGTTTGCATATTTCGTGAATACAATATCCTCCGTAAGACCCGATTCAGGTGCCTTGTCGAGATATTCCTTAAGGCATGAGGTGGTTAGGACCAGACTCATACCTGTTATTATAAGCAGTATTAAATGTCTTTTCATAATTACTGTCTTGAAAATTAAAATGCAATATTAACCCCGCCTCTTATTGTTGTCATAAGCGGATAGAATCCCTGATAGAAGGTTGTTAGTTCAGGGTCACCCTCGATCAGAGGGGTAATTGTAAAGAGGTTGCTCCCGCTGACGTACACCCGCAGGCTCGATATCCCTATAGATTTGGCCAGGGATGCGGTATTGAAGGTATAACCGAGGTATACATCTTTCAGCCTTAGGTATGAAGCATTCCTGAAATAACGGTCTTTAATAATTGTCTGGTAACCTCTGTCGGCTTCTCCACCTCCCCATACAAGATTATCCTGGCTGGAAGATCCGCTGTAATGCATTGTTGCATGCATGGCATCCTGGTTGGTCGGAGTCCAGTAGTCAAGCGCTGATTTGTGAACGCGCCAGTCGCCTTTTATAAACTCAACCTCCCATGCCTGGTTATACTGAACATATTTTCCCTGATTGCCCGAGAAGAGGATATTGCAATTAAAATTTTTCCAGTTAAATCCGGTCGAGAATGAATATGAAATCGGAGGATAAGTCAATCCCGGGATAGCATGTTTATCAATCGTATTGATAGATCCATCCGCATTATAATCAAGGTATTTATAGTCGCCCACGTATTGTTTTGCATAATCAATGGGGGCAGGGTTGTTATGAATATCGTCAACGGAGGTGAAATATCCTGTACCTGTAAGTTCCACCCCGTTAATTTCGAGTCCTTCAAGGCTATACTCCGTGTTAAGCATTTCAGTGAGGGGCTTGCCTGCAAGCTTCATATGATCGGGGAAAGCAGCCGGATCGTCTTTGAAAATTACCCTGTTCTCGTTCCAGCCAAAAACACCTCTTACCCAGTATTCAAAGAGTGGTGTCGGTTTTTGCCTGAATTCAACCTCAAACTCGATACCATGTTTCTTAACCTCTCCAAGGTTGATCTCCTTGAATGACTGGCCAATTAACATTGTTGTGCTCTTAGGGGTTAAAAGCATCTTATCACGGTATTCATCGAAACCATCTACGATCAGTGTGATCAGGTTATTAAACAGACCCATTTCTATTCCAATGTCTCTTTTATGAGCTCTTTCCCACTGTGCAAATGTATTAGCCATCATATCCTCACGGATAAAACCGCCGTTATCAGTAAAGTAAGAACTGGTATAGAGCCAGCGGCTTCTTGCATAATCGCTCCCGACCATACCGTCAGAATACCTTAGTTTAAGCCTGTTCATCCAGGGAACTGCATTCTTGAAGAACGGCTCTTCAGAAACAACATATCCCAAAGCAAATGAAGGGAATAAACCAAACCTGTTGGCAGGGGCAAATCTTTCAGAACCGGTATATCCCACGTTAAACTCAAAGAGGTATTTACGGCTATAATCGTATGTTAACCTTCCCACAAGACCTTCATTATAATAAGGGAAATCGGTTCCGGAATTTTTCTGCTGGCGGTTAAACAGGCCAAGAGCAGAAATATTGTGTTTGCCGAAAGCTCTGTCATAATTAAGAGACATCTCATAATACAGGTCGCTGTAATAGCCGCCCTGCATTCCGCTTGTGTTTACATCAAGAGGAGGTTGTTTATATACATCATCGCCTTCTGCAGGATCCTGTCTGAACCAGGGGTTCACGTCAACCAGTCCGTCACTGCCTTTTTTACCGGTAGCATTGATAATATTATCAACACCAATCCGGTCAAAGTATAAAATATATCTTGGGAAAGTCCATCCTGCAGTCATCTGCCTGTTGAGATAATAACTGCTCAGAGAGGCTTTTCCGCTGACGGAGAGTCCTTTTGTTATAAAGTCAAGATTCTGCTTCAGAATAAGGTCAGTGAAGAGTGTTGATCCCAGATCCTTATTGAAGCTCCCTGCATGTGTATTGGCATATGGATTCCCGGTATATTCACCCCAGGGATAGGCCAATCTCGAACCCGATGCATCGGGGTAATCGGTATCCGGCACCTGCTCAAGCACCCAGGCCGGGTACTCTGTCGGACACCTGGCGCCTCCTGTAGAGTAAAGGTCCCTCCAGCTGTTGCTGCTTGGGGTATTTTTCATGTTCAGGACACCTCCGACCTGCATTGTCAGTATGGTTGATTTTGTCAGACTGAAATCGAGATTTATCCTGTAATTAAACTTATGGTTATAAAACCTAAGATCATAGAAACCATCCTTTGTCCCTTTAAAGAAATCACCTGTATATTGATAACCAAAGGAGAGGAAATATTTTGCAAATTCAGTTCCCCCGGTGATATTTAGGTTTGCGTTGCTTACCGGGGCAAATTTCTCGGTGCAGACATCAAACCAGTTTGTATTAGTATACTGGAGAGCTTTGAGAGCCGATGAGGGATTTTTCCATTGGTTGAGAGCCTCCTGTGACTGAAGTCCGGTAAATGTCTGGCTGTTCATCAGTGCAACGTTGTACATCGACATGGTGGTATAAGAATCTATCCACTGAGGGACCCTTGTTGCCAGCTGAATCCCGTATGCACCGGTAAAGTCCATATGGGGTTTGCCGATCTGACCGCGTTTTGTGGTAACGACAATAACACCGTTAGCACCTTTTGCGCCGAACACTGCCGTTGCTGAAGCATCCTTCAAAACAGAAATTGTGTTGATCTCATTCGGATCAATATTATTAAAATCGCGTTCAACACCATCGACCAGTACAAGGGGAGCACTTCCGTTCCAGCTTGAAAGACCGCGGACATAAAGAGTTGCATTATCTGATCCGGGTTCGGCATCCTGCTGGATTGTCAATACACCTGAAAGCTTACCTGTAATGGCATTTGTGATTGTTGTTTCTCCTGCCTGCATAAGTGACTTGCTGTTAACCTGTGTGATGGCACCGACAACAGACTCTTTCTTCTGAGTGCCATACCCTACAACAACAACCTCCTGTATCTGGGTTACTTCCAGTGCCAGTGCAGCTGTTACTGGTGTTCCCGGAGTTGCCATTACTTCCTGAGTTGAATAACCAATAAAGGAAATCTGAAGTGTAACAGCTTGTCTGTTTGAAACCGGAATTGAAAAATTACCATTAATATCGGTAAGAGCACCGATAGTAGTACCTTTTACCAGGACAGTAACACCAATAAGTGATTCGCCTGTTGCAGCGTCAGTAATCTTACCGGTTAAATTTAACTGCTGCGGGGTATTTTCATCGACGGGGGTAACGGCACCCACCGTGTAAGTCGTCATTGAGCATATTAGAAATAAGATGCACAATTTTGTCATAATCTGTGGCTTACGCCATAGACTCCTGACAAAATTCAATCGCTTTTCATTATTTTTTTTCATGCATTTTTAAAAATTAGACATTAATAATTAAGCCAGGTTAGTGGTAAATTCGTGTAGGTTAACGGGAATTTGATCATCCCGGTTTTCTTTGCTTTCGTTTGCTTTCCATTGGAGTAAGGTTGGTTAGTTTATAAATAAAGTATTATTTGATGAAGGAAATATTATCATCTGAGAAAGGATTTCTCCCGTTTTTAATAAACTGTTCTGAAATAAAAAAGTCAGGTCTTTATTCATCTTGCATTATAAAAACAATCAAAATAAATAACTCCCCGATGAGCAACTTAAAAAAATTTCAGCTGATCAGGGTTATCAAAAAATAATATAAATGCTTCGTAAATACCAGGTTAGGAGTATTTGAGCTTAGGTTAGCATTTAATTGATAGCAATGTTAAAAAAAATTAAATTAATATCCAATACCTGAATACGAATTTAAGTTATTAACAAGATTAAAACAGAAAGATTCTAATAAAGCAAAGCCATATATAAATAATAAAGGTATAGTTGTGTTAAAGTTTGCCAATTATTCTCCTGATAGCTTAAGCCATTTCAGTTCATAACAGGACTCACTTCAGATCCCTCTAACTGGTTCCTGAACCCATCCCCCCGTCCCCCTTCCCTTGTCTGAAAGGTTCCTAAACCCATCCCCCATCCCCTTCCCTTAAAATTAAGGGAAGGGGTGTATCTAAATGATATTTAATGTATTACACCCCCTTCTCTTTCTCCTGTCAGAAAGGTTCTTAAACCCATCCCCCGGCCCCTTCCCTTAAGTTTAAGGGAAGGGGTGTATCTAAATGATATTTAATATATTACACCCCCTTCTCTTTAACCTATCTGCAGGATTTTTAAACCCATCCCCCAACCCCTTCCCTTAAGTCTAAGGGAAGGGGTGTATATAATTGAAATTTAATGTATTACATCCACTTCTATTTAACCTATCCCGATGGTTCTTAAACCCATCCCCCTGCCCCTTCCCTTAAATTTAAGGGAAGGGGTGTATATAATTGAAATTTAATGTATTACATCCACTTCTATTTAACCTATCCCGATGGTTCTTAAACCCATCCCCCTGCCCCTTCCCTTAAATTTAAGGGAAGGGGTGTAAATAGATGATATTTAATGTTTTACACCCCCTTCTCTTAGAATTAAGAGAAGGGGAGAACTAATTGACATCTAATGTATTACGGACAATGCTCTTTTCCTTATCTGCAGGATTTTTAAACCCATCCCCCATCCCCTTCCCTTAAACTTAAGGGAAGGGGCGTATCTAAATGATATTTAATGTATTACACCCCCTTCTCTTAGAATTAAGAGAAGGGGGAAGGGGGGATGAGTTTTACTGATTAAGAGAAGCGGGACAGGGGGATGAATTGTTCTTGAAATTGGCTGGTGGATGCTGTAGAAAAAGAAATCTAAGAGATAATTTTGGTGTAAAAAAGAGTGTATAAATACGAATTAGGAATCCTTATTTAATTAAATTTAAAGTCGGAATAAAACTCGGATGTCTCGTATCCATTATAAAAATTATAAAGGAATTACTTTATTAGCCAGAAATTTAAGAAAGAACTCGACTCCTTCAGAAATAACCTTATGGAATGTTCTTAAAGGAAGAAAGTTCCTGGGCTATAAATTTTTAAGACAACATCCTGTCTTTTACAGAATTGATAAAGAGTGGGTGGAGTTTTTTATTGCTGACTTCTATTCTTCAGAACTCAAACTCATTATTGAGGTTGACGGACCAATTCATAATTATCATCTGGGTTATGATACTGAAAGGGATATAAAATTGAATGAAAGAGGATTTTCTGTTAAAAGAATCAAAAATGAGGAGCTCGAGAATATGGATAAAGTCATATCTGATCTGCAAGATTTAATTTCCGGATTGTCTGGTTACCGATAATATAAACCCCTACTATTTACCATCTCTAACTGGTTCCTGAACCCATCCCCCGGCCCCTTCCCTTGTCTGAATGGTTCTTAAACCCATCCCCCAACCCCTTCCCTTAAGCCTAAGGGAAGGGGTGTATCTAAATGATATTTAATGTATTACTCCCCCTTCTCTTAGAATTAAGAGAAGGGGGACGGGGGGATGAGTTCATTTGATCCAGAGTAGGGGGACGGGGGGATGAGTTCATTTGATCCAGAGTAGGGGGACGGGGGGATGAGTTCATTTGATCCAGAGAAGGGGCCGGGGGGATGAGTTCTTTTGAACAAGTAATATTATGAGTCATTTGCAGGATTAAGAGGAGCAAAGCTGGTGGTCATGTGTAAGCTCAATGAAATTTTCTCTTTTGAACTTATAACACCTTTATATATATTTATCCTTTCAAAATTTCTGATCCTGTTCACTATGAAAAAACCATTTCCTGTTCTTTTAATTGCTTCTGTTCTGACCGTCGTCGTTAACGGACAGAAGGTACCTACCGGTGATCCAAAAGATTTTAAAGTCAAAACCTGCCTTCACTCTGTTAGCTATATGGGGATATGGAGAGGTCAGGCTACACTGACTGTCGATCAATTCCTCGTCAAAGCAAAAGAGTTAGGCTTCGACGGTGTGATGCTCGCTGCAAAACGACCCCATGTTTCATTAATCGATTATGATGATGCAGCCCGTCAGAAGCTTCGTGCGAGGATAAAAGAACTGGGACTTGAGCTTGTATGCCTTGCCGGTTATACTGATTTCACGGCCGGTGTCGATAAAGCTGGTATACCCAATGTTGAGATTCAGGCAATATATGTCGGTGAGCTTGCACGCCTGGCACGTGATCTGGGTACAGACATGGTCAGGATATATACGGGATATGAACGTCCTGATATTCCTTATGATAAGCAGTATTCCATGGTTGTGGAAGGCCTGCAGATGGCAGGGAAGATTGCTGCAAAATACGGAGTGACGCTTGCAATACAAAACCATCACGACATTGCCCTTCACCACGATGCAATGAAATGGCTCCTCGATGAGGTTAACCTTCCCAATGTAAAGGCTGCCTTCGACTGCTGGTCGCCTACCCTGGAAGGATTATCATCCGAAGAGATAAAAAAGGCAATCTACACTATGAAGCCGTATATAGTTCACACCACAACTGCCGATTACAAAGAGCTGCCAAGATTCACTTATGAGCCCCTCCAGACTAATTATATTCCCCGCGTGTCCCAGATGAGAGCTGTACCGATAGGACAAGGTTTCCTCGATTATAAAACTTTTATCAACACGCTTAAAGAGATCGGTTACCAGGGTTATATTGCTTACGAAATGTGCGAAGTGCTCGAAGGCGGTGGTTCAATTGAAAACCTTGACAGATGTGCGAAAACGTTTCTGGAATATGTAAAACAGTTTAAATAGGCACAGTGATCAGGAAACTGGGAAACCCCTCTGCCCCGCAAGCGGGGCATCTCCCCTGAAAGGGGAGAAAAACTGTAGACGTAAAAGAAATTTAAATACAAGATAAGTATTTTTCCACCCTCAGGGGGGAATTAAAAGGGGGGCAGGAATTTTAACATAAGTAATAAAATGCAACTCTTAATCTTTTTCAAATGAAATATCAAAAACTTTATCTTCTTATTGGGATATTTGCTTTCCTCACGAGTACTACATCATCTGGTGCTGATAAGAAAAAAGCACCGGCACAGACATCGGTTAAAGCCAGTACAGTTTATAATGTTCTTGACTTTGGTGCCAAAGGCGATGGGAAGACGCTCGATTCACCTTCAATAAATAAGGCTATTGAGGAGGCTGCAGCAAAGGGCGGTGGAATGATCTATTTTCCTGCCGGAAGCTATCTCGCAGTTTCAATAAGACTTAAAAGTAATATATCGCTATACCTGGAGCAAGGATCAACAATCCTGGCAGCTTCAACCGCCGATGGATATAAATATGACGATCCTGAACCAAATATCTGGGGCGATTCGCTTAATTACCAGGATTTTGGTCACAGCCACTGGCATAACAGCCTCATCTGGGGCGAGAATCTTCAGAACATATCTATCCTTGGTCCCGGTCTGATCTGGGGAAAAGGTCTCGTGAGGGGTACCAGCAAAATTCCTGGCAGCGGAAATAAATCAATAAGTCTGAAATGGTGCCGCAATGTAATACTTCGTGATATTTCAATTCTCAATGGAGGATGGTTCGGCATCCTTGCAACAGGTGTTGACAATTTTACAATTGATAACCTTAAAATAGATACCAGCCGTGATGGTATGGATATAGATTGCTGTACAAATGTCAGGATATCGAACTGCAGCGTTAACTCCCCAAGGGATGATGGAATTTGTCTTAAAAGCAGTTTCGGACTGGGCGTATCAAGGGCAACTGAAAATGTAACCATTACAAATTGCCAGGTTTCAGGATTTACCGAGGGCTCGTTTCTCGACGGAACATTTAAGCGCAATGAACAGGCTGCAGGAGGAAATGGCCCCACCGGACGCATCAAATTCGGGACAGAATCAAATGGCGGGTTTAAAAATATTACCATCTCAAACTGCGTCTTTACTTTTTGCCGAGGATTGGCGCTTGAAGCAGTCGATGGTGCCCTCCTTGAAGATGTTACTATCACAAACATTACAATGCGCGATATTGTTAATGCACCTATCTTCCTGAGGCTGGGTGAAAGGATGCGCGGTCCTGCTGACGCTCCTGTGGGTGAGTTGCGAAGGATAATCATCTCAGATATAGTTGTTTATAATGCCGATCCAAAATACGGATGCATAATTAGCGGCGACCAGGGACATGATATAAAGGACGTAAGACTTTCTGACATCAGGATCTATTATAAAGGAGGAGGAACAGCTGAACAGGCAGCAAGAGAAATTCCGGGCTTTGAAAAGGAATATCCCGAGCCATACAGATTTGGCGTACTTCCCTCTTACGGCTTCTTTATCCGGCATGCCGATGGCATTAAGCTTGATAATATTGAAGTGAGCTTCAGTGAGAATGATCTCCGGCCTGCGTTCTTCCTCGATGACGTTAAAAATGTCGAATTCTCATTTGTAAAGGCTCAGAAGGCAGAAGGAATACCATCACTTTCACTGAGGAATGTAGTTAATCTCGACCTCTTCCGCTCACTCAACCTTGAAGACAGAAAGATAGAAAAGGCAGATAACCAAAAGTTATAAGTTTAAACCTTAATGATAGTCATTTAACCCTTCTCACAAGGGATTAATTAATAGTATAATATATTATCGGTAATAAAATTATTATTCAAAATTAAACCTTATGAAAAAGACAATTGTCGTACTGACACTTTTATTGTTTCTTGGCCAGAGTATCTCCGCCCAGCAGCTGCCAAAGGATCAACGCATGGCATGGTGGCGCGAAGCGCGTTTTGGAATGTTTATACACTGGGGAGTATACTCCCTTCCAGCCGGTACCTGGGATGGCCGCCAGATAGGCAGCATAGGCGAATGGATAATGAACCGCGCAAAAATTCCTGTTGCTGATTACCAGAACATGGCAAAACAGTTCAACCCGGTAAAATATGACCCCGATGCATGGGTAAGAATGGCTAAAGATGCCGGCATGAAATACATAGTGATCACTTCAAAACATCATGACGGATTTGCTCTTTTTGAGACAAAAGCAAGCAGGTGGAATGTCGTGGATGCTACTATGTACGGGAAAGACCTGCTTAAACCACTGGCTGAAGCATGCAAAAAATATGGCATTAAACTTGGATTTTATTATTCGCAGGCACAGGACTGGAACAATCCCGGCGGATCAGCTGCACGTAAACTCACCAAAGAAGGATGGGCAAATCCCGATTCTGTCACTATCGATGCTTATACTAAAGAGCATAAAGGGCACTGGGATCCCAGGCAGGAAAAAAGAACTTTCGATCAGTACATCGACGAAGTTGCAGTTCCCCAGGTCAGAGAATTGCTTACTAACTATGGCGAGCTGGCTGTATTGTGGTGGGATACTCCTACCAACATGACAGTTGAAGCTGCAACAAAACTTCAGTCACTTCTTGCTTTACAGCCGCAGATCATTACAAACGACCGTCTGAAAAGACCTGATTTCCCGGGTGATCATAAAACTCCTGAACAGCGGATTCCTAATCTTGCTGATCTCGATGGCACTGACTGGGAAACATGCATGACCATGAACGGAACCTGGGGCTATAAGAGTTATGATCATAATTATAAATCGCCCCAGAAACTGATTCAGAACCTTCTCGATATCGCATCAAAAGGCGGCAACTTCTTATTAAATGTCGGCCCGACTGCAGAGGGTGAATTTCCCGGTGAGAGTATCGATATTCTTTCAAAAATCGGGCAGTGGATGAAAGTCAACGGCGAAGCAGTTTACGGAACAAAAGCAAGTCCATGGGGATTGTTCACATGGGGCCGCTGTACAAAGAAGGAGACTAAAAACGGCACCAGCCTCTATTTCTCTGTCTTTGAATGGCCTGCAGATAGTAAAATTATAATCCCGGCATTTAAGAATAGCGTCATCTCCGCAAAACTTCTTGCAAACGGGGTAAAAGTTAAAACAGCTCTCTCAAAGGACGGGACGCTGACAATTACACTTCCTGCTGCAGCACCTGATCCAATGGCTTCAGTAATCAGAGTCGATGTCAGAGAAAAAGTTGAAAATGTGCCTTTACCAGCAAGTAAATAAATAGAAAAATATCTCTTTGTATCTCTGTGCCTCCTCCGTGGAACTCTGTGTAACTAAAAGAAATTTACAGAACTTACACAGAGGGACACGGAGAACCACAGGGTTTCACAGAGTAAATATCCATAAACTCTTTTAAGAAAAGTGAAAAAAGATTATACCTGCGTTATCCTTTTTTTTATCCTGTCTTTCCTGATTAAGACGACAATCTGTGGAGAAGATTTGAAGGTTCATTCAGTTTCTGCTCTTCAGGTGGCGATCAACACTGCCAAACCTGGCGACAGGATAATTGTTGCCGACGGATTATATACAACAAGCGGTTTTATACTGATTTCAAAAAATGGCTCTGAAAAGTTGCCGGTAACCATTGAAGCTGAAACCACAGGCGGTGTTGAAATTAAAGGTACAAATGGATTCCGGGTGACTTCTCCATCTTCATTTATAATTATTAAAGGTTTCCGTTTCACGCATAACACCGGAACTTTCCGAATTGAGTCCGGAGCCACCCATTGCATTGTAACAAAAAATGTTTTCGAATGTGTACCCGCCGGGACCCCGGGTGCCAAACCATATCTTAACATATCCGGCGATGATAATGAAATAAGCTATAATACATTTCAGAACAAGAAAGATGAGGGTCAGATGATCTCTGTACAGGGACCCGGAAGCGATAAGATGGCAAAGAGAACATGGATCCATCATAATTATTTCTCCGGCTTCCCCCCGACTGCCAACAACTGCTCAGCAATACAGTTAGGCCTGAGCGGCAGAAGCATGGATTCGGCATTTTGCGTTGTCGAATATAATCTGTTTGAAAGAACAGAAGGAGAAAACGAAGGTGCAATCTGCCATAAATCCTGTAATAATATAATAAGGTATAATACTTTCGGGGAAAGAAGCGAGGAGTTGTCATTACGTCACGGCAATAACAGCCAGGTCTATGGTAATTTCTTTATTAATACAACGGGATTGCGATTCAGCGGCGATGATCACCTGATATACAACAACTATTTCAAAGGTTGCAAGAAGGCAATTGTCTGCACTAACGGTGACGGAGAAGTGAAGGAAGGTTCAAAACTCACCTGTCACGACCGTTCCGACAGAGTAAAGGTCATCTGTAATACTATTACTGATTGCGAATCAGCCTACCAGATGCCCGGCAGGAATAATGGCCTCGGTGCAACTCACATAACTTTCGCCGGTAATTTAATAAAGGGAGGTGCTCCGGTATCAATAAATGGGCCATACACTAACCCTGTCTGGGAAGGAAATATAATCTGGCAGACCTCCGGTGGTGATATACCGGCATCGGGTTACAGGTTAAAAGAGATAAATGAAAATCAACCTTATTTCATGAAAAATCCGGATCCGGACAGATATCCTGATATTCCTGAAGGAAACACGCAACTGACCATTAAAGATGTTGGCCCTCAGGCCAGGTAGAAAAAGAATAAATAGATGAAAAACGTATTAAAAAGAATTTTGATAACTGCAGGATTTTCATTTCTACTGGTATCCTGCACTCTGGCACAAGCTAAAACTTCAGTTGTCTCTAGTCCTGACGGACATCTGCAGTTCCTGGTCTATACAGAAAACGACCGGATCTTCTTCATGGTTACTTTCAATAACCTGCAGGTTGTGGAAAAATCGCCTCTTCGCATGATGATTGACGACCATGAAATAACCTACGATGTGGCTGCCGGAAAAATCAAAAGATACTCAATTGATGAAATTTTCCCGTGGTACGGGCTTCACTCACAGGCAAAGAACCAGTGTAATGCATTAATCATTAGTTATAAAAACCGTAATACCAAAACTGATTTTAATCTTGAGATCAGGGTTTTTAATGATGCTGTTGCCTTTAGATTTGTAGTACCCGGGAAAAAGGAATCAGTCAGATGGCCTGATGAATCGACTGTTTTCACATTGCCCCGTCAAAGCACTGTATGGTACCACGATCTTTATATGCATTATGAAGGAGTGCATATTAAAAAGATGGTTGATACCATTCCTGGTGGTCAGTGGGCAGCTCCTCCCCTGACTTTTAAACTGCCGGATGGGGCAGGTTATGCTGCAATTACCGAAGCTGACCTGATAAACTATGCAGGGATGGCGCTCCAGTCTGACGGGAAAAATGGTTTTGCGGTTCGTCTTGGACATAATCAACCTGCTTCTTATCCTTATGTGCTCCGTTACAGTAAAGATGATGTTGCAAGATTATCAAAAATTGCAGAGTTGAGAGGGACTATCTCAACACCCTGGAGGGTCGTTCTTGTCGGGAAAGATCTTAATACATTGGTAAATTCCGACGCAATTGCATCTCTTTGTCCTGCTCCGGATAAAGCGCTCTTCCCTGAAGGAATTCATACTGACTGGATAAAGCCCGGACGGGCAGTGTGGAAATATCTCGATGGTGGAGGAGAAAGTACTTTGAAAAATATGAAAGAGTTTTCAGGAATGGCCGGAGAACTTGGCTTCGAATACAACATTCTTGAAGGTTTCTGGAGTCGCTGGCCTGACGATTCTGTCAGGGCTCTTGTAGATTATTCGAAAAAATTGGGCGTTGGTATCATTGTATGGAAACACTCCAAAGATCTTCATGATCAGCAGATTAGAAAGGAATTTTTTCAGCGGTTAAATAGCCTTGGTATCTCGGGTATTAAAATCGACTTTTTTGATCATGAAGCTAAAGAGGTTATAGACCTTTATGAATCAATTGCCAGGGAGGCTGCTGAAAATAAACTATTGCTGATCTTTCATGGGGCCAATAAACCTACAGGATTGGCCCGCACATATCCAAATATACTGATCTACGAAGGAGTAAAAGGGATGGAGGCCAGTAAGCTTTCTGACAGGGCGACTCATGAAACAACAATACCTTTTACAAGGATGCTGGCCGGACCTGCTGATTATTCAGTCTGCCATTTCGGTACGCGCCGCCAGAATACGACATGGGTTCACCAGGTCGCCACAGCGGCAATTTTTGCGGCACCTGTAATAACATATGCAGCAACTCCGGCTCATATTCTGGAAAATCCCTGCGTTGAGATGATAAAGAGTATTCCATCGGTATGGGATGAAACTATTGTCCTTCCACCTTCAGAAATAGGCGAACTGGCAATTTATGCCCTACGAAAAGGAACAACATGGTTTTTATCTGTGATAAACGGACTGCAGTCGAAAATTATTAAAATCCCCCTGGCATTCCTTGGTGAAGGCAGCTATAATACTCTGGTGCTGAAAGACAACCAGGAGAATCCGGCAGATGCGATTATAAAAAAGGGAAGCGCTGCCAAAAATGATGTTATAGAGATAAATATTGGCGCTGGCGGAGGATATATGACAAGATTTATTAAAGAATGAAAATTATGAAAAAGAGCCTGATTATCTTATTCCTTATCTTCTTTCTGATAATTCCGGGGTGTTCAAAAAAGCACGATGATTATCATTACAACAATAACGACATTTGGGATATTGACAAGGATGGTATTCCGAAGTTCATTAATACCATTTATATAGAACTTCCAAAAATTTACAGGATATCAAAATACCGGTCATCTGTTGGTCACGATTATTCAGACTCCTACGAACATTGCAGGAGCATGAAACACTATTTTGAACCAAAAAGCGATGTCGACTGGACCACAGTAAAGATATATTCCCCGGTTTCGGGAATCATCACAAGGGTTGAGCCGGAATCGATAGGAGGTACGAAAATAGAGATCGCTTCAGATGCATATCCGGCATTCCGCATTTCCATTTTCCATATTAATTTGCAGGGAACACGAAATGTTAACGATAAAATCAGTGCTGGCGAACTGCTTGGCACCCATACAGGTTCACAGACATATTCTGATATTTCAGTAATTGTTAATGATCCTGCGCGACAGGGCAGGATGGTTTCTTACTTTGATGTTATTACCGATCAGGTATTCAGTGAGTTTTCTACATATGGCATAAATTCCCGGTCAGTTATGATCATCCCAAAATCAGAACGTGATGCTAATCCTTTGACCTGCAGCGGCGACACCTTCACATCTTCTGATCCTCTTGAAAGCTGGGTTATCCTTAACTGAATTTATAATATGTAAAAAAAAGTGCTTTTTATTTGATATATTAAATAATATTATACTTTTGTACTTCAAATTTGTAAGAAAACGTTGAGAAATTATTTATTACACATTATTGCCCTCATCCTTATTATTGTGCCCAGCACATGATCCGGGAGTAATATGTAAAACTATAGACATACAAAAGCTTTCCGGGTAACCGGGAAGCTTTTTTTATTAAAGTGTTTTAAAATGAAAAATCAGCTCAGGAGCTTAAAAACTATCACAGGAAGGAACATGGCTGGCGCAAGGAGCCTATGGCGCGCCAATGGTATGAAGGAGGAAAACTTTGGCAAGCCCGTAATTGCAGTTGTTAATTCATTTTCACAGTTTGTCCCGGGGCATGTCCATCTTCATGAAATTGGTCAGATCGTTAAGAAAGAGATTGAGAAGCAGGGTTTTTTTGCTGCAGAGTTCAATACAATTGCAATAGACGATGGCATAGCAATGGGCCACACCGGAATGCTGTATTCCCTCCCATCAAGGGAACTCATAGCCGACAGTGTCGAATATGTCGTCAATGCGCATTGTGCCGATGCTATGATATGTATCAGCAACTGCGATAAGATCACTCCCGGGATGATGATGGCCGCTCTGAGGCTTAATATACCTGCAGTTTTTGTATCAGGCGGTCCAATGGAAGCAGGTCTTTACGGGAAGCAACATATCGACCTGGTTGACGTAATGGTCGACGGAGCAGATGATAAAGTTAGTGATAAAGAATTGAATGACAAGGAGATGGTAGCCTGCCCTACCTGCGGTTCGTGCTCCGGCATGTTCACTGCTAACTCTATGAACTGCCTCAATGAAGCACTCGGATTTGCTCTCCCCGGAAACGGGACGGTTCTGGCAACACATACTAACCGCACCAGGCTGTTCCTGAAAGCTGCCAATCTCATTGTCGACCTTACCAGGAAGTACTATTATGATGGGGATACAGGTGTGCTTCCCCGTTCAATAGCTACAAAAGCGGCATTTATGAATGCAATGTCTCTCGATATTGCAATGGGTGGTTCTACAAATACAGTACTTCATCTTCTGGCTCTTGCGCATGAAGCTAATGTCGATTTTACAATGAAAGATATTGATACACTTTCACGAAAAATCCCGAATATCTGCAAGGTGGCCCCAAGCTCACATTTCCATGTACAGGATGTAAACCGTGCCGGCGGGATTATGGCGATAATGGGAGAGCTTGAACGTAACAACCTGATAGACACAACTGTAAGAAGAGTAGATTATTCTTCTCTTCACCAGGCTGTCGCTGATTGGGATGTCGTGGGGGGAAAAGCATTACCGGAAGCATATGATCTTTTCAGGAGTGCTCCTTCAATGAAAAAAAGTCTTGAGATGGGTTTCCACAGCACTCTTTATGACGAGCTCGATACTGACAGGGAAAAAGGATGCATAAGGAATATTGATAATCCTTACAGTATAGACGGAGGCCTTGCCGTCCTCTACGGTAACCTTGCAGAAAACGGCTGTATTGTTAAAACCGCAGGTGTCGATCCCGGTCTGTTTTCTTTTACAGGTCCTGCTGTTGTATTTGAATCACAGGAAGAAGCCGCAGAGGGTATTCTGGGAGGGAAAGTCAGGGAAGGTGATGTAGTGGTTATAAGATTTGAAGGTCCGAAAGGAGGACCCGGAATGCAGGAGATGCTCTACCCCACTTCATACCTGAAATCGAAGGGTCTTGGGAAAAAATGTGCACTTATAACTGACGGGAGGTTCTCCGGCGGTACATCAGGCTTATCAATCGGACATGTTTCCCCTGAGGCTGCTGCCAGGGGCAATATAGCTTTGATAAAGTCAGGCGACCTGATTGAAATAAATATCTCCGAAAGGAAAATTAATGTTCAGCTTACTGAGAAAGAACTTGAAAGAAGATATATGGAAGAAGAAAATAAAGGGGAACTGGCTTTCAAACCTGAAAATAGAGCCCGTGAGATTCCGGCATCACTGAGGGCATATGCAGCTACAGTGAGCTCAGCGGATAAAGGTGCAGTTAGGATTATCTGAAGACAAAAGACAAAAGTTGAGGAACAAAGTGACGAAATCCCGCAAAGCGGGAATAAAAGATAAAAGAAAGAAAAATAAAAGCTGGTACATGAAGACTGAAGAAGAAACAAAGCAGATAACCGAACAGGTTAATGGTTATGAGCACATTACAGGCGCTGAGGCATTGCTGAAATGCCTTATCGAAGAAGGAGTAGATACAATTTTCGGGTATCCCGGCGGCGCCATAATGCCGGTATATGACAAGCTGCTGGATTACGAGGATAAGCTGAAACATATTCTGACCCGGCATGAACAGGGAGCCGCACATGCAGCCCAGGCTTATGCAATGGTGTCAGGTAAACCCGGGATATGCTTTGCCACGTCAGGTCCGGGTGCAACAAACCTCATTACCGGTATTGCCAATGCATATCTCGACTCGGTCCCTGTAGTATTTATTACTGCACAGGTCGTATCAGGCCTTATAGGTACCGATGCATTCCAGGAAACAGATATCCTTGGCGTATCAATGCCTGTAACAAAATGGAACTGCCAGATCAAAAAATCGGAAGATATACCCGGAATAATTGCAAAAGCATTCTATATAGCGACCACCGGCCGGCCCGGACCTGTCCTTATAGATATTACAAAAGATGCTCAGATGGAAAAACTCTCTTTTAAATATAAAAAATGCAGCTATCTGAGAAGTTACAATCCACATATTCCTTTAAATAAAAGAGCTTTGGAATCTGCTGCTATCATGATTAATCATGCTGAAAAACCTCTGATACTTGCAGGTCATGGTGTTCTGATATCCGGTGCCGAGAAAAAACTCCTTGAATTTGCGGAAAAAACCGGCATACCTGTAGCTGTAACCCTTCTTGGCCTCTCATCCTTCCCTTCCGGACACAGACTTTATACCGGGTTCCTGGGTATGCATGGCAATTACGGGCCAAACCTGCTTACCAATGAAGCCGATCTTATAATTGCTGTCGGGATGCGTTTTGATGACAGGGTCACCGGGAACCTCAAAAAATATGCAAAACAAGCCAGGATAATCCACATTGAGATCGATGAAGCAGAGATCAATAAAAATGTCATTGTCGATCTTGAAATACATAATGATGCAAAAGAGGCCCTGGATTACCTGATTCCACTTGTAAGAGAAAAATCTTACCCTGCTTGGATACGTGAATTCAGAATCTGTGATAAAACTGAATATGAGAATGTTATTAAATCCGAAACCAAACCTGTTAAGGGTGAAATCCGTATGGGAGAAGTTGTAAAAATGGTATCAGATCTGACAAATGGCGATACCGTTGTGGTAACTGATGTCGGGCAGAATCAGATGACTGCTGCGCGGTATTTTAAATTTACTGAACCTAACAGTCTGGTGACATCCGGGGGAATGGGAACTATGGGATTCGGCCTTCCTGCTTCAGTTGGAGCAAAAATAGGCAGGCCGGAGAAACAGGTTGTCGCATTCCTGGGTGACGGAGGTTTTCAGATGACCATCCAGGAGCTTGGAACAATCCTTCATTATAAGATCCCTGTCAAAATAATTATTCTTAACAACGGGTATCTTGGGATGGTACGGCAATGGCAGGATATGTTCTTTAAAAAGAGATATGCGTCCACTGAGCTCGTAAACCCCGATTTTGTGACAGTCGCAAAAGGATTCAGCATTCCTGGTAAAAAAGTTTCAGACAGGAAAGAGCTTAAAAGCTCTATTGAAAAAATGCTTGCTGCTGAAGGGCCTTATCTGCTGGACATAAAAATCGAAAAAGAAGGAAATGTTTTACCAATGGTCGAACCGGGAGCATCAGTATCGGAAGTAACATTGAACTACAAATCGAAATAAAACAACCCCCCTGCCCCCCTAAAGGGAGGTAAAAAAAGTAAGAATATGGGAAAACAGGAATACACATTATCAATCTTCAGCGAGAACCACATCGGCATCCTGAATCAGATCACAATAATCCTGACAAGGAGGCAGATAAACATTGAAAGTATAACAGCTTCGGAATCTGCTGTAAAAGGGGTTCATCTACTTACGCTTGTGGTGAAGACGACACCCGACATGATACGAAAAGTTTCAAAACAGATCGAGAAACTTATCGATGTGCTGAAAGTATTTGTCCATACTACAGATGAGATAATATACCAGGAGATCGCGTTATTTAAAGTCACTACAAAAGGGCTGATGTCAGGCAACGTTATCGATAATGTTGTAAGGACTCATCATGTCCGTGTAGTAGATGTATCTCCGGAATACATCATACTTGAAAAGACCGGGCATAAGACAGAGATAAATGAATTGCTTAACCATCTTGAACCTTATGGTGTCCTTCAGTTTGCGAGATCAGGAAGGGTTGCAATAACAAGGCAGGTGAGGGAGCTTAGTTCATATCTTAAAGAGATGGATGAGGCTAACAGGTACAATACTGAGGAAGTTGAAATTTATAATAAGAATTAACTACCCCCCCTGCCCCCCCTGAAGGGGGGGTGAAACCCATTACAGATTACTATGGAATTCAGTTTGGGTTTATAACCCCCCTTTAGGGGGGCTGGGGGGTCGACAAAAGAGAGTTGAAATCAAAATATATAATTGAATATTAAATAGATAAGTATAAACTAAATTAACTATCATGGCAAAAATCGATTTTGGAGGTGTAATTGAAAACGTTGTAACCAGGGAGGAATTCCCACTTTCAAAAGCACGTGAAGTACTTAAAAACGAACTTGTTGCAGTAATCGGGTATGGAGTTCAGGGACCGGCTCAGTCTCTAAACATGAAAGACAACGGGATCAATGTCATCATTGGTCAGGCTCCTGAGTTTAAGGCCGACTGGGATAAAGCTGTCAGGGATGGATTTGTCCCCGGGAAAACTCTTTTTCCGGTAGAGGAAGCCGCTTCAAAAGGAACTATTATTCAATACCTGGTCTCTGATGCTGCCCAGAGAATTCTCTGGCCAAAGCTCAAACCTCATCTGACAAAAGGCAAGGCACTCTATTTCTCTCATGGATTTTCGATCACTTATAAAAATCATACAGGAGTCATCCCTCCTCCCGACATCGATGTAATTCTCTGTGCTCCTAAAGGTTCGGGAACAAGCGTTAGAAGAAATTTTCTGGCAGGTGCAGGAATTAATTCAAGTTATTCCGTATTCCAGGATTTCACCGGCAGAGCAGAAGAGAGAACAATAGCACTCGGTATCGCTATAGGATCCGGTTATCTTTTCCCGACTACTTTTGAAAAAGAGGTATTCAGCGATCTTACAGGTGAACGCGGTGTTCTTATGGGTGCCCTGGCCGGGATAATGGATGCCCAGTACCAGGTGCTTCGCAAAAACGGACATTCTCCATCCGAAGCATTCAATGAAACTGTAGAAGAACTGACGCAAAGCCTCATCCGTCTGGTCGACGAAAACGGAATGGACTGGATGTACTCAAACTGCAGTGCTACAGCCCAGAGAGGGGCACTCGACTGGCGTCCTAAATTCAGGGATGCCACACTTCCTGTATTCACAGATTTATATAGTAAAGTTAAATCCGGTGAAGAGTGCGTGAGGGTCCTGAAATCAACAGGCGCTACAAATTATAAAGAACTCCTTAATGCTGAACTTAATGAGCTCGGTAATTCGGAATTATGGAGAGCAGGTGCAGCTGTCAGAAAACTGAGGCCGGAAAAGAAATAATTAAAAACATAAATAATCAATGGACGAAAAAGTCATTATTTTCGATACTACTCTCAGGGATGGAGAACAAGTACCCGGGTGCCAGCTCAATACAATTGAAAAAATTGAAGTTGCACGTGCTCTTGAAGCCCTTGGTGTCGATGTTATTGAAGCAGGTTTCCCGATATCAAGTCCGGGCGATTTCAACTCTGTGGTGGAAATATCCAGGGTTATCACAAATCCTGTAATCTGTGCTTTGACCAGAGCAGTTAAAAAAGATATCGAAGTAGCAGCCGAAGCCCTCCAGTATGCAAAAAAGAAAAGAATTCATACTGGGATCGGTACATCTCCATTTCATATCAAGTATAAAATAAGGACAACGCCGGAAGAGATTCTTAAAAGAGCTGCTGATGCGGTTAAATACGCCAGAAAATTTGTCGATGATGTGGAATTTTATGCTGAAGATGCCGGACGGAGTGAAAATGAATACCTCGCCAGGGTTATCGAAGCGGTGATCAAGGCAGGTGCCACTGTCGTAAATATTCCTGATACAACAGGTTACTGCCTGCCGGAGGAATATGGTGCAAAGATCAGATATCTGAAAGAAAATGTCCCCAATATTGGAAAAGCCACCATCTCAACCCATTGCCATAACGACCTTGGTATGGCGACGGCAAATACGATGATGGGTGTTATCAACGGGGCAAGACAGGTCGAAGTGACAATGAACGGTATAGGTGAGAGGGCTGGCAATACTTCACTCGAAGAAATTGCGATGATCATTAAAAGTCATCACGCTCTGGCGCTGAGAACAGATATCAATACCAAGCTAATTTTCAGCACAAGCCGTCTTGTATCAACTCTGATGAGCATGCCTGTCCAGGCAAATAAAGCGATTGTTGGAAGGAATGCATTCTCTCATTCATCAGGTATTCATCAGGATGGAGTGCTTAAGAACAGGGAAAACTATGAGATCATTGATCCGGTAGAAGTTGGGATCAGGGAATCATCCATAATCCTCACTGCCCGAAGCGGCAGGGCAGCCCTGAACCACAGGCTGGAGCTGCTTGGATTCAACCTCGGGAAAGAAGGACTTGATGATATTTACCATCGTTTCCTTATTCTGGCCGACAAAAAGAAAGAAATAAATGATGAGGATATCAGGATCCTTACGGGAGAAGTTTTCCAGGGAGAAAAATCAATGAAGCTTGAGCTTCTTCAGGTTACATGTGGTAAATCAGCGATCCCGGTTGCAACGGTGGGTATAAAAATCAATGGTGAAGTTCATACTTCAACAGCAGCAGGTAACGGACCTATTGATGCAGCATTCACTGCGGTCAAACACCTGATAAGCAAGACTGTGCATCTTGAAGAGTTTCTTATCCAGGCAATTACAAAGGGAAGCGACGATCTTGGTAAAGTTCATATTCAGATTGAGCACGAGGAGAAAATTTACTACGGTTTCGGGACTAATACAGATATTATAACAGCATCTGTTGAAGCTTTTATTGATGCAATTTCAAAGATTAAATAACTTAATGGAACCACAAACACTTTTTGATAAAATATGGGACAGCCACGTAGTCCGTTCAATTGAGGGAGGACCAGATGTTTTGTATATCGATCAGCACTTTATTCACGAAGTTACCAGCCCCCAGGCATTTGATGGTCTGAGAGCAAGAGGAATTACTCTATTTCGTCCGGGAAAGACTGTTGCTACGGCCGACCATAATATTCCGACGAAAGATCAGCACCTTGCAATTAAGGATGAACTTTCACGTAAACAGGTCGGGAAGCTGAAAGAGAACTGCCAGGAATTTAATATCGATTATTTTGGTCTTAACCACCCGAAAAACGGCATAGTTCATGTCATTGGCCCCGAGCTGGGTTATACTCTCCCGGGTATGACAATTGTCTGTGGCGACAGCCATACATCAACTCATGGTGCTTTCGGAACCATTGCATTCGGCATAGGAACAAGCGAGGTGGAAATGGTGCTGGCTACACAGTGCATCCTCCAGCCCAAACCCAAAAAAATGAGGATCATCGTTAACGGTGAACTTCAGAAAGGTGTGACATCAAAAGATATTATCCTCTATATCATCTCGCAGCTATCAACTAGCGGAGCTACCGGATATTTCGTTGAATACAGCGGCCCTGTTGTTGAAGCACTCAGTATGGAAGCAAGAATGACCATCTGCAATATGAGTATCGAAATGGGTGCCCGCGGTGGTCTTATAGCTCCCGATATGACTGCCTTTCAGTATCTTAATCAGATTCCTGCAGTAAACAGCCGTAACGACTTTAAATCCTTGCTTCTGAAATGGAGGGATCTGAAAAGCGATGCCGGTGCATCATTCGACCGCGAGCTGGTTTTCGATGCTGGTAATATCAGACCAATGATAACTTACGGTACGAATCCCGGGATGGGAATTGCAATTGATGATACAATCCCATCAGTTGCTGACATTGACAAAGATGCGACCTCCTCATTCCTAAAATCATTGAATTACATGGGATTTACACCCGGGATGAAGCTGATCGGACACTCTGTTGATTATGTTTTCCTCGGCAGCTGCACCAATGGCAGGATAGAGGACCTCAGGGCATTTTCACAATTTGTAAGAGGAAAGAAAAAAGCATCAAATGTTACAGCACTGATCGTTCCGGGCTCTAAAAAGGTCGAACAGCAAGCTATAGAGGAGGGGATTGCAGATATTTTGACGGAAGCCGGTTTTGAGCTTAGACAGCCAGGTTGCTCCTCCTGTCTTGCAATGAATGAAGATAAGGTACCGGAAGGGAAATATGTGGTCTCCACTTCGAACAGGAATTTTGAAGGTCGGCAGGGACCGGGTGCAAGAACCCTTCTTGCCGGTCCGCTTACTGCAGCAGCGGCGGCAGTAACGGGCAAAATAACTGATCCCAGGGATCTGTTAATTAATTAACAATACAAAAAATTCAGTTATGCCAAAAAATAAATTTAATATACTTGAGACTACCTGCGTTCCACTGCCCCTGGAGAATGTAGATACCGACCAGATTATACCGGCAAGGTTCCTCAGCGCTACATCACGTGAAGGTTTCGGAGAGAATCTGTTCCGCGACTGGAGGTACGACAAATCGGGAAACAAAAACAATACTTTTATACTGAACGATCCGAAATACAACGGACAGATACTTGTTGCAGGGAAAAATTTCGGCAGCGGGTCAAGTCGCGAACACGCTGTATGGGCTATCACTGATTATGGTTTCAGAGCTGTCGTATCGAGCTTTTTTGCAGATATTTTCAGGAATAATTCACTCAATAACGGACTTCTTCCGGTAGTTGTACCTGAGAAGTTCCTTAAAGATCTTCTTGAGCTGATACGGAATGAACCGCAGACAAGAATCAGGATCGACCTTAAGAAGCAGGACATTGCAGTTTTAGCGACCGGTGAATCTGTGAGCTTCGAAATAAATCCATATAAGAAAGAGTGCCTGTTAAAAGGGCTGGATGATATTGATTACCTGTTAAGTATCAGGGATATGATTGCAGGTTTTGAATTAAGAAATACATTGAAAAGATGCGAATCGAAATAATGGATACCACCCTTCGCGATGGAGAACAGACCCAGGGTGTCTCTTATTCCCCGCTCGAAAAGCTGCATGTAGCAAAGCTGTTGCTGAAAGATCTGAAAGTCGATCGTATAGAAGTCAGCTCTGCACGTGTCTCATCCGGGGAATTTGAAGCTGTAAAGCAGATAACTGCATGGGCCAAGCACAATAATATCAACAGGAAGGTTGAGGTTCTTGGTTTTGTCGATGGTGATGTCTCTCTCAACTGGATCAGGGATGCCGGCGGCAAAGTTATAAATCTCCTTTGTAAAGGTTCTCTGAGGCACCTTGAAAAGCAGCTTCGTAAAACTCCCGAAAGGCATGTCAAAGATATAATAGATATAATACGGCTTGCGGAGCAGAATGATATGGAGGTGAATATATACCTCGAGGACTGGTCGAACGGGATGATTCATTCAGAAGATTATGTTTTTTATATGATTGATTCCCTGAAGGATGAAAATATTGAAAGAATCATGCTCCCGGATACTCTCGGCATTCTGAATCCGGATCTGACTTATAACTTCTGTAAAAAAATCGTTGATCGTTATCCGGCGCTTCATTTTGATTTTCATGCACATAACGATTACGACCTTGCTGTTGCAAATGTTTTTTCAGCAGTAAAAGCAGGTGTTAAAGGAATTCATACTACGATTAACGGCCTTGGTGAAAGAGCCGGAAATGCGCCTCTTTCGAGCGTTATCGGTGTCCTGCGAGATCAGATCCATGCAGAGACCGGGATCAATGAATTTGAAATTACCAAAGCAAGCAGGATCGTAGAGACTTTCAGCGGGATCCGCATACCTGTTAATAAACCGGTTATTGGTGAAAATGTATTTACCCAGACTTCCGGGGTGCACGCCGACGGTGACAGCAAGGATAATCTCTATTTCAACAACCTTCTGCCCGAGCGGTTTGGCAGAAAAAGAAAATATGCCCTGGGGAAACAGTCGGGTAAGGCTACAATAAAGAAAAATCTTGAGGAGTATGGTCTCTCCCTGAGTCCTGAGTCTATAAATAAGATTACCCTGAGAGTTATTGAGCTTGGCGATAAAAAGGAAAATGTGACGACTGAGGATCTTCCTTTCATAATCTCAGATGTTCTCGGGAATGATACTTCTGACTATAAGATCTTTATAAAGAACTATTCCCTGTCTCTCTCCTTTGGACTGAAGCCTTTTGCAAGTGTTCAGATCGAGATCGACGGGAATCTTTACCAGGAAACATCATCAGGTGATGGCCAGTATGATGCCTTTATGAAAGCTATCAGGGTAATTTACGACAGGCTTGATAAGGATCTTCCGCTGCTTACAGATTATCAGGTATCTATTCCTCCGGGAGGTAAAACTGATGCCCTTGTCGGGACAGTAATAACCTGGAACCTGAATGGTTGGGAATTTAAAACCAGGGGACTTGACGCCGATCAGACTGAATCGGCAATAAAGGCAACTGAGAAAATGCTGAATATTGTTGAAAATAATGAACTTAAAATAGGTCATAAACTTTTAATAAACGCTGCAAATGAATAATCATAAATTTAAATCTTATGAGCAAATCTTATAATATTGCCGTTATTCCCGGAGATGGTACCGGACCTGAAGTTGTCAGAGAAGGTAAAAAAGTACTAAGTTCCACTGCCTTAAAATTTGGATTTAAGCTGAATTTTGAAGAGTTCGATTTCGGAGGAGATCGTTATCTGAGGACAGGTGAGATACTTCCCGATAATGCAACTGAACTATTAAAAAAATTTGATTCAATATTTTTAGGAGCGATAGGACATCCAGACGTAAAGCCCGGCATACTTGAGAAAGGAATTCTTCTGAAGCTGCGTTTTGATCTAGATCAGTATATCAATCTGCGTCCCATCAAACTTTACCCCGGTGTGGCCACACCCCTTAAAGATAAGGGACCGGAGCATATAGATTATGTGGTTGTTAGGGAAAATACCGGCGATGTATATACTGGTATTGGAGGCGTCACTATGAAAGGGACTCCGAATGAAGTTGCAGTTCAAAATATGGTTTATTCCCGCATGCAGGTTGAACGTTGCCTCAGGTACGCGTTCGCATATACAAGGAAAAGAAAAAAGAAAAATACACTTGCTCTTTGCGGAAAAACCAATGTTCTGACCTATGTATTTGATCTTTGGGAAAGAGCATTCCATGAAATAGGTAAAGCTGAATATCCCGATATTATCAGGGAATACTATCATGTGGATGCTACCTGCATGTGGATGATCAAAAATCCTGAATGGTTCGATGTAATTGTTACCACCAATATGTTCGGTGATATTATAACAGACCTCGGAGCAATTACACAGGGAGGAATGGGTATCGCGGCAGGAGGTAATATAAATCCTGAGGGTGTTTCAATGTTTGAGCCTATTGGGGGTTCTGCTCCAAAATATACCGGGAAAAATGTCATTAATCCGCTGGCAGCAATTTCATGCGGTAGTATGATGCTTGAACATCTTGGAGAGGAAAAAGCTGCCAGAGCTATTGAAAATGCCGTGATGTATGTCACTGCCAATAAGCTGAAAGATATGGGAGCAGGAAAGATGGGTTATTCGACTACTGAAGTTGGAGATCTTGTTGCTGAAAGAGTTTAATTCATTAAATATTTTCAATTTTTATCTATAATTTGTGATATTTATTAACTTATTACTATCTTTGTCTTTATATTTTTACAAATGAAACTTAACAGGTCACATCATCATCATTTTCATACTTGCGTTCAGGCGAGGAGATAATGATGTATTTAAATTCGTAATATCATGAACCCGTCTGACCATATCAGGCGGGTTTTTTAATTTAAGAAAGATGAACAATCTGAAAATTGCAATTCAAAAGAGCGGCAGGCTCAATGAAAACTCTCACAGACTGCTTGAAGAGTGTGGTATAAAATTTTCAAACGGAATAAGTGTACTAAAAACAACTGCCAGGAATTTCCCTGTTGAAATACTTTTCCTCAGGGACGACGATATTCCCCAGTATGTGGAACAGCAGGTAGCTGATATAGGGATCCTGGGGGAAAATATAGTATTTGAAAAGAACAAGGATGTTAAAATCCTCGAAAAACTCGGATTTGCCCAATGTCGGCTGAGCCTGGCAGTTCCAAAGGAAGATTCCTATAACGGTCCTGAGTATTTTAATAATAAGAAAGTTGCCACAAGTTACCCGAGACTTCTCTCCGATTACTTTTCAAAGAACAGGATCAATGCTGAAATCGAGGAGATCAGCGGTAGCGTGGAAATAGCTCCGGGAATAGGTCTTGCCGATGCAGTGTGTGATATCGTAAGTTCAGGTAGTACCCTGCTGACCAATGGTTTACGAGAGGTGACAACAATCCTGAAAAGCCAGGCAGTGATCATCGGAAACAGGAATCTTTCAAAGGAAAAGAAAGTTATCCTCAATAAGCTTCTCTTCAGGATAAGGGCTGTAAAAAGTGCAAAGGAAAACAAGTACATCCTCCTTAATGCACCTGAATCCCGGATCCCGGAAATATGCAAAATCCTTCCCGGCATGAAAAGCCCTACAATACTGCCACTTGCAGAAAAAGGCTGGTGCAGCCTTCACTCGGTCGTCAGGGAGGATGAGTTCTGGGAAAGGATCGCTCAGCTTAAAGCTGCGGGTGCTGAAGGAATTCTTGTTATACCAATAGAAAAAATGATATTATAATGGAAACAATCCTTTATCCGTCAAAAGAGAGATGGGATGAGATGTGCAAACGTCCGGTCCTCGGAATTTTTAATCTCGATAATCCTGTACGGACGATATTGGACAGGGTTAAAACAGAAGGCGATAAAGCTCTCCGAGAATACTCCAGAAAGTTCGACAGTGTGGTACTTACCGATATTAAAGTCTCTGAGGCTGAACTTGAAGAATCAGCAGGGCTCGTTCCTGTTAAGCTGAAAAAAGCAATTGCTATTGCAAAAGACAATATCGAAAAATTTCACAAAGCCCAGGTCACAGAGACTGAGATCATTGAAACAATGCCCGGGGTTAAGTGCTGGAGAAAAAATGTTCCTGTCGAAAAAGTCGGTCTTTATATCCCGGGGGGAAGTGCTCCTCTCTTTTCTACTGTCCTGATGCTGGGTATTCCTGCTAAAATTGCAGGTTGCAGACAGATCATCATGTGCACTCCTCCAGCCACAGATGGGAAAGTAAATCCTGCTATTCTCTACACAGCAAAACTTACAGGCATAACAAATGTATATAAAGCCAGTGGTGCCCAGGCAATTGCAGCAATGGCTTATGGAACCGAAACAATTCCAAAAGTCTATAAAATTTTTGGGCCCGGTAACCAGTATGTCACAAAGGCCAAGGAAATTGTACGGTCAGAAGGTGTCGCAATAGATATGCCGGCCGGACCAAGTGAAGTGCTTGTTATTGCTGATTCGACTGCGGATCCGGGATTTATAGCAGCTGATCTTCTTTCGCAGGCAGAGCATGGACCTGATAGTCAGGTGTTATTGCTGACCGATACCAAAGAGATGATTACAAACGTAAAGAGTGAAATTGACATCCAAATCGACACACTCCCCAGAAAGGGTATTGCCGGGCATGCTCTTCGGAACAGTCTGTTTTTACTGCTCCGGGATATTGACGAATGCCTTGAACTCAGCAATATGTATGCTCCTGAACACCTGATAATAAACACAAAGAATGCTGCAGATGTCGCTCAGAAAGTCATAAATGCGGGTTCGGTCTTCATTGGAAAATACAGCTGTGAAAGTGCTGGTGACTACGCTTCAGGCCCGAACCACACTTTACCGACAAATGGTTTTGCCAGGACATTCAGCGGTGTGTCCGTTGACAGCTTTGTCAGGAAGATCACTTTCCAGGAACTAACAGGAGAAGGCCTTGTGAATATAGGACCTTCAATCGAAGCCATGGCAGAAGCTGAGCAGCTTGAAGGTCATAAAATTGCAGTAAGTCTGAGACTAAAAGAATTGAAAAATGATTGATCCGGAAAAGTTAGTCAGAGAAAACGTAAAAACGCTTACCCCCTATTCATGCGCCAGGGATGAGTACCAGGGAAATGAAGGCATATTCCTCGATGCCAACGAAAATCCTTTCGGAAATCTTAACAGGTATCCTGACCCTTATCAAAAGGATCTGAAATCAGCTGTCAGCAGAATAAAGGGGATTCCATCAGAAAAGATATTTCTCGGGAATGGAAGTGATGAGATAATCGATCTCTGTTTCAGAATATTCTGCAGACCCGGACTGGATAAAGCCCTCACATTTACACCTACATACGGTATGTACCAGGTATCAGCTTCTGTTAATGATATTCAGATGGTGAAGATCCCGCTCGATGAGAATTTCCTTATAAACTATTATGATGTGAAACCCTGGTTGCCGGACCGGAAGCTGAAGCTGATAATGATCTGCTCACCTAATAATCCGACAGGAAACTGTATGGACAGAGCAATCATAGAGAAGATCAGTAGAAATTTCAGCGGTATAGTTCTTTTAGATGAAGCATATATAGATTTTGCAGATGAACCGTCTTTTAAGGAGAGTATTGACAAATACCCGAATCTTATTGTCATGCAGACATTCAGCAAAGCTTTCGGAATGGCATCAGTGAGGGTGGGAATAGCATTCGCCTCACCCGCGATCATCCGCTATTTCAATAAGATGAAGCCACCATATAATATAAGCAGTGTCAACCAGAAAACAGTGATGCAGAGACTCCAGCGGACCGAAGTAATCAAAAATGAGGTAAGAAAAATTATAAACGAAAGAAAGAGGCTTTCGGCAGAACTCAAAAAATTGCGAATCATTGAGAGAGTTTACCCGTCAGAAGCAAATTTTTTGCTTGTAAAAGTCCTTAATGCCGGTTATATTTATAACTACCTTGTTGAATTCGGGATAATTGTCCGTAACCGCAGTAATATTATTGATAACTGTCTCAGGATCACAGTAGGAACAAGACCGGAAAATAACAAACTCTTAAAAGTATTAAAGACAATCCAGATATGAAGAAAGTTCTATTTATCGACAGGGACGGGACCATTTTAACCGAACCCGAGGATGAACAGGTAGATTCACTTGAAAAATTCAGCTTCATGCCCGGGGTCATAACTGCTCTTTCATCAATTGCAAGGGAGACTGATTTTGAACTTGTTATGGTAACAAACCAGGATGGTCTGGGAACTCCTTCCTTTCCTGAAGAAACCTTCTGGCCTTTACAAAATAAAATGCTTCAGATTCTTAAAAGTGAAGGAGTTGAATTCGAAGAGATTTTTATCGACAGTACATTTCCTGAGGATAATAAACCAACCCGCAAACCAGGTGTTGCTTTGCTTGTGAAATACCTTGCATCCGGTGTTGATCTTGAAAACTCGTATGTTATCGGTGACAGGCTCACCGATATCCTGCTTGCAAAAAACATTGGCTGTAACGCAATCTTCATCAGCATCAACAAATCAGATGATGCAGTACTTTCAACAACGGACTGGAACGAGATATTCAGGTATCTGAAATTCAGACCACGGACTTCCCTGGTAAAAAGGAAGACAAAGGAGACAGACATAACCATTGAACTAAATCTTGATGGTACAGGGAAAAGCCGGATAAGCACCGGGATCAGTTTTTTCGATCATATGCTCGATCAGATAGCCAGTCACGGGAATTTCAATCTTTTAATTACCGCAAAAGGTGATATTGGAGTTGATAAACATCATCTTATTGAGGACCTTGCTATTTGTCTGGGAGAAGCATTCAGAAAAGCTGTCGGGAGCAAAAAGGGAATTGAGCGATACAGTCTGCCGATGGATGATTGTCTTGTCCAGGTAGCAATCGATTTGGGTGGCAGGCCATGGCTTGTCTGGGAAGCTGATTTCAAAAGCACACTAATAGGTGAAATGCCTTCAGAGATGTTCTATCACTTCTTCAAATCATTCAGCGATAATGCAAAATGCAATCTGAATATAAGAGCCGATGGAAGCAATGATCATCACAAGATTGAAGCAATTTTCAAGGCGTTTGCCAGGGCTCTGAAATCGGCAGTGAAACAAACTGATAACTTTAATTTACCGTCCACCAAAGGAAAGTTATGATCGCTATAATTAAATATAATGCCGGGAATATACGATCAGTGGAAAATGCTTTACACAGACTTGGATATGACTGCATTATTACGAGCGACAGTGAGGAGATCCGCAATGCTGAAAAAGTCATTTTCCCTGGTGTTGGAGAGGCAAGTTCGGCAATGAGATACCTGAGAGAGAAAGGTCTCGATGAACTGATTGTCTCTCTCAGGCAGCCTGTTCTCGGAATATGCCTTGGGTTGCAGCTTATGTGCAGGCATTCTGAAGAGGGGAACACGGGGTGTCTTAAAATATTCGACTCGGATGTGAAACTCTTTTCCCAGGTTGACAAAGTTCCGCACATGGGATGGAATAATTTCTTCTCAATTAAAGGAGAGCTCTTTAAAGGGATTTCCCCGGAGGATGATGTATATTATGTTCATAGCTACTACCCTGAGATATCATCCTGTACTATAGCTGTATGCGATTATATTCTGCCTTTCAGCTCTGCTATGAATAAAGATAATTTTTATGCGACACAGTTTCACCCGGAAAAGTCGGCGACAGTCGGGGAAAAGATCCTTAAAAATTTCCTGGAGCTATGAGAATTATTGCAGCAATAGATATTCTCGGTGGAAAATGTGTAAGGCTTACACAGGGTGATTATTCCTCAAAAATAATATACAATGAAGATCCCCTCGAAGTTGCAAAAGAATTCGAAGATAATGGCCTTAAATATTTACACCTTGTCGATCTCGACGGGGCAAAAAAAAAGATGATAATTAATTACCATGTTCTCGACCGGATCGCTTCAAAAACCTCATTAACAATTGATTTCGGAGGCGGAATAAGATCGGAAAATGATCTGAATATCGCTTTCAGCTCAGGTGCCAGACAGGTTACGGCAGGAAGTATAGCTGTCTTATCGCCCTCATTGTTTCTTGAATGGCTCGGCAGGTATACCAGCGACAGGATCATCCTAGGTGCCGATTGTATAACCCGTAAAATTGTAATAAACGGATGGACTGAAAAATCCGAATTGGATGTTCTGGATTATATGGCAGACTTCGCTTCAAAGGGAGTTAAATATTCGGTCTGTACTGATGTTGATAAAGATGGAATGCTGATGGGACCTTCTGCTGAATTGTATAAAGAGATCCTAAAAGCAGTACGGATTAATCTTATTGCAAGCGGAGGGATCTCCTCTATTAAAGATATAGAGGATGTGAAAGCGGCTGGTTGCGAAGGTGCAATAATCGGTAAAGCAATTTATGAAGGGAAGATAAAACTGAAAGAACTCAGAAAAATATGCTGAAAAAAAGAATAATACCCTGTCTCGATATACGTGATGGCAGAACAGTAAAGGGTGTTAATTTTACGGATATTAAGGATGCCGGAGATCCGGTTGAACTTGCAAAGATATATGCAAAGCAGGGGGCTGACGAACTGGTATTTCTCGATATCACGGCTACCATTGAAAATCGTCAGATCCTTATCGGGCTTGTAGAAAGGATCGCTGCTGAAATAAATATTCCATTCACGGTAGGGGGCGGGATCAACAGTGTTGAGGATGTTGGTTTCCTTCTAAAAGCAGGGGCCGATAAAATAACTGTCAACTCTGCCGCAGTAAGAAAACCCGGATTGATAACAGACCTGGCGAATGAGTTCGGTAGTCAGTGTGTAGTTGTTGCTATAGACACGAATCTTGTTGATGATGAATGGATTGTATTTTTAGACGGAGGGAGGACCCCCGTAAAGCTTAAAACTATCGATTGGTCCATTCAGGTTGCGAAGTCAGGTGCAGGTGAGATATTGCTTACATCAATGAAGAATGACGGAACAAAAGCAGGATTCTCAATCGATATTACGGCAGATGTAAGCCGACAGATAAACATCCCTGTAATAGCTTCCGGTGGAGCAGGAATGAAAGAGCATTTCAGGGAAGTCTTTTTAAATACCGGCTGCAGTGCAGCCCTGGCTGCAAGTATTTTTCACTTCGGGGAAATTAATATAAGGGAGCTTAAGGATTATCTTAAAAATGAAAGAATAGAAGTAAGGGTCTAACCTCCGTGTAGCTCTGTGCTCCTCTTTGTCACTCCGTGTAAGTTCTTAATTTTCTTTAAGTTACACAGAGGAAATCCAGGGCCGAGCGTTAGAAATAGCCCTGTGGGCTATTTTAGCGAAGGAGCCAGATTGCAGGGGAGAAGACACGAGAGACACAGAGAAAATACAATAAGAAATGGAACAATTAAATTTTACAAAAGGCAACGGTCTGGTACCGGCAGTGATCCAGGATAATACAACTTTACAGGTGCTGATGTTAGGTTTTATGAATGAAGAAGCCTATGATAAAACAAAAAAAGAAGGAAAGGTGACTTTTTTCAGCAGGAGTAAAAACCGATTATGGACAAAAGGAGAAACATCAGGCAATTACCTTATTGTGAAAAAAATAACAGTGGATTGCGATAATGATTCATTATTAATCAGTGTTGATCCTGCAGGTCCTGTCTGCCATACCGGGAACAGATCGTGCTTTAATAATGACACTTCAAAAGGATTTCTTTATAAGCTGGAACAAATTATTAATCAGCGGATTGATGATAATGTAACTGATTCATATACCAATAAGATTTTCAGGAAGGGAGTGAACAAAGCAGCTCAGAAAGTAGGTGAAGAGGCAGTTGAACTGATAATCGAAGCAAAAGACAACAATCCCGGGTCATTTAAAAATGAAGCAGCTGACCTCATGTACCATTTATTAATATTGCTTAAAACCAAGAATATTAGTCTTTCAGATATTGAAGAAACCTTACGAAATCGTCATAAATAATATAATTATTTAAAGAATTTATAGTTTTTATGCCTTTTCACTTGTTATTTTAAAAATTCCCTTACTTTTGTAAGCCAACAAAACAATTGAATGAATATTATTTACAACTTTATCGCCGCTTATTTTTACTTCTTTTATTATAAAAAAAGATAAGGGGATTATTGTGTACAGATAAAAGTTAATATGATACATGGTCCCCGGAAAAGGGGACTTTTTTTTTAAAAAGGATAATATGAAAATTGCAATACAGGGGGAAAAGGGAAGTTTCCATGAAGTTGCCGCAAGACAATATTTCAAAGATAAAAAACTTGAAATTGTTCCTTGTAACACATTCGATCTCACACTCATGGCTGTAAAGGACAATATGGCTGATTTTGCAATTATGGCAATTGAAAATGCAAGGTCCGGGAGCATACTTTATAATTATACTCTTATCAGGGAATCAGGGATGAAAATTCTTGGAGAGCATAATCTCAGGATAAGGCAGAATCTGATGGCTTTACCCGGTCAGCCTGTTATGGCGATCAGGGAGGTCAGGTCACATCCGATTGCTCTTTCGCAGTGCATGACTTATCTTAACCATCTTCGCGGTATTACACTGATCGAAAGCGATGATACTGCCGGAAGTGCAAGGCTTATTAGCGAGAATAAACTAAAGGGTGTTGCTGCAATCGCTCCGGCAAGCGCCGCAAAGATTTACGGACTTGAGATCCTTGCAGCCGGTATTGAAACCTATAAAAAGAATTATACAAGATTCCTGGTTCTTGGGGATGTAAAAAATGCAAATAAGGACGGAAATAAAGTATCAATATGCTTCTCTACAGGTCATAAACCGGGATCGCTGGCAGCAGTGCTGGTAAGACTTGCCGAGCTGGAAATAAACCTGTCGAAAATCCAGTCTGTTCCACGACTGAACGGCGAATGGGAATATATGTTTTACCTCGATCTTGAACTCAATCCTTCCCATGATATTGCTCTGATTGAGAATGTCCTGGAAAACTATACCACAAACCTGGAAGTTCTTGGTATCTACAATAAAGGAGAACACTATTATGAAAGTTAAACCGGCGGATCGTACTGAAAGCGTTCAGGAATATTATTTTTCGCATAAGCTCAGGCAGATTGACAAGATGCGTCAATCCGGGATTGATGTGATTAATCTCGGCATCGGCAGCCCCGACCAGCCACCTTCAGAAAATACTATAAAAAAGCTTGCAGAAGAAGCTGGGAAACCGACATCCCACGGGTACCAGAGCTATACAGGAATTCCTGCATTACGGAAGGCATTTGCAAGCTGGTATAAAACTTATTTTCACGTAGAGCTTGATTCTGAAAGCGAAATCCTTCCGCTGATGGGGAGCAAGGAGGGAATAATGCATATAAGCATGGCCTTCGTTAATCCCGGTGATGATGTTTTGGTCCCAAATCCGGGATATCCTACTTATTCATCTGTGACAAAGCTCGTGGGCGGGAACATAAAATATTACGAGCTGGATGAAAATAATAGCTGGATGCCTGACCTGGAAAAGATTGAAAAAGATGATCTTACCAGGGTAAAAATAATGTGGACAAACTATCCTCATATGCCCACAGGAACCAGGGGATCTTCAGTATTATTTGAAAAGCTGGTTGCTTTTGCCCTGAAGCACAGTATCTTACTTTGCAACGATAATCCATACAGTTTCATCCTGAATAATGAGTACCATAGTATCCTTGGCGCTGACAGAGCAAAAGAGATTGCCCTGGAACTAAATTCTCTAAGCAAATCGCATAATATGGCCGGATGGAGAATTGGAATGGTAGCAGGACACCAGGATTATATCAGGAGTATACTTAAAGTAAAGAGCAATATGGATTCGGGAATGTTCCGTGCAATGCAGGCAGCTGCAGCCGAAGCGCTGAGCAATCCCTCCTTCATGGTATGATAAAATTAACAGAATTTATTTGCAGCGCAGAATAATAGTCGAAGAGATCATGGATATCCTTAGGTTGCACAGTCGATAAGAACCAGGTAGGTTTGTTCGTCTGGGGACGTATTCCGGATGAAATAGCAAGCTGTGAATCATTTGTCGAAGAGATACTGAATAAGGCTCATGTATTCCTGACTCCCGGATTTATTTTTGGAAGCAAAGGCGATCGTTACATCCGTATTTCACTCTGCGCTGACGAAAATACTTTGCAGGAAGCAAGAAAAAGAATCATATCCCATTTGGCTTCAACAAAATAATTTAAACCATTAATAAGAAAATGACAGTTACAGTAGTAGGAGTTGGTCTGATCGGAGGTTCACTGATGCTCGATCTCCGGAAACGAAAATTTGCGGATAAGATCATTGGTGTGGAATCAAGTCTTCAGCATCAGAATATTGCGCTTTTATGCGGTCTTATTGACGAAGCTGATACACTTGAAAATGCTGTCGACAGGAGTGACCTTATTATACTTTGCGCACCTGTCAATACGAACTGCTCTATGCTGCCCGGTATTCTTGACAGAATTGCAGGAACCCCAAAAGTGGTCACCGATATGGGATCGACAAAAGCAAGTATCTCAGAAATATCAAAAGATCATCCCTGCCGGGGACGATATGTTGCAGCCCACCCTATGGCAGGTACAGAATATTCAGGTCCTCTTGCGGCAATAGGCAGGCTCTTTGATTATAAGAATGCTATAATCTGCGATCCTGAACTCAGTGATCCTGATGCTATTGAAATGATTGAAAAAATGCTGAAGCTGCTTAACATGCATATAGTTTATATGAACTCATCTGTGCATGACGTTCATGTTGCTTATATTTCGCATATTTCTCATATCACCTCCTTTTCACTGGCATTAAGTGTCCTTGAAAAAGAACAGGAAGAAGAGAATATCCTTACTCTTGCCGGCGGAGGTTTTGAAAGCACGGTGCGCCTGGCTAAGAGTAACGGAGATACATGGGCACCAATATTTGCTGAGAATTCAGAATATATTCTGGAGGCTATTGACACTTATATCGAAAAGATGAATATTTTTAGGAAAATGATTTCTGATAAAGATACCTCCGGTTTGAAATCGTTGATGGAAGAAGCAAACAAAATAAGAAAGATCTTAAATTAAATAACTGATTGACAGATGGAAGTAAGACTTGAGACATCGGTGATACAGGAGTGGGATGCTTACAAGGGCAGGCCTTTTCTGATCTGCGGACCATGCAGCGCAGAGACGGAAGACCAGGTAATGGAAACTGCAAAGCAAATAGCAGAATTAAAAAGGGTAAACATTTTCCGGGCCGGCATATGGAAGCCAAGGACGAGACCAAACTCCTTTGAGGGAGTAGGTGTCGCCGGACTGAAATGGCTCAGGAATGTAAAACATGAGACCGGGCTTATGGTCGCTACCGAAGTAGCAAACGAAAAGCATGTATATGAAGCATTAAAGTATGGAATAGATATGCTTTGGATAGGAGCCAGAACTTCTGTTAATCCTTTCACAGTACAGGAGATTGCCGATGCCCTTAAAGGGGTTGATGTAATGGTTTTTGTTAAAAACCCTATCAATCCTGATATAGAATTATGGATCGGAGCTATTGAAAGAGTTGCTAAAGCAGGTATAAAAAGATTAGGCGCAATACACCGGGGATTTTCTTCTTACGAAAAAACAACTTACAGGAATCAGCCCAACTGGCAGTTACCCATAGAATTACGCCGGCGTGTTCCCGATCTGCCGATTATTTGCGATCCAAGTCACATTTCAGGAGCAAGGGAATATCTCTATGAAATTTCCCAGAAGGCAATGGACCTGAACTTCGACGGGTTGATGATAGAATCCCATATCGATCCGGATAAAGCACTTAGTGACTCTTCACAGCAGGTAACCCCCAACGATCTTAAAGAACTCCTGAGCAGATTGATACTTCGTAATGCCGCACCATCAGACCCTAAGCTTCTGGATGTTTTAGGCGAACTAAGACAACAGATCGACGTTTATGATGATCACCTTATTGATCTTATGGAACAGCGTATGAAAGTTTCGGAAACAATCGGCCGTTATAAAAAAGAAAATAATATTACTATCTTACAAAGCGCACGCTGGGACGAAATTGTCAAAAGAGTAATGGTTATAGGTAGAGCCAAAGGACTCAGCCCCGAACTCATCGATAGCATATTCAAGGCAATTCACCAGGAGTCGATAAACCATCAGATGAAAATCATGAATAACGGTATCGATAACCATAATGGTCATCAATAAAAAGTAAAAGTATATGGAAAGGACAGTAGCACCGTCGTATGTTATAGGAAGCATTAAAGCCCCGTCATCAAAAAGCATGACACAGCGGGCTATTGCCGCTGCATTGCTTGCTGACGGAGAAAGCACTATTATCAATCCTTCTTATTGTGACGATTCACTTGCTGCAATGAGCATCGCGGTTGCACTTGGAGCAAAAGTAAAGCCTGGCACCGGTGAAATGAAAATTACCGGGTCAGTCCAGCTGAAAGAAAATAAACTCCACTGTGGTGAATCAGGCCTTGCAACCCGCATGTTCTCGCCAATCGCAGCATTATACCCCGTGGAAATAATTGTAACCGGCACAGGCTCACTCAAAAAAAGACCGATGTCGATGATAGAGGATGCTCTCAGGCAGTTTGGTGTAAAATGCAACAGCGAAAATGGATTTCTTCCTCTGACAATTAAAGGACCCCTGAAGGGTGGCTTCTGTGAAATTGACGGTTCAATAAGTTCTCAGATCCTTACCGGCCTTCTGATGGCTCTCCCCGTAGCTGGTGAAGATACTGAAATAAGGGTTTTTAACCTTAAGAGCAGGCCCTATATCGATATGACCCTCCAGGTACTGGAAAAATTTGGTGTGAAGGTTCCACAGACCAGTTATGATCAGTTTAAAATCAAAGGAAACCAGAAATACAAAGCAACCCGGTTTGAAGTAGAAAGCGACTGGAGCGGAGGAGCATTTTTACTTGTTGCAGGAGCTGTTAACGGCGATATCACTGTAGAAGGTTTAAGACCCGATAGTCGCCAGAGCGATAAGGCAATCCTGTCAGCTCTCGATAAAGCGGGTGCCATAATGAGTATTAATGAAAACTCTGTCACGGTTAAGAAATCTGATCTGAAAGCATTCGAATTTGATGCAACTGAAGCACCGGATCTCTTTCCTCCGCTGGCAGCCCTTGCATCTTATTGCAAAGGGGTATCTGGAATTAAAGGAGTTCCGCGCCTTGTGCATAAAGAAAGCAATCGCGCGCTAACCATATGTGAGGAGTTTGGCAAGATGAACGTGAAAGTGGAATTAAGCGGTGATTATATGCTGATTACCGGCGGGAAACCGGCCGGAGCACATGTCAGTTCTCATGATGATCACCGTATCGCTATGGCAGAAGCTATTGCAGGGCTTGGCGCTTCCGATAAAGTTTTTATAAAAGATTCACATTGTGTCGCAAAATCGTACCCCGGATTCTTTGATGATCTTCGACAGATCGGAGCTACAATTTACGAATAGCATTGAAATGAATCAATTGGATATAAATATTATTTAAAATCAGTATAAATATTAAATTATTTCAATTTTTTTGCATGAAAATAAAATTTTTATATAGTTTTGCATTGATGATAACAATGAGGATATATAACTGGTCGTGGCATAGTTCATCAGTTGATACTGTGAAACAGGCCATTATATAACCATTTTAAGATACTTATATTTACCAGGGCACGCTGTTCACAGCGTGCCTTTTTTATTTATATACTTCAATTAACCTTAAATAATTAAAACAATGGAAAAAATCAGAAAAATTCTTCTAAGTGAAAAAGAAATGCCCCGTCAATGGTATAATATTGTGGCCGACATGCCCAATAAACCTATGCCTCCGCTTCACCCGGTCACCAGGCAGCCTGTAGGTCCGGATGACCTTGCTGCCATCTTTCCGATGGAGCTCATAAAACAGGAGGTATCGGCAGAGAGGTATATTGATATTCCGGATGAGGTTCGTGACCTCTATAAAATTTATCGTCCTTCCCCTCTGTTCAGGGCTATAAACCTTGAAAAAGCACTTGGCACAAAAAGCAAAATCTATTATAAATATGAGGGAGGCAATTATTCAGGATCTCATAAAGCCAATACAGCAATTGCACAGGCTTATTACAACAAAAAAGAGGGTATCAAAAGGATCACCACGGAGACCGGAGCCGGACAGTGGGGAAGTGCAATGAGTTTCGCCTGCCATCACTTCGGCATTGAACTGCTGGTTTTCATGGTAAAGGTAAGCTACTTCCAGAAACCTGGTCGTAAGCTTTTAATGAACGTCTATAATGCCAAAGTAATTCCTTCACCCAGTACTATGACTGCAGCCGGCAGGAAGATTCTTGAATTGGATCCCGATTCTCCGGGAAGTCTGGGGATAGCAATCTCAGAAGCCATAGAGGTTGCAGTACAGGATCCGTATACAAAATATTCCCTTGGCAGCGTACTCAACCATGTTGCCCTTCATCAGACCATAATAGGACAGGAAGCGTTGATGCAAATGGAAAAGGCAGGATATTATCCTGATGTTGTGATCGGTTGTTTTGGAGGAGGTTCTAATTTCTCCGGAATTGCTTTTCCGTTCCTGCGTGAAAAGTTGGTTAACGGGAAAAATATCAGGCTTGTAACCGTTGAACCATCTTCATGTCCGAAGCTGACAAAAGGGAAATTCATGTACGACTTTGGTGATTCTGCAGGGATGACCCCTCTCCTTCCCATGTACACTCTCGGTCATAATTTTATACCCGAAAAGATCCATGCAGGTGGTTTACGCTATCATGGCGCCGGAGTGCTTGTAAGCCAGCTTCTCAAAGACGGATTAATCGAGGCAAAAGCGAAAATGCAACGGGAATGTCTTGAGGGTGGTGTGCTTTTCGCAAGGACAGAAGGTATTCTTCCTGCTCCTGAATCGACATACGCCATTGCCGGAGCACTTGATGAGGCAAGAAGGGCTGACCTGGAAGGAGTCTCAAGGACTATACTTTTTAACCTTAGCGGTCATGGCCATTTCGATATATCTGCTTATGAGAAGTATTTTGAGAACAATCTGCCCGATCATGAAATGACAACTGCCGATGTAGAAGAAGCAATAGCGAAAATTACTTTTTAGGAATACTTTTCTGAATCTTATTTCTGGAGCTGTTGAAAAAGATCTTTTTAACCGCAAAGCACACAAAGCAGGCGCAAAGCACGCAAAGTTAAAGCAATGTATTTCAGCTCTTTGCGATCTTAGCGTAATCCTTAGCGACCTTTGCGGTTAATGGATTTTGACTTTTTCAATACCCTCCCAGGGGATGAGGTATGATGTATTAGAAATCCGAATAATCGGTAGGATGAAGCAGGTATGCTTTAGTTTTTGAGGTTGCATTCCTGTACTCTTCCATTGAAGAGAGAGTCTTCCATTCCGGTGAATTCCTGAATGCATTCCAGTGCTCATCATGCGATTTCATGTCTGCATAAGTAGTCATATATATTAACCTTGGCTTCTGGCTGCCCAGTAATACCTGAGCATAAAAGACTGCATTGGCACCAACCTTTTCAAATATTGCAATTTCGCCTCCTTCATTGAACATCTGAATTTTCTTCAGAGCTTTTGCTTCGGTAGCGCTTTCATAGCTCCTTAGTTCATAAATTCTTTCAGAAACCGGTGTGGTGTACGACGGGACCCTGAATTGAGGCATAAATGAGAAAGCCTTCATAAAAACGCTTTCATATCTTACAAATGGCGGACTAAGAGGAGGTGCATCAAGAAAGTCCTTTCCCGCCAGCTGATAAACCTTATCGTTTTCAAGAACTGTTACAAGCTTAAAATACTGATCTGCAGTCTTATATGGGATAAAGACATAAATCATTTTCCCATAAGCAGTATCTGTTTCAACTGGTTTGAAAACACCCACTTTATTTATCCCGGCCCTGTGAATTGCAGGGATAAATGAATCTTTAAGATATTTGTCAACAGTGGCAGCCTGACCAGGATCTTTAATCCTGTATATTTTTATTTCGTAGTACATCTGCTTTGCAGGAGCTTTTCCGTTAAGAAGAGATAAGGCTGAAAATGAACAGAAGATAATTGTTGTAAGTAAAATCCTTTTCATAATTTATATTTTCTATTTTTATTTTAAGTTATGACATATCGGCCTCTCCCCTGCCCCTCCCCCAAGAGGGAGGGGCTAATACATTGAAAATGATTTGATTCCCCCTTCTCCCCTGGGAGAAGGGGGCTAGGGGGATGAGGTATAATCCTCCCGTCAGTTTTGGGGTACCTGTTTTTATTTAATACAATTTCGAAAATGCCTGGAATATCTGATTTGCCTTCGCGGGTGTCAGTTCAGAACCTGACTGAACATAAAACCTGTGACGTAATGTGATCGATTCTCCTTTCTGAAGTGTAACAACTATTTTCTCCTCACCGGGAACATATGAGTTGGCACCAAGGTTATTTGTAGAGAAGAGGCCATAACCCCTCGCATGCGAATGAGCCGGGTAACCAATGTTCTTTGGATGATCAAATACTGCCATTGTAGTAAGTACATTATCCTTGGTACCTGAAAGCATAACCCAGTCGTTCCTTGAACTCCATACTTTATCGCCTTTAAGTCCGGAACTTGAGGTGTACATCCCTGTAACCCCTGTGTTATCAGTTGCTTTCACAGTTGTCGGATTGCCCTTGTCATCGGTAAAGATCAGCGATTCATTTGAAGGCATCTCAAAAGCCCGGTCAACCCTGATAGCGATCATTCCCTCTTTGTTATCGGTGAATGTCACAGTGCCGTTTGCAGCAGTGAGCTTTGAAATATGATCAACGGTTCTCGAATTCTTATCACCTGAAAAAATATACTTTGTATTCTCAACAAGTAATGTATTTCCCTTGTTGTCGTTCCAGTTCGAAACGACCTCAAGAACGCCTTTTTTAGCTTTAACTATTTGTTTTACGACAATATGACCATACGAATCTTTACGGTTTGCAGGAATTGCTGATGAGTTGTTCCAGAAATCGAGACCATTGACATTCCCATGGTTGAACCATAAACCTATATGATGAGGGTGATCAATTCTTTCACCTTTTCTGGGTTCAACAGGGAAGCCTCTGGTGATGACAGAACCATTAGGTGCATAAATCGGAAAGAGGTATGGTTTCTCCATGTTTGAAGGGTACTGATATGAAGTGAACAGCTTGCCGTCAACCATCACATCAACTTTCTGCTTAGCATCAACCCTGACAAGTTTGACTTTGGAAGCCTGTGCATTAAGGCCAGCTCCTGCAGTAAGAACAATTACAAGAGTCATAAGAAATGATAATATTTTTTTCATTATAATAATAGCTTTAATATGATTAATACTGGAATACTTTACCACCTGCAAGAACTTCCTGCATTGTCTCATCAAAGGAAGCCTTTTCACCTGTTCTGAGAGCTGCAGTACACATTATACAAGCTGTTGCATGATTATACCCTGCGACGACATCAGCATGAGGTTTCTTGCGGTCGCGGACACACTCCATCCAGTTCCTCATGTGTGCGGTTGTCATAGGATCACCGCCGGTATTTGCTGAAGTTTCAATTCTCATGCTGGGAAGCTCGAAAGGCTCAAGAAGATTAGCTTTCATATTCATGTCTTTTGCATCTCTTTCAGCCAGTCCTCCCTCTGATGTCACTTTATTTGTATCAAGGTTGAGCATACCTCCATTGGAATAGTAAAGTTCCTTTGTCCCGCCGGCTGAGTTTGTGAAACGGGATGTATATACTACCTGGAATCCTGTTTCAGGTTTAGCGGGATCGCCATAATCCATAACTGCAGTCATGGTATCATAGTTTGTACGACCATCTTTCCACAGATAGATTCCTCCGTTTGCTGCTACGCTCCTGGGGTGAGCAAGTTTGGTAAACCAGTGAACTGTATCAATCTGATGAGCCATCCACTGACCCGGTATTCCCGATGAGTATGGCCAGAAAAGTCTGAATTCAAGGTATTTCCTTGGATCAAAAGCAGCAGCAGGACGATTCAGCTGATATCTTTTCCAATCGGTATCTGCTTCTTTTAACATTGGAACAACCCCGGGTCTTCTCCATCTTCCCGGCTGGTTTACATTCCATGACATTTCAACCATTACAATTTTCCCGAATTTGCCTGAATTAAGATACTCATCTGCCGCAATATAGTTAGGTGCGCTGCGGCGCTGTGATCCTATCTGAACTATTTTTCCTGTCTCTTCAACTGCTTTCCGTGCTACACGGGCATCGGCCATTGTTTCTGCAAAAGGTTTTTCACAATAAACATCGCGTCCTGCTCTTACTGCTTCTGCAGTAAGCAGTGCATGCTGGAAATCAGCAGTGCTTATTATTACCGCATCAGTGTCTTTTCCGCTGTAAAGTTCATCATTATTACGCGCAAGTCTGAGGGTGGTTCCATTGGCTTTAAAAAACTTATCGGCCTGCTCGCGTCTCATGCTCCAGAGATCAGAGAGAGCCGTAAATTCAAAGTTAAGTTCTTTTGCCAGACTCGTGAAGGCGGGATACAATGCTCCCCTGAAACGGTCGGAATAACCTACAATACCTACACGGATCCTGTCATTGGCTCCCAGGATTCGTGAATAACTCTTAGCACCAAGCGTTAAGCCGGCAGCACCAAGAGCAGTTTTTTGTACAAATTCTCTGCGGGTTGTCATAATGTTATGTATTAAAGTGCTTAATAATAATCTATTAACTCTTCCTCCATCCCTGTCAGAATGTTAATCGGGCACATGGCATTTGCCCCTCTTCAGGGTTGGGTGGGTTCAGGTAAAAATACTTAAATCCGTTAACGTACACATAAAAATACTCTGCTTTTTTCTATATTTTTGATCTTTAACTTTTATTAACAACACATTAATCTAATTCATTTAATTTTGTTTCAGCCTGAACAATTGATAACTAACAATAAAAATCAGATCATGAACTTCAAGGGCAAAGTTTGTACAACACTTTGCGGGGTCCTTATTTTTTTATCTGCCCCTGCTCTTTTTTCACAACCGGCCGGATGGACGCGAACAGCTCCCGGAGTCTGGAAATATGTTGTCGGAGTTCCCGATAAACTCGACCTGCTGAATACTGCTGAAATAAGACCGGATATCAATGCACTTCTGAAGATGCCTCCATCTGATTTCCCCTTGCCTGAAAAAGAGATAGTTACGGAGATTATTAACGGGCAAACCTATCTGAGATTCCCTCTTGTTAAAAAGGAGCAGATCTTCGGATTCGGACTCAATTTCAAAACAGTCTATCAGCGAGGGAAAATCCTTCATCTTCATGTTGATCATTATGGCGGTACCGATAACGGAAGAACTCATGCACCGGTACCATTTTATGTCTCCGACCGGGGATATGGAGTATTTATTAACAGCGCCAGGTATATAACTGTTTATGCAGGCTCGGGTGTCAGGAAAGATAGTCCGGAAGCACCTGAAGAGCGCGACAGAAACACGGATAAGAAATGGACATCAAGTCCATATTCTGATGCAGTGGAAATTCTGGTACCTTCCGCCGGAGTTGAGATATATCTGTTTGCAGGTCCTACTGCTCTTGACGTTGTAAGAAGATACAATCTATATTCAGGCGGAGGTTGTCTGCCGCCGAGATGGGGACTAGGCTTCACACAGCGCGTTCCAACGCTCTACACTTCGTCTCAGGTGGAACAGGAGGCACAGCTATTTGCAGAAAAAGGATTTCCCCTCGATTTTATAGGCCTTGAACCGGGCTGGCAGAGCCGATCCTACCCCTGCACATTCGACTGGGATAAATCACGTTATCCCGATCCTGTTTCATTTATTAAAACCATGAAAGAGAAAGGAGTGCGGCTTAACCTGTGGACTAATCCGTATGTTTCATCTTATTCTCCCATATATAAGGAGATCCTCCCATATACCGGATCGCATACCGTATGGGGAGGTGTTGTCCCCGACCTTACAATGAAAGAAGCACAGGGAATATTGATGCAACAGCTGCAAAATAATCAGATAAGTCCCGGAATAAGCGGATACAAGATAGATGAATGTGACGGATATGACAGGTGGCTCTGGCCCGATGTGGCAAAATTTCCATCTGGCAACAGCGCTGAACAGATCCGGCAAACTTATGGTCTCATTTTGCAGAAACTTACTACCAGTTTATTTCATAAGAAAAATACCAGGACATACGGACTTGTACGCGCATCCAATGGCGGAGGATCATCATTTCCATATGTAATTTATAACGACTATTACAGTCATGAAGATTTTATTACTGCCCTGATAAACAGTGGATTCTGCGGAATATTATGGACACCTGAGGTTCGCAGCTCGAAAACAAGTGAGGAGTGGCTAAGGAGAATGCAAACTGTAATATTCTCACCTATGGCGATGTTAAATGCCTGGTCGAGTGGTACAAAACCCTGGTCATTTCCGGAAGTTGAGAAGGAAATCAGGGAAATTGCCATGCTGCGAATGCAGCTTATGCCCTACTTCTATTCTGAATTCGCAAAATACCATTTTGAAGGTACTCCTCCTTTCAGGGGAATGAATCTTGAACCTGGCTTCTCAGCAAAAGCTAAATATGAGCTGAATAATGAAAATCCCGATGATAATCCTTATGCTGAAGCTGTCATAAAAGAAATCAAAGATCAGTATATGGCGGGTGAATACCTTCTGGTAGCTCCCGTGTTTACAGGCCAAATAATACGTGAAGTTATTTTACCTGAAGGAAAATGGTATGATTTCTATACGGGGAAATATGCCGGAAACGGGGAAGTAATTAAAGTCACACCGGGGCTGGATAAAATACCTGTTTTTGTAAAGGATGGCGGGATCATCCCGATGATGCCGGCTGCGCTTCATGCTCCGGCATCAGGGCAGAAATTTGATCTTGAAATAAGGTATTATGGTTCAAAACCTGGCATTTATAAACTATATGACGATGATGGTGAAACCTTCGACTATGAAAAGGGTGTTTACAGCTGGCGCCTTATCAGTGTAACTGCCGATAAAAAGGGTAATGCCAGGGGGACCTTTTCAAAAGCTGAAAAGGGGAAACCTGACAATATAGGAAATGTTACATGGAAATTCATGAGTAATGAAAAGCTCCTTTTACCATAAAAGATAGAAGGAGCTTTCAATAACCTCTATTTATAAAATCCTATTTCTAACTTCTACCAGCCTTCGTTTTGTATCAGTTTGGTATTCATTAACCTGTCAGCTTCGGGAATCGGGTAGTTATAATTCCTCTGTACCCAGGTTCTGGGAATTGTGTTTAACCATGTCAGTTCACCAAAAGTGTCATTACTAAGCCTTTGAGAATTTGGTTTTCCACCGCTCGTTGCAGAAACATTGATATATGTAATTCCTTTAACAGCGGGAGAGGGTGCGGCTCCCTGATAAAATACAACATCCATTACTCCATCTTCATTCAGATCCATAGGGGTAAGGAGAGCGGGAACATAAATCCCGTTCCATTCCATTGTAAGTAACTCGCCATGTTTCCATCTCATAAGGTCATAAAAACGGAATCCTTCCATACAAAGCTCAATTCCCCTCTCCCTCCTGATCTCCATGATCACAGGATCAGTAATATCCGGGAAGTATTTGGTCTGCATGTATGTATCAAGGACAGTTGGTTTTGTCGTAAGACCACTGGTGATCCCAGCCCTGGATCTTAACTTACCTATTGTAAGTGCCCAATCCGCATCTGTCAGCGATCCAAGTTCAGCTTTAGCTTCAGCATAATTTAATAATACCTCTCCATAACGGAAAATTGAAACTGAATTGATATTCAGACTCCCTCCATCATAATAAACATCATCAAGACTCCATTTAATCGGCTGGTATCCGCTGTAACTATAGCCCATGTTTGGCGGGGTTGAAACCAATAGACCGGCATTTAGTCTCTTGTAAGAGCCCATGCGGATTGTTTGTTCTAATCTTTTATCCCTGCCCTTAACTTCATCTTTAAACACCATTGTTGCGTAACCCGGTGTATTAGTAAATGGTGTTCCGTCGATATTCAAATAAGTGTTAATGAATGTCCGGATAAAATTAAATCTTATCCCGGTAGTTGAGCTTGTGTAGACCCAGTTTGCGTTATGAACAATACTTAATGACAGATCCATAATATTAGCAAGCATAATTTCATCAGGGACAGGAGTCGGATTGATAAATATTTTCCTGTATGATCCGCTTGTTCCTGCTCCTTCATATACCTTAAATCCTGGTTCGGTCATAACTATATTTGCTGCATTTACTGCTTCTGTCAGCCATGTATTTGCTGAGCCTGTAAGACCCAATTCAGTGTGATATTTCCTGTATGTACCTTCGTACAGGCATATTCTGGCTTTAAATGCATATGCTATATATTTTGTAATGAGGCTCCGGGTTCCATCACTGGTTGTTTTTATATTTGCACAGGCATAATTTATATCAGCAAGTACGGAATCCATCACAAGGGTTCTGGGATCTTTCGGCTTGTACAAATCAGGATCTCCGACGTCAAGAGGTTTATTGATCCATGGAACATCTCCATATCTCTTTACCTTTTCAAGGTAGAACCATGCTCTGAAAAATTTAGCAAGGCCTATATAGTGCCGGCGGATATCGGGTGCAATTACCGGGTTATTACAATTCACAATAAAATAATTGATGTTTCGTAATGAGGTCCATACCCAGTTTGCATCACCACCCTGAGATACTCTTGCATAAGCTGATTCATTAGTATTGTCCGTTGTCGTAGGTGTATATGACCCGGCAACTAAAAAAGCAGGTGCGTCACGTCGGGCCGCATAGTCAGAAATGCAATCTGATCTGTGAATCCCATTTGCATCGGGAAGTATATTATAAAAGGAGTTAGAGTATAGCTCTAATCCTTTTTCGCTGCCAAATACTGCCTCTTTTGAAGCTGAAGCCTGAGGACGTTGTTCAAGCTCGCACCCGGCAAGAAGGGCAGATATCAGTATAAGCAACCAATATTTATTTTTCATATCTAAGATTTTTATAATAAGTTAAAATGTTACGGATAAACCAAATGTCACATTTTTCATCATAGGGTAGTTAAATCCATCCCCTGAAGTACCAGAAGATAATAGCAAATCGGAGGGTCCTTCACTTTCAACATCATAATCTCTGGTGTGCTTATACAAAGGAGAGTATGACCACAGGTTCTCCCCCGAAAAGTAGACTCTCACATTGGTTGCACCGATTTTTGAAATAAGGCTGACCGGGAGGTTATATCCTATCTGTATGTTTTTCAACCTGAGATAAGCAACATTCTGAAGATATTTAGTCTGTGGAGCTTCAACAAGCATGGATCCTGACCTGTTCGCAAGCCGGCTGACGTATCTTGGCAGATATGCATTGGTGTTTTCCGGAGTCCAGAAATTACCTAAATGCCATTTTGGAAGAGGGTTGTAGGGTCTGTTATATTGTCCCCAGAACGGAGATTCTGGCCTTGGCCACCATTGCTGTTTCCCTACTCCCTGGAAAAATGCAGAAATGAAGAAATTATTCCAGTCAGCATTCAGGTTTATTGTGTAAGTATAATGAGCAGCACTGTTCCCGATTATTTGCTTGTCACCGGTATTTCCGATCCTGTTGGTCCCATAGTCAATTGTTCCGCTCGTATCCGAGTCTACAAGTTTAAGATCTCCGGGGAAATTAGCACCCCATGAAGTATTCTTAAACCGGCTCTGATCAGCATGATTTGCAATATCGGCTGAATCTTTAAAAAATCCTTCGGTTATATAGCCCCATATTTCACCAATTTCCTGTCCTTCATAATAATCTGTAAGCACCTTTTCGGGATTATTGTATTTGGTTATTTTAGATTTATTATCTGCCACTGTTACCCGGACCTCATAGTTAAACGGTTTTGCACCGATCTTAAACTTGTCGCGCCACGCCAGGCTGACTTCCCATCCTGTTGTCCGGAGATCAGCATAATTCCCTTTGGGAGGAGAGGCTCCGAAAACTGCAGGAAGTGTCATTCCCTGTGTAAACATGTTGGTTGTATTCCTGATATATGCATCCCCTACAAATCTCAACCTGTCAGATATGGCTGACATATCCATCCCAATATTCGAGGTGGTGGCTGTTTCCCAGGTGATTCCTATTGGAAGTACACTGGGTCTGCTTGTTGACTGAGGCCTGACCCCATTAAGTATTCTTCCCATCTGAGATATTGAAAACTCCTCCAGGAAAGTATAGGCAGCAATATTTCCGTTGCCAAGAGAACCATAGGAAGCCCGGAGTTTAAGATCAGATATGATTTTATCTGACACTTTAAAGAATGGTTCATTAGAGATCCTCCACCCGGCAGAGAATGAGGGGAAGAAACCAAAACGCTGATCAGAAGGGAATTTTGAAGATCCGTCATAACGGCCGTTTATCTCAACAAGGTACCTTTCTTTAAATGAATAGTTTATTCTTCCGAAGCCTCCGATTATATTCCACCTGGTCCAACCGCCAGCAGTTGTGATAGACTGGCCCAGGGCCAGATTAATGTCAGTGGCATCTTCAAAGATTAACCCGTTTCGCTGGGCTCTTAATCTTGTGGAGGTAGATTGTTCATAGTTATATCCTGCTAAAACTTTAAGATAATGATCACTACCAAAAGTATTTTCGTATTCTGTATATAAATTAGTTGCCAGGTACTGGGCCTGATCATTAGTTTCACGTAAATCGTTTCCTGTGGTACCAACAAACAGGATCACACCAGGTTTGTTGCTGTAAGGAACAGGCACCTGTCTCCGTTTTTCATTGTCGTCGCTGTTCCTGAAGGTAAAATCACCTTTAATTCTGAATTTATCTTCAAAGAACTGGGCAATAAATCCTGTTGTGCTTTTAAAGACCCTGTCGCGCATATCATAACCATTTTTCCCATACCAGAAGTCACCAACATTATAAACTGCAGACATTGTCAGTGATCCGTCAGGGTTAAACATAGGTGCTAAAACGTGACCTTCATCTGCAATATTTCTCCAGATTCCACTACCCTCTCCAACATTTAACGGATTATGATACTTTGATTCTGAATACTCTGAATTATTATCAAATCTAAGCCAGGGAAATACCTGGATCGAACCCTTAGCCCTTAGGTTTGTCATACCATAATCATCTGAATTATAGCGGAATAAGCCAGCCTGGGAGAGTTTTCTTCCGGTTAAAAGGAAGCTCGTAGTTTCGCTGCTGCCTGTGATCGCAATATTTTGTTCATTACCGGTTGTATAATCCTTATATAATTCCTTGTATTTATTGTCACTTGCGTAGTAAACATAATTACCTGAGACAGGATCAATTTCAACCACCTTATCAGTTGGTAATGGGCTTTCGGATCTGCGTTTCAGCTCATCAAGATAAGCCTGGGAGAATTTCAAAGTTTTGTTCACAGCTGAAGGAAATGTATTTTCCCAGTTCACGTAAGATTCAGCGAACATCTTCGCAAAAGTGTATCCATCGGTTACAAGATCCGGGACAGCAGTTGGTTTCCTTATTGAATAATTCGAGGAATAAGTGACACTCGTTTTCCCTTTTGATGGATTTTTGGTATTTATTAATACTACCCCGAAAGCGGCCCTTGCTCCATAGATAGAGGAGGAAGCAGCATCCTTAAGTACAGAAATACTTGCAATGTCGTTAGGATTAATCATAGAAGGATCACCTTCCACTCCATCTATCAGCACCAGGGCACTTCCTCCCTGTCCGATTGATGTAAGTCCCCTGATGTTATAACTTGGAGCTTGATTTGGCTTTCCATCAAGAAGATTGATATTGAGGTTTGGAACAAGCCCTTTCAAACCCTGTGTAAGGTTTGACATCTGCCGGTTTTCCAGCGCACCGCTGGTAACCTGGTCAACAGCACCCGTAAGGTTTGCCCTTTTCTGGGTGCCATAACCCACAACCACTACCTCCTGCAAACCCTGGAGATCCTCTGCAAGGGTAACATTGATAGTGGTCTGGTTCTGAACAACTACCTCTTTTGGAACATAACCCACAAAAGAGAATGCAATTACGGAGTTCGGTCCGGGAGCTTCAATGGAAAATCTTCCACTTCCATCAGTAAGCACACCCGTAACTGTACCTTTCACATGGACAGTTGCTCCGGGAAGCATGTTTCCATTTGTGTCAGTAACTGTTCCGGTAACCGTTATCCTCTGCGCATACAACGATGTTGATGCAAGAAATAACAGAATCAGGAAAATGTTTTTCATAAATAAAATTGATTAGTTAGTATTAGTTTTCAGGTCGAATTGCTGATATAAAGATGTAAAAAAAAACGATAAAATGACATTTTTAGCGGAAAACATGATTAATATCATTATTAAACCGGTTAGTTTTCAGACGGCTGATGTTCATATTATATGCCACCTCTTATCTATTAATGTATTTATCCAAGATATGGTTGCTTTTTCCTGATCCCCTTTTTTTATCAGGATATGGACCCATTTCCAGCTTCAGAACCCCACCTCTTATCAGATCTTCGTGGGTAAAGAAAGGTTCTTCAAGGATATTTCCGTTAAGCCAGACTTTCTGAATGTACTTATTTACTTTTCCTGCACCATGTGCAACCACAGAAAATGTTTTCCCATCAGGCAAGCTGATGGTTACATTTTCAAATAAAGGACTCCCTATTGTATATACTGGTATCCCAGGTATTATCGGATAAAAACCCATACTTGAAAAAACAACGAATGCCGACATTCCGCCACCATCTTCATCACCAGGGATACCAAATATATCATCCCTGAACCAGGCATCGAGCAGCATCCTGATCTTTTTCTGGGTTTTCCATGGAGAATCTGTCAGGTTATATAAATAAGGGATATGAAAACTCGGTTCATTTCCCATAGAAAATTGTCCAACAATACCAGAGAAATCAGGGAATTTTGCCCATGTTTCATACTTCGACCTGCCAAGCCCTTCCCTGAACAACTGGTCGAGCCTCTCTTCAAATGCTTTTTTACCCCCCATAAGTGAAATTAAGCCTTCAGGATCATGTTGTACCTGCCATAGGTAAGTCCACCCGTTGTTTTCATCATAATAATCCCTCCCTCCCATGCCACCATCAAACTTTGGATCAATATCAATCCAATTTCCTCCTGAATCTTTGGGCATGAAGAATCCCTTTTCGGGCCAGTACAGATTTTTATAATTGCCTGATCTGCTGATGAAATATTTGTAATCTTCGTTATGCGTGAGTTCTTTTGCCAACTGACCCAAAGCCCAGTCATCATAGCTATGTCCAAGCGTTATGGCAACTGATTGCCTTTTTTCAAAATTATGCACCAATGGAACCGTTTCTTTTTCTCCGGGTCGTAATGCGGGGTAAAATCCGTTCTTTTGATAAAATGTATCGAGCGAGCACATCGGGCCGTTTCGCCATGGGAGCATTGTAGCTTCCATAGCATTTTTCTTCATTCCCTCAAATGCTTTGTCAACATCAAAATTCCTTATCCCCTTGCGATAGTCGTCAACGATCGTGATCGAAGAATGGAACCCGTTCATGCAGGGATTGTCGCCCCAGAGGACAGGAAATGTAGGTAGCCATCCGCTCTGCTCATACATGAGCACATACGATTGTATCATGTCGGCTTCCATCTCAGGATTTAGAATCGCACGGAGAGGATGATGGGCCAGGTAGGTGTCCCAGATCCAGTCATCAATATAAAAATTTCGATTTGACTGGTGTACCTTTCCATCGTAATTACTGTAATATTGTCCGTCTTCAGTAATGTTGATCATTCGTTCATAGCAACGGTAAAGAGCAGTATAAAATGTCCGTTTCTGCCCTTCTGTTCCTCCTTTAACCGTTACCTGGTTTAATACTCTCTCCCATACCGATTTTGCTGATTGTTTTAATTTCAGGAATGATTTGCCGGACATTTCATAAGCCAAATTTTTTTCCGCCTGGGCAGGACTAATAAAAGAGATACCGTATTTAAATTCCAGAATATTATCTTTCCCTGATATCCATTTTAAAAACATTCCGTTTAATGGTCTGACTGAATTATTTTCTGAGGCAGAGATGTTTTCACTGAACTCACCATACACATATGCCTTCATTCCATTAAAGGATTCCATCCCTGCTATGGAATTCTCATTCGTCATCTGCCAGTCTCCATTGTTAATTATTCTCAGAAAGAGGTTTTTATCAGTCCTGGCCGGAAAAGTCATCCTGAACATGCCGGTCTTTTCCCCGGGGACAAATTCAACAGTTATATCATAATCTTCCAGCCACGTAGAATAGTAGTATGGTGTTGTGATTTCCAGCTGTTCATCCCATGCAGAGACAGGAGCTGATGTTCCCCTGTTACCGGTAAATGGCATTACCCCAAATAATTCACCCAACCGGTGGGATATAATTGTAAGCGGAAAAAACCTGATCTGATCGTCAAGAAAATCTTTCCGGAAAGGATACATACGGATCATCTGATTGGGAAGCTGTACAGTTGGTCGCGTAGGTTGAAGCAGAAGCCCCACCCCTCCTATATCCGGATCAACAAAACTGATATTATCAGCTTTATCAGCTTCAGTTGAACATGAAGCAACAGTCAGCATTATAATGACCCATGCTGAAATTATGCGGCCAGTTAAGCGATATTTGTTCATAATAGGTGGTAATATTTTGATTATAATGTATTGTTTTATAGTTGTTTACTTTTTTCCGAGGTCGATGGTTTCAGGGATTTCATCAAGTGAAAAATAATCGCTTTCAATCCTGTTTCTGTACACTTTTATTATCCTGATCCCGGAAGGTGCTGAACCCAGTGGCTTACCCACAGCACTTGTGACAATCATTTCTGTATTTCCACTGGCAGCAGAAGCATTATTATGAAGGTGCCCCGCAAAAACAGCGCTAACCTTATATTCTTTGAACAATGCAAGATATTTTGATCGTTGTTCAATTCCAATATTTGAATAGGACTCTGGTTCAATTGGGTTATTAATAAAGAAGGGGAAGTGGCTGAAGAGGATAATATGCTTATCCCGTTTACTTTTAATTAATTCCTTTTTCAGCCAGTCATACTCGGTTTGCTCCATTTCAATATTCCCAGATTTTATTATACAGGAGTTAATTCCGATAAACCCGCATTTTTTATGCTTAAAAGAATACCTGTCATATTGGTTTCGGGAAATGTATTTATCAATTGCAGCTTTATCAGTGATTTGACCTATATCATGGTTCCCTGGTGTCAGATATACCGGGATTGTAGAATTGATTTGATCTGTTATTCGGTTGAATTCATTCCACTCTCCCTGATCTGAATTATTGTTCACAAAGTCACCGGTAATCACTACAAAATCAGGCTTGATCCTGTTGACAGCCCTGACAGCCTTCTCATATAAGGCTGTTTCCATCGCAAAACCCTTGTTGTTTTCGATGAATCCAAACTGCGGGTCGGTCATCTGCACAAAGAAAAAAGGAAAAGCTTGTTCTTTACCCTGAGCGGTGACTATAGTGACAATGGTGCATGTCAGTAATAGTAAAAAAAGAAGTCTGAGTTTTTTCACATTATAAAAATTAATGAGAAGAATCTTATATTATAATCAAATTTATTTGAGCTGCCGGGTACAGTGAATTTTCATAGGCCTCATTTTGCTAATGTATTAAAAAAATGAAAACTAATTTTTAAAACGATCACATTATATTGTAAAGCTTTATCTCAGTTTTTACTATTTTTATATACTTTTAAATTCACTTAATGACCTTTTCATGGAAAACGAAATCAAACCTCAGCCAAAGCGATTGTACTCCCTCGATGCACTTCGCGGATTCGACATGTTCTGGATAATGGGTGGTGAAGGCATTTTCATTGCACTGGCAAGCCTTACCGGATGGCCTGTTCTCAAATGGTGGGCAGAGCAGCTGGATCATGTTCCCTGGCACGGATTTCATTTTTACGATATGATCTTCCCTCTCTTCCTTTTTATTGCAGGAATATCTTTCCCTTTCTCTCTGGCAAAACGGTTGGAAAAAAATGAGGCCAGGAAGTTAATCTATAAACATATAATTTTCCGCGGACTCATACTGGTTTTCCTGGGGATACTCTATAATAATGCCGTAAGATTCAACCTGGGTGAATTACGCTATGGCAGCGTTCTTGGACGTATAGGATTGGCATGGATGTTTGCTGCACTTATTTTCATGAACACAAAACTGAACGCACGGATCATCTGGTTCAGCGCCCTGCTGATCGGATACTGGCTGCTGCTGCTTCTTTTTCCGGCACACGACCTTGGATCAACTGACATCTTTTCACGTGAAGGAAACCTTACAAGCTATATCGACCGTCTCATTATGCCCGGGAAACTCTACCTTGGGAATCACGATCCGGAAGGGATTTTAAGTACAATTCCTGCTATCGGAACAGCACTCCTTGGCATGTTCACCGGAGAATTCCTGCTATCGAATTACCTCAAGGACAAACCGTTACGCAGGGTTCTTTATATGATTCTGGCAGCTGTTACATTAATGATAATAGGGAAAATCTGGGATATCTTTTTCCCGATCAATAAAAACCTCTGGACAAGCTCATTTGTATGCTGGGTTGGCGGCCTGAGCCTTCTGCTCTTTGCTGTTTTCCACCTTATTATAGATATCTGGAATTTCAGGAAATGGGCTTTTTTCTTTGTTGTTATCGGGATGAATCCTATAACCATCTATCTTACAGAGAGAATTGTTAATTTCAGATCAGCTTCAAAATTCTTCTTTGGCGGTTTTTCTGCCCTTCTCCCTGAAACCTGGGCGCCACTTATTGACGCAATCGGCATCACAGCTATCGGGTGGGTATTCCTGTATATACTTTATAAGAAGAAAATATTTTTGAAGGTGTGAGGCCCTTACTCCCCAAACTTAAAATATAGCGTTCCTTTCAGTGTTTCGCCATTATAAATATTCTTTCGGCTCTGAGGACCTTCGGCTTCAGCTTTGGTAAACTTTGTGCCGATTGCACTAATCCCATTCAGGAATGAAATATTACCTGACGGGAAAGGCGGATTTACTTCTCCTCTTACACCGGTCTTCGAGGTTGAAAACTTTGCTGCTTCAGGTGTGAAAAGGTGAAGAAAAAGATCCTTCGTTGCGGAAATGACGGTTATCGGTAATTCTTTTGTCTGAATTTCAACGGCATAAAAGTTGGAGTAATAACCTTTAAACTCGGGATAATCCCACGATTGTCCTGTAATAGTATTATTGTATTTCTTTTCATATATCCCGAACTGAGTTCCTTTCAAACGGTTTTTCCACACATGATACGGACCGTTTGCCATAAGTGTCGCTCCCGTAACAAGGTTTTCAGGATAGGAAAATGTAATCCCTGCAAAATCGAGCTCACCTGACGGAGTGTAATCATAATCAAGCTTTAACCATCCCCCGGGGTACATAGTCCAGTTAACATGACAGGCATTATCATATGATAATTCAATGATATAGTTATTGTCCCGATAGTAATGCTTCATCTCTTTAAATGAGGCTGCAAAACCGGTAAACTGAACTCCGTTGTATAGAGAAATTTCCCTGCTGTTGCTTTTAACGCCAGTGATTAATCCGGTACTCTTATCAAGTATAACCTCTGTGCTGCCCGATGAAATAATAAGCAGCTTGTCAGTCTCTGAGGCCTTAATCTTTTCATCCTTCCCTGATATGGTTTTCTGAACAATATCGCCTGGCAGGGAGATATTCCAGGACCACCTGTTAATCTGCCGTCCATACTGATCTGTTGCTGTAATATACAGAACATCACAGCTTTTCCAGTCGATGGGGAGCACAACTGGCAGGTTCCCACTTTGCCCGGGTCCGATATCAGGAGGATTAATAGTACCGGCCTTTTTTATCTGATCAAAGTGTGGAAATGATTTCTCATACTTTACCAGCTCATATGAAAATTTACATTGTTTCAAATTGGTGTATAAATACCTGTTTGTTACATTAAATTTTCCATCAAAATCAGATGTCAGCACTGTCTGGTTAAATTGTACCGGAGCCCATATCTCCTTAACCGTGAAAAAGCTTCCCTCCTTCTCATGGTAAGGACCGAGAATCCCGTCGGGAGCCCTGTTGCCACTGGCGTCAATTGAATCATTAAGATCTTTCCTAACAACACCCTCATCGGCAAAAACCCAGAGAAATGCTCCCGCTGAAAGCGGCTTTGAAAGCATAAGTTTCCAGTGATCATCAAGTCCGGCTCCGTGACCGCCATCGTACAGGCCATGAAGAAATTCAGTCGGAAAGAAAATTTCCTTACCATTATTAAGGGCATTTTCAACATATTTATAACCGGGATAATGCTTTGTATTTGTTCCGTTAATAATTGACCATGGCTCAATGACTGTTCTCTTCTGGGGATCATAAAGAGCATAATCGCCCCTTACCTCTTTGTTGAAACCACCCTCGTTTCCATTATCCCAAAGGACTATCGAAGGATGATTCACATCGCGTTCAACCATTTGCTTTACAAGGCGTTTTGCGGTGGGCGTATCGTAGAATTTCTGCCATCCTGCCAGCTCATCAAGTACAAACATTCCGAGAGAATCGCAGACATCAAGGAAGAACTGGTCGGGAGGATAATGGCTCATCCTCACAGCGTTCATATTCATATCCTTCATCAGATTGACATCATCAATAGCCAGGTGTTTGCTGCTGGTCCGTCCTGATGACGGCCAGAACGTATGACGGCAGATACCCTTGAAAATTATTTTCTGATTATTTACATAAATGCCATCACTTTCTCTCACTTCAACTGTCCGGAAACCGAATTTCTGTGTTACCTGGTGAAGGGATTTTTTCCCATTATTTAAGCTGACAACAACCTTATAGAGATTAGGGAATTCAGGATTCCAGAGTAAAGGATTTGAAAAATTCCCCCTTAGAATAGTCTTTCCGGATTTTTCAAGTGCAGCGGTAATAGGTGAGCCAAATGGTTTTCCATCAAGGGTCTGCAGCTGTGCCCTGACAATCCCGGCTTTACCTGCACCTGATGTAATAACATCCATATAAAATGAACCGTCAGCCTTTGCGTCTATTGCAATCCTGTCTATAAATTGTGACGGAACCACTTCAAGGTAAACAGGCCGGAATATTCCCCCGAACACCCAGTAATCTGAAAGACGTTCTGCCCTGTTTACACTTTCGTTTGAAGATTCTTTGCTTACAGTGACTTCCAGGAGATTCTTTGCACCATAATTAAGAAGTCCTGAAATATCATATTTGAACCGGTAAAATGCTCCCTGGTGAACAGGTCCTGCAGTCTTTCCGTTTACCTTGACCTCAGTATCAGTCATTGAACCTTCAAATACAATAAATACTTTCTTCTTTGTCCATTTTTTTGAAACGGGAAACTCATATTTATAGAGTCCTTTCTCGTTTGCCGTCAGGTTTGTTTTGCCGTAAAGATAAGATCCGAAACCCTGGAGTTCCCAGTTCGAAGGAACGGCAATCCTGCTCCAGGTCCCACTGTTGCGACCATTAGTACAATAGAAATCCCATTGAACTGTATGATCCTTGTCTGTACCTGAAAGGTAAACTATTTCAGACCTCTGGGCATTGACAGCAAAAAAATTGATAAAAATGAAGGTTAATAAAAATAATTGTTTCATATGGGTGTCTTTAAGATGGTTGCAATTTTATAAAAAGAATCCAAAAAATACACACATTACATATTTTTAACATATTATACTGATTATCAGGAAAATATTTTCCTGCCAAATAATAACCGGCATGTACTGAAGAACATGTTTCCATTGCCCGGAAAATTATATATTTGTTATTCATCGAATTTTGAAATCATGGTTAACATTCGTCTCTTCCTGATTACATTACTAATTTGCAGTATGGCTGCTAAAACTTACTCACAGGCTGACAGCACTTTTAAGATTTTCCAGTTCCCTGCCAACATGATTCCGAGGATTGATGGTAATCCTGACGATTGGTCAATAGTGCCTGACAGTTACATAATTGGAACTGATCAGCTGAGAGATGACGAAAAAAAACATGCAAAACCGGATCCTCAAAATCTTGATGTAAAAGTAAAGGTAGGCTGGGTTAAAGGAATGAATAAACTGTACTTTCTGTACGAAGCCTACGATAATTACTGGGATTTTTCAAGAACAGACCTGCATCACGACATTTTTGAAATTGTCGTTGATGGCGATCAGTCGGGAGGCCCCCTGATTGAACAGTTTCACCCGAACCCACAGCTCAATAATTCCTGGGAAGCTTATTTCAACTACCATGGGGTTCATGCACAGAACTACCATATTTATACTCCCGCTGAGGGACAGGACTGGTGTCTGGCATGGGGAAGTCAGCCATGGATCAAGGAATTGCCTTATGCAAATGCAGCATACTCTTATAGTTTTAAACCAGGTGAACCCGGTAAGCTTATCCTCGAATTCTGGATAACTCCGTTCGATTATGCAGGACCTGAAGGCCCGGTCAGAGCTGTGGAATCTGTGCTGAATGAAGGGAGGAATATTGGTTTGTGTTGGGCTGTTATTGATTTTGACGATGTAAATGCCAGGAGCAATAACGGGTTCTGGAATCTCTCTGATAAACATACAATGTACGGAAATGCTTCACAGCTGAGGACATTCAGGTTGATGCCGCGTGAAGCTCAGTTTATAAAAAAGATTGAGGCAAACTGGTCTTTTAAAGTCCTGAACATGGATCGAAGACTGGTAGCTTTCCAGGATGAGTCTGAAGGTAAGATCACATCATGGAAATGGGATTTTGGTGACGGGACCAATTCTTCTGAACAACATCCGATTCACGCCTATGGGAAATCCGGACGTTATATTGTCACACTTTATATTGAAGGACCGGATGGAAAATCGCGCCGTGCAAAAGTTTGGGATGTGGCGGTGAAATCAGCGCTTGATAAGGTAAAATCAAACTAGAGAGAATAAATAAAATAGCAAAGAAAAAGACTATGAAAACAAAAGTACTGCTCCTTTTATTAACTATTGGATTTACGATTCCTGCTCTTTCCCAGATCACCCCGGCCAAAGTTTCCGACTCTAACACGGCTCTTCATGCCCTCCAGCCGGATTATCCGGTTCCGTATGGACCGGTAAAGGCCGAAGAAATAACTGCTGTGTTAAATCGCGTTTTTAACTATGTTGATGCGTCAACACCCGCTAAAATAATTGACCGGCAGACAAATACAGAGATAACTGACATGACAAAACTTACACCCGGAGCAAATTTTGCTCCGGGTGCCCTCAGGCTAATCAGCTATGAATGGGGTGTGGCATATGGGGCAATGCTCTCTGCAGGAGAAGCCACCGGTGATGTCAAATTCAGTGAATACACGACAAAAAGAATAAATCTGATTGCATCACTTTCTGAGTATTTTAAAACTCTTCAGCCCGATCAGAGGGGAACTAACCCGGTCCGTTCTGTACTGGAGCCCCGTGCTCTCGATGATGCAGGGTCAATGTGTGCAGCAATGATAAAAACATACAATGCAGAAAAGAACAAAGCGCTACGTCCCCTGATTGATAACTACATAGATTATATTTCGAATAAACAACTGAGGCTGACCGACGGAACCCTTGCCCGCAACAGGCCTCTGCCTGATGCACTCTGGCTCGATGACCTTTACATGAGCGTACCGGCCCTGGCACAGATGGGCAACCTCACCGGTGACAGAAAATACTTTGATGATGCCTGCAAACAGATCATTCAGTTCTCCGACAGGATGTTCAATGAAAAGCTGGGGCTCTTTATGCACGGCTGGATACAGGGTATGACCCCTCATCCGGAGTTTCGCTGGGCACGCTGCAACGGGTGGGCCCTCCTGGCAATGTCCGAATTACTTGATGTTCTGCCAAATGATCACCCCTCCAGGATGAAGATACTTAACCTTTTCCGTTCACATGCAAAAGGTTTGTCATCATTCCAATCAGGTACGGGATTCTGGCACCAGCTGATAGACAGAAGCGATTCATATTATGAGACATCGGCAACGGCTATTTTTACTTATTGTCTGGCACACGGAGTAAATAAGGGCTGGCTTGATCCGAAGGCTTATGGACCTGTTGCGGTTCTGGGCTGGAACGCAGTTCAGACAAAGGTAAACATTAAGGGTGAAGTAGAAGGGACCTGCGTTGGTACAGGAATGGCATTCGATCCGGCATTCTATTATAACAGGCCCGTTAATGTTGCTGCGGCACATGGATATGGTCCGGTTATTATGGCCGGGGCTGAAATGCTGAAGCTTATGAAGAATAACCAGGTAGTTATAAACGACTCGGCAGTAATGTTTTATAAATTGGGAACCGACTGGAGGAGTAACAGATAATTTTTACCCCCCCTGCCCCCCTGAAGGGGGGTTGAAACCCAAACTGGTTATATAAAAGGAAGTGTTTATAACCCCCCTTTAGGGGGGATGGGGGGTAAAAACGGGGGTTGAAGATGGGGGGTAGATAAATTAGATTATAAAAAATCATATCATGAATAATTCTAAGCTTCTTGCAGTACTAATAATTCTTTTTATTTATACAATATCTTTACAGTCTCAGCAGAAAACCAATTACAAATTTTCTTTCGGACCTGCCAAAGAGGTATCCGGATATATAAAAGTTGATCCCTCGCAAAAGTACACTGCCGAAGCAGGCTACGGCTTTGATTTCGGAACAATCCCTTTTGCTGTCGACCGAAAAGGCAAAAAACCTCTTACCAGTGGATTCTGCACAAGTGATAAACCTTTCTTCTTTTCGGTAAATCTTCCGGAAGGAAATTATAATATAAAGATCATCACAGGCGACCTTAAAGAAGCCGCTTTTACAACAGTACTGGTAGAATCGAGGAGACTCCTGTTTGAAAAGATTATATCAGAACCTGGAGAATTTCAGACACTTACAGCAACAGTAAATATAAGGATCCCACAGATTGGCAATACTTCTGAGGAGGTTAAAAGAAAACCAAGGGAGGAGAATAAGCTCGACTGGGATAATAAGCTCACATTCGAATTTACGGATAAACGGCCCTGCATCTGCGCTCTTGAAATTACAAAGGTCTATGATGCAGTAACGATCTTTCTGGCTGGCAACTCAACCGTTGTCGATCAGGATGATGATCCCTGGACATCATGGGGACAAATACTTCCCAGGTTCCTTAAGCAGGGGATCGCGGTTTCGAATCAGGCCGAATCAGGACTCTCACTCGGAAGCTTTCTTTCGTCAAACCGCCTCAAAAAAGTAATGAATATGATGAAGGCCGGCGACTACCTTTTCATCGAGTTCGGGCATAACGATCAGAAAGAAAAAGGTCCTGATGATGGTGCCTTTAAATCATATTCCGAAAGAATGCGCCTTTTCGTTAACGAGTTCCGGAAGAATGGCGGAATACCGGTTATCGTCTCCCCTGCTAACCGTAGATCATTCGGAGATGATGCGAAAATTACAAATTCTCTTGGCGATTATCCCGAAGCTGCCCGACAGGTTGCGAAAGAACTGAAGGTTCCCTTTATTGATCTTAATGCGATGACAAAGACTCTTTATGAAACCCTTGGACCGGACAAATCAAAAAATCTTTTTGTGATCTACCCGGCAAACTCATTTCCGTGGGAACCAAATGCTCTGAATGATAATACGCATTTTAACTCATACGGTGCTTATCAGCTTACAAAATGCATTATTGAAGGGATAAAGGATAATGACCTGGGAATCAAAAAATTCCTGGTCAAAGGATTGCCGGCTTACAACCCGGCAAAACCTGACCCGTTTGAGAATTTCAGTTTACCACTGAGTCCGCATTCCCCGGTGGTAATTGTGCCAACTCCATAAACCAAGGCTAGCCCCCCTGCCCCCCTAAAGGGGGGTTGAAATCCAAACTGGTTAAAAAAAAGGATGGGTTTATAGCCCCCCTTCAGGGGGGTTGGGGGGTCGGTTCACAAGAGAAGCACAGAGGGCCACGGAGAGAACATTTTCTGTATTGACAAACTATTTAAAATGAAAAACAAATTATTTACAGCCGTCATTTTATTATTCGTCGCTTTAAATTTATCGGGAGCGGATAATACCCTGAAGCAGGTGATCTATCTCTCCGGAAAAGGATTCAACGATACAAAAACATGGGAATTCTTTTGTACAGGTGGAAGGAACAGCGGTATGTGGACAAAGATCGAAGTGCCTTCATGCTGGGAACAGCAGGGTTTTGGAAACTATGAGTATGGAAGGAACAACGTCTCATTTGGTCCCAAATACAGGTACGCTGACGAAAAAGGTATGTATAAATACAGCTTTATTGTACCTCCATCATGGAAAGGGAAAGAGATAAATATTGTCTTTGAAGGCTCAATGACCGATACCGAAGTGAAAATCAATGGCAAGCTGGCTGGTGAAATTCACCAGGGCGCATTCTACAGGTTTAAATATAACATAACAGATAAACTGTTTTTTGGCGCTTCAAACCAGCTGGAAGTTACTGTAAGCAAGTTCTCATCAGAAGAGTCTGTGAACAGGGCCGAAAGGTATGGTGATTACTGGAATTTCGGCGGTATTTTCCGGCCTGTTTTCCTTGAGGCATTTCCAAAGGAACATTTAAGCAGGGTAGCTCTGAATGCCAGGGCTGATGGTTCATTCGCTATGGATATTTTTCCTGAAAACATTACTGCATCAAGAAGCCTTCTTGCTGAAATCATTGATAGAACTGGAAAAGTAGTCGGATCAACAACAACAATCATTCAACCCGGAGATTCACTCCTCACGGTAAAATGTAAAATAAATTCTCCGCTGCTCTGGACAAGCGAAACACCCGAACTTTATAGTGTCAATTATACACTTAAATCAGGTAAAAAAATTCTCTTTTCAGGTTCTGAGAAATTCGGGTTCAGAACAATTGAAGTCCGTCATGGAGACGGCATCTACCTTAATGGCACAAAAATAAAGATGAAGGGTGTTAACCGGCACTGCTTCTGGCCGGAAGGCGGACGCACCCTCAACTATGATCTTTGCCTTAAGGATGTAAAGCTTATAAAAGAGATGAATATGAATGCGGTCAGGTGTTCGCATTATCCCCCCGACGTCGATTTCCTGAATATCTGCGATTCACTTGGACTTTATGTTCTCAATGAAATTGCCGGGTGGCAGAGATGGTACGACACACCTGTCGGTAAAAAGATTGTAAGGGAGACTGTTCTTCGTGATGTCAACCATCCATCAGTTATTTTCTGGGATAATGGCAATGAAGGAGGAACGAACAAAGAACTTGATAAGGAGTTCCTGATTTATGATCCTTCAAAGAGAGATGTGATCCATCCGCATCACCGCCCGGGTAATCAGTTTAATGGTATAGATTGTAATCATTATGAACCATATAACAGTGTGGTGAATATACTGAAAGACTCGCTTATTTATATGACAACAGAATTCCTTCACTGCCAGGATGATGGCGGTGGCGGTGCAGGACTTTATGACTACTGGGAGTTGATGTGGTCGTCAGACAGGTCAGCGGGTGGATTTCTCTGGGCTCTTGTGGATGAAGGTCTTGCAAGAACTGATATGAACGGGTTTATCGATACTGATGGAGTAAATGCTCCCGATGGGGTCATGGGTCCTCACCGCGAAAAAGAGGGAAGCTTTTATGCAATCCGGGAAATATTTTCACCTGTTCATATTGGAATGAAAGTCCTCCCTCCTGATTTTACAGGTGCCATTCCTGTGGAAAACCGTTTTCATTTTACAGATTTTAGTAAATGCTCATTCACTTATAAGCTAGTAAATTTCTGTAAGCCTGCCGACTGGCTTACAGGTTATTCCAGGATTAATGAAAATACTATTCCCTCCCCTCGCATTAAGCCGGGCGATAAAGGTGAAATAAGAATTAATCTCTCACCCGACTGGAAAGATTTTGATGCACTTGTCCTTGAGGCCACGGATCCCTTTAATAATGAAATTTACAGCTGGACATGGCAGATTAAAAGCAACGACCAGTTAGTTAAAGGATTTATAAATCTTACCGGAGAAAACAAGTCTGAGATTGCAGAAGCTGACACAACAATAACCTTAAAGGCAAATGGCACTTCAGTAACTTTCAGCAAAAGAACCGGTAAAATTATCAGGGTAATGTACAACAACCGTAGTTACCTCATGTTCACAAACGGACCTATACTGACAAGCGGAAGCTACAGGCTCACAGACATAAGAGCATACCCTGAGGATGACGGAGCTGTTGTTGAAGCAAATTATGAAGGTAACCTGAATTCGGTAAAGTGGAAGATTTTCAATTCGGGATGGCTAAGCCTTGATTACCAGTACGAGCTTTCGGGACCCTGCCAATTTGCAGGGATCAGCTTCTCTTTCCCTGAAAATTATGTTACACGTGTCAAATGGCTGGGCAATGGTCCGTCACGCGTCTGGAAAAACCGGATGCAGGGCACTGCTTTGAATGTCTGGAGCAAGATTTACAATAATACCCAGACAGGTGCTTACCCGTTCTTTTACCCTGAATTCAAAGGATATTTTTCAGATTTCTCATGGATGGATATGAGTACTGCCCAAGGTAAAATACTGATGGCAACCGGGGATAAAGACCTGTTCCTCAGGTTGTATAATTTTTATGGCATAACCGGACCAAAATCATATCCTGAACTGCCTGTAGGAGACATCTCATTTCTTGATTGCATTCCGCCTGTTGGATCGAAGCTTGCTATGGGTCTTACAACAGACGCATCGGTTTATGGACCGGCGGGGAAACTTACCGAAATGAGTGGTTTGAAAAAACATAAATTGTGGTTCTACTTTGGAATTCCGGATGTTAAATAAAAAACATAAGTATGATAAAAAGATTCCTGATTATTTTTCTCCTATTCTCGCAGACAATAGCTGCCCAGCAGCTGGCATGGCCTGAGATAACACGCGAAAATAAACCCTGGACACGCTGGTGGTGGCCGGGAAGCATAGTAACACCTGAAGATCTGACAGCTGCTATGGAGAAATACCAGAAGGCTGGTCTGGGTGGGATGGAAATAGCTGTCATCTATGGGGTGAAAGGAGAGGAAGACAAATTTATCGATTACCTGTCACCAAAATGGATGGAGATGTTTACATATACCCTGAAAGAAGCTGAACGGCTTGGCCTCGGAATCGACCTTGCAAATGCTTCAGGCTGGCCATTCGGAGGTCCGTGGGTCGATCCTGCCGATGCCTGCAAGAATATCAACTATAAAATATTTACTCTTTCCGGCGGTCAGAAACTCGCTGAAAAAATAGAATTTATCCAGCAGCCTCTCGTAAGAGCTGTAGGAGAAAAGCCCGATATCACAAAACTTAAAGACCCTATCAGTAAAAATAAAGACCTTCAGCTCTATGCACTGGATCAGATCCGGTTCGAAAAACCTCTTCCTCTATATTCTCTTATAGCTTATTCCGACTCTGGTAAGATCCTTGACCTGACAGGCATTGTGACACCCCGTAGGGAGCTCGAATGGACAGCTCCTCCCGGAAACTGGACACTCTATGCGCTTTTTGAGGGATGGCACGGGAAACAGGCAGAAAGAGCCGGTCCCGGAGGCGAAGGAGATGTAATTGATCATTTTTCAGGACAGGCAATCAATAACTACCTTCTCCATTTTGATTCGGTTTTCAAGGATTATGATCTAAAATACCTGCGCGGCTATTTCAATGATTCTTACGAGGTTGATGATGCATCAGGCCAGGCCAACTGGACAGACGACTTGTTCTATGAATTCTGGATCAGAAGAGGATACGACCTGGCTGAGTATCTTCCTGCTCTTTTCCAGAAGGATGTTCCGGAAAAGAATGCAAGGGTCTTGTCAGATTATCGCCAGACCATCTCTGACCTTATTCTTGAGAAATTTACCACGCACTGGACCAGTTGGGCAAACCGTCAGGGTAAAACCACGCGAGACCAGGCGCATGGCTCTCCCGGAAATATTCTTGATCTCTACGCAGCCTCAGATATTCCGGAAACTGAAGGCAATGAGATAACTAAATTTAAATTTGCCTCATCCGCTTCCAATGTAACAGGTAAGAAATATACCTCATGCGAAGCTGCCACCTGGCTTAACGAACATTTTATTTCTTCTCTTGCTGATGTAAAAAAGGCTACTGACCTCTTCTTTCTCGGGGGAATCAATCACCTTTTTTATCATGGAACCTGTTTCTCTCCCGTGAATGAGCCATGGCCAGGATTTCTTTTTTATGCAGCAGTTGAGTTTACTCCTGCGAATCCATTCTGGAATGATTTTGCAGGTCTTAACACATATGTTGCGCGGATCCAGTCATTTATGCAGCAGGGAATGTCCGACAATGAAATCCTTCTCTATTTCCCGATATTTGACAGGTATGCTGATTATGGCAGGGGAATGCTTGAACATTTTGATGCGATTAATCCTGCTTACAATGGAACCCCATTCAGGACTGCAGCAGAAATGATGCTTGAAAGAGGATACACTTACGATTATGTCTCTGATCTACAGTTAAAAAACACAGTGTTTTTTGACGATATGTTACAAACTGAAGGAAATATTTATAAAACACTGATACTTCCGGGGAGTAAATATATCCCCATCGAGACTTTCACGCATATATTACAGCTGGCTAATGAAGGGGCCAAAATAATAGTTTACGGAGATTTTCCTGAAAATGTTTCAGGCCTGGCCGCCCTGGAGGAAAAAAATAAAATCTTTAGCCGGCTCAAAGCAGGAATTAATTTCTCAGCTACCAACAATCCTGCAGTTTTAAGGGCAACCTATGGGAAAGGAATGATTCTCACAGGAAAAGATCTTAATGAGCTTCTTGCCTTTGCTGGAGCAAAGAGGGAATCAATGCGTGATAACCATATCAGCTTTACCCGGCGTGAAACCGAAAAAGGCTATAATTATTTTATACTCAACCAGGGTGATAAAGCATTTGATGGCTGGCTTCCGCTTCAGAAAAAAGCTCTGACCACAGCCATTTTTAATCCTTTAAACGGCAGCTTTGGCATTGCCCGAAGCCGTCAGGCACGTAATGGAAATACAGAAATTTACACCAGGCTCTTGCCGGGAGAATCACTCATTGTCTCAGCGTATAATTCCATAGTCAAAGGAGTGCCATATATTTATTTTGATGCTATTGCAACGCCAAAGGAAATAACCGGTAAATGGAAAGTTGATTTCATCGAAGGAGGACCTGCCTTGCCTGATTCAAAAGAGGTCAGCCAGTTATCTTCATGGACAGAGTTCGGAGGGGATGCTGTAAAAGATTTCTCAGGAACTGCCAGGTACCTGATTAACTTCAACAGGACTGAAGGTAACGCCGATGCCTGGGAGCTGAATCTTGGAACTGTCCGCGAAAGTGCCCGGGTAACTTTAAACGGGCAGGAAATTGGAGTGCTGATTGGTCCGGATTTCCGGATCATATTAGATAAGAAACTGCTAAAAAAAGACAACATCCTGGAAATAAAAGTATCAAACCTGATGGCAAACAGGATTGCTTATCTTGACAGGAATAATATTGAGTGGAAGAAGTTCTATAATGTCAACATGTCGGCAAGGATGCGGCAGAATACTAAGAACGGCATTTTCGACGCCTCATCGTGGCAGCCGGGAGAGTCGGGACTTATAGGGCCAGTGACGATAACACCAATGAATAAAACAAAGTAAGAATGAAAAGAAGTATTAATCGCAGGATCTTTCTTAAGAATTCAGCCATGGCAGCTGCCGGAATGACATTAGCCGGGAACAGGGCATTTTCCGCAATCCCTTTACAGCCAAAGAACAAACTTCCCCGCTGGAAAGGATTCAACCTTCTTGATTTCTTTTCGCCATTCCCGCCACGTAATCCGCTGGCTGGCAAGACAACAGAAGATGATTTCAGGTGGATGGCTGACTGGGGTTTCGACTTTGTAAGGATTCCAATGGCTTATCCAAGGTATCTATCCTTCGACAGAACTAAAGATATTACGAAGACAGAGGTATGTAAATTTGATCAGAAAGTGCTGGAAGAGGTTGATCAGCTGATTTCAATGGCACATAAATATAGCCTTCATGTCAGCCTGAACCTTCACCGTGGGCCTGGATACTGCATCAACGCAGGTTTCCATGAGCCTTTTAATCTTTGGAAAGACAAAGAAGCACAGGATGCATTTTATGCGCACTGGGGAATGTGGGCTGAACGGTACAAGGGAATCCCGGCAGAAAAGCTGAGTTTTGATCTTCTGAATGAACCGGCATACATTGAGGATATGAATGATCAGTATGCGAGAAAAAGTCCGGTTCCGGGTGATACATACCGAAAAGTTGCTGAAGGTGCATTAAAAGTTATCAGGACCACCAGCCCTGATCGTCTGATAATTGCCGACGGTAACAGCGGTGGAAGCAATGTGATTCCTGAGCTCACCGACCTCAATATTGCACAAAGCTGTCGTGCTTATTATCCGCATTATATATCTCACTACCAGGCTCCCTGGGTATGGAAAGATCCTTCAAAGGCACCAACACCGGTATGGCCGGGTATGATCGAGGGCAACAAATTCGGCCGTGAACAGCTGGAAGAATTTTATAAGCCATGGATTGAGCTTCTTGGTAAAGGTGTCGGTGTTCATTGCGGTGAAGGCGGCTGCTACAACAAGACCCCTCACCCGATATTCCTTGCGTGGTTCGGAGATATTCTTGATATCCTTACGGCAAACAGTATTGGTTATGCACTCTGGAATTTCAGGGGTGATTTTGGTATTCTGGATTCCGGACGGGCGGATATTGAATATCAGGACTGGTACGGACATAAGCTTGACAGTAAACTGCTCGAACTGTTGAAGAAGTATTAAAAAGGTATTTCGGTATGACGGTACTACGGCGCTAAGGCATTAGGGCGTTAAGGTTTATAGCTTAATTAATTCGACTCGTCTGTTTTTGGCTTTTCCTTCTGCAGTTGAATTTGGAGCTACAGGTTCGGTTTCACCTTTGCCATCGGTCTCAATTCTCAGGGTTTCAATGCCATATTCAGTGCTTAATGCACTTTTTACAGACAGAGCCCTGCGTTTTGAGAGATCAAGGTTTTTGGCATCATCGCCATCGCTGTCGGTATGACCAACGATCTTTATGTTGACTGTCGGATTCTCTTTCAGCACTGTGGCAATTTCTTTCATTGTACCTGCTGATTCGGGCTTTATCTTATCGCTTCCTGAATCAAAATAAATGCCGTAGGTGACCAGTTTCCCTTCTGTTATGAGTTTATTGCGCATATCCGGAGCGCCAACTGCTACCCTGAAATTTGAGATCAGAGCTGAAGCCTCATCCGAACCGGTTCTGAGACGTATTGAGTTATATGCCAGCCCGGGTGCAAGAGCTTTCGCAACATCAAAGATTTTTTCTTCGTTGACATAGGCTCTCAACCTGGTTTTCTGGAATCCAGAACGAGAGTCTCGTTTTTTTACTTACAGCCAGTGGTTGCTTTTCTGAATATCCATTAAGGGTATAACCACCATGCGGAATATGTGGAATACGAATGCTGGTCGGTGCCAAAAGTACATCCTTAATCCTCCAACACCGGGAATGGCACCCCCTTCATTGAAATCATTCGGATTCTCAGCAGCATATATACAGTATGACTAATGAAAGAACATTTTCTCCACTAGTACCAGTAATTGCCAGTAAATCAAACTCTATCGTAAAATTATCCGGAAATATCTTTTTCGTTCCCGGGATAAATGAAGCATCGGCACCGAGTTTCAGCCATCTCCCCCCGAACAGGTTCGTAGTCACAATCTCTCCGGAACCGTTTGTGTTCCATAAAGCGGAAAATCTCCCACATTATCCTGGGTAGAAGTCATCAAAGAACATTAAAGACTCACCCGGAATAAAATCATACTTCGAAGTTGCAGTGAGCTTTTGCTCAGAAGGTTGAGATTCCTGTCCTGCCAATATTGCTGAACAGACAGTTAATAATAAGCTAAAGAATAACGCTTTTTCATATTAATCACTATTTAATTAATATAAAATTACACAAAATAACCTGATCAGTAATTAAAGGAATATAATTACCCGGTAGTGAATAATAAAATAACCAATAATATTAAAAGAGCTGCAAGTTGAGGAATCCCGCTCTGCGGGAACCCGCAAGGCCTGCAAGACTCCATGAAAATTATTTAATATCCGGAGAATGCTTCTTCTCCTGTATCTTTCTTACCATCCTGACTATAAACTCCCGCGGGAAAAATCTGACGGCAAAAGCCATTAATGAGTTTTTGAATCCGGGTATGGCAACTGGTTTCCCTTTAATCATGGCCCGGTACCCGTATTCTGCAACCTCTTTCGCTGATGCCATCTTCCTCTCTTTGACAAGTTTTGGATCACCCAGGACTACTGCATGAAAATTACTATCAGTTGGTCCCGGACATAGTGTTGTTACAGTAATATTTTTATCCCTTACTTCATTATTCAGGGCCTCTGAAAAGCTGAGCACAAAGGCTTTGGTTGCAAAATAGACCGACATTGTTGGTCCGGGCTCAAAAGCTGCCATTGAAGCCATATTCATAATCTTTCCTCCTCCCAGTTCAATCAAATCGGGTAAAAAAAGCCTTGTAAGATGGGAAAGTGCAGTAATATTAAGATTTATCATCCTCTCCTGCTTGTTCCAGTCACTATCTGCAAAAAGTCCGAAATCACCGAAACCGGCATTATTAATAAGATAATTTACAGATAAACCCTTTCTTTTAACTTCATCATAAACCTCTCTGCCGGCATCCTTCACAGCAAGATCCTTTACAATACAATGAACTTTAATGTTGAATTTCTGCTCAAGATCAGTTTTCAGGTCCTCAAGCTTGCTTCCTGTCCTTGCTACAAGTATAAGATCATCACCCTTAGCAGCATGGATCCTTGCAAGTTCAAGTCCAATGCCTCCAGAGGCACCGGTAATTAATGCTGTTTTATTCATAATTCATAATTTCCTTGAATTAAAACCAATTCCCGATATTTTTAACAATCAGTGAATCAGGAACTCAAGCAATTTCTAAAATCCAAAATCCCAAATCCGCAATCCGGAATTCAGTCATTCAGCGTCTGGTAAACCATAGCCATAAACTTGCTATGTATCTCCCCATTGTTCAGAAGCATCTGAAGAAAAGATGCATAATCCTTTGTTGTGGAACTTAACCCGGCACCTCCCGAAAAATAAGTGCCCTTCAATAACGGGTAATTGAAATAATCTTGCGGCATTTCTATGACATGCCTTTTTGAATCTTCAGTATTGACTTGTACGAGTCTTATAGATTTTGATTCCGGTATATAGAAATAAGTGTCGTTCATACCCAGAGGTTCAAAAATGTGTTTTCTGCAATACTGGTAATGGCTTTGGGCTGCGATGCTATCCTGAATATGTCATCCGGCAACATTTTCTTATTCGACCCTATATCGCTTACGCCGAATGCTTTGTTATAGATTATCTTGCCGTCACGAGCAATAAAGGCCACGGCTCCGGCTGTCCAGCTGCTGTCGATGGCTTGCTGAACCATTTTATCAATACGGCCAAGTCGTTCTGATGAAATATTAACTGATTCTGGTGATGCTTCTCTTAATCCTGATGGATGTGTACATGAACTGATTGCCAGGATGGCCAGAAAAATGAAATAGAATCCGAAAATCTTTTTCATATCAGGTAAAGCTGTAATGATTATTATTGCTCTAAGTTAATATTTTTTGAAACTTCTGTCTTAAACCCTGCTTCAGGTTTGATCAAATGTTTAATTTTATATACCAACCAGAAATAATATGAATCAGCACAAAACCAACCGCCGTGGCTTCATCAGAAATACAACAATGGCAGCCACTTTACCGCTCATCTCATGCGGTTCAGGAACATTGAAGCATCTTTCTGATCCCGATTATGGCAGGCTCGATGAAATACTTAAACAGCCGGTTTTCAGAAAAGAATTATTTCCCTGATCCTGTGATCATAGAAACACTTGAATTGCTGCGTTTCAGAGATCTGTTTCTCTGCAGGGTAAGGTCCAGGGATGGAGCAGAAGGCATCTCAGTTGGCCATAGCGGTCAGCTCAGGTCACAATATCCTGTTTTTACAAACCTTCTCCAACCATTTTTTATTAATAAAGATGCCAGAGAACTGGATCTGATCCTTGAGAAAGTATATATATACAAGCTTAATTTCAGGTTAAACGGGATGGCACTTGGCGTTCCGCTGGCAACAATCGAATTTGCTATTCTCGATATGATGGGTCGAATTGCAGGGAAGCCTATAGGTAAGCTTATCGGTGAAATTCATAATCCGGAAGTTGCGGTTTATCAGGCAACCGAATACCGGGAAAAACCGGTTAAGGAATCAATGGAACTGATAAAAAGGGATGTAAATGAATACCAGGCAAAGGCACTTAAAATTAAGGTAGGTGGTCTTATGTTTGGAACTGAGGATATGTATGCTGCCGGTCCTCCCGGAAGAACAGAAGAAATTGTTCCACTTGTTCGTAAAACTTTCGGGGATGACATGGTACTTTATGCTGATTCCAATGGCTTCTATTCCCCTGAAGAGGCAATAAGGGTCGGTAAACTGCTGGAAGAGTATCGTTTCGAGCTGTTTGAAGAACCGGTCCCATTTGACTGGTACGAAGAGACAAAGCTTGTCGCTGATGCTCTTTCAATTCCCGTTGCAGGTGGTGAACAGGAATACAGTCTTCACGGATTCAGATGGCTCATCGCCAATGACGGGCTTAAGGTGGTTCAGCCGGACACCTATTATTTTGGCGGAATGATCCGTTCTATGAAAGTGGCCCTGATGGCCCATGCCTCAGGAAAGAAATGTACACCCCATATGACTGGCGGAGGACTAGGGTTTCTTTATATGATACACTTTGTTTCTGCATTACCAAATGCCCTGCATTATCATGAATTCAAGGGATTGAAAACTGAAATAATTTACGAATGTAAATCATCCCCGCTGGCAGTTGTTGACGGGATGCTCAAGGTACCAACGGGCCCAGGCTCCGGAGTTGAGATCGATCCTGAATTTATTTCCAAATTTCAGATTGTGAAGGGTTAAATTCAGATAAATCAGATATATGCACAGAAGAGATTTTATCAGGACAACAGGCATCGGAAGTACTTTTGCGCTTTCCGGCTACCCGGCCTTCACAAACTTTATTATTCTGGAAAATGACAGCTGGTTTGATAAACCTATGAGATGGGCTCAGCTTACACTTGTTGAAAATGATCCCGGCAGGTTTGATCCGGATTTCTGGCTTGGTTATTTTAAACGAATCCATGCTGATGCAACTACACTCAGTGCAGGAGGTATAGTTGCATATTATCCTACAAATGTACCACTTCACCATCGCAGCGACTGGCTTGGTAATTCTGATCCGTTTGGATACCTCGTTGACGGATGCCGGAAAATGGGTATGTCAATAGTTGCACGGACTGATCCCCATGCTGCCAGGCAACAGGTTATGGATGCTCATCCGGACTGGATTGCAGTAACCGCCAACGGAGAAAAACGTCGTCACTGGGCAAATCCTGATCTTTGGGTTACATGTGCTCTTGGGCCTTACAACTTTGAATTTATGACACAGGTTCACCAGGAGATTATGGAGAAGTACCAGCCCGACGGAATTTTCTCTAACCGTTGGGCCGGGCATGGTATATGTTACTGCGAACATTGCCAAAGTAATTTTAAGAAATATTCAGGCCTCGATCTGCCCCGGTCTGCTGACCGGTTTGATCCTGTATGGCAGAAATATAATGAATGGAACACTTCACGGCTCAGGGAATTGTGGATTCTCTGGGATAACCTGATCAGAAAGAGTAAGTCCACATCCCGTTTCATTCCAAACGGATTCCCGGATAAAATAATAACGGGTCAGCTATCCGATATAGTTTTCACCGATCACCAGGCAAGAAGCGGCGTAATCCCTCCCTGGTCAAATGGGAAGGTTGCTAAAGAGTTACGCGCATCAATCGGGATGAAACCTCTTGGCGGAATATTCAGTGTAGGATTTGAAGAACAATACCGGTGGAAAGATTCTGTACAGAGCGAAGCAGAGATAAGAGTATGGGTTGCAGAAGGAACTGCAAACGGTATGCGCCCATGGTTCACTAAATTCTCAGGAGTCCTCTATGACCGGCGATGGCTCGACACAGTTGACAAAATCTATCAGGTCCATTTCAGGAATGAGAAATACCTTAGAAATAGTTTCCCTATGGCCCGTGTCGGAATGGTATTTTCAGAACAGAATCTGAACTATGGAAACAAGCCATGGCAGCAGAGAAGCGTTGATCATTCATCAGGAATGTATCATGCTCTGGTAGAAAACCGTATACCATTCGAGATGGTGAATGCCAGGCTTCTCGACCCGGAACACCTGAAGCCATTCAAATTGCTCATCCTTCCAAATATTTCTAATCTATCCGATATTCAATGTGATCAACTTCGAAAATTTGTTGAAGACGGTGGAAGTATTGTTGCAACTTTTGAAACATCACTTTATAATGAAAAGGGTATTCCAGGGAAAGAATTTGGTCTTTCCGACCTTTTTGGTGTTTCATACACCCAAGGTGTAGAAGGTCCGATGCAGAATAGTTATTTACGTCTCAGGAGCGATCCGTTGACCAACAGTTTTCACCCTGTTCTGAAAGATTTGGAAGATGCTTATAGGATTATAAATACAATCTACCGTGTCAGAGTGATCCCACGATCTGAATTTCCCAGTCCTGTAACTCTGATTCCAACCTATCCTGATCTCCCCATGGAAGATGTCTATCCAAGAAAGCCTGACACAGACATCAGGGAACTTTACCTTCGTGAATATGGTAAAGGCCGGGTGGCATATTTCCCTGGTGATATTGACCGTTCTTTCTGGCAGATACTATCAGTAGATCACAGTAAACTATTGCGAAATACAATTCTGTGGGCTCTTAATGAAGATCCGGTAGTGGATGTGAAAGGTCCCGGTGTTATTGATGTAACAGTCTGGAGACAAAAGGATTCCATGACTGTACATCTGGTTAATCTGACCAATCCGATGATGATGAAGGGTCCTTTCAGGGAACTTATCCCGGTTGACACACAAGTAGGTATCAGTATTCCAGAGGGATTACAGGTAACTGATGTCCAATTACTTGTAAGAAACCAAAAACTTCAATTTAAAATTAATGAAGGGAGAATAATTATTTCAGTTCCTCTGATCATTGATCATGAAATTGTTGCCCTGGACATGAAATGATGAATCACATTACCGAATCCCGTCACCCACATAATATCCCAGATGGGGAGGCTGATTATAAACAACGTTCTGCCAGGCGATTCCCAGACGATAGACCGGATCATGCATCAGGGTCTTCAACCGGTACTCAGTCGGTATCGTGGTTGTGAAAAGCAGTAGAGATGAATTGTCACTTCCCCTGAAAATTACCTCTTCCCTCCAGTCGCCAAGAATATCAGCACTTAAGACTGGTGTAGCCTTTGTTCCGTTTATTGATGAGCCGCCATATTTTGATGCATCCAGAAGCCTTACAGGTTTATGGTTTATGTAATCCCAGTCGTCAATAAATGATCTGTCAAGCAGTTCATCCTGAAGATCACCATCCCAGTAGATTCTGAAATTTACTGAAGGCATTGCGTTTGTAATTTTTTCTCCCTTAGCTGAATAGATACCCTTTGATGTCGATGACCACATTTCAAAACCGCGGTTGTTTGGATAAATATCTGCAGCAAGTCCCCGTCCTGTATCTCCTTCACCCGGAACGCTGAAAAGGATTTTTCCGGTAGCGGCACTATGGAGCACACCTCCAAAGCCACCTGTCTCTTTCACACCCCATACCTCAAGGCCGGGAGTATCAGGATCAAGATCTGAAAGATGCATTGCATCGCCATGACCCATATGTGTAGTGTAAAGAGGTTCTCCATTATCATCATAAGCACTTGAACCATAGACTATTTCGTCTTTGCCATCATTATCTATATCACCGGCACTCAGATTGTGATTTCCCTGTCCCATGTATTCAGGATGTCCCTTATCGGAATCAAAGAACCAACGCTGTTTAAGCTCATTGTTCTGCCAGTCCCATGCTGCGATGGTAAGCCTTCCATAATAACCTCTGCAGAAGACAAGACTCGGGTGAACTCCATCGAGGTAAGCCACACAGGCAAGAAATCTGTCGCAACGGTTTGCCTTGCATTCATTTGCACCCCAGGCACATATATCACCGCGCCCCGGAATATAATCGACGGTTTTCATAGCAGCACCTGTAAGACCATTAAAAACAGTGAGGTATTCCGGACCCGTTATAATCCGGCCTCTGTCATTTACATAGTCAGCATTAGCATCGCCAATAACTTTTCCCGTACCGTCAACTGTACCATCAGCCGTTTTGCAGGCCATTTCAGCTTTGCCGTCACCGTCGAAATCATAAACCAGGAACTGTGTATAATGAGCCCCTGCTCTAATGTTTTTACCAAGATTTATACGCCATAACTGCTTGCCATCCAGTTCATAAGCATCTATTATCACATCACCGGTAAAACCATCCTGGGCATTATCGCGGGCATTGGATGGGTCCCATTTCAGGACTATCTCATACTGACCATCGCCGTCAAGATCGCCTGCGCTGGCATCATTTGGTGAGTAAATATACTCCCGTGGATTGGAAGGGCGCTCTTCACGCTGCATTCCGGAAGGAGGACCTGACGGCCGGGTACCTCTGCTTATGGTATCCTGCGGCCGGTTCCTGGGTGGTCGTTCAGGCATAGCTACTTCACCTTTAACTGTTCCTTTCGGCGGCCTGTTAAGTGCTATTCTAAGATAGTTCTGTTTCCAGACCTCACAGGAAGATACTAAAGATTGCTCTCTTCCCTTTATAACCGCTTTAACTGTGTAAATAGCATCTGCAGTAGTTTTATCGGTAAAATTTGTAACTAGTGTTATTGGTTTCCTGTTTAGTATCTGACTTCCCCTGTACAGGTTAAATCCTGTTTTTACAGGATCAGTTCCTAAAAGTCTCCAGCTGATAAAGACCTCCTCAGGGCCTGTCCTGACAGCAACGATCCCCCTGTCGAGGAGTTCAATTTGGCGTTTCGGATTATCTGTAACTGCTGATTGTAAAAAGATAAAACACAAAGAGACAAGTAAAAACAGTTTTATGTAGTTCATTTTATTAAAAATTTAGACTTCTTTTAATTCATTCAACCCTTCCCCTAACCCCTTCCCTTAAAATTAAGGGCAGGGGGTTAAAAATCTATTTGAATGGATTTCACTCCTCCCTTTAGCCTTAAGGGGAGGAGTTGGAGGAGGGGTTAATATTGACAAAGAGAAGATTATTTCATTTTGTACATTTCTGATCCGGCCAGAAGGAAACATCCCAAACCGAAATCCTCAAAATTCGGGACATTATCATAACCTATCGGCTGGCTGTCTTTAGGTTCCTTTCCAGTTCCCTGGACATATCCCAGGAAGCCATTCGGATGTACACAATCATCAACCAGGGCTTTCCATGATTTTTGAACTACAGGAAGGTATCTGCCTTTATCCAGGATCCCATTATTAATTCCCCAGGTAATACCATACACGAACAATGCTGTACCTGTTAGTTCCTTGCCTCCGAAATCTGAAGGATCAAGCAAACTCACATTCCAGAAGCCGTCATCCCGCTGACATGAAACCAGAGCATCTACCATCTCTTTAAAAACTGTCAGGTATTCATTTCTGTAAGGGCTGCTCTCAGGCAGAAAATCCATGGTCCGGACAAGTGCAGCCAGTACCCATCCGTTACCGCGCGACCAGTAACAATTCTTACCATTCGGTTCAATATAAGGAGGATCAAAATCCTTATCGCGCCACCAAAGATGGTCAGCATTATTATATAGACCGCTTGTCCCGTGCAATTGTTTCGTGTATAAATACATCTCATGCATTCTTTCGAAATACCTGTTGTCGTTGTATATGGATCCCAGACGGGCAAATACAGGCATAGCCATCTGGAGGGCATCGATCCAGTTCCAGTCGTCAATCTTATCCGTTGCAAGCATATTGTCGATACAGGTCTTAATATCTCTTATCCTTTCCTCTTTCGATTTATCCATGAGATAAAGATCTATATATGTCTGCCCGCAGCACTGGTTATCACCGTTCCTTGTTTTCACTCCATCGCGCATGCCCCACTTATGAAAATCACCCCATGTAATTGCGTAATTCAGATATGCAGGATCAGGTTTTAATTTGTATAAAGCCATCAATCCTTCATAATAAACGCTGCGGGTCCATATATTGCTCGGGCGTTCACGATCGGTAACAATTGGTTTTCCCACATCGGTCCATTTATCCATAAAGTATTTATTTGCCAGCACCATTGCGTCCATAGTTTTTTCGTTAGGGATCGTCTGAACAACAACCGGCTTCCCCGTATATCCCAGTAACAGATCTGTCAGGTTTTCAGCCGCCTTCCGGTTCTCAAAACTTACTGGAAGACGGTCATGATCTATATATTCATTATATATCCATGGGTCGCCGATCGCAAAAACATACCCCTTTCCATATTTATTTTCAGCCATCAGAACTTTCCCGTTTTCAGTCAGAACAGATTTTGCTTTACCTTTCAGATTGATATCTGAAACTTCCTTTATATATATCTTTTTAACTCCTTTAAAAAGAGGATGATCCGGAAATTTTGTGCTGGCACCCATTTCATAATTTGTACCTGTAACAGGGTGAAGGGTAACATGATTAAAAGTTATCCCGAACTGCTTTGTGAGCTGGTTGAGATGCGTGAACTCGCAGTTGGGCGCATCATTGGCAAGGATTGCCAGTACTCCCCCATTCTTGACCCATTTCTTAATAACCTTTATATCTTCAGGTTGTATGTAATTAGGTGATTTGGCTTCAGTAGTGGTATCCGGGTCTACTATAATATAAACATCAACCTTACTTAATGCTGAGGCAATAGGTTTCTCAAGGGTTGTAAGCTGTGCACCCCTTGATTTAAATATCTCACCCCAGCGGGCATAACCGCTGAATTCCTTATCGGTCCACAGATAATGAAATGGCTGTCCCGTCTTGGCATTTGTCTCACGGTTGAACCAGTTATCGAGACCGACAACGGTCTGGGCAAATGAATTCTGCAAACCTAAGACAGTTATGATAACAGCCATAACCAACATAATTCTTCTAAAGTTCCCCCGATTTTTCATATTTAACCTGATTTATTTTCTCAAAAATAAAAAACATATATGATGAATTATGACTTATTCTCTAAAAAAGAAACGAATCTGAAACAGATTAATCTTTTTAGGTTTTTTTAACATAACTTTTTAACATCTTTGATCAATAAAAAATATCAGTTCAGGAAATGAAAAAAGTCATTTTAATAATTTCCCTATTGCTGGCCGGGCTATATGCCAGGTCACAGGATCAGAAAAATACATTGATCAAACCCGGAGAGGTATGGCCTGACACTGAAGGAAAACACATTAATGCCCATGGTGGCGGGATAATTAATTATAAAGGTGTTTATTACTGGTTCGGGGAATCAAGGCTTCCGAGGGGAGAGACCGACAGAACTAAATATGGTGTTGGATGCTATTACTCAAAAGATCTTGTAAACTGGAAAAATGAAGGTCTGGCTTTAAAGGTAATCAGCGACACCTCAAACCTCCTCCAGCCGGGTTGCGTTATCGAGCGGCCAAAAGTAATCTATAACAGGAAGACCGGGAAGTTTGTGATGTGGTTTCATCACGAATTGAAGGGACAGGGTTACCGGGCCGCGCTTACAGGAGTAGCAGTCAGCAACAATGTTACGGGCCCTTATAAATATATCAGAAGCCTCAGGCCAAATGCCGGTGTCTGGCCTGTGAATTTCACAGATGAGCAAAAAAATTACTCAGTAAAGGATGGCGATCTAAAGAGCTGGACAGATGAATGGAAACAGGCAGTTAAAGACGGATTATTTGTAAGGCGCGATTTTGCTGGCGGACAGATGGCACGTGACATGAATCTGTTCGTTGACAAAGACGGAAAAGCTTACCATATTCATTCGGCGGAAGAAAATATGACTCTTCATTTTTCTGAACTTACCGATGATTATCTTGATTTTACAGGAAGATATTACCGTGTACTTCCCGGAGAGTCAAATGAAGCTCCGGCATTATTTTATGCCAAAGGAAAGTACTTTATGTTTACTTCCGGAACAACAGGATGGAAACCTAATCCCGGACGAATTGCTGTATCAGAAAAAATAACAGGTGAGTGGAAACCAATGGGGAATCCATGCCGCGGCACAGAAGATGAAAACATGATCACTTTCGGTTCCCAGAGCACATTTATTCTTCCGGTAAATGCAAAAAAGAATATATTTGTCTTTATGGGCGACAGATGGATTCCGGGGAATCTTGCCGATAGCCGTCATATATGGCTTCCGGTAGAATGGGAGAATGGATTACCGGTGATAAAATGGCGTAATGAACTGGATATTAAGATGTTGGAATAAATTAAAAAATAAAATAGATGTTTAACAAAAATAAAAATATGAAAAAGTTATTTCTGAATTTTGCAGTAATGATGCTGTTACCAGTTATGGCCGGTCAGGTATATGGTCAGCAGCAGAGTATGAAAAAAAACATAACCAGTAAAAAGGAAAAAGCAGGCGCCTTACAGGATAATACACTTTCCAGAAAAGAAAAGAAGGAAGGCTGGAAGCTCCTTTTCGATGGAAAAACATCTTCAGGTTGGATGAATGCTAAGACAAAAGTATTTCCATCGGGCGGCTGGGTTATTAAGGATGGCGCACTTACTGTCGATCCCAAATCAAAAACCCGGGGAGGCGGAGGTGATATTGTGACCGTCGATAAATTCAAAAACTTCGAACTTACAGCAGATTTTATGTATACAACCGGAGCCAACAGTGGAATAAAATATTTCATCGACACCGAATCAAATAACGGTGCTCTGGCTTCAATAGGATGCGAGTATCAGGTCCTTGACGACAGGAACCATCCCGATGCAAAAGCCGGTATCAACGGTAACCGAACCCTGGCAGGGCTTTACGATCTCATTCCGCCAAAGAATAAAATAGACAATGGTGCCGACAAATGGAACAGCGCCAAAATAATTGTCAATGGTAACAAGGTTCAGCACTGGCTAAACGGACAGATGACAGTTGAGTACGAAAGAGGGAACGATGCATGGAGAGAGCTGGTTGCAACAAGCAAGTTCAAAGGTTCTCCGGGATTCGGTGAAGTAAAAGAGGGGCGGATTCTTCTGCAGGATCATGGGAATGTAGTATCGTTTAAGAATATTAAGATCAGGGAGATAAAATAATCCTTACCTTTGTTACAATCAGATCGCTGAACCGATTCAATATTAGATTGTTCTTATTCTGATTGAAATACTAACATTAATCCTGAAAATAATGAAAAACCTTGCGTTATTATTTATCATTTCAGGTATCATTTTTGCCTCTTCGTGCAAGAAAGACAAAAAATCAGAAAGATTTATTCTGCTGACTACACCTGTCTGGACAACTGACAGCCTGCTTGCGGACGGTCAGGATGCAAGCAAACCGGGACAGGTGCTTGCAAAATTCAAGGGAGATGCAAAATTCAAAGAGGATGGCACAGGTTACTTTGGTATTTACAAGGGCGACTGGAGGTTTAATCTTGCTGAAACCCAGGTTACGATTCGAACTGATTCATTGGTTCTTCCGATCGTAGCTGACATCAGAATGCTGACTGCTGATTCTTTAAAGATAACTACAACAGTTCCCGACAAGAATAATCCTTTAATATCGATTGCCATTCGCATGGTCTTTATTTCCAGGTAATGCGAAGGATTTTCTTTATCCTGGGACTAGTTCTGAGCATTTCATTATATGCTTCAGATCCCGATGGTACCGTCAGGGGAAAAGTATTTGACAAAAACACAGGGGAAAAGCTCGCTGATGTCTATGTAATATATGGTACAAATCGAGGAACCACAACCGCAAAGGATGGATCCTATAATTTCTCAACCCCTTCCGGCAAAATATCGATCTCCTACCAATTAGTTGGTTACGAACCAGTTGCAAAAGAAATTACAGTAATTGAGAACGAAACTGTAGAACTTGACATCGGTCTCATTATGAAAGTCCGCGAAATCGATCAGATAGTTGTCAGTGCAAATAAAACCGAACAGAGGGTTGCCGAACTAAGCGTTTCGATGGATATTATCAAAACAGATTTCCTGTCCAATAATCACATTACCGATGCACAGGAACTTATTAACAAGACTCCCGGCATTGAGGTGATGGATGGGCAGGCATCAATAAGGGGAGGCAGCGGATTCAGCTATGGGGCGGGCAGCAGGGTGCTGGCGTTGATCGATGGACTCCCGATGCTTGCAGCTGATGCCGGTAGTATTAAATGGCAGTTTCTTCCTCTTGAAAACCTTTCACAGATTGAAATAATCAAAGGAGCCTCATCGGTGCTTTACGGTTCTTCAGCTCTTAACGGAATAATAAATTTCCGGACTGCTGATGCAACCAATATCCCTGAAACTCAATTTTTTACAGAAGCAGGAATATATGGCAAACCAAAAAATAAAAACTGGATATGGTGGGATACCCCCAGGATTTTTTCAAGTGCCTCATTTTCTCACCTTCAGAAATTCGGAAAAACTGATCTTGGTATCAGCGCCAACCTGCTTATTGACGAAGGATACAGAAGACTCAACGCTGAAAAGCTGGGGCGCATCAGTCTTAAACTGAAACATTTTAACGGCAAAGTTGAAGGATTGACTTATGGGTTGAATCTGAATGCAGGATATACCGTAAGAAGGGATTTCATTCTCTGGGAGGACGCTGACTCCGGCGCCTTGAAACAGTCTCCCTCAACAGCAACTGAATTCCATGGAACTTTCTTTGCACTCGATCCTTATGTTACTTTTAAAAAGGGTGACAGGTTCAGGCACGATCTCCGTATGAGGATACAGTCATCACTGAACAGACTGCCGGACAGCCCGAATAATAACAGTGACGCGATATCAATCTATTCAGAGTATCAGCTCTGGTACAAGCTTTATGATTTTCTAAATCTTACTTCCGGCATTACCGAAAATTATAGTCTTGTTAATTCAAATTTCTTCGGCGACCACACCAGTCTTAATATAGCAGGTTTTTCTCAATTTGAATTCCGGCTCTTTAATGGGTTAAATGCTGTCGCAGGATTGCGTGTAGAGAGCTTTTCTCTTGATGGAATAAACGAGAAAATTGTCCCGATCTTCAGGGCTGGATTAAACTGGCAGGCAGCAGAATATACCTTCCTCAGAGCTTCATTCGGTCAGGGTTATCGATACCCTTCCATTGCTGAGAAATTTGCAGCAACAACACTCGGATCAATAAGAATAATTGCAAATCCTGATATTCAGCCAGAATCAGGATGGAGCACTGAACTTGGTGTCAAACAGGGACTTTCATTCGGAAAATTATTGGGACAGTTTGATCTTGCACTTTTTTACATGCGGAACACCAATCTTATTGAATACATGTTCGCTTCGTACCCTGAAGGTTTTGGGTTCAAGGCTAACAACAGCGAGGAGGCCAGAATTTATGGTACTGAACTTGAGTTTTTACTTTCAGGCGAAACAGGTAAAATAAAATCTACAATTTCAGGAGGCTATTCATTCATATATCCTGTCGATCTTGATCCTCTTACATCACTAATCTCAAATAAATTCCTTAAATACAGAAGGATGCATACCGGTAAAATCTCATACCAGGCAGAATGGAAGAAATTTGATATGGAACTTGACCTGTACATTAAATCCAAAATACTGAATATCGACAGAGTCTTCCTGGACCAACCTATTTTAGTCGGATTTGATAAATACTGGCCAGGGCACAATAAAGGTTATGGTTTACTTGACGGATCCCTCAGGTACCGGTTAAATGATCATCTGAATGTCTCGGTTGCTGTGAAAAATATAACAGATACTGAATACATGGGCCGGCCTGGTGACATTCAGCCGCAGAGAAATTACAGCATAAGGTTTTCAGGAAAATTTTAAATTCTCCGCCTCACCCCTTCTATCTTGGGCTACCCTTTATACACATCTTTTTATAATGCAAAAATACAAGTTGTTTAAGAATGAGCTTCTCAATTCAGTAAAAGCAGGATACCTTCGAGTCAAATAATCAAGGTTTTATCGAGGGTGTTTATAAAAATAGCTGTTAAAGCCGGAGGCTTTTAAGTCTAATAACCCCGGTTACATCCGGGGTAAATTGACACACAATATTTCAACCCCGGAGCGGGTTGAAGTTGTGAATCTGAAATTATAATCATATCCATATTATCACACACATTCATCCTGCAATCTGTCCAGCATATCTTATTAAGGACATTAAAGAAGCATCACATGCTATGATACTCAGGGAGAGAACATTATTTCTTAATTTCCCGGGATGGCAGGTTGGTTACAGCGGATTTACTTATCACATTTCAAGCAAAGCTTCATTGATCAGTTATGTAAAAAATCAGGCCGCGCATCATAAAGCAATCTCATTCAAAGATGAATTAATCAGATTATTAAAAGAGAATGATGTAGATTTTAAAGAGGAGTATTTGTTTACATGAGATTCTTCAACACCTCCGGTGTTGTAAGATGACTTGAGCAGGTACCATGGATGAAACCATGGATATTAGACTTGGATGCCTCCGGCATCGTCAACATTTTTCACCTTTGTGCACCACTGAATTGTCTAATTATAAAAATAAGACCCAAAGTTTTACTGAAAAAGAAAATCTTATATCACTATCTAAAGATCTTCATGAATTTAGATGAAATAAATGTGTATAAAGTGTAGCTCTCCTGGGAGAAGGGGCCAGGGGGATGAGGCAAAAGAGTATAATTTTTACTATCTTCATTCCTGAATTTATTCAAAATGAGTACCAAATATCCTCTTAAAATCGGTCTCTTCGGTATAGGCCTTGATGCTTACTGGCCTCAGTTTGAAGGTCTTAAGGAACGTCTGGAAGGCTACCTTGATGAAGTGCTGAAGCGGCTTGAATCATTTGATGCTGAAGTGGTTAACCTGGGACTTATCGACAATCCGGTATCAGCAATGGATGCAGGTCACAAGTTCAGGCAAGCCGATGTTGATATTATTTTTCTGCATGTCACCACATATGCTCTTTCCTCTACAGTATTACCTGTTGTAAGAAGAGCAAAAGTGCCTGTCATCATTTTAAATCTTTCCCCTGAAAAAGCCATTGATTATAAAACCTTCAATAAACTTAATGACCGGACAAAGATGACCGGTGAGTGGCTGTCAAATGTCTCTGCATGCCCTGTTCCGGAGATAGCAAATGTTTTTCTGCGCTCAAATATAAAATTTCATCAGATAACAGGCGTTTTGCATGGAGATGAAGAGGTCTGGAAGGAGATAACCGGGTGGGTCGAAGCAGCGATGGTAGCAAATAAAATGGCACACAACAGGCTTGGCTGTATGGGCCATTATTATGGTGGGATGCTTGATGTCTACACTGACCTTACACTCCAGCTTGCCGTTTTCGGAGGACATATTGAAATGGTGGAGACAGATGAACTTTCATCGTTAAGGAGTAAGGTTACTGCCAAAGAGATTGACGATCGCATCAAACTGTTTTACAAAGAATTTGATGTTGATAATGGTTGTTCAGAAGATGATCTGAAGCAGGCTGCACGCACTTCGGTAGCACTTGAAAAGCTTGTAGAAACCCATAACCTGGGATCTCTTGCATATTTTTACAGCGGAACCGGTATAAAGGAAAATGAGGAGTCAATAAGTTCAATAATCCTTGCTAATTCTCTTCTGACATCACAGGGTGTACCTGTCGCCGGTGAATATGAAATAAAGAATGTTCAGGCAATGAAAATCATGGATTGCTTTAGCGCGGGAGGTTCATTCACCGAATTTTACGCCCTCGATTTTAAAGATGATGTTGTTCTTATGGGACACGACGGCCCGGGCCACCTTGCAATTGCAGAAGGAAAAACCAAAGTAAAACCGCTTGATGTTTTCCATGGTAAAGTTGGTAAAGGATTATCTGTTGAAATGTCTGTAAAACATGGAAAAGTCACTTTATTGTCGGTCGTACAAAAGGCTGATGGAAAGCTGATGCTCCTTGTAGCCGAGGGAGAATCTGTCGCGGGACCTATACTGGAAATCGGCAACACAAACAGCCGTTATAAATTTCCGATCGGTATAAAAAATTTCGTCAATACATGGAACAGCTATGGGCCAGCTCATCACTGTGCTGCGGGAGTCGGACATATTGCATCGAAGATTGAGAAACTCGGTGAATTGCTTGAGTTGGAGGTTGTGAAGGTGTGTTAATATAAAATCTTAATTTTAAAAAACTATAAACCGACTAATTTATCATACTTATGAAATTACTGAAACCTTTATTTCTTGTATTGCTTACCGGTGTTGCATTACTGAATGGCTGTAAAAAGGCCACAATTAATGAGGTTAAGATAAACGACTTTAATTCATTATCAGCAGAATTTAAAGCACCGTCGGCGGAATATACGACAGCTCCCTTTTTTGTATGGAATTACAAAATTACAAAGAAGGAGATCGATAATTACCTGAATGATTTTAAAAAAGAAGGCAGCAGCCAGGTATTCATACATCCGCGTCCCGGATTAGTTACCGAATATCTTTCTGATGAATGGTTTGAACTCTATAAATATACTGTTGAGAAAGGGAAAGAGCTCGGAATGAACATCTGGATATATGATGAAAACTCATATCCAAGCGGCTTTGCAGGAGGTAACGTACCAGATCAGATGCCCGAATCAGTCAACCAGGGACAGGGTTTGAAGATGACAAAATTTGAATCCCTGCCCGATACTGCCGACAAATATTACCTGTGCCTCAAAGATGAAGACGGAAAATTTACTGATATCACTTCATCACTTGAGGGTGAGAAAGGAAAAACAGGGAAATATATCCTCTTCTCCAAAACTTACTACAGCAAAAGCGACTGGTACGGAGGATTTTCATACGTCGACCTTTTGTATCCCGGCGTCACGCATAAATTTATTGAAATTACAATGACAGGGTACGAAAAGAATTTCGGCTCCGAATTCGGGAAAACTGTTCCCGGCACTTTCACTGATGAACCCCATATTAATTCACCCGGAGGAATACGATGGACACCCGATTTGTTCGAGGTATTTCAGAAACAGTGGAATTATAATCTGAAAACCCAGCTTCCATCACTCTATGAAGAGGTAGGCGACTGGAAGAAAGTAAGGCATAACTATACCCAGACACTTCTTCAGCTTTTTATTGACCGCTGGGCAAAACCGTGGTATTATTACTGTAAGGATAATAATCTGAAATTCACCGGTCATTACTGGGAACATGAATGGCCTAATATGCGCCCGGGCGGCGATAATATGGCAATGTACGCCTGGCACCAGTTACCTGCCATCGACATGCTTTTCAACCAGTTCAATGATTCTTCAGTAAAAGCGCAGTTCGGTAATATAAGGGCTGTTAAAGAACTTGCAAGTGCAGCAAACCAGACCGGCATGCAGAGAAAGCTAAGCGAGACCTATGGCGGGGCTGGATGGGAATTGACATTTACCGATATGAAACGTCTGGGCGACTGGGAATACGTTCTTGGAGTAAACCTGATGAACCAGCACCTCTCGCATATTTCCCTGGCAGGTGCAAGAAAATATGATTATCCGCTGACCTTCACATATCATGAACCCTGGTGGAATGATTATAAATATATTAACGATCATTATGCAAGGCTCTCAATAGCATTATCTTCCGGACAGGCAGATAAATGACATACTCATTATGGAGCCCACCACATCTTCATGGTTATATGATTCTTATGCAAAAAGCAACAAGAGATCAGGAGAGATAGGACAGGCATTTCAGGACTTTATTACAAAGCTTGAGAAGAGCCAGGTTGAATATGATCTTGGTTCTGAGAATATGATCAAAGACATGGGGTCGGTAAGAAACAGTAAGTTGTTAATCGGGAATGGAAGCTATTCAACGGTTGTTATTCCTCCGATGACTGAAAACCTCGATCTGCCTACATTTAGATTACTTAGAAAATTTGTTGCAAAAGGAGGAAAGCTGATAGTGTTTTCAACTCCTTCGCTTGTTGATGGAAAAGTAAATAAAAGTCTGGATAAGTTTTTTACTGGAAAATCAGGGAAGATAATATTTGAAAAAGTTCTTGATTCAGAAGTGATTTCAAAATATTTTACCGGTCCGGCTATAAGTTTCTCAGACATATCCGGCGGAAATCTTTATCATCAAAGGAGAACTCTTTCAGATGGACAGGTCCTCTTCCTTGTCAACTCAAATCTTAAGGAAACTGTTTCTGGCTCGCTAAAAGTTAAAGGTGCTGAGGCAATTGAGCTGAACACACTTACCGGCGAAATACGCGGTTACCCTGACACCCGCGAGGGAGAATCAGTTACACTTTCATTCGATCTTCAGCCTGCAGGCAGCCTGTTATTATATATTCCTGACTCAGTAAAAGCAAATATAAGTGTACAAAATACATTATATAAGTATGCACCTGTGCCTTCAGCTTCACCCCTGAAAGTTACAAGAGATTCTGAAAATGTTCTTACAATCGAATTCTGCGATGTGCTTGTTGGCGGGGAAGTAACTACTGACATGCATAATTATAATGCTGCCGATAAGGTGTACAAATATTACGGATTTAAGAACGGCAATCCCTGGAACACCTCTGTTCAGTTCAAAACCAGAACGGTCGATCGTGACACATTTGGTGTAAATACAGGCTTTACAGCCACTTATCACTTTAATATTAAAGAAAATTTTGATTATTCCACGATGAAAGCTGTTGTCGAAAGGCCATATCTTGGAATTGTTACAGTTAACTGGAAAGAAGTAAGACCTGAAGCCGGCAAATGGTGGCTCGACAGGGAATTCGGAGTATTCAATATTGGTGCCCTTGTGAAAAAAGGAGACAATACAGTCTCATTTACAGTCTCTCCAATGAAGGTTCATGCTGAAATTGAGCCGATTTATATTTTAGGTGACTTTTCAGTCAGTCCTGCCGAGAAAGGCTGGGTTCTTGAGGCTCCTGTTAAATCATTAACAACCGGAAGCTGGAAAGATCAGGGTATGCCTTTCTATTCATGGGGAATTACTTATAGTAAGGAATTCATTATAGAAAAACCTGAAGGTAAATTCCTTGTCGGACTAAACAGGTGGGAAGGAACAATTGCTGAAGTTTCGGTTAATGGAGCACCCGCAACTGTAATTGCTTTTCCGCCTTATAACACTGATATTACCAGTCTTATTAAACCCGGTGTAAATAAGATTGATGTCAAAGTCATCGGGAGTCTGAAGAATCTTCTTGGTCCTCATTTCAATAATCCGGAACCGGGGCTTGTCGGTCCATGGCATTTTCGTAATGTTAAATCTTATCCCGGAGGAAAGGAGTACCAGCTTCTGGATTACGGGCTGATGGAGGAGTTCCAGCTAAGTAATTAAGAGGGCGGCAGGCGGCAGGGTTTATCATGTAGCCTGACACCATAAGCCCGTTGCCTTTTTTCTAATTAATTACATATACCTATCTCTATTGATAATTTTCGAATAGATTACGAGAGTACCATCCAAGATACTAGCTATCAAGATACAATTTTAGACTTATTGAATAATTCAAATAATTATTTACATTTGAATCGTTTTTGATCTTTAAAACCTTTAAAATTAAATGTACAGGGGTCTTTTGCAGCGAGTCTGCAGAAAATCTTTGAGTTTAAACTTAAAAACTTATCTATGAGAAAATTTCTGACTTTTTTTGCCGGTACACTGATTACCGGTAGTGTGCTAGCGGGAGGACTGGTAACAAATAGTAACCAGAGTGCCATGTTCACACGTCTTTTGAACCGGAATGCTTCGACAGATATTGATGCTGTCTATTTTAATCCTGCCGGTCTGACCAAGTTGGGCAATGGATTTTTTGTATCAATTAACAACCAGACAATCGGACAGACTCAGACTGTTGGGAACAACTATCTTTATCTTTCAGGAACAAAACCGAGAGAATATGTTGGAAAAGTAAGCGCTCCCATTTATCCCGGAGTCTATCTTGTATATAATACCGGGAACCTGTCATTTTCAGCAGGAGTTAACCCGGTCGGCGGTGGTGGTGGAGCCGAATATAAGACTGGCATACCCTCTATTGAATCACAAATCGCTGACCTGGTTCCCGGACTTGTAGCAAATAATATTCCAACAACCCAATATTCAGCTGATATCTATTTCAAGGGATCGTCAATCTATATGGGTTACCAGGCAAACATAGCTTACAAGATCAATGATATGTTTTCAGTAGCTGCCGGTGCAAGGCTGGTATCTTCAAAAAACACAGCCCAGGGACATATAACGAATATCAGCATCAACCCTACCTATACTGCATTTGGAACTCAATTTAACGGAGAAATGGTACTCGCAAAAGATTTCTTTACAGCTGGTGCAACTACTCTAGGTGGATTGTACACCGGAGCAACCGCTTATTCCGCAATCATTGGAGGGAAAATCGATGGAGGAATAAGTGCTGCTACTCTGTTAACAGATGGAGCTACTTCAGGTTTAACTCCGACTCAGATAGGTACTATTCAGGCAATTGTTACAGCTGCAGGTCAAAATCCTGCCGGAATTAACATTGGTACGGCTCAGGCAATCCTTAATGGCGCAGCACCTGTATTCCAGGCAAAATCTCTTGACATGACCGATAAAGCTGCAAGAACTTCTGATATTTATCTTGATGCTGAGCAGACCGGTATGGCGGTTACTCCTATTCTGAGTGTTAATTTTTCTCCTAATGAAAAGCTTAATATTGCGCTTAAATATGAGTTCAAGACATTACTTAACCTTAAAACAAACGTCTTTGACAATAAAACCGGGGGAGGTCTGTATAATCAGGACTCTGTTTCCATTGCCGATCTGCCTGCTTTCATAACTGGTGGTATCAACTTCAAACCAATTGATAAACTGATGCTTTCAGGAAGTTTTGGCTATTACTTTGACAAAAAGGTGGATTATGACGGACAAACAGATGTAAATATAAACCAGATTGATAAGAATTTCTTTGAATTTGGTCTCGGCGCAGAATATAGTATTACTGATAAATTAAGAATCAGTGCCGGATGGGCTGCCACTCAAACCGGTGTAAACAGCGCATATCAAAGCGATTTGAGCTACAGCACCAACACGAATTCATTTGGCGGAGGTTTCGGTTATCGCATCACTCCTATGATTGATCTTAATATTGGCGGACAGTATGCGATCTATCAACAAGGTTCAAAATCCTTTAATCATTATCTGGATGAAACTAATTATGTCCCGGTAATAGAAACATACGATAAAAGTACCTGGATTGCTGCTATAGGTCTTAATTTCTACTTCGGAAAATAATAACCGATTATTTACAATAAAAAAGCTGATCCTTCCGGACACCCTTATTTGCATTAAATAAATCTCTTATTTGCTACTAATCAAATAGTTATACTTTAATAAAGCTAAAAACCGTCCAAAACAGGAAAAAGCTGATCCCTCCGGATCAGCTTTTTTTTTAAATTCTAATATTTTATCCCCTGATCGTTAAGATATTTGATATACTGTGAAAAGTGTGGGGCTTCTGACGATTTCAGTCTGTTATACCATTCAGTTGCTTTTTCGTTATTCCCGATTTCCTTTTCTGATTTGATAATGGTTATATAAAGCAAACCTTCGGATCCAAGGTTTTTAGAATCTGTCTCTTCAGCTAACCTGATTAAACTGGCAAGTGATAATACCGGGTCAGTAATCTCAAAAGCTTCATCTATTTTCCTGTTAAGATCAATATCAAGTGTTACACCGTAGAAGAAAAAACAATTATCACTACAATCCTCGATAAGATCGATCCATTCAATGCCGGGTTTAAGGGGCGGAAATGTCAGTACGAAATCATGCTTCTCCCCGATATATTTAAATTTATATGTACCCGGACATACCGGTATACCGTTCGAGGAGATCAGCTTCCTTCGGTTTCCATCAGGGTAAACCATAAAAATATTTTTATCTGCGCAAAAAGTTCCTCCCGGAATTTTGTTCTCAATGGTGAGGTAAAATATGGTCGCTTCCTGATTTATCTCAATCTTTCTGATTTCCAGAGTTTCGTGGCTCTTTAGGGAAAAGTTGGGCCGGATGACACTCTGTGCAAAAGAATCAGAGAAAAAGGTTATCAGGGCAAGACCAGGCAAAATTATTCTCGAAAGCAGCATGTTACTTCTAATGTGGTCGCAAGTTACGGAATTCTATGATATATTAAATTTCGGGAACACAGGTAAATAATATTACCTTTGCCCAGTTTTTATACGGAATAATCCCCGCCATGACCCGGCAGTTTTTATTTCACATTTAATTTACTAATATTTTTTTATGAAGTTTGAATCATTGAACATTATTGAACCTATTCTAAAATCATTAAAAGAAGAAGGTTACACAATACCAACACCAATACAGGTACAAGCTATACCAATTATCCTTCGCGGAACCGACCTGATAGGTTGTGCACAAACCGGCACCGGTAAAACAGCAGCTTTTGCAGTACCCATCCTTCAGTTGCTCAGTAAGACCAGAACATTCGACAGGAAAAAAAAGATAAGAAGTCTTGTCGTTACGCCTACCAGGGAACTGGCTATACAGATCGAAGAGAGCTTTAAATCATATGGCCGGCATACCGGATTGACATATACAGTTGTATTCGGAGGTGTTCATCAAAATCCACAAACTACTGCTTTACGAAATGGTGTCGATATTCTGGTAGCAACACCCGGCAGGTTGCTTGATCTTATGAATCAGGGATTCATTTCGTTAAAAGAAATTGAAATTTTTGTTCTTGACGAAGCTGACAGAATGCTCGATATGGGTTTCATTCACGATGTAAAAAAAATTATTGCTGCTCTACCGCATAAAAGACAATCACTTTTTTTCTCTGCCACGATGCCTCCCGAAATTGTAAAACTGGCAGGTTCAATAGTTTATAAACCTGTAAAAGTGGAAGTTACTCCCTCTGCATCAACAGTCGACATCGTAAATCAGTTTGTTTACTTCGTTGATAAGGGCAATAAAAATGCCCTGCTGCTGGAATTGCTGAAGGAGGAAAAGATCAAAACTGCACTGGTTTTTACCAGGACTAAATATGGAGCCGATAAAGTTGTAAAGGTGCTGAAGAAGAAAAATATAAGTGCCGAATCAATTCATGGTAACAAAGCACAAACTACACGTCAGCGGGCACTTTCAAATTTTAAAGCACAGACTACACGTGTACTGGTGGCAACCGATATAGCGGCCCGAGGTATTGATGTTGATGATCTTGAATACGTTATTAATTATGAGATCCCCAATATATCTGAAACATATGTCCATCGGATTGGCAGGACCGGCAGGGCAGGAGCTAACGGTACGGCTATCTCATTCTGTGATGCAGAGGAAAAAGCTTATCTGAAGGATATTGAAAAACTGATAACAAAAAAGATAAGGGTTATTGATAATCATCCTTTCCCTTTAATTGACAATAATCCTGTGAAACCACCCGAGCAAAAACGCAGGGATCATAACAGACCAAGATCTGATTCCCCAATAAGCCACAACCGGAATAACCGGAGATGGAAACGATAAGTCTGTAAAATCGTTACTGTTACTTCCCCTTTAATATAAGGGTTATTAAAATGTAACAAATAAGTAACAATAGTGTACCATTTATAATGTTAAATGCAATTACCTTTGCAGCAGTTCATTATATTTTAGTGCTTTTAGTTTTGAGGAAACAATTATAAAATCCGGTTATGAAAACAAGAAGGGAAGAATCTGTCTGCGACATTCTGAAGAGTTTTGAAGAGATGGCCGACCTGGTCCTCAGCCAGCTTACTCTCCTTGAAAAGTTCATGTCACTGAGCGATATCAGTGAAGTCAAAAATATCATTGCCAATATTGATGCAAATGAAAAGAAAATTGATGAATATGAAGTAATTATAAGTGATAAATTCATTAATTCAATTGTACTTTATCAGCCTGTTGCATCTGATATCAGAAAAATCGTCTCAGTATACCGAATGACAATAAACCTTGAACGTATAGGTGACCGTGTCATTAATATTATCACCTCAATAGGTTCAATCAGGGATACCGCTGAATTCAAAGCAATGACAGATGTCATTCTGAATATGCTGCTCTCGGGAATAAGCATGGTGGAGAAATCGCTTTTATCTTTTACCAGTGGTGATGATTCTTATGCAGTCTGGACCATCAAAAATGATGAAATAATAGATGAGATGAACAGGAAGCTCCTGATAAATACCATCTCAAAAGCAAAGGTCAGTGAAAAAACCAGGGAAATGCTCCTGAGCTATGCTGATCTCAAAAATATTATAACTAATATTGAAAGAATTGCCGATCATGCAACAAATATTGCAGAAGCTTCCATCTACTCTCTACAGGGTACAGATATAAGGCATCAGAAATACGGAAGTCCTTCAACGAGTACAGAAAATACCTGATATTTTGTTATATGGATTATAAAGGCAAAAAGATCCTGATAGTCGACGATGAAGAAGACCTCTGTGAAATCCTTCAGTATAATCTCGATAATGCAGGTTTTATTACCGAAGTGGCTCATTCTGCCGAGGAGGCTCTGGCAATACCTGTTCATGAATTTGACCTTCTTCTGCTTGACGTTATGATGGGACCCATTTCAGGTTTCAGACTGGCAGATATTCTGAGAAAAGAACAGAACAATTCCGTACCTATTATTTTTCTGACTGCCAAAGACACTGAAAATGATCTGCTTACAGGATTCAGCCTGGGAGCTGATGATTATATATCCAAGCCATTTTCCATTAATGAACTGACAGCAAGGGTAAAAGCCATCCTTAAAAGGTCCGATCCCGACAAATCAAAGAGCAAAACGCCTGTCAGTTACGGTGATATCGGGCTTGACATTGTAAGAAAAAGAGTGATTATCGGCGATGAAAAGATTGAGCTGACAAGGAAAGAATTTGAAATACTTAAGCTGCTCTGCGAAAATCAGGGGAAAATATTCTCGAGGGAAGATATTTTGAGTATTGTATGGGAAAAGGATGTTATTGTTACAAACAGGACCGTTGATGTCAATATAACCAGGCTGCGCAATAAACTTGGGAAGCATGGGGCTTCTGTTAAAAATAAGACAGGTTATGGTTATTATTTTGAATTATGATCAAAATTGAAAATTATGACTTCCAGGTATAAATTCAGGAATACACTTTTCTTTTATTATTCAGTTGTTTTCGTTCTGTTTACCATCATTACCCTTTGTTATATGTATAAAAGGGAAAAAGATTACAGGATCTCAACACTGAACGATGAGCTTGAAAAGACTACCAGAATTGTCGACAATTTCATAAGATCCAATTCCCTTCAGGCTACGGGTAATTTTCATATTGTTGATTCACTTGTCAGATTGCTTCCCCAGGAAAACCTCAGAATAACAGTTGTAAATCCTTCAGGAAACGTTATTTATGATAGTTCAGTCCATGATTGGTCCCAAATGGAGAATCATAAAAACAGGCCGGAGATTGCTGAATCACAATATTCTGATTTTGGCACATCTGTCAGAAAATCAGGAACAACCGGAGAGGATTATTATTACTTCTCGAAATATTATAGCAGCTATTATATAAGAGCAGCAGTTGTTTACGACATTAAAGTTGTCAATTTCCTTAAAGCAAAGAAGTACTTTTTTGTCGTTATTTCTCTTTCTTTTATAATGATCTGGCTCATAATGCTGTTTGTGACAAATAAATTCTCTGAATCAATTACACGACTTAAAGATTTTGCTTTAAAAATAGGGAACAATGAACCATTCGATTTCAACCAGAAATTTCCCAGGAATGAGCTTGGTATAATCGGTGGAGAGATACTTGATATATACAATAATCTTATAAGGACCAGGGACGACCTCATAAATGAAAAGGAAAAACTATTCAGCCATCTGAATGCACTGAATGAAGGTGTTGCGTTCTTTTCGGAAGATAAGGAGAAGATACTTTCAAATAATCATTTCATTCATTACATGAACATGATCTCCGGTGAGTTAACAGTATCGGGTGCAAATTTCTTCAAAATTGAAGAATTCAAAAGAGTCAATGAATTTATTGACAAACAGATGGGGAACGATGGATCATCGAATCAGTTGCCAAAAACTGAGTATACCGTTGGAAAGAATGGTAAATTTTTCAGGGTTCAGTGTGTGATTTTTCATGATAAAAATTTTGAAGTCATTCTCAGCGATATCACTGAAATTGAACAGAACAGGATTGTTAAACAGCAAATGACTTCAAACATAGCCCATGAACTCAAGACTCCGGTTTCATCTGTTAAAGGGTATCTTGAAACTCTCCTGAGCGATCCGGCTATGCCGGCGGATAAGCAGAAATACTTTATCGAAAAAGCTCTTGCCCAGAGTGAGCGGCTGACAAATCTTATCAACGATATCGCTGTTTTGAACAGGATTGAAGAATCAGGAAGTTCGTTTGTTTCTGAAAGAGTGGACATCAGAGATGTGATCACTGATGTAATCAACAATTTCAAATCGGCAATTGAAGCCCGGAATATGGATGTTCTTACCGAAAATATTGATAATATATTTGTTACCGGGAACAGGTCCCTGATACTTTCAATATTCCAGAATCTCCTTGAGAATGCGGTCAATTATGCCGGTAATAATTCAACTATAAGGATTAACCTGTACAACGAGGATAAAACTCATTACCACTTTCTGTTTTCTGATGATGGGATTGGAATTGCAGAAGAGCACCTGCCAAGAGTCTTTGAGAGGTTTTACAGAATTGATTCCGGGCGTTCAAGAAAAAGTGGAGGAACCGGACTTGGTCTGGCTATAGTTAAAAATGCAGTACTTCTTCATAAGGGAGAAATATCAGTACGGTCAAGGGTTGGCGGAGGGACAGAATTCCTTTTTTCACTTCCTAAATAATGATCTGCTATCCAAAACGTCCTGAGATATAATCTTCAGTCTGTTTTTTTGCCGGATTCGAGAACATTGTCTCCGTTTTATTGAATTCCACAAGCTCCCCGAGATAAAAGAAAGCGGTAAAGTCGCTTGTCCTGGCAGCCTGCTGCATATTATGCGTTACAATAATTATAGTGTACTGCTGCTTTAGCTCATGAATAAGTTCTTCAATTTTGGTTGTTGATATGGGATCAAGTGCACTTGCAGGCTCGTCCATTAATATTATGTCGGGATTGACGGCAAGGGTCCTGGCTATGCAAAGCCTCTGCTGCTGCCCACCTGAAAGACTCAATGCTGAGTTGTGAAGCCTTCCTTTTACTTCATCCCATATAGCTGCCTGCTTCAATGAATATTCTACAATCTCATCGAGCTTGTTTCGCTGCGATATCCCGTTTATCCTGGGACCAAAAGCGACATTATCGTATACAGACTTTGCAAAAGGATTTGATTTCTGAAATATCATTCCCACCTTTTTGCGGAGGTTTACCACATCAATATCCTTATTATAAATATTTATACCATCTATAATTACTTCACCCTCAATTTTAACATTATCAATAAGATCATTCATCCTGTTCAATGTTCGGAGAAAGGTAGACTTTCCACAACCTGAAGGTCCGATAAATGCTGTCACCATTTTTTCGGGTATCTCCATTTTTATGCTTTTTAATGCCGGATTTGTTCCGTAGAACAATGAAAGATTATTTATCCTGACTTTAATATCATTCATGAAAACTATAATTATTTTGCATTTTTTCTTATTCTGTATCTGAGTGTTACTGCAATACCGTTCAGTGAGAATGTGAGCAATAGAAGCACCAGAGTTGTCGCAAACTGTATTGGTAATGTAGCGTCGACATTGGATGATTGTGTCGACATTATATATATATGGTATCCGAGCGACATGAACTGGTCGCTTAATGAATGAGGCAGATCTGCGAGGAAATAAGCAGCTCCCGTAAAAAGTATTGGTGCCACCTCTCCTGCTCCCCTGCTTACTGCAAGTATAGTCCCTGTAAGAATTCCTGAAACAGATCCGGGTATTACAACTTTCTTTATTGTCTGCCATTTCGTTGCACCAAGTGCCAGGCTTGCTTCCCTCATTTCTTTGGGAATTGTCCGTATTGCCTCTTCTACAGAAACAATTACCACCGGCAGTGTAAGCAGGGCCATTGTCAGACTTGCCCAGAGAATGTTGGGCTGACCCCATTTTAATTCTCCTCCGTTAAAAATCCCATCCATATTCTTGCCTATAAAACCAATAAAGAAACCCAGCCCGAATAATCCGAATATTATTGAAGGAACAACTGCAAGCGTTTTTACGGCAAACCTTATGGTCTTCGCAATAATAGATTTTTCACTCGCATATTCCGCAAGGTATATGGCTGTTATAACTCCAAAAGGGACAGCTGCAACTGCCATAATTATTGTCATAACGGCTGTACCGACAATTGCAGGGAAAATGCCTCCTTTGGTCATCCCGTCTTTCGGAAATTCTGATAAAAATGCCCAGTTCAGGTTCGGCCATCCTCCGACGATTGTTACTGCAAGAATTGAAACAATTATGAATATTATCAGCAAGACTGAAATTCCTGTCAGACTTTCAACAATCTTGTCCTTTATATTCCTGTTCATTTTTTTTCTTCTATTTTTTTGATTGATAACGCCTGATTACCAGATTCCTGAAATAGAATTCCGCTAACGCATTTAGAGTAAAGGTGAAGATGAAAAGCAATGACCCTATCAGGAAAAGCACGCTGTAATGAGTATCTCCAAAAACCACCTCAGCCATTTCTGCACCGATAGTAGCAGATAAAGTTCTGACCGAATCGAAGGGATTCATTGAGATCATTGCTGCATTTCCGGTTGCCATGAGGGCGATCATAGTTTCTCCGAAGATCCTTCCGACGCCCAGTACTATAGCTGCAAAGATACCGGGGACAGCTGCCGGCAATACAACATAAAATGCTGTTTGCCTCCTGCTTGCACCCAATCCGAGACTGGCTTCCGTATAAGTTTTCGGCACCGCGGTCAAAGCATCTTCTGTAAGAGTATAAATAATCGGAATAGCTGCCAGTCCCATGGCAATTCCGCCGACAAAAGCATTTAACCTGCTTGCATAACCAAAAATATTCTGAAATACGGTTGCCAGAACCATCAGTGCAAAGAATCCAATAACCACTGAGGGAAATCCTGCAAGCAATTCAATCACAGGCTTTATAATCTCCCTTATCCGTGGTTTTGCAAACATTGCCGTATAAATAGCAGCAAGGATTGAAACCGGAGCTGCAAAAAGCAAAGCAATTATTGTTACTTTAAGTGTACCAAGGAATAATGGCCAGATGCCGTATCGCGGATTATCGGATACGGGCATCCAGGTTTTTGAAAAAAGCGTAGATGAGGGTTTCTTCGCCGGTGTCTGAGCTTTATTAGAGTTGTCGACCTGATTGTCGGAAGTTGTTACTGTTTCGCCCGATGTCTCCGCACCCCCATAGCTTTCCTGGACAAGCAATTCTGTCGGTGCTGCGCTTTTTGTATCCATTTTGAAAATCGGGAAGGCTTCCCGGAAGACAAAAATAAATATCAGGATAACCACAGCAATGGAAAGGAACGCAACTGACTTGATTACTTTTTCGGCAAACCAGTCAGAAAAGCGGAATTTCTTTTTCGCGAAAGATGCTGACACAGTAAAAAACTATTACTTATATGGGAAGTAGCCGACTTCGGTAACGACCATTTGTCCCTCCTGGCTTAATATCCAGTCGATATACTTTTTGGTCTCACCTGTTGGCCTGTTTCTCAGGTACATATACAGGTACCTGGTTATAGGATATTCCCCCTTCGCAATAGATTCTGCCGTAGGAAGAACCGCAGGGCTATTTGCATCCTTTTTTACTTTGGCATGTTTTACACCAACTGCATAAGCTGCACCACCATAACCGATTCCATTGACATCTTTTTTTACAGCATTTACTACTGCAGCTGTTCCGGGCAGGGACTGAACGGTCGCAGCATAATCGGCTTTTACAACCTCGTCATGGAAATATGTATAGGTTCCTGAACTGTTTTCGCGCCCGTACATTCTGATTTCAGCATCATTGCCTCCGACTTCTTTCCAGTTCCTGATCTTCCCCTGGTAAATATCACTTAACTGTTTGAGTGTAAGCTCCTGGACTTTATTAGCTTCATTCAAAAATATTGTAACCCCGTCTTTCGCACAGGGAATCTGTACACCAAGAGTATTATATCTTGCTTTGAGCTTTTCAATCTCAGTCTGTTTCATTGGACGGCTTGCGTTACATATATCTGTTGTTCCGTTTATAAGGGCTGTTATTCCAACTCCTGATCCGCCGCCGGTTACCTGGATTGTTGCTGAAGGATTATTCTTCATATATAATTCTGCCCATTTCTGAGCAAGGATCACCATTGTATCAGATCCTTTCACTGTGATCTTTGACTGTTCGGCAAATGATGTGGCAAGTAAAATAATTGCCACTGCCGGGATTATGAATATTGAGTTAATGTTTTTCATTTTTTTTGATTTATTTTATTGTACTGTTTATTAAATATTTTAGAATTTTGCCTGAATCCTGATTCCAAGTGTATTATCCTTCAGATTTTTTGGATTATGCTGTATTGGTTTCGTTCTTTGGCATTTCATAGTTCAGGGAAAGTCTGATATTGTCGTTCAGATAATATTGCCATGCAAGTGTAACTGTCTTGTAATTCAGACTATTCCTGGCAGCATCACCTGATAGTTTAGTATTGGGATCATAAAAATCGTACTTTGCCACAAATTGGTTTTTCGGTCCTATATTCTTGATAAAGTATATATAATAACCGGAGAAGTTGTTTATTTTATTAGGATCTGCCATTTTTTGTGCCCTTGTCGCTGTAGACGTTATGGCACTTGCCGTTGAGTTTGTCCCGGCTATATATTCACCCTTGATAGCAAGGCCTCCAAGTAAATCAGCAAATATCTGAATTTCACCACCAAACCACTTTTTATCAAGATAGTCTCCTACTTTGACACTGTCGGCAATTCCATTACTCAGTAAGTATATATGGATTTGTTTTTGCCCTATTTCCGCCATAGTAAAGACTTGGTCCCAGATCAATTCCAATGCCTGCACCTGGAAGTTTGACTGAATAAACAAGACGGGCCATGATATCTTTCTTCTGAATCAACGTCTTTTGCCTGTGAACCGGTGAAATTGCCATTCATTGCCATTAACTGAAATTTCAGAGGAATTTTTGATCCGATGTACTCGAGTTTTACACCGATCTCTCTTTCACCGGGATAGATAGCCCTGATGAACTCTTGAACGTTCAAGCACTTCTCTCTGACTTGAAGAGTACTCCACTTCATAATCAGGTCTGTTGAACTGACCTGCCCATAAAGTGCAGTCTTTTAATTTTGGAATGTTTACAACAGCGTAGGCATCTTTTAATGAAAGGTTACCGGTGCTGAAATCAGGTTGAATTACAAATTTAACTCCGTCAAGAGCTTCATATGTGAATTTTACTCTTGCTCTTCTGATATAAAAGGTATTGGTCGGGTCATTAGTCTTGACCAGATCCTTTCCGTAGCTCTCCCATTGGGCCTGAACATAACCTGATATTTTAATTTTGTTTAGCTTACCAAGGTCTGCTTCATTTACAAGTACTCTTTCATCAAGAGCGGTAAGTTTTCCCTCATGATTTGAGATCACTTGCTTTAATGAATCACTCACTGATGTCTGTGCAAATCCGGTCATCCCGGCAACTGAAAATATTAATAATAGTGTAATAATCTTCTTCATGTTTAAGGTTTTAATTCGACTATGTTTTTTCATGATACAAAAGTCGGGTATAATTATTACAGCTAGGTTGCACAGGAATTAAGTAATTGTTACAAATGAAGAATATTAGCTCTAAGCCACAGTTTAATATTATACAATCTGAGAAGTTCTTTCACAAAGGGACATAATCCTGGTAGGAGGTAAAAAGAAATATTTTCTGATTGAACCTATGTATTAAATGATTGCATGGAGGAGTAAATACATTGAAGCACCTATTAATGCAGAAACAGGTATCGTAAGTATCCATGCCCAGAATATCTTGTTTGTCATGCCCCATTTCACTGCAGAGAGTCTTTTTGTGGCTCCAACCCCGATTATAGATCCTGTAATTGTATGAGTTGTACTCACCGGTATTCCGAAATGAGTTGCTCCGAATAATGTCAGGGCACCTGCTGTCTCTGCACAAAATCCTTCAAATGGCCTGAGCTTTGTAATCCTCTGTCCCATCGTTTTTACAATTCTCCAACCGCCGAATAATGTTCCAAGAGCAATTGCTGCGTGACAGGACAGGACGATCCAGAGATCAATAGGTGCATTTTTGGCAACCTGATTTGTTGCTATCAGCGCAACCCAGATAATTCCCATAGATTTCTGGGCATCATTACCACCGTGACCAAGGCTGAATGCTGATGCAGATAACAGCTGTAGCCTGCGGAACCAGCGGTCTACTCCTGATGGCGGGGAATTCTTTATTATGTGAAGCACAATAACCGAAATGATGAAAGCCATTGTCATACCCAGAACCGGGGCAATCACAATGAAAATAACTATCTTAATCACTCCTGCAAAAATGACTGATCCGAATCCATACCCTGCGACGGCAGCTCCGACCAATCCTCCTACAAGAGTATGTGAAGAACTCGACGGTAATCCCATCCACCAGGTAATAAGATTCCACGCGATAGCAGCTATTATGGCTGCAGCAATTAACTCAAGGGTTATTATTTCAGGATTTATTACCCCTTTACCAATGGTTGTGGCTACCTTAAGAGGGAAAATCAAAAATGCAAGAAAATTGAAGGTGGCTGCAAGACCTACAGCAGCTAACGGTGATAAGACTTTTGTCGAAACGACTGTTGCAATTGAATTGGCAGAATCGTGAAACCCGTTTATGAAATCAAAAATAAGAACCAGTCCTATTACAATTATTAAAAATGTCATCACATAAATTTTAAGATTTTAATCTGTCGAGATGCAAATGACTACTCTTAGTGCTCATTATCATCCCTTTACAAAATAGATCAGTGTCCTGTTTTAAAATATTAAAGTATTAACTCTTAAATAATTTATTAATTTATTCCTGTTACGATTTTGTTACATTTTGCTTAATTTTGTGATGTCCGTTGCAAAATAAATATGGTGTCATTGTTCAGGAATAAATACCGGATCAAATCTACCCGGATGTCAGGGTATGATTATTCGGCATGTGGGAAATATTTTATTACAATCTGCACCAAACGTATGACACAGTGGTTTGGTGATATTGCAGATGCCATGGTTGTATTATCTGCGACGGGATTAATAGCCCGTGAAAAATGGTTTGAAATCCCGCAACATTTCCCATTCGTTGAATTGGACGAATTTGTTGTCATGCCAAATCATATTCATGGAATTATCGTTATTAATGGAGCCGTAGAGACGTTGCATGCAACGTCTCTACGACCACCAGATGCAACATCAATACGACCACCCGATGCAACGTCTCTACAATCATTCCATGCGACGTCATGTCAAAAAAATAACCAGATTGAAATTATGTCATCCATTTCACCAAAAACAGGGTCGTTGTCTGTTATAATTCGTTCCTATAAATCTGTAGTCGCAAAAAATGCACATCATTTCGACTCCGGATTTGCATGGCAACCCAGATACCATGACCATATTATACGTACTAATCTGGAACTGAACCGCATCAGGAAATATATAACCGATAATCCATTAAAATGGAATGGTCAGGTACATAATAAAAATCATGATTAATACGGACAACTGCAAAAAGCCGGTGGGAGATGCATGCTATTTTTTACCACAAGTTGTACGAAGTGGTCATTTATTTATACCGTATACCCTCTGAGTCGTTGCGCCTTTGCGCTTTATTACTTTCAGACTCCTTAAATAGCAGGAAGGAAAATTTACTTCATCTAAAACTGAAATATCGACAATTTCTCTGCATTCAGCAGGATTACAACATGTTATACAATTGCGTTTTAATGCTTTAAATGATTTTAGCTTAACCTCTGTCGACAAAAACCCTTCCTTTAATGGCTCTTTTTTCATTAACCCGGTACTGAGATATTTCTTATTGTCATCAGAAAATACAGTAACAATTGTCGCATCAGGACCAAGCTCCAGAAATTTCTTAAGAGCGCCCAGGAAATTTGCACCTGAAGAGATTCCGACAGCGATCCCAAGTTCACTTGCAAGTTTCTGTGCCATAATTATTGAATCTCCATCATCCACTGCAACTACTTCATCAAGTTCATCAAGCTTTATCAATGCAGGAATAAATTCATCCGAAATGCCCTGTATTCGATGTGCGCCAACTTTAAAACCTGTTGTCATCGTAGGAGAATTTGATGGTTCAAGCGGGTATAGCCTGACAGATGGATTCATCTTTTTCAGATAGCGTCCGGTTCCCATAATTGTTCCGCCTGTACCCACGCCCGCGACGAAGGCATCTGTTCTTCTGCCATGCATTCTTAACTGCCACCATATCTCAGGTCCGGTCGAAGCATAATGTGCTTCAGCATTATCGTAGTTTTCGAACTGACGCGGAAGAAAGGTATTTTTATCAGCCTGAGCAAGTTCAATTGAGCGTTGGATACTTCCCAGAAAACCACCCTCTTTTTTGCTGATAAGAACTATGTCTGCTCCATAGCTTCTTATTAAGTTCTTGCGTTCCTCACTCATCCAGTCGGGCATGAAAATTGTCACGGGATGACCCAGTGCTCTTCCGACTGCAGCGAAGGCAATTCCTGTATTACCGCTTGTAGCTTCAATAACCCGGTCTCCTGGTTTGATCAGGTTCTTCCTGTAGGCTTCGCGGATAATATGAAGAGCCATCCTGTCCTTTATGCTTCCTGTCATATTAAATTGTTCAGCTTTGGCATATATTTTTCCGGGTCTCCCTTTATATGAAAACTCTATTTCAAAAAGAGGTGTATTACCGATAAGACTTGTCAGGCCCTGAATGCTATCGCTTATTCCGGTTCTTTTAATACTTTTTTCAGCCATTTCTGATTGCGGAATTTTAATTGTTTAAATATAGAAATTTTTGATCATGGTCCTTAACAAACCCTATCACAGCGCTATTTTGAAGGCCGGCATCATTCAGATCTCCGAGAATTTTATTTTCCATGCCCGGGGGAGCACTTATCAATAGTCCTCCTGAGGTCTGTGCATCGAAAGCCAGCATTTTCAGATTATAATCCAGGCCGGGGTCAAAGGATGTATCGGGTTCAGAATATTCAAGATTACGGAAAGAGGCTCCGGGGATACACCCATCATCTGTAAGCTTGTAGACATCACCTATCAGGGGTACCTGTTTCATATTAAGTGTAATGCTTACACTACCGGCTTTTGCCATCCTTAGAGCGTGTCCTGCAAGTCCGAAGCCTGTGATATCCGTTGCCCCTTTTATATCGTATTTCTTCATCACTTCAGCACCCGATTTATTAAGTAGTTTCATCAGCCTGAGAGTTTCAACAATATCTTTTTTGCCTACCATCTTAAGCCTCTGCCCGGCAAGAATTATCCCGGTGCCTATGGGTTTCGTAAGTATCAGAGAATCGCCTGGCCTGGCCCCTGAATTGGTAATTATCTTCTCAGGATGAACATACCCTACAACTGCCAGACCGTATTTGGGTGGGTTATCATCAATCGTATGTCCCCCGATTATTCTCACGCCTGCTTCAGATGCTTTGTCGTAGCCTCCTTTAAGAATTGAAGCATATACTTCCATTGGGAGCTCTGCTGCCGGGAACATCATGATATTGAGAGCTATCACAGGTGTGCCACCCATTGCATAAACATCACTTATTGAGTTGGTTGCGGCAATCATTCCAAATTCATACGGATCGCTGCATACCGGAGGAAAGAAATCGGTAGTAAGGACCAGGGCAAGATCGTCGTTTACCTTGTATACTCCGGCATCATCGCGGGTATCAATATCAACCAGGATATTCGGATCTTCAGGAAGAGGTAAATACTTCAGGATCTCCTCAAGCTGTTTCGGGGAAATCTTGGCAGAGCATCCGCCACTTTCAACCATTTTTAGAAGATCTACTTTCATAAATATAATCAGGACCTGATAATATTTCCTGCTGAAGTATTTGCCTTTGTAATAGTAATAGTCCAGATACTTTCCTTCTCGTCAATCCAAAATTCAATTTTATTGTCCTCAAGGAATCTGGAAATATTATTTAATGCATTCTGGCTGCTTGTTATAACTTTAAAAGATTCACCTGTCTTTGTTTCTTTAAGCGCTCTTTTTGCCTCAATTAGCGGTGCTGGACATTGCAACCCCTTGGTATCAACGATTCGCATTTTCATGAAAATAATTAAGGTGTAAAAGTAGTAAAAAAGTTGAAGAAGGTTTAAGGGAGTTAAAGTGGATAAAAAGGATTAGATTAGTTACACAAAGTTCCACAGGGAATCACAGAGAGCCACAGAGAATACCCTTTGTGAAGCTCTGTGCATCCTCTGTGTCTCTCTGTGTAAGTTCGTTATAAAATAAATCACGTTGCTACATGCAATATTGATATCTAAAACAGGTAATTTTACTCCAAAATAAAATAAGATGAAAAGAATTTTTACAGTACTGCTTTCTGCATTACTTTTTTTACAGATTGCCCCAGCTCAGAATATTATTGACTACAAATCAGTTACAGGCTCCTGGATTGGGAAAATTCCGGCAGGCGGAATTACTCTAAGAGTTATCTTTAACCTTTCACTGATTGGGAAGGATTCTCTGGTCGCAACACTCGACAGCCCGGACCAGGGTGCCAGGAATATTAAAATCGGTCCGGTTAGTTTTAACGGAAAGGAAATCGATATAAAGGCACCGCTTCTTCTTGGTGAATATAACGGAACATTAAAAAATGACACCCTGTTCGAAGGCACCTGGAAACAGGCAGGAACAACCACGGATCTCAATCTTACAAGGCTGAAAGCTGCCTTTACCCTGAGCAGGCCGCAGGAGCCAAAACCTCCCTTCCCCTATTCTTCTGAAGATGTAACTTTTACAAATGAAAAGTTTAATATAAAGCTTGCGGGGACACTTACTATTCCGAAAGGAGAAGGTCCCTTCCCTGCTGTTATTCTTATAACAGGATCCGGCGCCCAGAACAGGAATGAAGAATTGCTGGGGCATAAACCATTCCTGGTTATTGCTGATTACTTCAGCCGTAACGGGATAGTAGTGCTCAGATATGACGACAGAGGCGTTGGTAAATCTCAGGGCAATTATTCGACTGCTACAACAGCCGACCTTGCAACGGATGCGGAAGCAGCATTTAATTTCTTAAAAACCTTTCCAAAGATCAATACCCGATTAATAGGGCTTGCCGGCCACAGCGAAGGGGGATTGATTGCACCGATCGTAGCATCTCAGAATCCGGGTATTGCTTTTGTTGTTTCAATAGCCGGGCCCGGTGTCATGGGAGAAGCAATACTTCACAGGCAAAATTATGATATCAGCAAAGCGTCAAATGCCGATGAAAAGGATACGGAGAAAGGCATCTCAATAAATCGTAAGCTCTTTGCTGTAATTAAGAAAGAACCGGATAATAAAAAAGCAACAGAAAAGATGACTGTCATTTTCAATAAAGAACTGAAAAAAGATAAGAGTACTGCTGAAGAGAAAGAAAAAGCTTTGAAACAATTCCAGGGTTCTGTCGGGTCATTAACGAGCCCGTGGTTCAGATATTTTCTTGTTGCAAATCCGGCAGGTTACTGGAAAAAAGTAAAGTGCCCCGTCCTTGCCGTTAATGGCGAAAAGGATCTTCAGGTTGCTGCCGAAATTAACCTTCCGGCAATTGAAAAAGCCCTTAAGGCGGGGGGAAACATATCTGTTACCACGAAAGCTTTCCCCGGACTGAATCACCTTTTTCAGCATAGCAAAACAGGATTACCTTCTGAATATGGTGAAATTGAAGAGACATTTTCTCCTGATGTTCTTAAGATAATAGCTGACTGGATCCTTCAATTATAATTTGAATAATACAAATCAGTTAATGCGTTTTCTGCTTTCATTCCTTATTCTTCTGTTCTTATCGTTTCAGTTATCTTCACAGGTTCTGATCAATGAGTTTTCATCTTCGAACGTCAGCGGAATAAGAGATGAGGATGGTGACCACAGCGACTGGATCGAACTTTACAATCCTTCTTCCCAGGCGAGCAGCCTGGATGGGTGCTTTCTTTCAGATGATGCAGGTAATTTAAAGAAATGGACCTTCCCGGCTATTTCTCTCAAACCTCATAATTACCTTCTCATTTTTGCATCAGGAAAGAATCGGACCGCCATTCCTCTGAGCCATCAGACTATTATCAGAAAAGGTGCAGAATGGAAGTACCTGGTTCCCACATCAGATATCGGGAACTCATGGCGCAATGCTGGTTTCGATGCTTCTTCCTGGAGTACGGGGCCAAGCGGGTTTGGTTATGGCGACAATGACGACTCAACTGTTCTGAATAATATCCAGAGCCTGTTCATACGCAAAGAGTTCGTTATTACTGATCTTCAGGATATATCGGAAATGATCCTGAGCATAGATTATGATGATGGATTCGTGGCATATATCAACGGACAGGAAATTGCACGAAGTAATCTTGGGACAGCCGGGTCAGCTATAGCGTATAACCAGACTGCAAGTGCTTCAAGAGAAGCAACTATGTATAGTGGCGGCAATCCGGTTAATTTTAATATTTCTGATCCTGCAAATTTCCTGGTTGAGGGAGTTAATGTCATTGCTGTACAGGGTCATAACAACAACTCCGGTTCTTCTGATTTCAGCCTGATCCCTATATTAAGTCTCGGGTTCACCGGAGCAGGTTATGGTGATGATACTCCTGAATATATTCACCTCAACGGCAATAAATTACATTCCAATTTTAAGATAAGCAACGAAGGAGAAACGCTTATACTTTCCAGACCAGATTCATCAATTTTAGATTCCGTTTCTCCGATTCCTCTCCTGGCAGATATTTCCTATGGCCGGAAACCCGATGGGAAAGATTCATGGTTTTATTTTACATCTCCTACCCCCGGCAGCGCAAATATCAATGGCGGTGACACTACACTTACAAGCTGTGACACCGTGAATTTTTCAATTAACGGAGGTTATATTCCCGGAGGATTTGAACTTAAGCTTTCATCAGATGATCCGTCGGATTCAATATTCTTTACTCTTGATGGATCAGAACCATCTTTAAATAACTCGTTATATATAAGTCCTATCCTTATTTCAAAGAATACTATAGTCAGGGCAAGATCATTGAATTCGCATAAACTTCCGGGAGTGATCTCTACCAACACGTACCTGACAAGGCATCATACACTTCCTGTTATAAGCCTGAGTACAAATCCTGAAAACCTGTGGGACTTCAATACGGGCATCTACGTCATGGGCCCGAATGCATCTATAGATTATCCATATTACGGGGCAAACTTCTGGCAGGACTGGGAAAGAAAAGCTCATATGGAATTATATGATATTAATGGAGTTAAGCAAATTGATCAGGACATTGGGATTAAGATCTTCGGAGCCTATTCGCGTGCTGTCGCGCAGAAATCACTGGCACTTTTTGCCCGACGGGAATATGGTAAAGGTTCATTCGATTACAAGTTTTTTAAGGATAAACCCATCAATAAATTTGAATCTATTGTTCTTAGAAATGGAGGGAATGACTGGGATCAGGCAATACTTAGAGATGGATTAACATCTACACTGATCAGAGACATGGATTTAGACCGAATGGCTTTTCAACCTTCAATAGTTTACATTAACGGTGAATACTGGGGAATTCTTAATATACGTGAAAAAGTAAATACCAATTTCATTGCTGAAAACCATTATGTAAATCCGGATAATGTGAACCTTCTCGAAAACAACGGAAATATCGTTGAAGGATCCAACACATCATACCTTCAAATGACCAATTTCCTGAATTCTAACACACTCGAGACAGAACAGAACTACCTTCAGGTCAGCAATAAAATAGATATAAAAAATTATATTCAATATCAGCTTACCGAAATATATGTCAATAACAAGGACTGGCCCGGTAATAATATCAAATACTGGAACACTAATGATCCTGGCAGTCTCTGGCGATGGATTGTTTTTGATACAGACTTCGGATATTCAATCTGGGAAAATTCTGCATACACTTTTAACACTTTTAAGTTTGCACTGGCCACAGATGGCCCCATCTGGCCCAATCCGCCGTGGTCGACTTTGCTTTTCAGAAGGATGTTGACAAATCCTGGCTTCAGAAATGAATTTGTAAACCAGTACTCCGACAGGATAAACACTAATTTTAGCGCGGCAAATATAAATGCAGCAACCGATTCACTTAAACAAATATTTCTTCCTGAAATTAGCGATCATCTTATTCGCTGGGGACTGAGTTATAATAACTGGGAGAATAATCTCACAAAAATAAAGAATTTTGCTAATTACCGGCCTGCTTATGCCAGGGATCATATGAAATCTGTCCTGGGGCTGGGTGAAGCTCTTGAAATTAAGATTGAGATCAATATTCCCGGATCGGGAAAAGTCAGGGTGAATTCTATAATACCGGATAATTATCCCTTTTATGGTGTTTATTTTAAAGATATTCCCATAAAACTTATTGCAATTCCGGCTCCGGGATATAAATTTTTAAAGTGGGAAAGGGGCAGCCTGGTCACATATTCAAAAACAATTGATTATAACATGGTGACTGCTGGTACGTTCAAAGCAATATTTACCTATGCAGAAAGCAGTGATATTAACATTGTAATAAATGAGATTAAATATAACTCCCTGCCTGAAAAAGATACTAAGGACTGGATTGAGCTTTATAATGCCGGAAACACATCAGTAAATCTTAAGAACTGGATTATCAGCGACGCTGGTCCGGAAACTGGTTTTACTATTCCTTCTGACATTATCCTTTCACCAGGCACGTATATTGTTATATGCCGCGATATTACAGCATTCAGACAGATCCTTCCAAAAGTAAAAAATACAACAGGAGATATGAATTTTGGCCTTAGCAGTTCGGGAGATGATATTAATCTTTTTGATCCTCAGAAAAAACTTTCCGACTTTGTAAACTTTACTCCGAATCCCCCCTGGCCAACAGATGCAAATGGAACAGGAGCCTCTATCGAGCTCCTCAACCCATTAATGGATAATAATATGGGTAATAACTGGAGATCCAAACCTGATGGAGGTTCCCCTGGAGAAAGGAACTTTCTGACTGACGTGAATTCCCCGGAAGAAAATTATTTATCCGGATGTACTCTGAATTGCTTTCCAAATCCTTTCCGGGATTATACCACAATCAGGATTGAAGTTTCTAAACCCGGAAGGTACAAGCTTGAGGTTTATGACCTGCAGGGCAGATTGCTTAAAATTATAGCAGATCGCGTTCTGGAACCCGGTCCATACTCTATTGAATGGGGAGGAAAAAACTCCATCGACGGATTGTCTCAGGGAGGAGTTTTTATCATCAGGTTGTCCGGAGCAAACCGGATTTGCAACCTGAAAGTAATTTATTTGAAATAAATAAGAAATACTTGTCTCCTTCTGAAGAAGTAAAATTTTATTACTGAATCAGGTTATCAAAATTTTGGTTTTCCGAAATTTCTGCAAGCCGTTTCAGTATAATTCTGCCCCTGGCAACTATTCCTGCAGATCCCTCTCCCTGGAGTATATTGATAGTTGCATATAGTTCATTTGCAAGTTCCGGGTAGATCAGTGCTAACTTATAAACGATTTCCATCGAATAAGCTTTTATTGCTATAGCTGAAAAACCTGATCTTAAGGCATTAAAACAATGATCTGCTAGTAATCCATGATGTCTGTTGCTGATCCTCGTCATATCGCTTTGAGAGATGATCCGGAGGAATGAACGCTGGGCACTTTCATTATCAAGTTTCGCCAATGCTTCTATAATTCCCTGGAGATAAGGATCAATCATTTCGGGATATTTATCGCAAACCTTTGTAAGTATCCATGAAGCATGAAATGCAAGTTTTTTATCCTCCGAGTATGAATATTCGAGCAATTTCTTAAAAATAGCCGGATTATCAATTGCTGAAGTTGCCACCCATTCGGCATTCTTCATCCCCATCATTTCAGTGACCATAGCCCGGAGATCTTTATCATCAGATGCCAGATGTGAAGCTGATGAAGTCAGTTCGTTTTTAGCTTCAGATCCATTTACATATTTAAGATAATTTTCAGCAACAATTATATCTGCTCCCGAAAAATCGATCTCCTTCAGACCGGCCGGTGTTATCCATTTATAAGCTATGTGTTCTGACAGGAAGGGCATCTCGTCAAGGGTATCGCAAATAAAAGGTATAAGCAGAATATGTTTTTTCCCATAATCATAATCAACATCCTGCATACGGCAGCAGATGACGATATCAATTGATAGTTCCTCTTTTATTTCGCGTATTATACACTCCTCCTCAGTTTCATCTCTGTTCTGCTTACCACCAGGGAATTCCCACTTAAAAGGGTGGTCGGTTTTCTCCCCGCGCTGAACTATCAGCACCTCACTTTCTTCATTTCTGATTATTGCACAGGTCACTCTGATCATAACCAATTCATATTAAAAGATCTTCATATAGAGGTATAACATGAAGAAATTCATAACGTATTTCCCCTGGATAAATCCTGCATGCATAATGGTCTATACCATTTGTGACAATTAAATAGGGTACTTTAAATCCTAAGTTATATGTAACTATCTGGTCAAATACTTTATCATTAAGCACTATATCCGGTTCTTTACACTCCACAATCATCACAGGCTGCCCTGACCTGTTATGTACCAGTATATCAACCCTTTTCTTCAGATTGTTAAATGGTGACATGACCTCGATTGCAATTAGTCCGGGGGGGTATTTCCCTTCCTGTACAAGGTACTTCACAAAATTCTGCCTGACCCACTCCTCGGGTGTGAGTTTGACAAATTTCCTCCTTATCGGATCGAGGATCATCTGTTTTCCTTCTTTCCCGGTAATTCTGAACGAATATGCAGGCAGATTTAACTGTTTCAACTTAGTTTCGTACTTTTGATACCTCGAATTGTAAGAACAAATATATTGAGATAAATATTAAGTCGCTTTATAGGATGAAAACCAAAGAAGAAATTGTTAATAACTGGCTCCCCAGATACACAGGCAAATCGCTCGATTCTTTCGGTAGTTATTTCTTACTTACCAATTACATGTACTATGTAGAGCTTTTCGCAAAGTGGAACGGTGTACCGGTTGAAGGAAAAGATAAGAACATGCCCAGTGCCACGGCTGAGGGGATCACAATTATTAATTTCGGAATGGGAAGTCCCAATGCTGCAACCGTAATGGATCTTGTTAGCGCAGTATCTCCAGTTGCTGTTCTGTTTCTCGGGAAATGCGGTGGCCTTAAGAAAAAGAACAAGCTGGGTGATCTGATCCTGCCTATTGCTGCCATCAGGAGTGACGGCACATCCAATGACTACCTTCCCAATGAGGTACCTGCCCTGCCGGCTTTTAAGCTTCAGAGTGCTATATCCACCACTATAACCAGATATAATCTTGAATACTACACAGGTACTGTATATACAACAAACAGAAGGGTTTGGGAGTATGATGCCAGGTTTAAGAAATACCTTGTAAAGACACGTGCCATGGCGATTGATATGGAGACAGCCACAATTTTTACCGTTGGTTTTGCCAATGAAATACCAACAGGAGCTTTGCTCCTGGTTTCAGATCAGCCGATGATTTCCACTGGTATAAAGACTGAAGCAAGCGACCGCAAAGTCACAAACAAATATGTTGAAACTCATCTGAAGATAGGTATTGATTCACTGAGAGAGATAAAGGAAAACGGCATCTCTGTAAAACACCTGAGATTCTGAGATGGCAGTAACATATGAAGAAATAATTTCCGATCTGAAAAAACGGATCTTCAAACCGGTTTACTTTCTTGCCGGTGAAGAACCCTATTATATCGACCTTATTACCGATCACATTGAAAAAAATGTTCTCCCTGAGGCTGAAAAATCTTTCAACCAGATAATCTATTACGGAGAAGATACCACTGTTCCCTCAATAATAGAATCAGCACGAAGGTTTCCTATGATGGCAAGCCACCAGGTGGTAATAGTTAAGGAAGCCCAGTCGCTGAAGAAAATCGATGACCTTCTCGTGTATGTTGAAAAACCTCAGCCTTCAACAATCCTGGTAATCAACTACAAGTATAAAGTAATTGATAAGAGGACAAAGCTTTTTAAAGCGTTGGATAACCATGCCGTTTATTTTGAATCTGCCAGGTTGCGCGACTATCAGGTTCCGGCGTGGATTGAAAGGTATCTGATGACACAGGGTATTAAAACCGATCCTAATGCAAGTGCATTGCTGACAGAATACCTTGGCTCCGACCTTCACAAGATTGTAAATGAACTAAACAAGCTGATTATAACTCTTCCGGCAGGAAAACCTGTGATTACCTCATCCCTTATTGAAAAGAACATCGGGATCAGCAAGGAATATAATAATTTTGAATTGCAAAAAGCTGTAGGTGAAAAAAATATTCTGAAGGCTAATATGATTGTACATCATTTTGCCAATAATCCCAAAGATAATCCTGTTACTTTCTCAATCGCATCCTTATTCAGTTACTTCAGCAAACTTCTTACATATCATTACCTCACCGACAAATCAAAGAATAATGCAGCTGCCGTCCTGAAGGTAAACCCATATTTCGTTAAAGATTATGAAATATCGGCATCTAAATATAATGTTTCAAAGACAGTTCAGATTATCAGTCTTTTACGCACGTATGATATGAAATTGAAAGGTTTCGGCGATTTGAGCAGCGAACCTGGTGATTTATTGAAGGAGCTGGTATTTAAGATATTGCATATCTAATTCATATCCGGCGATTCAGGAAAATCTGCCCAGATACGATATTTGTTATTAAGGCTTCTCAGAACTCTCTTCCAGTCATTATCAACCGGGTTATTCAGAACAATATCTGTCTTGATTTTTGCAATGACCCATGAGTTTTCTTTTAGCTCCTTCTCAAGCTGACCTGCTGTCCAACCGGAATAGCCGAGAAAGAACCTGATCTGTGAACTTTTTATTTTACCCTTTTTAATCAGGTCCCTGATAAAATCAATATCACCTCCCCAGAATATTTTATCATCCACCCAAACACTTTTCGGGATAAGGTCACCAAGCTTGTGCAGGTAGTGAAGGGTATCCGGGGCTACAGGACCACCCATACTTAGAAATTCTTCCCAGGTATCAAAACCTGATATGGCATCACAAACTTTTATTTCAAGCTTCTTATTAAGAATGAAACCGACCGATCCTTCAGCGGTATGATCAGCCAGATATACAATAGTACGGTTGAAGAATGTATCGGGAAGAAAGGGCTCTGAGATCAGGATTTTGCCTTTTTCCGGAATTTTGTCTTCAGGTTGAATGGTGAACAGATCTAATTCTGGTTTCATAATTCAGTTTAACATTGCCAATTTACACATTTTAACAATAAGATGACCAACAATGTTCACTCACATGCTAATTAATAAAATTAATAAATAAAAAATCTAATGATAAGCAGAATTCAATTGATTATTGTCATATTTTTAGTGCTGATTGTTATTTAGCCTATGCAAAAAAGTACGTTGAAAATTATCGGGAATAAAGTTGTTCTGTACAACCGCGAAAGAATGTGCGAAACAGCCGAAGAGCTTCTTGCTAGCGAAAAGTTCAGGATTGTGCTGGATCATTGTCTCGGTCATCTACGGTCACGAAATTCACCTCTGATGGAAATTTTCGCCAGTGGGATCTCCGATGAACAGGCAGTGAATGATCTTGTGAGGACACTTTCGCTACTGGTAAAATATGAGAATAGTGTTGTTCCCCACGTTTTTGATAAATCAATTACTTTTCTCACCGATCCTCAACTGCTGAATAATTTTGTAGAATATCTATACGATTACTGGAGGCATTTTGACCGGTTTATAATCAATGATTCCGAAGGTGACCATCTCGATAAAAGGCCATACCGGACATTCAATGAGACGATCGAACATCTCACACATCTTATCCGAACACTTTACAGGCATATTCAGGAAAACATAACCGGCAGTCATCCCAATGTATACCGCCAGGTTCAGAGCCGGGGCAGAAATGGCAGTTATATCTCTGCCAAAGGATGTTGCCTATGGCGCTGAAAAATACAGGAAGCTCAATTGTGTACCGGTTATCCGCCAGATGCTTATTTATCCTCCACTGGTCATCCAGCAACCCATGAATAAAAGAACCGGGCAATTTAAAAAGATACAGCAAAATCCTCTTGATCTGGTTGAAATTTGTTCCGACGAATGGATTTGCTACCCTGCCAAAGTGGGCAAAATGCTTATAATGGTTTACTTCCATCAGGAGTTCTTTGAACTTGGATTTTCGTTATGTAATCTTTTTCAGCTGGCTGAAGATTCTGACCTTGACAAAAGCCCGGATGCTCTGTTTTTTTATGGCGTCCCCGGCAATATTATTGATGGAATCTCAAAGTATCCAACAGTTTTTTATGAAGATGATGCAAACGGCATCTTTGTCGGAGCTGTACCAAACAGGCCTGAATTCGGATATTTCGGGTATCTGAAAAAAATGATTCTGACACTTCATAATTCAATAATTATGAAAGCCGGGAAGATGCCTTTCCACGGAGCCCTTGTAAAAATTCTTCTTCAGGGCAACAAAGAGGCAACAATTCTAATGATGGGTGATACAGGCGCGGGTAAATCGGAGACTCTTGAAGCTTTTCGTGTGCTTGGCGAAAAAAATATCCGGGAACTGACAATCATTGCCGACGATATGGGTTCAATTGAACTTGATGAGGAGGGAACCCCTGTAGGATATGGCACAGAAATAGGTGCCTTTCTCCGTCTCGACGATCTCCAGCCCGGTTACGCTTTCGGGCATCTCGACAGGTCAATAATAATGAATCCGAGCCAGGTTAATGCCCGTATTGTCTTCCCTGTGACAAGATTTGAAACTATAATAAAAGGGCATAAAATAGACTATATACTCTATGCAAACAACTACGAGGAGATTGACGGCGAGCACACCGTAATTGAGAAATTCCATTCGCCCGAACAGGCACTCGACATTTTTCGTAGCGGTGCTGTAATGAGCAAAGGGACTACTACTTCAAGCGGACTTGTTCATTCTTACTTTGCCAATATTTTCGGCCCGCCCGAATATAAGTCAATTCATGAAAAAATTGCCAGGAAATATTTCGAAGCCTTCTTCAGGAAAAACATATATGTCGGCCAGATGAGGACGAGGCTTGGTATACCGGGTTATGAAACCAGCGGTCCGAAAGAAGCAGCCGAAGAATTACTAAAGATTATTGGAATAACAGATTAATATTTTTCCGGGACTGCTTCCTTCATCATTCCATAAACTGAATCAAATATATCTTCAGCGCTGGGTTTTGAAAAGTAATCGCCATCCGTAGTATAAGCCGGTCTGTGTTCCTTGCCCGTAAGTGTTTTCGGAGGAGAGTCGAGATATTGCCATCCGCCCTGTTTCTCCAGAACTTGCTGCACCATGAACGCTGTAGTTCCACCGGGGACGTCTTCATCGAGGAATAATATCCTGCTGGTTTTTCTGAGCGAATCAAGAATAACACCTCCCGAATCAAAAGGAACGAGTGTCTGAACATCAATAAGCTCGACTGAAATGCCATGGGCCGACAGCTGACTGACTGCTTCTGCAGCAATTCTTACAATTGATCCATAAGTTACAAGTGTCAGGTCGGTTCCGGCTGTTAATACCTCCGGGACGCCAAGCTGAATTTTATATTCCCCGATATTATCAGGCATTTTTTCTTTCAGTCTGTAGCCATTGAGTGGTTCGATAACAATAGCCGGATCATTTCCTTCCAGCAAGGTATTATAAAATCCTGCAGCCCGTGTCATATCTCTGGGTGCACACACATAAACACCTCTGACAGAGTTAATCAGCATGCTCATTGGAGATCCGGAATGCCAGATACCCTCGAGCCTGTGACCGCGTGTGGAAATTATGAGAGGTGCAATCATTCTTCCCGCAGTTCTGTAATGCGTTGTTGCAAGATCATCACTCAGGAGCTGGAGGGCATACATAAGGTAATCGAGGTACTGTATTTCAGCGATGGGTCTCATGCCTCTCAGAGCCAGTCCAATACCTTGTCCGAGTATTGTAGCTTCCCTTATTCCCGTGTCGGTAATACGTAACTCCCCGAATTTCTTCTGCAATCCTTCGAGTGACTGGTTAACCCCTCCGATCTTCCCGGTATCCTCGCCGAATGTCACCAGCAGAGGATATTTTGTAAATAGCTTATCATAATTCTCCCTTAGTATCTGTCTGCCTGGCACTTCGGGTGAATTTTCAGAATAAGCCGGAGCAACAGGTTTCACCTTTAATACTGAAGTTGGTGTTTCGTTATAAAGAAATGAATCATAGCTTCTTGATGCATCTGCATAATTTTTTTTCAGCCAGCCCTGTAATTCTTCCTTAAGATTGTCGGGTTTATCGCACGATTCACAGATATTCCTGAGGATCTTCCTGGCAGCCATGAAATTATCCTTGCGTATAGGTGAGATCACTTTCTTAAGGTCCTCACTTATCTTATCTACCGGAAGCTCCTTAGCTTCATCATGGCATCTGCAGGACCTGCCATTTATTATTTTTACAAGAGCCTCCCTTTCAATTTTGATAGGATCCTGGAACATCTCCCACGCTTTCTTCCTTGATTCTTTTACTTCATTCTCAGCTTCAGAAGTCAGCCTGTCAAGCTCTCCGGGCGTTGCAAACTTCTGATTCAAAATCCATTCCCTCATTTTTTTGATCGGATCAAATTCTTCCTCCCATTTAAGCCTTTCTTCACTTTTATACCGTTCATGAGAGCCTGAAGTGGAATGGCCAAGAGGTTGTGTAACTTCCTCTATATGAAACAGTACCGGAATATGATCTCTGCGGCAGATTTCAATGCCCTCTTCATACATTTTTATCAATCCGGGATAATCCCAGCCTTTACCTTTATATATAAGTATTCCGGGCCGTCCCGGTTCACTTTCAAAACCTTTTAAAACATCTGAGATACTACTTTTTGTAGTTTGATATATTTTTGGAACAGAAATCCCAAATCCATCATCATATACCGAAATTGCTAATGGCACCTGCAACACACCAGCAGCATTAATTGTTTCCCAGAAGTATCCTTCGGTAGTGCTGGCATCTCCGATTGAACCAAAAGCGACCTCATTGCCTTTTACCGATAAGTTTGCAAACCTGTAAAGATCTTTATTCTGACGGAACAGTTTTGATGCATAAGCCAGCCCGAGGAGTCTTGGCATCTGCCCGGCCGTAGGGGATATATCGGAGGAAGAATTTTTCTGTTTTGTAAGGTCGCGCCATGTACCATCAGGATTGATATTCGGTACAGAAAAATGATTATTGAAAACCCTTCCTCCGCTTCCCGGATTTATTTCCCTGTTTGTGTTTCCATAAAGCTGATGAAAGAATTCAACTGAACCGTAGAGCCCCATTGCCATCATCCATGTCTGATCCCTGTAATATCCTGACCGCCAGTCTCCATTTCTGAATTGCTTTGCCAGGGCAATCTGAATGATCTCTTTCCCATCTCCGAAAATTCCGAATTTGGCTTTTCCTGACAATACTTCACGACGGCCTGTTATACTAAGATTGCGACTTAGGTTTGCAAGCCGGAAGTCAGCAAGAATATCCTCTTTTTTAAGATTCTGGTCAGGTGCTTCTGTACTCTGCTTCATAATTACCCATAAGTTTGATATTGTTCCTGAATTTGTAAACAATAAACAAATTTAGTCCATTGTTGTTTAAATCAAACCTAAGAAATGATGATTAACATTTCAAACTGAATTCCTGAGTGGCTCTGCAACTCACAAGTTTAGGACTTATAACCCTCACCGGTAGCCGGTAGCCGGTAGCCCGTAGCCGGATTTATTCCGATATGATATTTCTTAAGCGATTCAGAAGCCCAGGTTTTGAAATTTCCTGAATCATCAGAATAGATAAGATATCCCTCCAATTCAGGATGCCGGCCAAGAAACTCCACAGTTTTGTCTTTACCCATTACCATACAGGCTGTTGCAATACCATCGGCGGTAGCACATTCGTCTGCCAGAATCGTGGCGCTTAATAACTGATTCTTAGCTGGATATCCTGTTTTTGGATCAATGGTATGTGAATATTTGATCCCGTTTTCGATATAAAATTTTCTATAATTACCTGATGTAGCCAGAGATCTGTTTTTAAGGCCAATAACTGCTTCCAGATCGTTGCCTGGCTCCATATTATTATCTATAGGACGGTCTATACCTATTCTCCACAATTTCCCGTTTTTTTCTCCTTTAACCCTGACTTCCCCGCCTATTTCCACCAGGTAGTTTTTGATACTGAAACTATCAAAATACCTGCAGATGACATCGACAGAGTATCCCTGCGCAATTGCATTAAAATCAAGGGATATCCTGGGATCTGATTTAATTAGTTGTCCGTTTCTTAAATCCACTTTCCCCATTCCGATAAGCCCTAACAGGCTGTCGCGCTTTGATTCGGAAAAGTTCTTATGAGAATCAGGGCCAAATCCCCACGCTTTAACAAGAGGGCCGACCGTTATATCAAAAGCTCCGTCAGTCAACTGTGAGATTACTTTTGATTTGTTGAACACATCAACAAAAAAAGAATCTGGAACGACAGCTTCATTCCGGTTTATTTTTGAAACTATTGAGGAATCAATGTAAAGCGACAGTGACATGTCAAAATCGTGAAGAATCTTTTCAACCTCTGATCTCAGTTCCAATGGATTGAGATTCCCCGGGTTTTCAAAAACCATACTATATGTTGTCCCCTGGATGAAGCCCGTAAAACTGTCTAAAACAGATTTTTTGTTCTTACATGAAGAGAGAGAAATAACAGAAAGTGCAATTATTGAAAATATTATTCTTCTCATTTTTACAGATTCTCCTGCGAAATTAGAATATTAATTCAATCTAAAGCAGGTTTGTCCATATTCAGTCTGTAGAAGCGGACAGCAATTTAAATTTTGCACTATTTTTGCTGATACTTACCTGTAATATTATTTTATGCGCGGATTATTGATTTCAGTCATATTATTTTTAGCACCATATTTGAACGGATTGCAACTCAGCGCCAGCGATCTGACAGGAGGTAACCCGGATTCTCTTTTTTTTGAAAACCATATTTTCGATCAGCGCATAAAAACTGTTCAGCTTTATAAGGAGGGATGGAACTTATCATATCCGGTTATACAACTCGACAGTGATGAGAAACTGGTGCTTCACTTTGATCTTCTTGGTGATAAGATTGAAACTTATTATTATACCTTCATTCATTGCAGCAAAGACTGGGAGCGGTCCGATATTTTTACAAACAATTATCTTGAGGGATTTCCCGATAATGAGATCGAAGATTTTAAACCTTCATTTAACACTACAGTAAATTACATACATTATAAACTTTCTTTCCCCAACGACAGGATTAAAATTACACTTTCCGGGAATTATATTCTTATGGTCTATCCTTATGATAATCCTGACAAACCGGTTCTTACACAACGATTTATTGTGACTGAGAATGCTGCAAAGATCAATATCACTACTCACAGGCCTCAGATCTCATCAGATAGCGATGCAGGTCAGCAGGTTGATTTCACTGTTGATCTTTCCGCCTTCAGGATGACCGATCCATACAATAATATATACTCCTTTGTGCTTCAGAATGGCCGCTGGGACAATGCAAAAACGAATCTGAAACCCGATTTTTACGGCGATAATGAACTTAAATATAATTCACTATCAGAAAAAAATATTTTTGCAGGAGGTAATGAGTACAGGTATTTTGACATTAAGAGTATAAGGTACCAGTCAGAATTTATAAAAAAGATTGTTTACATGGCTCCCTATTATAATGTTATTCTCTATCCTTCCGAAAACAGGGAATCCAAACCATATTTTTACTGGAAGGATTTTAATGGCAATTATTATGTTGCCGTTCAGGAGGGACAAAATCCCGAGACTGACGCGGACTATATAAATGTATTTTTTACACTTCCTTCAAAATACCAGCTTGCGGGCGGGACAATGTATGTTTCAGGCAATCTGAATAACTGGTCCTTCAACGATAACAACAGGATGACGTTCAATTCCGGCCTCGGACAGTACGAATGTACAATGCTTCTGAAACAAGGGTGGTACAATTATGAATATGTATTCGTGAAGGATGGCGCAAACAAGGGTGTTGGCTCAGTTTTCGAAGGTAGCCATTATGAAACTGAAAACGATTATCAGGTGCTGGTCTATTATAGAAATCCGCGCGACAGGTATGACAGGGTAATCGGCACAGCTACAGCTAATACTCTTAATCGTCTCTCCTACTGATTTTTGTTGTGTGTATCTATGCCGTATTGCATCAATACGGTATGTTTCAGAGTTTTAAGAATTTCAGTCATATATTCTTCAACAGCTTTTACTGAACCAGGTAATGTATAAATCAGCGATTTGCCTATAATCCCGGCAATGCCGCGGCTTAACAGAGCATTTGGCTTTTCGGCTCCATACTTTATCCGAATGAATTCCATTATCCCCGGAATCTCTTTTGAAAGAAGAGGACGGACAGTTTCAACCGTAATGTCCCGTGGACCAATTCCGGTACCGCCTGTGGTTATTATAATATTATAATTTTTACCACCGTTTTTACAAAGTTCTCTCAGTGATAAAGAATCATCGGGAATCAGAACGGAGTTTATATTACAGCTCCAGCTGACTGATTCAAAAAATTCTACTATTCTTGTTTTTACGAGCGGGCCGCTCAGATCTTCATATTCTCCCCGGTGAGCCCTGTCACTGAGGGTAATAATCAACACTTCAAATTTTTCAGGAATATTCATCTTCCGCATTGTCTGTCTGTTATATCTGCATTACACTTACGAGTTCTCCTGTCTCGATAGTTTTCAAACCTTCTTTGAGTGAAATGACCCCATCAGCGACCGGAAGAGCAGATATATGTGCTGAACCATGATATTCAACCGGCAATACCATATTGTCATCAGTGATTACGACCGGAATCAGAGCTCTCCTCTCAGCATATTTTCTGGTGAACTTTACCTTCATTGGCAATCTGAATTTAAGAGGGTGCCATTGATAACCCATCATTCTGTATATCAGAGGCCTTACAAGCATCTCGAACATCATGAAGGAAGAAACAGGGTTACCCGGAAGTCCAAAAACAATCGCTTTTGGATGGACTCCAAAAGTTGTTGGTTTCCCGGGCTGTACTGCAACTCTTGAAAACAGGATTTTAACACCTGCCCGTTCAATTACCGAAGGAACAAAATCATAGTCACCCATGGAAACACCTCCGGATATCAGCACAATATCGTTTTCTGAAACAGCCTTAGATATTATCACATAGGTTTCATTTTCATCATCTTTGGCAATTCCGTAATAGTTGACCAGCGTTCCTGCCCGAGCTGCCTGGGCCATCAGCTGGTATGCATTGCTGTTCCTTATCTGAGATGTGCCGGGAACTTCAGATGGTTCAACCAGTTCGCTGCCTGAACTGATTACTGCAACCATTGGCATTTTACTGACAACGACTGAAGTGTGCCCTGCAGAAGCCATAACCGCAATGTCCTGGGGTTTGATTATCCTGCCTGCCTTAAGGACAAGGTCATCTTTTTTGACATCTTCTCCTTTTTTTGCAATATTCTCTTTTGTATATGAGCCTTTGAACTTCATACTTCCGGATGGCAGCAGTTCAGTATCCTCGACCATTATAACACAATCAGCACCTTGAGGAACAGTTGCTCCGGTCATGATCCTGGAGCACTGATTGATGCCGATGGTTTTTTCCGGGGCTATTCCTGCACGGATAGTTTCGATGATCTCCAGGTCATGATCAAGTTCCGACCGGCGGCAGGCAAATCCATCGACAGAAGCTTTATTAAAAGGCGGCATGTCAATATCGCTGATAACGTTACCTGCAAGAATCCGGTTAAGTGAATCAGTAAAAGCAATCTCCTCTGTCCCTGTGCTGAATGAAGAATTCATCACAATTTCATAAGCTTTTTCAAACGCTATCATTTCCATATCTCTTCTTCCTTTGCTATTTTGTTCACTTTACAAAGCCTTTTAAATGTTCACTTATTTTCAGCTATTTCAAGGATGGTATTAATGGTCTTCCAGTTTCGGGCTGTACCTGTAACTTCCATCTTTTTCTCAAAGAAATTTGTATAGAGTTTAGTCCTGCCAAATCCATTGGGGCAATAAATAAAGATCTCACTCCCTGAAATTTTAAATTTGTCGGGGGGATAATCGATATTTGCAACCCTGGCGATCTGGTCAGCAGAAGGTTTATCAGTTAAGAACAGTACGGCCATTTTTGCCGGATCAAAATCCTTTTCGGAAAGGAATGGATTTAGTGAAACCTCCTCTCTTATCTCCTTTTCAGCCCTTACTATTGCAGAAATTGTGTGCCCGAATTTTCTGAAGATGGCTTCTTCAATTTTTGAGGTAATTTCTGTTTTTGAAAGGCTATCAGAACCCGAAAAAATAATATTTCCGCTCTGAATGTACGTTTCAGCATCCTTAAAACCTGTTTTTCTCATCAGGGCAGCCAGATCAGTCATTTTGATTGTATTATGGCCGGCCATGTTAACACCGCGGAGAAGAGAAATATATATAGTCACCGTTTTCTTTACTGATAGTTTTTAACAACTTCTATTACTTCCGGGAAGTCCATACCGATCTTTTTCAGGAATTCGATCCTGGGTACTCCGTTATTGTTCCATCCCCTCCTTTTGTACACTGCATCAATAAGACTTTCGTACTGATCTTCCCTGTACTTACGAAGCGTCTTCATCTTTTCTCCGGTAGAAAGCTTTTCTGTATCAACACCGGTTTTCTCCCTCAGTTGCTTGTCGTATCTCTCTGCGCGGGATTCATACTCCTCATTTGTGACAGGTCCTGCAGCTCTGAAAGGTTGTCTGTCATGAATCCGTGTGCCAAAACCTCTCCTGAGATTAAAAACCCTTTGAAAATTATAGACTCTTTCCGAATCCTCAATGAGACGGTGTTTGTCAAATTCACGACCTGTAACTGCCTTATAGATAGTTATATAATTTTCAACATGTTCAGGAACTTTTGCAGGCTCATCAGTCTGGGCATTGGTTTCGGGTTCAACGTCATTCCACGGGAGTTTGCATAAGCCAACAAGTCCAAACCATGTTCTGAACATTGGAAAATAGTGCAAAGCTTCTGCTTTGTTTTCAAAGGTGGGTATCTGGTTGTTTACCATATCCATAAAGATAAGCCAGGCTTCATCGTGCTGAGGACCTTTGTTTGTGAGAGCAAAACCACCCTGCTGGGCCAGCGATTCTTTAGACATATATTGTGAATATTCAAGTCCTTTATTTTCCATTCCAATATCGTTCAGGAAAGCAGTGTCACCCCAGCCTTTCTTAATAAACATCTCCTTCATTTTGCGGACTCCAAGACCTGCAACCAGGCCGAAACCCTCACCCCGGGCAACCTGGTGAAGCATTTCAAGAGCATCTTTTGAATTTCCGAATCTAAGGTCAAGACCACCTGTTCTTTCCAGATTAAGAATCCCATTCTCAAAGCACTCCATAATGAATGCCGAGAGGGTGCTCCAGGTGATAGTACAGATACCGTAAGTGTCGCAGTAAAAGTTGGTTTCGATGATATAATCCGGATCAAAAATACCGCAGTTTGAACCCAGTCCTGCTGCATTCTCGTATTCAGGTCCGTCAACTATCACTTTTTGTCCTTTGTACGGACCTGTTTTCAGTTCGAAATCGTCAATACCTTTGCTGCAGGACATATTACAGCCAATCCAGCATCCGTCAGGATTATTCTGTCTGAAGTTACTTTTCCATACTGAAGAATCAATTTTATATGCCTCCGGATGGCTGCCGTATTTATAATTCATCACAGGAAGAAGGTCATGGTCGTTCATTATTTCCATAAGGTGAGCTGTTCCCACCTGCCTCATCTGGCATTGCTTGGCGTCAAGCTCACGGATCTCCCGGTTAAATCTTTTTCCCCTTTCCGTAATAGCCTCAAGATCAACAACATTATTCAGATTTCCCTTAACTCCGGGAATTTTGCAGACAAGTGCTTTGATCTTTTTATTCCTGAATACGGTACCTATACCACCTCGTCCGGCCTGTTTCAGTCTTACCTTTTTCCTTTTGGAGTCATAAAAGCTGAAATTCAGCATACCGATAAGGGAATGCTCAGCAGCAGAGCCTGCTGAAACCACTCCAATATTCTTCTTTTCATTTTCATTATCTGCAAATATCTCCGTCAATTGTTCCGCAAGCAGGTGACTATCTGTAGCTTCTGCAGGAGCTTCAAAAATCTCTACCTTATGGTTTATTCCGTCAATGAATACAATAACATCTTTCTGAGCTTTCCCCTGGAGCTCGAGAGCATCAAACCCGGAAAACTTGAGAAAGGGTCCAAAAAAGCCTCCCACATTGCTGTCCATTACAGATCCCGTCTGAGGGGAGAGGCTGACAACAAGTGATTTCCCTGTACCTGAGTACTGGGTTATCCCTCCGATCGGCCCCGAAGATATAATTATTTCATTTTCCGGATCATCCCATTTTGTATCCGGTCTGGTTGCATCCCAGAGAAGCCTTAGCCCATATCCTTTCCCTCCGATGAATTTTTCCTTCATTACCGGGGGAACATCTTTTTCCTTTATTTCTGCGGTACCAACATTGATATAAAGGATTTTGTCAGTATAGCCTTTGCTTAGGGGTATCCAGTTATAATCCCATCCCTTTAACAACCTGTGCTGAGCCTTAATTGAGCTTATATCCATGGTGCTGATTATTGGATTAAATGACCTTATATAAATATCAAATTTAAGATTTTCCTGCTAAGGTTCACAATGATATTAATCAGAATGTTATGGGTGACATTTTATATTCCAAATCCGAAATCTGAAATCCGAAATATTTTCTATTGTAACTACATTTTTATAATATGTAAACACACCCTTCGTTCATATTATGTAATCTTTGAAAAAGGTTAAATCCTTCTTATCTTTCGGCATAATTAATGAATTAAAAGATGAATCAATTTAAAGTCAGCTTGCTCCTTGTGATTGCATTACTTGCAACAGGCTGTGAAACAAATAGGTGGGAAGCGCATGAGCGCAAATTAATTGATGATTACATCAAATCAATTGAAGACACGGTTTATGTGCTTTACCCCAGTGGCTTGTATTATATAGAACTCATACCGGGAACGGGATCCTTTCCTGTCGATCATGACACTGTCTATTTCAAGTACAAGGCAGCATTCACCGATTATGTCCAGTTTGATAAAAATGATCCTTATACCAAACCATATAAATATGTCATTGGAAAATATGACGACGTGGTATCAGGAGTTGATGAAGGTTTGAGATATATGAAAGTGGGAGGAACATCCCGGTTACTTACCCCCTCGAGTCTTGCCTGGGGTTTTGAGGGTTTACCTGGTATTGTAGCCGGCTATACTCCAATCTTGTGGACATTAAAGCTCGACAGCATTAAAGCCGGTCCTGGAAAATAGTATAAATATTGAACCTAGGATTTCAATGAAATTCTCAGAGATAAGGGATCATCTTGCACAATTCAGGGTTGGTATAGCCGGAGCCGGAGGACTTGGCTCCAACTGTGCAGCAGCCCTTGCCAGGACCGGAGTTGGTACAATTGTAATTTCTGATTTTGACGTTATTGAACCCGCAAATCTTAACCGCCAGTACTATTTCATCAGCCAGATCGGAATGATGAAAACCGCAGCCCTGAAGGAAAATATCGCCCGGATAAACCCGGATACTGTGGTAATTGCACACACTGAAAAACTTAACAGAATCAATATACCGGTAATATTTGCAGGTTGTGATGTTGTTGTCGAAGCTTTTGACAAGGATGAGATGAAAGAGATGCTTATTGAAACCGTTCAGCAAAAGATGCCGGGAATTCCGGTTATCATCGCATCTGGTCTGGCAGGATGGGGAAAAAACGATATAATCAGGTACAGGAAGATTGATGATACATTGTTCGTTTGCGGCGATGAATCTACTTCAGCAGGCGATGATCTTCCTCCCCTGGCTCCAAGAGTAGGGATAGTGGCTAATATGCAGGCGAACACTGTTCTCGATATCCTGATGCAAAAAACAATACCCACTTTTCGCTTATGAGAATCTTATTGAACAACAGGGAGGAAGAATTCGCAAATGAGACAATAAGCATAAGCGAAATGCTTGAAGTAAAAAAATTCTCATTTAAAATGCGGATCATTAAAATAAACGGCGTGCTGATATCCAGAGATAAGTACGACTCAACAATTATACGCGACGGAGATAATGTTCAACTGCTGTATCTAATGAGCGGAGGTTGAAAAAAAAAGTTGTAGGTTTGTGTAATAATGATAAGGTTCAAGTTTATAAATAAGATCCCCGCTGCTTTCAGGAATAAATATATTCTTACAATCATTATCTTTTTTATCTGGCTCTTTTTACTGGATTCAAACAACCTTATAGCCAGGTATAAAGAGATCCGTGAGCTGCATAAGCTCCGTAATGACAGAGAATATTACATAAATAAAATAGAGGTTGACAAAGGGAAACTCCGTGAACTGAAAACTGATGATGATAACCTTGAGAAATTTGCCAGGGAACAGTACCGGATGAAGAAACCCGACGAAGACGTTTATATTATACTTACTCCCCAGGAAGATCGTAAAATCACAAGGAAGAATAATTAATTATATTTTCCCTTACATCCCGCTGTCAGTTTTCTTTTTCCATCCTCCTGAATAAGTCAAGGAGATATATTGGATCCTCAGAATTGAATTTATATTTACTGATCATCAGCAGCTCTGATGCAGCTTCAGGAACCGGTCTCTTTTCAAAAATCCCGATATGTACAAAATTCATGTATTTAACAATCCTGAACATGTTGAACCATCCGAAAAACCTTTTAAGGAATGTCTCCCCTGATGAGGTATTATTTTTAATCTCATCAATTTTAGGTAACCATTCCTTTTTACTTATAAAAGATTTTAATCCGGATGGTAACGTTTCATAATAATTGTCAATTTCTGAATTACCTGAATGAAAAAGTTCACCAGCAGTACTGAATAACAACCGGAGTTCCCTGAATGCTTCAATATTATAAGTCCTGAGTTTCTCACCATCATTATCCATAAGTCTGGCCATCATTGGCCCTGTACCAAAAGGAACCCTGTATGATTCTCTGGGTGAGGGATATACTGTTGTTGAATTCAGGGCAAAATAACCTCCCTGTGGCACCAGCTTCTGAATAAAATAGAAGTCCTCTCCTGCCTGTTTCCGGTTCATTCCTCCTGCCTTGACATACTGCAGGGCTTTAAAAGCGAAAGCAGAACCCACTGTGTGAAAAGCATAAGGGAAACCTGACCAGATCAGTCCCTGAAGCAGATACCTGAGATGCAACTCATATTGAACAATATTCTTTAATAAATTTTCAGGGAAATCATTCCCCGACAAAGGATGCTCAAAATATATCGAGCATGCTGACCGGTCCCGTTTTTTTAAAAGATCTTCACAGAGTGCAGTAAAATAGTTTTTCTCCACTTTACAATCTGCATCCAGGCTTACTATTACACCGTCGGGTTTATTTATTTTATTAAAACGGCGGAGAGCTTCATCCATTCCTGTTTTTCGTGCAAGTCCGACACCCCACCCGGTTATGGAAGGCTGTCCGGTGTTAAAAACAAAAAGCCGGAAGAAACAGTTTATGTTTTCTTTCTTCCAGCTATTAATATTTTTAACACATTCGTTGTTATGCCTGATGTCCTCTTGTGATGCATCAATCGGAGCATTTACAACAATTATTACTTCTGTTCTGCAATCAGGTTCCTCACACAATGCAAGAGAATCGAGAAGAACATTTATTCCCGGTTCATTAAATGCAGGAACAACAACAATAATCCCTGTTTGGTTATCAGGTTCCTCTGCTATAAATTCAGGGAAGAGAGTCCGCTTGTAAAGCCACGATGTGGCAAAACCCATTGTTTTTATTTTTTCTCACCCTTGTACTTGAGGTTTAATGCATCAAGCACTTTCCGGGTAATATCCTGACCACTGTCGCCGTAAAGGACAACACTTCCAAAGCTTTTACCAAGAATATACTGATAGTTATAATCAGCCTTGTTTTGGTCGAGGTATGTGGTAATATAATCGATGATCTGACGGTTCATAACCTGTTCTTCTTCCATTAGATTTGACTGAAGATTGTCCTTGAGACTAACAAGTTCCTGCTGCTGCTGAACAAGTGCCTGCTCCATCTCGGCAGCAGTAGCTCTGGTCACAAGTCCTTTGGATACTTTATCCTGATAATCCTTTACATTTTTTTCATAAAGCTTTCCCTTTGAATTCAGCTCGGCTTCAGCTTTTTTCTGTTTCGCCATAAGGTCTCCTCTTCTGTCAAAGAACATATCGAACTTATAAATAACCGTATCAATATTTATAAAAGCAATCCCTTGTGCCGGTGATTCTGATATACGGGTTTCATTAACGGATTTTTTACTTTTATTTCCTGAAAACTGCAGAAAATAAAGGAGTGCAACTGCCAGAAACAGTAAAGCAAACAGAACTATAGAAAGTTTCTTCATTATAATTTAAATATTTATTAAACATTAGTCAGTCGCAAATATAACAAATATATTTTTCAGGGTACAACTGGCACAAAATAATTATAAAAGCCAGGTAGTGTAAAGGCTCAACAGCACAATGATTTAAGAAGAAATTCTAGAATTCCGGGCACGGGATTGCCCTTATCCTTTGGCGACCCGATTTCAGATTGAAGGATGTGAACTCATAGATGAGCGATATTTCATGTGCACCTCCGGAAGAACCGATCAGGTTTGAGATAGTGAAATCATAGCTGTATCCTATATGGAGCTGGCTTGTCTTTATTCCTACAAGACCTATGAGAGCATCGCCTGCCTGGGATGTAACGAAGGGTATACCTCTGTACCATAATCCAAAGATCAGAGGATCTTTATAATAGTACAGACCCAGGTCAGTCTGATAAAACTTTGCCTGTCGCTGGAAATTCAGTGCAACAGAAAGGACCTCTTGCATTTTTACCCTCAGACGGGTTTTTTTCATGAGCTGAACACCCCCGTACAAATTAAATTTGACAGGGACATTAGCATCATCACCATAAAAAGAGGTTTTTGGCACCAGCAAATGATCAAGAGTGAAACCTGCCCATATCCTGTCGTTATATACAAGCGCTGAAGTTGCAAAATCAACGTCAGCGACATGTTCAAAGGGTGGCGGGTATATGGAAGGAACAGTTCCGCTTCCTGAAAGCTGACTGTTAAAAATAAGTTTGTAGATATCGAGGCCCAGGTAGTAAAATTTGAAATTAACCCCGGGTCTGATGTGCCATTCCTTATTAATGCTAAAATCGTAAGAATATAAAAGGCCGATGTTTGTGGTGCTTAAATCACCTGAACCGGCCACGTCGTAAGTTGCTAGTACGCCTATGCCCGAATTAAAGTTCGGCATGGCTTTATCAAATGAAATGCTGTAGGTATGAAAAACACCGGGTATTGCCGGCCACTGGTTCCTGTAATTTATTCCAAACCTGTATTCTTCAGTAGCTCCGGCAAATGAGGGTGAAAGATAAAGTGGATTGGCATAAAATTGTGAAAATGTCGGATCCTGACAATAGCCATCTAAATAAAGGATAAATGTCAGTAACAGTATATATTTAAACCTTTTTAGCAAAGCAGATCAGTTAGGTTTATATTGACGAAAATAGTGAAATCAAATCACAATACCTTGGTATTTAACGTAATTTTATCCTCAATGTGATACAAAAAGGCTGATTTTTTTTTGAAAAGCTTCAAAAAAAAGATAAAAACCTCGATTTGTTTAATGAGTGGAGAACAAGTATTAATGGGATTCAGGGGAAAAAAATCAGTTTTTTAGCAATGTCACATCGCCCATTTTGGTGAATGGTTCACCGTTCATAAAATTTCCACGGACTTTCCATACATAAACGCCCGGTTCACTTAATTGTCCCTTAAAATAGCCATCCCAGCCAATATTTATATCGTTACTTTCGAAAATCAGCAGACCCCTGCGGCTGAATATTTTTAGCTGATAATCAGATACTCCGGAGAAAACAGGATGAAATACCTGAGAGGCTTCATCACTCCTTGGAGAATAATAACCGTTCGAAGGCCCGTTAGGATTTGGAGTTAAAGCATTAGGAAAATTAATGAAATAGCCTGATCCAGAGAATGCGTTGGATACCATTATTGAATCGCGGCAGCCTTTTTCTGATATTGCAACCAGCCTTACATCATATTTTCCGAACTTTTTATAAGAGTGTTTCGGTTCTGATAGTTCAGAGAAATTCCCGTCTCCGAAATACCATTTATATCTGGTTGCGTCTACTGAATAATTATGGAATCTAATCTCATTGCCAGGCAGTATGGCATCTTCAGGAGTAATCTCAAACCTGGCTGAAGGTTTCTGATACACTATGACCGAGACAGATGAAACAGTCAGCAAATTATTGGGACCAAACACATTAAGGGTTACTTTATAATCTCCCGGAACATCATACAGCCATTCAGGTTCTTTTTCAAGTGAAGAACCACCATCACCAAAAGTCCACAGGCAGGAGTCACATGAGACTGCGCTGTTCTTAAATCTTACCTTTAAAGGAGCGCAACCCTCATAATATGAAGCAATTATTAAGTTCTCACTAGTTTTGGTTCCCTCACGAAGCTTATCCTTTTCGATGCCATGGTCAGTGAACAAGCCATTTTTAGGAATAGTTGCCATTGCACCGGCAGGTTTCCCGATTGCAGCATTCTGATCCGGATAATATGGTTCAGCAATTTTATCGTTTGCTTCTCCGGATATTTTTTTCAATTCTTTCCTTCTCTGCTTATTTTCTGTTGGAGTATTTTTACCCTGAATCTGATCATTACCCTGTACAATACCTGGTTCCAATTTAGCAGATACAGATGACCGGCTGTTTTCAACAGGTAAAGCAGCTGCTGATCCCTTTTCATTTTTATCCTGCCCTGACGACAATATTATTGCAAGAGCAGCACCGGCAACAGCAATACCTCCGGCATACCAGATATTGAACCTGGCCGGATTAAAATGCAGGAATTCCCTTCGTGCCAGCCTTTTTAAAAGTTCAGTGCCTACCGAAGGATCCGGAATTACCTCTGCATTTTCAAGCTTTTGCCTGAAGAGATCCCTTAACATTTTATCGTCTTTCTTCCCTTTCACTTTTTAGGAAAAATCAGTTGTATTCTAATTAACAACCGGCAGAATAATTGCTTTTCAGTCTGCCAAGTTTTTCAAGCTTATCTCTTATAACCGCTTTTGCCCTGCTGTACTGTGATTTTGATGTGTTTGTGTCTATTCCCAGCATTTCTGCTATCTCCTTATGTTTATAACCTTCAACAGCATAGAGGTTAAATACCATTCTGTAACCAGTCGGCAGCTCATTCAGCACCATAAACAGCTCCTCAGAAGTAAAAAAATCTTCCTCGAAACTGGTAACTCCAGCCTCAACCGACACAAATTCCTCAATTTCAATATGATATCTGAATTTGAGGTTTTTATGGTAGTGAGTAATTGCCGTATTGACAGCAACTTTCCTTAGCCAGCCTATAAAAGAACCTGTTCCTGAATAATCTTTTATATTAAAAAATATCTTCAAAAAACTATCCTGCAATATATCTTCTGCCTCAGCCTTGTCGGCAGAATACCTCATACAAATACCAAGCAAAAAACGCGAATACTTATCATACAGCAGCTGTTGAGCTCTTCTCTGATGCTTCGCGCACCCTTCAATTATTTGCTGGTCGCTCATCATATACTGATGACATTTTTAAGACATACCATTAAAATAAATGGTTGCATATTCTGAAAAATAAATTCAAAATAAATAGCTTCATTTTTTAAAGCACCATTTTAAAATGACAAAGGTCATTAAAAATTGAATTAAGATGAGTTTTATTAGCATCTTTAATTAAAGAATAGTATACAATCTCAACTTACAGACATTATGTTTAACAAATTCATTGCGGCAATATTGCCATATTTTCCAAAAAAATTTATCTGGATTTTTTCCCGCGGATATATTTCAGGTGAGACGATAGAAGATGCAATGCGTGTATCTAAAGACCTGAACAGTAAGCATATCAAGGTAACCCTTGATGTACTTGGGGAATTCATTAAAAACCTTGATGAAGCAGAGACCAACAAGAAAGAATATCTGGATCTTATTGATTTTACGTTCAAAAACGGAATTGATGGTAATTTTTCCGTAAAACCGACAAGTTTTGGCCTGCTGATTGATAAAGAGATCTGCCATAAACATTTAAGGGAGATAGTTGCCAAGGCAGCATCTTATAATAGTTTTATAAGAATCGATATGGAAGATTCACCCTGTACCAGTCTGGAAATTGAATTATTCCGCAGACTGAAGATAGAATTTCCGGCCAATGTCGGACTCGTTATCCAGGCATACCTTAGAAGAACTCTCGATGATATTAAAGGTCTTTCCGACCTGAACAGCGAAGCAATCCCGCTAAGCTTCAGGTTATGTAAAGGCATTTACATTGAACCTGAGGCTATATCATTTAAAAAATATGATGAGATAAACAGGCATTTTCTTGAAGACCTTGATTATATGCTTCAGAATAAGATTCATGTTGGAATTGCGACTCACGACAAGACTCTTGTTGACGGTGCTTATAAGCTTATCGAAAAATACAATGTCCCGAAACATCTTTACGAATTCCAGATGCTCTATGGGGTAACCCCGAAACTTCGTGAAAGTATTGTTAATGGCGGACATACCATGAGGGTTTATGTTCCTTTCGGTAAGAAATGGTTTAATTATTCAACCCGCCGTCTGAAGGAGAATCCAAAGATGGCAAGCCATATTATAAAGGCAATATTTGTGAAAGGATAAAAAAGGCTCCTTATTTCTTCTTCCTCAGGGTTTCGAGATATTTTCTATGTATCTGGTTTATTTCCTGCTCCGTGAGTTTTGGCTGAAGGGGTGGTCGTTTTTCCGGCAATCCATGAAGAAGTAAATATGCGGCAGGGAGCAACATCAGTGGACTTATAGTTGCAATCTGATCTGATGGTATCTGTCCTTTTGAATAGGCATTCATAGTCTGTTTCTGCCTTAGAACTCCATAGTTTATTGAAGGATCACCCATCTTACCCTGACTAACCCTGCCCTGATAAGCTGAAACAGCAAGGTTATCCTTTGCATATTCAGTTTGGGGACTGGCAGGTGCTCTGGGATTTAAAATCTCAGATTTAAGATTCGCCATCCTGGGAACAATAACAACCTCACCGATCGAAAGAGTATCGACATGCATGTATATCCCGGTTATAAATTCCTTACCCAGAAGAGTATCGCTCACGTGAAGAATTACAGGTCTATAGCCAAGTCTGCTGAATATTACTGTATCACTTCTGTTTACTAAAAAAGCAAACTTGCCTTCTTTGTCCGTTACAGAATAGAAAGACCCGTTAATTCCGATCTGTGAGTTTGTCAGGGGAAATTCGCTTTTAGCATCCATTACCAGCCCGTGGAATAATATCCTGGTATCGGTATCCTTTTTATCCTGGCAAAAGGCCTGGGCGGATAAAATAATGAAACAGAATGTAAGTAAAGTATACTTTTTCACGATGTTAAAATGATTAAAGCTTAATTATCAGTTCACTAAGCTGTCGTTTAGGTACATGATGATTATTTTCACTGTCTCTCCAGTACTTTACATCATCATTTACGATATCGTCAATTATGACCTTCTCTACAGGTTTTCCAAGAGCAAGAATAAGCAGTATTTCAAATCTTTCAGGGATCTTCAGTTCATTGCGAAGCTTGTCGCGCCTGATTGAAGCAATCATACAGCCACCCAATCCTGCTTCTGTTGCACCGAGCATTATACTCTGAGCCGCAATTCCGTGGTCGACACCAAACCCCTCTGCAACTATTCTGTCGCCGAGTATTATGATGTATCCCGCCGGTCTTTCACCTGGTTCCGGACCTTCCCAATCCTTGAGATATGCAGCCCATATTACAGAAGGGAATACTCTTGCGCAATCTTCAGGAGTGTTGTATATCACGAACTTAAGAGGTTGCCTGTTAGCACCTGATGCTGATAGTCTTGCAAGACCAACCATGTTTTCAAGCGTCTTATAGTCAATCCTGTGAGCTTCGTCAAAACGCCTGTAAGAGCGTGTCCTGAAAACCAGATCATTCAGACTCATGGCAAAAATTATTACTGAAATGATATCTAACGGATCACTAAATTAAGCATTTTATGCATAATTTAATTAGATGTTAGAAATATCCGGTCAGGTAATGCCGGAATTATCTCTTTTTCTTCTGCAATGCTGAAAAGTTTGTTAACAGCTCTTTTCCCGTCTTTCCCAAGGTTAATTGAGTACTTATTTACAAAGAGCTTGATATGGTTATTCATAACTGTACTGTCCATCTCCTTTGCATTTGCCACTACAAAGTCGTAGGAGGCAATCGAGTCGTGGTAAGCAAATTCAAGACTTTTGCGGACTATGCGGTTTACCTTAAGTGCAATATCAGCAGGTATTCTTCTGTTAATCACAATTAAGCCAAGCGGAACAGGAAGACCGGTGAGCTTTTCCCAGTACTCACCGAGATCAGCAATTTTCTGAAATCCTCTCCTGAAATAGGTAAAGCGTGTTTCATGAATGATAATACCCGCATCGACCTCGTCCCTGGCCAGAGCATTTTCAATTTCTGAAAACAGGTATTCCCTTTTATCAACCGCTTCAGGCCAGGCAATGCTGAACAGAAGGTTTGCCGTCGTATATTTTCCGGGAATTGCTATCCTGGAATGTGATATCCGGGAAGAAGTTATTTTATGTTTGCTGATCAGAAGAGGCCCGTTCCTATGACCCAATGCACTTCCTGAATCAAGAATAAGATAATCCCTGGCAGCAAAAGCATAAGCAAAGCTGCTTATTTTGGTAATATCAGGTTCCCCTGTGAAAGCTTTTTTATTAAGCTCCTCGACATCAGCAAGCCTATAATTGAATTGCAGTCCTTCAGTATCAATTCTTCCATGCACCATTGCATCAAAAATGAATGTGTCATTCGGACATGGAGAGAAACCCAGTGTCAGTTTCATTTTTCAATCAAGCATTAACATAAACTCTTTAAGTTTCTCCGACAGTTGATCAAGAGCAAGCGGGATATTCCATTTGTCTTTATTACGAGGTTCAACCCTGTTCGAGACCGATCTTAACGCCAGAAAAGGTAAATTTTCCCCGGTGCAAATATAAAAAAAAGTAGCACCCTCCATAGTTTCGATATCAGGATTAAACTTTTTTAAGAGTTTGTCAATTGTCAGTTGAGACCCGGTGGAGCTATTTACCGTAATCGCTTTAACTGGTTTTAATTGCTTCAATGCCAACGTAATAAATTTATTATCTGCAATTATCTTTCCCGCCCTGAATGGGAATCTGTCAGGGTCCTCAAAACCTGCTTCTGCAAGAGTCTGGAACCCTCCCGCTGTTTCTATCCCTGCATCTGCAAAGCAATCGGATACCGGAACAACAACATCTCCAATTGGAATTTTATCTCTGTAACTACCTGCTATTCCAGCGTTTATAGCCAGGTCTGGCTTTGGATTAGCTGAAAGCCATTTGGTCATTGCCCATGAGGTAGCAATAGAACCCACACCTGTGATCAAAGGAATAATCTCGCAATTTCTAAAAGAAAAACCTTCAGCAGTTACTCTGACTTCAGGAATCCTTTTCAATGCATCAGCTTCTGTATCAGTAGCTGCAACAAGCAAGAGCTTTAAGGACATAATGTTCAATTATTCATTTTGTTATAACCTTCAATGCCATAAATATATTGCTTTTAAGATTTAAAAAGATCAACTTTATTGGTTAATATTGTATTTTAAATGCACTGTTATATGATCTACCTTACACGCAGAGAAAGATTCAGTGCTGCACACAGGATGTTCAGGCAGGACTGGTCTGATGAAAAGAACCGTGAGGTTTTCGGCAAATGCTCAAACCCCAACTGGCATGGACATAATTATATTCTTTGGGTTACTATTAAAGGGGAACCCTCAGTTGATCATGGGTTTGTGTTGAACATTAATATCCTCAAAGAAATAATTCAGAAAAAGGTAATTGAGAAGCTCGACCACAGAAATATAAATCTTGATGTTGACTTCATGAAGGGGAAGATTGCCACAACTGAGAATCTGGCTGTAGCTGTCTGGGATGAGATTAAACCCGGAATTGAGAAGGAAGGAGCTCATCTTCATTGTGTTAAAATTGAAGAAACTGAAAATAATTCAATAGAATATTATGGCCCGGACAATTGAAAAAATAAACGACGGCTCAGGAAAAAATGCTGACGGATATAATAAAATTGAAACATGGAACGCAGACACAATTGAAGAAATTGCCACCATGTACAAGAGAATACTTGAACTTATAGGTGAAGATCCGGGAAGGGAAGGATTATTACGCACCCCTGTCAGGGTGGCACAGTCTCTGAATTTTTTAACCACGGGGTATAGCTTTAATCCAAGTGAAATAATAACCTCGGCCAAGTTCAAAGAGGATTACAGGCAAATGGTCCTGGTAAAAGATATTGATATCTATTCATTGTGTGAGCACCATATGCTTCCCTTTTTCGGGAAAGTTCATGTAGCATACATTCCCGATGGCTATATTACCGGACTTAGTAAAATAGCGCGAGTGGTTGAAGCTTTCAGCAGAAGGTTGCAGGTGCAGGAGAGACTTACAACACAAATCAGGGATTGTTTACAGGATTGTCTTAATCCTATGGGAGTGGCAGTTGTTATTGAAGCCCAGCACATGTGCATGCAGATCCGGGGGGTCCAGAAGCAGAACTCGGTAACCACTACTTCAGCATTCACAGGCATCTTCCTCGAACAGCTGAATACGCGTGAGGAATTTATACATCTTATCAGCTCGAGGCTGCATTAGAAATATTTTTTATTTTTGTGCCCGCTGGGAACAGCCTCATTAACATAAAATGAAATTATGAAAGCTTACGTATTCCCTGGTCAGGGAGCACAGTTTGTCGGCATGGGTAAAGACCTTTATGAGAGATCCTCAGTCGCAAAGAAAATGTTCGAAAAGGCAAATTCAATTCTGGGATTCAGTATTACCGAACTGATGTTTGAAGGAACCGACGAAGATCTTAAGCAGACAAAAGTGACCCAGCCAGCAATATTCCTTCATTCAACAATTCTTGCTGCAGTTCTGGGTGAATCATTCAAACCCGGAATGGTGGCAGGGCATTCACTGGGTGAGTTCTCCGCGCTTGTGGCAAATAAAACCCTCACCTTCGATGACGGCCTGGTTCTTGTTTCAAAAAGAGCCATGGCAATGCAGAAAGCCTGTGAAAGAAAACCTTCAACAATGGCTGCGATAATTGGTCTCGATGATTCGGTTGTGGAAGAAGTATGCTCATCTATAAACGAAGTTGTTGTTCCCGCAAATTACAATAGTCCCGGACAGATAGTTATTTCCGGTTCAAATGAAGGGATAGATAAGGCAATCGAAGCTCTCAGGGGAAAAGGTGCAAAAAGAGCACTTAAACTCCCGGTCGGAGGTGCTTTCCATTCTCCCCTGATGGAACCTGCAAGGATTGAGCTCGAAGAAGCTATTAAATCAACAAATTTTATTAAACCTGTCTGTCCGGTTTATCAGAATGTAAATGCACTACCTTCGACCGATCCTGATGTTATAAAAGCAAACCTGGTAGCACAGCTTACCTCACCGGTAAAATGGACTCAGACAGTAATAAATATGATAATCGGCGGAGCAACTTCATTTACCGAAGTCGGTCCCGGATGTGTTCTTCAGGGATTGATAAAAAAGGTAAATAAGGATATTGCTACAGAGGGTGCAACGTTCTGAATAACATACTGTTAATTAAATAACAGTAAGACATTCTGGAATACTGATTCGTTTAATGATAAGGCAACAGGACATGTCTTAACACAATAATCAAGGATCTTTTTCTGCTTATCGGTATAATGGTTGCTCCTGAAATCGAATTCTATTTTGATCTCGCCAATCTTCCTGGGACTCTCAGTCATGATCTTTGTTATTTTACATGCTACTCCGTCGATGGAGAAGCCATGTTCTCTTGCGGCAATACCCATGATTGTGAATATGCAGCTTCCAAGTGCGGAAGCTACCATGTCAGTCGGGGAAAAATTCTTGCCTTTGCCTTTGTTGTCAACCGGTGCATCTGTTATGATAACACTTCCGGATTTGACGTGAGTAATTTCGGTTCTTAGTTCGCCTTTGTAAATTGTCGCAGCTGTTTCCATGGAATATAATTAATTTGTTTCTTGCCGTTGTACCATTATACCGGTTTGAGAATTGCCCCTTGATGACGCTTGCCATCGATCATGATTTCGAGAGGCTTTTCAAACCGCACATGTCTGATGAATTCATCTTCAAATATCACATTCAGACTGTTCAGGTAATCAACATCATAGTAACCCTCATTTATATAAGGATTTACAGTGAAATAACCTACCCTGAATGAAGTCAGATTCTGAAAAAAGTGAGTCCCCTGACTTGGATCGATCCGGTAATTTTTTAGACCGGATTCTATTATTATCCTTGCAGCAGATATCTGCTGCCACTTGACCGGGATCCCAAGCCATGGATCAGTAGAGCCCCATCTGCCGGGACCAATAAGTACATAACCGGTTCCCTGCTTCACAAAAGCAGCGTTCAAATTTTCAATTATCACAGACACATTTTTATTCTGTGCCGGGTTAAATGATCCGGGTTTAATATACACAAGGTCATGGATCCCTTTGAATAATCCGTTACCGAGAGCAGAATCGGAAAATACTATAGTCTCTTCAGGCTTTATATTTTCCATGTTGATATTATAAGTCTCATCTGTATTAACTATCGGCCGTATCTGCAGGAAATTAAATATTTTAGGTGTCCCGGCTGGCGTTTCAAGATTTGCTGCAAACTCTATTTCAATCGGATTATTCATCTCCCTCTGCCCAATTTCAAGGAGAGTTGTCAGAATTTCTGCCAGGGGGAATGATTTGTGCTGCAGTATGTTGGAGAAAGTGATTACCCGTTTACCCTGATAAAAGATTCCGTCACGGAGGATATTATTAGTCCTGTCGTAAGTTGAAGCAACATATTTCATTGCCCCGTCATTATTGGCATCTTTAATATCGATCCTCATAATATTAATACCATCGTCGGTAGACGGAACAAAACTATTTATGTTCAGGTCGAGTGCACGGAATTCCTTCTGGGTATCCCTTATTGCTTCTTCGGGGGAGGAAAGCTGTAATATTTTTTTTGGGATCCTGGGACAGAAACGGAGCGACAATCCACCCTCGACAATCAGCTTTCCGAGACCAAATGCAACATTAACGATGCCATCCTCGGCTTTTTCGGATCCTATAGGATAATAATTAATTGATCTGGCCACTCCCGACAATGTCGGATAGAATATATCTCCGTGCCTGCTGCCGCATACTTCCTGCAGGATAATTCCCATTTTTTCTTCATCAATCACATTTGATGTTGCGGTCATATATGCTTTGCTGGCCTTGTAATATACTGAGGCATAAACCTCTTTAATTGCATCGGATAACATCGTAACCATCTCCTTGTTATCCGGAAGCCGGGGAATCATATAAGTGGAATAAACACCAGCAAATGGCTGATAATGTGAATCTTCTAATTTACTCGACGATCTGACAGCAATCGGGTGATTACGCGATACAGCAAGAAAAGCATAAAAATCCTGGTATACACGCCCGGGGAGTTCTGCATTAATGAACCTGTTGAGTATTTCTACATCTGACAGGTCAGAAAGTGCGACCGAATAAAGATTGTTATGATCCATGAACTCGTCGAAGATATCGGTACTTAGCACTACTGTCCGCGGGATCGTTATCAAAACATCGGGGAACTTGTTGAATAGCTTATAGTTTTTAATTATTCTGTTTATAAATGCGAGTCCCCTGGCTTTTCCACCAATAGATCCTTCACCGATTCGGGAAAAGATCTGGTATTCATCGAAGCTCGATTTATCAAATTTTGCAATAACACCTCTTCCTTTACCGAGCCTGAAACTTGAGATGGCAATGTAAAGAAACCGTCTCATCTCATCCATGGTTTCAAAATCTTCTTTCCTTATATACTTGAACATTTGTGCAACAGGGAAGAGGGCCCTTGCATTCAGCCATTTTGAAAAATGATTCCTTGTAGCATGATATTCCAGTGTTTTATCAGGTATTGTAAGGAGCCGCTGTTGAAGACTCTGAAGATCGGTGGCAATTGCAATAGGTTCGAGGGTATCAGGATTTCTAAAGACAAACGGTCCGAAAGCAAGGTTCTGAATAATAAAATTCCTGAGCTCCAGCGATAACGACTTTGAATACTTATGGATAAAACTTGCTCCTGTCTCCTCTGCTTTTTTCCTGTGCTCAGCATTCGAGGACTGCAACAAAAAAGGCACTTTATCATCATCAGCCATTACAACTTTGCACAGCTCAATTCCTGCATTCTCATCCTGTATATTATCGCGTTTATAGCTTATATCGGAAATCACTCCGAGAACATTGTATTTGTATTTCTTGTACAGCTCAAGTGCATCATTAAAATTGTTTGCGAGGAGTATTTTGGGCCGGCCTCTCATCTTCAGCATTCGCTGGTGCTCATTGAGAGCTTCACGCTGGAAATCGAGAGACTGGTGAAGGACAATCCTGTATATATTTGGCAGATAAGTGGATATATAACGGATGGAATTTTCGACCAGAATAATGGCCTGGACACCGACACTTTCGATATCGTGTTCGGCATTCATTTTATCCTCAATAAGTTTTATGATTGCCAAAATCAGAGCTGCATCTCCCAGCCAGCAAAAGACGTAGTCGATAGCGCTCAGGTCCTCTCCTTCAAGCCGCAACGATACTTCACGGGAAAAATAAGTAAGTACGACTATTGGAATATTTTCGTAGCTGGCTTTTATCTTTTTAGCTAGAACAAAAACATCAGTGCCCTTGAGACTGAGCATTGAAATAACCAGGTCGACGTTCCCTTCCTGCAGGATTTTGAATGCATCTTCCGCATTGTCTGTCTGAACAAATGTCGGGGGATACCTGAGATTCAGAGAAACATATTCATTAAATATCTGCTCGTCGATTCTGCCATCTTCCTCAAGCATGTAATTATCATAATTACTGCATATTATAAGTACGCGGTGAATTCGTTTCTGCATAAGCAGATCGAATGATGTATCTGTAAAATCATATTTCTGAAGATCAAGAACTCCTTCTATAATCGTCATAATTCGTTGGTTTACTGATTCATTGTTATTACGGCAAGTCCCTTTTTCCCATCCATCCTTACCAGTACCGGTTTGTCAAACCTGATATGGCTGAAGAATTTTCCTTTTTCAATAACCTTCTGCTGTAAAAGCTTATCCCAGTTTATCTTACCATTGTTTGTTCCATTGTTAATTGAGAAATAGCCTACATTCATGGACGTAACATTATGGAAAAAGTGAGATCCCAGGGATGCATCAAGATGAAAATCAGGCAAATCTACTTCAACGATAACCCTGGCATTCGATATCTGCGGCCATACAACCGGTATTCCAATGTATTTATCCTTTGTGCCCCAGCGTCCTGGTCCGATCAGGATATAACGGGTATCTGACTTAAGCATTTTTTCATTCAGCAAATCAATCTCTTCTGCCATTTGTGTTGTTAGCAGATTATCAAATTTTTCTGGTTCAACATATATAATATCAGTAATATCGTCAATCACTCCGTTACCCATGCTTTTTTTCGATTCGAGTATAAGATCTTCATTTTTAATAGTTTCAGGATCAATATTATACCCTGCTCCAGTTCCAACCAGTGGTTTTATCTGCAGAAGATAAATAGAGGCATTCCCATCCTTGTCCTTTGTCAGATCGACAGCAAATTCTATTTCAGAAGGATTACCCGTCGCTTCTACAACGACATCCAGAATAGTTCTTAACGTCGGTGCAAGCGGGATTACGTCATATTTAAGTATGTCGGCAAAATTAATAACCCTCGGGCCGGGGGCATCCAGTCCGGGTATTATGGTATCGTTATCAGTATTAAGAACTGAAGCTGAATGGTTTAAAGTTCCGTGTTCCTCAGCCCTTTTAATATCAAGAATTATGAGTCCCGCATTCTCTCCTTCGAGGAGGTTCAGATCCTTCTTTTTCATATCGACAGCGTAGAAACAGACCTGCGAGTTCTTGTAAAGATCATAATTTGAAATGATATCAAGCGAAGGGTAGGCTGGTGAGAATCTGAAAGCGCGTTCACCTTCAACAACATAATGGCCAAGTCCGACAGCAATTACCGCAAATCCGTCCTGTGGTGTCATGTGTGCTACAGGATAAAAGTTGAACGATTGAGCAGTTCCGCTTATATGCGGGTAAAAAGCATCTTCAAACCTGTTACCAACAACCTCCTGCAATACCACTGCCATCTTTTCCTGCTCTATTTTATAGTTTATTGCTTCAAAATAGGTTCGGGAGCTTTTAGAATATATCGACACAAAAACAAGTTTGATTGCATCTGACAGTTGCCTGAGCCTGACCTCGAACTCAGGGTGGTTATTGGGGAGAAGATAGGTTCCGAATATACCAGAAAAGGGCTGACTCATCGAATCCTCGAACAAGCTGGATGACCTCACAGCTAAAGGTTTTTCGATATTCTTAAGAAGGATCCTCAACTCTTTTTCAAGTGTATAGCTCAGGCTTCCTTCAAGAAACAGATTCTGGAGTACATTGAAATCTTTTTCATTCTTAACATGGTCCCACAGATGATTACGCTCCATAAACATATCAAATTCATCTGTTCCGATAATAGCAGTTATCGGTGTTTTTATATTGATACCCGGCAAAAGACGTCCCAGTTCAAAGCTATAAATCAGAGTGTTAATGAATGCAAGTCCTCTGCCCTTCCCCCCAAGTGAGCCTGTGGAGAGGCTCACCACATTAGTCTCATCAATTACCGCAGATTCTTCAAAATTCACCACCCGGCCTTTGTTCATTTCTCTGCGACGCTTCCGGATTATGTCTATAAGGAATTCCCTTAATTCCTTCAGGCTTTTAAAATCGGAAACCTTTATCGGGTTTATTAGCTTGGCTATCTTCACTTCTCCCCTAGCCATCAGCCAAAGTGAGAAATGATTCTTCATTGCATGATAGGCAAGTGAATCCTCAGGAATTGTTTCAAGATAAGCCTCAAACTCTTTCATTGACTTTGCAACAGCGATTTGCCGCCCTTTGTCATCCCTGTAAACAAAATGTCCGAATCCGAGGTAATAATTTATGAAAGACTTGAGGTCCTGAAGAAGACTTTCTGAGTTTTTATTTATAAAGTTTGATTTAACTGTAAAGGCATACTTTGCATTTTCCGGGTCTGATGACTGTAGTACGGTAGGAAGATTGGGCAGGTCATTCCTTATATGCTGTAAAAGGTCAAATCCTGCCGTTTCATTCAGTTTTCCGTTTCTTGGGAACCGCATATCGGATATTACACATAAAAGACTTTCCTTGTACTTATCATATATTGTGATTGAATCCTCCCAGTTTGAAGCAAGAAGTATTTTTGGTCTGGCCCTGAGTTTCAGCACTTTATAAAGTTCATCAGTCGATACATCTTCAATAAGGTTTCTGGTTTGTTCCATAACCAGGGTATAGAGCATCGGGAGATATGTTGAATAGTATCGGGCTGAATCTTCAACGATCAGGATTACTCGCGTAAGTCCTTTTTTTGTATCATTATCTACATTCACTTTATCTTCAAGGAGATTCACCATTGCAAAGAATACTTTTGATTCACCTGTCCAGACAAAATAATTATCGAACGGGATGCCCAAAGCCCTCTGTACTTTTACAAAGGGAACATCTGAAGGATTATTCAGAAGAAGAAACGTCGGCAGGTATGGATACTTATCCTTGATCTTCTTACAAAGAACCATCGGGCTCTCTTTGTGAACACCGATCATGATAATAACCATGTCGTAATGCCTTGCTTTTAACCTGTTGAAAGCTTCATCCTCACCGGAAACTCCTGTGACCCTTGGTAGAGAGGCCAGGCTCATCTGGTGATACTCTCCAAGCATATAGTCGGAAAATCTACCCTCACCTTCAATCGAATAGGCATCATAAAGATTCGCAACAAGCAATATCTCTTTTACTTTGAATGGCTGCAAGTCGTGAAATACATCGCGCTCTTCATTGTGCCGTTCCAGGAATTTCTGAAGCAGTTTTCTGCTGGATACGTTTTTAAGATCCTCATCATCCTCCCTTGGAATTTGAGACATCCTGATAATATCCCGTGCCTTAGAGCTGTTTATAAATCCCGTAATAAGGCTGGCAATATTCTGTATAAGGTCTCTCTCCTCCTTTAAAAACGGTCCTTCAGTTTCGATGCTGAATTCCCTTGTATAATAAATCTCTATTGTTCCCTTTTCATTGTCGATAGTATCGAATTCCTGGAACATTTTCCAGGTTGTCTCCTGGAAATCAGGCGTTTCGAATGATTTATCAAGAAATCTGATACGGGCTGATGTGTATTCGGGGTACTGCCAGGCCGAAGGTAAAAGCAGAACTATCTGCTGAAGAGTCTCTTCAATCGGTTTGCCTTCCTTAAGGATATAGGTAGTCTGGTTTATACATGCCAGTTCCTTCAGTCGCTCCTGCTGGTCGTGGAGCAAACGGCGGTATTCAGGGGCGATATGGTTTTTTTCATCCATTTCATTCCACCTTCCAGGTCGATCCGCTATGCAGCAGATCATCCATGCATTTTATTTTTGCACTTTTCTGAACATCCTTTATCTGCTCCACAACATCATTTTCGTAGGTATTTCCGGGAACAGAGCGTATAACGCCAAGTGCCACGGGATACTCAGGATATCTCATGTTAGCAAGCATATACTGGATTCCGGGATTAGGTTCAATTGCATCATGAACAAGAAGACTTTTTTCCGTGATTCCATTCTCACCAAGCTTCACTACTTTAAGCTTCAGACCATCGAGAACAAGACCTTTGTCATTATCTTTTCCGAAAACCATGGGTTCACCATGTTTCAGTATAATAGTCCTGTCGTCCCTGACTTCCCTGCCTGCAACTGTTTCATGAATTCCATCGTTAAAGATTACGCAGTTCTGCAGAACTTCGATAACTGATGTACCCTTGTGTTTTGCAGCCTCAATATAGATCTGGGTTGAAAGTGCAATATTTGAATCTATAGTCCTGGCAACGAATTTACCCTTTGCCCCGATTACAAGCTCTCCGACTGAAAATGGTTCCTCAACTGTTCCGAAAGGAGAGGTTTTGGTGACAAGCCCTTTTTGGGAAGTTGGTGAATACTGACCTTTGGTCAGACCGTATATCTCGTTGTTAAACAAGATAATATTGATATCTATATTCCGTCGTATAGCATGAATGAAGTGATTTCCCCCGATGGCCAGAGCATCGCCATCTCCTGTTATCTCCCAGACTGAGAGTTCAGGATTAGCTGTCTTCACACCTGTAGCTATCGCTGCAGCACGGCCATGAATTCCATGAAAACCGTAAGTGTTCATATAATACGGGAATCTCGATGAACAACCGATTCCTGATATAAAAGCAAACTTCTCCTTTGGAATGTTAAGTTCCGAAAGGGCTTTCTGAACGGCATTCAGTACTGCATGGTCGCCGCATCCCGGACACCATCTGATTTCCTGATCACTTTTGAAATCTTTAGGAGTATACTGATCTGTTTTTGTTTCTTCCATCTTAATTGCCCTCCAGAATATTAATGCATTTTTCCTTAATTTCCCCTATAGTGAAGGGTAGTCCCTGTACTTTGTTTAACTGATCGTATGAGAACTCCTGGTATTTGGTACGCAGATAGTTGGCAAACTGCCCCAGGTTAAGTTCAGCAACAACAATTTTTTTAAATCTGCTGAAAACCTCTTTCACATTCTTTGGTAAAGGGTTGATATAGTTGAAATTGGCAAGACTGACTTTATGGTTATCTGCCTGCAATTCCCTGACTGCAGTCATCAGGTATCCTTGTGAGCCTCCCCATCCGACAATCAGCAGATCGCCTGATGCTTCACCATAAACCTCAAGGTCGGGTATCCTATCAGCAACCCTGGCTACTTTATCAGCCCTGAGTTTCACCATCATTTCGTGATTTTCAGGTACATATGAAACTGTTCCCTTGATTGTCTTTTCAAGGCCGCCGATTCTGTGTTCAAGACCGGGAGTACCGGGGATAGCCCATGATCGTGCAAGTGTCTCACTATTACGTTTATATGGCAAGAATGGACTTACGTTTTTGTCTGCGAAGGGAGGCTTGATTTCCGGAAGGTCTTTCATTTCGGGTATTCTCCAGGGCTCCGAACTGTTCGCAAGATAGCTGTCTGTAAGAAGCAGAACGGGAGTCATATGTTCAAGAGCAATCCTGGCGGCTTCGAATGCAAAGTGAAAGCAATCTGAGGGTGTACCGGCCGCAATTACGACTACCGGACATTCACCATTTCTCCCGTAGAGTGCCTGTATCAGGTCGGCCTGTTCAGTCTTTGTCGGCAGACCTGTTGAGGGTCCGCCTCTCTGGACGTCGACAATAACAACCGGGAGTTCAGCCATTACAGCAAGTCCGATAGCTTCTGATTTAAGTGCAAGACCAGGTCCTGAAGTGGAAGTTACTGCAAGATTTCCGGCAAAGCTGGCACCCAGAGCCGTGCAAATTCCGGCAATTTCATCTTCTGCCTGGAAACTTTTCACTCCCAAATCTTTACGGATTGCAAGCTCTTCCAGTATTCCTGATGCCGGTGTAATCGGGTATGATCCTATGAAAAGTTTTAATCCGGCTTTTTCGGCTGCCGCTATAAAGCCCCAGGAAGTTGCAACATTTCCACAGATATTCCGGTAAGTTCCTTTTGCGTTCTGTGCAGGTTCAATTTTGATTACAGGATTTAACGCTTCTATAGTCTCTGCATAATAATACCCCGTTCTTAACGCAACTTTATTTGGTTCAACCATTTCCGGTTTATTCGCGAACTTCTTCTCAAAATATTGCTCTGTATATTTAAGTTTCCTGTCAAAGAGCCAGTAAACCATACCCAGTGCAAACATGTTTTTTGTCCGGAGGACAGACTTCGGATCAAGTCCGAAGTTTTTCAGAGCCTCCTTTACCATTGATGAAATGGGAGCTGCGATGATATTATAGCTATCAAGCTTTTCTTCAGCTATCGGATCACTTTTATAACCTGCTTTTTCGAGATTCTTTTCAGTAAAATTATCCTTGTCAAATATTATTGTACCGCCGGGTTTTACCCATTTTACGTTGGCTTTTACGGCTGCCGGATTCATGGCCACAAGAACATCAGCATAATCGCCCGGAGTGTTTATTTCAGAATGACCAAGATGAACCTGGAATCCGGATACTCCCCCGACTGTCCCCTGAGGGGCGCGGATTTCTGCCGGATAATCAGGGAACGTTGATAAATCATTCCCGAACAGAGCGGCAGTATCGGAAAACAGTGTTCCGGTCAGCTGCATGCCGTCACCGGAATCGCCCGAAAAACGGATCACTACCTCTTCTCTCTTAATTGCCTGTGAGTTTTTAGCCATGATAAATCTTTAAATATTAGCCGGGAGGCTTGATTACACTTAATCAACCAATTATGCCAACAAAAATAAGTTATTAGAATGGCAAATTCATCAAAAAAACGAGTTATTCCTTATGATATTGGTCATATTTTGATTGGGGGGTAGAACCTTAGCTCCAGATATCCGCTTTCTTCAGGTTGATCTCCCCCTCGAAGAACATCCTGGCGATCTTCTCAAAATAAGGTGTGTAATCGGAAATGAAAAACTGGTCTTTTACTTTGCTTTTTTCGTTCAGAAGGTTCTTTTTTTCGAGAGTATCCCTGAGGATCACAGAGACCATACGTGCAGAATCTACTACCTCGACATTGAAATTAAATATTTTACTAATCTGGTTCTTTATAATAGGGTAATGAGTACATCCCAGGATCAGTGCCTGGATGTCGGCCAGTGACTCATTGGAGAGATAAGCCCTTATGATCGCATTGCTTATGTCATCAAAGATAAACCCCTCCTCGATCATCGGGACTAAAAGAGGTGTTGCCATTGATATAACAATGGTCCCGGGTGATTTTTCTTTCAACTTGGTTGCGTAGGTTCCTGAGCTGATTGTCCGTTTAGTTCCGATAACACCTATCTTATTGAAATTTCGTGTGCTCAGGTATTCAACAACTGGGTCAATTACGTCAAAAAGGATTGTCCGTTCACCAAACTCTTTTTTAAGAGTTTCAAAAGCTGAAGCTGAAGCAGAATTACAGGCTACAAGTACAACTTTTGCATTATGTTCAAGGAGAAATTCTGTTATTCTGCGTGAATAATATTTAATTGATTCTGCTGATTTATCTCCATAAGGGAGGTGCGCAGTATCCCCAAAATAAATCAGGCTCTCGTTTGGCAGTATCTGTTTAATTGCATGAGCTACTGTGAGCCCCCCGACTCCGGAATCAAAAATCCCGATAGGTTGTTCTTTCACTTTGCAGGTATATTAAAAAAATGACCATCCGCCAACTGGCGGATGGTCATCGGTATTTAATTAAGAAATTATTTCAGACCAAGTTTTGTTCTGGCAAGAGGCATAATATTGATACTCTTTGTTTCATCGAAGTAGAGAAGAGAACCTTTGGCAACATCAAAAACATATACAAAGCCATTCTCTTTACCTACATCTTTAATAGCTTTATCGACTTTAGTATAGATAGGCTGGAAGAACTCGACCTGTTTTTCCTGAAGCTGTGTCTGAGCATTCTGTTGAAATTCCTGCATTCTTTTGTTCAGATCGAAAAGTTCCTGTTCTTTTGTTTGTCTCACAATATCAGTAAGATTCTTTTGTTCCTTGGTATATGCATCGTTTTTGTTATTCAATTCAACTGACATTAGTTCGAGAGCGTTAATAAGTTCCTTGCGGAATTTTTCTAGCTTAACGGTAGCTGTATCAAATTCAGGCAGTGCCTGGATAAGCTCATCACTGTTAATATGCCCGAATTTCATGCTCTGTGAGTAGCCGGCAGTTGCAACAAAAATAACAAGAGCTGCAATTCCTATAAATCTTTTCATTTCAAAAAGTTTAATTTATTTAATTTATGCAAAAGTAATTATTTAATTTTTATAACCTAATTTTTCAAGAACCTGGTCGCTGATGTCAAATTTAGGGTTTGCGAAGAGGATATTGCCTCCGGAAGCAGTATCAAAAATTACTGCATAGCTCCCTTCAACAGCAATATCTTTTATTGCTTTTAAAATCTCATCCTGAATGGGTTTGACAAGTTCTTCTCTCTTTTTGAAAAGGTCGCCTTCCATTCCAAAGTACTTATTTTGAAGATCTTTCATCTCCTTTTCTTTGGCGATGATAGCTTCTTCCCTTTTGGTTTTCATATCCTGCGAAAGAAGCGGAGATTCATTCTGGTATGATTTATACATCTGCTCAACAACTGCATAACCATCTGCAACCTCTTTTTCCCACTGCTGGGAAAGCTTATCGAGCTGCTCCTGCGCCGTAGTAAATGCTGGTATGTTTTTCCTGATATATTCAGTATCAACAAAAGCATATTTCTGTCCGACAGCCATAGCTGTGGTCAGAATGAACAACCCTATTATAACACCTAATTTTTTCATAACATTAATTTTTAACATTCATTTAAAACTGTTGACCTATAACAAAATGGAATTGTGATTTATTAGCACCTGATTGACCGGAAGGAACTTCATCGAATCCATATCCCCAGTCAATACCCAGTAATCCGAACATCGGAAGGTTTGCTCTTATACCTATACCTGCCGAACGGTTCATTTTAAAAGGATTATATTCTTTAAGAGCATACCAAGCTCTTCCTGCCTCAAGGAATGTAAGAGCATATATTGTTGCCTGTTGATTAAGCGAAATCGGATATCTGAGTTCAAACGTAATCTTTGAATATACGTTACCTGCCGCTGCACCTGTTCTCGAATCAGTGGGGGTGAGTGATCCGTTGGTATATCCTCTCAGTGATATTACCTCTCGTCCATAGAAGCTGTAACCAGTCATCCCATCGCCTCCAAGGTAGAAGTTCTCAAACGGCGATGGACCGATATTCTTGTTATAATGTCCAAGATAGCCAAATGCATAGCGTGCATTGAGTACGAGCTTATCATCCTTTGAAAGAGGAAAATAATAATCTGCTTTAAAGATCCATTTATGGAACTCAATCCACTTGTATTTTACCTGGTCGGTTACACCTGACATATTTTTTCCGCCGAGAAATGAGTAGGGTGGAGTAGCCTGGAGTGAGAGGGTAAAAGAGGAACCGCTCCTTGGATATATCAGGTTGGGACTTGTCGAGAATCTCATAATCTTCGTAGTAAGACTAAGAAGATTAGACTGACCATTATCAAAGAGGAACTGATAGTAACTGTAGTTATTCAATCCATATCTCTGGTAGCTCAATTCCCCGTAAATGGAGAAAAAGTCATCCGGCCATTCTAACCTCTTTCCCAGACCGAGAGAAGCTCCGTCAATAATCATTGACTGACGTGTTGCTTCACCTTTTTTATCTCCGTTTGTCATCACAGACCTGTACAGTGAAACTGAGAAAGTGTTGGGTTTCTTTCCTCCCAGCCATGGTTCGACGAATGATACATTATATGACTGATAGATCCTCCCGTTCGATTGCGCTCTTATGCTCAGGGATTGTCCGTCGCCTGAAGGATAGGGTCTCCATTCCTTCAGCTTAAAGAAGTTGCGCATAGCAAAGTTATTGAACCTTACTCCCACTGTCCCGACCAGCATTCCGGCACCCCAGCCTCCGGAAACTTCGAACTGGTCATTTGCCTTTTCTTCAAGTTTATAAAGAAGATCAACAGTGCCGTTTGTAGGATCAGAAAGAGGAGTCGGATTAATTTTTTCAGGATCAAAATGACCAAGCACCCCAAGCTGTCTTATCGATCTCATTATCTTTTCCTTACTGAAAAGATCTCCGGGGAGTGTATAAAGTTCCCGACGTGCAACATGTTCGTTAGTTCTTGTATTCCCGGTGATAAAAATATTATTTATATATGCCTGTTCACCTTCGTAAATTCTGATTTCAAGATCTACAGAGTCGGCTTCAACTTTTGCTTCGACAGGTGTAAGATTCGAAAACAGGTAACCGTAATCGAGGTAAAGATTGCTTACAGCATCTTCAGCTCCGCTGGTACCCTTAAGCCTGTCGAGGATCAATGACTGGTTGTAAACTGAACCTTTCTTTACATTAAATACCTTATTAAGATCTTCTTTCCTGTAAACGCTATTCCCCACCCAGTCGATATTCCTCAGAAAATATTGATTTCCTTCATCAACTTTTATGAGCAGTCCAACCCGATCCTCAGAGATTGTATAAAGTGAATCAGAGAGTATGGTAAAATCCTTAAATCCGTTATCGTTATAAAATGAAGTAAGCTTATCCTTGTCTTCTTTATATTTCTCATCAATATATTTTGAAACCCTGAAGAAGTTTAAGTTCTTCTGTTTAGTTCCTTTCATCTGATGGCGAAGTTTCTTTGCATCGAAATATTCGTTCCCCTGGAATGTGACCTCTCCGATCCTGACCCGCTTATTCTTATCAATATTAATATTGAGGATGACATTATTAGGCTGATCGGGATCATCTTTCTGAACAAACTCGACAGAAGTATTTAAAAATCCCTTTTCAATAAAATGATCTTTTATGATCTTTTTAGTATTATTAAGGATAAATGAAGTGATCTGCGATCCTATCGGAAGACTTATTTTTGCAGTAAGGTCAGTTATTTCACCGGTCTTTATCCCGTTTAATTTAACAGAAGAAATACGTGGTCTCTCCTGCAATAAAATATCAAGGAATAAAGTATCTGACCTGACCGATTCGATAGAAATCCTCACATCTGAAAACAATCCCTGTTCCCATAATTTTTTTGCAGCATTACTTATAGCATCACCAGGAATGGTTATCTGCTGTCCGACCTTCAGTCCGGAGATTCCAATCAGAGCATTTAAATCAAGATAGCGGACCCCGGAAACGGAAAGACCTCCAATGACAAAATCACCCTCATTCATAAAATCATAAATCTCCTGTTTCTCCTGCGCTTTCAGTGAAATGCTGATAACAACCAGGGATAGTGCTACAATAATCCTTTTAAGCATTCTGATCCTCATTATTCCTTATTTTTCCAAAACCTGTTCACTTGTCTTTCCAAATCGTCTTTCTCTTTTCTGGAAGTCAATTATAGCATTATAAAAATCTTCTTTACCAAAATCAGGCCAAAGTTTTTCAGTAAAGTATAATTCGCTATAAGCAAGCTGCCATAAAAGGAAATTACTTATTCTTAATTCTCCGCTTGTCCTGATCATAAAGTCAGGGTCGGGAATTCCATATGTGCAAAGATATTTTTCAAATTCAGTTTCATTTATAGCCCCGGTTTTGAGAGCTCCGGTGCTGACCTCTGTAACAATTTTCCTGGCTGCTTCAACAATCTCCCATCTTGAGCTGTAACTGAGCGCAATCACCAGTACGAGACCTGTTGAGCCTGAAGTAAGCTTTATTGTTTCAAATAATCTTGTTCTGACATCATCTGCGAGCCTGTTAAAGTCACCAATAGCTGTGAGTCTGATATTGTTCTTTAAAAGAGTATCAGTCTCATTATTAAGCGACTGAACCATTATTCCCATCAATGCAGATACCTCTTCATCGGGTCTTCCCCAGTTTTCTGTCGAGAATGCATAAAGTGTCAGGTATTTTATACCCAGCTCAGCTGCAGTTTCAATTACGCTTCTGACGGATTCAACTCCCTGCTGATGTCCGAAAATTCTCTCTTTTCCGTGCTGGTGAGCCCATCTTCCGTTCCCATCCATAATTATTGCAATATGGAGTGGCAGCCTGTCAATATCAATACTTTGTCGTAACGACATAATCTAGCGTTTCCTTTTCCCGTCTACATCGGAGTAAGCCGGACAACCGGCCAGTCTGCTGTAAATTTTCCAGGTAAATGCAATTCCGGTAAATGAATACCAGTCATTGTTATGGATGACTCCAAAATCAGCTGGTGCAACCGGATCTTGCAAGCCGTCAAAGTTATCATAAAATGTTTTACGAAAACCATACTCAGCTTCAAGTCCCATATTTTTATAAACATTAACCTTAAAACCCACTGAAAATGGGATAACCGGTTTAAAGGCAATAGTCCCGGAATTAATAAAAGCGATGCCGGCACCTGCAGCAAAATAGGGTGAAAAGTCCCAGAATTTACCCTCAGTGGTATAAGGTAGAAAGTTAAATTCAAACTGAAGGGCAAATTCTCCAACTGTCCCGGAAAATGATGCTGCTCTTGTCTGCTGGAAACTGTTTTTAAAATCAAGATCATCAGCTCTTAATCCACCGAAAAACAAATTGGTCCTGATTGAATACCTTGGATGAAAGTTATAACGGTAAAAAACACCACCTGCCGGAAGAGGCGAGTACATGAGCCTGTTAGGATTTATATCACCAAGATAAGAGGAGACTCCGGCAAAGATACCATAATCAGAATTAGGCTGTCCCGCAGCAGTAGAATAAAGGCTGAGTAAAAAGAAAATCCAGGGTAATCGTTTCATTAAGGCTAATCCCGCTCATTTTCATCTGAATGTAGGCCAACCGTGAGGCCCTGTCTTCAGCTTATAAGTAATTGTGAAATTCAAAAAATAATAAACGTCATTTGCCTTGGAATATTGTGGATTTGAATAGCCATCTAAAAAATCAGTAAACGCGTATCTTCCGCCAACTTCAAGTCCGAAGTTTATATTTGGTGAATAAATGAGAGTTGTACCTAAGCCTACCGGAATAACAGCGGCGAATCCACCGGAAGTCATGCCACGGGCTACCAGAGCATCATTACCTTTAACAGTATAAGCATTACCTCCAATTCCTGCAAATACATAGAAGTCAAGGTCCCTCAGCATCTCACGTATAAAAGATTGTTTTTGTTTTAAGAAACAAATAACTGTTCTCAGCATAGTTCTTTATGAAATAATATTCGCCAATAAGCGCCGGTTCAAAAATTGATGTTGCAGCCTCAAAAGATCTTCCTTCATTTGACCCTCTGACGTCTGTGGCATGAAGGAGGGCATAAGTCAGGCTGAGTCTGACATTTGCAACCCTGGTTATCCTGAATTTAAGATTACCATTTATATCAAATCTTATCTGGCGATAGGTCAGATCCTTGAAACCAAGGAGGTTTTTACCGATGGTATAACCTCCAATGTCACCAAAGAAAAAGGATGGTCCTACACCTACAACAGCCTCCCACCTTCTCATTCTCCATAATTGCGCATTTGCCAGAGGAATTGCAAAACAAAAGATTAATACGATTATTATGGATCGTTTCATGATTCACATATTTTTATTGCTAATACAAATATAATAATCTAATGCTTAGCGGACATAATAATCAGTAACAAAATTAACTAAATATTAACAATATAGCCCGATCTGATAATCTTAAGAATGTGAAATATAATTAATTGGTCTAATTTCTCCTGTCCGCACCCCACATCAGCTTATTTCTTAAAGTACTGTAAAAATCTCTTCCTTTCAACATGACTGTTTTAAGTTTTGTACCGGCTTTCAGAATATGTATCTCCTCATTTATGGATACCTTCGTAAATCTGAAATCGCAGGTAGCCAGGTATTCACCAGTCCTTGCTTCCATAACCATCCGCAGGTTACTGTTTCCGGAGAGAACAATGGGTCTTATGGTAAGATTATGGGGCGATATCGGTGATATAATAATACTGTCATCTTCAGGCGATAAAATTGGCCCTCCCACGCTTAGATTATATGCGGTGGAACCGGTGGCTGTTGATACTATAAGGCCATCGGCCCAGTACGTATTCAGAAAAACTTCATTAACATACACATGGGTGGTAATCATGCTCAGGTTTGCTTTCTGAATAGTTATCTCATTCAGAGCAACAGGAGAGTCTCCTTTAAACAATCCGGCAGGCTGTGAAATTTCAAGAAGAGATCTTTCAACAATCTCATATTCATTGCTGCATAACTGGTCAATCGATTTACCAATCTCCTCACTTGGAATATTTGCCAGGAATCCCATTCTTCCGGTATTTACACCGGCTACCGGTATCCCAAGATCTTTAACTTTCAGAACGGTTTCAAGGAACGTCCCATCCCCTCCTACACTAAGGACAATGTCGGGCAAAGCTGATAATGCTTCAAGGTCCGAAAACCTTTCTATTGATTCACCTTCAAATTGAAATTTTGCTTCACCCTGCTTCTGATAAAGCTGGATATGTATTCCCCGTTTACAAAATTCACTTATGAGACCCTGGACGCCTTCCCTGGTTTTAGAGTTATTATCCTTGCTGTAAATGGCAATTCTTTGCAACATAGTCTGTTACATATTAAGATATTTCATGAGAAGGTCGAATCTCTCTGAATAGAACCGGTCTATAGAATCATTTGTAGTGACCCACGTTTTAACATCGTAACTATATCTTTCAAAGGTTCTGATAATTGCGAGAAGATCAGTGGAATTGACTTTTATTGTAACCTCAAGCTTTGTCGATTCAGCCGGTGAAGTAATATACATACTAAGCACTTTAACATTATTGCTCTCAATAATCTGTGCGATCTGGGAAAGAGAATAATCTCTTTCTATCATTTCAAGTACTATGATTCCACCCGGCTGATCCAGTGATGAAGTGCCTGCAATATGCCTGATAAGATCGTTGGTTGTGATAACTCCTTTATAATGGTTGTTACTATCAAGAACAGGAACGACCGAAAGCTTGAGCCTCGAAGCAAGCCCGATAACTTCAAAAAGGTGCTGGTCTGTAGTCACAAAAGGTTTCAGCAGTGTAAGTTCATGATTGCCAATAGGTTCTTCTGGCTGATTCATATCATAGATATCAGCATCGGAAATCAGTCCAAGAAAATCCTGGTTGTTTACTATTGGTAAATGGGATATCCTGAATATCTCCATCCAGTTCAACGCTGTCTGACCTGTATCAGACGTTTTCAGCGATGGTATAATATCAGATATCAAATCGATGGCGACCATATTCAGATAATTTTCAACTAAAGTAATAAAAAAAAAGCCAGTTCTGTTAATTTTGCATTACTATTACAATACGGATTCCCAACATATTTATTTTATGACAAAACTCAGCGTTAACATTAATAAAATTGCAACATTGCGCAATGCACGCGGGGGAAACTTGCCAAATGTCCTGAATGCTGCAATAAACTGCCAGCTTTTTGGCGCCGACGGAATAACTGTTCACCCCCGTCCCGACGAGAGGCATATCAGGTATAAAGATGTTCTTGATATCAGACCAATTATCACAACTGAATTTAACATTGAAGGCAATCCTTCCGACAGCTTTATCGACCTGGTTCTTTCTGTCAGGCCCGACCAGGTTACTCTTGTTCCGGACAGGCATGATTCAATTACATCAAATGCAGGCTGGGACACTTTGAAAAACAAGTCGTTTCTGACTGATGTCGTCTCAACCTTCAAAAAAGCAGGTATCCGGACATCTCTTTTCGTTGACACTCAGAAAGTCAATATTGAAAATGCCGTAATAACCGGAACTGACAGGGTGGAACTCTATACTGAACCTTATGCTTCCGGTTTCAGTAAAAATGCAGTTGAAGCGATAAATCCGTTTATCAGGGCTGCCGAAATTGCGAGGGATGCAGGACTCGGGCTAAATGCCGGACATGACCTGAATCTGGACAACCTCGCTTATTTTCACAGGAATATTCCATGGCTGCTGGAGGTTTCAATTGGCCATGCACTGATATCAGATGCCCTTTATCTGGGCCTTGAAAATACAATCCAGCTGTACAAACGACAGTTAGCCGTTTAACTTTCCATGAAACTTTTTTACAGGAAATATGGCGAAGGCCCGCCGATTGTAATACTGCATGGTTTATACGGATCGTCAGACAATTGGATGACAATTGCAAAAAACATCAGTGGAAATTTTACGGTGTACCTGCCCGATCTGAGGAATCATGGCAAGTCGCCCCATTCTGAAATTCATGATTACGATTCCATGAGCAGCGATATATCCGAACTGGTCACAGAACTTAATCTCAGAAAATTCTTTCTTGCCGGACACAGCATGGGAGGCAAAGCAGCCATCTGTTTTGCGATTAAGTGGCCTGAAATGGTTGAGGGTCTGCTGGTTGCAGATATTTCACCCTTTGAGACAAAGGCCAGCAATTTGCCAGCTTATAACCAGCACCTGGCAATACTAAAGGCGGTTACTGAAACCGATATCTCAGGAGCATCATCGAGAAATGAAATTGAAAATATGTTCCTTGGCAGTATAAGCTCTGATAAAATCAGGGGACTTATTATGAAGAACATTATGAGAACCAGTGATGGCAAGTATTCCTGGAGAATCAATAATTCATCCCTGTTAAAAAATTTAGACAGAATAACTGAAAGTGTCGCCGGGGAACCAGAAAGAATAGAACCGGTCACAGGGTTTCCCGTTATATTTCTGAAAGGCGAAAATTCAGAATACCTTCCATACGGGGACTTCAGGAAAATCTCCGGATTGTTTCCTTCAGCTGAATTCAGAGTAATTAAAAATGCCGGTCACTGGCTCCATGCTGATAACCCGGAGGCTGTCTCTGAAGCACTCTTAAGCCTTCTCACTTTTTGAAAATTAAAAAGAAGTCACAGATTCAATACGGTCTTCTGTTATTCCTGGCAGGTTCTTAAAACGAAGCAGTATCTGTGCTATGGCAAGAACATCTTTTTCACAATAACGAACTATTCTGGTCAGGTCTTTTTCTTCATAATATACCCTTGCTACCATACTGCCGTCAATATCATCTTTTGGCGTCGGGATACCAAGTACTGTTGTAAGAAGATCGAGCGAGGTATAGTTTTTATAATCTCCGAATTTCCAGAGGTCCATTGTATCGAGAAGCTTAACCTCCCATGGTTTTTTCCCTGCGTTGTTAAGCATTTCAGGAATTACCAGCTTGTTTATTATCATCCTTCGTGCTATATACGGAAAGTCAAATTCCTTCCCGTTATGAGCACAAAGCTGTGCATCTTTATCCGACCTGGAAAACTTAGAAAGCATCGCGGAAAATTCGGTCAGGAGAGTTTTCTCATCATCACCGTAAAATGATTTGACCCTGAAGCTGTAAGGATTTTTTTCTTTAATGAGACCGACAGATATACAGATTATTTTGCCGAATTCCGAATAAATACCGGCTCTCTCATAAGCCTCATCAGCTGACTGGTCCGGATTGCGGAACAGTTTCGACTTCTTGTCCCAGAGAACCTGCATACCCGGATCCAGATGAGTCAATGATGATGCATATGGTACAGTCTCTATATCGAGGAACAATATGTCTTCAATCCTTATATTTTCAAGCATGTTTTCTGGATTTTTTAATTTTTAAATGCTTTTCAATAATTGAGATCAGAATTTCTATACCGACCTGGTTCTCTCCCCCTCCGGGTATTATTATATCCGCATAACGCTTGGATGGTTCTATAAATTGCAGATGGGAAGGTTTGACGGTATCGTGATACCGTTCTAGCACTTTCATGAGTGAACGGCCACGCTCTACAATATCGCGCTGAATTACACGTCCCAGACGGTCGTCAGCATCAGCATCAACAAAGACTTTGATATCCAGCATATTGCGTAATCCACTGTCGGCAAGGATCAGTATTCCCTCAACAAGTACAACCCTTGCAGGCTTGATCGCAATAGTTTCTTTTGCTCTCAGACAGGTCAGATAGGAATAGATTGGCATCCTGACAGGTTTCCCCTTTTTCAGCTGTTTCAGATGAGCAATCAGTAGAGAAAATTCCACTGAATCGGGGTGGTCGAAATTGATCTTTTGTCTCTCTTCAAGAGAGATTTGACTGTTATCCTTATAATAAGCGTCCTGTGGTATTACTATTACTTCTCCATTGGGAAAAGCCCCGAGCAATTTATTGACAACGGTTGTTTTTCCTGAACCGGTACCACCTGCTATTCCAACAATCAGCATTTATTTGTAATTTTGCGTATTATCAATTATCAAAAGTAGGAAAAAAAGAAGTTCAATATTGCGGATTGCCGATTTGTAATTGCAGATCTATTAAATGTTTGATTAACACTTATTTATAATGTCAGAACTTTATCCTCTGAAATTTGAGCCTGTATTAAAAGAGACTATCTGGGGTGGGACATCTCTGGTAAACCGATATTATAAAAAAGCTAACCCATCTCTCAGATATGGTGAAAGCTGGGAAATATCTGCTGTCTCCGGAAATCTTTCCGTTGTCAGCAACGGCTTTCTTGCAGGCAATAATATTGAGGAGCTTATTGAGGTATATATGGGTGATATTACCGGTGATTCAATCTTTGATAAATTCGGCAATGAATTTCCGCTGCTGATCAAGCTTATTGAAGCAAGGGAGGATCTTTCAATCCAGGTACACCCGGGCAATGAAATGGCAAAAGAAAGACATAATGCGTATGGGAAAACCGAGATGTGGTATATACTTGAAACAGAAAAAGATTCAAAGATATATACCGGTTTTAAGGAACCCGTAAATAAAGAGATCTATCTGGATGCTTTGAAAAACGGCAACCTCTCCGGAATACTGAATTCAGAAAACCCTCATCCCGGTGATGTTTTTTTCACACCTGCAGGCAGGATACATGCTATCGGGGCAGGCAATATACTCGTTGAAATACAACAGACATCTGACATTACATACAGGATATTTGACTGGAACAGGAAAGGGCCCGATGGCAAATCGAGGAAATTGCATACCGACCTGGCCCTTGATGCAATTGATTTTAAAGCAGCCGGCAAATGCGGGATAACAAATAAGCCAGGTCTGAACAGAACTGAGAATCTTGTTAACTGTGAGTTCTTTACAACCAATATTATCAGCTTTAACGAGAGAATAAATAAAGATTATTTTCTGATTGACTCCTTTATAATATATGTTTGTACAGAAGGAGAATTCCTGATCCGCTGGGAAGGGAATTCTGAACCGGTAATTAAAGGTGAAACGGTGATGCTGCCTGCAATGATTAAAGAGGTAGTTCTTGAACCTTCTCCTGAAGCCAAATTGCTTGAGATTTTTATAAGCGAAAGATAAAATTTTACATTAATTCATAAACCACTATGAAGATTATAACAGGTACATTTCTAATAATCCTCATTCTGTTTGCCGGTGCCGGATGCACAGGTAAAGGATCAGGGAAAAAGAGTTCAAAAGCCGAAAACGATTCTATTAATGTTGCGGATACGGGTTTTACAGGGATAAAAAAGTTTTATGACTATACAGGAAACTACCTTATAAAAGAGGTAACATTTGAAAACGGCGTTCGTCAGGGGTTAATGAAAACTTTTTACCAGTCAGGTCTGCTGTACCAGACATTCTGGTATGAGAATGACCTCCGGGAAGATAGTGCAAAATGGTTTTATGAGCAGGGACAGGTTTTCCGAACCACACCTTATAAGCATGACACTATCGACGGGATACAGAGACAGTTTTTCAGAGATGGAAAAGTAAGAGCTAAAATTGGTTACAGCAAGGGATTGCGGAACCGGTCTTTCCAGGAGTTTGATAAAAATGGAAAAATTATTGGGGGTTATCCGGATATAGTCATAAATATCAGTGATGAATATACCAGCCGTGGCCTCTATCATATCGGACTTGAATTGTCGGTTAAAAATACAAAAGTAAAATTCTGGAGAGGGGAATTTACTGAAGGTCGTTTCGATACTTTAAAGTGTACAAGAATTAAAACCATAGAAGGTAAGGGTGTTCTAGACCTGAAAAAGAGCGGAGCACCTCAGCCCGGGTCTGTCGGTATAATTGCCGATATACTAACACCATACGGTAACAGATATCTTGCAGAAAAAAAGATTGCTCTTCCCTACAAGGACCTCAAATAGCTGATACAGATGATAATCCGTTCAGCAACATTTATTAAAAGCAGCCCTGCTTTGAAAGATTGTCCCGACACTTCCCTGCCTGAGTTCGGGTTCATCGGAAGGTCAAATGTCGGGAAATCGTCATTAATAAATATGGTGACTGGCTGGTCGAAACTGGCAAGAATCTCCGGGGAGCCAGGAAAAACAAGAACAATTAACCATTTTCTGATAAATGAAACCTGGTATCTGGTCGATCTTCCTGGTTACGGGTATGCAAAAGTGCCGGCCGGACTAAGAGAAAAATGGGTAAAAGCTACCAGACAATATATCCTGAAAAGGGATAATCTGACCTGTCTTTTTGTATTGCTCGACTCAAGACATAAACCCCAGAGGTCCGATATTGAATTCATGGAATTCCTTGGTGTAAACCAGGTTCCTTTCGCAAGGGTTTTCACAAAAAGCGATAAGCTTAACCATGAAACCCTTGCCAGAGCGATGGATTTATACGATGGTGAAATGCTCAAAGTATGGGAGTCATTGCCTGCTACATTCATTTCCTCAACGGTGAATAAAGCAGGCAGGGATGAGATCCTGGACTTTATTGAAGAATCTTTGAACAATTTATCAAACAGGTCCTGATATCAGCTGGATTAATTAATTTTGTACCGACTATCATAACTAAACCATCTAATAAATAGGAAAATGTTCGGAAAAGCCCCCATGAAACTCTTTTCCTGCAGATCATCCAGACAACTAGCAGAAAAGATTGCCGCAGAACTAGGAATAGAAGTTGGAAAAAGCTCGGTCACTAAATTCAGTGATGGTGAATTCCAGCCATCTTATGATGAATCAGTAAGAGGAGATATGGTATTTATCATTCAATCTACCAACCCTCCTGCTGATAATATGTTTGAGTTGCTCCTTATGATTGATGCTGCCAAAAGGGCCTCCGCCTATAATGTAATAGCTGTTATCCCATATTACGGTTTTGCACGCCAGGACAGGAAAGATCGTCCAAGAGTATCAATCGGGTCAAAACTTTCAGCCGATCTGCTAAGCACTGCAGGAGTTGACAGGGTTATAACCATGGATCTCCATGCTGATCAGATACAGGGATTCTTCAATGTCCCGGTCGACCATCTTTTTGGCTCAGCAATATTTGCTCCTTACATAGAAAATCTTAAACTACAAAATCTTACAGTCTCAGCACCCGACATGGGCGGGTCAAAAAGAGCCAATGCTTATTCCAGGTACCTGCAATCTGAAATGGTTTTATGCTACAAGCTAAGGAAAAAACCAAATGTAATTGAGGAAATGTCAATAATAGGCGAAGTTGACGGAAGGAATGTCGTAATAATCGATGATATGGTCGACACCGCCGGAACCCTTGTTCTGGCGGCCGACATGATGAAAGAGAGAGGCGCTAAAAGTATCAGGGCATTCGCAACTCACCCGATACTTTCAGGAAATGCAGTAGAAAGAATCGATAACTCTGCAATAGAGGAACTCGTCGTCACCGATTCCGTTCCGATGGCAATTCATTCAAAAAAAATTAAAGTGCTTTCAATTGCAGAAATCTTTGCAAAGACAATACAGGCAGTTAACCTGAACCAGTCGATAAGCACTAATTTTTTATTCTGATTTCTTTGTCATATATTTGCAATCCAATTTTTTTAATGTAAAACGTGTAATGGGAAGTCGCTTTGACTGCAACTTTTAGTAGCACAATAACAAACGAATAAATGAAGACAATAGAAATCAAAGGATCACTCAGAGAGGAACTCGGGAAGAAGAATTCCAAACTGATCAGGAAAGAGGGAAATGTACCCTGTGTAATTTATGGGAAAGAGAAGAACATTCATTTTCATGCGCACGAGAACAGTTTTAAAAATCTTATTTATACTCATGAAGCTCATCTCGTTAAGGTGATTCTTGACGGACAGGAATACAATGCTGTTCTTCAGGATATTCAGTTTCACCCTGTAACAGATAAAATCCTTCATATGGATTTCGTTCAGATTTTTGATGATAAACCTGTAATTATCAATGTTCCGGTAACTATTACCGGCGATTCCGCCGGAGTAAAAGCCGGAGGTAAACTGGTCGTTACAAAAAGGAATCTCAAAGTTAAAGGGCTCGCAAAAGATCTTCCTGAACATCTTACAATCGATGTAACCGAACTCAAAATACACCACTCAGTAAAAGTCGGTGATCTGGTTTTTGATAAGATTGAACTGCTTGACCCTAAGATCACAACAGTCGTTTCTGTAGCCACATCACGTGTTGCTTTGAAAACTGAAGAAGAAGAAGCTGCTGAAGCTGCTGCTGCTGCGGCTGCTGTTGAAGGAGCTGAACCAACAGCTGAAGCTCCTGCTACAGATAAAGATAAAGATAAGGATAAAGAAAAGGGGAAGGAAAAGGAGAAAAAAGGTTAATTTTAATGTATAATATTCAGGCACAATGAAATATCTGATAGTTGGCCTGGGAAACATTGGAGACGGGTATACGGATACCCGGCACAATATAGGGTTTACAGTATTGGATGCCATTGCAAAGGCATCCAATATTTCTTTTACAGATAAACGTTACGGATCTGTAGCATCACTGAAATATAAAGGGAGGGTATTCATCCTGTTAAAGCCTTCTACCTATATGAACCTCAGCGGTAATGCTGTGAGATACTGGATGAAAAAGGAGAATGTCCCTGTCGAAAACCTGCTGGTTATCGTCGATGATATTGCGCTTCCTCCGGGCACCATAAGAATGAGGTCAAAAGGAAGTGACGGAGGACACAATGGCCTTTCACACATCAGTACTACCCTTTCGACCAATGAATATGCAAGGATCAGAATAGGTATAGGAAATGATTTCAGAAAAGGATCCCAGGTCGACTATGTCCTTGGCGTATGGACTAAAGAAGAGATGTTATTCCTGCACGAAAGGATCTCAATCGTGATTGAAATGATTAAATCTTTTGGTACAGCAGGTACTGAACTTACTATGACAGCGTTTAATAAAAGGGGGAAATTGCCTGATCCTGCGAAGAACAGTTCCTCCGAAAATTCTATTCCCTGAACTTCCCTTATTTGTTTTCAAATGGCCGAAATAAAACCTGTCAGAATAGACAAATTTCTCTGGGCAGTCAGGCTATTCAAGACGAGAAGCCTGGCAACTGATGCTTGTAAAATGGGAAGGATCCTTGTTAATGAAAACCTCGTCAAACCATCAAGAACAATTGAAGGAAAAGAGTTACTGACTGTAAAAAAGCCTCCTGTAATATTTACTTACCGTGTTAAAGAACCTGTGGAAAACAGGGTTTCTGCAAAACTTGTAATGAAATATCTTGAGGACCTTACCCCCGATAATGAGAAAATAAAGCTTGAAATCAAAGTTTCCGGTATTACAGGATTCAGGAAGAGGGGGCTTGGACGTCCTACAAAGAAAGAGAGAAGGAGTATAGACAAGTGGAAGGACGGATTCAACAGCAGGTAAAAGGGTAGTATAAAGACTTAAAAATTTCTGAAACTTTTGCGAATATAGCCCGGAAATTAATCCTTCAAATCCATTTTTTTTAACTTGCACCTATCATCAGCCTCCCGTTTTCATTAAACTGCCGGAGCTGAAAGCAAATTTTTATTTCAGGAATGGGTAAGGAGAACATAGAAAAGTATTCCAGGAGATATGCTCTTTTAAAATACTTTGCAGGATTATGGCACAATAATGTCTTCTACAGGAAGGTAATTGTGCTTGGTCGTGAAAATATCAATCCTGATAATCATCTCATCTTTGCTCCAAACCACCAGAATGCCCTGATGGACGCACTTGCTGTACTGTTTACTCAGAAAGGCCAGCTTGTCTTCCTTGCACGTGCCGATATATTTAAAAGAAAAACCATAGCGTCCATACTTTATTTCCTTAAGATGCTGCCTGTATACAGGATCAGGGATGGTTTCAGAAGCCTGTTAGGGAATGATGTAATATTCGATAAGACGGTTGATGTGCTCAGGAATAAAAATGGTCTTGTTGTCCTGCCGGAAGGAAATCACGAAGGTATCAGGAGACTCAGGCAGCTTAAGAAAGGAATCTGCAGAATAGCTTTCCAGGCTGATGAAGCTTCCGGTTTCAACCTGAAGATCAAAATAATCCCGGTAGGACTTGAATACACAAATTATCAAAGGTACAGGCAGGTTCTGACCGTAGTTTACGGTAAGCCGATTGAGGTTTCCGAATTTTATGAACTCTATAAAAAAAGTCCTGAAATAGCACTCAATGAACTTAGGAACAAATTATCCTATGAAATGAAAAGGATAATGGTTCATATAGAATCCGATGAGGATTACGAGGCAATTGATGAACTAAGAAGCCTTATAAACGGTCGGTACAGTGACGATATACGGATGCCCAAACTATTCAGGGATCGAATGCTAATTGAAAAGCTTAATCGCCTAAAAACCGGCAACCTTGAACTTTATAAGAGAATCTGCACCCTAAGCCTGCAGGTAAAACAAAAGGCAAAGGAACTTAACACGGATTACAGGCTCCTCAGGAAAAAGAAACATCCTCTCTTCTGGCTTATTGCCGGAGTGATCGGACTGGTTGTTACTTTCCCTCTGTTTATTTTTGGGAATATCTTCAACCTGACATTTCTTGAAATTCCTAACCTGCAGATCCGCAAGGTGAAGGATATTCAGTTCCATGCCTCGGTCAAATACGGATTGTCCCTGATGCTGGCATTAGTATTTTTACCGTTATATTTAATTATTGCATTTTTAATATTCTCACCATGGTGGCTGGCAGTCCTCATATATGTTACTCTGCCGCTCACAGGTCTTTATGCCTGGTACTATTTACTTGAATTCCGAAGGATAACCGGAGGTTTCAGAATTAAGAAATACAAGTGGAATAATAACATGGAATACGCCCTCCTTAAGAAAAATTACGATGAACTAATTGGCCTGGCAGAAGGTTTATGATTAAGATGAGAAAAGAATTATTTGCAGGGAAAACAGCATGGATTACCGGAGCTTCATCCGGTATCGGAGAAGCATTGGTTTATGAATTTGTAAGGGAAGGAGCAACAGTCATCATTTCATCAAATGACATAGAAGGCCTTGAAAGGGTAAAAAAGGCCTGCAACGACAGATCCTCACGGGTGATAAGCGCGCCTTTTGACCTGTCAGATACATCTGGCATAGAAAAGCTGGCTGAGGAGCAGATAAAATCGCTGGGAAGAATAGACTACCTTCTCAATCTTGGCGGAATAAGCCAGAGATCCAGAATTGACGAAACACCATTATGGCTCGACAGAAAAATCTTTGAGATAAATTATTTCGGGACCATTGCTCTTACCAAGGCTGTCCTGCCGTATATGATAAGTCAGAAATCCGGACATATTGCTGCGACAAGCAGCATAACAGGGAGATTTGGATTCCCTCTTCGATCAGCTTATTCAGCCTCAAAACAGGCGCTTCATGGATTTTTTGAAACACTCTATCTGGAAAATAAAAAGAATAATATCAGGGCCTCTGTTATTATTCCCGGGAGAGTAAGGACAAATATTTCATTTCACGCTCTCGATTCAAGAGGAAATGAACACGGGCAAATGGATGACGGCCTGGCAAAAGGAATCACACCCGAAAAAGCAGCTAAAATAATAATCATCGGAATATTAAGGGACAAAAGAGAAATCCTCGTCGGAAGAGGAGAACTGACCCTGCTTTATATAAGAAGAATATGTCCCTGGCTCTTTTTCAGGATTGCTGATAAAATAAAACCTTTATAAATAATCTTAGATTTTGACATATGAAAGACTATGATATTTGCGGGATACAACAGATAGGGATCGGAGTGAAGAACCTTGAAGAGGCATGGAAATGGTATATCGACCAGTTTGGTATGGATTGCAGGATCTTCGAAGATGAGGCAGAAGCTAAACTTATGCTTCCATATACAGGCGACAAACCAAGGAGCAGGCATGCAGTTTTAGCTATTAACCTGCAGAGTGGTGGTGGATTTGAAGTCTGGCAGTATAAGGGAAGGGAACCACTGGCGGTAAGTGAAGAGATAAGGTTCGGAGATCTCGGGATTCTTGGCTGCAAAATGAAAGTTAAGAATATCAGTTCGGCTTATTCCTTTTTTAAAAAGAGAGGCATTCCTCTTTTTGGTGAGCCGGTTGAAGATCCCTCCGGAAATAAGACTTTCTATCTTTTAGATCCTTATGGTAACATCTTTCAGATGGTTGAAGCCTCCGACTGGTTTATGAATGAGAAAAAAGAAACAGGCGGTTCTTACGGAGCAATAATTGGTGTCTCGGATATTGAAAAAGCAAAAGCATTTTATTCAGATATACTTGGCTATGATGAAGTTGTGTATGATTTTACCGGTATTTCCCCTGATCTTGGCAATATTCCGGGAGGAAAGAACCAGATGCGCAGAGTTCTTCTGAAAAGGTCGCTGCCTTCTAAGGGCCCATTCAGCAAATTATTTGGACAAAGTGTAATGGAGCTTGTCAGTTCTGTCGGAAAACCGGGGAAAAGGATATTTGAAGGCCGTTTCTGGGGCGACCTCGGATTTATACATCTATGTTTCGATATCCATGGGATGGATCAGTTGAAGGAATACTGTAAAACAAAGGGGCATCCTTTTACTGTAGACAGCAAGCAGAGCCATGCAGGAAACAGCTTCGACATGGGTGAAGCAGCAGGACATTTTGCATATATTGAAGATCCTGATGGCACATTGATTGAATTTGTCGAGACACATAAAGTGCCTATCCTTAAAAAGCTTGGATGGTACCTCGACCTGAGAAAGAGGGATCCAAATAAATCTTTGCCTGACTGGATTGTAAAAACACTCAGGTTTTCGAGGGTGAAGTAATTGCTCGTGGCTCATGGCTTGTAGTCCATTTTTACGAGCCAGAAGCTATGAGCTAAACATTGCCTGCGACTTTCTCAACTTCTCTGAATACCCTCATGACATTCCCACCCCAGATTTTTTCTATATCGGTTTTTGAATAGCCTCGTCTCAATAATTCGATCGTAATATTTTTCATTTCTGCAACTGACCTGCAGCCTTCAACACCGCCTCCACCATCGAAGTCGGTTCCGATTCCAACATAGTCGATTCCGATAACCTGCGCTACATGATCAATATGATCGACAACATCAGAAACTGTCGCAAGCTTTCTGTACTTATTATATATCTCCCATCTCTCATCTCTGTAGGCTTTTCTCCGATCATCTTTAAGAGTATTAATATCACCATATTTAGACCTCAGCTCTTTAATTTTAGCATCCATTTCAGGATTTGGTTCAGGGGTTTTTATATAATTGCTCAATATGCAGATCTGAATAACTCCTCCGTTTGACTTAAGGGCCAGGAGCATATCATCGGTGAGGTTCCTCGGGCTTGAGCATAACGACCGGCATGAAGAGTGTGATGCAATAACAGGTGCTTTTGAAGCCTTTAAAACATCATAAAAAGACTTATCTGAAATATGCGAAACATCAACCATCATTCCCAGGCGGTTCATCTCTTTGACAACTTCTGAACCAAATGGAGAAAGACCGTTGCTTTCGGGACCCTTTGGATCGGAGGAAGAATCACAAATATCATTATTGCCTGAATGACAAAGCGTTATATATCTAGCTCCAAGATCATAAAACTGTTTAACCCTGGTTATATCCCGACCTATTGGATAACCGTTTTCAACTCCTATGAATGCTGCAATTTTACCCTCTTTTTTGATTCTGTAAGCGTCGTCGGGTGAATATGCCAGTTCTGCCATTGAAGAATTCTTTTCAACATTTTTATGTATGGCATCGAATATTTTGAGTGCTTCCTGGTGCACCTGGTTGTAGGATGTATCATTTCTCGGTCCCTGTCCGATAAACACAGCAAAAAACTCGGCATCAAGCCCACCTTCCTTCATTCGTGGAAAATCGACACACCCTTTGTCATGTTTGACTCCAAGATCAAAATCCGATTCCACCAGATTCATCGGCGTGTCACAATGGGTGTCAACAGTAAGGAAATCATTATGGATCTTGTCTGCGTGTCTGATTAACTTATCCTCATTGCTGGTACATCCAGACAACAGAAAAAAAGCACATAAAACAACCAATAATTTATTCATCAGTCAGGAATTTAAATATGCAAATGCAAGTTAACGATTTTGATTTCACTGCTTTACGTAACAATTATATTTAACGTTAATTAACAAAACAAAAGCCCCTATCCGCCAGTAGGCGGACAGGGGCAGCCATGAAAAGAATGGAAAAATTTGCTTTTGGACAGTAAAAGCTTCTTTAAAGTTTTACAACTTTATATACGTTTGAGAGTTTCCCCTTATTAAGTTTGAGATAATAAACACCTGGAGGCAGATCCTGAAGGTTAATCTGTTTTTCAACAATCGTTTTCGCAATAATATCTGTTTTTACTACTTTCCCCTGAGAATTGATAATGAACAACCTGACGTCACCAGCCAGGGTTTCACCAAAACTAACGTTTACATTATCACTTGTTGGATTCGGGTAAATAGTAACTTTAACAATATCTGCCAGATTTTCCTCAACAGCAGTCACAATAAGCTCCTGCTGGAAACCATGGGTCAGGATCAGGTTCCCTTTCTGAAAGGTGGGAATAACAGTCTCACCAAGAGTCCAGCTTATCGATAGGTTCCCATTCAGGCTACTCCCACCGGCACTGGCAATTACTTCCTGCTTTACCTGTGCACTGACAGACACAGCAAAAAGCAATAGGATTACAATGAAAAAATTATGTTTCATTTTGGGATATTTCTACGCACCCACCTGATACTTTGTGTAAAAATATACTATACTCAGACAAAAAACAACAATATTTTGTCCATTTTCACCAGCATATGGAAAAAATAGATGAACTATAGTTATAGTGTGGTGAATACACTTATAATATAAAAGTAAACAGAAAATACCTTCATCTGTCGCATCTTCTGTTATTTTTGTAGGTTTATTGATTATGCACGGGCACAGAAAGATATGGCACTGGATGGTACTTGCCACCTTGTCATTAATATGGGGAACCAGCTATATATTGATGAAGAAGGGGCTTGAATCCTTCTCGACATTCCAGATAGGGTCACTCCGGGTTTTAATTACTGCTTTAGTTCTGATGCCGGTGGCAGTCCGTAGTCTAAAGAAACTTAACAGTGCCAATATCTGGTCGATAGTTATTATCGGACTCTTCGGAAGCGGAATCCCGGCTTTCCTGTTTCCACTGGCACAGACAAGGATTGACAGCTCTCTGGCAGGCATGTTAAACTCCCTGAGCCCGGTCTTTACCCTGGTAATCGGAATAATGTTCTATAACCGGGAAGTCATCAGGTCTCAGATTGCCGGTGTTTTTCTGGGATTGCTCGGAGCCATAGGACTCCTTTACAGCGGATCATTTACCTTCAACTTTTACGGATTATTTGTTGTCCTTGCCACATTACTTTATGGCATCAGCTCAAATGAAGTGAGCAAAGTGAAGTCTCTCAATGGATTACAGATCACATCACTGGCATTTTTTATAATGAGCCCTTTGGCTTTAATATTGCTTTTTTTCACTGATTTTCATGCAGCAACTGAAACTGTTAACTGGGTGCGTAATTTTGGATTTATAGTAATCCTTTCTGTGATAGGAAGCGCCTTTTCACTGATCATTTTCTACGCTCTGATAAGAGACACGTCCCCTGTTTTTGCTTCAATGACAACATACTTCATCCCGATTATTGCAACTTTATGGGGACTTTCTGATAACGAGAAGCTTACATCCTCAATGTTTTTTTCCGTCGCAGTGATTTTTTGTGGAGTCTATCTTATAAACAGACCTGGATTATTAAAAAACTTAAGAAGGATCCTTAAATGAACAGGTATTTTCTTACTGCACTTTCAGTCGCCGGAGGGATACTGTCAGGACTGGCATGGACCACCTGGTGCCCTGGACTTATCCTGCTGGTTTCATTTGTGCCATTTTTCCTCATAGAGAATTATATATATGAAAACCCGAAAAAATATGACCGGAATGCTTTTTTTCTTTATCTCCTTCCCGGGATTGTTATTTTTAATATTATTTCCCTTGGCTGGGTAAGAGCTGTCAGCATTCTGGCAGCTATAAGTGTTATACTCTGTATGTCTTTTTTAATGTCATTAATCCTGTGGCTGTCACATTTCGTCAGAGTAAAGGCAGGAAACATTACCGGATTCATAGCACTCTTTTCATTCTGGCTTGGCTTTGAATTTCTTTCGCTTCATACGCCTTTGCTCTCACCATGGATTAATCTCGGTAACGGTCTGTCGAAAGATTTACTCTTTATTCAGTGGTATGAGGCTACCGGAGTTGCCGGGGGAACCCTATGGATATTTTTGTCCAATCTTTTCCTGACTCTCTTTTTTGTAAATTTTATAATTAAGAAAAACACCGGAAAATTATTCCTGTGGATCTGGATGTCATTGATAATTATTCCTTCATCCATATCAATAATAAGATATTATACAATCAGAGAGGAGAAAACGGTTAAAAATGAATTTGTACTTATTCAGCCGAATATTGATCCTTTTACAGAGAAATTTAAAATCCCGTTTGAGGAACAGTTAAAAAAAACCATCAGAATGGCGGAACCGGTGATTTCCGGAAAAACAGCCTGGGTTATTACTCCCGAAACTACCATAGATGACCCTGTAAATGAAGACGACATGACTGATAATAAATATATTTCCTCATTCAGGGATCTCGCACTACGACACCCTGGAATAAATATCATCTCAGGACTTGTAAGTTACAGAACATATTCCGGTTTACAGAAATCACCAACGAATTCAGCAAGAAAGATTGACTCAACAGGCAGCTACTATGATCATTTCAATTCTGCTTTCCTGATTGATACCAGTTCATTAATCAGGATCTATCATAAATCAAAGCTGGTTAGCGGAATTGAAATGCAGTTCTCGGCAGGATTCGGGAAATTTTTAAACAGAGTCCTTCCCAATCTTGGTGGCACAAGGTGGGGATATGGAACTCAGAGAGACAGGGAATGCTTTGAGCATAATGTTTCAGGGCAAGTTGTGGCACCAATAATCTGTTACGAGTCTGTCTTCGGGAATTACGTCGCAGACTATGTCAGAAAGGGAGCAGAAGCATTAGTTATTATCACTAACGACGGGTGGTGGAAAAATACCAATGGCTATATGCAACATCTGTCATATGCTTCGCTAAGGGCGATTGAAACCCGGAGACCGGTTGCACGTGCAGCAAACACCGGGATCTCCTGCCTGATAGATATTCGCGGAAGGCGAATACTTGAAACTGAATGGTGGAAAGAAGCGGTTCTTAAAGGTGAAATCGGTTCTGAAACAGGTTTAACACCATATGTTCGTTATGGAGATTATATCATGCGGTTTTTTTCGATTGCAAGCCTCCTGGTTCTTGTATATGTTTTCATTGCACTACCTTTAAGAAAAAAAAACAGGGTTTCCGCTCCCTTTTAATGCAACCCTTGAATTATCCTGTTGTCTTTATTAACAGTAACAGATTAAGGTGAACGATCCGGATATCAATATACATGCCCCGCTGATAGAGCAATGCAGAAATGGCAGCAGCAGGGCCCAGTTCATGCTTTATAATCAATATTCAAAGGCCATGTACAATGTGGCATACAGGATGATGAATAACAGGGAGGATGCAGAGGATATGCTTCAGGAATCCTTCATGGAATGTTTCAGGAACATTGCCTCATTCAGGTTTGAATCGACTTTTGGAGCATGGTTGAAATCAATCCTTATCAACAGGTGCATAAATCATCTCAGGAAAAAGAAAATCGATATTATATTATACGACACCCCGCCTGTAAATGTTCCTGAAGAAGAGGCTGAAACTGAATATGATACCAGTAAAATCTTTAGGGGAATTGAACTGTTACCCGATGGCTACAGGATAATACTTACACTTTACCTTCTTGAAGGTTATGATCACACTGAAATAGCCCGGATACTTGGAATTTCCGAATCTACCTCAAAATCACAGTATTCCAGGGCAAAAGATAAACTAAGAAGTATTTTGTCAAAAAACCAGAGATATGGACAGACTTGAAGAATATATAAGGAAGAACAGGGAAGATCTTGACAGGCACACACCTTCTCAGGCTGTTTGGAACAGGATAAACCGGAACATGCGGAAGGGCAGAATAAACAGAACCAGATGGATGACAGCTGCAGCAATGATTATTGTCATTTTTACTACTGCGGCTCTTTTTTATCTGGGTGAGGACAAAAGAAATTTCGGAGTGATTAACAGAAACGAGGATGCTTTAATTATGAAGGCTAATCCCGGTCTGAAAGAGACTGAAATCTACTATAACAACCTGGTTCACAATCTCTACAGCGAAGCAACACCTCTTCTAACGGGATATCCGGATCTTGAGAAAGAGCTTTTAAGCGATATGTCGCAGCTCGACAGCATCTGTACAGACATTAAAAAGGACCTTAAAGATAATGTTGCAAACCAGGAGGTCATAGAAGCCCTGATAAATAATTACAGGATAAAAATTCACATCCTTGAAGATATGCTCAGTATCCTTAATGAAAATTAAAACAATCCGCAAAAACCGACAACCATGCATTCTAGATTATCTATTATTATTCTGGCATTACTGCTTATTCCTGAATTAATTTCAGGGCAGGACTTTTCAGAAAAGAGAATCTTTCATAAATCCGTTCATGTAAACAAGGAAATGAAACTTGAGGTCGACAACAAATACGGGACGATTCAGATTACACCATGGGAAAAAGATTCCGTTTCAGTGAGAGCTGAAGTTGAAGCTAATTCATCAAATCTGGAAAGACTTCATAAAATGTTCCAGGGAATCGATGTGAATATTTCAGAAACAAGCTTTCTTGTAAGAGCCGAAACCGAATTTACCCAAAATATAAACATGCTTTTTGAGAGCTTTAAAGGAATGACAAAAAAGATAATACCCTATGAATCGGGTATTCAGATAAACTATTTCATAAGTGCCCCTGAGTACCTGAATATGAAAATTGTAAACAAGTACGGCAACGTATATATGGAAAATAATACTGGTACATTCTCACTTAATCTTTCAAACGGCTCTTTCAAAGCTAATGCCCTGAACCAAATTGAAGGAATAAACCTTACATTTTGTGATGCAACAATTACCAGGATGAAAGGAGGGAATATTGATGCTTCTTTTTCAGAATTGGTAATTGGCGAATCGGGAGACCTTTCAATAAATTCAGTTTCCTCACGTTTTGACCTGAAAAAAACCGGGAAGCTTGATACGGAATCAAGAAGAGACAAATTTTTTATTGGTAGTGCAATATCCCTGAAAGGCAATTCTTATTTTACCGATTACAGGATCGAACAATTAGATAAGGAGATTAACCTTGAAATAAAATACGGCAGTCTGAATGCTGACAGGATAGAGAAAAGTATTGAGCTTGTTACAATCACTTCCTCTTACTCGGATCTAAATCTGACATTTGATCCCGCTGTATCTTACACCCTGGATATCAAACATATAAATGCATTCCTTGTTGTTCCTGATAAGAATTCAAGGTTTGAAAAGAAGACTCTTAATGATGAGAAAAAAGAGTATATGACATTTGGTACCGTAGGTAGAAACCCTGGTAATGTCAAAGTAATGATCGATGCGACCCGGGGTAATATTTATTTAAAATAAACTGTCTTAGTCAGAAAGTTTCTTGCCCCTTCGTCAAGCCACTTTTTATATTCTTCAATTTTAAGATTAGTGGGCATTGGCTTATTTACGGGATTACCTTCATGGTCGGCAATCACATAAAGCGGAAGTGCATTTGTACTGAATTTTGAGATCTCAAGATCCTCATTTTGTTTTCCAATCGTTTTCTTCTGTTTCCCGTCGATCGCTGAAATAAACCACTCATCTTCAGGAAGCTGAGTCCTGTCGTCAACATAAAGTGATATTATGATAAAATTCTCACGGAGCCTTTTAAATATCTCAGGATCAGACCATACCCTGGCCTCCATAAGTTTACAGTTTGCACATGCATGTCCTTTGAAATCGAGAAGTACAGGTTTCCCTTGCTCTTTAGCACATGCAAGCCCCTGCTTATAATCAAAATAGCCATTCAGACCAAGCGGCATGTCAAATTTATCAGCATATTTGGGTAAAGCGCATTGAGTTGCTGAATTGAATGTCCCTATTGACGGGGAGAATGAAGTTGATGGTTCAGAGATTATCTGGCGCTTACTTAGCCACGAAGTTTCCTGTGGTGGAAGAAGAGATGATAATCCTTTGAGCGGAGCCCCGAAGAGCCCGGTTGCAAGGTATACAACGAATGTAAAAACCGTGACTATAAGAAAGAACCTGAAAGTTCCGATATATGGCAAATCACTGTCATGGGCAAATTTGATTTTCCCCATCAGGTAAATACCCAGCAAAGTAAAGAGTACTATCCAGATTGAAAGAAACAGGTCTCTTGAAAGCAGCCCCAGGGAATAAACACTGTCGATAGCCATCAGGAACTTCATGCTGAAAGCCAGCATGAGGAAAGCCAGAACGACTTTTATGGAGTTCAGCCATCCGCCAGATTTTGGCAGTTTGCTGAGAACTGCCGGGAATAATGCAAAGAGTGTGAACGGCAGGGCAAAAGCAAGTCCGAAAGCAAACATACCAATTGTGGGTCTCAATACATCACCTCTGGCTGCTTCCACCAGAAGACCTCCAATAATCGGACCTGTACATGAAAATGAAACAATCACGGTTGTTAATGCCATGAAAAAGGATGTAAAAATACCTCCCTTATCAACCCTGGCGTCAGCACTGCTTACCCATTTATTGGGCAGTACCAGCTCGAAGGCACCCATAAATGAAATTGCAAAAATCAGGAACAGCGCAAAAAATATCAGATTGGGAATCCAATGAGTGCTAAGGGTATTTGCAAATCCTGCTCCTGCTCCTGTCAGCGAGATAATAATACCCGGTGAGGTATAAATAATAACGATAGAGAGTCCGAATATCAGTGCGTTTAAAATTGCTTTTGTACGGTTTACCGTTTCCCTTGTGAAAAAAGCAACTGTCATAGGGATCATTGGATAAACGCAAGGAGTAACAACGCCCACCAGACCAAGGAGGAATGCGCCCAGGAAAAACTTTAGCAAACCCTTATTACCGGAAGTACCGACGATATTATTGGAAGTCATTGTCTGCTCTTTTCCCTGGTCCGATATTTTAATTTCGAATTCCAGGTCTTTTGGAGGCGAGCATGTGGAATTATTGCACGACATGAAATGCACTTCTCCCCTGACTGTCAGGAGTCCTGTCTTTGAAATAATCTTCTGTCTGAATTCAGCTTTAGTGGTAAATGATTTTATTTTGAATCCGAAAGCTTCATCAAATTTTTCTTCCGGCTTCGTCACCTCGAATGATGAACCGTCAAATGAGAAGTCAGGAACCGTATCAAAGGTGAAAGATGTCGGGATTGGCCCTCCTTTTGGTATATCTGTTGAATAAATATGAGATCCTTCTTCAATGGTCGCAGTAAAAACCAGTTCGTACCGGTCATTACCTTTCTTCTCATATCCAAAATCCCATGTGACCGGATCAAATATCTGTGCCTGCATTGTTATTGTCACCAGGCTGATCAGTATGATTATAAGACTTCTTTTGTGCATGTGGAAATAATTAACTACCTCAAAAGTAATAAATCATATAACAAAATAAGAGAGATTATGTTACCCTGTCGAAATACCAGGGTATAAGGTTCATGAAAGGTCTATTTCATTATCATACCTGTCGTAGAAATGGTATTCTAACATATGGTAGGATGTAACTGCTTGTATCTTAAGCATTATTTTGTATTTGAAATCCCATTTAAGGAAGACAGGGAAGACTCCTTTCTTAAGGTAAGATGCTACAAAAGGATGTACATTCAGAACAAGCTTCCTTGTCTTAATTTTATCGACTATAAATGATAGCCCTCTTTCAAGTTCATCAGTGAATAATATTGTCGGTTTGGTTTCACCTGTCCCCTGGCATGCAGGGCATTTTTCATTTGTTACAATATTCATTTCCGGCCTCACCCTCTGCCTCGTGATCTGCATCAGGCCGAATTTTGTCAAAGGAAGGATATTATGCTTTGTCCTGTCGTTTGACATTATCTCTTTCACTTTGTCAAACAGGATCTGCCTGTTCTCATTGGATTGCATATCGATAAAATCGATCACAATTATTCCGCCCATATCCCTCAAACGTAGTTGCCTTGCGATCTCACTTGCAGCTTCCATATTTACTTCCAGTGCATTTGCTTCCTGGTCGTTTCCGGTCCGCGACCTGTTGCCGCTGTTTACATCAATTACATGAAGCGCTTCTGTATGGTCAATGATCAGGTAAGCTCCATGCTTGAAGGAGACTGTTTTCCCGAAAAGAGCTTTGATTTGCTTATTGACACCAAAATGGTCGAATATCGGAATAGTCCCTTTATATAATTTGACTATTTTGGATTTTTCAGGTGCAATTTCTTTTATGTACTTCCTGATCTCGTCGGCCAGTGACTGGTCATTGGTAAAAATGCTGTTAAAAGTCACATTCAGCATATCTCTCAGGATCGTTGTTGTCCTGTTCATCTCTCCAATAAAGAGTCTTGGCGACTTTATCTCTTTCCTGACGGAAGGGAAAGCTGCTTCCCACTTTCTGACAAGGTCTCTGAGTTCAGCATCAAGCACTGCGACTTTCTTACCTTCGGCAGCTGTTCTCACTATAATGCCATAATTTCTTGGCTTGATGCTTTTAAGAAGTGCTTTAAGCCGGTTCTTCTCCTCAATGCTTTCAATCTTTGATGAAATTGAAACTTTATCTGAGAAAGGTATCAGAACAAGGTTTCGTCCTGCAATCGAAATTTCGGATGCCAGCCTTGGACCTTTTGTCGAAATAGGTTCTTTCGTTATCTGGACAATGACAGTCTGGCCCTGGGTCAGGACATCGGTAATTTTACCGTCTTTATCAATATCGGGTTCGGGTTTGAATTTATGTACGGGGACAACCCTTCCCTGCTTCTGAAGGGCTGACTGATAATATTTATGCTGGGTCCGGAACTGGGCACCCAGATCGAGGTAATGAAGGAAAGCATCACGTTCGTACCCGACGTTTACAAATGCAGCATTCAGCCCGGGCATTATTTTTTTTACCTTTCCAAGGTAAATATCCCCGACTGAAAACCTTATATTACGTTTTTCCTTGTTTAACTCAATTAACTGCTTATCTTCCAGCAACGCCAAAGAAACCTCGGAATCACTTGCATCAATGATCAGATCCTTATTTGCCACATCCTATATTAATCAGAGTTAATATATCATCAACCATATCCGACACCTATATATAATAAACCTAAAGATCATCGGACCTTTAGGTTTAAAATAATGAGTTAAGACCACCCAACGATCTGCTATTTCTTTTTATGTCTATTCTTTCTCAAACGCTTCTTGCGTTTGTGAGTGGCCATCTTATGTCTTTTTCTTTTTTTACCGCTTGGCATATAGGACTACTTCTTAACGTGTGATTTAACTTTTGTGATAAATGATTTTGCCGGCTTGAAAGCTGGGATGTTATGGGCAGGGATGATAATAGTGGTATTTTTTGAAATATTCCTTGCGGTTTTCTTTGCTCTTTTCTTAACGATGAAGCTACCGAAACCCCTGAGATAAACGTTATTACCAGTTACCATCGAATGTTTTACAGTTTCCATTAAGGCTTCTACTGTTTTTTGTACAGTTACCTTTTCAATACCAGTGTTCTTGGCAATTTCATTAACAATGTCTGCTTTAGTCATTTTACATGAAGTTTAAAAATTCAACAAATTATTTAGAGTATTCGTTTTTTTCAACCCTGCAAATATAAAAATATTATTTGTTTAAATTGAAACACTTACATAATAATTTTTTTTTAAAAGATTTTATTATTGCCTTACTTACAATGAAATAGATTAATCTGTGTCAGAATCTCCATACCTGTAAAGAGATGAACATCTGACCAGCATTTTTTTTGCACCAACACTTTAAGATACTGATAATGTGGATTTTTACCATTTAATCATCCATCGGTTGTTTAAAGTGGTTTTTTTCTTAACTTTACAATCCTGTTTTGCATTAATTATTAATTACATAACTACATGTCAATCAATAAAGTTATACTTGTCGGCAATGTCGGGAAGGACCCGGTTATAAGGTATTTTGAGAAGGGTGTTGTAAAAGCTACCTTCCCGCTTGCAACCAGCGAAACTTATACTAACCAGCAGGGAGAGACCATAACCTCGACAGAATGGCACAATATAGTTTTATGGCGTGCCCTGGCTGAGGTTGCTGAAAAGACAATCAGGAAAGGCAGCCAGGTTTATATTGTCGGAAAAATCAAGACAAGGTCCTATGTCGATAAAGATGGAAATAACAAATATATAACTGAAATCCTGGGCGATGTTATGATGGTAATTGATAAAAAGCAGGGACAGAATAATTATCCCGGTCAGGCAGACGGAACCAGGAATGAAAAGGGAACTTCTACTGAGATTAATGAACCGGGCGCACCTTACCAGGCACCAGGTGAAAGCGCAGACAAAAACGGATCCGGGAAAGGCACTGCAGACAATAATGATTCAGGACCTGGCGGACCAGCCGGCAGCGGATCCGGGAACGAAGATGACCTGCCCTTCTAGATTGTATTATTTAAAACGATTCAGTTGGAACCGGGATATATATTTTCATATTTGACCCATCTATCAGGAATAACGGGGAACCTTCCTGATATCAAAATAATTATCGGATTAATTGTACTCATTGGGCTTCTGTTTATTTCAGCACTTGTGTCGGCATCAGAAGTAGCATATTTCTCATTCCTCCCCGAGGATATTGAAAGGTTCAAAACAGATAAAAGCAAGAAGTCTAAGACAGTACTGATACTTTATAATAACCCGGAGAAACTGCTTAGTACGATACTTGTTGCAAATAATACTGTCAATATAACAATTGTTTTGCTTTCAGCATTTCTCAGTGCAAGAATGTTTGATTTCAGTGCTGATCCTGTCATTGGATTTATTATTGAAGCTGTTGCAATAACATTTCTTCTACTCTTCTTTGGCGAAATTATGCCGAAGGTCTATGCTTCAAGAAATAATGTCACGACAGCTATGTTTATGGCTGTTCCCCTTGCTATTATGGAAAAACTCTTCAGTCCTATAACCTCGCTTCTGATACTTTCCTCTTCATTTGTAAAGAAAAGGACTGGTACCCGCCGGACAAATATCAGTATGGACGACCTGTCAGATGCACTAGAACTTACTTCTGACGAACTGGATGAAGATGAAAAGATACTCAAAGGGATCGTAAACTTTGGCAATACCAATGTAAGTGCAATAATGTGTCCCAGAATGGATGTCACAGCAGTTGATATCAGTTCAGGCTTCAGCCAGATAATACCAGTCATAATCAGTTCGGGATTTTCAAGGATCCCGGTCCATTCAGAATCATTTGATAATGTAAAGGGTATTTTATATGCAAAAGATGTCCTCCCTTACATGAATAATCCTGATAGCTTTAAGTGGCAATCCCTTCTCAGGGTCCCATACTTTGTTCCTGAAACCAAGAAAATCAATGATCTGCTGAAAGAGTTTCAGTTAAAAAAAATTCATATGGCAATTGTCATTGACGAATATGGAGGAACATCCGGATTAGTTACTCTTGAAGACATTCTTGAAGAGATTGTTGGCGAAATAACCGATGAGAGTGATAACGAAGAGGTGCTTTACAGGAAACTTGACGAAAAAACATATGTCTTCGAAGGAAAAGTATTACTGAATGACTTATATAAGATCGTTGGATTTGAAGGAGATCCGTTTGAGGATGTCAGAGGCGAATCAGAAACGCTGGCAGGACTTATTCTTGAACTTACCGGTGAGATCCCTGAGAAGGATCAGACTCTCAAATACCGGAATTTTACATTCATTATAGAATCAGTCGACAGGAGGAGAATAAGGGAAATCCGCGTCGAAATTAATAAAGAGGACAGTAATCTTGAGAAAGAATAATCTTTTTATTCTGCTTATGCTCCCTGCATTACTTATAAGCTGCAGGGAAATCGGGGTTCCAAAACCTAAGGGCTATTTCCGTATCGATCTTCCTTCCAGGGATTATATCAAGTTCGATAATTCGCTTCCTCAACCAGTTAATTTACCCCTGACGTTCGAATATCCCTCCTACGGCAGGATTTCAACTGAGAAGAATCTTCATTCAGGGCCAGGTTGGTTCAATATTGAAATACCTTCTTACAATGCAAAAATTTACCTTACTTATATTAATATTAAAAATGACCTCGACAGTTTGCTGGAACAGAATTACCGCATCAATATAAAGAACCATATAACCAAAGCCGATGCAATTAATGAACAGATAATCAGTATTCCGGATAACAAGGTTTACGGTGTACTTTACGATCTGAAAGGAAATACTGCAACAGCAGTACAGTTTTTTGTAACCGACAGCGTCAGACATTATTTAAGGGGGTCATTATATTTTTCGGCAGAACCAAATCCTGATTCACTGGCACCGGTAATTGATTTTTTCAGGGAGGATATCCTTCATATTATCGAAACACTTAAATGGAAGGATAAATAAAATATAACATCTTCAATGAGTTGTATTACAAAACATTATCTAAACGAAACCACTGTACTGGGGGTCTGGAAGATTGAAGAGGATATCAAAACTCTTATTGAAATGGTGGTCATGGATATTGATGATAAAAAGAAATATAAAGGATTTGCCAGCACATCGCGTAAACTGGAATTTCTCAGCGTCAGAGCGCTCCTTGCTGAATTGCTCGGAAAAGATGCCAGGATAGTTTATAATAAAAACAATAAGCCTTTTCTGAAAGACGGTTCGAGATTTATAAGTATTTCTCATTCCCACAAGCTTACGGCAATTCTTTGCAGTACAAATGAAAAGGTAGGGATCGATCTTGAGTACATGAGTTCAAATATTGGGGCCCTGGCTTTTAAATTTCTAAACCGGAAGGAAAAAGTAACTAAAAATCAGGATGACCGGAAATATCATCTGTATCTTCACTGGTGCGCCAAAGAGTCATTATATAAGATTTGTGACAAAGAGGGAATAAGTATAAGGAATAATATAACCATTGAACCATTTGATGTAAAGGAATCCGGAGAAATTAAGGGAAAAGTTCAAACCAAAAAAATCAATGAATCCTTTGATCTCTATTATTCCAGGTATGATAATTATGCAATAGTCTGGACAAAAAAGAACTATGGAAACAATTAATTTCCCCGGAGAAAAGAGCATTGCATTGCTTCTTGATCCGGATAAAGTGAACGGGCAATCACTGAAAAACATCTTAAAAACAGCATCAGGATGCAACACTGATTTTATTATGACCGGCGGAAGTCTGACTTTCAGCAGTATTGATAAATTAATTGATTCTATCAGGGATAATTGCTCCATACCTGTTGTTCTATTCCCGGGTAATCTTCTGCAGCTCAGCCATAAAGCAGATCTGATCCTGCTCCTCTCCCTGATTTCAGGAAGAAACCCGGAATTGCTGATAGGTAATCATGTGATAGCCGCACCATATCTTAAAGATGTCCGTGAAAAGCTGGTCTCTGTAGGCTATATCCTTGTCAGCTGCGGATCAAAAACATCTGTTGAATATATCAGCCAGACTGAAGCTATCCCATCGGATAAGCCTGAAATAGTTGTTGCCACAGCTATAGCCGGTGAAATGCTTGGACTCAGTATTATATATCTGGAAGCCGGAAGCGGTGCTACAAATCATATTCCAGTAGAAGTTATCAGAGCTGTAAGGGAAAATATCTCAGTTCCCCTGGCTGTCGGCGGAGGTATCAGGAATAAAAAAGAGGTTGAGGAAATTTTCAAAGCCGGTGCCAATCTGATAATCCTGGGCAACGGGTGCGAAAAAAACCCTGACCTACTTGTCGAAGCATGCGGGGTGAGGGATAATTTACCTGAATAGTTCGAACATCGGCTCTCCGGTGCAGGCGTTGGGATACGGCACTTTGCATAAAGAAGAGAGAGTAGCTGCAATATCGGCCATATTAATCTTTCTGGTAACCGTTGCCCTGTTGACACTCCATCCATACCATATAAGTGGTACATGTGAGTCGTATTCATAAGGCGAATTATGGTCCGTTACAAAATCATCCTGCTTCTCAACCCAGCCTGAATTAAGTGTAATTATTACATCACCTGATCTCTGCGGACTGAAATTATTTATAATTCTTTTAAGATTTCCGTTTCCGAAATCATTTGCTTCAAAAGCGGAATACGGGTAGGCAGAGGCAACACCTGTAAACTGGACCAGAAATCTTGCAACCTTTTTTTGCATTTCATCAAGCGTAATCTTTGCATCCTCTATCAGAGTCCTGTTCAGGAATATCTGCTTCTCCGAATACCCTTTCACCCAATCACCCTCTCCGTATACAGCATTAAGATAACTTCTGAGTAGCTGCAGAGCCTGATTCGGCCGGAAATACCCTGAAGGAATCCTGTTGCTTTCAAGGACAGCGGGTATCTCAGAAATTCCATGCGCAGAGGTAAAATAAATAAGTACATTTTTCTTCCCAATACTGTCAGTAAGATATTTCAGAAGAGTCTCGACATCCTTATCAAGCCTCATAATAGCATCAGCCATCTCAACCGACGATGGTCCGAACCTGTGACCAATATTATCGGTTGAATTATAACATACAGCCAGGTAATCAGGTATTTCATCCTTCCCTAAACCTTCCTTTTCAATGAGCTTTATTGCTAAGGCTGTAGTAAAGGAATTACCAAATGGTGTCTCCCTGAGAAATGAAAAATCACGGTTTGCATTTCCTCTTCCCCTGGAGCTAAGCTTTTTAAGATCATAGGGGAAATAATTTAATCCGTTGAATCCGGTTTCATATTTATTGGAATCAGTCATGCAATCTGCATAATCCTGCATTGGCTTTAACAGCGTCCATGGATTACTGAGATATGTTTCCGGATATTTCATTGCATTGAAGTCAATCACCCAGGAAGGCAATGAATCAACATAATAAGTACTTGACATCCAGGTGCCGGTAGTATTGTCGTACCAGAAAGCTCCATCAGCTGCATGCCCGGCAGAAAAAATTACAGGATTTTCCTTTAACCCGACGGCAAAAACTTTTGCCTTTTTATTCGTGGCCATCTTCAGCTCGTCGGGGAATGAAGATGCCTGCAGGTTTACGGGGGAATGAAGTCCCGACTCAAAACTTCCGCCGACCGGATTTACTGAAAGGTCTTTTGTACAATATATCAGCTCATTCTTCAGGGGAAGGTACCAGTTGTCAGATGTAATTCCGTGAAAAGAAGGCTCAGCGCCCGTGGATATTGTTGCATAGCCCGGCGCAGATTGTGTAAGCAGATACTGGAAGGAGGCATTCTGAAAATATGTACCTTCATTTAATAGCTTCCTTATGCCATTTTCACTAAATCTGCTCCTGAATTTTTCGATCTGGTCATACCTTAGTTGTTCAACTATAATGCCGACAACAAGTTTCGGCCTGTCAGGAGGAAGATAAGCTCCCTGTCCGCTTGCTGCAAGCATTATTATAGAAAATAAGCCTGCCAGCACTCCCCTTTCAATTTTTTCCACAATCATATAACAGTTTCACTAATAGTATATAAAATTATTATTTCATTCAAATAAAAAATTAAGCATCAAAAGTAGCTTTTTTATGCAGATCATCAATAGTGCAAGAGATAATGAGATGGTTTATTAATGCCGTACAATAACAAACCTTGCTTTATCAATAATATTTAAATCTGTATTGGTTATCACAAGCACATAAGCACCAGCCGGATAATCCATTACATTAATGTACAAGGGAAGAGCTTCCATGGTATGTTCGACATAATCTGCCAGCTTCAATCCTAATGAATTGTATATCCTGACATTAATTATTCCTATCTGCCATTCAGGAAGTATTACTTTCATGTACTCTTTTGCCGGATTGGGATACAAAATCAGTTCATAAGTCTGAGCCGTGTCGCGGGGATTTGATATAGGGACTAATTTAACCTCGAGAGTGGTTTGCTGTCCATCTTCTACTGTTACATCTTTTATTTCTTTTGAAAAATAACCTGCCGCTGTGAATAAAATATCCCATGTTCCCGGAGCAATCAGCCGTGTAAAACGACCTGAAAGTGGATCTGTATAAACATGTGAACTGTCTTTGTCATGATTGTTTATAAAGACTTTTGCGCTCACCGGAGCTTCGGTCAATGCATTTTTAACCGTACCATGGATTCCGTTTAATGCATTTTCCAGGTATCCGAGGAGTGAACGCCAGTTGTACTGCCATAAAGAAGTTAGATTTACAGCGGGCGTAACAAAATTATCATCAAGCTCTATGGTTACCTCGCGCCCCTGAAGCTCCCAGGTTACAAAATCCTGGCGTCCGCCATTTATTTTGTACCAGACATACCCATTTGTGACACCGTTCTCCATAAAGTTCATATACCCGGCAACTGAATTAAGGTGTACTGTATCAGCATATTTCCTGCTAATGCTGTAAAACCATTCATCATCAGCATGCAGAAAGGACCATCTGTCCCAGGGGTAATTAACTACCTCATTACCTGAATGGAAATTTGCAGAAAGTACAAATTTGTGCTGCCGTAAGAATTTCATCATATCGATAGTCTCTTTCTGTTTTACGGTATTAGGTGTTTCAGGATCAGGGAAGTTCCTGTTAAGGTCGTAACCATTGGCATTACCTCTTATTGGGGAAGAAATAGTATTACCGGTACGGTAAGTACCGTCGGGATTTGCTAGTGGATTGATCCAAATTTCAAGGTTATCGACTATGTTCTTTACCCTGGCATCGGTGCCATAATTTTTTAGAAGATAATCCGCAAGATGCATCATCATTATGAAACCACCGGTTTCATCACCATGAATTGTAGAGGAATAGAAAGTTTCCGGTTCATTCTCATCAACATCAGCATTATCTGAAATTTTAAGAGCCAGCACAAGTTTGCCATTAATGCTTGTTCCGATAGTATCGAGTTGACATAAAGCAGGATAGCGGGCGGCAAAACTTTGCATTATTGAATCGTACTGACTATAAGAGGGGTAAGATTCCCACTCACCAGCCTGTTTAAAGTCAGAAGAAATTATAATGCCCTTACTGTCAGTGTTTTCAATAATATGATAATTATACTTTTGAGAAAGAAACCATTCTTCAGCAAGTGGTGTTACTACAATTTCAACAGTTTTTCCCCTTATTGAGCTTATGGATACCTTATCAGAAAGGGCACTTATGACCCTGACTCCAGGAAACGGAATTGAAACTCTGGCCTGTCCGTACCGGCGAATTGTTTCCCGTAGCAGATCATCGTTACTAAGATTTTGAGAAAAACTTTCCGGAACCAGGAACAGTAAAAGGAATAATATAATAATAACCCGCTTAGCCATTCCGGACTTTATACATTGAATCTGATATTCAGAATATCTCCGTCGCCGACGTTGTAATTTTTTCCTTCAATATAAAATTTACCAGCCTCTTTGCAGGCATGCTCTGAACCAAGGGTTATAAAGTCATTATATTTCATTACTTCCGCTCTTATGAAACCTCTTTCAAGATCGCTGTGAATAACACCTGCAGCAAGTGGAGCTGTCATTCCCTTCTTAATGGTCCAGGCCCTTATTTCTTTAGGCCCGACAGTGAAGAATGTCTGTAGATTCAGCAGTTTATAGGCTGCTCTCACAAGCTTATCAACTCCTGGTTCATCAAGCCCTGCATCTTTTAGAAACGCCAGACGGTCCTCCATATTTTCCAGTTCTGCTATTTCAGCCTCCACAGCACCGGCAATTACAAGAATTTCAGCATCTTTATCTTTCAGGAACTCTTTCACCCTATCAACGTACTGATTCCCCTTTGTTGCAGATTTTTCATCGACATTACATACAAACATTACAGGTTTCATGGTAAGCAGGAAGAGATCATCCACAAATTTTTTCTCTTCTGATTTTATTTCAAGGGTACGGGCATTATTGAATCCTTCGATATGTTCTTTGTACCGTTCTAAAACTGCCAACCCATGTGTTGCTTCCTTATCGCCTGCTTTTGAAGCTCTCTGAAGACGTTCTATCTTCTTTTCAACTGATTCAAGATCTTTAACCTGCAATTCAAGGTCAATAGTTTCCAAATCCCTGACCGGGTCGACAGATCCGTCGATATGAGGTAGCCCTTCCTTGTCGAAGCATCTGAGCACATGAATGAGCGCATCTGTGTTCCTTATATCACCGAGAAATTTATTACCAACTCCCTCGCCTTTATTCGACCCCCTGGCTAAACCCGGAATATCAACAATTGCAACTGTAGTATGAACTATTTTCTCAGTAACCTGATGCTTTTCAAGCTCATAAAGCCTTTGATCAGGAACCTGCACAACACCAATATTTGATTTTGTAGCACTGAAGGCAAATGCATTGGTCTCACCCTTTGTATTTGAAATGCAGTTAAAGATTGTTGTCTTGCCAACATTTGTAATCCCTATGATGCCGCATTGAAGTGCCATTGAGTCAGTGATTATTTCGGTTACAAATGTACAATTTCCTTTTGTGTATAAAAACCCTCTCGCTGCGACACTTATACTTTAAAGACCTCGTCCTGCCAGCCCCCTTCTCCGTAGCAATCGACCTCATCCCCCTGCCCCCCTTCTCCCAAAGTGAGAAGGGGGTGTATCAAATTGTATACCAACTAAAAGCCCCTCTCCCCCCGGGAGAGGGGTTATTCACATCCTGTCAGCTTCGTGGTAGTGGATTGATGCATTCAATCAGTTTTGTATCTTTAAACCTTTAGTTGTTTTTCCTATCAAAGAGTAAAAGCCGGTTTTCAATTGAGCACAGACTTACAGGATAGCGACATTACCCAACTCCTTAAAACTGATATTAACAGAGGATTTAAGCTGGTAGTTGAGAAATACAGTTCCCGACTTTACTGGCATATCCGCCGGCTTGTGATACTTCATGAAGATGCTGATGATGCCCTTCAGAATACCTTTCTCAATGCATGGAAGAATATCGGGGATTTCAGAAGCGAAAGCGCAATCTATACATGGCTTTATGCTATTGCAACAAATGAATCACTGGCGCTGATCAATAAAAGGAAAAGGAGTGCCGCTGTCCCTCTTGATGATATCGGCAGCTTTTTTGCCGGTTCAATTGAGGGCAGTACCTGGTTCGATGGCGATGAAGCTCAGGTCAGGCTTCAGGATGCAATTCTTAAGCTGCCTGAGAAACAGCGCATAGTGTTCAACCTTAAGTACTTTGACGAAATGACATATGAAGATATGAGCAAAGTACTTAAAACCTCTGAAGGAGCACTGAAAGCTTCCTACCACCATGCAGTTAAAAAAATTGAAAAAATCCTGGGCGAGAGTTAAACCTTTTCAACCCGAAACAATCTAAATGTATAATGAAAACACTAAATGAAAAACCGGGAAAAAATCCTTTCAGAGTTCCGGATAATTACTTCAAAGAGGTAAACCGGAAGATCCTCTCTTCTGCTACTGATACCAGGCCTCAAACTATTAAGAAGGGTTTAGTTCGCCGGCTTCGCCCTTTACTCGCTGTAGCCGCATCGGTTGCAGTATTTGTTTTGCTTGGCTATACTGCATTAAAAATTTTCTTACCTGAGAATAAGAATACCAGTATTTCAGAAATCAGCATTGAGCAAATTTCGGAATCATATCTTAATGATTTTGATGTTCCGACAATGGAAGAGAATGCTGACTTTTCATTCCTTCAGGGTGAAATACCAAATGTCAGCAAAACAGAAATTATTGATTACCTTTTGCTTGAAAATATTGATTTAAGTGAAGTTTATGAACTTTTATAAGAATGATGTCATGAAAAGAAAAGCAATTGTTTTGATTTCGATTATGATTTTATCACTTACATTGGCGTCAGCACAGAACCCGAACCGTGAAAGACTTGAGGCGTATAAAATTGCATTCTTCACAAAGAGATTGAATCTTTCTCCGCAGGAAGCCGAAAAATTCTGGCCAGTCTATAATGAATTCCAGAATCAGAAAAACCAGATTCAGGCTGCGAAAATCTCACTCATGAAGACTTTCAACCAGAATGAAAAAAATCTTAGCGACAAACAGATCACTGAGCTTGGCAACAAATATTGCGAAGCACTTGTAAGGGAATCAGAGCTGGCTGTCACATTCCACAGGAAACTGCAGGAGATATTACCACCGGCGAAAGTAATAAGGGTATACCAGGCTGAAAATCAGTACAGAATACAGTTGCTTAATGAATTACAGCAGAGGAAACTTCCCCGCAATAATGTCAACTGACTCGTTGACAGGCTTCTCTAAAATGCAGGTAATTTTGAGCCTTTCATTCTGCCGGTTTAATTACCTTTTTTACAAATGAATCAATATCTTTCAGAGTTATTCTTTTTTGTTCTCCCGTTAACATTGTTTTGACTGTAAGCTCATTATTCTTTATTTCCTCATCACCTGCCATAATTATATATGGTATCTTTTTTGAATCAGCATAAGACATCTGTTTCTTAAGCCTGACCGGGTCAGGATAAAGTTCAGATTTCACTTTCAAATTTCTAAGGAGCTCTATAATTTTCAATGCATATTTAATTTCTGCTTCCCCAAAATTCAGAACCAGAACTTCTGTTGAAGAAGGTGAGATTTTTTCAAACAGGTTCAGCTGGTTCATAACATCAAAGATCCTGTCGGCACCAAATGAGACGCCGACACCTGAAACTCCCTCCATACCAAAGACTCCTGTCAGATTATCGTACCTTCCTCCACCGCAGATGCTACCAATGATGACATCAGCAGATTTTACTTCGATAATTGCACCAGTATAATAATTGAGCCCGCGTGCCAGTGTAAGATCCAGTTCAACAGAAGCCGAAATTTTGCTTTCGTCAAAATATGAGAAAAGGGTTCTCAGTTCAGAAACGCCTTTTATCCCTATTTCTGATTCAGAAAGCAGTTCTTCCAGCTTATCAAGCTTGGAACCAGTGCTTCCTTTAAGTTTCATCAAAGGCTCAAGCTTTTTAATCGCTGATGGCGAAACACCTTTCTCCCTGAGTTCCGTACTGACTGCATCAAGACCTATCTTGTCAAGCTTATCAATTGCAACCGTAATATCCGCAATCAGGTTGCTTTCTCCAATATATCCTGCAATTCCTGAAAGGACCTTTCGGTTATTTATTTTTATTACAATTGCAATATTGAGCCTTGCAAAAATTTCATCAATGATTTTTACAAGCTCGTATTCATTTAATAATGAATCGCTTCCGATCACATCCACATCGCATTGGAAAAATTCGCGGTACCTTCCTTTCTGAGGACGGTCAGCTCTCCATACCGGCTGAATCTGGTATCTCCTGAAAGGAAAGACAATCTCATCACGATGCTGAACCACGTAACGGGCAAAGGGAACAGTGAGATCGTATCTTAATCCCTTTTCACAAATAAGAGATGAAAGTTTTACCGAATCTCTTTTCCTAAGATCTTCATCACTTGCACCTGAGAGAAAATCACCCGAATTGAGTATCCTGAAGAGCAGCTTATCCCCTTCCTCTCCATATTTACCAAGCAGGGTTGAAAGGTTCTCTATCGCCGGTGTCTCAATCGGCTGATAACCATATATTCTGAAAACCTTTTTAATGGTATCAAAGATTAATTCCCGCCTGAGCATCTCTTCGGTGGAAAAATCACGGGTCCCTTTGGGTATGGAAGGCTTTAACATATTGACAAAAGATAAAAGACCAAAGATAAAAGACAAAAGACAAAAGACGAAAGAATAGAGAAAAGGTTTAAAATTAAATCTTGTTTTATCTTGTATCTTTTGTCTTGTATCTTTTGTCTTATTAATCAGTATTTCTCCGGAACGAATGTCTGATCCGTGACAGGAGGCCTTACATAGGCTACATCGTGTTTTAATGGAGGAAGCTTGAATGTCTTGGGTGTGAGATCTTTATATGGGATAAGCGACAGAAGATGCGCAATAGTGTTCAGCCGTGCTCTTCTTTTATCATCGGCCGGTACGACATACCATGGAGATTGCTTGGTATCGGTATAAGAAAACATCTTGTCCTTTGCCATTGAATATTCGACCCACTTGTCGCGCGATTCAACATCCATGGGGCTGATTTTCCAGCGTTTTGTAGGGTCCTTTATCCTGTCCTGGAACCTTAATTCCTGCTCATGGTCACTAACTGAGAACCAGTATTTTATCAGGGTTATTCCCGACCTGATAAGCATTTTTTCGAATTCAGGACAAGCCCTGAGAAACTCTTCATATTCTTCGTTATTGCAGTATCCCATAACTTTTTCGACACCTGCACGGTTGTACCAGCTACGGTCAAAGAGAACTATTTCGCCACCTGCTGGCAGTTCAGAGGCATAACGCTGAAAATACCACTGCGATTTTTCCTTTTCAGTGGGAATGCCAAGAGCAACGATCCGACATATCCTGGGATTCAGACATCCGGCAATCGTTTTAATAACTCCTCCTTTGCCGGCAGCATCCCGCCCCTCAAATATTACAACTACTTTCAGTTTATTTGCCTTGACCCATTCCTGCAGTTTGACCAGTTCAATTTCAAGTTTAAGAAGCCCTTTTTCAAATTCTTTTTTTCCCAGTTTTGCCCTTTTCTCTGGTTTGACATCGTGATACAGGTCATTCTTTTTGAATTTTTCTACCTTGATCTTTTTATTCTTCTTGACAGGGGTGGCCATGGCAAAGAGTTTTAAATGAAGAAGAAAGATAAAAAAAAATCAGGAAAAAATGAAATTAAAACAGAGGGGAACATGTATTTCCCAATCCTTTAATCACATGTACTCACCCCCTTGCCTTCCCCCTCTCTACTTCGTAAAGAGGGGGAAATAGCTAGTTAACAATAAATTACGCCCCCTCTTTGCGTCAGCAGAGAGGGGGACGGGGGGTGAGTACGTGGATCTTGATTATTGAATAAAAGGTATAGCCAGCGGGTATTTGAATTTCTCACCTTTTGAAGCCTTAACGCTTGCAATTATAATACATATAACTTTCAGAAAAACTAAGAATATAACAATGGGAATTCCTATCAGAATAAAACATAAAGGAATTGCAAGTACCATATAGAGCAGGACAGAAAGCTGAAAATTCATTGAAGCTTTTCCATTCTCATCAACCCACGCAAATTCATCTTTTCTTGAGAGCCAGCAGATAAGGGGGCCTATTATTCCTCCAAAAGGGAAAAAGAAGGCTGCAAAAGCAGAAAGATGGCAAAACATCGCCCAGTTCTTTTCTGATTCCGATAATTTTCTGATCTCTTCCATGACATTTATTATTTATTGAAAAGACGATTCTTTTTAAATAATGATGCATTATTCAAACCTCGCAAGGCGTTTAAGATCGGCTGGCAGCAGACCATTCGGGTTGCTTTTGTCAATTGTATGCTGATTATAGTAATACATGTTGGCATCGTCGGTGCCAATCAGCATCTTAAAACAATATCCCTGTCCCCGGGTATCACCCACAGGACCAACCTTATGCAGGATAACAGTATCAGGAGTCTTGTTCTCAATTGCTTTTACGATTTCTTCTTCCGTAACTATTTCAATTTTATTTGAATAGAATGCCTTTATCCTGTCAATTGATCCGATATCAGGAGAAAGGTCTTCCTGTTTAACCAGGATTGTCTTTTTCGTTAATTCAGGTACATTTTCATTATAATACTTCAGGTATTTCCTTCCGGTCTTGGAAGGATCCTCCATTATCAGCATTGCATGTTTCTGCATGAACGAAAGGATAGCTCCAAGTTTATAGCCATATTCAAGATCATCCACCCCTGCATATGAAAGAGGAACAGCACAGATTTCCGGCAGTTCCCCAAGCTTGTCAACATTCTTTCCCTGCAAAAGATTAATAAAATTGAACACTGAGTTCGATTTATCCTTATTAAAATTTGTCTCTGTAAGTACAATAAAGGAATATGCCGGATTTGATCTTCTGACATTAAATTCTTCACCATCAATAATTTCATAAGAGGTAACTTTCCAGTATTCCTTCATGGCTTTTTTAATAAAAGCATTATAAGAAGAAAACTGATCACTTTCAAGGACTACGCAGGTTTTTGATGCACTGAACTGTTTTATTTCATCCCTGCTTGGGAAAGGAGCCTGCCCTGAAAGCAGGCCGCATAGTAGAAAAGCAGGAATTATAACTGAAATCTTCTTCATTATTATCACTGATTTGCAGGTATATACAAAGGATTATCTTCGTTGAATTTACGAATATAAACGAACATAAGATCTTTCTTCTTCTTCCTTGGAAGCTGCATATATTCCTCATAGAGCTTTGCATCTTTCATCAGCAATAATTCTGTACTCTCAAGATTGAATTCGGAGATCTTCCCGGTTTCAAAATCAATAAGATATTGCCTTACCTCATTTCTGGTCATATTGTTCCTGGCATAGGGAGAATAATATGAACCATAAGGATTATAATAGTTCCCATATCCAAATGGAGAATAATATGAATATGGATCATAATATCCGCCATAGGGAGAATTATAATATCGTGAATCATAGGTCGAAATGTCGGCAACAAAATGGCAGATGCTGCCCACAAAAGTTATTCTGGTAAAATTTTCCTGGATCTGAATATATAACACCCCGTTACGGGCATAACCCCAGATCGAATTTTTCGCAATTTCCTGCCTTATACCCATTCCGTCATAATAATAGAGCTTATCTGACTCAAGGAGCTTTTTAAAAAATTCCCTGTCATTGTAATCAGTGGAAGTAAGCAGCTTTGCTTTGGGAATCGGGCTATTTAATTTAACCTGATCGAAATTAACGTAGATTCCATCCTTAAACCTGAAATCAGGAGTGTATTTTACCATGCCCTCCTGCTCCTGCCCTATAACAGGGACAAGAGAACATATCGAAGAGAGCGCTGTGAACAGAACAACTATCCTGAAATGTTTCATCATAACAATAGCTATTTAACTTTTTATGTTCAAATATCGTACCGTTTGGGCAAATTTAACGATTTCCGGTAAAGGAGGTTAATATCAGGTGGTGTATATTTATTATATATTTTGTTTATTTTTACAGGATTCATGGGAAAAATGGTCAAAGAGACAGAGAACGCCAACAATAGTGATTTAAATCAATCTGCCGGAGAATTTTTTGAAAAAGAACTGAGGAAGATTGAACTATTTGCTTATGCTGCATTATTCGGGATGATAATTGCAATCATCCTTATAATGTTTGAGATGAGGCTTCTTTCTGGTATCATGATAATTACATCTGCTGCCATTGGTATTTACCTTGTAAAGAAAACTGCAAGGCTGATAAATTCTGCACGAAATTCCCTGAATGACGTATCCACCTCTAATGAAAAGAAAGATGATGTCATAACCGATTTCTCGCATAAGATCAGGGAACCTCTGAATAACCTGGTTATCATTACCGATATGCTTATGGAATCAGGCCTTCAGAAAAAGCAAAAGGAGCTCCTGGAAACATTTGTTGCCTCAACAAATAATATGGTCACTACTGTTAATGAATTAACAATGCAGTCGGCCGGTAACCTGAGCTTTGAGACTAGAAAACATATAAGATTCAACCTCTTATCTACTATACAGAATACTATTGAGCTATACAGTCTGAAAGACAAAGCTACAATTGATTTCATTCTGAATAAGAAGGAACCCGGTGATCTGGAATTTTATGGCGACCCGATATTTCTGAAACAAATTTTACTCGATATTTTTAATATAATTGAAAATCAGAATTCTGAAAGAGCAACCAAAGTCACAATCAGTCTGACAAAGGAGAAAGAATCGGGAAATGAAAGTTTGGTAGGATTGAGAATCCAAACCGACAAAAACATAGTTCTGATTGATGATAAAGAAAGTGTGCACAGCCTGGCCGCTAAACTGATTTCGATAGGAAAGGGCACCTTCAGCCAGGAATTCGGGAAAAATTTCACAGTTCTGAATATCATTCTTCCTTTCAATCATGTAGTTCATGAACCAAAACATCAGATTGCATCTTCAAAGATTGAAGAGCTTATTCAGAAAGACAAAATACATAAAGAGCTGAAAGACATTAAAATTCTGCTTGTTGAAGATAACCTGATCAATCAGAAAATCACACTTCTTACGCTCAAACCACTTGTGAACAGTATTGATACCGCTTCAAACGGGAAAGAAGCTCTTGATAAATTCGGTTCAACAAGCTACGACCTTATCCTTATGGATATACAGATGCCGGTAATGAGCGGACTCATTGCCGCTGAAAAGATCAGAGGACTCGAATCAAGCACCAGCACGCACGTCCCGATAATTGCAATTACAGCAAATGCAATGCTGGGAGATAAAGAGAGGTGTATTTCAGCAGGAATTGATGATTACATTAGCAAACCTTTCCAACCCTCAGCCCTGATAGATAAGATTAAAAAATGCATTTAGGACCCGCCTGAAAGGGGTTTGAATCCTATAACCATCATATCATCAAGCTGTGGATTTCCTGCCATCCACGATTTTATATTATCATCAAGAATAGCTTTCTGATCCTGAAGAGGGAACCTGTGGATCGTTGTCAGAAGATGTCTGAACCTTCGATACATGAACTTCTTGTTCTCAGTGCCGCCAAACTGGTCAACATACCCGTCGGAAAAAATGTACAGAATATCATCATCCATCAGCTCCTCCTCATGATCTGCATATGATATACCCTCAGGATTCATACCAATAATCAGCTTATTTCCTTTTATCTCGATTAATGAGTTATTGCGAAAAAGGTAAAGCGGGAAAAATGCCCCGGAATAACCAATTTTTTTCCTCTTCACATCAATGACACAGAGACCTATATCCATCCCATCGCGGATTATTGTTCCGATATTCTTTTCCCTGCTGAATGTTTTTTCAAGCCCCTTATTCAGAACAGCGAGGATTGCAGACGGTTTCTCAATGTTATCCTCATTTATTGTTTTTTCGATAATCTCAAGACCTATCATCGACATTAATGCTCCGGGAACACCATGACCTGTACAGTCTGCACCGACTACAAATATATTGTCACCTTTCTCTCCTATCCAGTAAAAATCACCACTGACTATGTCCTTTGGTCTGAAAAATATAAATGAATCCTTAAAATGCTTCCTGAAATAATCTTCAGAAGGAAGAAGTGCCTCCTGAATCCTTTGAGCATAGATCAGGCTGTCAGTAATATTCTTGTCCCTGACCTCAAGCTCTAATTTTTGTCTTTCAACCTGATCCAATGCCTGTTCTTTGTCTTTCAGAAGTCTGCGGGTCTTAATCAACCTCCTTGTTTGTGACATTACAAAGAGATAGACAAAGGCAATAAGAAGTGCACTGTAAAGAATAAAACGGTACGGCGAAACCAGAGAATCTGTCGCTTGATTCTCCTGTGTCACGGCAATATGGAATCCATAACAGGGTAAAAGCCGGTTAATATTATATATAAAATAAAGCAGTACCATCAGACATGTAAAAATAGACTAAAAATTGGTACTTGTTACAGGAAGGAATTTGAAATTTGAGTTATGTGTGATGGATAATTATTTCGTCGGTTCCCTCATAAGATAAAAGTGAGCTTTTCAGTGAGGGAGATGGAATGAATGTTCCAATATTCAGAGATTCCCATTTCCTGTCGATACTGCTTATAGTCTCTTTTGAAGAACAGACCACATTGGGCCATTTTCGCGGAAAACCACCTTTGCGAAATGCCTTTACAGTGCCATCAATAAAAAGAGTGTTATCTGAAAGGAAATCTATATCGCGGTGTGGATCACTATTCCCTAGAAGCTGCCAGGCTACAGTATCAAGATCATTCAAATCGATTGAATTATCAACTGCTATAATCAGCGCTGGAAAAATATCCGGTAATCTTTCTCTGAACCATTCTTTTGATTTTTCAACTGCATCGTGATCCTTTGACTGGTTAATTCCGACTATCAGAACAGGAAGGCCGGTTAATATGAAACTATTCCCGGGGATTTCAGATATATAATTTCCAGATTTAATTTCCCTGCTCCATCTTTCTGGTTTTTCCCATGAAACTGTTGTATTATTGCCGGACAACTCCTCAACCATCTTTATTGTGCCATCAATGCCGAGCTTGCCCCCCATGGAATAAGTATCGGAGGAATGGTCAAGGACATCGAGAGGTCCTGAGCTGAATAAAAGATCATTTCTGAAATCTGTATTCTTAAGAATATGTAAAAGAAGATCACTGTAGTTCCTGATATTTATTTCACCACTGACAACAGCAAGGTACTTTGTGAACATCATCTGACCTGCACCGAATAACGAGCTGATTACTTTCTTCCCCTGACCCGGATATGATTTATTAATTTTTACAATTATAAGGTTATGGGCAACCCCTGCAACGGGCATATGAAAATCTTCTATTTCAGGTTGTATAGCCAGCCTGACCGGAGCAAGAAATATTTTCTCAGTGGCTTTTGTAAACCAGGCATCCTCCATAGGCGGTATACCTACTATCGTGGCAGGGTAAACTGCTTTTTCTGAATGTGTTATACAAGTAACATGGAACTTTGGATACCAATCGGCAAGAGAATAAAAACCGGTATGATCTCCGAATGGTCCCTCCCAAACCGGATCTTCAGCAGGATCGACATATCCTTCAATAACAAAATCAGCATCGGAAGGGACATACAGATCATTTGTAATGCACCTGACGAGCTTAACTTTCTTCTTCCTGAGAAATCCTGCTAAAATATATTCATCTATATTTTCAGGCAGCGGTGCTGTAGCTGAATAAGTGTAAACAGGATCACCGCCAAGAACAACAGAGACCGGCATCTTTTTCCCTGTTGTTTTCCAGGCTTCGAAATGGGCAGCACCAGTTTTATGGCGCTGCCAGTGCATAGCTGCAGTATTCTTATCGAGAATCTGCATCCTGTACATCCCGGCATTTGTTTTACCTGTCACAGGATGTATAGTCTGAACTACAGGCAGTGTTATGTATCGGCCGCCGTCGTATGGCCAGCATTTAAGAACAGGTAAAATACCCAGATCCGGGTCTCTGTGTATTATCTGCTGACAAAGACCTTTTCTCCTTATTCCTGATGGAAGATAACCTGATACTTTTAACAAGCCGGGAATGGATGATAGCTTTTTAAACAGACTGCCGTTTGAACCAGTCAGCAGATCAAACATTGATATGATTTCTGAACCTGTCTCGTCGGGGTTTTCGCGGCCAAGTGCCATATTAATCCGTTTATCAGATCCGAACATATTTATCAGGAGAGGGAAATTTGTGCCGGTATTTTCAAAGAGTAAAGCTTTCCCATTGTTTTTGGTTACACGGTCGGTTATTTCGGCTATTTCGAGCAACGGGTCGACGAAACTCTTAATCCTGATGAGTTCCCCGCTTTTTTCGAGCAGGTTTATAAAATCGTTTAATCCTGTGAATGCCATAATATGGAATTGAAGATCAAAGATAGAAGATGGAGGTATATAAAACAATAATGGGAACCATTCACTAGGAGTAGTTCCCATTCACCATTTGAAGCCGAGGCCTCATACGGCGTCGGATTACTGTTATTCTGGTCGGCTGCATTCCAGGTCTTACGATCTGTTCCTGCAACCCACGGCTTTCCGGTCGAGCCTGTTACAGCGGGACCTTCCGGCTGTCCTTTTGTTCCGTCTCACGACGGACTTTCCGGGACGAAGTGTCATTCAGGCTCCGGTGTTCATTTCCCGAAGGATTTGTTGCCGGTTTCAGATTACTTGTGGCCGAAGCCCTTTGTTTTCTGAGGCCCTGTGACTCAGTTGTTGAAAGAACGTTTCCGGTTTTCGTCAACCTGCTGAACACCCGGGATCGGTCTGGGACCGGGTTCCCTTCGTTCAGGCTTCAGCTCTCCTGATGCGCAGACCCGGAGGTCTGACTGAACCGGATTTTGTTTCATTTAAGTAACCTTTTCCGGTTCCACATCTTTCGAGCAACCTTTTATCGCTCACCCGATAGATCAAATGTATATTAAGAATATTAAAAAACCATGAATTGATACTCCTTGTTGTAAACCCGATATAAACAGAGGTTATCAACAATTGTTAATAACGTCTGGAAATGATATCTGCAGACAATTACAGATCACTTTTTATATCCGTACACAGCAAGATCTCCAAGCATCTCTTCTATCCTGAGAAGCTGGTTGTATTTTGCCAGTCTGTCGGTACGGCTGCAAGAACCGGTCTTGATCTGTCCGGAATTTGTTGCAACAGCAATATCGGCAATTGTAGAATCTTCCGTTTCGCCTGAACGATGCGAAGTTACTGACGTATAACCTGCCCTGTGAGCCATCTCAATTGCATTCAATGTTTCGGTAAGTGTGCCTATCTGGTTTACTTTAATAAGGATTGAATTAGCACATCCAAGTTCTATACCTTTTTTCAGATAATCGACATTGGTCACAAACAGATCATCTCCTACAATCTGGATTTTCTTCCCAAGCCTGTCGGTCATCATCTTCCATCCGTCCCAGTCGCTTTCAGCCATTCCATCTTCAATTGAATCGATAGGATATTTAGTTATAAGTTTCTCAAAATAATCAACCTGCTCTTTAGAGGTTCTCCTTGCTCCCTTCGGTCCTTCAAATTTGGTATAATTATATAGTCCATCAACATAAAATTCTGAAGCAGCAGGATCGAGAGCAATCGTAACATCAACACCGGGTTTATAACCTGCAGCAGCAATTGCCTTAAGAATTGTTTCAAGTGCATCCTCTGTTCCTTCGAGCTTTGGTGCAAAACCGCCCTCATCACCAACAGCAGTGCTTAATCCACGTTCTTTAAGAACTTTCTTCAAAGCATGGAACACCTCCGCACCCATCCTTAAACCCTCTTTGAAAGAAGGGGCACCGACAGGCCTGATCATGAATTCCTGAAAAGCTATCGGAGCATCAGAATGAGATCCGCCATTAATAATATTCATCATAGGAACCGGAAGGGTAACCGCATTTGCACCGCCGATATAACGGAACAGTGGTAAGCCATGAGCCTGTGCAGCAGCTTTAGCAACAGCCAGGGAAACTCCCAGTATTGCATTTGCACCCAGATTGCTTTTTGTTTTTGTCCCGTCAAGGTCGATCATTTTCTTATCGATGCCTGCCTGGTCGGTGACGTCCATCCCCATTACCTCTTCAGCAATTACGTTATTCACATTATGAACAGCTTTAAGGACCCCTTTGCCCAGATAACGTGTTTTATCACCATCCCTTAATTCAAGAGCTTCATTTTCACCTGTTGATGCGCCTGATGGTACAGCAGCACGGCCAAAAAAACCGCTCGCTGTTGTGACATCAACTTCAATTGTTGGATTGCCGCGGGAATCAAGAATCTCACGAGCATGTACACTAACTATTTGACTCATAGGAAATTAATTTTTTATTAAACAATCATGCAATATAAATAAAAAAAAGGGATAATGATTGTAATCGCTTATCCCTTTAAGTATAAAATCTTTTACTGTTTATTTTTCTTCTTCCTGTGCCGGGGCTTCCTGTTCGCTTTCAGCCTCTTTCGCTTTTTCCTCAGCTTTTCTCTGCAGCAGCTTTCACTGTTTTCTCTGTACCGGCAGTCTCAGCTTTCTTTTTAATTGATCTTCTTCTCCTTGTAGTTTTAGTTTTTGCTGCGTCACCGCCACCCATCATAGCTTCGTTGTAATCGACGAGCTCAAGAATGCACATTTCAGCATTGTCACCAATCCTGTTACCTGTTTTCAATATACGTGTATATCCACCGGGCCTTTCGCCGATTTTCGGTGAAATCTCCCTGAATAATTCAGATACCGCATCTTTATCCTTTAGGTAGCTGAACACCATTCTCCTGGAATGGGTTGAATCCTCTTTCGATTTAGTAATGAGAGGTTCAACATAAGTCTTCAGAGCTTTTGCTTTGGCTGTGGTTGTTGTGATCCTTTTATGGATGATCAGTGATGTAGCCATGTTCGCAAGCATAGATTTCCTGTGTGAACTTGTCTTTCCCAAATGATTAAAACTTTTTGAATGTCGCATTTCTCTATCTCCTCAAACAGTTTTCTAATTAATCTTTCTCCAGCTTATATTTGCTTACATCCATGCCAAATGAAAGGCTCATTGATTCAAGCAGTTCATCAAGCTCTGTAAGTGATTTCTTCCCAAAGTTTCTGAATTTCAGGAGATCGTTCTTATTAAATTTAACAAGATCGCCAAGTGTTTCAACCTCAGCAGCTTTAAGGCAGTTAAGTGCCCTGACTGAAAGATCGAGGTCTACCAGCTTTGTCTTAAGAAGCTGTCTCATATGGAGTACTTCCTCGTCAAATTCCTCGTTAGCCAGTTTATCATCTGAATCGAGAGTAATTTTTTCGTCGGAAAACAGCATGAAGTGATATATGAGTATTTTGGCAGCCTCTTTAAGTGCATCCTTCGGATGTATTGATCCGTCGGTTTCGATCTCAAAAAGCAGTTTCTCATAGTCAGTTTTTTGCTCAACACGGTAGTTTTCGACAGAGTATTTCACATTCCTGACAGGAGTGAATATCGAGTCGATGGCAATAAGTCCAAACTCACCGTCGGTAGGTTCATTCTCTTCAGCAGGAACGTACCCTCTCCCTTTATTAATATTAAATTCGATCTGAAGCTTGACATCAGATTCCATTCTGAAGATCACCATTTCAGGGTTAAGAACTTCAAAGCTGCTGAGAGCATTGTTCAGATCTCCGGCTTTGAAGACTTCCTTATTATGGATTTTAACCGTGATCTTTTCATTATCCACATCTTCAACTGTTCTTTTGAACCTTACCTGTTTCAGATTAAGGATGATCTCGGTTACATCTTCAATTACACCTGTAATGGTAGAGAACTCATGGTCGATACCATCGATCTTTACCGTTGTAATGGCAAAACCTTCGAGTGAAGAGAGAAGAATTCTTCTCAATGCATTTCCTACAGTAATACCATAGCCAGGTTCAAGAGGACGGAACTCGAATTTTCCGAGTTTGTCATCCGCTTCCAGCATTATTACTTTATCGGGCTTCTGGAATGATAATATGGCCATAGAATTTATCTTATATAATTATTTTGAATACAATTCAACAATCAGTTGTTCCTTAATATCTTCAGGAATATCAGTACGTTCAGGCACGTTCATATACTTACCTGCCATTTGGGTGTCATCCCATTCAAGCCATGACAGCTTGGATGATTTCTTTGTTGTGAGTGAATCGACTATTGTTTCGAGAGATTTTGATTTCTCACGAACTCCGATGATATCACCTGGTTTCAGCTGGAATGAGGGAATATTAACTACCTCACCATTAACGGTAATATGACGGTGGGATACAAGCTGGCGTGCACTTGATCTGGTTGGAGCAACACCAAGACGGTAAACAACATTATCGAGACGAGATTCGAGAAGCTGAAGAAGGACTTCACCTGTTACTCCTTTTGTTCTTGAAGCTTTTTCGAAAGTATTGTGGAACTGGCGCTCAAGAATGCCATATGTATATTTTGCTTTCTGTTTTTCTCTGAGCTGAACACCATATTCTGAGGTTTTCTTTCTTTTCTTGTTCATCCCGTGCTGACCGGGAGGAAAATTCTTTCTTTCCAGGTGTTTATCCGGGCCGAAGATAGGTTCTCCGAATTTTCTTGCGATTCTTGATTTTGGGCCGGTATATCTTGCCATTTTGTATATAATTTGAAAAACTTAGTTACTATTTTAATATTTCGGATTTCGGATTTTTGATTTCGGATTTAGCAATCCGCATTCGTAAATCCGCATTCCGCAATCGATTTAAACTCTTCTTCTTCCGGGAGCACGACACCCGTTATGAGGCATAGGAGTTACATCAACTATTTCAGTAACTTCAATACCTGTATTTGAAATGGCCCTGATAGCTGATTCGCGACCTGATCCGGGTCCTTTTACAAAAACCTTTACTTTTCTGAGTCCGAGGTCATAAGCCACTTTACCACATTCTTCAGATGCCATCTGAGCAGCATAAGGGGTATTCTTCTTGGAACCTTTGAATCCCATTTTACCTGCGGAAGCCCATGAAATAACCTGACCTGAATTATTCGTCAGAGTTACAATAATATTATTGAATGATGAATGAACATGTGCCTGGCCTGATGGTTCAACCTTAACGATTCTCTTTTTTAATGCTCCAGTCTTCTTTGCCATAATTTATTTATTTAGTAGCTTTTTTCTTATTTGCAACAGTTTTCTTTCTGCCCTTGCGTGTCCTGGCATTATTCTTTGTGCTCTGGCCTCTTACGGGAAGACCAATTCTGTGGCGGACTCCACGATAGCATCCGATATCCATTAACCTTTTGATATTAAGCTGAGTTTCTGAACGTAGCTCACCCTCAAGCTTAAAGTTATCATTAAGGATCCGGCGGATAGTATTAATCTGATCGTCAGACCATTCTTCAACCTTAGCATTCCTGTCGACGCCAGCCTCATCGAGTACTTTCTGCGCAGTGCTTCTGCCTACTCCGTAAATGTAAGTAAGGCCAACTTCGCCTCTCTTATGTCTTGGTAAATCTACCCCAACAATACGTGCCATATATAACTTTTCTTAAATTGAGTTGCAAAATTAATTAAATTATCCCTGTCTCTGTTTGAACTTGGGATTTTTCTTGTTTATAACGTAAATGCGTCCTTTTCTCCTGACTATTTTACAGTCGGCGCTACGTTTTTTTACAGATGCTCGTACTTTCATTATCTTAAAATTTCTATTTATACCTGAATGTTATTCTTCCTTTTGTCAGATCGTATGGTGACATTTCTACCTTTACCTTGTCGCCTGGCAGTATCTTTATATAATGCATTCTCATTTTCCCCGAGATGTGCGCTGTAATAACGTGCCCGTTTTCGAGCTCCACCCTGAACATCGCGTTCGAAAGAGCTTCAATAATAGTGCCGTCCTGCTCAATTGATGGTTGCTTAGCCATACGATTACATCTTATTTAAAACCTCTTCAATAAATTCAAATGTTGTCAATACGTCTGCTTTTCCTTTATTAACTGCAACGGCATATTCAAAATGTGCCGAAGGTTTTCCATCAGCGGTTTTTATGGTCCATCCGTCTCTCATCTGAACAGTTTCTTTAATGCCCAGGTTTATCATCGGTTCAATGCATATGACAAGTCCTTTTTCCATTTTCGGACCCGATCCCTTTTTCCCGAAGTTTGGCACTTCAGGTGGCTCGTGCATTTTTTTACCAATGCCATGACCAACAAGTTCCCTGACAACAGAATATCCGCCGCTTTCAGCTTTCGACTGCACTGCATGTGAAACATCTCCAATCCGGTTTCCTGCAATTGCAGCTTTTACTCCTTCCTCAAGTGATGCCCTGGTATAATCAAGAAGGCGTCTGATCTCCTCTTTTATTTCTCCCACAGCAAAAGTAAAAGCACTGTCTCCAACCCAACCATTCAGCGTTGCTCCGCAGTCAACTGAAATAATATCTCCTTCTTTAAGCTTATAGTTTGAAGGTATACCATGAACCACTTCGTCGTTAACAGATGTACAGAGGGTATTAGGGAACCCGCCATATCCTTTGAATGCCGGAACCGCATTATTATCGCGGATAAATGTTTCGGCAATACTATCGAGATAAAGTGTGGTGACCCCGGGTTTAATATATCTGGCAACTTCTGCAAGTGTTCTCGATACCAGCATGTTGCTCTCTTTTAACAACCCAACCTCTTCATCAGTCTTAAAATACAACATCAAAGAACGTAATACTATTTAAATCGATGTAACAGAACCTGTTCTGCCTTTAACACGGCCTGATTTCATCAGACCATCGTAATGACGCATGAGCAGGTGACTCTCAATCTGTTGCAGGGTGTCAAGGACAACCCCGACAAGGATCAGGAGTGATGTTCCACCATAAAACTGTGCAAACTGAGGCGAAACGCCTACTTTAACAGCTACCGACGGAAGTATTGCAATCAATGCCAGAAATATTGAACCGGGCAGAGTGATCCTCGACATAATATTGTCAAAGAATTCCACAGTTTTTCTGCCTGGTTTAATCCCCGGAATGAACCCTCCGTTTTTCTTCATGTCTTCAGCCATCTGAACCGGATTAATGGTAATGGCAGTATAAAAATATGTGAATGCTACTATGAATAATGCAGTTACAAGGTTATACCAGAATCCATACACATTTGAGAATGCAACTACAAAACCTGAACTGGAATCGGCATAGCCGGCTATGATAACAGGAAGCATCATGATCGCCTGTGCAAAAATAATAGGCATAACTCCTGCAGCATTTACTTTCAGGGGAATATACTGACGGACCCCTCCATATTGTTTGTTGCCAACGATTCTCCTGGCATACTGGACCGGCACCCTCCGGGTCGCCTGAACAAGCATTATTGTTCCAAGTATAACCACAAACCATAAAACGATTTCGACAATAAGTGCAACCGGACCGCCGGCACCATTAAGCCTTGTTCCGCTTTCAAAAACGAAGTTTGCTGGCATACGGGCGACAATTCCAATCATGATAATCAGCGATATTCCATTCCCGATACCTTTGTCGGTGATCTTTTCTCCAAGCCACATAACAAAAATCGTTCCTGCGGTAAGGATAATGGTCGATGATAATTTGAAAAAGAACGTATTTTGAAGTACAAAAGCCCTGGCATCAAGCGTATGAGTCAGGTTTATGAGATATGTAGGAGCCTGCAAAGCCAGGATTAAAACAGTAAGGTACCGTGTATACTGATTCATTTTACGTCTTCCGCTTTCCCCTTCTTTCTGCAATTTCTGGAAATAAGGGAATACTATACCAAGAAGCTGAACCACAATGGATGCTGATATATATGGCATGATCCCCAGGGCAAAAACCGAAGCCTGAGAAAAAGCACCTCCGGAGAACATATCGAGAAGTCCCATTATACCGCTGGAAGTTTGATTTCTCAGGTTTCCCAGCCATTGAGGATCGATACCGGGAAGCGTAATATATTTACCAAGCCTGTATAACAGAATAATTCCCAGGGTAAAAAATATCCTCGCGCGGAGATCTTCTATCTTGAATATGTTCTTTAAAGTCTGGATCAGTCTCATGGAATTAGAGTATTACAACGGTTCCGTTTTTAGCTTCAATTGCTGCAACAGCTGATTTGCTGAATGCATGTGCATGAACTTCAAGCTTCTTTTCAAGGGTCCCTTTCCCGAGTATTTTAACTTTAGAATTCTTGGAAATAAATCCGGCAGAAATAAGAGCATCAATATCGATCTTGTCAAGCTTGTTTTTTTCAGCAAGGTTCTGAAGAACACTCAGGTTAATACCTTTGTATTCTTTCCTGTTAATGTTCTTGAAACCGAATTTTGGTACTCTTCTCTGAAGTGGCATCTGACCGCCTTCAAATCCTATTTTCTTACTATAACCTGACCTGGATTTAGCGCCTTTATGTCCTCTTGTGGAGGTTCCTCCTTTACCTGAACCTTGTCCGCGGCCCAGACGCTTACTTCTTTTTACTGATCCTTTGGCAGGTTTTAAGTTACTCAAATCCATAACTTTAAATATAAATGCTTTATAATTTAAATATTCTCAACTTTAATCAGGTGTCTTACTTTCTCTACCATTCCCAGTATCTGAGGGGTAGCTTCATGTTCGACACTATGGTTTAATTTATGGATACCGAGAGCTTCCAGAGTTCTTTTCTGTCTCTCCGGTTTTCCATTTTTGCTTTTCACCTGTGTAATACGAATTTTTGCCATCGTAATGTACTTTACTAACCGTTAAAAACTTTATCCATTGACACGCCCCTTTGTTCAGCAATTGCGTAAGGATCGCGCATTTCAAGCAATGCAGCGAAGGTTGCTTTCACAAGGTTATGAGGGTTTGATGAGCCTTTTGATTTAGCAAGCACATTCTTAACACCCACACTTTCAAGAACAGCGCGCATAGCACCGCCTGCTTTTACTCCGGTACCAGCGGAAGCCGGTTTGATAAACACCTTCGCTCCTCCGAACTTGGCAACCTGCTCATGTGGTACTGTGCCATTGATCACCGGAACTTTTATCAGGTTCTTTTTTGCATCTTCAATGCCTTTTGCAATAGCTGTAGTTACTTCACTGGCTTTACCAAGTCCGTGACCGACAATACCATCTTCATTCCCAACTACAACTATAGCCGAGAAACTGAATGTACGTCCTCCTTTTGTTACCTTGGTAACTCTCTGGATGCTAACGAGCCTGTCTTTAAGTTCAAGGTCGCTGGTTTTTACTTTTCTTATACCTTCTGCCATAATTCATTAGAATTTTAATCCGCCTTCGCGTGCTGCATCAGCCAATGATTTTACTCTGCCATGATATTTATAACCACTTCTGTCAAAAACAACTGTCTCAATTCCTTTCTCTTTGCACTTCGAGGCAAGAATTTTACCTACAAGCCTGGCCTGTTCGGTTTTCTTTATACCTGTCTTTTCTGCAACCTCTTTTTCTTTTGAAGATGCTGACAGAATAGTAACCTTGTTCAGATCATCAACAACCTGTACATAAATCTGTTTGTTGCTCCTGTATACTGCAAGCCTCGGTAAATCTGCAGTACCGCTTATCTTTTTACGGATCCTCATTTTGATCCTTGTCCTTCTTTCCAACTTAGTTAAGGCCATCTTTTCTAACTTTTACAAAATTAAACACTTGCAGATTTTCCAGCCTTTCTTCTGAGCTGCTCGCCGACAAATTTGATTCCTTTGCCTTTATAAGGTTCAGGTGGACGGAGAGATCTGATTTTTGCAGCAACATGCCCTATGAGCTGTTTATCGATGCTGGTAAGCGTAATAACCGGATTGCTTCTTCTTTCGGTTTTTGTTACAATTTTAACCTCATCCGGAAGCAGCATAATAATATCGTGTGAGTAGCCAAGACTCAATTCAAGCTGCTGTCCCTTTGCTTCAGCACGATAACCAACTCCGACCAGTTCAAGCTCTTTTTTATATCCCAGTGAAACACCGGTTACCATATTGGCAATCAGTGCTCTGTAAAGACCATGAAGCGATTTATGGTTTTTCGATTCTGTTGGTCTTGTTAATATGAGCTGGTTGTCCACAACTTCAACCTTCAGGTCTTTGTCAATGTTCTGACTCAATTCTCCCAAAGGTCCTTTCACACTGACCACATTGGTGTCACTTATATTCACAGTGACTCCTTTTGGCAGGTTTACAGGTAATTTTCCTATTCGTGACATTAAGCTTTCCTCCTAATTAATAAACATAACATAACACCTCACCACCAATATTTTCCTTTTTTGCCTCCTTGTCAGTCATTAAGCCTTTGGATGTTGAAATTATTGCGATACCAAGTCCGTTCAGTACTTTTGGCAATTCCTCAACTCCAGCATAATGTCTGAGACCGGGGCGGCTTACACGCTGTATTTCTTTAATAGCAGGTTTTTTGCTTTTTGGATTGTATTTCAACGCGATTTTTAAAACACCCTGCGAATTTTCGCCTTCAATAACCTTATAACTAAGGATATAACCCTTTTCGAAAAGTATTCTTGCAACCTCTTTTTTAAGACTGGATGCTGGTGCCTCCACAATCTTATGCCCGGCCATGATAGCGTTTCTTATTCTGGTCAGTAAATCTGCAATTGGATCGGTCATCTTTTATTATTTAATAGTTTATATTCTTTTAATATTTACCAGCTGGCTTTTTTCACTCCGGGAATAAGGCCGAATGATGCCATTTCCCTGAATGTTATCCTGCTGACTCCGAATTGTCTCATATACCCTCTCGAACGTCCTGTGATTTTACAACGGTTACGCTGCCTGTTGGGGTTTGAGTTTTTTGGCAGACGGCTTAAGGCGACATAGTTACCTTCAGCTTTCAGCTTTGCTCTTTTCCCGGCATATTTCTGAGCCATTTTTACACGTTTTACCTCACGGGCTATCATTGATTCCTTAGCCATATTATCAGTTTTTAGATGTTTTAAATGGTAAACCAAAATTTTTCAAAAGTGAAAGAGCCTCTTCATCGGTTTTTGCGGAAGTAACAAAAGTTATCTGAAGACCCATGATTTTTGCAATCTTGTCGAGGTCGATTTCAGGGAAAATGATCTGTTCCGTAATCCCCAGGGTATAATTGCCCCGGCCGTCGAGTTTTGCACTTATGCCTTTGAAGTCGCGGATACGTGGTAGTGCCACAGATATCAGTCTTTCAAGAAACTCATACATTTTATCTCTACGTAACGTAACCATTATGCCAATTGGCATATTTTTTCTGAGTTTAAAGTTTGAGATATCCTTTGACGAGTATGTAAGAACAGCTTTTTGACCTGCAATATCTGACATTTCCTTAACTCCGAATTCAAGAAGTTTCTTATCAGCAATAGCTTGTCCGACACCCTGATTGAGGACTATCTTTTCCAGCTTTGGGACCTGCATTATGGTTTTGTAACCGAATTCCTTTGTTAATGCAGGGACGATCTCGTCTTTATACTTGGTTTCTAGCGCAGGTACATACATTACTTGATCTCCTCTCCTGATTTTTTAGAATAACGCACTAATTTGTTTTTATCATTTAGTCTCTTACCGATACGGGTAGGTTTGCCTGAGGTCGGATCGATAATCATAAGGTTTGAAATATGGATCGGTGCTTCCTTCTTGACAATCCCGCCCTGGGGCGCTTTTGCATTGGGTTTGGTATGCTTCGATACCATATTTATTCCTTCAACAATAGCTCTGTTCTTATCCCTGTCAACTTCAAGAACGCGGCCCTTCTGACCTTTAGATTCTCCGGTTATCACCATAACCGAGTCTCCCTTTCTGATATGTATTTTCTTTTGCATCGTTGTGTATTTAACTATTATAACACTTCAGGTGCGAGTGAAACGATCTTCATGTACTTTTCGCGGAGCTCTCTTGCCACCGGGCCGAATATACGGGTGCCGCGAACTTCATCTGCATTACTGAGGAGGACAACGGCGTTATCATCGAACCTGATATAAGAACCATCAGGACGACGGATCTCCTTTTTTGTTCTTACGACAACTGCCCTGCTTACCGTTCCTTTTTTTGCTTCACCTGATGGAAGTGCGGATTTCACACTTACAACAATTTTGTCGCCAACAGTAGCATATCTTTTTTTGCTACCGCCGAGCACCCTGATGCATAAAACCTCTTTGGCGCCCGAATTATCGGCTACTGTCAGCCTTGTTTCCTGCTGTATCATGATTACTTAGCTCTTTCGATAATTTCAACTAATCTCCAGGTTTTATTTTTACTCAGAGGCCTGGTCTCTGAAATACGTACTGTGTCACCGATATTGCATGAATTTTCTTCATCGTGCGCCATCAGCTTTTTTGTTTTGTTTATAAACTTGCCATAAATAGGGTGTTTTACCTTCCTTTTAACGGCAACGACGATGGATTTGTCCATTTTATTACTGACAACAACACCGATACGCTCTTTTCTTAAATTCCTTTCCATTGCTGATTTCCGGCTATTTAGATTTCTTTTCCATTTCCCTTGCATGTAATTCAGTAAGCAGACGTGCTATTGTAAGCTTTGCCTCCTTTAGCTTCTGCGTGTTTTCGAGGGGAGTTATTGCATGATTAAGTTTCATGCGAACGAGCATTGTCTTCTCGGTGTCGATACGCTCGAGAAGGTCAGTTGTGCTTAATTCCCTTATTTCTGAAGTTTTCATCTGTATAATAATTTTATTACTCTACGTAATCGCGTCTGACGACGAATTTTGTTGTTATTGGCAGTTTTTGTGCTCCCAGACGAAGGGCCTCTTTTGCTACAGCATAGGGAACTCCTTCAGCTTCAAGAAGTATTCTTCCGGGAGTAACCGGTACGACAAATCCTTCGGGGGCTCCTTTACCTTTACCCATACGAACCTCAGCAGGTTTTTTGGTAATCGGCTTGTCCGGGAATATTCTGATCCACAGCTGTCCTTCACGCTTCATATGACGCGTGACAGCCTGACGGGCTGCTTCGATCTGCCTTCCGGTGATCCAGCATTGCTCCAGCGCCTTTATACCAAATGACCCGAATGCCAGCTGGTTGCCTCTTTGTGCATTGCCTTTCATTCTTCCTTTCTGGGCTCTCCTGAATTTGGACCTTTTTGGTTGTAACATTGTTTAATATCTTAAAGAATTATGAATTGAACTACTTATTTCTTTCCTTGCCCTTCCTCTTAAGGCTTTTTGTTTTGGCATTCCTTGCTCCGATATTCGGGCTCAGATCTCTCTTGCCATAAACTTCACCATTGCATATCCACACCTTTATCCCGATAAGACCAACCTTGGTATGAGCCTCAGCCAGTGCATAATCGATGTCGGCCCGGAATGTATGAAGAGGAATACGTCCTTCCTTATATGTTTCTGTTCTTGCCATTTCAGCTCCTCCAAGACGACCTGAAATAAGGACTTTAATACCTTCAGAACCCATTCTCATTGTAGATGCAATCGCCATCTTTATAGCACGACGGTAGGAAATTTTACCTTCAACCTGCCTTGCTATGTTGTTTCCGACGATGTTTGCATCAAGTTCGGGACGTTTTACTTCAAAAATATTTATTTGGACTTCTTTCTTTGTAATCTTCTTAAGTTCTTCTTTTAGTTTATCAACTTCCTGTCCACCCTTACCTATAATAATACCCGGACGTGCAGTATTGACTGTTACGGTAATTAGCTTAAGAGTTCTCTCAATAATAATTTTTGAGATACTTGCTTTTGCAAGTCTGGCATTCAGGTATTCCCTGATCTTTGCATCCTCAACCAGTTTACCGGAGAAATCTTTTCCACCGTACCAGTTTGAATCCCAGCCCTTGATTATACCTAATCTGTTACCTATCGGATTTACTTTTTGTCCCATCTGTATTATTTTGTTGTATTTTCAACTTCCTTATTCATACTGTCGAGCACAATGGTTACATGGTTCGATCTTTTTCTTAACCTGTAAGCTCTTCCCTGAGGGGCTGTCTGCAGCCTTTTCATAACACGTCCGCTATCAACATGAACGGTTTTAACAAACAGGTTGCTCTCTTCAATCTTCACACCTTCATTCTTCGACTGCCAGTTTGAAATAGCAGAGAGAAGCAGTTTCTCCAATCTGCGTGATGCATCCTGGGAACTGAATTTGAGAATATCAAGTGCTTTATTCACTTCTTTACCGCTGATAAGATCTGTGACAAGTCTCATCTTCCTCGGCGATGTAGGACAGTTTCTAAGGATAGCCTGGTATCTTGTTTTGGCGGCCTCTTTCCTCTGTTCAGCTGTATTTCTTTTTCTTGCACCCATTTCTGATAATTTTGAATGTTTACATTACTGATTATTTATTTCCGGAGTGACCTCTGAAAGTACGTGTAGGTGCAAACTCTCCAAGTTTATGACCTACCATGTTCTCAGTAATGTACACAGGGATAAACTTATTCCCGTTATGAACTGCTATAGTATGTCCGACAAAGTCAGGTGATATAACCGATCTCCTCGACCAGGTCTTGACCACTGATTTCTTTCCACCCTCATTCATCCCGAGAACTCTATTCTCGAGTTTAAAATCAATGAAAGGGCCTTTTTTTATGGATCTGCTCATAGTAAATCAGTTATTTTTTCCTTCTTTCAATAATATGTTTTGCAGAGTACTTCTTTTTATCCCTTGTTTTGAATCCTTTTGCAGGAATGCCTCTGCGTGATCTCGGATGTCCTCCGGAAGCTTTTCCTTCACCACCACCCATTGGATGATCGACAGGGTTCATGGCAATGCCCCTGACTCTGGGACGACGACCCTGCCAACGTGAACGGCCTGCCTTGCCTGATTTTTCAAGGTTATGATCAGGATTAGAAACAGTGCCAATAGTAGCACGACAGGTTGTCAGAACCAGTCTTGTCTCACCTGACGGCAGCTTAATAGTTGCATATTTGCCTTCACGGGCAGAAAGCTGTGCATAGGTTCCGGCGCTACGGGCAAGAGCTCCGCCTTTACCCGGTTTAAGCTCAATATTGTGAACAATTGTACCTAATGGTATGTCATTAAGAAATAATGTATTGCCAATCTCCGGCGTTGCCTCTTTGCCCGACATAATTTTATGCCCGACCTGAAGTCCAGAAGGAGCAACTATATATCTCTTTTCTCCATCTTCATAAACAACAAGTGCGATCCTTGATGATCTGCTGGGATCGTACTCTATTGTTTTAACTGTTGCTTTCATGGAATCTTTCTCCCTGAGGAAATCGATTGTCCTGTACATCTGTTTATGACCGCCTCCGATGTATCTCATAGTCCGCTTGCCGTTAACGTTCCTTCCTCCTGATTTTCTGTGCGGTCGAAGGAGGGATTTCTCCGGCGTAGTGCTTGTGATGCTGTCAAAAGCACTGATGATCTTGTGTCTCTGACCTGGTGTAACAGGTTTGATCTTTCTGACTGCCATACTGGTTTTTAAATATTGCTATAGAAATCTATTTTGTTTCCTTCTGCAAGTGTTACTATTGCCTTTTTTGTTGCAGCTGCTTTTCCGACGAGAATACCTGACTTGGTATTACGGGATTTTATTTTCCCGCCATAACGAATCGTGTTTACCGAATCAACTGTAACTCCGTACAGCTCTTCGACGGCTTTCTTAATCTGTAACTTATTTGCACTTTTCTCAACAAGAAATCCATAGCGGTTATGTTTATCGCCCTGGCTTGTCATTTTTTCCGTTACAATCGGTTTAACTAAAATATTCATTACTTCAAGTTTTCTAGTTTTCAAAAGTTGCCTGCAAAACGTCAACTGCACTCTCCACAAGTACTAAAGTCGAAGCCTTCATTATTTCGTAAGTGCTTAATTCTCCGGCAGTTATAACTTCAACCCCTTGTAAATTCCGGGATGACAAATATATATTTTTATTTTGTTCCGGTAAAACAATTAACGATTTTTTACTTGCAATATTCAGGTTATTTCCCATTTTGATCATTTCCACTGTTTTAGGAGCTTCAAATGAGAAGTCTTCAAGAACAATAATGTTATTCGAGGATGCTTTGTATGAGAGTGCTGATTTTCTTGCAAGCTGCTTTACTTTTTTATTAAGCTTGAAGCCATAGAATCTTGGTTTCGGACCAAAAATACGGCCACCTCCCCTGAATAAAGGATTTCTGATGTTGCCGGCGCGTGCTGTACCGGTACCTTTCTGCCTTTTTATCTTCCTGGTGCTGCCCGCAACCTCGCCACGTTCCTTGGCCTTATGAGTTCCCTGACGCTGATTTGCAAGGAACTGTTTCGTGTCGAGGTAAATGGCATGGTCATTAGGCTCTATACCGAAAATGGAATCGTTAAGTTTAACTTTCCTTCCGGTTTCCTTACCATCAATATTAAGAATAGCTAGTTCCATTATTTTGTAATTATTACGTAACCACCTTTTGGACCGGGAACTGATCCTTTAACTAAAATTAAATTGCTTTCCGGCATAAGTTTCATGACACGCATACTTATCGACATTACCTTGTCGGTTCCTGTGTGTCCTGCCATTCTCATGCCCGGAAGCACTCTGGATGGGAACGAGGAGGCTCCGACAGAACCAGGATGTCTTAACCTGTCACTCTGTCCGTGGGTTGTTCCACCAACGCCGCTGAAACCGTGACGTTTTACAACACCCTGAAAACCTTTTCCTTTTGACCAGCCTCTCACATCAACCCAGTTGTCGGGTCTGAAAAGCTCGGCGGTAAGCACTTCTCCTTCCTTAACCTGTCCTTCTGCAAAGCCGGTAAACTCGATAAGTTTTCTTTTCGGAGTTGTGTTGACTTTTTTGAAATGGCCCAGTTCAGGTTTTGTAGTGTGCTTTTCGTTTTTATCATCGAATCCAAGCTGTACAGCAAAGTAGCCGTCTTTTTGCACTGTCTTGATCTGTGTAACAACACATGGACCTGCCTGCAGTACTGTACAAGGAACATTCTTTCCGTTTTCATCAAAAATGGAAGTCATCCCCACCTTTTTTCCAATTAATCCCTGCATCTCTTTTAATACTTTACTGGTTTCACACTTTAATTTCAACTTCAACACCGCTCGGAAGCTCAAGCTTCATAAGAGCATCAATAGTTTTAGGCGTAGAGCTGTAAATGTCGAGCAGTCTTTTATATGAAGAAAGCTGGAACTGTTCTCTTGCCTTTTTATTTACAAACGGCGACCGAAGAACTGTATAAATCTTTTTGTGAGTGGGAAGCGGAATCGGACCGCTCACAACTGCACCAGTAGATTTTACTGTTTTTACGATCTTCTCGGCTGATTTATCCACCAGATTATGATCGTAAGATTTCAGTTTGATACGAATTTTCTGACTCATCTTTAAAGAATTTTTCCTTTAGTAATTTCAATAATTCTGTTGGCAATTTCTGCAGGCACCTCTTCGTAATGAGAGAACTCCATCGTTGAAGTTGCTCTTCCTGAGGTAATGGTTCTAAGTACGGTAACATAGCCAAATTTTTCTGCCAGAGGTACTTTTGCTTTGACAACTCTTGAACCTGCTTTCGATTCCATACCTTCCACCTTGCCTCGTCTCCTGTTAAAATCGCTGATAACATCACCTACATATTCTTCAGGAGTAACCACTTCTGTCGACATTATAGGCTCGAGAATAACAGGGTTGCATTTCCCTGCAAATCGTCTGAATGCCTGTTTGGCAGCAATTTCAAACGCAAGTGCATCGGAGTCAACCGGATGGTACGAACCGTCTTTGAGTATTACTTTGAGATTATCGAGCGGGAACCCGGCGAGTGGTCCGTTTGACATTGCTTCACGGAAACCTTTCTCAACTGAAGGAATATATTCCTTGGGTATGTTTCCACCTTTAATCTCATTTATGAATTGAAGGCCTCTTATTCCATCATCTGCAGGCGATAACTCAACAGTTATATCTGCATATTTACCTCTGCCTCCGGTCTGTTTCTTGAAAACTTCACGGAATTCAGCTGTAGCTGTGATAGCCTCCTTGTACGCAACCTGGGGTGGACCCTGGTTACATTCAACTTTAAACTCCCTCTTCAGACGGTCAATGAGGATTTCCAGGTGCAGCTCACCCATACCATGGATTACAGTTTGTCCACTATCGGGATCAGTCCTTACCTGAAATGTTGGATCTTCTTCAGCAAGTTTATGGAGGGCTACTGATAGTTTTTCAACATCGGCCTGTGTTTTAGGCTCGATAGCTACTCCTATAACCGGCTCCGGAAAATCCATTGATTCAAGCAAAATCGGCTTATGAATTGCACAAAGTGTATCGCCAGTCTTAATGTCTTTAAATCCTACCCCTGCACATATATCGCCGGCCGAAATGCTTTCTTTCGGATTCTGTTTGTTGGCGTGCATCTGGAACAGACGGTTTATTCTTTCCCGTTTCCCTGTGCGGACATTCAGCACTGTATCTCCTGAATGGAGAGTTCCTGAATATATCCGAAGGAACGCCAGACGTCCTACAAACGGATCGGTTGCTATTTTAAATGCGAGAGCTGCCAATGGTGCTTCATCGTCAGGCTCACGTGTAATTTCTGTATCATTTCTTGGATCAGTTCCTGTAACAGCTCCTTTATCAACGGGAGAAGGAAGGAAAGCGACCACTGAATCGAGAAGGCTCTGAATACCTTTATTCTTAAAAGCTGCTCCGCAAATTACAGGGACAGCTGTTCCTGCAATTGTGGATTTTCTTAATGCTGTAAGAATCTCCTCCGGGGTGATTGATTTACGATCCTCAATATATCTTTCAAGAAGAGTATCATCGACCTCGGCAATAGCCTCAACCAGTTTTCCTCTCCACTCTTCTGCTTCCTCTAATACATCATCAGGAACTTCTTCAATTTCGAACCTTGCTCCCTGAGCTTCGTCAGCTCTGTACACAATTGCCTTCATATGAACAAGATCGACAGCACCCTGGAAGTTTTCCTCGGCTCCTATCGGAATCTGGATAGGTACAGGATGTGCATCCAGTTTTTCTCTTATTTGGTGTACAACGCTTAAGAAATCAGCCCCTGCACGGTCCATTTTATTTACAAATGCAATCCTGGGTACACCATATTTATTTGCCTGTCGCCATACCGTTTCAGACTGAGGTTCAACACCGCCGACAGCACAGAAGACAGCAACAGCGCCGTCGAGCACTCTCAGCGACCTTTCAACTTCAACGGTAAAATCAACGTGGCCCGGGGTATCGATTATATTAATCTTGAAATCCTGATCATTATATTTCCAGTAAGTTGTTGTAGCTGCAGAAGTTATTGTAATCCCTCTCTCCTGTTCCTGAACCATCCAGTCCATCTGAGCATTCCCATCATGCACCTCTCCCATACGGTGGGTACGACCGGTATAGAACAGAATACGCTCTGTCGTTGTGGTCTTACCGGCATCGATGTGGGCCATGATTCCGATGTTCCTGGTATTTTTCAGATTATTATCCATCTGTCTGCTGCTACCCTTCTGTTATATTAAAAACGGAAATGAGCAAAAGCTTTGTTGGCTTCTGCCATCCTGTGTGTATCTTCCTTTTTCTTATATGCGCCTCCCTCAAGCTTATATGCCGCCATAAGTTCTGCGGCAAGACGTTCTGCCATAGAGTGACCTGTTCTTTTGCGGGCAAAGGAGATCATGTTTTTCATGCTTATGCTGACCTTCCTGTCTGAACGGATTTCCATCGGTACCTGGAAAGTGGCACCACCTACCCGGCGGGCTTTAACCTCAACCTGGGGTGTAACATTTTCAAGAGCCTGCTTAAAAATTTCCAGAGGTGTCTTGCCTTCATTCTTGAATTTATCAGCAACGATATCGAGCGAATCATAGACAATCTGGTAAGCAATGCTCTTCTTACCGCTGTACATAAGATTATTAACAAACCTGGTTACATACGGATCTTTATACTTTGGATCCGGTAACAGAATCCTCTTCTTTGGTTTTGATTTTCTCATTATCTTATCCCTTTAATGTTACTTCTTAGGTCTTTTAGCACCATATTTTGATCTTCTCTGAGTACGGCCGTCAACTCCGGAGGTATCGAGAGCACCACGAACCAGGTGATAACGAACACCCGGAAGATCTTTGACCCTGCCACCCCTGATAAGAACTATGGAGTGTTCCTGGAGATTATGACCCTCTCCGGGGATATAAGCGTTTACTTCTTTCTGGTTGGTAAGTCTTACCCTGGCTACCTTCCTCATTGCTGAATTAGGTTTCTTCGGAGTCGTAGTATAAACACGCACACAAACACCTCTTCTCTGAGGACATGAATCCAGAGCAGGGGCTTTACTTTTATCTACCAGTTTCTTCCTGCCTTTTCTGACTAATTGCTGAATTGTCGGCATATTTCCAATTATTTTAGTATTAAATTTTACTCAAAAAAATGGTTTGCAAAGGTATTGATTTTATTTTTAAATTTACAAACAGGTCTTATATTTTTTTTAAAACTATAACCATTACATAATCCTACAACCTGAAATAGCCAATAATCAGGCCCTGTAGCATGTCTTGAAACTATATCTATTCTAACTTATTTGTAAGTTATGAACAGGTAACTTCCCGATCTTTCCTAAAGAAAAACATTTTGTAAACTTACCTTCGAAAGAAAAAACGGTACTCCTGTGTTTCAAAAAACTGGTGCAAAGAAAATAAAAAATTTTTAATTATGTTCTCTTTCTTAAACTGTTTTTAAAAAATTATTATTTTTGCCACCTCTCGACAGGGAGTCAATATAATTATTGTAATATAGACCCCCTTTCCCGTTCCCCCCCAGGGGAGGGCCAAGCGTTAAGAAATTGCCTTGTAGGCAATTTTAGCGAAGGAGCCAGCATGCAGGGGAGATTTTCCACATAGGGGGAAGGTCAGGGATGGGGGTAATTAGGATTTAAATAAAACACTATAATATAATAACATATAAACATGAAGACATATCAAACGGACCAGATAAAGAACATCGTGCTCCTGGGCAATTCAGGATCAGGTAAAACAATTCTGGCAGAAGCGCTGCTCTTTAACGGTGGCGTTATTGAACGAAGAGGCACAATTGAAGGGAAAAATACAGCTTCCGACTATCGTCCTATTGAACATGAGAACGGGAATTCAATCTACTCCACAGTACTATATACAGAATATCTGAATAAAAAGATAAATATTCTCGATACTCCGGGTCTGGATGACTTCAGCGGGGGGGCTATTTCATCACTTTATGCCGCAGATTGTGCTGTTCTGCTTATTAACGTTCAGAATGGTGTTGAGGTTGGTACTGAGATCCACTTCAGGCATGCAGAGAAAGTTCATAAACCAATGATCATTGCCATCAATGGGCTGGATCATGAAAAAGCCAACTTTGAAAAATCAATTGAAATGCTGAAGGAGAGGCTCAGCAATAATATCATCCTCGTTCAGTATCCGGTAAATGAGGGGATTGGATTTAACTCAATAATCGATGTCCTCAAAATGAAAATGTTCCGGTATGGTAAAGATGGCGGCAAAGCAGAGGTAGTCGATATCCCTGATAATCAGAAAGAGAAAGCTGAAGAACTTCACAATGCTCTTGTCGAAAAAGCTGCCGAGAGCGACGAATCGCTGATGGAGCTTTTCTTTGCCAACAATACCCTTACCGAAAATGAGATTTTGAAAGGGATTGCCAAAGGTATCCTTACCCGGGGAATGTTTCCTGTTTTATGTATTTCCGCAAAACTAAATATAGGTGTCGACAGGCTGATGGACTTTATCGCCAGTGAAGCTCCGTCAATAACTGATATGCCCGTTCCCTTAAACAGCAAAGGGAATGCAGTAAAGCCGGATTCTGCCGGACCTGCATCCGTCTATGTATTCAAATCATCAATTGAGGAACATATCGGCGAAATAAACTATTTCAGGGTTTATTCCGGGAAAATCACTGAAAACCTTGATGTTATAAATACCAATAACAGTACAAAGGAAAGATTATCTCAGCTTTATATAAGTGCCGGAAAGAACAGGACAAGAGTCCCTGAACTATATACCGGCGATATCGGTGCTTTTGTCAAACTGAAGAATACCAAAATGGATCATACTCTGAATGTCCCCGGGAACGACTGGAGATATGAAGGTGTTAAATTCCCGGCACCGAAATACCGGACAGCTATTAAAGCACAAAGTGAAAGCGATGATGAAAAGCTGGGAGAAGCTCTGAATAAAATTCATCTTGAGGACCCGACAATCATAATTGAATACTCCAAGGAATTAAAACAGATCATTGTACACGGACAGGGTGAATACCATTTAAATATAATGAAGTGGCATCTGGATAATATCTACAAGATCCCGACAAACTTCAATCCTCCAAAGATTCCTTATCGTGAGACTATTACCAAATCAGCCCAGGCTGATTACCGTCACAGGAAACAATCAGGGGGTGCCGGGCAGTTTGGTGAGGTACATATGATCATTGAACCCTATGAGGAAGGTTCTCCTGAACTGACAATGCAGAAGATCAATGGTAAAGATGTCAAGCTTTCAGTCAGAGGCAAGGATGAGATTGAGCTCGACTGGGGAGGCAAGCTTATTTATTGTAACTGCATAGTCGGTGGGTCTATCGATGCAAGGTTTATGCCTGCAATTCTCAAGGGTATCATGGAGAAGATGGAAGTTGGTCCGCTTACAGGATCATACGCCCGTGATATAAGGGTTTATGTATATGACGGTAAGATGCATCCGGTCGATTCCAACGAGATCTCTTTCAGGCTGGCCGGTAGAAATGCCTTCAGCCAGGCGTTTAAAAGCGCAGGTCCGAAAATCCTTGAACCTGTATATGATGTTGAAATAATGGTCCCCTCCGACCGTATGGGCGATGTGATCAGCGACCTTCAGGGACGCCGCGGAATGGTGCTGGGTATGTCAAGTGAAAAGAGGTTTGAAGTCATTAAAGCCAGGGTTCCCCTTGCTGAAATGAATAAATACTCCACAGCGCTCAGTTCAGTGACAGGAGGCCGTGCAATGTATACAATGAAATTCTCGGAATATGCACAGGTTCCGGGTGATGTTCAGGATGCAGTTATCAAAGCATACACTGAGGAGGAAGAAGAAGAATAAATACCTCATCCCCCTTGCCCCCTTCTCCCAAGTGAGAAGGGGGTATTTTTTTGTTTATCAGACAATTACAAACGCAAAATAGCCCCTCTCCCCTGGGAGAGGGGTTGGGGTGAGGTTATACCGTCTTCAGCACATCCCACACAAAAGCCCGTATCCCTACTTCGTCATTTATCGCATCGATCCTTTTAACCGTATTCAGGATTGAATCGACAAGTTCATCATCGACTATGGTAATTACGCTTTTATTTATCTCGGGCCATGCATGGGTGCCCAGGTGGGGAACACCCGTTGAAGTGCCCCTGCCCTGTACATTTTCCCATAATGAATAACCCTTGATTCCAAGCTTGTCGAGCATGTATTCGATCTTTTCTGTATGAGCCTGGTTATATATTATCATTATTGCTTTCATAATCTATTTGTTTATCTGATTGACCTGTTTAACGTCCTTGTCATCGCCATTCATGAAATCCATTTCGGAATATAAAGCCAGATGCCTGTTGCGTTCGCCATGCTTTGAGAAAGTTGCATACACTACAGGTACCAGAACCAGCGTTACAAAAGTTGAGAAAATAAGACCACCAATAACTGCTACTCCCATGGGGCTCCATAATTCAGAGCCTGATCCTGCACTCATTGCCAGAGGCAACATCCCAAGGATGGTTGTCGCTGATGTCATTAGTACAGGTCTGAGCCTTGATCTTCCCGAAATTGCGATTGCTTCATAAAGCTCATTCCCTCTTTCGCGCATCAGGTTGATAAAGTCAACAAGTACAACTGCATTCTTAACCACTATACCTATTAACATCACAGCTCCGATAGCTGAAATCACACTAAGGGAAGTATGAGTAATAAATAACGCTATCGCTACTCCCGAAAAGGCAAAGGGGATCGAGAACATTATTATGAACGGCATCTTCAACGATTCAAACTGTGATGCCATAATCAGATAGACCAGTATCAGGCTTATTACCATTAGCATGGCAATATCCATAAATGATTCCATCTGATCTTTTATAGCTCCGGAAATCTGCACCATTACCCCTGCCGGAAGAGGAGTCTCGTCAATAGCTTTTTGTACCTCAGTCTGAAGAACCGTAAGAGACTCTTTATAAGGTGTGAATGAAACAGTAACAATTCGTTCCTTGCGTTTTCTTTCAATAGTCGGTGGTGCCCAATACTCTTTTATCCGGGCTATTTCACCAAGTCGGATTACCTGGCCTGAAGGATTTGTTATGCCTATATTTTCTATATCTGTTAGCGTACTTGTTGAGCTGCGCTTATATCTTACAACAATGTCATATTCATCACCATACTGACGAAGTTTTGTCGCTGTAAGCCCGTCGACCCTGTTCTTGACTGCTGCTGAAACCATGGCTGTGTTCAGCCCGTTTGCTATCATTTTATTCTGATCAAAGATTATCTGGAGTTCCGGTTTCGACTTGTCACGGCTGATGGCTACATCCTTTGCTCCTTTTATGTTTTTAATCTTCGTTGCCAGCTCTTTTGCCACAATGTTCGTCTGGGCTATATCGTAACCGTAAATCTCCACGTTAACAGTGCTGCCTCCGAAGCTGCCCATATTATCAGAAGTGCTCACCTTATAATCTATAATCTCGGGTACTACGGCCAAATCCTTCCTAAGCTCTTCAGCCAGTTCAAACGATGATTTTTTCCTTTCCTCAATAGGAACCAGGTGCAGGTTATAGCTTATAGTATGAGTACCCTGTGAACTGAATATAGATGCAAATCCACCCTGGTCATCATAACCGGCTGATGTTGACATAATAGTCACTTCAGGATATTTTGTCCGGATCATTTCATCGAGTTTATCTGAAATCGCAATAGTCTCATCAACCCTTGTTCCTGTCTGGAGCTGAATAGTGGCAGAAAGCCGCGACTCGTCTGTTTGTGGGAAGAATTCCGTTCCGATAACCTTGAAGAGACTCATCGATAAAATAAATATAAGAAAAGCAGTAAGGAATACCACCTTTTTATGATGCAGGGCCCAGCGCAGAGTTTTTTCATAAAAGTGATCAAGCCAGTTAAGTCCTTTCCTGATGCTTCCATCATAAGTGTACCATGGGGCCTCTTTCCTTATCGGATACCATTTAAGCATCAGTGAACTCAGGGTTGGTGTAAGGGTGATGGCAGCGAAAACTGAAGTAACAATTGTAATTGTTACACTCATTCCGAGCTGCTTGAAGAGAACACCTGTGAGCCCCTTTACAAAGGTAAGAGGGAAGAATACCGCAACAACAGTCAGTGTTGTGACTATTACGGCCAGCCATACCTCATTTGTAGCATAGATTGCAGCTTCACGTGGCCTGCTCCCTCTTTCAATGTGTTTTGTGATATTCTCAAGCACCACTATCGCATCATCCACCACCATCCCGATAGCGATGGAAAGCGAGGTCAGCGAGATTATATTTATTGATGCCCCTGAAATAAACAGGTATATGAATGCTACAATCAGAGAAATCGGTATCGTAAGAATTATTATAAATGTGGCTCTCCATCTGCCGAGGAAAAAGAGCACAACCAGTACAACAAAGATGGCGGCATACATCAGGGTTGTTGTAAGGTTACTTATTGAGTCCTTTATAAAAGTCGCGCTGTCAAAAAGCTTTTCAATCTTTACGTCGGGTGGCAGATCTGCTTTAAGCTGTTCAAGGGACTTGTCTATTTCCTTGGTAACCTTGACAGTATTTCCACCTGATTGTTTCTGGACAAACATGCTCATACCTTTCAGTCCGTTGATCTTTGTATCGAGTTTTGAATCTCGTATTGTGTCCCGGACCTCAGCAACATCTTTTAGATAAACATTATTGCCATTATAGCTGGTTACAACAATATTCTTTACTACATCGCTTTCAGGGAATTCACCCTGAATTCGGAGAGGATAATCTGTTTTCCCCATCTCGATATACCCTGCGGGCATATTGAGGTTTTCAGCTCTCAGTATATTTCCGATCTGTTCAACCGTAAGGTTATATGCCTCCATTTTCCTTGGGTCCACGTCAATATATACTTTACGGCCGGGAACACCTGCAAGTGAAACGGCGCCGACACCCTCTATCCTGTTGAGGGGGTTAACAATCTTCTGATCAAGGATCTTTTCAAGTCCGGAATAACTTTCTTTTGCTGTGATTGTGTAGAAGGCAATCGGCATCATGCTCGAATTGAACTTCATAATGGTCGGTTTCTCACAATCAGTCGGAAGGTATCGCTCCACGAAACTCATAGCACTCCTTATATCATTAGATGCCTCATCGAGGTTCGTTCCATATTCGAAGTTCATAAATATAACTGATGTTGCATCGCTTGACCTCGAAGTGATCTCTTTCAGATTACTGATAGAGTTAAGCGCATTTTCAAGCATTTTAGTGACATTTGATTCTATATCCGACGCGCTTGCACCCGGATATGTTGTATAGACCACCACATATGGCAGCTCAACCTCCGGATACAGGTCAACTGGCAACTGTGTCAGTGAATAAATACCCATAACCATCAAGGCAACAAAGACAAGGATGGTTGTTACCGGTCTCTTTACTGAAGAACTGTAGATACTCATTTTATTATTGTATATCTTATAATTATTCTGTTACTGTTATCTTATCGCCGTTGATCAGTTTTGCCTGACCTTCAGTAATCAGCTTGTCGCCCTCTTTTATATTGGAGGAAACGATTTCCAGCATATCATCAAATCTCTGTCCGAGAGTTATCTCAACCCGGGTTGCAACATTATCTTTGGCAAGGAATATAAACCTCTGGTTTGTACCTTCCTGCTGCATCACTGTATTTGCAGGAACAACGAATGATTCTACCTCTCCCAGGTTCATTGAAACCCTTACAAACATTCCTGGCTTAAGCATGTCATTTCTGTTGGGGAGCTCCAGTTCCGTATTAAATGACCTTGTGGATGCGTTGACTGTAGGATAAATCCTGTAAACCGAACCGGTAAATTTTTCTCCCTTATAAACGTCAGCAGTGATTTCTGCCTTCATTCTTTTCTTTACCAGTGGGTAGTATTGTTCAGAGATGCCTACATTCACCTTCAGCGGGTTTACCTGCATAACTGTTACAACAGCCGATCTCCCCGTTGTAGTGGTTGGTGTTCCGGAATACATCTCACCGTCTTCAAAATACTTGCCTGTTACAACACCGAAGAATGGAGCCTTCAATAAGGTGTTGACTTCCATAAAATCAACATTTGTTTTAGTAACATCATATTGTGTTTTAAGCTGGTCGTATTGCTGCTGCTTAGCACTTCCTGATCTGAGCAGGGTATCGAGCCTTGAAAGATCCTTTGACAGACTTGCAAGCTGTACTTTCGCCTGGTAAAGCTGGGTACGGTCCATCAGAAAGAGATTGTCGCCCTTATTTACCTTATCCCCGACTTCAACGTATATCTTATCGATCCTTCCGGGAGTGGATGGTGCCATATTAACTTCCTCAAATGGCTGGATTGTTGCTGTATAATCGATAGTCCTGGCGATTTTTGTCTTCCCCAGGATTGCTACTTTAACAGGACTGGCAGCTTTTTCAACGCTTACCGTCGCATTCTGAGTATCGGATGCTGCGTTCTTGTTCTTTGATGAACAGGCTGACAGAATCAGTCCGCTTACAAGTATTACCGAAATTGTTTTTGCGTATTTCATTATTCTGATTTTAAATGTTTCTTATTTAATTACATATTATTCAATAATTTATCTAACGCTAGTTTTGTCTGCAGAAGATTCATCAGCGAGGAGACATAATTGTTTTCAGCAGCAAGGTACAGGGAGTTTGCCTGGGTAAGGTCAAGGCTTGATGCCATTCCCTGTTTAAATTTATTTTCCATGCTGGTAAATACTCTTTTTGAAACTTCGACATTGTCTTTCTGGCTTTTATACTGGGCATTTGCATTTACCAGGTTATATCTGAGCTGTTTCTCCTGCATCATAAGCTGTTGGGTTACCATATCTTTTGTGATCCTGGCTTTATCAAAATTTATCTGAGCCTTATTGATTTTTGAATTTCTCTGGCCGCTTGCAAAAATCGGAATCGATAATTGAAATCCCAGCAAAGAGCTGTACGACCAGTACATTGACTTTATTTTATCGCCTTGCCCTGTTTCAGAATTTGAATAGATTCCTGATAATGAGGGAAGATTCTGGGCTTTCTGAGCCCTGAGGTTAAGCTGAGACATTTGTTCCTGACCTTCAATCAGCTTGTAACTGATATTTTGACGGTAATCAAAATCCTGCGCGAGCAGGGCCTCTACATTGATCTCATTGGTAAGGGTTTCTAGTGTCTCTGTTAATGTAATTTTTGTATTGACAGGGACACCAAGCTGGAAGCGAAGAATATTATAGTTTAATTCGATAGTGCGCTCAAGCGAACTAAGGTTGTTTTCCACCATTGTAAGATTGGAAACCATCTGGTCGACATCTGTCGCTTCGGCCATACCTGCCGAATACATTGCCCTTGTCGATCTAAGGGTTTCAGTCAGGTTTGCTATGTTTCCCTTTAGAATTTCGAGTGATTTCTCGGAAACCAGAATCAGAAAGTAAGCAGTACTTACAGATTCCTTGGTGTCCTGCCCGGATTTCTCCAGGCTCTGTTCGCTAAGCTTCTGTGCAAGCTTTGTGGTCTCAATGCCTATATATAACGGCGCATTGAATAATAACAAGGATGCCTGAACACTTACACCGGAAGAAAAGGGTTGTCCGAATTTGGCTTTAATAATGGTTCCCGGTGCTCCAAAATATTTACCATCAATTACCGTTGTCGCAAGCGTGACATTGTCGATGAATGATCCTGACGCATTTATCTGGGGCAATGCACCCGATATTGCTTCCCAGACTGATGCTTTTGATGCCATTACATCTGCTTTTGCTGCGAGAACCATTTTGTTATTTGTCAATGCATAATCCTGAGCCTCCTTTAATGAAAGGTTTAATTCACTGCTGGTTTCCTGAGCTAATGAAATGGCACCAGGGAATAGCAGTAAAAATGAAGCTGCAATAAATAATCTGCTTTTCATAAAAACTCTATTATTCTTCATCTTAAAAATTATTATTCCGTTTTTCTAATTCTTATTTTGCTTCTTTTCGTAAAAGTCTATAAGATCAAGACCTTTCCGGGTCGATATTCCCCTCAGGTAATTGATATAAAAATTTCTGATAACATCCTTATTTATGAAATCATCAGGAGGGAAAACACTTTTATCATTTGACATCCTTGCAACTTCGAGTAAACACTTATTTGTAATTTCGACATTAATGTCTTCCCTGAAAACTCCCTCTTTTATCCCTCGTTTAATAACTTCAGCATTATTACCGTAATATGGAAGATCATTCGTTTCACTGATTTTTTTCATGATTTCATTATGATAGTTCTTCATATCCATCCGGAATGCCGGACTCATATCCTGGAAATGCGCACTCATCATGTCGAGCATTTTAAAGATGGCTTCAATGACATTTTCCGTTTCACTGAAGATCTTTTTCATAAGCTCACGCTGCCGTATGTTCATCCATTTGAGGACGCCATGCAACAGTTCATCTTTATCCCTGAAAACCTCATAAATAGTTCTTTTAGAGATACCCATCTGGTTTGCAATCATATCCATAGTCACAGATCTTATCCCGTAGGTCCTGAACATGACCGCTGCCTCTTCTGTAATTCTTTGCCTGTAATCCATTTTTCAGATTTGAAGTCGCAAAAATGAGAAAACTTTTTTAGTTTACAAAGTTTTCTTAGATAAAATTCAGATTATTTCTGTAAAAGATCGAAATTTACCGGTGAATGGTGGTAAAGGTGCAACGGTACAAAGGTCCAAGGGTTCAACGGTAAGAAAAACTGATTTGAACCATTAAACCATTGCACCATTGTACCATTACACCATAATATAAATGAAATACTATGACTACTTCAAAGATTATTTACCAGGTCGATGCTTTCACATCCGAACCCTTTAAAGGAAATCCTGCAGGTGTTTGCATCCTGAAAAAGGAGATGCCTGAAAGCTGGATGCAGAATGTTGCTGCAGAAATACATGTATCAGAAACAGCATTTATTTCCGGAGGACCCGGGGAATTTCCTATACGTTACTTCACTCCTGCAGCAGAGATACCGCTGTGCGGACATGCTACTTTATCTTCTGCCCATATAATGTACGAAACCGGCATTGTAGGCCGGGAAAAGGAGATCATTTTCCTTTCAAAAGCCGGAAAGCTGATCATAACTACCCGGGGTGGCTGGATAACAATGAATTTCCCTGCTTATCAGCTCGAAAGAATAAAGATTTCTGATGATATTAAAAAATATATAGGTATAAAGCCCGAAGAGCTTTACCGGACAGGTCACGGCTGGAGTTTTGCACTTCTCAAAAATGAAAATGAGGTCAGAAACCTCAGACCCGATTTCACGCTGATGAAGAATTCAGAATATGGTGACCTCATAGTGACCGCACCATCTGCAGATAAGAACTTTGACTTCTGTGTCCGCTGCTTTGCTCCCGCTCTTGGTATTGATGAAGACCCTGTAACAGGATCGGCGCATTGTTCACTTGCACCATTCTGGCACAGCAGAACCGGACGAGAAAAATTCGTTTCCCACCAGGTGTCAGAAAGAGGAGGAATATTGAAAGTTGAATTAAAAAACGACCGTGTTGAGATCTCCGGACAGGCTAAAACGATTTTGAAGGGTGAGTTATTTGTGTAAGAAAAGGCGCAGAGGCGCAGTGGCGCAGGGGCACAGAGGCTAAGTAGTTTCAAAGAAGATTTTTTACCGTTGCACCGTTGCACCTATGCGCCCTTGCACCTTTGCGCCGTTGCGCCATTGAGCCTTATCTATACAGATACAGGAATCCCCTGTACGCCTTGGTGTCGTACCTGACATCATCCCATCCAAGGGCACGGATTATATAGAAATAGATCCCCGGACTTGCATTGCTTGAAGTGTTATTGATCTTGCCGTCCCAGCCTGTCCAGCTCTTTAACCGGTCACCTTCACCCGCGAACCCATATACCTTCATTCCCGACTGGCTGAAAACCTCAACGCTGATAAACCTCAGGGATTTAGCTTCTACCATGAACCGGTCATTGTAACCATCATCATCAGGTGTAAAAACATTCGGGATGCTCAGGGATGAATGTTCAACTACAATACTGTCATAACGGATCGAATTAATGCAATGTAGATCACTCTCAATTGTCAGCTTTACTGAATATGAACCAGGAATAAAATAGGTATGATTGTCCGGTGTTTCAAGTTCAGAATCCGGAGTGTTATCACCAAATTCCCATTTAAATAAAGATCCTCTTATGGACTTATTTTCGAACGCAACTATAAGAGGAGCCTCTCCCTTTACCGGATCAGGAGTAAAATCAGCCTTCACATGAATTGACTGATACAGAAAAGAAGACTGGCTGATACATCCAAAACTGTCAGAAACCTGCAGCTGGTAGGTAACATCTTCAAGAGGAGGATTAAAAGTCTGCGGATTTATATTAAGATCAGGATAGGGAATTGAACTTGCGGGGTTGGATGACCATAAGAATTTTACTTTGTTGGGTAATTTAACAAGATTACCTCCAGCCGGATCTTTATAATAAAAGGTGTCTGTTGCAGCCATCCCGCTAAGAGCAACATAATCGCAGGTCCTGTTCTGCAAACTTGCAGACGAATGGGGTTTATCAAGAAATATCCAACCTGTAAGACTTGTAGTGTATACCCCGTCGTTTATGTTCACCCGGTATCCACCTTCATCAAGATTAATAACTGATGAGCTCATAAGACCAGATTCCGATTTAAGAAAAACACTGAAGCTTTTCGTCACATCGCTCCACCTGTACCAGTTAAAACTATATGGTCCTGTTCCTCCGGGGCTGACGGCATTCAGATTCCCTTGCCGTGTTCCTGAATCATTACAAAAAATAAACACAGGGTCCTTAATCCCTGGTGCAGACGGATATGATGTATATCTTACTGCTTCCGATCCGGGAGCTGTAAGCTGCGCCAGCAGTGATACCGGTATTATCAGGATTGCTATTAAAAACCTAAAACGCACAGGCAGTTTTAATTTCAATATATTAACGGATCAGGTAACCCTATTTGTATAATACTCCGCAATAATAATAAAAATACCTATTCAATAATACCTCTCCCCTAAACCCCTCCCCAAAAATGGATTTAGCTTCCCCCTCTCTCCCGGGACTCTACTCTTTATACACATCTCTGTTACCAAAGAAGTTTAAATCCAGATGGAACCGGTTATATCTCTCCAGGAACCTGTAGTAAAAGAATATACTGTTCAGCTTTTTTGACGAGGGAGATCCCTCACTGCGTTCGGGATGACAGGTTTTGTTTTTAAATGGAGGGAAGAAGCGGCGAGCCGCAGGAAATGATCCGCTGCTTGAATATATTAGAGTCAGCGGCTCGCCGCTTCTTCCCTAACACCTTCTAAAACCATTGTCATCCCGAATGGAGTCCCGCATAGCGGGACGAAATGAGGGATCCCCAGGAAGCCAATTTCAACCCGCTTCGGGGTTGAAAAGTACTGGAATGCTCTGACCCCGGATGTTACCGGGGCTATCGGAATTTGACGCCTCCGGCGTCGTTTAATACACGACTCCTCATCAAATAAAAAGATGTGTATAAAGGGTAGCCCGGGACCTGGAGGGGGTGAGGCCGTTTAAGCGGGGGAAAAGCAACCTGGATGTTAATAAATAATCCTATTTTCCTTTTTAATTACAATATCATTGTTTTCGATATTGTTAAATTTGCGCCACCCGGTACGCTGTAATTCAAAATAATTAATGGCTCATAATTATCTTAACGATCTTAACGAAGCTCAGCAACAGGCAGTTATCAATACTGAAGGTCCTGCGCTGGTCATTGCTGGCGCCGGAGCCGGGAAAACCAGGGTGCTGACATATCGCATTGCCCATCTTCTTCATAATGGCGTACCTGCCGGAAAAATACTTGCTCTTACCTTTACAAACAAGGCTGCAGGAGAAATGAAGATAAGAATTGCAAAGATAGCCGGCCCTGAAATTGCCCGTTTTCTTTGGATGGGAACTTTCCACTCTATCTTCGCAAAGATCCTCAGAATAGAGGGCGACAGGCTCGGTTATAAGTCAAATTATACTATTTACGACGCTGCTGATTCAAAAAGCCTTGTAAGGGCGATTATCAGAGAGCTTAATCTCGATGATAACATATATAAACCTGGAGTCATCGCCGCAAGGATATCAACTGCAAAAAATAATCTTGTGACTGCCAGTATGTATGCGGCTGACAGCTCAATGCAGGAATATGACAAGGCAGGCAGGATGCCCCTCATGTCAGATATTTATAAGATATATGCATCTCGCTGCTTCAGGGCAAATGCTATGGATTTCGATGATCTTCTTCTGAACACCAATATTCTTTTCAGGAATTTCCCGGATGTTCTGTCTTCGTACCAGGACAGATTCAGGTATATTCTTGTCGATGAATACCAGGATACAAACTATTCCCAGTATCTTATTGTAAATAAACTTGCAGCCATTCATCATAATCTTTGTGTTGTAGGTGATGACGCTCAGAGCATCTATTCATTCAGGGGGGCGAGAATCGAGAATATTCTGGAATTCAAAAATGATTATCCTGAATATCAGCTTTTTAAACTCGAGCAGAATTACCGGTCAACTCAGACAATCGTAAATGCAGCCAATGCTATCATTGCCAATAATGAAGGACAGATCCGGAAAACAGTTTATTCAAAGAATGAGCCCGGCGAAAAGATCATGGTAATGCAGGCTGTGACTGATACTGAAGAGGGTTTTAATGTTGCATCAGATATATTTGACAAAAGATACTCACAGCAGCTTAACTGGACAGATTTTGCAGTTCTTTACAGAACGAATGCACAGAGCAGAATATTTGAAGAGACTCTCAGGAGAAAAAATATACCTTATAAAATCTATGGGGGATTGTCATTTTATGAACGGAAGGAGATAAAGGATATCCTTGCATATTTCAGAATGGTAATCAATCCGGAGGATGAGGAAGCTCTAAAAAGGTCAGTTAACTATCCTAAAAGAGGTATTGGTGATACCACGGTTCAGAAGATTTTTGAGCTCTCGGAAGATAAGAAAGTTACTGCATGGAGCATTCTTACTCAGGCTGCAAAATATCCTGAACATTTTAATGCTGGAACAGTCAGAAAGCTTTCCGGTTATGCTGAATTGATACATACACTTTCAACTGATGCCGATAAAACGGATGCCTATTCAAAAGCAAAAGAAATTGCATTCGGATCAGGCATTATGAAAGATCTGAGAGACGGGAAACTACCTGATGAGATCAGCCGGTACGAAAACATGGAAGAATTACTGAATGGTATTAAAATTTTCACCGAAGCTGCCGAAACTAATGGTGAACCGTCGGCGCTGGGATCTTATATGGCAAATGTCGCGCTTCTTACTGATCAGGATAACGAAAAAGATGAGGATCGCGATAAAGTGACCCTCATGACGATGCATTCAGCTAAAGGATTGGAATTCAAGCATGTGTATATAGTCGGAATGGAAGATACTCTTTTCCCCTCTCCAATGTCAAACGGAAGCGCCAAAGAGCTTGAAGAAGAACGTCGTCTCTTTTATGTTGCGCTCACACGTGCAGAAAAACAGGCTACTCTTAGTTATGCTCTTAACAGATATAAATGGGGAAACCTTGAAAGGAGCAATCCAAGCAGGTTCCTCCGGGAACTGGATCCTTCATTCCTGTATTATCCTCAGACCGGCGGAAGACCGTTCCATGCAAGGTCGGGCAGCGGAGAAAAACCTAAGACATTCCGGGAAGAACCGGTGCGATATCCTGTTAATAACCGGCTAAAGAAATTAGCAAAACCCCAATCAGGTTACGAAAAGAGCTTCCCCGGGAATAATGGTGCCGGATTTTCAGAAGGCGATAAAGTTGAGCACGAACGATTCGGCAACGGAGTTATAGTATCTATTGAAGGTGAAGCCCCAAATAATACTGCAACAGTCGATTTTGATAAAGATGGGAAGAAGAAGCTACTGCTGCGATTCGCAAAGCTGAAGAAGATATAACCCCCCAACCCCCCTGAAGGGGGGCTGGAAACCCATTAAGAATTTAATTAGAATCCAGTGGATTTTAACCCCCCTTCAGGAGGGCTGGGGGGTCTGACATTTACTTTTTATTCTGTCCCCCGGCCTGACCAAAATTCATCTGCCTGAGAGTGTATCCTGTGACAGAGATTGTGTGCGGAAAATTTAAATTGATCTCTTTAGTCTCTGATTTCATTTCAAGGACATCCTTCTCGTTATAGGATTCCATTGCAAGTATGGCTCCGTCTTCAATCTCAGGATTGCCATAATATGCAGGGAGACCTGCCTTTGAGTAGGTACGTTTATCAGCCTTCAGCTTCAGGTCCCTGGTGACCCAGAGTTTGCCATAATTTTTGCTTTCATTATCCTTGTACAGATACTCATCACATTTATATCCTGCTATTACCTTGCTGTTCCCGGTTTTGGTAATGGTTGCTTTGGGGGTTTTCTCTGCCGCCTGGCCCTGGGTTGCGGTCTCATCAGGAACTTCGCTGATGATACCCATTTTCATAGTACCCATATCGGTCATTATAATAAACGACTTGTTTTCGCCATCGAACACATATGATGATGTAACAGTTACCTGCTGACCATCATCAGATGTCCCTATCATCTTTGACTCAAATCCTGCGGTTGGCGAGGCATCGCTGAAATAAATGTAATAATCCATTTTTGTAACATCCTTCTTGTCATACATCTCCATCTGCATAAAGATCCTGTTATTGAATGTATATGATTCATTATACCTGGATGTTACTTTCCCACCCATGAGTCCTCCAAGGTTAATACCTTTTCTTTCCGGTTTGCCCTGATTGGCATTTTGGTCCGTACTTTGATTATCTGACTGGTTCTTTGCCTCTTCAATCTGTTTGTCCTGCGCTTTCACGACCTCTTTATTTACCGCAGTATCAATTTTATTATTGATCTCCTTATCAACAGTTTTTGTACCTGCATTAATTACCCTGTTTAGCTTGTTTTTAAGAAGGCCGCCAACCTGCGCGGTAGAAACAGCTGGCATCATAATTAAAAGTATAGCTGTAAATAAAAATAATGCTCTGGCTTTCATATCGGGATATTTTAAGTGTAAACTATAAAGTTAATCAAATTTTCTTTTCATACAGGAGCGGTATATCAAATAAAAAACCTGCCGGAGATTGAGCTCACGGCAGGTGAAAATATTAAGGAAGAAAAGAATATATTTTATTTTATGCTGCTACAGCCTCAACAGGTTTTTCCTTCTCATTCAGAACAGACTGGTACAGCGTTGCAAAGGAGCTTGACACCCATATTGACGCAGGTAAGATACCAACAAGAAACAGTATCAATCCAAAAATATAGATGAAGAATGAAACAAACCCCATCAGGAATATTGTCCAGCCATGTCCCCTGGTATACTTCCAGCTTAGTTCGACAGCTTCAATCGGATCAGCCTTTTTATCCATTACAATATACCCGACAAAAGCCAGTCTGCATCCTATGATAATCCCCGGTACTATAAGAGCAAACAGGCCAATCGCAACAAGCGCAAAAACAAGCAGATTGGCAAGGATGATATTCAGGTAGTTTGTCCAGAAACCTCTGATCAACCATTCAAAATCGGGTTTGACCTTCCTGACAGCCTGTAAGAAAATCATTTTACCACCGTACCTTACCACCGGCAAAGCCAGGAACGCATAAGCCAGAGCGATCAGGCCGATAAAAACTGCAAATACTCCTACGGATGCCAGTCCTAAAATCTGTTGCCAGTCGCCATTCCATCTCCACGGGAGATGTTTAAAATCATTACCGTTGAAATTAAAATTTAAACCTTTCATAGGACCTGTTAGTATGAAAAGGATAAAAACAACAAGCAATAGCCTCAGAAAATTGTCCATCATCACTTTCCAGCCTGTACCATAACTGTCACCGAATGTTGGAAAAAGTTTGTATTCATTTTTTGTTTCCATTGTAATATTGATTTTTAAATTAACGTTTTGATGAGAATTCAAGGCAAATGTAAACCCGGCATATTTAAAAGACTCAATACTATTGTAGTGTTTTTTCAGATTCCTACTAAAGTATGGGATGCAATACTTAAGTAGTGATTACTTTTATCACAGCATTTTGGATGAATTATATACCTTTATATTATTATGTTCAGCATCTTGTTTTACCTGTTTTTTATTTTTTCTCTGGCACTTGCTTCAGGGGGGATTGCCCTTTCATCAAGGATAAGGAACAACTATAAATCAGAAATCTTTTCCTTTCTCCTTTATTACCAGGTCTTTATTTCTACGTTCGGCTTTTATGGAATATGGGGGCAGGTACTGATTAAAGCTTTCCTGGCTCCCTATATATCCGCTGAACTTTTTACCAGATTTTCAAATATCGCATTGCTGATGGGGTTGCCATTTCTGGTATTTGCATGGTTGATGCTTATTCAGTTTTCATCCGGTATCTCAGGAAGAAAAAACAGTAAATGGCTAATAGTCTGGTTTCTTTTTATAAATTTTTCAATATTGATTATTCTGGGATATATTATTGCACGTAAGAATTCAACCGAACCAGCCACGATCATAAGGAATTACTTTATTATAATGAACCTTATCTATTCATTACTGGCATCATATCTTATTCATCTGCCCGGGAAAGGCCGTTCTGTCATTCATGAGTACGACAGCAGGATCATATCCCCCGTTTTGTTCATTATTGTAGCAGCACAATGTGTTGCATTGTGGTTTTATACTTCACAACCATGGTCAGGATTGGTTTTTATCTTTGCTTTTTTCGCCGGGAACTTATTTCTGCCAGTCTATTTTAGCTATGGTAAACTGTTACGGGAATTTGCTCAGGATCCTGTTAAGAATATATCGTTCGAAGAATTCTGCATGAAATATGAGGTATCACCTCGTGAATCTGATATTGTCAGGGAGATCTGTAACGGACTAAGTAATAAAGAGATATCAGAAAAACTTTTTATCAGCCTTCAGACTGTTAAAGACCACACCCACCGGATTTATATCAAAACGAATGTCAGAAGCAGGGTTCAGCTTATTACACTGGTAAAGGAGGAGGTAAAGTAGTCGTGCAGGTTTTGCAGGTTGTAATTCAGCTAAAGGAATTTCAGGAATACCAGCACCGGTCCGACCGTAAACCTGAGCTCAAAATAATCTCCGAGAGATTCGTTCAAAGTTGCTTCCCACCAATTACCAAGCTTTCTTTTATTTAATGCATATTTCAATCCGACAGATGTTATTTCAGTTTCCGGTTTTATCGAAAACACTGACACCTGTTGCCCCGGAGAAGCAGATATTATGGAGCTTCCATGGTACGGCATAAAGATTCCCGTATCAGTTACCATCATGACATTCACATATTTTGAATACTCCGCAAGAAGTGAAATATTACCTACAGTGTGATCTTCACGTTTCCCGGTCGCACCCACAATTACAATATCATTGTACCCCGAATTATGACACCACATTATCGCTTTAGTGAGGTCATTTGTTTCCTGGGTTTTATCAACATAAATCCTGTCAGCAAACCTTACAGTCAGATCTTCGCTAAGTGAGTCCATATCACCGACAATTGCATCAGGTACCATACCGCAATTAACCAGACTCCCTGTACCGCCATCACAGCAAACAATTACATCTGCATCCCGCAGATATCCCAGCGGGATCTCATGCACCGGGAAGGATCCATCAGCAACGACAACTGTTTTTGACATCCGCTTACTTATAATCTTCTTTTAATGATTTTCGCCACTCCTTAAGCCCCACAAACGACATAGCACAATATACAATATATAATATTACCGTAGGATAAAGCCCCCTAGTAAAAAACAGAATAATGGAAGCTGTATTTACTACGATCCATAAGTACCAGTGTTCATAGATCTTCCTGGCAAGCATCCAGGTTGCGATTATCGAAAGGGATGTAATGAAAGAATCACATACCGGTACAGGAGAATCGGTCAGCTTGCTAAGTACCAGCCACAAAATAAAGAAAAGAACAATAAAGACTGATGACAGAATAATTCCATTCATCATAGATAATCTGGTTACCTTCAGCTTCCCGTATTCATTTTTCCTCTCCCCTGCGCCCTGCGCCCTGCGCCCTGCGCCTCTTACCCACCAATACCACCCAAGGATACTCACAGCAAGATAGTATCCCTGAAGACTCATATCAGCATACAGCTTACCTGTGAAGAATACCCATATATAGACTCCCGAGGTGATTATCCCGACAGGCCATAGCCAGATATTCTGCCGGATCTCAAAAATTACGTAAAGGATTCCTGTAACAGCACCAAAAATCTCTATATAATTATCTGATATCCAATCTGAAACAAACATAAACATTAATAATTATCAGAACGTTAAACCTGCCTTTATCAAGACATTTATCCCCGCCTGAGGGAAATAATATGACCAGCTTTTTTCAATCCCGCTTTCGTACCAGTTCCCCCCGTAAGCATTGCTTTCATACAAATTGTTAAAAATATTATTGACAAGCAGCTGAATTTCAGCACCTTTTATTTTAGGGATAACAGGTTCAAAGTCAATCCTGAGGTTATTTACAAAATAAGGATCAATCCTTCGTTCAGGGTTCATAGTATTGTCAAAGAATTGTTTTCCGACATATTTGCTGATAAAATGAACCTCAACATTTTTGAATATTTTAAAATTCATATCGCTGTAACAGATTAATGAGGGAGAATAGGCAATATCGACATTTCCAAGAATTTTGCTCTTATATTCTTCCGACCAGTCCGTTGTGTCATAATCGGTATAATACTCTGTGAAATTTCTTATTTTATTACTGCTTAATGTTGTATTTACATCCCAGTTGAAAAAATTAAAAGGTTTAAAGCCGGCAATCATTTCAATACCCAGGCGGTGACTTTTGTTAACATTTGTCGTAATGGAATAACCGACATTGCTCAGCTCGCCTGTCGGTACCAGCTGATCCTTATAAAACATTCCATATAAATTAACCCCGAAAGAATATTTTCCTCCTCTGAGCCTGTATCCGAGCTCTGTATCGTAAAGTGTTTCAGGTTTTGGAGTTGCGTTTGCATCGCCAGATGCTTCCTTAAAATCAGCACGTGCAGGTTCGCGGTTTGCTACTGCAAAAGACAAATAGGCATCCTGGTTCGGAGTAACTGAGATAAAAATACCGCCTTTCGGATTGAGAAAACTGAAATTGTGTTTCTGGCTGAGATCTTTCAGGTCGTCGTCATTCCCTGACATATTATAATTAATGTGCCTGTATTGCATGTCACCAAAAAACGAAATTTTATCAGTCAGGGAGTAATCTGCCTTGCCAAAAAGACTTATCTCTCCTTTATCGCCATTGTTGAAGTACCACTGGTAATCCTTTTCAAGGTTGCCAGCATACCGCATCCAGATAAGCTTGCCAAAGTGATCGCCGGAATAATAATTTGCACCTCCCCCGAAAGTGAAATCAAGTTTTCCTTTCCTGTATTTAAAAGAATATACCAGTCCGTAAAAATCGTTCGACATCCACTTTCTTCTGATCAGATCAGTTTTAGATATAAGTGTATCATCAACACTTATAACAGGAAGACCATAATCTGAATATAGCCCATCCTCCTTGTATTCTTCATAATACCCCTTACCTTTTGTATAATGAAAAGCTGCGCTGAAATTCAGATAATTATTCATTTTTCGGCTGTAAATCAGCTGATAATGATTTTGAATGTAATTGTCGCTCTCATTGTCGTAATAATGTATGATTCTTGCCTCATCTGTGTATTCTCCTGCAGGATTATATCGCCGGTTTATTGTAAGCATCTCTTTAGGAACGCCCCACCAGCCTATTCCTGTATGCTCTTCACCAAGGATGATATTGGCTTTCAGTCGCGACTTTTCCATTCTTAAAACGCCGCTTAGGTATGCCGACCTGTGATTTGAACCTGTCCTTTCAATAAATCCATCGCTTTTCAGCTCCGATAAACGTACCTGCAAGGCAAATTTGCCGTCAAGAAAACCTGTTCCTGCTGCAATGGTTTCCTTATAAGTATTAAATGAACCGTATGATGAACTTAATTGTGCAAAAGGTTCATTATCTGGATTTTTAGTTTGAATACTGACCGTTGCCCCAAAAGCTCCGGCCCCATTTGATGAAGTCCCCACACCTCTCTGAACCTGGATATTTTCAACTGATGAGGCGAGATCAGGAAGATCGACCCAGAACACCTGCTGTGATTCAGGATCATTCAGGGGAATGCCATCAATCGTAACATTGATCCTGCTTGCATCTGATCCGCGGATACGAAGATTTGTATACCCTATCCCGTTACCTGCCTCAGAGGTTTCAACCAGTGAAGGAGTCTGGCTGAGCAGGAATGGAATATCCTGCGCTGAGTTTTGTTTTCCAAGAAGTTTATTGTCTATTGTAGTGTAAGCAAGAGGAGTGTGAATACCTGCTCTGGTCGCATTAATAATAACTTCTCCGGCCACGAGCGGTTTTGGTATCAAGCTGATATTCAAAACCGAATTTTCAGTCAGCTTTACTTCATGAATCTGAGATTCGTACCCGATGAATGAAAAGTGAAGGTTGTAAACGCCATCTTTCAGATCGTAAAAAGCATAATCACCATCTTTATCAGTGACAACTCCAAGGAAGGAGTTTTCAATCGTTACTCCGGCCCCCGCAAGTGAATTCCCTGAATCGTCGGTGACTTTTCCATGAATTACAGAACTCTTAACCTGGAATGCGGATAGATTCCGGAGAACAATGAAAAAAACAAACAGGACCAGCAACAATGATCTTTTCATCTTAAAAAGATTTATCTTTCCCTGAAGATGAGGTGATGTTTATCTGCTGATTAAAATGATACTCTTTTTTCCCTCCGCCGGCATTATCCGGATCAGGTTTAAGGGTATGATCTCAGCCCGTAGTATTAAGGCACCCCATTTTCGAGACCTCAAAGATAAAACCTTTTTTTAAGTATATCAATTTTTTGTTAAATTAGCTCCTAAATACCGGTAGACATGCATGATCTTTTTAAGAAACTTAATTATAAAGGACAAAAAAGAATTGCTGTCATCAATGCAGAGGAGGATTTTATCAGGGATGCCGTAAAAGAGCTCAGGAAGGTTATAATTGATATTGAAATAGATCAACGTTGCCCTTATGAGTTTATGATATTGTTTGTCAGGTCAATCGCCGAAGTTGATCAGTTGGCGCCGGTAGCTCTGCATAACCTTACAGCTGATGGGATTTTGTGGTATTGCTACCCCAGGAAAACCTCAAAAAAATATTCCTCTGACCTTGAGCGGGATCATGGGTGGGAAGCCTTAAATGAGGTCGGTTTTCACGGCATCAGAATGGTTGCAATTGATGATAACTGGTCGGCAATGAGGTTCAGAAATATAAAATTCATTAAGTCATCTTCAAACCGGTTCCCGAAATGATAAAGATTACCAAAATAGAAACACCTCTTGGTGAGATGGTTGCAGGTGCAACAAAAGATGGAGTATGCCTTCTTGAATTCTCCGACAGGAAAAAGCTTCCGTCTGAATTTGATGAACTAAAAACTCTTCTCGAATCTGAAGTTAAAGAAGGCCGGAACAAACATCTGCGGTTGTTAAAGAAGCAATTGAAGGAATACTTCGCCGGCAAAAGAAAGGAATTTTCTGTCTCCCTGGTTGCTCCGGGAACGGAATTTCAGGTTGAAGTCTGGAAAGAGCTGCAGAAGATTCCATATGGTGAAACCAGATCGTATAACGGCCAGGCTGAAGCACTAAAAAATTCAGGTGCTGTAAGGGCAGTCGCACACGCGAACGGAATGAACAGGATAGCTATAATCATCCCATGTCACAGGGTAATTGGATCCGATGGACGTCTTGTTGGATATGGCGGCGGATTGAAAAGGAAACAATGGCTGCTTGATCACGAAAAGAAATATTCAGGTAAAGCTGTCGATCTTGAACTCTTTTAATAAATTATTTATCCAGAAACTCAAATACTGCAATAATGAAAACATTTATTTCTCAGAGAAGTTATTTCATCTTTTTTATCCTTGTTTTGCTGGTTGTACTTTCCGGCTGTGCTAAAAGCGAGGCTGTTGATCAGTGCCTGTCAGGTCATACCTACGGGTTTATCGGAGGACTCTGGCATGGATTCATTGCACCATTCGACTTTATAGGGATGCTGTTTAATGACAAAATCACCATGTATGCCCAGAATAATAATGGCGGCTTATATGCGCTTGGATTCCTTCTGGGCAGCGGTGGATGGGGCTTTTTCGGAGGGAAAGGTGTCCGCCGTGTCCAGCATAAACGGGTTAACTTTCAGTCTCAGAAATTTGATAATGCTGAAATTGTAGAATAACCTCTCCCCAACCCCTCCCCCAAGAGGGAGGGGCTGAAATCCAGGAAATCCCGGGTATTAAGACATGGTATATTTAGGGAAATCAATTGAACGAGATATGTATTTTGGGGCTAAGCCCGAACTCTTCAGGTTGGCTCAAAATATGAGAAATAATCCAACAAAAGCTGAAAATATTCTTTGGAAAAGAATTAAGCAGTTTCGTAAGGATGGATATATTTTCAGGAAACAACATCCAATGGATATTTTTATTGCTGACTTTTATTGCCATAAATTAAAATTAGTTATTGAAGTTGATGGAGAAATACACTCAGGTAATAAGGCTAAAGAGTATGATGATAGCCGTTCGGGTGAATTAGAACGATTCGGAATTATTGTTTTACGATTTAAAAATGAAGATGTCCTTAATAATCTGGATATTGTCATTAATAAGATAATAAATATTATAACAGAATCAGCCTCCCCCGCTCTCCTGGGAGCGGGGGACGGGAGGGGGTGAGGCCGATGAGAATACCTCTCCCCAACCCCTCCCCCAAGAGGGAGGGGCTGAAATCCGGAAAATCCCGGGTATTAAGACATGGTATATTTAGGGAAATCAATTGAACGAGATATGTATTTTGGGGCTAAGCCCGAACTCTTCAGGTTGGCTCAAAATATGAGAAATAATCCAACAAAAGCTGAAAATATTCTTTGGAAAAAAATTAAGCAGTTTCGTAAGGATGGATATATTTTCAGGAGACAACATCCAATGGATATTTTTATTGCTGACTTTTATTGCCATAAATTAAAATTAGTTATTGAAGTTGATGGAGAAATACACTCAGGTAATAAGGCTAAAGAGTATGATGATAGCCGTTCGGGTGAATTAGAACGATTCGGAATTATTGTTTTACGATTTAAAAATGAAGATGTCCTTAATAATCTGGATATTGTCATTAATAAGATAATAAATATTATAACAGAATCAGCCTCCCCCGCTCTCCTGGGAGCGGGGGACGGGAGGGGGTGAGGCTAAAGAGAAAACCTCTCCCCAACCCCTCCCCCAAGAGGGAGGGGCTGAAATCCGGAAAATCCCGGGTATTAAGACATGGTATATTTAGGGAAATCAATTGAACGAGATATGTATTTTGGGGCTAAGCCCGAACTCTTCAGGTTGGCTCAAAATATGAGAAATAATCCAACAAAAGCTGAAAATATTCTTTGGAAAAAAATTAAGCAGTTTCGTAAGGATGGATATATTTTCAGGAGACAACATCCAATGGATATTTTTATTGCTGACTTCTATTGCCATAAATTAAAATTAGTTATTGAAGTTGATGGAGAAATACACTCAGGTAATCAGGCTAAAGAGTATGATGATAGCCGTTCGGGTGAATTAGAACGATTCGGAATTATTGTTTTACGATTTAAAAATGAAGATGTCCTTAATAATCTGGATATTGTCATTAATAAGATAATAAATATTATAACAGAATCAGCCTCCCCCGCTCTCCTGGGAGCGGGGGACGGGAGGGGGTGAGGCTAAAGAGAATACCTCTCCCCAACCCCTCCCCCAAGAGGGAGGGGCTGAAATCCGGAAAATCCCGGGTATTAAGACATGGTATATTTAGGGAAATCAATTGAACGAGATATGTATTTTGGGGCTAAGCCCGAACTCTTCAGGTTGGCTCAAAATATGAGAAATAATCCAACAAAAGCTGAAAATATTCTTTGGAAAAAAATTAAGCAGTTTCGTAAGGATGGATATATTTTCAGGAGACAACATCCAATGGATATTTTTATTGCTGACTTTTATTGCCATAAATTAAAATTAGTTATTGAAGTTGATGGAGAAATACACTCAGGTAATAAGGCTAAAGAGTATGATGATAGCCGTTCGGGTGAATTAGAACGATTCGGAATTATTGTTTTACGATTTAAAAATGAAGATGTCCTTAATAATCTGGATATTGTCATTAATAAGATAATAAATATTATAGCAGAATCAGCCTCCCCCGCTCTCCTGGGAGCGGGGGACGGGAGGGGGTGAGGCCGATGAGAATACCTCTCCCCAACCTCCCGTTAGCGGGAGAGGGGCTTAAGAGCCTTAAACTGAATGTGTAGAAATATCTAAATTATTCAGTGGAGACGGTTGAAAGATAGATGAATTTTAGTTTTAAGACAGAATCAGCCTCCCCCGCTCTCCTGGGAGCGGGGGACGGGAGGGGGTGAGGCCGATAAAAACAGAGCTGGGGATGTTATGGGTAAAGCTAGCCAAAACAAAGCATTGACCGGTGGGTTGAGAAAATGTAAATTTATTAAAATTGAGAATTATCGTAACTTTAAAATGTAAAAGCGCAAACATGAGAAAACTATTTATTATACTGGGTTTTTTAATGTCCATTCCGTCATTTTCGCAGAATAAAGACTTGATTTATCTCTGGCCCGGAAAAGTTCCCGGGGAAGTGAAAGAAAAACAGCCTCCCGTAGTCGACACGACGAGGAAAGACGGGGTTCTGAGGTTCCGGGAAATCACCGATCCGGCTCTGGAAATATGGCTGGCGCAGCCTGCAGACAACAAAAAAGCCGGGATTATAGTTTGTCCGGGAGGAGGCTATTCTTATCTGGCTTACAGCAAAGAAGGAACAGAGATAGCTGAATGGCTTAATAAAATTGGATACAGTGCTTTTATTCTTCAGTACAGAGTGCCAAATAACCGGGAGGGAGCTCTGCAGGATGCACAGAGAGCAATACGGATAATCCGTGGCAGGGCGGGACAAATTAATATAGATGCAAATAAAATAGGTATAATGGGCTTTTCAGCCGGTGGCGACCTAAGTGTCAGAGCCTCTGTAAAATATAATCTGAAAACCTATGCACCGGTCGATAAATCAGACAGCCTGACATGCCGACCTGATTTTACATTACCTGTTTACCCGGCTTATCTCGATCAGGGTGAAAACAGAACCCTTACTCCGGGACTAAAAGTTACAAAGGATACACCTCCTATGTTTATCTTTCAGGCAGCAGATGATGGTCTCGCTAACAGTTCACTTGTTATGGCCGGAGCCCTCAGAGATGCAAAAGTTCCTGTTGAATTGCATTTAGTGCCAAAAGGAGGGCATGGCTATGGTCTCAGACCGGGAAATCCAGCAGCGGAGACATGGCCACAACTTGCAGAAAAGTGGCTTATTTCAACCTTAAGACAAACTAAATAATTATACCATGAGCACGCTGAAAGTGAAAAAGACAAAACTGACGAGGTCAGCATGCTCCTTTGAAAAACCCGGATAGAGAAGCTGAATATATCGCTGTTTGTTTGCCTGCATTTTCACCATTGATAGTTCATCGTGATGATGAGCGCCTTTAAACTGAATTTTTCTTTGCTTTCCTGTTTTTCCAGGCTTTTATTACCAGGTAAATAACAAACGCAGCTCCCAGTACATAAAGAATATCATCAAGATATGGAAATATCTGATCACGGATATCATAAATAAAGTAACCGATTATTACAAGTATGATATTCCAGATTCCAGCCCCTATGAAAGTATAAAGCATGAAGTCGCGGAGTTTCATTTTTGAAAGCCCTGCAGGAATTGAAATGAGATGACGGATACCTGGTACAAGCCGGCCTATAAAAGTCGATGTTTTCCCGTTCCTTATGAAATACTCTTCTGCATGTATAACTTTTTCTTTCGAAAGAAGAAACAGCTTTCCGGCCTTCGATTCTGCAAACTTATATACAATAGGACGGCCCAGATAATAAGCTAGCGTATAATTGATAAGTGAACCGCTCAGAGCTCCTAGTGTCCCTGCAAAAATAACGATGAATGCATTCAGTTCGCCATGGGCTGCCTTGTATGCTGCAAATGGCATAACAACTTCAGATGGCAATGGCAGAAAAGTACTTTCGATCAACATGAGCAATGCAACCGTGAAATAATTCAGGTTTGCCATGTACCAGTCAATAATAGTCTGAAATATTTCCATCTGCTATCTTTTCCCGTTAAGGCGTCAAAGATAACTAACTTTCCTGATTATGATAAAAGAATATAACTGACTAATTTACAAGGAGAGGCCATCCTTTTATATCCCACTCTAATTTCTTGATTATAAGTTTTGACCTTCCATTGTCATGAGCATCGTATCCATGATAAACAAGATAATCGATACCATCAAATGAAACAGCTGCCTGGTGACCAACACCCGGATAATCAGCATCACCCTGAACAACTATTGTTCCTCCTCCTTTAGCCATATCGGTGCTGTCCTTATCAAAATATGGTCCGGTAACCTTTGGCGATCTGCCGACAGCAACCTTGTAGGTGCTTTTTACTCCGCTGCAACATTTATCCCACGATACGAAAAGATAGTAGAAATTGCCTTTCTTGAAAATGAATGGAGCCTCAATCTGTGCTGCGCCTGCATTCCGGTCATCAGTATAGGGATCGCGCAACCGGCGTGCAACCGTGTACCATTCCTGGGGTTCCGTTGCAATGCCGGTAAGGTCATCTTTAAGCCTGACAAGCTTTATCCCGCCCCAGAAGGAGCCGAAATCCAGCCAGGGAGTTCCTGCTTCATCGATAATCAGGTTCGGATCAATTGCATTCCAGTTATCTCTCCCTGGAATTGACTGAATAACACACCCAAGGTCAGTCCACTGATAATCAGGACTATCGGTATGCAGTGTCTTATTGCGTGCTAGGCCGATGCATGAAGTATTACGTCCGAAGGCAGAAACCGAATAAAAGATGTAATAATAGCCTTTGTAAAATGAAATATCCGGAGCCCACATTGAATTTCTGAATCTCGGGAGCTCTTTGATCACCCATGCAGGTGCTGATGCAAAAACAGGTTTTTCCACCTTCCAGTTCACCATATCCTGCGAAGAAAACATCGAGATGCCGTTCCCGGTACAGAAGATATAGTAAATTCCATCCTGACGAATCATGACAGGATCATGCACTGAAATTCCCTGGACCTGGGCACCTGCCGGAAGGATCATTCCTGCCAGGAAAGTTATGGCTAAAATTAAGTCTTTCATTTTCATTTTTTATTGTACTTACTCTCTTCCCCGCCTGCCTGCCGCAGGCAGGGATTTTTGATTGCGGATTAAAAGACCATTGATAATCCGAAATCGCCAATCCGCAATCCGAAATTTCTTCATTATAATTTATTGCCTGAACCTTACAGTTTTCGCAGCATCGTATAATTTCCGGCTTACTGCAAAAAGTTGTTTTTCAGGAACTTTGACAACTTTACGGTCATATGTCATCAAACCGTTACATTCTACCTCGACATCAGTTGTTTGGGTATAGATCGCTGCTGAAAGGCCTCTTTTTATAAATGGTACCAGCTGGTCGAGATAACCGGAATAAGTTTTAAAAAGTGTATCAGCATCTTTGAATGTCCTGTATCCCCAGTTGTTTTTATCGAGCCAGGTATGGTTTTCCAGAGGAAGTCCCAGACCCCCGAATTCTCCAAGCACAAGTGCCTGTTTTGATCCAAAAACCTCAGGTTTGGCCATAACCGGACCGGGATAATTATGCAGGTCGAGTATATGTCCGACTTCATGGAAATTTCCGCCGCTTGCACAGTTAACCAGTCTTGAAGGATCTTTCTGCATAGTCCAGCCAGTGATTTCAACGCTTTTAAACTGGCCCCATGATTCATTGAATGGTACCCATACAACAATACAAGGGAAATTATACAGGTAATCGATAATTGAATTCCATTCGGTCCTGTAAATATTCTCAGATGCTTCGGAGCGGATCTTATCACGTCCACCTTCCATCCCGGGCCTTGTGTTCCACTGACCGCCGCCAAGATCACCGCTGGGCATATCCTGCCAGATCAGCATACCTGTCCTGTCACAATGGTAATACCAGCGGGCAGGTTCAACTTTTACATGTTTCCTGATGGTATTGAATCCCATCTCTTTTGTTTTGACAATATCAAAAAGAAGGGCTTCGTCGGTGGGTGCAGTATATAATCCATCAGGCCACCATCCCTGGTCAAGAGGACCATACTGGAAAACAAACTGGTTATTAAGCATCATCCTCAGAACACCGTTTTCGTCAGGTTTTAATGAAATTTTCCGCATTGCAAAATAACTTTTTACCTCATCAGCAATTTTCCCTTTTCTTATAATTGAAACTTTTAAATCATACAGGAATGGATTATCGGGAGACCATAGTTTGGGATCTGCAACAGGCAGAATTATGCCGGTACCTGCTGGAGCTTCCTTTTCAGAAACAAGATTTGGGCCATCCCATGCTGAAACATGAATAATATCTCCAGGTTGAGGATCCTCTATATTTACATTTATATTCAGAACCTTTTTATCAATGTCCGGATACTGTTTCGTCGAGGAAATATAAGTCTTCGGAACGGCCTCGATCCATACTGTCTGCCAAATTCCGGTTACGGAAGTATACCAAATGCTCTGTGGGTTTTCGACCTGCTTGCCCCTTGGCTGGGGTCCTTTGTCGGCAGGATCTGCAACTCTTATATCAAGCTGTTGCTGCCCTCCTTTTTTTACAAACTGGGTTATATCAAAGGAAAAAGGATCATAACCGCCTTTATGAACTCCCATTCTTATACCATTAATATATATAGAGCTTTCCCAGTCAATTGCACCGAAATGCAGGAGAATGTTTTTCCCTTTCATCGCAGAAGGAATCAGAAATTTAGTCCGGTACCATAAGATGTTGTCAGGTCCGACTGTTTTCCTGACACCTGACAGGGCTGATTCGACAGCGAAAGGCACGAGAATTTTGCCCTGGTATGTCCTGGGTACAATCTCTGTAACCGGGGTAATAGCATAATCCCACAACCCGTTCAGGTTGATCCACTGGTCGCGGACCATTTGCGGCCTCGGATATTCAGGAAAAGGCTTCAAAGGATTTACCTCTGCAGCCCACTTTGTTGTTATTTTATCTCCGGCTGGTTTCCATACTGTATTCTGGGCTACCAGGCTGACTGTAAAAATAATAATGATAACGAGACTTAAAACCGGCTTTTTCATATACTTTATTTGTGTTAATTTTACACTTAATCGGTTAATTCTATAAAAATACAATTTATTAAATAAACTTCATTCAGTCCCGGATTTATTTCCTCTGAACCATCCTGGTACGGCATTCGCGATTATTATAATCGCTGAAACAATAATACAAATTGTAAGGATGAGGTTTATCAGACCCGTAATTGTGGTTGATGTATCCAGTACCTGGGGAATATATATATTTTTGATGTTCAGAACTGCAGCGGTCAGCGTGGTTACACCTACAAAAATCATAGGTATAATCGTTACCCAGGCATATTTCGCTCTCCCCCGGTTTATAATAAATGAGGTTCCGATAGCAAGAGCAATAGTTGCCAGCAACTGGTTGGCAGTACCGAACATGGGCCAGATTGTTGAGACAGTTCCCGTATAAATAAAATAGCCCCATGCAAATACAATCAATCCGCTTGTAATCAGATTTCCGGGCAGCCAGTTTGTCTTCTGAAATGGTTTGTATATTTTCCCAAAAGCCTCCTGCAGCAGAAATCTTCCTATACGTGTTCCTGCATCAATAGTTGTAAGAATGAAGAGTGCCTCAAACATTATTGCAAAGTGGTACCAATATGACATGAGGTGCTTCATCCCCGGTATTGATGAGAATATATATGCCATTCCCACACCAAGGGATACAGCTCCCCCGGTTCGTCCTGCTATTTTCTCTCCCACACTTGCTGAAAGCTGATCAAGATTTGATTCAGTAAATCCCATAGCGTGAAGTTTCGGAAGAATTGCCTGGAGCTTCTCAACCGGAACATTTATCTGGAAATAATCAAGAGGAAGCAAGCTCGTTGCAGCTATCAGAGCCATTATGCTTATTGCTCCTTCGACGAGCATTGAACCTACTGCAATAGTCTTTATGTCAGCCTCCTTCATGATCATCTTCGGGGTGGTACCCGAGCTGACAAGCGAATGGAATCCTGAAATTGCACCACAGGCTATTGTGATAAACAGGTAAGGATACAATTTCCCGGGAATAATGGGACCTCCTCCTTTGCAGAATTCAGTGAATGCCGGCATCTTAATATCAGGTGCTACAATGATCAGTCCGATGGCAAGCAGTCCGATTACCGATATCTTCATTATGGAACTGAGATAATCGCGCGGTGAAAGAAGCAGCCAGACAGGGAGAACTGATGCAAAGAAACCATATGCTGCCAGCAGGATAGTAAGTGTCTTATGATTGAAAGTGAACCATGATGCAAAGTGAGAATCAGGTATATAGCGTCCGATGACAACAGCAAGGATCAGCATTATAATTCCAAAAACTGTTGCTTCAAATGTTTTGCCTTTTCTGATTTTAAACATCCATATCCCCATAATAATTGCGATAGGGATGGTCGAAGCAATTGTGAAAGTTCCCCATGAGCTTTCTGCCAGAGCGTTAACTACAACAAGCCCCAGCCCCGCAAGGGCTACAACAATTATAAGAATGATTGCAAAAGTCGTCGTAATTCCGCTTATCTTGTTTATCTCCGCTTTTGCAATTGCAGCCAGGGATTTCCCGTCGTGCTGTACTGAGGCAGTCAGTATGACAAAATCATGCACTGACCCAGCCATAACGGCACCGATAAGCATCCATAAAAATCCGGGCATGAAACCAAACTGTGCTGCCAGAACAGGACCAACAAGAGGGCCGGCACCGGCAATTGCGGCAAAATGATGTCCGAACAGCACCCATTTATTCATCGGGTAGTAGTTCTGTCCGTCGTACAGCCTGTGAGCCGGTGTTAGTGTCTGATCATTTTTTACTGCAACTTTCGCTGCTACAAAACTGAAATAGAAGCGGTAAGCAATAGCAAACACTGCAATAGTCCCGACCACAAATGGCATTGCATTCATAAATGGTGTAAAATGATTGGAGGAACAAAATTATCATTATCCGGAAAAAGAAAAAATGACCACGGTCACTTTAACCGTTCAATTCTTTTTGCGACAGGCTGATTTATGATGATCGGAACTTTTTCAACTATAGTATTTGAGGAATCAAGGTGCAATGCTTTCTCTTCAGGAAGACTTAGATGGCGCGCAAGATTCTGAATAGCAAGAATAAAGTTTTCGATATTGGTCAGCTTATAGTCACGAAGCATTATCCTGTCGATCAGGACAAATTTGAAATCTGCTGCAAAGCCATGTTTCTTAAGGCTGTTAAAACTGCTTTCGAGCTTTATTTCTCCTGACCTGACCATATCCTCAAGAGCCTCTTTGAAATATAGATTGATTTTCGGATCGACTTTAAACCCGATATGAAAATCGATCCTGATCAGAATCCCCGGAATGATATGATTGACCTTATACTCAAAACGATTTGGTTCATCCACCCTGTCAACATGAAGCAGCCAGTATGTGTCAGCTCTTTTAGGTTGCTTTTTAAAAATGGAATAGATAACCTTTGACTCGACCTGATCCTGGTTGTTTGCCTTAATAATGTATACAAGGTTTGTTGCAATTTTTGGAACTGTTTTATCTTTTCTCAGGTCCTTAAACAGCTCAATATATTCTCCCAGGTTGATAAATGTTATGTGCCTGTTTTTGATTTTCCTTCCAAAATACCATCCGGTCATTATCAGGAAATATACCGAAGCCAGTAGAAGTGTGAACCACCCGCCATATTTGAATTTATGGAGGTTTGCAATAAGAAAGTTGCCTTCAATCGTCAGAAACACTACCATTATCAGAATTGCTATTATACGGCTTACACCGGACTGGTACAAATAATATGACAACAGTAAAGTTGTCATTATCATAGTAATGGTTATTGCAAGGCCATAAGCTGCTTCCATGTTAGATGACTCTTTGAAGAAGATTACGACAAGGCTGCACATGATCCATAATGACCAGTTAACAAAAGGCAGGTAAACCTGACCCCTGACATAAGTAGGGTTTATAATCCTGATTTTAGGCCAGAAGTTGAGTGATACTGCTTCACTTATAAGGGTAAACGATCCGCTGATAAGAGCCTGGCTTGCAATTATTGCGGCAGCTGTTGAAATGATAATGCCAGTTAATAGAAACCATTTGGGCATCATGGAAAAGAAAGGTATTACTTCAGTACCGGGTGTATAATTCATTAAAAGCCAGGCACCTTGTCCGAAATAATTCAGGAGCAGCGTCGTCTTTACAAAGATCCACGAAATGCGGATATTTGAACGGCCGCAATGTCCGAGATCAGAATAGAGGGCTTCCGCACCTGTTGTACACAGGAATACAGCACCCAGGAGAATAAAGCCTCCCGGGTATTCAGTCAGAAAACGAATTGCATATACCGGACTCAGAGCCTTTAGAATAACAGGATAATGAATCAGGTGTGAGAATCCGAGAATACCGAGCATCAGGAACCAGATAACCATTATCGGCCCGAATGCAGTCCCGATAAAATTTGTCCCGAACTGTTGTACAAAAAAGAGTGCAGCAAAAATTATCAGTACTATAGGTATTACAGCTATTTCCGGGCTAAAAAGCCTTAATCCTTCAATTGAGGAGGTAACCGTTATAGCAGGTGTTATTACACCATCGGCAAGTAATGCTCCCCCTCCAATCATTGTAAGAATAGCAGCCCAGGCAGTTTTTTTTCGTATAAGGGCAAAAAGTGCAAAAATTCCGCCTTCACCTTTGTTATCGGCCTGGAGAGTAATAATGATATATTTAATTGTCGTTTGAAGGGTAAGTGTCCAGAAAACACACGAAAGAGCTCCGAAAATAAGAAGCTCATTTATATCTTTCGCACCTCCGGCAATTGCTTTTATTGTGTACAGGGGACTGGTACCTATATCGCCGTACACTATTCCCAGAGTAACCAGAAGACCGGCAAAGGAGAGTTTCTTTACATCAATATGGTGATCCGGTCCTTTCATTCAACACGATTAATCCTGTAAGCCACAGGCTGGTCAATGGTTATGGGCACCTGTTCGATAATGGTATTTGTGGAATCAAGATTCATAGTCCTGATATCAGTTAAGCTAAGTTTTCTGACAATACTGTTCAGAGACAGGACAAAGTTCTCCCAGTTTGAAAGGGTATAATCGCGCGACATGATTCTGTCGATCAGGATAAATTTGAAATCACCTTCAAAGTCATGTTTTTTCAGTGAATCATAACTGCTGCTGAGCTTTATTTCACCCGATTCCACCATATCCTCAATGACTTCTTTAAAATAAAGGTTGATTCTCGGTTCAACCTTAAAGCCAATATGAAAATCAATCCTGATCAGGATCCCCGGAATGATCTGGGTGACCTGATAATCAAAACTGTTTGGTTCATTTACCCTGTCGACATGGAGCAGCCAGTAAGTATCTGCCCGTTTTGGCTGCTTGTGGAAAATTGAATAGATGACTTTAGATTCTACCTGGTCGTGCCTGTTTGCACGGATAATATAGACGAGATTTGTGGCAAAACGCGAAACAGATTCATCTTTACTAAGATCCCTGAACAGATCAAGGTATTTGTCAAGATCAGCAAAAGTGATGTACCGGTTTTTAATCTTTCTTCCGTAGTACCAGCCAAACATAATCAGGAAATATAATGATGCCAGCAATAACGTAAACCAGCCTCCGTATTTGAATTTATGAAGATTGGCAATAAGGAAGCTTCCCTCTATGGTGAGATATGTCATAAAAAGTAAAAGCACAAGCCTGTGGTTCAATCCTTTCTGGAACAGGTAATAGGAAAGAAGGAATGTGGTCATTATTTCAGTGATAGTAATTGCAAGGCCATATGCTGCATTCATGTTGTTTGATTCCTTGAAGGAAAAAACCACAAGGCTGCAGGCAATCCAGAGAAACCAGTTTACAAATGGCAAATAGACCTGACCTCTTATATAAGTCGGATGAAGCACTCTGATCTTGGGCCAGAAATTAAGCATAACTGCCTCACTGATAAGGGTAAACGATCCGCTAATGATGGCCTGACTGGCAATTATAGCAGCAACTGTCGCCAGCAAAACTCCCGGAAGTATGAACCATTTCGGCATTATCTCAAAGAAGGGATTTACATCAGCACCTGATTTAATGTGCATCATAAGCCATGCTCCCTGGCCGAAATAGTTAAGAAGAAGAGCAATCTTGACAAATATCCATGAAACACGGATATTAGCTTTTCCGCAATGACCCAGGTCGGTATAAAGTGCTTCAGCACCAGTTGTTGCAAGAAAAACCGCACCTAAAAGAATGAATCCGCCCGGGTATTCTGTCAGGAACAGGTATGCATATTCCGGACTAAGAGCCCTGAGGATATCGGGGTAGAGGATCAGCTGAGAGAAACCCAATGTTCCGAGAGTTAAAAACCAGATTACCATTATCGGACCAAATGAGCTGCCGACAAAATTTGTCCCGAACTGCTGAATGAAAAAGAGCACTCCAAGAATGATCAGTACAATAGGGACTACCGGAATATCAGGATTAATGAGTTTTATTCCCTCTATTGAGGAAGTAACTGTAATTGAAGGCGTTATAACTCCATCTGCCAGCAGAGCAGCTCCTCCGATCATAGTCAGGATAGCTGCCCATGGAGATTTCTCTTTAATCAGGGCAAAAAGGGCAAAAATTCCACCCTCTCCATTATTATCTGCCCGCAGGGTGATTACTATATATTTAATTGTTGTTGAAAGGGTCAGGGTCCAGAAAATGCATGATATACCGCCATAGATCAGCAACTCATTAAAATTTTCCTTCCCGCCTGTAATAATTGCCCTCATCGTATAAAGAGGACTTGTGCCAAGATCACCAAAGACTATCCCAAGAGTAACGAGAGCCCCGGCTAAAGAAAGCTTTTTAATGTCAATATGGTGATTTGATCCATTCATGATTTTTCCTGCAACCTTATATTACCACGCAAAGAAAGGCGGCAAAGTTATAAATTAATTATCTCAGCAACAGGTTAAGAAAAAGTTTTTTTAATACTGATCATCTAACACAAAGTTAATCATTAGGAATATATATGATTTTATATCAATAAATTTATCTTTGCTGAATCCGGAAGTTGGTCCGGTGCTATTGATCTGAGATTGTCAATGAGATTTAAAGATAAATTATTCGCAGGAGTATTAATCAGTTTCTTCTTTTACTGTTTTACTTTGCCCGGGCTGGCACAGAGTTCAGTATCGGGGAAACAAAAGATCTCGCTTCTTTTTATCGGCGACATAATGGGCCACGATGAGCAGATATGGTCAGCTGAGAACAGGGAGACGCACACCTTCAATTATGATGAAGTCTTCAGCCTGATCAAACCGGTAATTTCTGAAGCCGATATTGCAATAGCAAATTTCGAAGTGACGCTGGCAGGTCCCCCATACAAGGGCTATCCTCAGTTCAGCTCTCCTCCTGCACTGGCAGTTGCCTGCATGAATGCCGGGATTGACTATCTGGTTACGGCTAATAATCATTCTGCCGACCGGGGGATGGGCGGAATAGAAGGAACTATCAACAGGCTCGACAGCATTGGAATGCCTCATACAGGGACATTTCTTTCACAGGCTGAAAAAGAGAAGCTCCAGCCTCTGATAATGAAAAAAGAGGGTATTTCAGTCGCTCTGCTGAATTATACATATGGAACCAACGGTATAAAAGTGCCTGAACCGGTTATCGTCAATATGCTTGTTAAAGAAGCAGTTACCAGAGATGTTGAAAAAGCAAAAGCTTTGAACCCGGATTTAATAGTATTGTTCCTTCACTGGGGAACTGAATACGACACTATCCCGTCGCAGAGCCAGGTTGATATGGCTCACTATTTCCTCTCCAAAGGGGCTGATCTCATCATAGGTTCACATCCGCATGTTCTTCAGAAAATGGTATGGTATAAAGATGATCCCCTTATGACAAATAAGGCAATCGTTTATTCACTTGGTAATTTTGTTACAAATCAGAGGAAACCCAAAACTGATGGCGGTTCAATGGTCAGGGTAGAACTGATAAAGGAAAATGATTCCGTAAGGATAACAAATGCCGGATTTTACCTTACATGGGTTTACACTCCAATAGTTAAATACAGGAAAAAGTTCTTTATTCTTCCATGTTCCGCCTATGAAAACAAGCCTGAATTCTTCACAAATCCTGCCGATTATATCCAGATGAAGAAGTTTATTGATGATTCAAGAGAATTGCTTTACAAACAAAACATTAACGTTCCTGAGATAGATTTTAAGGGAAATATTTTACTGTTAAATAATTAACAATCTATCTGAAGCCCTTGGCAATATCTCCGGCGGTCTGCCGGCAGATCTTATCATCTTTATAAAGTCTTTATATACCTAAGGTCAATTCTTACAAAATCCTTATAAATTCTGTTGCAATTTTGTATCATAAAGAATTATTAGTTATGAATGCAACAATTTTATTAGTCTTATCCAAACCAGTTGAAACAAATCTTTCCTCAGGTTATATAATCGGAGCTATTATAGCTCTGTTAATATTCGGATACCTTTTTTACTCATTAGTTAAACCCGAAAAATTCTAAATTATGAAAAATAAATACATTTTGTTAGTGGGGTTTATCACTTTAGCCTGTTTTACAAGTCTTCAAGTAAATGCACAATCGGGTGAGCCAGCTTTTCCGTTTAAAGTAACAGCAGATTTGGTAAGTCACTATGTTTGGAGAGGTTCGATGGCAACCGGAAGTCCTGCCCCAAATTTCCAGCCAACTTTAGCTTTTACAAAAGGGAATTTCGAGATTGGCGTCTGGGGATCCACAGATTTCGTTGGTAGCTATAAAGAAGTTGACCCGTATGTTTCTGTAACTGCCGGACATTTAAAACTCGCATTTACAGATTACAACTGGAATTTTGGTCAGGCTGATTACTTCAACTATAAGAATAGCGAAACCGGTCACAGGTTTGAAGGTACTATTAGTTTTACCGGTAATGAAACTATACCAATAAGTGTTACATGGAATACGCTGTTTTACGGATTAGATAAGAAATCTGACGATTCGACCAGACAGGCTTATTCTACATATATTGAATTGGGTTATTCAAATGGTGCTGCCAGTTTCTTTTTTGGATTTACCCCATGGGCAGGTTATTATAATAATTACGGAGTAACAACTTTTGATCCCGGAGCCGATAAAAAGACATTTTCAGTAGTTAATATCGGTGCAAGCGTTACAAAGGCACTGAAAATTAACGAAACTTTTTCCTTACCGCTCAAGGTTGCTTTGGTTATTAATCCTTCGGCAACATACTCCAGAAATGATTATGTACATCTGATATTTGGCATAACATTCTAATAAAATTAATGAATCAGACGCTTTTTTATATAACTATAAATCAAAAAATATGAACGAAGCAATTCAATTGATTCTTTTCATGATAGCGCTGGCTACCCTGTCACCTTTGTTAGGCAAGTATATGGCAAAGGTTTTCATGGGTGAAAAGCATATAATGAAGCCTGTTTTTGGCTGGCTTGAAAAATCAGTGTACCGGGTATCCGGTATCAAAAGCGAGGAGGAGATGAACTGGAAGACCTATATGTATGGTGTTCTCCTTTTCAACCTGTTTGGATTTGTGTTTTTATTTCTTTTACAGATGCTGCAAGCCTGGTTGCCGCTGAACACAGAAAAATTGCCCAATGTTTCGTGGCATCTTTCATTTAATACGGCTATGAGTTTCACCACCAACACCAACTGGCAGTCATATAGCGGCGAAAATACCCTGAGTTATCTGGTCCAGATGCTGGGTCTGACTGTTCAGAATTTTGTCAGCGCGGCAACCGGCATTTCAGTTGTACTGGCCCTTATACGAGGATTGACCAGAAAAACAACTGACGCTTTGGGTAATTTTTGGGCTGATATGACCAGAAGTGTGCTTTATGTGTTATTGCCACTCTCTATTATTCTCACCATGACTTTGGTGGGACAGGGAGCTGTGCAGACATTTTCGCATTATGTCAAAGCGACCACTTTACAGGGCACTGAGCAGGTTATTCCACTTGGCCCGGCAGCGTCGCAAATTGCAATTAAACAACTTGGCACAAACGGAGGAGGATTTTTTAATAGCAATAGCTCTCATCCGTTCGAAAATCCGACACCCTTCACCAATTTTTTAGAGATGTTTGCCCTCATCATCATTTCAGGAGGTTTAGTATTTACTTATGGTCATTACGCGAAGTCTAAACGCCATGCTCGGGCAATATTTATTGCTATGTTTATCCTGTTTACGGTAGGTATTGCCATATCTCTATGGTCAGAGTACAGTCATAACGATGTGTTGAATATTTCGGGTGGTATGGAAGGAAAGGAAACCCGCTTTGGAGTGATGAACAGTGTCCTGTGGTCTGTTACTACAACTGTTACATCTAATGGATCTGTGAACTCTATGCATGACAGCTTATCTCCATTATCCGGGATGGTTTCATTGTTCAACATGATGCTTGGTGAAATCATTTTTGGAGGAGTAGGCTCTGGATTATACGGGATGATCATCTTTATCATTCTTACCGTTTTTATTGCCGGGCTCATGGTTGGTCGGACACCTGAGTACCTGGGTAAGAAAGTGGAAGCCTTTGAGATGAAAATGGCCATTCTTGCAGTTTTGGCTCCAAGTATCGTCATCAAATTATTTTCAGCAATAGCCTGCTCGGTACCTGCAGGGCTATCGAGTCTCAATAATGCCGGGCCACATGGACTTTCTGAAATTCTGTATGCCTTCAGCTCTGCGGCAGGAAATAATGGCAGCGCTTTTGCAGGGCTTAATGCCAACACTGTTTTTTATAACCTGATGATCGGATTTGGCATGCTCATAGGCCGTTTTGGAGTTATCGTTCCTGTAATGGCCATAGCAGGAAGTATGGCAAAGAAAAAGATCACTCCGGTTTCATCGGGTACTTTTAAAACAGACAACTGGTTATTCGTTCTATTATTGATCGGAGTAATTCTAATTGTTGGCGGTTTGACCTTTTTCCCTCCACTTGCATTAGGTCCTATTGTTGAACATTTATTAATGAATTTGGGTGTTACATTTTAATTATTTCTAAGATAACTAAGTATGGAAAAACAAAATATGAGTCGCCTGTTTACCAGAGAAATTGCAGTACAGGCAATAAAAGATTCCTTTATTAAACTGAACCCGTCAGCACTGGTCAGGAATCCTGTAATCTTTATAGTAGGAGTTGGAGCATTGATGACTACGGTAGTGGTAATTCTGGATATTCATGCCGGACATTTTTCATCCTTCAATTTTCAGATAACATTATGGCTTTGGTTTACTGTCTTGTTTGCCAACTTTGCCGAAGCGGTTGCTGAAGGCCGGGGAAAAGCGCAGGCAGATAGTTTGCGCAAAAGCCGTACAAAAACAAAAGCCCGCAGGCTGGTTCATAATAAAGAGGAAATTGTATTGGCAACAGATCTGAAAAAGGGAGATATTGTCATTTGTGAAGCTGGAGATATTATACCGGCTGATGGTGATGTGATCGAAGGAATTGCCAGTGTTGATGAATCGGCTATTACGGGTGAATCAGCGCCGGTCATCCGCGAAAGTGGTGGCGACCGGTGTGCAGTGACCGGGGGAACCAAAGTAATCAGCGACAGAATCATCATTAAGGTGACATCTGAACCTGGCTATACATTTTTGGACCGTATAATTGCTTTGGTCGAAGGCGCAAAACGTCAGAAAACACCGAACGAAATCGCATTGACAATTCTTTTATCCGGGCTTACTATAATTTTCCTGTTAGTTGTCGTCTCCTTGCCGGCTTATTTTGGCTATAGTTTAAAAGCATCCGGTGTATCTGCAAATCATAATCTGACTTTACCTGTTCTGATATCATTGCTTGTCTGTCTTATTCCAACAACTATCGGAGGTTTGTTAAGTGCAATCGGTATAAGCGGAATGGACAGGTTGTTACGTAAGAATGTAATTGCAACAAGTGGTAAAGCTATTGAAGCAGCAGGCGATACGGATGTTCTGCTGCTGGATAAAACCGGAACCATTACATTGGGTAACCGGATGGCTACTGAATTTATTCCTGCAGAAGGCTTTACGAAAGAACAATTGGCGGATGCAGCACAATTAGCATCCCTTGCCGATGAAACTCCGGAAGGACGTTCTATTGTCATATTAGCCAAAGAGCAATTTAATATCCGGGGAAGAGAAATTAAACCTACTGGTGCTGTATTTATTCCATTTACTGCACAAACCAGGATGAGTGGTATCGATATAAAGAATCCTGAAGGTCAATTACGCAGGATCCGAAAAGGTTCTGCAGAAGCGATCAAGACGTTTATTCAAAATAACAATGGATTCTTTCCTAAAAAAGTGGAGGAGGTAATATCCGATCTTTCACGGCAGGGAGCCACACCGTTGGTAGTTGCAGAAAATAATCAGGTTCTGGGTGTAATCCATCTTAAAGATATAGTAAAGGGAGGTATTAAGCAACGGTTTGCCGAGTTGCGGAAAATGGGTATTAAAACGGTAATGATTACCGGCGATAATCCTTTAACTGCAGCCGCCATTGCTGCTGAAGCAGGGGTAGACGATTTTATGGCCGAGGCAATGCCTGAAGATAAATTAAATCGTATACGTGAAGAACAAGCCTTAGGTCATCTGGTAGGGATGATTGGAGATGGCACCAATGACGCTCCGGCCCTGGCCCAGGCCGATGTGGGACTGGCTATGAACACAGGTACACAAGCTGCCCGTGAAGCCGGGAATATGGTCGATCTTGATAGTAACCCCACAAAACTAATTGAGGTGGTGGAAACCGGAAAGCAGTTGCTGATGACCCGTGGCGCTTTAACTACATTCAGCATAGCTAATGATGTGGCTAAATATTTTGCTATTATTCCTGCTATTGCTACATTATTGTATATTTCGGCTTCAGGAGTTTCTCCTTTAAGTGTTCTGAATATTATGAAACTATCTTCTCCTGAAAGCGCTATCTTAAGTGCAGTAATATTCAATGCACTGATAATTATCGCCCTTATCCCTCTTGCCCTCAAAGGTGTGAAATACCGTCCTATTTCCGCCACACGGGTACTGACATTGAACATGGTGATCTACGGTATTGGCGGTATAATCATTCCATTTATAGGAATCAAGCTGATCGATATGCTTGCTTGTGTCCACGCACATGATCTAGGGATCAGGACAAAAAATTAATTTAAAAAAGAGAATATTATGAAAACACAAACGATTATAGCATTAAAATTTTTACTGATTATGACTGTTCTGACCGGAGTTATTTATCCGTTTTTCATGACCGGTGTGGCACAGCTTGTCTTTCCAGCCAAAGCGAATGGTAGTTTGATAATTAAAGATGGTAAAATTATAGGTTCCGAGTTGATCGGCCAGAAGTTTGACAGCACTATCTATTTCTGGTCAAGACCCTCAGCCATTGACTATAACCCGATACCATCCGGAGCATCCAACCTCGGGCCAACAAGTGATAAGTTAAAAAAACAGGTTGCTGAAAGACGTAAATTATTTGCTACAAAGAATTCATTAACGGATACATCATCTATTCCCAATGAAATGATTTTTGCATCAGCAAGTGGCCTTGACCCGCATATTTCTCAAAAAGCGGCATTATTGCAAGTGGACCGGATTGCTAAAGCCAGAAATTTCAATACTATCCAAAAGCAAAATCTGGTTCAAATTGTAAAAAACCTTACTGAAACACCTCAGTTTTTAGTTCTTGGCGAAGAAAGAGTTAATGTATTGATCTTAAACCTTGAACTTAATAAACTTGACCAGAACATTACAAATAACAAATAAAATCGATATTTTATGAAAACTTCAATCCGCAGCAAAAGATTTACAATGGGTATGGTGCTTTTTCTGGTAATCATTTTGTTGTTATCAATCTCCTCTGCTTATTACCTTAACAGACTGTCGGGGAAAACAAGTGCAATCCTCAAAGAAAACCATTATTCAGTTGTTTATGCCCGGGATATGTCAGAAGACCTGACAAATATTAATCAGGGAATTATTAATTCCTTTTTAACAAACAAAAATCCTGATACTTTAATTATTAACAAGGAGTTCATGTTATTTGACAAATCGCTTGAAATTAGAAAAAAATAATATAACAGAGATTGGCGAAGATCAACTTGCATCTGATATTGAAACAAATTATAATGATTACCACGATTCGGTTGTAAAATTTATAAAATCGCCAAATCCGGTTATTAAGGTTCTTTACCTGCAAAAGAAATTTGACAGTCTTTACCAGCAATTGATGCTTTTGTCTCAAATGAACGAGAAAGCCATTGAAGAAAAAACCGATGATGCTAAAGTTTCGGCAAAAAAGGCTACGCTACAAATGACATTTATTGGAACCATTTGTTTTTTGATTGCTTATGGTTTTACCTTTATCTTTTCATCATATTTCAATGAACGATTTTATAAATTGTATAATGGGATAAAAGAAATAGTTTCCAGTAATTACAACCAAAGGCTTTATCTTGATGGGAATGATGAACTCTCAGAAATTTCATTGGTTTTTAATGAAATGGCAGAGAAATTAAATAAAAACAAGCAGAAAATGTCTATAACTTTACATGAAGATCAGGGTAAAGATTATAATCTTAACGATATTCAGGAATTGAAAAACTTTCTGCTCCGAATTAAAAGTATAGAAGAACAAGCCAAAGAGTTAATTTCCAGATTTGAAAAGAAGTAGTATTTTATGGACATAATTGACAACCGCCCAGATCCCGATGAACTTTTAGCTTCTTTAAAGTTTGAGGAAGAAAAAAGCAAACGAGGTAAGCTGAAAATATTCTTTGGTATGTGTGCTGGTGTTGGTAAAACTTACACCATGCTTCAAACAGCACAAGCCGAGAAATTGAAAGGGAACGATATTGTCATTGGCTATGTTGAAACCCACAACCGGAAGGAAACTGCTGAGTTGGTAAAGGGCTTTGAATTGATTCCCCGCAAAACCTACCAGTACAAATCTACTACTGTTCAGGAAATGGATCTGGATGCAATAATAGCCCGGAAGCCAAAAATTGTACTGGTTGACGAACTTGCTCATACAAATGCCCCGGGTAGCAGACATACAAAAAGATATCAGGATGTTCTGGAAATCCTGGATAATGGAATTGATGTTTATACAACTGTAAACGTTCAACACCTCGAAAGCCGTTCTGATACCGTTGCACAGATCACAGGAATCATTGTCAGGGAAACATTTCCCGATGAGATTTTTGAAAACGCTGATGAAATAGAGGTTATAGACCTTACTCCTGATGAACTGCTCCAAAGACTTTCTGAAGGCAAAGTATATACCCCGGAACGGTCAAAAGAGGCTATAGAACGTTTTTTCCGCAAAGGAAATATAACAGCCTTACGAGAAATGGCATTACGAATAGTTGCCGACCGCGTGGACAAGCAGCTCCACGAATACATGCAGCTTAAGCGTATAAAGGGCCCATGGAAATCGGGATTGCATCTCTTGGTTGCAGTTAGTCATACCCAGCAATCTGCTAAATTACTCAGGTGGGCTAAAAACCTTTCATATACAATGGGGGCAGATCTGCAGGCTATTTATGTGGAAACATCTTACAAACCTGATACCAAAGAAAGTGAACAACTAAATAAGAATATCAACTCTCGCCAGACAGTTAGGTATTAAGTTCCGTATTGTTACCAATACTGATATGGTAAAAGCAATTGTGGATTTTGCTCAAAAAGAAAATATTACACATATAATAATCGGTAAACCGCGGGTACGTAATCTGTTGACCCTGTTGCGGCTTGGTAACTTTGTGAACCGGCTTATACGTTATAGCGGCAATATTGATGTGTACATACTGGGTTCTGATATTCAGTCGAAAGATAAGTTTAAGGAAAAAGTATCTTTGCCATCCTTCACTTCAAATATCCGGCAATACTTTACTGCCTCGTTAATTGTAATGATCACAGCTCTTTTCTGTTTTTTTATTAAAGAATTTATCGGTTATCAGGTTGTTTCATTTGGTTTATTGTTTGTTGTCTCAACTCTTGCATTTTTCTTTGGTACAGGGCCTATTTTATTATCCGCAACACTGAGCGCTCTCATTTGGGATTTCTTTTTCATACCACCACCCTATACTCTGCATGTCGATAAGCCGGAAGATATGCTTATGCTTATAATGTTTTTCATCATTGCGCTGCTAAGCGGGGTGCTGACATCAAGGATAAAGAGACAGGAGATGAAGATCAGGATACGAGAGGAACGTACTAATGCCCTGTACCAGCTTACCAGAGAACTTTCCATTGCAACAGGTATCGAAGAGGTTATCAATATTGCTAAAAATGATATTAAGAAATATTTTAATCTTAAGATGTCAAATCTTACTTAAAAATGATACAAACCAGCTTGATTACATTAGTCAGAATGATGCAAACATCATCCTGTCAAGAAACGACATGAGTGTTGCAGCATGGACATTTCAACACTCTACCAAGGCAGGGAAGCACACCGATACTTTACCATCCGGTAATTATACATTTTACCCTTTAAAAGGAAATCAGATGAACTTGGGGGTTATTGCCATTCAACAGGCAAATGTATTCACACAGGGCGAAGAGCAGTTCTGGGAGGCATTTATTTCCCAAATATCAGGAAAGTTCGAAAGGGAATATCTGCGCAATATGGCTAAACAGGCCTTTTTGTTAAACGAATCCGACAAGCTGTACAAAACACTTTTTAACTCCATTTCGCACGAGCTGCGGATTCCTGTTGCAACAATTATGGGCGCTTCCGACTCTTTGCTTACATCGCAACATCCGGAGGAAATACGTAAAGAGCTTTCTCATGAAATATTCAAGGCATCTAAAAGATTAAACCGTCTTATAGAAAATCTCCTGAATATGTCAAGGCTCGAAAGTGGCCGGATTTCTCCCCGGCTTGACTGGTACGATATTCACGATCTGATAAATAAAGTTACTGAAAACCTCCGGGATGAACTTAAACCATTCCACCTTCATGTTGTTATTCCTGATGACATGCCTTTTGTAAAGATCGACTTCGGATTACTGGAACAGGTGCTCTACAACCTGATTTATAATGCCACTCAGTATGCTTCTGCTTCAATAAATTTAAGAGTTAAAGCATTCTATGACAATGGAATAATGACTTTACAGGTTATGGACAGAGGTCCTGGTTTCCCAAAAAACGAAATATCCCTTATATTTAATAAGTTTTACAGGGTAGAAGGATCAAAAGCCGGTGGTACCGGGCTGGGGCTATCAATTGTAAAAGGCTTTGTTGAGGCACATAAAGGCACAGTAACAGTGGAAAACAGGCAGAATGGCGGCGCAAAATTCACAATTAAGATACCGACTGAGATACCGCAGTTAGATTTAAAGGGTTAACAGATTCATAATATGAATTCACCTGAAACAATATTAATTATTGACGATGAAGTCCAGATCAGGACGACTTCTTGAAATAACTCTTACGTTAAATAATTATAAGGTAATGCTTGCTTCCACATCAAGGGAGGGAATATCGGCAGCCGCAACATATAATCCTTCCCTTATCCTCCTTGATCTCGGATTACCTGATGAGGATGGTTTGCAGGTACTCAACAAACTGAGAGAATGGTATACAAATCCAATAATAATTCTCTCAGTACGAAGTTCAGAAGAAGATATAATCAAAGCACTCGACATTGGCGCTAACGATTATCTCACAAAACCGTTCAGAACCGGAGAACTTCTTGCAAGAATCAGAACTGCAATACGTTTGTTTCAGGGTTCAGGAAAATCTGATGCCCAATTAATCTTCGGATTAGTTACAATCGATCTTTCCGGACACACTGCCAGGAAAAACGGGGTACTACTTAAGCTGACTTCAACAGAATTTTCCCTGCTGGCAATCCTGGCAAAAAATTCCGGAAGAGTATTGACTCATCAGTATCTTCTGAAAGAAGTATGGGGTCATGGCTATCTCGATCAGACCCAGTATCTCCGCGTATTTGTTGCCCAGCTCAGGAAGAAAATTGAAGAAGATCCCTCCCACCCTTCTCTTATTATTACTGAGCCTGGTATCGGTTACAGGTTTGGAGAATAAGAAATTTTTAGATATTATTGTACAATTTAGATCAGGTAATCACAGCTTAATTTTTCTTATGGCCGATTCAATTACGCTTCTTTCAATAACAGCTATCTCAATCGGGTTCATTCATACGGTCCTTGGTCCTGACCATTATCTGCCTTTCATTGTGCTTAGCGAAGCTAAAAAATGGACTATCAGGAAAACCATGTTAATTACCTTTGTCTGTGGTATCGGGCATGTGCTAAGTTCTGTAATCCTGGGTCTTGTCGGAATTGCTGTAGGAATTTCAGTGAAAAAGCTGGTTTCTGTCGAATCATTCCGCGGAAACATAGCTGCCTGGCTCTTTATAGCATTTGGTCTTGTATATATGGTCATTAGCATCCGTAACCTTATTAAGAACAGGAAACACAGCCATGCGCATTTTCATATGGGAGGGGAGAAACATTTGCATGAACATGATCACCATGTTGAACATGCCCATATTCACGAAAAAGATATGATTAAAACGACTCCATGGATACTCTTCCTTATTTTTGTGTTCGGCCCCTGCGAACCTTTGATCCCGATCGTGATGTACCCGGCTGCTGCAAATAATATTGCAGGTGCAGTTATTGTATCTCTCCTCTTCGCTCTAGTTACAATTTCGACAATGATGGCAATAGTGGTTGCATTTAAGCTTGGGCTGAACAGGATAAACCTGAAACCTGTTGAGAAATACGGTCACCTGATTGCCGGCTCTATGATTTTCCTTTCAGGGATGGCTATTCAATTCCTTGGTTTATAAATCATTGAAGCACTTCAAATCGGCCCGGTCAATTCTGAATATTTCTGAATAGCAGCCTGACATCAGGATCAATTGTGATCTGTACACCGGATTCTGCCTTCAAATTAACAGTTGTAATTTTTTCAGTAACAGGCAGGGTTATGGTCCTTTCTCCCTTTGAATCCTTCAGCATAACTTCAAGATTGAACGAAAAAATATAATCCTGAGTCTGTTCAATTACTAAATCTTTGGTCCCTTTTCGTTTCCCGGTTTCAGTCCTTATCTTTAGATCAGGTTGTCCGGCTATAAACAGCCATTGATAGAAAAAATTTTTCAGATCCCTTCCGCTTACTTCTTCCATTGTTTTTCTGAAATCATCGGTGAGTGCATTGCCATTCCGGTATCTTTTGTAGAACAGCCGCATTCCATTCCAGAAATTATCTTCTCCCACTTCTGATCTCAGCATATGAAGAATCCATGCACCTTTCTGATAGGAATTTGTACTTAAAAGCCTCATCAGGTTTGTGATAGTCGTATCAATAACAGGACCCGGTATCCTTTCAAAAGACCTTATAACCCTTTCGCGGGCTGATTTCATGCTTTCTTTCAGTTTCTCTTTTCCATAGTTCATTTCCTGGTACACCGAGGTAAGATAGGTGGCAAAACCTTCGCTGAGCCATATATGATGCCAGTCGGCTTCGGTTACTGAATTTCCGAACCACTGGTGGGCTATCTCATGGGCTATAAGATTTTCATCTTTCCCCTGTCCGGTTACTGAATTCTCAGAATAAAAAATACAACCTGCATTTTCCAGTCCCCCGAAAATAGTTTTAGACTGTACGTTGGCAAGCTTTTCATAGGCATACGGTCCTATAAGCTTGCTGTAGAAGGCAAGCGGTTTCAGTGCCACAGAATAATCATAAAATCCCTCTTTGCGGTTCTCAGGGAAAACCCACGTCCAGACTGGAATATTTTCGACATACCCGGTGAGCTGCACCGCAAAAGAAGCCGTTCCGAATGTCATTACCTTAACCGGAATGGGTACCTCTTCTTTCCAGTGTGTAAGAGTATAATTGCCGGGGAGATCGCTCTCCTCCGTAAGAATTCCGTTTGCAACAACCTCATAATGAGAGGGTGCTGTTATTATAAAATCGACAGTAGCCTTATCGGAGGGGTGATCAACGACGGGAAGGTAACAAGAAGCCCTGTCGGGCCAGTGGTCAGCAAAAAAAGTGCGGTTACCAAACTTATTTTTTGAGATTATCAGACCATCTGCAGGTGTACCAGAATAAGTAACAGTAATTTTACCTGAATCAGCCTTGCATTGATCTCCCTCAGGCATTATTCTTAAAGTGTTTGAGCTGTGTACCCACCTGATATCTGAACCATTGAATGATAGAGTGCTGATTTTCATTCCTTTACCGTTCGAGTCAGAATTTTTAAAATCAAAATCAAATGAGGCAACGGGAGCCCTGAAATCCACATCAATCACTGCTATCCCCTCTATCCTGTCGGTAGTATCATTCAGCGCAATATTAAATTCATAATGAATAACGTCAACAAGCGGGTCAGGCTTTTTCCCGGCCTGTCCTGACAGACTGGATTGAAGGACTAAAATAGAGGTAAATAAAATCACCGCTCTCATTAAAATCAGTATTTGATTGAAAACCTAAAGTTAACAAGTCGGACGATACAAAAAACAGAAGTATCTATTTTGAAGGATACCTCATTGTACTTAATTGTCATATAATTCTTAGATTTGCAGGAAATAGAATCAGTATAATGACATACGATTATAATACACAACGGAAAAGGATGGCCTTGCCGGAATATGGCAGGAACGTACAAAAAATGGTAGATCATATTAAAACCATTGAAGACAGGGATGAAAGAAACCGTGCTGCTAAAACAGTAATTTCGATAATGGGAAACCTTAACCCGCACCTGCGCGATGAAGGGGACTTCAAACATAAATTATGGGACCATCTTGCACTGATGGCAGGTTTTGACCTTGATATTGATACCCCATACCCTTTCCCGGAGCCGACAAAATTCATTGAAAAACCAAAGCAGATTCCCTACAGGCAGGGTGATATCAGGTATCTTCATTATGGCCGCATAATTGAATTACTTATAGATGCCGCTTCTGAAATGAAAGATGGTGAGGAAAAAGAATACCTTACTACCCTGATTGTTAACCAGATGAAGAAATCTTACGTAACCTGGAACAGAAGCCAGGTGGCTGATGAGGTGATCATTGGTGACCTTAAATTATTATCCCGGGGTAAGTTAAAGATCACCGACGGGGTTAAAATTCTTGAGATAAAAGAACTTATACCACAGGTCAGAAAAAAACCGCAGGGCAAACCTCACGGCAAGCAGCAGAATAAAACATTCATTAAGAAAAAAGGATATAGCCGGCATTAATGGGAACTTTCATCGTCCAGGGCGGGAAACCTCTTAAAGGAGAAATTACTCCCCAGGGAGCAAAAAATGAAGCACTTCAGGTAATCTGTGCAGTCCTTCTTACATCTGAAAAAATTACCATTCATAATATTCCCGACATCGCTGATGTGAACAAGCTTATCGAAATGCTTGGCTGTATGGGTGTTAAAGTGATAAAAGAATCACAATCCACAGTAAGTTTTCAGGCAGATAAGATTCATCTTGATTATCTTCAAACAACTGAGTTCAGGGCTCAGAGTATGAGTCTCAGAGGATCAATAATGGTGGTCGGGCCGTTACTTGGACGATTTGGTAAGGCATACATTCCAAAACCAGGCGGAGATAAGATAGGCCGCCGGCGCGTCGACACCCATTTTATTGGCTTTCAAAAACTTGGCGCTAAAGTTGAATTCGATTCTTCCGAACCTTTTTTCACTGTTGAAGCCTCGTCTCTTACGGGAACATACCTGCATCTTGACGAAGCTTCGGTCACTGGTACAGCAAATATTATTATGGCTGCTATACTTGCAAAGGGACGGACCACTATTTATAATGCTGCATGTGAGCCTTATATTCAGCAGCTGTGCAGAATGCTGGTTTCGATGGGGGCAAAAATTGAAGGTATCGGATCGAACCTGCTTTACATTGACGGCGTAAAGAGGTTGAAAGGTTGTACACATACAATACTTCCCGATATGATCGAGATAGGTTCATTCATAGGAATGGCTGCCATGACTTCTTCCGGGATCACTATCAGGAATGTTGCCTATGAGCATCTGGGTATCATCCCTGATTCTTTCCGCCGGCTGGGTATTAATCTTGAAAGAGATGGCGATGACATAATTGTACCCCGTCAGGAACATTATGAGATAGAGACCTTTATCGACGGGTCAATTATGGTAATATCTGATGCTATCTGGCCGGGGCTTACACCTGACCTGCTAAGTATCTTCCTTGTTGTTGCAACCCAGGCAAAAGGAACTGTTCTTATTCATCAGAAAATGTTCGAAAGCCGCCTCTTCTTTGTTGATAAGCTTATTGATATGGGCGCCCAGATTATTCTCTGCGACCCGCACAGGGCAACCGTTATTGGCCAGGACAGGATGATAAAACTTCGTGGTACGGTTATGACATCCCCCGATATAAGGGCCGGAGTGGCATTGCTCATAGCTGCAATGTCGGCCGAAGGAGAAAGCGTTATTCACAATATCGAGCAGATCGACAGAGGCTATCAGAACATTGATGCTCGCCTCAATGCACTGGGTGCGGATATAAGAAGAACCTGAGGCCGAAACTTTTTAAACCCTTAATGCCATTCCCTGCCCCTGCCAAATTGTCAATTATTGCCGCATGGCAAACTATTTGATGAATAAATAATCTATAATCGAAATATTGTGAGTATGACGAAGAAGAAGATACATGATCAGGATGATCCTGACCAGAAAAAACATTTCGAAACCGCTGATAATAAAGAAAATAGCGAAGTACCTGAAAATACTGAATCAAATAAAACAGCTAATGAGGCTTTAAACGGTTCTTCGGAACAGAAACCCGGCGATTCCGCCCCGGAAGTGACCACTTCTGACAAAGTTGTTAGTGAGGAGAAGTCGTTTGAAGAAAAACTGGCAGAGATGCAGGATAAATATATAAGGCTGTCTGCCGAATTTGATAATTACAGAAAAAGGACATTACGTGAGAAGATGGAGATTACAAAATGTGCATCTGAGAACCTGTTGATTAAAATCCTTCCTGTAATGGATGATTTCGAAAGAGCAATATCAAATATGGAGATTTCAACTGATTGTGCGGCAATAAAAGAGGGTATTGACCTGATCTACGGTAAATTCTCTGAATTCCTGAAACAGAATGGCGTCAGGGAGATTGAATCGATGAATTGCCCTTTTAATGTCGAACTTCATGATGCTGTGGCAAAAGCACCAATTGAAGATGAGGATAAGAAAGGGAAAATTGTGGATGTGATCCTGAAAGGATATTACCTTCAGGATAAAGTAATAAGACATTCAAAAGTAGTAATCGGAGAATGATTCATAAAACCTGTAACAATAAAATCAGGTTACTCTACAATTAAAAAAGGATGGGAAAAAGAGATTATTACGAAGTACTCGGCGTAACAAGGAATGCTACAAAGGATGAGATAAAGAAAGCGTACAGGAAACAGGCTTTAAAATTTCATCCCGACAAGAATCCCGGTGACAAAAAAGCTGAAGAAAACTTTAAAGAAGCTGCAGAAGCTTACGAAGTTTTAAGCAACGAAGAAAAGAAAGCCAGGTACGACAGGTTCGGACATGCGGGGATGAGCGGTGCCGGTAATGGTTTTGGCGGCGGTGGGATGACAATGGATGATATTTTCTCATCGTTCGGTGATATATTCGGCGATGCTTTTGGCGGATTTGGCGCTTTCGGAGGCAGCCGGAGGAGCAGCCGCAGTGTCAATAAGGGAACAAACCTGCGTGTAAAGGTCAAACTAACGCTCCAGGAGATCGCCACTGGTGCAGAGAAAAAGATAAAAGTCACAAAATATGATACCTGTTCAGTCTGCGGAGGGACAGGTGCCGCCGACTCACATAGCCTGTCGACCTGTTCAACCTGTCATGGTTCCGGGCATGTTACCAGGCTTACGAATACCATGCTTGGCCAGATGCAGACAACATCAGTATGCCCTTCATGTGGCGGAGAAGGGAAAACGATAACAAAGAAATGCATTACCTGTTATGGTGAAGGGATCGTCCAAAAAGAAGATATTATTAAAATTAACATCCCTGCAGGTGTCGGAAAAGGTATGCAAATGACTGTCAGCGGAAAGGGAAACGCTCCAAGAAGAGGTGGTGTAAATGGCGATCTTCTTGTCGTAATTGACGAAGAAGAACATCCTGATCTTGATCAGGGAAGGTAACGATCTGATCTATAATCTGTTCATCAGCATACCTGATGCAATCATGGGTACTCATGTAGAGGTACCAACAGTTGATAATAATGTCAAAATCAAAATAGAGCCGGGTACTCAGCCAGGCAGAATTCTCCGTTTAAGGGGTAAAGGATTGCCTGAAGTAAACGGTTATGGTCGTGGCGATCTGCTGGTGAATGTAAATGTCTGGATACCAAAGAGCATCAATAAAGACGAAGCAAAGATCATAGAAAAATTCAAAGATTCCGAAACATTCGTACCAAAACCTGATAAAAACGATAAGGGATTCTTCGAAAGGATGAGAGGCTATTTCGAATAAAAGTTTATATCAGCCTCCGTGGCCCTCTGAGTTTTTTATATATATTTACCCTTCATTTTAAAACCAACATAATTCTCTATGGCACTCTTTGAAGCAAAGAACATTACAAAGCACTTCGGCAGCTTCACGGCACTTGATAATGTAAGCATATCGGTGCCTGAAAAATGCATTTACGGACTTCTTGGACCTAACGGAGCGGGGAAAACGACGCTCATAAGAATTATCAACCAGATAACCGGACCTGATGCGGGTGAATTATTTCTGAATGGGAAAAAACTTCTTCCTGAGGATGTTTATGGCATCGGATACCTTCCTGAGGAACGCGGTCTGTACAGAAAGATGAAGGTAGGCGAACAGGCAGTCTATTTTGCCCAGCTTAAAGGACTTACAAAAACTGAAGCTGTAAGAAGATTAAAATACTGGTTTAAGAAACTGGATATAGTCGACTGGTGGGGCAAGAAAGTTGAAGAGCTCTCTAAAGGTATGCAACAGAAAGTTCAGTTTATTACAACTGTTCTGCATGAACCAAAACTTATAATTTTTGATGAGCCCTTCACGGGATTTGACCCTGTGAATGCGAATACCATTAAAAACGAGATCCTTTTCCTAAGGGAACGGGGAGCAACCATAATTTTTTCAACTCATAATATGAGTTCAGTTGAAGAGCTGTGTGATAACATTACCCTGATTGATAAAGCTAAAACCATTCTTGAGGGAAGCGTTGACGAAATCAGAAAACGCTGGGCGGCCAATGAGTATGACATTGTCTTTGAAGGAAATGTCAATATAGAGGGAAACACTCAATATAAAACTCTCAGTCATAATTTTGATGATGAAAAAAGCATTGTAAGGATTAAAACAAACGGTGATATCAAGACAAATGATATCATTCAAACAGCAATGAGATCCGGCAAGCTTGTCTCTTTTAATCCGGCTCTGCCGTCAATGAATGAGATTTTTATCAGGGTTGTGGAAGCTGTTTCGAAAAACTGAATTAACTCACTGTAATTTTCAAGCTATGAATAAGGTATCTGTTATAATAAAAAGAGAATATGTTACAAGAGTCAGGAAGAAATCATTCATCATAATGACCCTTCTCGCCCCGGTTCTGATGGCATCACTTTTCGTTCTTCCTGCATTGGTGATGCTGAACGGTGACAAAGATTTCAAAAAGATTGCTATAGTTGAAGATGGATCCGATCAGCTTCATAAATTCATCCCCGATATAAAGGATGCGGAATTTGAATATCTGCCCAATGCAAAAATTAATGATCTTATAAAAACATTTGATAAGGCCGGATATTATGGTGTCCTCTATATTTCAGCCGCTGTGCCCAATTCACCCAAACTTTACTCTACTAAACAACCTCCGATAGGGCTTCTTGATCATATTTCAAATTCTCTTGAGAAAGAACTTGAAAAAGAGAAACTTCTTGGATATAATATACAAAACCTCGATTCAATCCTTACCCAGATCAGAACAAAAGTCACCACCAGTACAACCCTCGTTGATGAGGCTGGCAAGACTACCGAAACAAATACAGGTATTTCAATGGCCCTGGCATATATTGGCGGATTCCTGATGTATATGCTGGTATTCATGTTCGGAGCCCAGGTAATGAGGGGGGTTATCGAAGAAAAAACCAGCAGGGTTGTCGAAGTAATAGTATCTTCAGTCAAACCTGTCCAGCTTATGATGGGGAAGATAGTCGGTATTGCATTGGTAGGATTAACACAGTTCATGATCTGGGTAATCCTTACAATTGGTATTGTTGGTGTGGTAAAAGCTACTATTCTTAAGAAAACGGATGCGACAGAAATAACCCAGAATCTGCCCAGGGATCTTATGTCGCAGAATGACGTGAATAAAGCAACAAGTCAGACAGCAAGTGTCTCTCCCCAACTGGCTGAATTTAATAAGCTCTTTGAAAATGCAATGAACCAGGACTGGCTCTTAATAATAACATCATTTATTTTTTATTTCATTACCGGCTACCTGCTATATGCTTCAATTTTTGCAGCAATCGGATCAGCGGTTGATAACGAGACTGAGACACAGCAGTTTATGTTGCCTGTGACAATACCAATAATCCTGGGACTGATGGTGGCAATGGGAACAATGCAAAACCCTGAAAGCTCACTTTCTTTCTGGTTTTCAATCATCCCTCTCACATCACCGATTGTTATGATGGCCAGAATTCCATTTGGCGTTCCGGGCTGGCAGATTGCAGTTTCAATGGGATTAATGGTAATTACCTTTTTGGCATTTGTCTGGATGGCAGCAAAGGTCTATCGTACAGGAATTCTTATGTATGGTAAGAAGTCATCGTGGAAAGAGATGTGGAAGTGGCTGAGGTATAGGGGATAAGACTAAAGACAAAAGACAAAAGATAAAAGACAAAAGTCGAAGCGAAGCGAAGATCCCGCTTTGGCGGGAACAAAAGACAAAAATATATAATGTCCAAAATACTAGTAATAGATGATGAGAAGGCAATCCGGAATACTCTGAAAGATGTTCTGGAGTATGAGAAGCATGAGGTTGATCTGGCTGAAGACGGGCCAAAAGGTCTTGAACTTTTTACCGAAAATACTTATGACATAGTCCTCTGCGATATAAAAATGCAGAAGATGGACGGTATAGAAGTTCTGGAGAAAATTGGTGGAAATTTCAACAGTCACCCCGGTAATAATGATATCAGGACATGGCAACATTGATACTGCCGTCGAAGCAATCAAGAAAGGAGCTTTCGATTTCCTCGAAAAACCGCTTGATCTTAACAGGCTCCTGATCACAATCCGTAATGCCAGGGATAAATCGACCCTGATCTCACAGACCCAGGTTCTCAGGAACAAGGTCAGTAAAATGTACGAAATTGTCGGAGAATCCGAGGCTATTAAAAAGGTACAGGAGATGATCGACCGGATAGCTCCCACAGAGGCAAGAGTTCTTATAACAGGTGCAAACGGAACCGGGAAAGAGCTGGTAGCACACCAGATACATGAAAAAAGCAACAGGGCAAAGGCACCATTTGTTGAGGTGAACTGTGCTGCAATTCCTTCAGAACTTATTGAAAGTGAACTCTTCGGACATGAAAAAGGATCATTTACCTCTGCTATAAAACAACGCATCGGAAAATTCGAGCAGGCTGACGGAGGAACACTTTTTCTGGATGAGATAGGCGATATGAGCCTGTCGGCACAGGCCAAAGTTTTAAGAGCCTTGCAGGAAAATAAGATTACAAGAGTCGGTTCAGACAAGGATATCCATGTCAACGTGAGGGTTATAACTGCTACAAATAAAAATATAAAGAAGGAGATCGAGAATAACACCTTCAGGGAGGATCTCTATCACAGGCTCAGTGTGATATTAATCCATGTCCCTTCATTGAATGAGACGGGAGGAGGATATTCCTGTTCTTGCCGAATATTTCAACTCGTTTATCTGCAAAGAGTACGGAATGAGCAAAAAGATTATTAGAAAAGATGCTATCAAAGAGCTTCAGAAAATTGAATGGACAGGAAATATCCGTGAGTTCAGAAATGTTATCGAAAGACTGATAATACTTTGCAAAGATGAAATCACCGGAGCAGATGTTTTAGCTTACGCCCGTCCTGTATCCGGTATTAATATGATCTGATGTACCGTACTGAAAAAGACGCTCTTGGAGAGAAACAGATCCCTATAGATGCTCTGTACGGGATTCATGCGCTCAGGGCAAAAGAAAACTTCCCTGTCAATACACAGTTCCCTGCTGAATGGTACAAAGCTGTTGGTCTTACCAAACTGGCATGCTACAGGACATACAGGAAATTCATAGACGCGGCAACAGCAAAGCCTGGAAAGATTCTCCAGATTTTAAGAATAGAAAATAAGATACTGGAGGCACTGATCAGCTCCTCTGAAGAGGTTGCTGAAGGAAAACATTTCAGCAATTTTATTGTTCCCGCTGTGCAGGGGGGGGCCGGGACCAGCATCAATATGAATATCAATGAGATAATTGCCAATTCAGCTCTTCTGAAAACAGGGAATAAGTGTGGCCAATACACTATTATTGATCCAACGGAACATGCAAATATCTACCAGTCGACAAATGATGTCATTCCAACTGCTCTTACAATTGCGGTGATGAAACTCCTTCAGTCGCTTGAAGAAGAAATAAATAAATTAAGACAGAAGGTCGAGGTTTTTGAAAGGAAGAACAGAGATAAGCTACGGCCCGGTTACACGCAGCTTCAGGAAGCGGTACCTTCATCATTCGGATTGCTTTTCGGTGCCTACAATGAAGCACTTTCACGCGACTGGTGGAGAGTATCAAAATGTTTTGAACGGATAAAACAGGTCAATCTTGGCGGAGGCGCTATCGGTACCGGAATTGCCATTCCCCGATTCTTTATTATGGAGGTTGTTCCTGAGCTCCGGACTATTACTGGATTACAGCTGTCACATAGTGAAAACCTGGCTGATGCAACATCGAATCTTGACAAATGGGTTGAAATCCATGCGACATTGAAAGCACATGCAGTAAATCTTGAAAAACTCTCTTCTGACCTGAGGTTACTGGCATCTGATATTGCAGGCACCAGGACGATTTCAATACCTGATAAACAAGTTGGAAGTTCTATAATGCCAGGAAAAATAAATCCTGTTATACCTGAATTTGTTATTTCTGCGGCACATAAGGTTTATTCAAATGATAATCTGATAAGCTCTCTCTGTGGACAGGGTGCTCTTGAGCTGAATGCATACCTGCCGGTTATTGGCTCTTCTGTTATTGAGAGTATTAACCTGCTGATATCGTGCAATATAACTCTTCTGAATAATTTATTCTCCGGATTGGTAATAAATGAATCTGCAGGTTATAAGGCGCTTATGAGCAGTCCTTCTGTTACAACGGCCCTCAGTCCATATATCGGGTATCATAAAGCTTCTGAACTGGCTTACCTGATGAAGGAGAAGAAGATTGATATTTTTGAAGCCAACAGTTTCCTGAAAACAATTGATGATGCAAAGCTTAAAATAATCCTTCAGCCGGGCAATTTACTTAAGCTTGGGTTTTCACTTGATGAATTATAGGGAGGTTGTACCAGGTAATTTACGGGATAAAAATTGCTAATTTTGCAGATAAACCAGAATTGAATGTCAAAAGGCAGAGAATCCAAGCCTCATATTGGTATCTACGGTCGCCGGAATAACGGCAAAAGCAGTCTTATCAATTGCCTTGCAGGACAGGATATAGCTATTGTATCAGAACAAGCCGGGACAACGACAGATCCTGTAAAAAAATCATTTGAAATAACCGGTTTTGGTCCTGTTATCCTTGTCGATACTGCAGGAATAGACGATTCAGGCGACCTTGGACAGAAGAGAATTGAACGGACTGTCAGAACCCTCGACATTATAGATCTTGCCCTTCTGTTAGTGACACATAATTCATGGGGAATCTATGAAGATGACCTGATTGATAAATTCCGATTACACGATATACCTTATATTGTAATCCACAGCAAATCTGATATTCAGGAGCCCACTGCAGTGTTCAGGGAAAAAGTAAAAGCTAAGAGCGGCAGTGAGCTTTTTGAATTCTCTTCGTTTGATAAGCGTAACTTTGAAGATCTGATTGAACTTATCCGGTTAACAATACCTGAACATTCCTATAAAACACCTACCCTGCTTGGCGATCTGATCGGTTATGGAGATATTGTCATTCTGATAACACCAATCGATGTCGAAGCTCCTGCCGGAAGGCTTATACTTCCTCAGGTTCAGGCTATCAGGGATATTCTTGATAATGATGCAGTTGCAATTGTTCTTAAAGAGCGGGAAGTTGATGCCTTCCTTAAAAAAACAAGAATTAAGCCGGCTCTTGCAATCACTGATTCACAGGTTTTTGTAAAAGCCGATGCATCAATACCGCACGACATACCGCTTACAAGCTTCAGCATAATGCTGGCCAGATTCAAGGGCGACTTTGATAATTACCTTAAGGGAACCCCGAAAATATCGGAGCTGAAGGATGGAGACCGTGTACTGCTCCTGGAATCCTGCACCCATCATGTTGCATGTGATGATATCGGAAGAACAAAAATACCACGATGGATCACTAACTTCACCGGTAAAAATATTGAATATGATGTAGTTGCCGGGCTTGATATTCTCCCCCGCCCGATCACTGAATACTCTCTGGTAATACAATGCGGCGGCTGCATGATTACGAGAAGACAGCTTCACAACCGGCTGCAACCTGCTCTTAAAGCCGGAGTCCCGGTTACAAATTACGGAATGGCAATAGCTTATGTACAGGGAATATACAAAAGAGCTATAGCTCCGTTTGTGAAGGATTCGACAAACAGTCAGGTTTATTTATAACCACGCTCTCTCCGGGAGCGGGGGATAAGAGGGGGTGAGGACAATCAGAACCTGAAATAAATAAAAGGTATCACATCGGCAGTTCTCATTTGATATAACATTACAGCTATAAGCAAAATGATAACCATCTGAGCATATAAAGGTATTCTTATAAAAAATCCGCGATAGGATTCTTTTACTCTCTCCGGTAAAAAATGAATAATATAACCGACAGCCATTAAAATAAATACGCTGCTATAAGCAGGTATTACCGTCAGAAACGAGCCAGGGGAAAAATTTTCAGCAATCTGATGCAGCATCAGAATAGCATTATCCATATCGGGTGCCCTGAAAAAGATCCAGCAGAAGTTTACAAAATTGAACGTAACAAAGATTGCCAGCAGCCGGCCAATCCAGCTGGTCTTCCCGTAACTTCTGAAAAGCGAACTCCATAGCTTATTAATTACGAGTCCAATGCCATGAAGACCACCCCAGATAATAAACCTCAATGAAGCACCATGCCATAATCCTCCCAGGAGCATGGTAATCATCAGGTTCAGGTATGTGCGGACCTTTCCCTTCCTGTTGCCACCCAACGAAATGTACAGATAATCACGAAGCCACTGAGAAAGTGAAATATGCCATCTTTTCCAGAAATCCGTAATATTTTTCGCCTTATAAGGTGAGTTAAAGTTTATTGGTAACCTGAATCCGAGGATCAATGCGACCCCGATGGCAATATCTGTATAACCTGAAAAATCACAGTATATCTGAAGTCCGTAACCGTATATTGCCATCAGATTCTCGAAACCAGAATAGATTGCCGGGGCATCAAAAACACGATCGACAAGATTAATCGCAATGAAATTGGAGATGACTATCTTTTTAATTAATCCCTTGGAAATCATGTATAGTGCATGGCTGAATTCGTGCCTGGAAAGTCTGAACTCCTGATATATCTGTGGAATAAAAAACGAAGCCCTGACTATCGGACCTGCAACGAGATGCGGAAAAAATGAAACATAAAAACCAAAATCAATTATATTTCTGACCGGCTCCATTTTTCTTCTGTAAATATCAATTGTATAGCTCAGCGACTGAAAAGTAAAGAAGGAAATGCCAACCGGAAGTATTATATAACTTATATCAAAGGATGTACCCAGAATCGAATTTGAAAAAGCAGAAAGAAAATCATAAACTTTAAATTGAGTTCCGAAAATATCATTAATCGTATTGATAATGAATCCTGTATATTTAAAATACCCAAGAAGTCCAAGATTTGAGACTATGCTCAGGAAAACAAAGAGCTTCCTGGCAAAGTTCCTTTTTGATCTGTTGATTAAAAGTCCGCAGCTATAATCAATTACAGTTACAAATATCAGGATGAACAGAAACAACCCTCCCGTTTTATAATAAAAGAAGAGGCTGATTAAAAAGAGATAAACATTTCTTATAAGTAATTTCTTGTATACGAGGCTGTAACCTGCCAGAACAAGAAGAAAAAATATCCAGAATGCTGCTGTTGTAAAAATAAATGGTTTATCAGGATCATAATTTAAAACAGCTGTAATTAAAGAGCCAGCTGTACTATTATTTCCACCACGAAGCTGCCGGCCCAAACCCGGAGAAGGAGCTGCCACCGTATCGGACCGATTATAAGAAATTGCCTTATGTAATGTATCTGTGGCTTCGGATAAGAACATAGCCTCAGCAAGCATTCGTGACAGTGTATCTGCACCGGGGTATGTAAAATGCACAAAGTCTTTCTGGGCAAGCGGTGGTTCCCTTTCAGCCCATTTAATAACTGAAGATCTTCCTCCCATAGCCCTGTACGAATCCCAGAAAGCTGCACCCGTTTGTACTGCCGCCTCTCTCTGAACTTTGACTATCGCCGGAATATTGCTATAAGATACAACACTGTCTCCTTCGCTGAAAGCCATATCGGTGACACCTGCGACCAAAATCCGGCTTAATGGAGCAACCTCTTTCAGAAGCGCCAGTTGTCTTAATAATCCTCTTTTATAAAATGAGTATTCATTTCTGACATTCTTTACAATATTAAGCCCGTAATGAAGAATTATCAGGTCAGGCGAAAGCAGTTTGTAACTCTCTTTAAGATTATTCCTGTCTACCATAGTAAATTCAAGCCCGGCGCTGCCTCGCTGGGGAATATTATCGACTATTACCCCAGCTTTACTTTCTATGCTTATTCCATAAATATCGGGACTTACTTTGCCCTCAAATACGATCATTATTTCTTTTGAACCCTTTATGTTGCAGGAAATTTCCTGAATACCGGTTCCATTTTTAAGAGAGCCGGTCAATATTTGTCTGTCATCTGCTTTTACTGAAATACCGACTTCCCCTTTTTGATTAGCATAAAAAATCCTCAGTATGTCATATGTTGCAGCAGCTTTGTCTGCATAGTTTGAAGGACGAATTTTTACTGTAGCTGTCTCGCTTACCAGAGAAACCACCCCTTCAGGCAGGTACCTGCATATAGCCATGAAAGGTCCCAGTTTATCATGCGTGATCTCGCCATTTTTATAAGAAAGATAATTATATCGTTCCCAGTTTGATGATGATCTTAGCCAGAGAGACTTTGTGTACATCACCGGCATTACCGGGAGGAACAGTCCGGGTCCGGTTCCGCCACGCTCTTTTCTTAATGCCTGGCGTAGAGAGAAAGTGATACGATCACCTTCTATCTGTGAATCACCGTAGTACATTATCCTTATCTGGCCTTTTGAACTTCTGAGTGAATCAAGGAACAGACGGGGCAGATTATTCCCTGTGCCGGCAGGAAGGATTCGGGTAGCATAGGAAGAGCGGACTGAATCACGGATCTGTACAACAGCTTGTTGTTGTTCCGTAATACCTGAATGTTTCAGATAATATTCAGAAAATATCGGAATAAATGTTTCTGCTGACGGAAATAATCCTGTGCCAGGGAATAAAAAACAGAGGCCGGAAAGTGAGGCCAGAGATATAAGTAATAATAAAAACGACCTGAACGGGCGCATATTTGAGTCAGAAATCAGCTTTTCTTTTTGATCTTAAGCTTCTGTCCCACCATTATCTTTTGCGGATCGGAAATATTATTCAAATATAGAACCTCGCTGGTTGTCGCATTATCGTAAAGCTTAACGATATCCCAGATAGTGTCACCATCGCGTACAATATGGGTAATAAATTCGTCATCGGTTTCAACCGTGGGTCCGGGTCCGGTTACTGTTTTTACCGGTGGTGTTTCAGAGATAACGCTTTTCCCTGTCAATGCCTGTTTTTCGGCAAATGACATTGAATTTATTTTTGAATAATAGTCTGATTTTGAAGGATCGACATATATAACGAGCTTCTGTCCGACACGGATAGTGTTCCTGTAAATATTGTTCCAGTATCGGATCTCTGATAAACCCACATGATACCATTCGGATATAAATCCCAGGTTATCGCCGTCCTTTACGGTATACCCTAGTTTTGTTTTCCCCTTTACATCAGCCGGCAGGTAAACCGACCTGGAGGGATCTGCAATCTGAGTTGTCTTATTCAGATATACATCTGGCTTATATTTTCTGATCGAATCATTAAGGTCAATGAAATCACCAATATGATTCATCGGCAGGGTCAGTGCCAGAGGTTTTGAAGAACCCGGAACAAGGCCCGTGCGGTACTGTGGATTAAGTGCGCGAAGTTCACCCAATGGGATTCCCATTACTTCCGAAATCTGGGTAAGATGAATATCCTTATTGACCATTATTGTGTCGGTTGCCCCGGGAATATTCAGCGGCAATGGTCTTATATTATGTTCAGGATAGTAATTAATTCCATATACTGCAGCCACGTACTGAGGCAGGTATCCTCTTGTTTCACGGGGAAGACGATAGTATATCTGCCAGTAATCTTTCTTATTCCCTGACCTTCTTATTGCTTTATTGACATTGCCCGGTCCGCAGTTATATGCTGATATAACAAGTGCCCAGTCATGGTAAATTTCATACATGTCCCTGAGATATTTTGCCGCCGCATGGGTGGCTTTCACCGGATCTCTCCGGTCGTCGACTATTGAATTGATGTTGAGACCGTAAAACCTGCCTGTACTGTACATAAACTGCCATAGTCCCGTAGCTCCGGAATGTCTGTTGACTGCATTCGGATTGAGAGCGGATTCGATCACTGCCACATATTTAAGCTCAGCCGGTAGTCCGTATGAATCAAAAATATCCTCAATCATCGGGAAATAATAATCCATGAGTCCAAGTACTGCACTGAACTGAGCTCTTTGCCTTATTGTATAAACATGAATATGATTCCTTATTATACTGTTGAATGGGAGTTTTATAATAGAATTTATTTTGCTTAACCTGTCTCTGTACACAGTATCCGGATATTGAATTCCGACAGTATCATTTGAAAAGATTCCCGGATTATTTTGAATTGCCATCTTCACATACCAGCTGTTAACAAGGCTGTCAAGATTAGCGGTGATCTGTTCAGTTTCGGGATTGGACTTTATAATTATTGTATCGTTAACCGAAGATGCCCTGGCATTCAGGATAATCAGGAAAAGTATTATCAGTGAAATTGTTATTTTCTTCATTCAACTCTCGTTTAAAAAGTTAATCTTAAACTTACATTCACTCCCGGTTCTGAATAACCGGATAAGGGTACTATCATCGGGGCAACTTTAAGTTCAAGGTTGTCTTTGATGTCATAATTAAACAGGCTTGCATCAACATTGGCATCAAGTATAGTAAAAAGATACCATGCTGCAATGCCAATATAAGAAAGATCACGGTTTTTTTTAAAATAATCAACCATTCTTAGCATCCGATCCTTATACCAGGCATAAGTAGAGGGATGAAGCTCAGGATCATAAGATGCAGGATCAACATTTTTAATAATCTCAATATAAGAGTTTGTTGCCGGTATATTATCTGTAAAATCCTGGTATCCTTTCATGTATCTGTTATACTGAATTGAATTAAAGCTTATGGCATATGCAATTCCCCCGAAACCTGCATAAACGAAGGGTACCTTCCAGTATTTCCTGTTATATATCTGACCGAGACCAGGCAAAGCAATAGCGAGCATTGTAGCTCTGAAGGGTTCAGCTTTGAAAACATGTTTTTCGGGTTTTGCCAGTGACAAAGTATCCTGTGCAATGTTGTTTTGATTGATACAACACAGGAGAAGGATAAGAAGAATTGTTATTTTATAATAAATCTTCAAAATAAATTTTAACCGGAATTGGTCCCGGCTTCATTAAAACGGCGCGACAAAGATAATTATTTTCAGGAGTTAAGACGATCAAATACTCCCAAAATGCGCTCCATTTCTTCAGGGTTCTCAAACGGGATTACTATTTTCCCCTTACCCAGTTCATTTATTCTGAAGTTCACTTTTGTTGAAAAGATCCTGTCAAGGTGTTCGGAAAGCTGGATAAAATCCTGATTCAGCTTTCTCTTTCTTTCTATTTTTGAAGGATCCTTGATATTATCTGTTTGAAGGTGTCTGACGAGCTCTTCAGCCTGACGCACTGAAAGATCACCATCAATTATTTTGTAATAAACGTTGATTTGTTTTTTCGGATCTTCAATATTTATAAGGGTCCTTGCGTGTCCCATCATCAGATTCTTGTTCTTAATGCCAAGCTGAATTTCTGCAGGTAATTTAAGCAGACGCAGATAGTTAGCTACTGTTGATCTTTGTTTGCCCACCCTTTCACTAAGCTGTTCCTGTGTAAGTTTACATTCTTCAATCAGCCGCTGGAAGCTGATGGCCACTTCTACTGCATCGAGGTCTTCGCGCTGGATATTTTCAACAAGTGCAAGTTCAAGCATTGCCTGATCATCGGCAGTTCTGATATAAGCTGGCACATGAGACAAGCCTGCAAGCCTTGCTGCCCTCAAACGTCTTTCGCCTGCAATAAGCTGGTACCTGCCATTGCCCGATTCCCGGACTGTAAGAGGTTGAACAATACCCAGTTTTCTTATTGATCCGGCGAGTTCCTCAAGAGCTGTTTCATCAAAGCTGGTTCTTGGCTGAAAAGGATTGCCATCGATTGAATCTATTGAAATATCCTTATTGGCTTCAACTATTCTTTCAAGAACCTCTTTTTCCACACCATCAATTAAGGCGCCCAAACCCCTTCCTAATGCATTTTTCTTTGTCATGTTCATCACTTTTATACCTTTTTCACTCTTGTTTCCTCTTTCTCCAACATCTCTTTGGCAAGATTAAGGTAATTCACCGTTCCTCTTGAATCGGCATCGTACAATATTGCAGGCTGGCCAAAACTGGGTGCCTCAGATAGCTTGACATTCCTCTGGATAATTGTTTTGAAGACCATCTGCTGGAAATGTTTATTAACCTCATCTGCAACCTGGTTTGAGAGTCTAAGCCTTGAGTCGTACATTGTAAGAAGGAATCCTTCAATCTCAAGTTCCGGATTAAGGTTGTTCTGAATTATTTTTATCGTGTTAAGAAGCTTGCCAAGTCCCTCAAGTGCAAAATATTCGCACTGAACAGGAATCATTACAGAATCCGATGCTGTTAATGCATTAACAGTAAGCAAGCCCAGTGATGGCGAACAATCAATTAAGATATAATCAAACAGATCCTTTATATTGACCAGAACTTTTTTCAGGATCTTTTCTCTCTCCGGCCTGTCGAGCATTTCTATTTCAGCACCGACAAGGTCGATATTTGATGGAATAAGGGAAAGATTTTCCACTTCACAACCGATAATAGCTTCTTTCGGATCTTTGCCATCGATCAGACAATCATAAATCGTGGATCTTATCTGACGTGTATCAACACCGATACCTGACGTTGCGTTTGCCTGCGGATCAGCATCAACTATAAGCACTTTTTTTTCAAGAGCTGCCATGCTCGCTGCTAAATTTATTGCAGTAGTCGTCTTGCCCACACCACCCTTCTGATTCGCTATTGATATTATCCTTCCCATCTGGCTTTCTTTGATTTTACAAGTTGGTTTTGAGCTTCAAATTTACTATTTAATGCACCATTGTCTCCGGATGTCAAAGATGTAATTGTAAACATTTCTTTTGGGGTTTTCAACATCTTATTAACACCGGAATTTGTCTGTGAAAAATATAATATTCAGCATTATTCCGGCCGGTATCAACGTTGTTTATGGGACAAAAATTATTCCGTAACCCTGATCTCAAAAAGCTCTGGCCAGTTTTTGCCGGTGACAAAAATCCTGTTGCCTTCTTTATCGAATGCTATTCCGTTTAAAACTTTTACACTTGTGTCAGTATCCGGGTCGTTCAGAATTCCTTTGAGATCAATATAACCAATTACTTTTCCCGAAGCCGGATCAATCCTTGCAATACGATCAGTCATCCAGATATTGGCCCATATTTCGCCGTTTATATATTCAAGTTCATTAAGCTGATCAACTTTTCTTTCATTATCATAAACCTCTAATCTGGATACGACTGTAAACATCTCCGGTTCAAAAAAATACAGAGCATTGGTACCATCACTCATAACTATCTGATCTTTTATTGTGGTCAGGCCCCAGCCCTGTGTCTGGTAGTAAATCTTATTGATCTGTTTAAAGGTGGATTTCTCGTAAACGAAACCAACTTTGGAGGTCCAGGTAACCTGGTATATCCTGTCCTTATACAAGGTTATTCCCTCTCCAAACAAGTTTGCACTCAGGTTAAGCTGTCTCAGAACTTTCCCAGTTGTCAGTTCCACTTCCCTAAGGGTCGACACTGCTTCCTGTCCGGTGCCCTCATATAAAACGCCACCGTCGTAAAAGAGTCCCTGTGTGAAAGCATCCCTGTCGTGCGGATAAGTGTGAATCACTTTGTAACCAAATTTTTTAGGGGCCACATCCGACATGATTATGAGGAACCTCGTTATTGTGGTTCTGGCTTTACCATCACTGAAAGCGGTGGCTTTCAGTGATTTCCTGCCTGTGCTTGTTGTAAAGGATGGAGGAATTGAGTATTCCCAGGGAGCAGTTTTGACAGATGAAACTCTTTTTCCGTCATAAGAAATTATTATTGAATCAGGTAACTGGCTCTTATTCGCAGGCTGCAGGACCACTTTAACAGATTCGCCAAGCCTGAATTCCGAATTTTCATCCGGACTACTCATTTTTATTAGCCTGACATCAGAAATCTTCGTGGCTTTTACATTTGTATCTTTTTGTTCTACAGCTGTTTTTCCTGATCTGCCCGAACATGAGATCGTCCATGTAATCAGCAGCAGGACAAACAGGGCGGCCAGATATCTGAGGCAATTATTTTTCATCTTGTTTCTCTTTCGTTGAAAATAAACGCTTAAAGATATTCTTTCTTGCAGAGGCAATCCGTTTTTCAGCTTCTTTCTGCTCAAGTTCAAAAGGGAACATGATTTGCCATACTTCACTCCAGCCAGGGAATCCTTCTAAATTTTTATCATCGATATAAATGTCGGCATCAATTTTCCGGCTTACTGTATCGTCAAGTATTTCTTCGGGATAATTCTTGTTAACTGCATAGAATTCAATCCCATTCTTCCTGCAGAACTCAACCGCCTCCTCAAGTTCTTTACCGGTTCTGAATGTCCATAAAATAAGCCTGGCCCCTTTTTTCTCCAGTTCCTTAAGTGTCCGGAAAGCAAATAATTTTTCTTTTCCGATTTCCGGATACTGGTGTTCAACGATCGTGCCGTCAAAGTCTATCGCTATTTTTATATTGTTTATGTCAATCATTTGCAGATCTTATGTGGGTCCAAATTTAACCAAATTGGCATTATTTCTGAAATTTATCTTAATTTTGCTCTCCTTCTGAACTATAAAATAATGAAGAAGCATATTCCGAATTTTATTACCTCGCTTAATCTTGCAGCAGGTTTTATTGCTATAATTTTTTCATTTAACGGTTATCTTGTAACAGGTTCATGGCTTATAGTGGCAGCAATGATTTTCGACTTTCTGGATGGATTTTCTGCAAGACTCCTGAATTCATATTCTGAGACAGGGAAAGAACTCGATTCTCTTGCTGATATTGTAAGTTTTGGCGTTGCTCCTGCAATTATTATATATCAGCTTCTTGGCACAGCAATGTCGTTACCAGATCCATTGCTTATTAATGCTGGTAACTTTAAAAATGTTCTGATTCTTCTTTTACCTGTTTTAATGCCTGTATGCGCTGCTCTGCGGCTTGCCAAATTCAATATCGATGAGACCCAGGCTACAATATTTAAAGGATTACCAACACCTGCTAATGCCCTTGCAGTAATCTCCCTTGTAATTGCCGGACACTATTCAGATCTCAGCATAATCCATTCATTCACTGGCTCTCCGGTTGCATTATTAATATACACTATAATACTTTCTCTGCTTATGGTAAGCAGGATACCGCTTCTTTCATTGAAGATTTCCAGCTTAAAATTCAAAGGCAATGAGGGAAGATACATCCTGATTTTAATGGTTATTGCGGCATTGGCTATTTTCGGTCCGGGTGCGGTATTACTGGTAATACCATTTTATATCATTGCATCCCTGATCTCACTATTATTCAGATAAATAGCCGGCTACCGGCTACCGGCTACCGGTTATCGGCTATTTTGACCTGCCGCCTGATGCCTGATGCCTGGCGCCTGACGCCTCTAATATATATGTCCTTCCTCTTTCATCTCTTCCGAAGTGATCTGTTTGCGATTTATGGCCCTCCATGCATACCAGATATAAGCAACTACAAACGGGATAATAAATGATACAAACATCATTGTCTTTAAGGTAAATAGACTGGAGGATGAATTCCGGATTGTAAGGGAACTGTTCAGGTCAGATAACGACGGATAAAATGAAGTATTGTTAAATCCTGCTATCAGGAATAATGCAAAAACGGTAAGCACTGTTCCTGAACCGGTAAACCAGATTCCTTTACGCGAAGCCTTTCTGAGTGAAATCCATATGCCATAAAGAACAGCAATGACTCCGGCCACGAACATAATAAGTACTAAAGGCATATTGATAAGGTTATGAAGGTATTTGTACTTTTCCATCACCACGCTTCCTGTTTCTTTACTGACTGCGAATCCTTCTGCCAGAAGAAGCGTTACCAGGAAAAACAAAAAGAAAACAATAAATGATATTGCATTTATTATCAGCCTTTTGATCGATCTGGAATAGAGGTCTTCATCGTCAATCGAATTAATTAAATATAATAATCCATTTGTTTTTACTAAAAACAGAACCGCAAGTCCCAGGGCAATATTTCTTCCATTAAGCAATGCTTCCAGTCCATGCCATGGAGTGGCCCATTTTACCTGGTTCATAAAATCGAGAATGAAATATGAGCCTGTAAAAAAGGTTGACACTGCCGTTCCGATAAGGAATGGACCCAGGGCACCATTGATGTAAAGAAATATGTCAAAAGTTTTTTTGCCAAAAACGTTTGCAGGTTTTGATCTGAATTCATATGCTATCGCCTGAATAATAAAACTGAACAGGATTGCTATCCAGACCCAGTAAGCACCACCGAAGCTTGTCGCATAGAAAAGTGGGAAAGAGGCAAAGAACGCCCCTCCAAAAGTGACCAGGGTAGTAAAAGTAAACTCCCATTTCCTGCCTAATGCATTTACCAGAAGTGTCTTTTGAGTATCATTCTCAGGAAGGGAGAAGATCATCGACTGGCCTCCCTGAACAAACATCAGAAATACCAGAAGGCTGGCAAGCAGTGAGATTATAACCCACCAGTAATGCTGTAAAAAAAGAAATGATATCATTGTTGTCATAATTCACCTCCTAATGATTTGGTCCTGTTTTGATCTGCCTTGTCATAATCGATACTTCAGCGATAAGAAGAGCAGTAAAAAGCACTGCAAAAAGAATGAAAGTTGTTATAACCGAACCTGTGCCAATTTGTGTGACCCCTGCTGATACCGGCATAAGATCCTGTATTATCCATGGTTGCCGCCCCATTTCAGCAAGTACCCAGCCCGATTCGCTGGCAATATAAGCCAATGGTATTGAGGCAACTGCGATCCACAAAAACCATCTGTTTTTCTGCAGGGTATCATTAAGAACCATGAAAAGTGCAAGTGCACAAACAAGGATAAAAAAGAATCCCAGCATCACCATTAGATGAAATGAATAGAATGAAATCTGTACATTTGGTATTGCATCTTCAGGCCGTTCAAGAAAAGCATAACCGAAGTACCGGAAGTAATCTTTGATGAATACCTTGTCTTTAAAAGTTTCTTTAATAAACTTAAGCTGTTCTGTATCATTTAGCATTTTAGCTCTTTTATAATCATTCAGGATATCCCTTGCTTCCCGTCCCCTTATCATTTTATCAACTACTGACATAACTTTATGTTCCTGATTACCCGTATCTATAAGTTCTTTAAGGCCAGGTACATAAGCATTTTTATCACCTTTTGTCATTATTGAAAGCAATCCCGGTATCTCAATTTTAAAGACAAAATCATTAATGTTTTTCCCGCCAATTTTCTTATCAGACTTCCTGAGTATTCCAAATGCGACAAGTCCGACATTCTCTTTCCCTTCGTAATGGCCCTCAAGGGCTGCAAATTTAACCGGTTGAACATCAGCAATCGTACGGGTTGAGCTGTCACCGGTAAAAGCAACCATCAATGTTGAAAACAGTCCGAAAATTGAAGAAATAAGAATGCTTTTTTTAGCCAGCCAATCTTCTCTGCCTTTTAATAAATACCAGGCACTGATGCCCAAAACGAATACTGAAGCAAGCAGAAAGCCTGAGAATATTGTATGAAAGAATTTTTCAACAGCTACCGGGTTAAAAAGAATAGCCCAGAAATCAACCATCTCATTGCGCGCAGTATCGGGATTAAACACCATTCCGACAGGGTTCTGCATCCATGAATTGGCAACAAGTATCCACAGGGCAGATAGGCTTGCCCCTGCTGCGACAAGCCAAGTTGAAGCAAGGTGAAATTTCCTGCTTACCTTGTTCCATCCGAAAAACATGACAGCCACAAAAGTCGACTCAAGGAAAAATGCCAGAATGCCTTCAATGGCCAGAGGTGCTCCGAAGATATCACCTACGAACCAGGAGTAATTTGACCAGTTGGTTCCGAATTCAAATTCAAGAATAATTCCTGTTGCTATGCCAATAGCAAAATTAATCCCGAAAAGAGTCATCCAGAACCTGGTCACTCTTTTCCATTCCTCTTTACCGGTCCGCACATATATAGTCTCCATAATGGCAATGATAAACGAGAGACCAAGAGTAAGAGGGACAAAGATCCAGTGATAAATAGCAGTAAGGGCAAACTGGGCCCTCGACCAGTCTACAAGGGACATATCAACATTTTCAATCATCATTAGTAGTCGGGTTGGTTAGTTTTTCCAGTATATATTCACTTCTTTGAGTATCAGTAGAATAATTTTTCTTAAGGAAATCAGGGAAAAAGAAGAGCTTTAAAACTGCAAAAATAATAATCAGCTTAATGATAATTATTACCCATACTTTCCTTCCCCAGGCTGACATATTCCTGAATCCATCATAATAAAAACGGGCCACCTTAGCTGCTAAAGTAAAGGAAGATTTCATGTTTTTTAAAAGCTTTGCTAAATCAGATTTATTCTATAAAATGACTTACAGAACTATGACTATTTGTTCGACTTATTTGACTTCTGTACTTTTCCGTGATTTTTTGTGCCGTCCACCGGAGGCTCCATTTTCAGGCGGATCTGCATCTTCTAATCCTATGTCCTGAGAAGAGAGGCTTGATGTGATTTTCTGGATAGCTTTAAAATTATTAAAGAACTCCCTTGCAAATACCCTTATAACAGTGTAAGTCGGGATACCGAGAATCATTCCCGGGATACCGGCGGCAAATCCGGCAGCAAGTACAACTACAAAAATTTCAAGCGGATGTGCCTTAACGCTGTTCGAAAATATAACAGGTTGGAATAAAACGTTGTCAGTCAGATGTGTTACTGCCTCAACAATTATCATTCCCCAGATCATCGGAATAACGACAGTTGACATGTCCTGGTTTATATGAGAGGCAACCCCCATAATTATGGCTATAAACAAACCTAGCCAGGGTCCGACATAAGGTATGACATTCAGAATACCAAGAATAAGTCCCATTACCAGCGCCTGCTGGAAATCTATTCCGACAATGGTCATTCCTATGTCAATCATGATCATAATACAAGTACTTTGTATTAAAATACCAATAAAGTACCTGGTAAGCAACCTCTTAATTGAGTAAAGAGCTCTGCTGAAGTTTTCGGTGTATTTATCGGGAACCCACATCAGGATTGATTCGAAGAAAAGGTGCTGGTCCTTAAGGAAAAAGAAAGTGATGAATGAGATTGAAAATATTGCAATAATGAAATTCCCCACTACTCCGAATATAGATCCCAGAAAATTCTGGATCATGTTGATATTCAAAATTTCGGAAACTTTTTTGGTAAAATAATCCTGAAGAGAAAGGTCAGTACCTATATCTTTATTGATGGTCCTGAAAAAGTTTTCAATTGCTTTCAGTTGCTTTTCAGCCAGCTGAACTATTCTTTCACTGTCGATACTTGAAAAATTATTTATTTGCTGAGTAACCAGTGGCACAAAAATTACAAAGAACAATATTATTAAACCCCATATAATTAAAAGAGTCAGAAGGGCACCCATGGCTCTGGGCAAATGCCATTTTTTAATATGAAGCTTACAGAAAAGATCAACCAGCGGCCGGCCCATAATTGACAGAACACCCGATACCAGAATATATACCACTATGTTACGGAAATACCATGCACAGGCTAGAAGCAGCAGAACTGCTAAAAAAATCAGTATGGTTCTTAATGTCGTTTTCATGTTATGGCATTCCTTTATACAAACCTAATTTAAATTTTCGAAAAATCATAACCTGCCATATTGTCTGATGATTTAAAATTTAATCGGCCACTATGTCATGTTTTTAGATTTGGAACAGAACTTGAATGTAATCACATGTAAATTAAAACATGTTTAACTTAAAATAATGGAGGACAAAACTATGTTACCAACAATTTCTAAAAGGACTTACAGCCCGTTTTTGTCAAATCTTTTTGACGATGATTTTTTCCCGGTATTAACGAACAGGACAAGCTCGATGCCGGCAGTGAACATTAAAGAAAACGATAAGAATTTCGCTCTTGAGCTGGCTATCCCGGGAATGGATAAGAAGGATCTGAAGATTGATATCAATGAGGATGTTCTTACAATTTCTTCCGAATCAAAGAATGAATCTGAAGAAGAAAAAGACGGCTACAAAAGGAAAGAGTTCAGCTATTCATCCTTCTGCAGAAGCTTTTATATTCCTGAAAATGTTAACAGGGAGAAGATAAGTGCTGGCTACAAAGATGGTATACTGAATATCGAACTTCCAAAAATGGAAGAAGAAAAGAACAAGATTACCAAACAGATAAAGATTTCATAATCACTGTCAGGGCAGATTTAAAAAATAATGTGTAGAAAATGTTTTACACATTATTTTTTTGCATTTTCTTCTGCAAACTTGCCCCATTCACGACGTTTTGATTTCAGATTCTGGCAATAATGCTTTTATTTGCCCGCACCTGCTGAAGTAGCGGGATCTCAACTTCCGTTCCCAATGGTAAGAAAATATCAACTCTTGAGCCAAACTTTATAAAACCCAATTCGTCGCCCTGTTTTACATCCTGATTTTCTTTTGCATAAGTAACAATCCTGCGGGCGATAGCACCGGCAATCTGTCTCACAAGAACTTCTTTTCCACTTTTTGTCTCTATGACAATGGTACTCCTTTCATTTAATTCTGATGACTTTGGATGCCACGCCACCATTTTATTCCCGGGATGATACCTGACAAATTTTATATGTCCTGAAACAGGATACCTGTTACTGTGTACATTTAAAGGCGACATAAATATTGAAACCTGTAAACGGGTATCTTTAAAATATTCCATCTCTTCTGTTTCTTCAATAACAACCACTTTCCCGTCTGCCGGTGCATAGACCAGCTCGGGATGAGGTTCGAGAATCCGTTCAGGCAACCGGAAGAAGAAGATAAGAAAAACAAAAAGGATTAATGAGCAGATCAGAAATGTCCATTTTAAAAGTGTTTTATCAGGCCAGAATATACTTACTAAGATATTAAGCAGCAGCAGAATCAGAAAACTGAATGCTAAAATCTTATATCCTTCTTTGTGAATGCTCATTTTTTAAATTTGCATGAAACTAATTAAGTCCTGTCACTCATCCAAAAAACGAAATAAAAAGAAATACCAGCGGGAATGACAGTACTATGCTGTCAAAACGATCAAGAAATCCTCCATGACCAGGCATTATAGTTCCTGAGTCTTTAACCCCGAGGCTTCGCTTCAGCATTGACTCAATGAGGTCTCCGTAAATTCCTGCAACAGATATAATAACAGAAATAATTACCCATCCCTGGGTATCGACAACTCCAAGCCATCCTGAAATAAGCCAAGCTGCAATTGCAGCAAAAACTGCTCCTCCAAAAAATCCTTCCCACGTTTTCTTTGGTGAAATTCGTTCCATAAGCCTATGCTTGCCAATCAGACTGCCAATAATGTATGCACCGGTATCATTTGTCCAGAGCAAAATAAAGAATCCTACTATTATACCCGGAGAAAATATGATAATGCCGTGAGGTAAAAGTGATTCTATTCCGCTACGCGAAAATGCTGCAAACGGTAACAGGGAAAATGGCAATACAGAATAAAGCAGCGAAAAAAATGTATGAGCAAGAGAATCAAATGGTTTTTCCTGTTTCCTGTAAAGCTCTATCACCATGATCACTTGTATCATTGGAACAAGGATCAGGAGATACTTTATTTGCAAAATTCCTGATGCAATCAGAGTAGAGATCGTATATGCCGTTATCCCTGTTATTATTCCGGGGATCATCTGCGGTTTTACCCCGGTTTTCCTGATCAAAAGATAATATTCATACTGTGAGCCAATCAGTAGTACCAAACCCGTCAGAAAAAAAGAAACCGGATGAAGCCAGAATCCACCCAGTATGAATATTACTATCCATGCTCCGGTTAAGGTTCGTCTGAAGAAATTATTCAAGTAAAATAAAAATTAATCTTTGTGCTTAGATTTTTTTGAAGATTTACCGGGATCTTTGATCGGGAGAGAGGACTCCTTCTGTTCCAGGTCATCCTTTTTCTTCTTTTTTGTTTTTTCCGGTATACTTTCTACTTTATCACTGGTACTTGCAACAGCTTTCGCTGCTTCAGCTTCCCTTTGTTCTTTAAGAATTTCAGCTTTCCTCTTTCCGAAAATCCTTTCAAGATCTTCACTGAATATAACCTCTTTTTCAAGAAGCAATTCAGCAAGTTCAGTCAATCCTTTCATATGATCTTTCAGAACTTCTTTGGCTCTCAGGTATGATTCCTCAATTATCTGTTTAACCTCCTTATCAATGATTTCTGCTGTCTTTTCGCTATATGGTTTGGTAAACCCGAAATCTGACTGACCCGAAGAGTCATAAAAACTTACATTCCCGACTTTATCGCTCATACCGAAGAATGCTACCATTGCATATGCCTGCTTTGTAATCTTCTCCAGGTCGCTAAGTGCTCCGGTTGATATCTTTCCAAAGACAAGCTCTTCTGAAGCCCGTCCGCCGAGAGCATAAGCCATTTCATCAAGTAACTGCTCACGGGTGGTAATCTGTCTCTCTTCAGGAAGATACCATGCTGCTCCGAGAGCTCTTCCACGTGGGATGATGGTCACTTTAAAAAGCGGGCTTGCATACTCGAGAAGCCAGCTTACTGTTGCATGTCCAGCTTCATGGTAAGCAATTGTTTTCTTCTCTTCAATCGAAATGATCTTATTTTTTCTTTCAAGACCGCCCACAATCCTGTCAACAGCATCTAGGAAATCCTGTTTCTCAACGACGGTTTTGTTTTTTCTGGCCGCAATAAGTGCTGCTTCATTGCACACATTAGCTATGTCAGCTCCTGAAAAACCCGGAGTCTGCTTGGCAAGAAATCCTACATTAAAATCTTTTTCCAGCTTGATAGGACGCAGATGCACTTTGAATATTGCCTCTCTTTCTGTAAGATCAGGCAGTTCGACATGTATCTGGCGGTCAAAACGACCTGCACGCAGCAATGCCCGGTCAAGGATGTCAGCCCTGTTGGTTGCTGCCAGGATGATCACCCCCATGTTGGTTCCGAACCCGTCCATTTCTGTAAGAAGCTGATTCAGAGTATTTTCACGTTCATCGTTTGAACCAAAATTTACATTTCTACCTCTTGCTCTTCCGACAGCATCTATCTCATCAATAAACACGATACATGGTGCCTTTTCCTTTGCCTGCTTGAAGAGATCCCTGACCCTTGAAGCGCCGACACCAACAAACATCTCTACAAAATCAGATCCTGATAATGAAAAGAATGGAACATTAGCTTCACCGGCAACAGCTTTGGCAAGCATTGTTTTTCCTGTTCCCGGAGGACCAATCAGTAGAGCTCCTTTAGGTATTTTGCCACCAAGCTGTGTATATTTTTTAGGATTCTTAAGAAAATCTACTATCTCCATCACTTCTGTTTTGGCTTCTTCAAGACCAGCAACATCATTGAAGTTTAATTTTACATTGGTATCTTTGTCGAAGATCTGGGCTTTTGATTTACCAACACTAAAAATGCCGCCGGGGCCTCCTGCTCCACCTCCCGTCATACGACGCATAAGGAATAACCAGGCAATTATCAATAAAGCCGGTAATAAAAGCCATGAAAGTATCTGGGTAAAATAGTTTGTCCTTTTTTCATTATCCGTGTAGATCATTTCTTTATCAGAATAACCTGCACTTTTCTGGGTCTCAGTCAGAAATGTTTCAAAATTATCGCCAACATTATATGTAAAATTCGGCTTTTGACCCTGTAAACCGAGACCTCCGCCGGGTTTGGGAACCTTTGGGTATTTTCCTGATTCAAGTGCTTCTTTCTTCAGGTATATCTCAGCATATTCTTTATTTACTACAACAATCTTCTCAATATCATGGGTATTTATCATATCAATAACCATACTGGTAGTGGCTTTTGGAACTGGCTTTCCACCGGAAAAAATTTCAAACAGAATTAAAGAGAGTGCCAGAATAGCAAAGATCCAGTTACTGTTAAATCGTGGCTTTGCATTCTTATCAATCTTCTTATCCGGGGAAGTGTTATTGGTATTATCTGCCATAAATTTATTACTTACTTTATTTTATCTTCCATTGCTTCAATTACTCCATCTGCCCAAAGTGATTCAAGGCTGTAAAAATTCCGGTACTCTTCAAGAAAAATATGAACAACGACGTTACCGTAATCCAGAAGAACCCAGAAACAATTTTCAAGACCTTCAACATGGAATGGTTTCTCTCCGGCCTCTTTCCGCACAGTATCTTCAACTGAATCGCAGATTGAATCTACCTGTGTTGTTGATGAAGCATGACATATAACAAAATAATCAGTTATTCTGTTTTCAAGTTTACGTAAATCTATTTTCAGGACGTTCTCCCCTTTTTTTTCAAATATTCCTTTTACAACACTTCTTAAAAGAACTTCAGCTTCATCAGACCTTTTCTTCATCAATAATTATCAATTAGACATCAACCTGCAAAAGTACAAACTTTTATCTGTATTTTTGTCATAGAACACTGTTTATGCAATTTCAGTGCCAATCCCGGAAATCAGAGTCCGTTAAAAAAATAAATACAATCTCAATCTTTTATTTCTTTGATAATCATGAAAATAGGATCAAATCTCCTCTACTACGAAAACCTGTCATCAACAAATACCCGGGCTTCGGCACTTTTAAAAAGCCGGGAGATCCCTGAAGGAACAGTTGTATACACAGATTTTCAGACTGCCGGAAAGGGTCAGACAGGTAACAGTTGGGAGAGCGATAAAGGCAAAAATCTGTTAATCAGCATAATACTATATCCGGAATCAGTTCTTCCGGAAGATCAGTTCATACTTTCAATGGCAATTTCTCTTGGAATCGGTGACTTTCTTGACCATCATATTCAGGGAAGCAAAATCAAATGGCCGAATGATATTTACTTTAAAAATGACAAAATAGCAGGTATCCTGATTGAGAACACAATAATGGAGGAACAGATAGCTAGTTGCGTTGCCGGCATAGGACTCAACACTAATCAGGAAAATTTTTCCGGGATCATTCCTAATCCCATATCCTTAAGATTGATCACAGGGGATAATTATGATCTTGATATTTGTCTGAAACAATTGCTGGAAACTACTGGATAAAAGGTACAAACAGCTTTTATATGGCGACAGAGCCCTTTTAAGGACTGAATATATTTCCCGCCTTTACAGGTTCATGGAATGGCATTCATATAAAGAAGCAGAAAATGTTTTTACAGGGAGGATCTGCGATGTTCTTCCGTCCGGAGTGCTCAGCATTGAAAATAAGAACGGCAGGTACAAGGAATTTTCTTTTAAAGAGGTCGAATATATTATCTGATATTCTTCCAGTCCCTGAATTTTTCCATTTCTTTAATAAGAGTCTCAAGAAACTGCCTGGCTGGCTCGGTTGCAATCATTTTCAGGAAGGTATTCATCTCTGCTGTGAGGTTAATCTTTACCTCGGATTTATCTGTTCCGGTGCTGAGAATGTTCAATAATATGGAAAAATCGTTTACCTGGAGCGCGTTACCAGAAAACAGGACTCTTACCGGTTTTATCTTTTCACTTATCCGGACATTCACAGTTCCAAGCATACTTACCTGGAAGCTGCAGGAATCCTTATCCATTTTTATATTGCTGACTTTATCCTTTGGAATAAATCGTTCAAAATTTCTTATATCGCTAACAAAATTATAGAGTTCCTCTGCGCTGCAGGAAACCTTCCCGGTTCTGCTTTCAAAGCTCGAAATTTCACTCATTTATAAAATAATCATTAGATTAATTAACTATTTACACATTTATACCCCCTTTCATTTTCCCCCAAGGGGGAAATGTTTCCATTTCGCACCTTCCCCCCTTCGCCTTCGCGTAGCCGCTTCGGCGGAGCAAGGCTGGGGGAAGGCAGGGAAGGGGGTATTTTGAATCAGAATTGATTTATTCTGTTCCCCATTTAGAAGGATCGATCCGCCACTTTTTCAGTGTTTCAACATCATTTTCTGTGATATAACCTGTTTTAACAGCTGTATCAATAAGAGTTGAGTAGTTACATAAAGTGTGAAGGATACACTTATCTGCAGCAAAACCGTCAGAAGCTTTTTTAAATTCATAGGTGAAGATTGCAACCATTCCGAGTACCTGACAACCTGCTTCTCCGAGAGCTTTAACGGCACTGAGGCTGCTGCCACCGGTAGATATAAGATCCTCAATTACAACAACTTTCTGTCCCTCCTGGTAGTATCCTTCGATCTGATTACCAAGTCCGTGTTCCTTTGCTCCTGACCTTACATATATAAACGGCAGTCCAAGCTTATCGGCAACAATAGCCCCATGTGATATTGCGCCTGTTGCCACACCTGCTATCATTTCGGCGCCCGGATAATGTTTACTGATAAGGGCAGCAAATGAATCCCTGATATAAGATCTTACCTCTGGAAAGGAGAGCGTTTTACGGTTATCACAATAAATCGGCGATTTCCATCCGGAGGCCCAAATAAAAGGATTTGACGGTTGCAATTTAATTGCTTTAATTTGTAAAAGATATTCTGCTATTTTTTTTGCACTATTATCCATAGGAATATGTATAAAGTTCATTTCGAAAACAGATTCATCGTTATAACTCCTGAACCTGACCGGTTACAAAAATACGGCTTATTTCATAAGTTTAATGACACTAAAGAACTTTATAAACTAATAAACGATTTTCAGTCTGATCCGAAAATTGCTTCTATCAATATATATGGTCCCGATATTAAGCATATATGGAAAATATTCAGGATCTACTTTACTGAAGTTGGAGCTGCCGGCGGACTGGTCAGACATTCATCGGGCAGATTTCTGTTTATCGAAAAGAAAGGCAAGCTTGATCTTCCAAAAGGCCATATTGAAACTGGAGAGGAAGCTGAAGCCTGTGCCATAAGAGAAGTAAGCGAAGAGTGCGGGATAAAAGGTCATTCAATTGTGAAGCCCCTGGAACCAAGTTATCATACTTATACATGGGAAGGTATCTCATATCTTAAAAAGACCAGCTGGTTCCTTATGAAATACGAAGGTCCCATGGTAACTGAACCTCAGATAAAGGAGGGCATTACGAAAGTTGAATGGCTGCTGCCGGAAGAGATCAGCAGGATAAAAGGTACTGCCTGGCTTTCGCTTATGGATATGATAAACATATCTATCTTTAAATCCTAATCTTCCTCTCCCTTGTAATCTTTGAGATTTATTGAGGACGGAACAAACCGGGAAGCATCTCCACCGCTCCTAATAATATCGCGTATTATTGTTGAATTTATCGGTGTATGTTCAGGCACAGCAAGGAGGAATACTGATTCAATATCCGATGCTATTGCCCTGTTGATCTGTGCAATAGCTCTTTCAAATTCAAAATCGGCAGATGTTCTTAATCCCCTGAGAATATACCTTGCTCCGTTTCTTTTGCAGTAATCAACTGTAAGTCCCTCATAATGATCAACCTTAATACGAGACTCATTATGAAAGACTTTTGAAATCATTTCTTCACGTGTTTTCAGAGAGAAGTAGTTCTTTTTCAGTGCATTGGCTCCCACGGCAATAATTATCTCATCAAAAATGTCAAGAGCACGGATGACAATTGCCTCATGCCCGATAGTAAAGGGATCAAAGGACCCGGGGAATACAGCTATTTTTTTCATTCGAATTTAACTTAAATTGAATATCATTATGTTAGCATTTGGAGACACAAATAAGTATTAAAATCGTGCCTCTTTACCTTTCGAAGATAGTTATTTTTTAAAAGGTAATAATTGACAATTATTGGAATGAAAAACTAATTCTGTACACAACGGACGGAGGTGAAACCATCCTTAAAGACCGTGCAGGTTTTGAGGCAGCCATAAATGGTCTTTATAATATAGCCAGGCACGGAAGATGGTAGTCCGAAAAGTTAGAGAATGCACTGATTGCTATGGCAGTGATGTTCGATAAGATAAAATAATTCCTTTTAGTGTTTTGAATATAGCGTTTTTCTTACTAATTTTTCGAACTGTAAAGAAATTTTTAATGCAAAATATGTCTGTTTCTGAACAAATTAAATTATCAAAAGAGCTTCTTATTATTTTTTCATTGTCACTAGTTTCATGCTTATGCTTAAATGCAAATAAGTCTTCACGCACGATCAGCTTAAACGGTGTCTGGGAAATGGGGTACGGAAGAAATTACATAAAAACTGTAATTGTACCCGGCATTCATAACGACGCAACCAGGATTGATACTGCAACACTCTGGTACAGGAGAGAAATAACATTACCGGCAGGGAATTGGAAATATGCAACACTTGAACTAAAAGGTGCACGATTTTCGCCGGAGGTTTATGTAAACGGGGTTAGTGTCTCAAAAAAAAACGGAGGAATGGCACCGACATTTCATTTTTTGAATCATAAAGATGTAAAGCCCGGCCGGAAAATAACACTGGAAATAGCGCTTATCTCATTGAAAGATCTGCCTGCTACTGATGCTTCTTATATTCCTGTAGCAGATCAATGGCGCTCGAATGTTTCTTCTTCTATCTGGAATGATGTGATTTTAAAGGTGCATGGCGATTGGCGCATTGACAGGATAATACCATTTGTTGACTTTAACAATCAAAAGGCTGACTTTTCATTTTACATCTCAAATATAGTGTCATCGAAAAGGAGATCTGTAAAAGGCTGTATTGAAATTTTTGACATCCATGGCAGCCAGCTTTTCTCTAATGAGACTACAGTTTCTCAGTCACCAAGTAAAATAACTGTTCTATATGGCAATATATTAAAGCCATGGTCTCCCGAACAGCCTAATTTGTACAAGGTAAGGCTTAGTCTGATAGAAGGCAAAGACACCACCGACCAATCCGTAATTTCTTTCGGCGTGAAAGATTTCCGGGTCAGCGGTAAACAATTTTACCTGAACAATGAACATATAACACTATTGGGAGGTACGGTTGTTTGGCACAGGTGGGTTCGTGATCAGGAAGCACGTACATTGGCCTATGACACACAATGGTTTACCGAAAATGTAATTTATCGATTAAAAGAGCATGGAGCAAACTTTCTCCGGTTTCATCTGGGAGTTCCTCCGGAAGCATTATTGGATCTTTGCGATAAATATGGTCTGGCAGTGCAGTATGAATGGAGCTTTTTTCATGGAATGCCTGCATCCAGGGAAAGTTTAATGGAACAATATCCGAAATGGCTCGATCTTGCCATGCGCCACCCTTCTGTGGTTCTATATCATCCTTATAACGAGACGGAAGGAGACCAGCTTAATGTTGTCTGGGATGCTTTGAATGAAATTGTTAAGGATTACCCGCATCTTGTGCTGGAAGATCGCGATGTAATACATATACATAAATACTGGTGGAGTCTTTTCGAAAATCTTGGACTCTATTACGATAGTGCCGATCAATTTCCGAAAGCTATAATGGTAGATGAATTCGGAGGAAATTACCTTGACGGAAAAGGGATGTTGGGAGGATACAGGACATGTTCTGAAACTTTCCTGCGTTTCCTGGGAAGAAACCACACAAAAGAATCGAGGCTTGCATTGCAAACTATGGCAAACGGCAAAGTTGCAGAGTATTGGCGTCGGATAGGAGCCGCAGGTGCTTCTCCTTTCTGTATACTGGGTAGCTGGAATGACGGGAACCACTGGTTCATGGGTGATCTTTCGGAAGGAAATCCCAAACCGGTATGGAACGAACTGACCTGCGCCTGGTCACAAAGGTCTGTTAGTATTGAATTGTGGAACAGAAATTTTAATCCGGGACAGCAAATAACAATACCTCTATATCTCTTCAATGATACACGGAACAATAACGATTTTAATATACGGCTGTCTCTTAAGGACATGAATGGAAAAATCTTTATGGACCACTCATTGAGTTTTTCAGATATAACCCCTTTTACCACCCGGGTTGAGAATAATGAATTGACTCTGCCATTAAAGACGGGCAGATATATATTAAGCGCTGAATTGGTAAATCGACCCGAGAGTGTAAAATATCCGGTTATTTCACAGTGGGAGATCCATGTTTTTGAACCGAAAGTGCCGGAAATACTTCTAGATCCTGAGATCTCCATTGCAGCTGATGAACCTGAGATAATTCAATTTCTGAAAGACAGGAATATACGGAATGTTCCACTCTCTGATCCATCCACAAATATCATTATCCTCTCAAAAACCAGCTGGGGAAAAATTGCCTCTGCTGATCAGGCTATGATCAGCACAATGGAGCAGGCGATCAGCAAGGGAATATCAGTTATTCTCCTGGATGCCGGTGACAGGTACCTGGGACAGGGTTATCCCCTCGACAAGAACGACCTGGGTCCGTTACAGGGTGTAGCCGTCAAACCTGATACTCCTGTTAAAACATACAATTTATTTGGTGGCATCCGGCTCTCTTTTAGCGAAGCTGCAGAACCGGAAAGTCATATTCACCCGGATAATAACAACTCAGACCTGTGGTATAATATTCCTAAAGATTATACCTGGTTATGGAACGGGATGAGAGGAGGATTGATAGTTCCGGCTTCGACCTTTGAATTCGGCGGACTCAGTTCGTCAGGATTCCTTTCACAATGGCTGCCCCGGGGAGCTGATGAGGCCAGGATCAAAATGAATGACTACTTTGCCTATGAACTGGAAGGATTTTATGAATTTACTGATTCACCTGATAATTCTGAAGTAAAAGGGAGGCTAAAGAATAAGGTTAATTTTCTTATAGAAGATGCTCCTGCACTGGCTAATTCTCTGAATCCCCTTGCTACCATAAAGATCACGGATCTTTCAAAAGCATATAAGGAATCCCAGTCCGGTATAGTGGAGAATCTAATTCCAATGGTAAGTGCAGGAAAAAACCTGACCCGTACTCCAGTAATTATGATAAATTTCGGTGAAAACAAAGGAAAACTAATTGTTTCACAATTACTAACAGCCGGTAGATTGGCCGTCGGCTATGGTGAAAAGGGACTTTATGGAATTGGTTATGATCCGGTTGCAATTCAATTTGTATTGAACATGATGGAGTCAGTTTTAAAAAAATAGAATAAAACTAATTAATAACCGAAAGATGAAAACATACTTGAATCATTCAGGTTTAAAATGGATAATATTAACCATCCTGTTTGGGATATGCATTACTTCATGCAAAAAATCAGCAGATAAGAATACCGGGGAATATGTAGCAGGTGATTTTCACCAGCACACAACTTATTCCGGAGGCGATTATTCTATTGGCTATGTTTTTGAAGCATCGAACAAATACGGTCTGGACTGGTGGTCAAACAGCGATCATGGTGGAACACGGGAATTATGGGGTAAAGTGTCAGGCAAGGAGCTCGGAACAAAAGTCACCTGGACCTGTGCCGGGATTAAGCCGCTTGGATCTCCTCAGGAAACTGAAGATGCAGGATTTATGTGGCGCTGGCAATCGCTTAAGTATTACAATTTTCAGGATATTCTGGTCTGGCGGAGGGTATTCCCTGATAAACTAATCCTCCAGGCATTTGAATGGAACGTCCCTGGTCATGAGCATGCAAATATTTCAATAATTGCGAACCAGTTTGATTCCGGCAAAGAAAACTGCGATCCATTGGCTCAGTTCGAATATATGTTCGATGATGATGATAAGGACACAACGGGAGGACTGGCATTCGGATGGGAAAAGAGCCGGCTGGACAGTAAGGGAAAAGCCCTTGAGGCTGTTAGATGGCTGCAGGCAAATTATCCTTTACAAACCTATGTTGTTCCAAGTCATCCGGACAAATCAGGAGGTTATTCTATCTCCGATTTCAGGGATTTTAACAATGCTGCTCCTGATGTCTGCTTCGGATTTGACGGTATGCCCGGACATCAGAAAAACAGTGTCCGTGGCAGCTATGACCTGGAAGACTCTCCATTTGCAGTTGAGATCGGTAATAAGAAAGGTGCTACATTCGGAGGCGCTGGAATATTTGCTTCTAAGATTGGCGGTGTTTGGGATGCACTTCTGAGTGAAGGCAGAAAATGGTGGATATCAGCGAGTTCTGACTACCATACTGATGATGACTTTTATCCCGGCGAGTACCAGAAAACTTATACCTATGTGGCACGAAAAAATGACCCCCGGGCATTGATAGATGGAATGCGTTCTGGTAATACATTTATTGTGACAGGCGATCTTATAACCAACCTCAGTTTTAAGGTAGGAAAGACTATGATGGGACAAACTCTCAAAACAGATAAAAATAAAGTAAAAATTGAAATAGAGGTTCTCGATCCGGATATAAAGAATTTTAATATGTACAGCGATTATACCAATCCTGAATTAAATCATATTGATCTTATTGCAGGACAGGTTTCAGGGTATATTTCACCTTCAGGGCCTGATTATTCCAGGGATAATGTGTCAACCACCAGGGTTATCGCACGCTTTGATGCTACCGGAGGAATAAAGGATGCCAATGGTCTTGTAAGCCAGAAATGGGATGATTCAGGAAACGGCTGGAAAAAGATATCATATCAATTCGGATTGAACGGCAATATGTATTTCCGGATCCGAGGGACAAATCTTCCTTTGAACACTCCTGAAGAGTCAGACAGTGCAGGTAATCCCTTACCCGACATTGCTGAAGAGAACACCGCGGCCAAAGCTTTTTCAGATCTGTGGTTTTATTCAAATCCTGTATTTGTTGAATCGGTTGCCCGGGAAAAGAAAAGTATTTTATCCACCGATTAATAGCCGGGAGGCCCTTCTAATAAACAAGTTTCTGTCTGAACAAGGAAAAAGGATAAAGAAATGAATAAATTGAAACCAAGAATCCCATTATTATCAGGTTCCCTTAGTGTACTATCGTTAGGAATTTTTCAGTTGGCTGATGCTCAACCAATTGAAAAGCCCAACATTATAATAATTTATGCTGATGATCTTGGATATGGTGACATAAGTTGCAACGGAGCAATTAAAATCACGACACCAAATATCGACAGGCTGGCAAAACAGGGACTTCGTTTTACCAATGCACACTGTTCATCAGCGACCTGCACACCTTCACGCTATTCTCTGCTTACCGGAGAATACGCCTGGCGAAGAAAAGGAACTAATATTGCCCGGGGTAACGCATCATCCATCATTCAGCCGGGACGTACAACAATTGCCTCAATGTTAAAAAATGCCGGGTACACGTCCGCTGCTATTGGTAAATGGCATCTTGGACTTGGTCCTGCAGAAGGTCCCGACTGGAATGGAGAATTAAAACCGGGTCCTATTGATCTGGGATTTGATTACAATTTTATAATCCCTGCTACAGGTGATCGGGTACCATGTGTTTTTGTAGAAAACAGAAGGGTGGTGGGACTTGATCTGAATGATCCTATTTCTGTAAGTTACGATAAGAAAATTGGCAATTGGCCTACCGGAAAAGAAAACCCGGAATTATTGAAGATGCATCCAAGTGCCGGCCATGATATGACAATTGTTAACGGTATAAGCCGTATAGGCTGGATGACTGGTGGAAAATCTGCACTATGGGTCGATGAAGATATTGCAGATGTAATTACCGGAAAAGCCGTGAAATTTATTATGGACAATAAGGATAGACCTTTTTTCCTCTATTTTGCGACTCATGACATTCATGTTCCAAGGGTACCAAATCAGCGGTTTGTTGGAAAGAGCGGATTGGGCCCAAGAGGTGATGCTATCCTGGAATTCGACTGGGCTGTGGGAGAAATTGTAAAAACTATTGATAATCTTAAGCTTTCACGCAAAACAATCATTATTGTGACTAGTGACAATGGTCCGGTTGTAGATGATGGTTATAAGGATAATGCGGTTGAAAAATTAGGAGGTCATAAACCTGCAGGTCCGCTCAGAGGTGGTAAGTACAGCGCATTTGACGGCGGAACCAGAGTTGCACTTATTGTAAGGTGGAATAACAAAGTAAAACCTGGTGTTTCCGATGCTCTTGTTTCACAGATCGATTTCTTAGCTTCTTTTGCCGCTCTTACAGGTCAAAAGCTATCTGCCGGTGATGCATCTGATAGTTTTAATCACCTTAATACTTTGTCAGGTAAATCAAAAACAGGCCGGGAATGGGTAGCTGAACATGCAATGAATGGCAGATTATCAATTATTAAAGGAAACTGGAAGTATATTGAACCAGGTCCGGGTGTAAAAATTGATCTGGAAACAAATATAGAGCTCGGCAATGATTCTCTTCCTCAGCTTTATAATCTGAAAAATGATCTGGGAGAGAAGGATAATGTAGCTTCAGAAAATCAGGCAACGCTAAAAGAATTGATAGACCTGCTTCAGAAAATTAAAGAAAACAAAATAAACAGATTCTGAAATTGATTCCTTAATTTTTAATTTATTGAACTCAGGCATTTTAGATTTTAATAAATATTTTGTTTTTATAGAGCCAATAACAAATATACCACAAGCTTGCCCATACAGCGAGACTGGTGATTACTCCCACTGTCAGGTCTCCTGCCCATGAAAAGAACAGACTTGCGAATGGTGCCATTATTTTATTTATCAGGCCAGCACTTCCTATATGAAAAAAGAGATAAATAAAAATGCTGTTCATTCCCACTATTATAAAGAATCTGGATCCCCTGGTGAATAATTTTTTTACATCAATCAGCCAGTAACTGAAACAAAGAGCCAGTATTGTCCATCCTCCGCTGGCAAATACAAATGAAGATGTGGCAATCTTCTTGATTATCGGAGTAATATTTAATAAATCAAGCGAATATCCGATGATTAAAGCAGATACTCCGGTAATTAATAATATCTGAATTTTCTTTTTCGCTGATTTATCACTCATCAGAAGCTTCCCGCAAAGAACACCCCAGACCGTATGAGCAGTTGTGGAAACAAAGTTCAGGGTTGCCCACTCGCTGGCCTTTTCCACACCTTCTATCTTATTATTAAACCATGCTCCCAGATTTTCAAAGTTCACCCAGGGATGATTAAAACCCTGCACCGGGAAGAAACGGTACGCAAGATCTATAAGTATGAGAATAACTAAAGTAAAAATAAGCTGAAACCTGAAGCTTTTATTCCTGATAAGGAAGGCTACCAGGTATGTAACTGATAGTTGAGCAAGGACATTCTGTAACCGTAAAACAAAATGTCCTGCATTGATAAAATATAAAGCCCATCCAAAAAACAACAATAAAAGTGAACGTCGGAATGCATGAAGTGTAATTTCCTTATTGCTTTTCCCATTTTTTAATCTGTTGGCTACTGCAAAAGGAATGGCAACCCCCACAATGAACATAAAGAAGGGCTGTATCAGATCCCAGAAATGTAATCCATGCCATTCATGGTGATCGAGCTGAGTACCAAGAAATTGCATAAAACCATTGTCAAATTTCAAAAACTGACCATAAAGGTGAGTAGCTTCACCGGCTAAAAGAAACATGGTAAATCCCCTAAAGAAATCTACAGAAATTACCCTGCCTGGTAAAGGAGAACCAATTGTTTCGGAATTAGTGTTCATATCTGCATTTTTTATTTGACTAAATATATAAAAACATTAACATAATTTTTTACCCCTATCATGTCATAGCCTTATAGCACATTAACTTACTCTTACCTGAACATTTACCTTTCCAGGCTTTCTTCCTAGTCTCAATGTATAAACAAATTCACCGCTTTTTTGCAGTGATTGTGAAATTAAACTGATCCCTTCCGGTGTAAATTTTAGTGGCTCGTCTGTTGATATTTTTAATGTCAGTTCTCCCCTGCCTGTTGCACCTGGAAGCTTGTCTGTTTCTGCAAAATCGATTGCAATGTAATTCCTTTTCAGCTTCACCTGTGTCATCAGATGGTGCGCAAGCTGATGCTGAAAAGTCAGAGAATCCGGTGCCAGCATCTTATCCTGCCTCTCATTATAAGGTTTCAGATAGCTCACCCATCTCTCCACGATCTCTGAGTTTCTGTCGGGATCCGGATGGAGCAAATTTGGCCAGTGCATTCCACAGGTCGGACCGTAAAGCTCTGCAGATGGATTTCCGGGGAAAGTGTTCCATGGAAATTCATCAGAACCCCTGTCTATGGTCATCAACCCGGCATCGAATCCGAAAAGCATGTATTGAACCCGTTCCTTATTATACATATCACTGAAAGGGGTATTAATGTAAGCGACCCCTCGTTTCTTAAGTATTTCAGCAAGGCTTACTTTTCTGCCTTCCGATGGGCCAAAAGAATGTCTGAAGGCGGCAGGAACAAATGATTCCGGAAATGGTCCGAGGCTATGTTGTTTCATCAACTTTTCAAAAAAATCAAGATGCAATTCAACCTGGTCCTGCGGGCGCATTTGTCCTTTTGAATCTGACCATTCTGCACGCGTAAAGGTCCCTCCTTCCCAGTATTCATGACCGATTCCGTGAATCGTCAGCTCAAAATATTTTTGATTGTTTCTGATTATTTCAGCTGCTTCTTCGTACCATGGACCTGCCCATTTTGAATTATCCCACTTTTCGCCCATCCATGTGCTTGTTGGCAGCTGACGAAGAATATTCTCCTTATCCCATTCACATAAGACAGTCGCTGCCTGGGGTCTGATGCCAAGAGAACGACCCAGATCTGCAATAGCCAGGTAATCTGCCGGTAAGTGGTTCCGGTTTATCCCGGTACGGTAAGGCTCCTGTCTTTTACTTCCATCCTCCCCTGACCACCAGCCAACATCATCAATAACAACCTGGATAGGCATTGGAATAAATACTTTTATTTTATCAATGTATTTATCCTTACTCATATTGGTACTCAACAATTTTGCATTGTTACCAAGAACCACAATTCCTGAAGTAATCGTGGCTGCATTTTTTACAAAACTGCGTCGCGAAATTGTTTTCATTTACCACAATATTTCAAGTAACAGGCCCCGGATTGAACAGGACCAAATCATTATGTAAACCTAGTTTATCACAGGCAACCTGTTTCTCTCCGCTTGCTACGGCCAAAATCATCCGGAAGAGTTCCCATCCCATTTCTTCAATAGTCTTTTGTCCCAGAGCTACCTGTCCTGCATCAAGATCGATTAAATCATACCAGCGACTACTCATTTTAGAATTTGATCCGACTTTTATTACAGGTACCATGGTTAATCCATATGGAGAGCCCATACCCGTCATAAAAACATGAATGTTCATACCTGCTGCCAGTTGCAGAGTGCCACAAATGAAATCGCTGGCAGGAGTTGCGACAAATATTAATCCTTTACATCTGATTTTTTCACCGGGAGCCAGGACATCTGCTATAGGACTGGTTCCTGATTTTGCAATTGATCCAAGGGCTTTTTCAACCACATTGCTCAATCCTCCCCGCTTATTACCCGGCGATGGATTTGCACTCCGGTCAGCTCCTCCCCTGAGAAGATAATCATCATACCATTTCATTTCCTTGATAAGGGATTTACCAACTTCGGAGTTTACAGTCCTTGGAACCAATAAATGAATCGTATCCCGAACCTCTGTTACTTCTGAGAAAAAAACGCTCCCCCCGGCACGTACAATAAGATCAGCGGCAAAACCTGCTACGGGATTTGACGTAATACCTGAAAAAGCATCACTCCCGCCACACTGCATCCCGACTACGAGGTCCGAAACCGGACATACCTCTCTTTTTCGTCTGTTCAGTTTTTTCAATCGTTCTTCTGCCATTTTCATGGCTCTTCCGGCTATCTCCCTAAAACCCCTTAATGAATCATCCTGCATAAGCATGATATCTGGATCAGTTCTTCCATCTGGTGATATAGAATGATCATTAGTGGGTAAAAGTATCTCAGGCAATAACTTTTCACAACCAAGTCCAATCACTAATACTTCACCTCCAAAGTTTGGATTTACAGAAATGTTTTTTATGGTCCTGACCGGGATTGCTGCATCAGGTGAATTTATAGCAACGCCACATCCATAGGCATGATTCAGTGCAACAACATCATCCACATTCTTATATTTCTGAAGTAATTCTTCTTTTATTCTTCTGACAATATGTTGAGTAAACCCGGCAACGCACTGTACACTGGTAGTTATACCCAGGATGTTCTTTGTACCTGCACTGCCATCATCATTGCGAAAACCATAAAATGAATACCCTGTTAAAGGTTTTGGTTTAGGTTTAGGTTTAAGATTACATTTAAACTGAATTGAATCCAATCCTGGAGCTTCGGGGAGGGTGATTACATTTTCGTGCACCAGTTCTCCGCGATTAATCAGCCGGTTCGCATATCCTATAATCTGACCATATCTAATAATTTTACCTCCCACAGGGATATCGGCCAACGCAACCTTATGACCTGCTGGTACATTATGAGATAACCTGATTCCATCACCCAGGTTAGTCCCTCTCTTTAAACCGGTATCATTGGCTACTATTCCAACGTTATCTTCTTTTGCTATTTTAATTATAATTGGTGATTCTGACATTTTATTAAAATATGGATAATCATCTTTATAAGAATATTGTACTCTAATCGATAAATCAATATAATAAAATCTCAATTATAAATCACATAAAATTATTAACAAAATGAATTTGAGATTTAATATTTTGTAAATAGCATAAAGGATATAGAATATATTTAACCCGGCCCAAATATATTTAAAAATGAACTTTGCAGTCAAATCAATTGAAGAACCAAAGAAAAGTAATTTCCGCTGGGTAATAGTAAGTTTACTTTTTTTTGCAACGGCAATAAATTATGCAGACCGTACAGTACTTTCTATTGCAGGGCCGGCGTTGGCGAAAAGTTTGCATCTGGATTCTGTTTCAATGGGCTATATTTTTTCAGCATTTGGCTGGTCATATGTCCTGGCCCAACTTCCGGGAGGATGGCTATTGGACCGGTTTGGATCGAGGAAAATATATGCTATCAGTCTTTTCGTCTGGTCTTTTTTTACATTCATAACAGGATTTACGGGTTTCTTTGCAGGTTTTACTGCCGTTGTTGTATTGTTTATATTAAGGTTCCTTTTAGGTATTGCAGAAGCCCCGGCTTTCCCTGCAAACAGCAGAATAACAGTTGCCTGGTTCCCTACCAAAGAAACCGGTACGGCTGCAGCAATATTTAATTCAGCTCAATATTTTGCAACTGTGCTCTTTGCTCCTTTGTTAGGATTTATCGTTCACACTTACGGATGGAAGTATTCTTTTATGTTTATGGGGATGACAGGTTTTGTTTTTCTGATCTTCTGGGTAAAGTTTGTGCATGCACCCAAAAAATCCAGGTACATTAATCAAGCCGAGCTGGACTATATCACAAAAGGCGGGGCGCTTGTTGAAATGGACTATGGCAACAAGGTCAAAAATAATAGTAAAGATTCCCCAACCTGGAAGTTCCTCCCTCAACTTTTAAAAAACCGTATGTTTATAGGTGTTTATATTGCTCAATACTGTATAAATGCAATTACTTTTTTTTTCATTTCCTGGTTTCCGATCTATCTGGTTCAGTCCCGGGGAATGACTATTCTTAAAGCCGGAGTAATTTCTGTATTGCCTGCAATGTTTGGTTTTGTGGGAGGAAATCTGGGCGGCCTGTTCTCAGATTCTTTACTTAAAAAAGGTGCTTCTCTTTCTATTGCAAGAAAAGTACCTATTGTTACCGGGATGTTGTTATCCATGAGTATGATTTTTTGCAATTATACCGGAGTTGAATGGGTAGTGGTTGCTCTTATGGCATTGTCGTACTTTGGTAAAGGAGTTGGCGCCCTTGGATGGGCTGTCAATGCTGACACAGCACCAAAAGAAATCACAGGTTTGAGTGGCTCCCTTTTTAATACTTTTGGCAATCTTTCAAGCATTATCACACCTATAGCAATCGGTTATATAATAAAGGTTACAGGTTCGTTTAACTGGGCGTTGATTTTTGTTAGTGTTCATGCATTTCTTGCTATTATAAGTTATATTTTTATTGTTGGAAAAATTCAACGTTTCGAACTAAAAAAAATATAATTAGATATGAACATTAAAGATTTTAAAGGTGCCCCCATTGTTACAGAAATGTCAGTAATTCCTGTTGCCGGACACGACTGCATGTTGCTTAATCTCAGCGGAGCCCACAGCCCTTTTTTCACAAGGAATATTGTTATTTTAAAAGATAACACCGGACATACCGGTATCAGTGAAGTTCCTGGCGGAGAGCGTATAAGACAGATATTGGTGGAATCGAGGATTTTAGTAATAAACAAGCCAATAGGTTCTTATAACAATATCCTTAATGAAGTCAGGCAGCGGTATAATGTACAGGATTCAGGAGGACGTGGTTTACAGACCTTCGATTTACGCGTTACCATTCATGCTATTACGGCAATAGAAACAGCATTATTAGATCTTCTTGGTCAGTTTCTTGATTTACCTGTGGCAGCATTGCTTGGCACAGGGCAACAACGCGAAAAAGTGGAGATGCTTGGCTATATATTTTATATTGCCGATTGGAAGAAAACTGATTTACCATATTTGAACACCTCAAATCAAAAAGATGAATGGTTAAGATTACGGAGTAAGGCAGCCATGACTCCTGAAGCAATTGTCAGGCTGGCAGAAGCTGCTCAACATCGGTATGGTTTCAAAGATTTTAAACTAAAAGGCGGAGTAATGACCGGCAGTGAGGAAATGGAAGCTATTGCTGCATTAGCTGCCCGGTTCCCGGATGGAAGGATAACGATAGACCCTAACGGAGCATGGTCGCTCAATGAGGCTGTAATATTATGCAAGAACAAGCATGATATACTGGCTTATGTGGAAGATCCATGCGGTGCCGAAAACGGGTACTCAGGAAGAGAAATTATGGCAGAATTCAGGCAGGCAACAGGATTGCCGACAGCTACAAACATGATTGCCACTGATTGGCGTCAGCTTGGACATTCAATTCGGTTGAATGCGGTGGATATACCCCTTGCCGATCCTCATTTCTGGACAATGCAGGGTGCGGTACGGGTTGCTCAGATTTGTAATGAATGGGGATTAACCTGGGGATCACATTCCAATAATCATTTTGATATATCGCTTGCAATGATTGTCCATACGGGAGCTGCGGCTCCGGGAAGGATTACAGCTTTGGATACACACTGGATCTGGCAGGAAGGACAGGAACGTTTGACCAAAGAACCGCTTAAAATTACGGGGGGAATGATTTCTGTACCTGACAAACCCGGTCTGGGAATTGAAATTGATATGATTCAAGTTGAAAAAGCCAATAAACTTTACCTGGAAAGAGGACTGGGAGCACGGGATGATGCAATGGCAATGCAATATCTGATACCGGGCTGGAAATTTGACAATAAACGTCCTTGTCTTGTCCGTTAGATATTCTTAAAAACGCATTCCAGGCTGCTAAAATACAACCTAATCCCGCTAAATTTTTAAAACTAAGACATGAGCTCAGGTAACTTCACTAACAATGAAAGAGAAAAATAATATGGAAAAGAAGACAAGATTTAAGCCAAAAGGAATAATTCCGGCTGTTATTACCCCCCTTACCAATGATGGCAAGTTTAATGAAAAAGCCATGCGAAAACTGTTAAATTATCTGATTAACGGAGGGGTTCATGGTTTGTTTGTTGTTGGAACAACGGGCGAATTTTACGGGCTGACACCCGAAGAAAAGCGCGAGATTTTCATGGTTACAATGGATGAGACGAAAGGGAAGGTGCCTGTTTATGCCGGAACTAATGGCATTACAACACGTGAATCTGTGATGCTGACCCGGATAGCCGAAGAATGCAGGGTAGACGCAGTTTCTGTTTTAACTCCAATGTTTGTGTCTCCTACTCAGGACCAGTTAATTAAGCACTATCAGACAATTGCAGAAAACACAAGTCTCCCGGTAGTACTGTACAACAATCCGCCAAAAACATCAGTAAGCCTGGCCCCCTTAACAGTGGCAAAATTGGCTGAAATTCCAAATATTGTAGGTATTAAGGATTCTTCCGGGGATATGACAGTGACTGCCGAATATATTAGATTAACTCAGCACAGGGATGATTTTTCAGTACTAATGGGGCGCGATACTCTGATCTATGGTGCGCTTTGCTATGGGGCCACCGGCTCTATCGCATCTTGCGCCAACGTTGCGCCAAAATTGTGCGTTGATATTTATGAAAAGTTCATTGCAGGTGATTTAAAAGGCTCATTAAAGGCACAGTTCACTCTAGCCCCGCTTAGAATAGCATTCACTCTCGGCACCTTTCCTGCTGTCATTAAGGAATCTCTTAACTTATTGGGCATTGAAGCCGGGCCCTGCATTGAACCGGCTGGTCCATTGACCGGCGATGAAAGGGCAAAACTCAGGAAGCGTGCTTACTGATATGGGGTTATTGAAATAAAATATTCCTCTTTGTAAATATTGCCCATTGCGTCAATAATGTAAGCATTAATATTTCACTACACCGATAGTGATCAGGATATTTGCGAACCGGCGAACCTCACCAGTTGCAATTACAAGGAAATTATCTGATGAGCGGGCCTCTTTATAAAAATCAAATCGTTTGACCTTAGTTACAGGAATTTCTTTCCCTAAAATATCCTGAAATTCAGAATGAATAGATTGTGGAGTTTCGTCCGGGGGAAGCATTATCAAATAAGATTCTATCGGCACTTCTTCCTTAATAACCTTTAAAACATCTGTGACAGAGAACATTCCGGGTGCAAGGTTGAGAAATACTTTACGGGCAGTGTCAGGCACTCCGGTTGTAAACGGATAATTTCCATCTGCAATTAGAAATCTCGAACCATGGCCATTACTGCCTAAAGCTGATAATATTTCCGGATGGAGGAGTTTTGTTTTTAACATAGTTTAAATTTTATGTGATTAAGATTTCTATTCAATAGATTTTTGCAAATCCTTGTTTCGAACAAGTGGCCCGGTCATAAAGAGAAGTATTATCATACCAGTTAGTGCCATTAATCCGTATCCAATAAAAACAGTGTTATAAGCTATTGAATAACTAAATTTTGCAGACAGGTTTTTTACAGCAACACCAGATAATGATTGAAATATTGCTCCACCCAGACCAGAACCGACACTCGCTAATCCCCAAACTGAGGCAGTAGCACTTAATGGCACCACATCTGCCGGAAATGCAAGCATATTAGCAGAGAGTGATGCATATCCGAAGCCGGCTAAAGCCAGAACTACTAATGCGGAAATCGGACCATGTATCATAAAAGGTCCAAGTATCAGAGAAAATGCCATAATTGATCCACATATACCAGCACCTATCTTTCTTGCTTTCGGAATTGGAATACCTCTTTTAATAATAACCTGGGTAAATAGTCCTCCGAGAATATTGCCGAAATCCGAGACAATAAATGGGAACATGGCAAACCAGCCTATTTTTGCCAAATCCCAACCGTAAGTATCTGCAAGGTATCTTCCAATCCAAAAAGTTATAAAATACCATACCGGATCAATAAAAACTTTTGACAATGTAAGGCTTAAGACAAATTTATTCTTTAAAAGTTTTAGTGGGGGTACAATCCGTGCTTTAGATTCTTTTATAGAGCGTTCAGGAGTATAATATGTAAACCAGAATATGGCGAGCCATAAGTAACCTAAAATACCAATTACAACAAATGTAATCTGCCATCCAAATGTAGTTCCAAGCCATGAGATCAGAATAGGGGCAATAACAGCGCCTGCGGCCGCACCGCTATTAAATATTCCTGAAGCGGTCGATCGTTCTTCAGGAGGAAACCATTCGCTTGTAAGTTTAATTGCAGCAGGCCAGTTTCCTGCTTCTCCAATACCAAGAAGAAAACGAAAAATTCCAAACTGAAAAGGGGATCTGGCTAAGGCATGGAGTATTCCTGCAGTCGTCCAAAAAGCCATGCATATCGAATATCCAAGCCTGGTACCTAACTTATCTATAACAAAACCTGAAACAGCGTTGGAAAGCAGATAAGCTATAAAAAAAGCTGTTGCAATATATCCAAATGCATCGTCAGGAATTAAATCTCTGAGAAAATCATTAGCTGCCAGGTAATTGAATGATAAACGATGTAAATAATTCAGGATAGTTGCTACCATAGCAAAGCCAATCATCAACCATCTCATTTTTAATGGTTTAGTTTCGCTTAAATATGTTTGGCTTTTGGAAGAATTTATCATTCAATATTTGGATTTCAGATTCAGGTTTCTGATTATAGGCATTTATGGGTAAAAATTCTCTCAGGCACTATAAACTCCCCCATTTATATCAATCGTTCCCCCTGTAATGAATCCATCGTATTCAGATGCAAGGAAAACAACAGCTCTTGCAACATCATCAGGCTCTCCGGAGCGGCCAAGAGGGATAGTGGCTATTGTTTTTAGCGCCGATTCCCTGGTTGTATGAACTTTATGAAAATTTGTTCCTTCAATGAATCCGGGAGCAACTGCATTAACCCTTATGTTTCTTGGAGCAAGCTCCCTTGCCAGCGATCTGGTCCAGGTCAATACTGCTCCTTTGCATGTTGAATAGACTAATGAACCTGGATGCCCACCAGTACGGCCGGCTAAAGAAGAAATATTTACGATGCTGGAGCCGGATTTATTATTCATATAAGGCAAGATTTCTCTGGTTACCAGCATCATTGTAGTTATATTGATGTCTATCAGTGTTTTCCAGTAAGTAATATCTATATCCTCAACAAAACTTCGTTTTACAAGAGAACCTGAGTTATTTACCAGGATATCAAAAGATTTCAGAAAATCAGCTCCTGACCTGATACACTCTTTCACATTCTGTTCATTTGTCAAATCGGCTTGAAGAATCATTGCTTTTTGACTATTTTTTTCAGCAATTTCTTTAAGCTTCAAAATCTCTTTGTCAGAATGAAAATAATGCATGCAAATATTACATCCCGCTTCTATAAGTCCTTTTGCAATTGAATATCCAATTCCCTGTGATGTTCCAGTCACAAAAGCATTTTTTCCGATGAGTGTTCTCATAATCAATTTTTTTTAATCAATCTGTTACAGTTATAAGCTGATTTAATAATTCGCATTATTGTTTTTGATATTTCAGATTAAATTTCTGCAATTCATCAATTGTATACTCCTCCTCTTCTCCCTCGGGTATTTTGGTTCGCTGTTCAATTCTATTGAGTTCCTTCGATACGGTTATATGATTGACTCCTCTCTTGTTTTTAATCATCGTAAAATCATCATACAACTCACCGGTCACGGTATAGGATTTGTAACTTAATCTATTACTATTTAATGTAATATACTGGTAAAGCTGGGTATTCGATGCAACACGGTCGCTCACTAAACTGGAATTAAGACCGTACATTTTCTGCCCGGCTACTGATACGATGTACATAGTATGATTTGAGGAATTATCACCTGCAGAGGATAGGTACTGACCCCTGCAATATGTATGATCATGGCCTTGTAAAACCAGATCAACACCATATTTTTCAAAAATGATTTTAGCCTTATCCCGGTATCGTTTATTGTCAACACCCTGTTTACAGGAATAAACCGGGTAATGAGTAAACACAATTGCCCAACGGTTTGGGTTGTCAGCAAGAGTCTGGTCCAGCCATCCAAAAACCATTTCATCATCTTCACTGTTCCCTTCGAAAGCAGGAGAATCGAGGGATACAAATCTTACACCCTGATAATCTATATAATAGTCCCGATTCCTGAATTTTTCCGATGGCCCGTTAACTGGCAATGTAAAAATCTGATTCCATTGTTTTGAAAAAGTACGTGGCTGGTTCTCCTGTTCATCATATTCATGATTTCCCGGTGTGGGAATACTCGGCAGCATTCCGAAAATCCACCCTCCTGCATAAAAATATTCTTTCCAGTATTCCTCCGAACTTACTTTTACGAGGTCACCGGCAAATAACATAAAGTCTGCATTTGGGAAATGGGAATATGCCTGTCTTAAAATCCTTGAGCCATAGGATTTTATATCATTCTGTATATCCCCGAGATATAGAAATGAAAAGGGTTTAACTTTTTCCGAAGATGTTTCGAATTGAAACCATTCGCTCCAATTGTTGTCATTCCCAACCCTGTATGCATATTTTGTGTCGGGCTTAAGGTTTTCGAAAATAACCTTATGTCCCATTGTCTGACAGCTATCATTTTCCCAGGGCTTGAATGTTCCTGAAATAGTGACTTTTTTTTGTTCTAATTCAGGGGCTGCATCTGCAGGAGCGATCTCTCCTAGACTAATTGTGTCTTCATATACTGTTCTCCACGAAACAGCTCTTGATGTTGCCGGGTTCCCGGGGATGGTTAACATGATCCGATCAGGAGATATTGCTTCCTGTGATTCAATACGCTGAATAAAGCTGACCGCAAACAATAAAATGAATGCTGATTTCTTCATAATAAAAATGACTTAATTAAAGGTTAATTCGCAATAATTATGAATTGTACTGGAGATATAACCGATAATCGTATAATATATATGATTGATTATTAATGTATTAATTCAGTAATTAAATAAATCTAATAATTATTTAAAATGTTGTTAATAGGAAAGTACTCCATATTTAAGCTTTAACAAACTCCATATAATGAGTTGAATCAGTAAGAATGCCTCCGCTTTTGTCATAAAAATCATTATTTAAATTGAATACTCCATTTTGTGTTTTCCTCCAGCTTGCATCCTTATAAGGATGATAGCTTTCCATAATAGCCCAATTTTTATAATTCTGATGCCCGTTTGTCTCAAGCAGACCGGTACCCAGGCCGGGGAAAGGATCAAGACGTGCAGCTATATTTTTATTCCAGTCGACTAATATTGGGTTAACAGTAAGATCTGCACAAAAGCAAGGGACATTTCGCTCTTTGGCCACATTTGCAATTTTCATTGTCATACTCATGGTTTTAGCTATTGCCTTTAAAGCTATTGCTTTATAACCCATTTCGATGCGTGTAATTGCATCTTTGTCGGTATGAGCACTTTCATCAGCAGCTAATCGAACAGGTATATCTGTAACATCAATCTCTGCCTCTTCAGGAAATGGTTCCTCAATAATAGCGATCTGATCTAAAGCTCCGATTTTCTTAGCATGGTCAATAAGTTTCAGAAGGCTATCTTTCTCTTCATAGCGTCCATTAGCATCAAAGTAATAAGGTAGCTTGCCGGTTTCAGTATGAGGTGTTCTGTAATGGCCTATTGCACTATGGATTGCAGAAAGTCTTTCTTTGTCTTTTTCAAGCATTTCAGCCTGAGTACCTGGTTGTCCAATTTTTATCTTCATAAAGAAATAACCAGATTCGACTGCCTGGACAATTTCCGAAACCGGTATAGAATAAGCCATCAGGGGTATACTTGCAACAATTTTATTATGATTTGATAAAGCCGGACGATATTGTTTGGATATCAGATCATCAAATTTTGTTATACCGTTTTCAGCTGCATAAAGCATCCAGGCTGCATTGTCAACTCCGACAAGTGCATTGAGTGCAAATGTCTTTCTAAGGTCAGATTTGCCCGTTATCTTTTTCCCATATTCATAAACCTCATCAAAAATCGTTTCCAGTAATTCAACAGGATTATTAAATGATCTCCCCTTGATCAATTGAAGGGAATATTCTGTTAATGCATACATTATTGCATTTCCTCCACTCTCGGAATGTCCTGCAAAAACCGAAGCATCAGACCAGAGAACATTTTGAGTACATAGACCCACTTTTCTTAAACCGGAAACAGATTGCAAAGAATTAGCTGTTTGCCAAATCTCGGTCATAAAGCCTCCTTTGAACCCAAAAGGTCTGATCAAAGGTTCGCGTTCAAAATTAGATCCGACTGACTGAATCGTAACAGGTTTTATCGATGCACATCCGGCAGGAACTGAGGTGGCAGCTAAACCTGCAAGTGTTCCGGCACAAGCCATTGAGGATGTTTTTATAAAATCTCTCCTGGATACCATAATTATATATTTTTGTTACATTATTAATACTTTATTGTCTTATCTATGCAAGTAATCTGTGTGCATCTTTTAAATTTTTCATAATTGACACACCATTGGGGCATACTGCTTCGCATGCCCCGCAGTTATCACAGGCTGATGCACAACGAGCCGGACTGATTGTTGAATAGTATTCACGTGCATCAAGGAGGTGACCATAGTTTTTATAATACATTCTGAAGCGTTGAATATCAGGAATAGGGATACTTTTGGGACAAGATGGCATGCAGGTCTCACATAGACGACAATAGTCGTTTGTTGCCATTGCAGAATATCGTTCTAAAAGTTCCCGATGCATTGAGGTGAATTTGGCATTGATGGCATCACAGTCATCAATTACGTCGTTAGTTTCATTCATTCCTACTACAGCAGTTGTCACGTTTCTGTTTTGAAGTACCCAAAGGAGAAATGCCTGATATAGATTTTTTGTTCCAAATTGTTTAAGATCATTGAGGAAAGTCTGAACAATTGGGTCGGTTGTCTGTCGAGCCCAGTTGGGAATGTAATGTCCGCTCATGGGTTTCATAACAAGAACACCAATATCTTTTTTACTGGCAAGAGTAAAGAGATCTTCGATACCCGGGGTATCGATCTTCTCAGTCCACTTGGCCAGACTCATATAGTTGTATGGCTGGAATATAAAATCCACCAGGTTCTTCTGAATTTTTTCAATATGTTTTCCAGGTACGTGGCAGCTCTGGCCGATAAACCGGATTTTACCCTGTTCCTGAAGTTTTATCGAACTTTCCTGGAATTCCTCACTCCAACCATTATGACAGAAGTAACCGTCGAGATAGTCGGTCTGAAAACGTGTGAGGCTCCTTTCGCAGCTTGCAATGACGCCTTTTGCATCTTCCTTTGGTTCAGCACTTGTAAATATAAAGGCATTATGTCTTTTACCTTTGAGTGAGTGCCCGAGGATCTCCTCAGTGTCGTGATAACCTGAACTTGTAGCAAAAACATTACCACCACGTTCAAGAAGTGTATCAACGATATGGGGTATTTGCTCACGCCAGCGGTTGAAGAGAACTTCCCCGAGTTGCTGCGAACGCAGGCCTGATGCACAACCAAGACCTATCTCAGAGAGCATCAACTGAGTACGGCCAAAACGACGGTACTTCATCCCGTTTTTGGTTATAAGGTTACTATTGATATTGGACTGACCTGTTAAATCATCAAGAGGGCTTATTGTAACTGCTGCACCGGCTAATGTGGTCGTTTTAATAAATTCTCGTCTTGAAACCATTTTAATCTTTTTTGAATTTTAAAAACTTGTTTCGAAAAGATAATGGTGGGAAGGCAGGCCGGGAAATTGTTTCCCTTGTTGTCCCACCTTCTTTTTCCCACCATCCTGTCCAACCTAACCTAGCCTAAATTACTAGAACGAACGAGTGGTCTAACTGAATAAATCAATTATCCCGTGTCCTTTGAATTTCATTTTCAACCAGTTAAGGTCCGACTTCATATATTCAGAGATCTTTTCGCGACTCATGGTCGGATTTTTGATTCCCGATTGAGCACCACCAAGATCATATTCATAATGGATTGTAACCGGGCCTGATATTCCAAGCTTCTTATATTCCTCTATATAAGCATCAAAATCTACCATTCCTTTACCAAGAGGCACATTAGTAATTTTCCATTCCCCATTCTCTTCTTTCCAGTAAAAATCCTTTATTGCAGTAGTTTTAATCCATGGAGAAAGCAGTTTCATTCCCAATGGCCATGATACGCCTCCCTCGCAGACTGCATGACGGATATCATATTGAGAACCCATGTAGACCGGATCACAATCCTTTAACAAGGTGTAAAGATCCCATACCGGTCCCCCTATATTGGTTCCTGAATGATTCTGATATGCACCGTGAATTTTATAATGCTTGTTTATTTTTTCAAGCTTTTTGAATGTTTTTCTATGAATCTCGAGATTTTCCATCACAGATTTCCCATCCTCATATTTCAGATATCCCATCCTGTAATATTTTATACCCAACTCTGACGCAGTTCGAATAACCAATTCTGTTTCAGGTAATTCAGGGTCTATAATATCAGTAACCATCATAGGAACACTAATTCCTGATTTTTGGAGTGATTTTATAGCTCTTGCCAGGTCGATTTTTACATTTTCAGGAAGGACATGTCCGCCTTTTCTTACAGACAACTCAGCGTTTAAAAAGCCTACTTCTGCAAGAGTTTCTCCAAGTTGATCATAATCAAGAAATTGCAAACATTTAGTAAAAACACTAATAGGGTTTCGCAATTTATCCTGAGTCTGATTACCAGCTATAAGATGAGGATAAAGAACAGCTCCGGCGGTTGCCGCCGAAGCTGTTCTGATAAAATTCCGTCGTGACGTGTCCATTATTAACAATTAATTTTGCTAAAGTTTCCAGGGTTTCCGGTATTCATAACTCAGCAATTGATTAGCTTTTTCAGAGTTAGTGAATTTCTCATTTACCTGGTCCCATTCCAATCTCTGACCAACTTTCAAGGCTATATTTGCCAGGTGAGCAAATGAAGTAGAACGATGCCCTTCCTCTAAAGGACATAATGGCGTTTTTCTGGATTTTATACAATCTAGAAAGTTACGTACCAGGGTACCGGTGGCATAGGCATTGCTTCCATCTGTCAATTCAGCGGTTGGAACATTAAATTCCTCCGGTGCAATCATTGCGTCCCAATTCTGGAACTGACCTTTTGTTGCAGGAATTATTCGGTACCCGTCCTGACTTGCGTATGCAGTACCTTTAGTCCCGCGGAGTTCAATTTCTCCGTATGGAAAAAATGTTTTTTCGCCGCTGCTGGCCTCATAAATCCCGAATGAAATAAGCGCCTTTGAAGCAAACTCAAATGTGACCTGCATTGTATCCGGAATATCTCCGTCATGATCAAGTACATATTTACCTCCTTGAGCGGTAATAGCTACAGGTGCAACTTCTCCCATCATCCAGCGGATTGCATCCATATAATGAACTCCCCAGTTACCCATCTGGCTTGAATAATCACTCCACCACCTGAACATGTATGGGGCTATATTATATTGGTAAGGCCTGAAAGCCCGAGGCCCCAGCCACATGTCCCAGTTAAAATCTTTAGGAGGTTGCTCTGGCTGAAGTTTACCAATCCCGTTGGGATACATGTTACTGATGCGGGCTGCCCGTGCAACAGATATTTTCCCAATCTTAGATATCTCTTTGGAAAGTTTCTGATAAACCTCATTTCCCCTTCGATTGAGACCAACTGCAACGACACGGTCGCTCGCCTTCTGTGCATTGACCATAGCTCTTCCTTCACTAATTGTGGCAGTTAAGGGTTTTTCACAATATATATCCTTCCCGGCTTTGATCGCATCAATTGTTTGAATGGCATGCCAATGATCTGGTGTGGCAATTACAACGGCATCAATACTTTTATCAGCCAGAAGTTTGCGATAGTCATCATAATAAACAGGTGTACTAGAAAATTTTTCACCCATTGCTGGTATCTGCCCCGCCCTGTCACTTAGAAACCGTGGATCTACTTTGCTTCGATCCCTTAGCATATATGGCTTATATGTATCACAAAATGCAGCTATTTCACAATCAGAATTTTGCATGAATAGAGCTAAAAGCTGTGAACCCCTGTTACCGATTCCTATAAAACCAACTCTGATTTTGTCGTTAGGACCGATTATTGCTCCACCTTTTGAGGAACAAAAGGTATTTAAACCTAATGTTAAGCCTGCAGTACTTACAGCTGCGGTTTTAATAAAATTACGTCTCGAATTTTTATTCTTTTCCATTTTTTTAAATATTATTTCTCTTAACTTCTTTTGATAATTTCATTCAAGGAAAAATTATTTAATGTCATTTCTTTAATAACCAGGATTTTGTCCCAATTCTTTATATATGTTTCTTTTTATTCAACCTAAAGCAAATGTCTGATTATAATCGTGCTCCTATTAACCAGAGTTATAATCATAAGATGATTATAATTCTGGTCTTAAACTGGTTTTCAGAAAAGGTAAAAACTCTGATAATTAATGACCCGGAAATAACTTTGGAATAATCAATAGCCGTCGTTCTGAGTTAAATTTCCTCCGCTTATTTCAATCTCATCGAGTGGAATCGGGTATAAGGTTTCATAAGGTTCCATATCGATAGCTAATGATAAATATATTGTTCCTGTTTTCCAGTCTGCTAATCTGTTTTCTGTTTGAAGAAAATCCACTGCTTTCCCGGTCCTTATCAGATCAAACCATCTTTGATTCTCGAATGCTAATTCCAATCTTCTTTCATTCAGGACTTTATCCCTGAAAACTTCTTTAGTTGGAATAGATACATTATCATAATTGTGAAGCTGATCTCCAAATGCCCTTTCACGAATCTTATTAATTTGAAAAATAGCTCCGGGCAGATCGTTAAGTTCGTTGAGAACTTCAGCGTACATTAAAACGACATCCGAGTATCTTAATACCGGCCAATCAACACCCGAGTCATTCATGAGCTGGTTCGCCAGGAATTTGCGGTTATAAGGACCGTTAACCGTATCGTGGGTAACAGGGTTAACTATATATTCCCTCAACGTAACAGCTTTTCTGGTATCTCCAGGTTTATACTCTCTTATCAGATCAACAGTTGGATGGTTATGTTCAGCACCTACACCCGGACTTACATCAGAACCGATTGTACCCGGGCCAAAATCATTCATGAAAGTATTTCCGTCTCCGGTTCCATTACTGTATTGAATTGCAAAAATTATTTCCTTGTTGTTCTGATTACTAATAGAAAATACATTGCTGAATGAAGGCAATAACTGATATCCGGCTTGTGTATCGCCCATTATTGCCTCCAGCAAAGTTTTAGATTCTGCATATCTTTTTTGTGTAAGGTATACTTTTGCGAGCATACCATTTGAAGCTCCCCTTGTTATCCTTCCAATGTCACTTCCGGTATAAACTGAAGGCAGAACTAATGCTGCATCCTTCAGATCTGCCTCAATCAATTGATAGACATCAGCGACAAGACTTCTCTTAACTGAATATGATTCACTCAGCTTTAACTCTTTTGTTACCAGTGGAACATCTCCAAAATAGCGTACAAGATCAAAATATAAATATGCTCTGATAAATTTTGCCTGTCCGATTATTAAGGCTTTCTGGGCAAGATCAATATCAGCATTTTCAATTTTCTCCAATAAAATATTAGTTCGGAAAATACCCTTATAGGCAATTTTCCAGAATTTTGAAATTAGTTCATTGGTTGAACTGACGCTGAAATTATCAAGGTCCTTTTCATATTGGTATTTCATTTCAGTACCATTGTCAGATCTGATTTCATTCATGACAAAATCGATCGAATTCTTTTCCTGTAAAGCATCATAAGCTGCAATCAGAGCATTATTGAAATCTGAAACAGATACATAGTAGTTGGAACTGTTTAGCTCAGAAACAGGGGTTAAATTGATAAGTCCTTCACATGATGCCAGAAAAACAGTTATTATTAGTATTGCTAACTTTTTCATATTTCCTTGTATTAAAAAATAGTTAAAATAGACTTAAAAACCAAGACTGATTCCCAATGTCATTGTTCTGTTCAATGGTTCTGACCCAAAATTTACACCGGGTCTTGTAGCCTCCGATTCATAATCTGTTAAACCTTCAGGATTGTATGCATGAAATCCGTCCTTTAAATGCATATACAGATTCTGAGCAGAAAGATAGATTCTTGCGCTGCTAAATACATTCCCGAAGATATTTTTATCGATTGTATAACCGAATGTTAAGTTTCTGATACTCCAGTATGAACCATCTTCAATATAAAAGTCAGTATCTCTCGGATCAATTCCTTCGCGGTTTGAGGGAGTCCACCCATTACCGGGATCAGCTTCAGAATACCATTGAGTATCTGTAACATAAAGCCTGTTTTCTCTGTAGTAGGATAGCTCCATATTCCAGACATCGAATCCGATCACTCCATTAACAAGAACTGATAGATCAAAATTCTTATAACTTAAGGTGTTTGTTATTCCGAATTCAAAATCTGGCATGTAACTTCCCAGAATTGTCCGGTCATTCTGATCAATAATATCGTCTTTGTTTATATCGGCCACTTTAATAGTTCCGGGAATCGACCCGGCAAAATGCGGATTAGCATCCAGTTCTGCCTGACTTTGCCATACTCCGGTTTGTTTATAACCAAAGAAAAGTCCAATTGGCCTTCCGACTTCTGTAAGAAACCACATCCCTTTTTTTGAAGTAGCCAGTGGCAAACTGGTCAGGTCACCCAATGAAACCACTTCGTTTATGTTTTTAGAAAAATTAATCCTGGTTTCCCATTTAAGTTCTCCAATCAGGTTTCTTGAATTTAAAGATAATTCAATGCCCTTATTACTGACTTTTCCCAGGTTGGTTGTGGTGGAAACAAACCCTGTGATACCCGGAATTGGATCATTCAATAAAAGATCAGTTGTTAATCTGTAATAAATATCCGATTCCAGAGAAATCCTTTCTTTTAAAATCCCTAGATCGACTCCAAAATCAAATTCTTTGGTTTTTTCCCATCCTAATTCGGAATTACCAAATGTACCCTGGGTAGCTCCTGCGACTTTAACTCCGTTGCCACTTCCAAGTGTATAGGTATAATTCTGAATCCTTGGAATTTGATCATATAAACCAACAGGGGTCCGTCCGGTTAGTCCGTAACTTAGTCTTAATTTAAGGTTGCTGAATATTTTTTGATCATCCATAAATCTTTCCCTGCTAATTCTCCATGCTACGGATGCAGCTGGAAACGAACCCCATTTTCTGTCTTCACCAAATCTTGAACTTCCATCTCTCCTATAAGAGAGAGAGAGCAGATATTTATCTGCAAATCCGTAATTTACCCTTCCAAAATAAGAAATAAGCCCCCATTCACTAATAAAGGTTGAACCTCCATTAACTATACCAGCATTTAATGTTTCAATTTTATCATTAGGAATTGAGCCAGTAGGTACAGTCATGCTCAGGATAAAATTTTTGTTTTTCTGGAAGGTACTTCCAAGGAGCACATCAATTGAATGTTGATCTATTACTTTGCTATAGCTCAAAATATTTTCGTTCAGACTATTTAGATTTTCACTATAATCAAAATTCGCTTCTGTTTTAGAATCCTTATTAGCGAAAGTTGTTACGAAATATGGATTTTTAACTGTCTGATAATCAAATGCGACAGAAGTTTTGAATTTTAAGTTTTTTACAATCTCATAATCCAGGAAAATGTTTCCGAATCCACTGAATCTGTAGTACATATCTTTTGTACCTAGTGATTGTGCAACGGGGTTTTTACCTTTAATATATGGATTTGTAAAAAAGTCGAGAGTACTTGCGTAGTGGGTACCATCTTTGGCTATTTGACCGTCGGGAAGATATACAGGAATATAGGGAGGATATTTGGTCATATCACCCATTACTGCTGTAGTTCTTCTTTGTGTTGAATATGCTGGACTGAAAGTAATTCCAAGGTTAAATTTGTCGCTGATTTTAACGTCTACGTTTGTCCTGGCAGAATAACGTTTAAATTCACCAACGATATATGTACTTTGCTCATCCATGTAATTTGCAGATATATAGTATTTTATTCTATCGGTACCACCAGTTGATGACAATTCGTAATTCTGCATGAGAGCATCCCTCAGTAGTTCTTTTTGCCAATCGGTGTCACCCAGTTTTAAATATAAACTATCAGGTCTGTATTGAAGCGGTCTATCGTAGATTGGAATATTTGGATCTCCTCCTGCAAGCCGCCAGTTAGAATCACTTACTTTTACAGCATAATCGAAGGCTTCCCGGGCATTATGATAATCTTTGACAAGATTTGTAGGTGTTCTTAAACCGACGTAAGTGTTTAAATTGAAGGTAGGTTTTAGACCAGTACCCCTTTTGGTAGTTATTAAAACAACTCCGGCAGCAGCTCTTGATCCATATATTGCTGCTGATGATGCATCTTTAAGGACCTCAATCGATTCGATGTCACCCGAATTGATACTGTTCAAATCACCATTTATTGGAACGCCATCAACAACATAAAGAGGATCATTTAAACCTGTAATGGAGCTTGTACCTCTAATTCTGACTACAGGCGCATCTCCAGGCCTGGTTGATGTTTGCTTTATGCTTATACCCGGAAGCTGGCCAACTATTGCCAGGTCAACTCTGCCTACCGCAATCTGGTCAAGTTTTTCATTTCTCAATGTGGCAACTGCAGCTGTAAGAGAACTCTTCTTTACTGTTCCATAACCGATTACAACAACCTCTTCGAGACCAACAGAACTCTCTTCCATAATTATATTGAAAACAGATTTTGTTCCTATTTCGATTTCCTGCAGAGTCATTCCTACAAACGAAAAAGAGATAGTCTTTGCACCACTGGGTATTGTTAAAGAAAAATTACCATTAATATCCGTTAAAACACCGGAATTTGTACCCTTTATCACAACAGAAACGCCTGGTAAGGGATTACCGGACTGATCTTTTACTATCCCTGAAACTTTTCTTTCCTCCTGCTGATCAGCTGCTGAAGAAATACCCTTCAGAGAAAGAACTATTTGTTTGTCAATTAATTCATGACTCACATTTGTTCCGGAAAATAGCATATCCAGAACTTTATCAATCTCTAAATCTTTGACCTTTAGAGAAACTGTTCGCTCAACATCAACAATTTTGCTGTTATATAAGAAGAAGTAGTCAGATTGCTCTTCAATTTGAGTCAGTACTTCTTTAACAGCCTTGTCTGTGATTTCCAATGTAAGTTTGGTGCCCTGGGAGTATGTAGCAACAGCTAATAACTGAGAGACACTTACGATTAGTAAAAAGAATGTTAAACGCATAACTCTGATTGTTTTATTGTCCCATATTCGTTTTGAAATGCGACAAATCTTTTCTAATAAAATTTTCATAACTTTATGCCGGGTTAGTTTTAAAATAAATTAACTCACTACTTTTCAGTCGAAGAAATTGAAAGGTTTTATTTCAAGGAGGTGCTGAATCCACCTCCTTGTTCTTAAAGTCTAAGGTGTTCTCTATTCATAGGCTATTTATTTAATTTTGAAATGATAATTTTTGGCTTTGAATATGTAAAGTCATCATTAACTTTTTGATCGTATATTGAATATTTAATAGGCGCTGATTTTATAAGCAAATCAAGAATTTGAATAAGTGTCTCATTCTTAAATGTTGCAGTATAAATATATTCCTCTATATCCGGACCGGATAATTCCACATTAACATTAAACTTGCGGCTGAGCTGTTTTACCACCTCAGTTATAGGATCATCTCTGAATATAAGGAGTCCTTCTTTCCAGGCTGTATATTTATCAACGTCAACCTTGCTTATTGAACTTGTCTTATTTGCAATATTATACGTTATCTTTTCTCCGGGTTTAATAAGAGCCAATAAATTATGGTCTGTATAATCACCTTTGAATAAACTTACTGCCCCTGTTTCCAGAATAACCTCGATTTGAGGATCATCAGGATAATCAATGACAACAAATTGAGTTCCTTTAACTTCAATTTTTAGCTCCCCGGCATTTACAATAAATGGATGTTTCGGATCACTTTCAATATCAAAGTAACCCTCTCCAAAAAGTTCTATCTCCCTGGTTTTTCCATTAAATGAATCAGGAAACCTTAATACTGAACCGGAATTCAACCAAACATGTGATCCATCAGGCAAAACAAAATCAGTCAGAACACCTGAAGGAACCTTGATCGTCTGTATTATTGCGTAATCACCGTTGTTATAATGCCTGGCTGAAACTTTAAATGTCAGATAAACAGAATATATAATTAATGGAATAAACAAAATTGCAGCTGCCCTGTAAAGAAATTTAAATAACCTCATCTTAAGAAACGGTTCTTTATTTTTTTCCTGTTCATTTAGATTAATTCGATGATGAAGATCATTCAGTATTTCTTTAATCGAATCATCTGATTTAGCATTTTCTGAAATTTCGTTCCAGGCTTTAAAAGCTGCTGTTTTAATTAACTGATCATTAGCTGGTTCCTCGAGTATTTTTAATAACTCTCTGGCTTCCTCTTCTGAGCAAACAGCTCTCAGGTATTTATTATAAAGATCCTCAAACCTTTTACTTTCTAGCTTATTTTCCTCCATCCTTGTTTCTAATTTATTGTTTATATGAAGGATAATCAGAGAATTTGAAAATCCTTGCTGACAACAATAAGTAATACGCAGAAACTAAAGGTAACCCCCTCTCAGATCTCAGGGCAGGAGAATATATTTAAATGAAAAGGAAGCTGCAGAGAAGCATTAGCGGCACATCTGTTCCAATCTGGTTTTTTATGAATTTAATAGACAGATTGATATTGTTTTCAACAGTTTTCAGGGAAATTCCGAGTTTCTCCGAAATGTCCTTATAAGTCAGGTTATTATCTTTTCTTAACATGAAAATCTGTTTTCTCCGGGGAGGCAATTTTTCAATAATTTTCTGCATCTGCGTTTAACAGATCATCTGACAAAAGGATTTGTTCCTGGTCATAATATTCTGAGGCACTGGTTAAAATATATTCACGATATTTCTTTTCTTTTAATTTTTCTCTTAACTCTAGTCATTGTATTATTGTATGCAATGGTAAATAACCATGACTTAAAAGATTGGTTTAGATCAATAGTATGGCGTATTTCCCATATTTTAAGAAAAGTATCCTGAACAACCTCCCTTGAATCTTCCCTGGATTTCAAGATTGAAAATGCAAATTTGTAAACCCTGGTCGCATACATGTCAAAAAGTCCGTCGAATGCACCGGGAATACCAATTTTTAATTTTTTTACAAGATCAGGTTCCATTTATCAGTCTGGAAAAACTGAAGGTAATATACGAATATTATTAATATTAATAGAAATAAGTGATTTATATAACAACTCTGCCGGGAGATGCCGATTTCATGTTCATTCGAATGATATTATTTTGGGGTTACTGACTTTTTGTTTCAGAAGAGCAAGCTCCAGCACACCCATAATTGTTTCAACATAATGAAATTTCAGTCCCCTTATATATATTTCTTTAATATCTTCCACGTCTTTCCTGTTTTCCTCTGATAAAATTAACTCCTTGATACGTGCACGTTTTGCAGCAAGAATTTTTTCCTTAATTCCTCCTACCGGAAGAACTTTGCCTCTGAGGGTTATCTCCCCGGTCATCGCCATGTATTTTTTAACTTTGCGCTGGGTAAAAGCAGATGCAACAGATGTCGCCATTGTAATTCCGGCTGACGGTCCGTCCTTGGGAATCGCTCCTTCCGGAACATGGATATGAATATTCCATTTTTCAGAGAAATTGTCAGGAATACTGAGCAGGGAGGCATTTGATTTCAGATATTCAAGTGCAATTATTGCAGATTCTTTCATCACCTCTCCAAGATTACCTGTGAGGGTCAGCTTGCCTGTTCCCTGGCTCAGGCTGGTTTCCACAAAAAGGATCTCCCCTCCTGCTGCAGTCCACGCGAGTCCGGTAACAACACCAGCCTGGTCATTTCCTGAATATATATCACGGATATATCTGGGAGGACCCAGCATTTCACCAAGAACCCTTTCCGAAAGTGCAGGATTGTAGTCAGTTTCCGAAGCTATATTTTTAGCTGTGACCCTTACAATTTTAGCAAGTTTTTTATCGAGTTCCCTCACTCCTGATTCCCTTGTATATCTTTCGATAAGCTTTTCCATTACGTTGTTGCCTATTGTAAGCTGATCGGCCTTAACACCATGATTTTCAAGCTGTTTTGGAAGCAGATGCCGTTTAGCTATTTCGAGCTTTTCCTCAACAAGATAACCGGTTATTTCAATAGTTTCCATCCTGTCGCGGAGTGCAGGGCTGATTGTTGATAAAGTATTTGCCGTTGCAATGAAGAGTACTTTCGACAGATCATATTCCATTTCAAGAAAATTATCGAAGAAAGTGCTGTTCTGCTCCGGATCAAGAACTTCGAGCAATGCAGAAGATGGATCACCTCTGAAATCCTGCCCCACTTTATCTATCTCGTCCAGAATAAAAACCGGGTTTGAGGAGCCGGCTCTTTTCAGGTTCTGAACTATCCGGCCCGGCATTGCACCAATATATGTTTTCCTGTGTCCCCTGATCTCTGCTTCATCATGAAGACCTCCTAATGACATTCTGACATATTTCCTGTTAAGTGCTTTAGCAACTGATTTCCCGAGTGATGTTTTTCCAACTCCGGGAGGACCGTAAAGGCAAAGTATCGGGGATTTCAGATCACCTTTAAGCTTCAGCACAGCAAGGTGTTCGAGAATTCTCTCTTTTACATCATCGAGTCCAAAATGATCATTATCAAGCACCTGTCTGGCATTATTAAGATCGAGGTTATCCTGTGTAAATTCACCCCAGGGCAGATCAAGAAGTGTTTGTATATAATTTACCTGAACGGAATATTCTGCAGCAGCCGGATTAAGACGGCGAAGTTTATCGAGTTCCTTGTCAAAGATTTTTTTGACCTCTTCTGTCCATTTTTTTGATTCGGCTTTTATTCTGTACTCTTCAATTTCTTTCTCAGAAGGATTACCGCCAAGCTCATTCTGAATAGTCTTCATCTGCTGATGTAAAAGGAACTCCCGTTGTTGCTGATCAAGGTCGCTCTTTACCTTTGACTGAAGTTCATTCTTCAGTTCCAGCACCTGTATTTCCTGCACCAGAAATTCGAGGAGCATAAATCCTCTGTCACGGACACTGTTTATTTCCAGTAGTTTCTGCTTATCCTGTACCTTAATATCAGTATTGGAGCATATAAAGTTTATAAGATATGTGTTATTCTCAATGTTCTTAATTGCGAATGAAGCTTCGGGACTGATGTTAGGATTAATCTTGATAATCTTGAGCGACAGATCTTTAAGTGAGCCAACAATTGCATCGAAGTCTTTACTTTTAAGGTCAGGCTTTCTTTCGGGCATTGGTTTTACCCTGGCAATGAAGTAAGGATCATTCGATACCAGTTCGCTTAGCACCATTCTTTTCCGTCCCTGGATTATTGCTGTTGTGGAGCCATCGGGCATCTCAAGAAGCTTTACTATTTGTCCGATAGTCCCTACAGAATGGAGATCATTATAACCGGGATTCTCCATTTCAGGATCTTTCTGAGCTACTGTTCCGACAATCTTATCGTTTCTGTAAGCATCTTTTATGAGCTGGATTGAGCGAGGTCTTCCGATTGAAATCGGCAGAACAACACCGGGAAAAAGCACGGTATTGCGAAGAGATAAAATCGGAATAGATTCAGGTATCTCTACATTCTCAAGGTCGCTGTCGTCGCCATCGGCTATAATAGGAATTATATCTCCCTCACCATCAAGCATATCCGGAAGCAATATCTCATTTACCGTTTTCCTGAATTTCTTCTCCATAAGAACTGATCTTTTACCTTATATCTTTCCCGTTACCGGCCCGTATGTCAAAATTACTGAATATTTTAATTATTAAGGCGAAATGAGGAGTTGCAAGGATTGTGCCAAAAAAAAGGGGGCTTTTGTGCCCCCCATCTTCAAAATGTGTTTTTGAATTTTTATTCCTTCTTTTTGCCTATGCGGTCTTTGTAACGAGTGTTGAATTTATCAACCCTTCCTGCAGTATCGACAAGCTTCATCTTACCAGTATAAAATGGATGAGAGGTATTGGATATCTCGAGCTTAATGAGCGGATATTCATTACCGTCTTCCCACTTAATATTTTCTTTTGACGGGGCTGTTGACTTGCTCAGGAAAGAATAACCATTTGACATATCCTGAAATACGACTAATCTGTAATTCTCCGGATGTATTCCCTGTTTCATTGCTGTTTATTTTAATATTTCTTTATTTAAAATGCCTTTGTTTAGGGACTGCAAAATTAATGAACAATATTCAATAAGCAAAAAGAATTTACAAATTATTGACCCTTCTATTTAACTTTTTGCTTAACTTCTTGTTTTTCAGTCATTTCATCTTTGTACCTGATAAATTTCAAAGTGCTGTTTATAAGAAATCTGTAAGTAATATGAGTTTTAGCTCTTTTTGCTCCGAGTGCTTCATAAGTTGCCAGCATTCTGGGATTATAGTCGCCAACCCATGATAGTTCCAGCTCTTTCAGCCATGGCTTTTTTTTGAACACTTCATAGAGCTTATAAAAGATAGCTGCTTCAACACCGGTATTCTGATGAGCGCGAAGCACTCCGCCGACAACAGCTCTCATCCTGGTCATTTCGTGGGTCATTTTATAGTAAACAAATTTTATCATGTCTGTCAGATGCAGTTTCCCGTTTAAATGGCAAAGTATCTGATTGAGGTCAGGAAAAAGAATAAAAAATCCGATTGGTTTACTATTATAGTATGCAAACCAGACAAGATCTTCATCGATTACCATTCTGGCTTTTTGAAGAGCCTCGTCAAGGATTGAAGGTTCGAGAGGTGTAAAATCGTCCTTCAGATAGATCCATGTCGTGTTATAAATTTCACACATATCCTCAATGTACTTTCTGCTGTTCCTGAACTCAAAATGACTGAACGTGTAACCAGGTCTTTTAGTCAGCCATTCTGCAACTTTCATAATACGATCAGGGAAGTATTCAATTTTATTATCAGCGCCCCGTACGGTCCTGTGATATGAATACTGTTCAAAATAATTTCTGAAGCCGTAAGCTTCAAAAAAATCCCGGTAGTACTTTTTATTATATGGCATTCCATAACCCTGCTGCATAAATCCATCGACAAGAAGTCCCCAGAAATTATCATTTTCCCCGAAGTTTACAGGACCATCCATTGCTTCCATCCCCCTTGATGAAAGCCATTCCCCGGCGGTATCGAAAAGCTTAAAAGCAGCCTCTTTATCTTCTATGACCTCGAAAAATCCCAATCCACCGGTAGGTTGTCTGTTTGCGTCAGACCTGACCCGGTCGATAAAAGCAGCAACACGGCCTATGGTTTTATTGTTTTCATCAATGAGAATCCAGCGGACTGCCTCACCATTATTAAAAGTATGATTTTTCAGCGGATCGAAAATGGCTTCAATAACAGAATCAAGAGGAGAAATCCAGGACAGATCGTCACGGTACAGTCGTTTGGGGAAATTATGGAATTCTTTCCTGTCACGCGTCGTAAGTACTTCTTTTACTTTCATACTCTGACAAACTGATCTATAAATGGTTCGCGGCTGATTGCAATAGAGCTTCCGGTGCAAATATACAGATTTTAAAGGTAAGACCCCTGTCGCCTGATGCCATTAGCCTGACGACTTCCCCTTTCAATGAATATCAATTATTCTATGGTCGATCAGAACAAACAGAACTATGGTAAGCACACAATAAATGCTATAAACCTTCAAAGGAATATATTCCCCAGGTTTTATTTTCATCTTGATCCAGGCATAACCAATCAGGAACATTTTACCTATAATATAAACTATAACTGTTGCAAGAACCACTCCCTGGATGTTATAGCCCCATTTTATCATAAGAAGGCTTAAAGGTATATTTAGTCCAAGTTCAATAAGGGCAGAAATTAGTGTAATATTTGTCTTTTTACGTCCGACGATTATGGTCTGGGGAAAAACAAGCCGCGGTATTATCAGGAGTGAGTAAACCAGAAACACATCAGCGCTTTTCTGGAAGTCGGGGTTAAAAAGACGGGGGTAGAACCACCTGGCAAAAAGCATGATTACCATTGTTATCGGGAATAACAGATGCATGAGCTTTTCTGATTTAATTTTTATTTTTGCCAGCGACTCTTTCATTCTTGACCGTGTAGAGAACTCCGGAAGCATCGCATTGCTCAGTCCGTTGGCAAGCATAAGAACGAGGGGAAATTCCTTCGCTCCGTAACGGAACCAGGCAAACCTCCCGGGATCGTGGAAAAAAGCATAAATGATGACCCCATCGGTATATTGCGCTGATCCGCTAATGAGAGTTGTAAGAATCAGAGGGGCGGCCAGGTATAAATGCTCTTTCATAAACTCAAATGAGACTCTAATCTCAGAATACCTTCTCAACAGGATAATAAGCCATATCCATCTTATTCCTGTTATAACCAGCAATCCGTAAACAGACCAGATTATATCTTTTCCGAAAAGAATCGGTGTAATAATAAGTATCAGCTGGGCTCCAAAAGTATACAACCCATACTGGAAAATACGATATGCCCTGTTGTTCAGCAGGTAGATATATTCTATAAGGCATACCGGGCTGCTGAGCAGTATATAAAGCAGCAGCAGGTTTATAAATGGCACATTACCTGAGACCTGGAATACAGAAAAATTATTCTTTATTGAATGGCCGAAAACGAAAAAAAGTATACTGAAGAAACATAAAAGAAGGAAAGCATTGAATATTTCCGGTGATTTACCGGTAGTATTATCCCCCATTCTTTTATAGGTTTTGTTCCTGTGATAAAGAGGTAATAATGACTGGATAATACCGGTAACCCAGAAGAAAGTCACAAGACCGGCCATGAACATAAACAACTCGAAGGAACCGATTTCAGCACGGGTCAGATAACTCTTGGTAAATACAATGCTGATTACAAGGAATATAACAGGCTTCATCAGCTGGAACATCTGAAGTCCTGAAATATTGTCGATGAGTTTAATTCTTTTCAATAACCAATCCGTTTCTTATTGTTTCTCCCAAATAACAATTTATTGCCTTATAAATTGTAACGGCAGGTTCATTTTTTTTGGAACCGATCAAAGATAGCAATTGAACGTAAGTGAGAGAAAATAAAATTAATATTTTGTGAATAAAAAATTTGGGCTTATTTTTGCCCTCCGGAAACGGTGGATGTAGTTCAGCTGGTTAGAACGTCGGATTGTGGTTCCGAAAGTCGTGGGTTCGAATCCCATCTTCCACCCAAAAAGAAAAGGCCTTTCTGCGACAGCAGAAGGGCTTTGTTTTTTCATTGCGTTGAAAGCTTGCTTTCATAAGTTATGTAAAAAACAAAGACCGTAATGAGCGCAGCGAATGGAAGGCTTTTTCTTTTTGGCACTCCGGGGATCGCCATTTGAGAGTAGCGAAAATGGCAATCCCAGAGCAGCAAACACCCCTCCCTGACTCTTCGGTCAGGGTATCCCCCTCCAGGAGGGGGAGAAATTTAATTCTTAACTATTCTTTTTTCAGTTTCCTGTATTTCACAAATGCTGCCATGCTCAACCCAACCAGCACTATCACGGCTATATAAACAAATACGGGAACTGGTACCGGGTCGCCGGAAGCATATGAATGCAAACCCGACAGGTAATAGTTTACTCCGAAATATGTCATCAGAACAGATGAAAACCCGAAAAGTGAGAGAAGGTTAAATGAGAAGATATCCTTCATTCCCGGTATCATACGTGAATGAATAACAAATGCATAGACTATAATGGTTATCAGAGACCATGTCTCCTTGGGATCCCATCCCCAGTACCTGCCCCACGATTCATTGGCCCAGACAGCCCCAAGAAATGTTCCTATAGTGAGAAAGTAGAGTCCAATGGTAAGAGTTTTAAAATTAATTATTGTCAGTTCATCAATCGTATTTGAGATTCTCTCCAGGTTCCTTTTATTGGAAAGCGCCAGCAGTATCATCGTAATAAGTCCAAGTATCGCTCCGAATCCAAGAAATCCATAGCTTCCGGTAATTACGGAAACATGTAATGTAAGCCAGTATGATTTGAGGACAGGGACGAGGTTTGTTATCTCAGGATCCATAAAGCTGAGATGTGCCACCATCAGAGTCATCCCTGCAAGCACAGCAGTTGCCGGTAGGGCAAATGCCGATTTGCGGCTGAAAATAATTCCGGCAAGAATAGTGACCCAGGAAATGAAGATCAAAGATTCATAACCATTGCTCATGGGCGAGTGACCGGCAATATACCACCTCATGGAAAGTCCGATTGTATGAAAAAGGAATCCACCGAAAATAAGCCACCCAAGTATTTTTACAAGGAGGGAGTTCTTACGGCTTCCTCTTATAACCATTACGATAAGCCCGATGAGCATTATCAGGCCGGCAGTTGCATAAAACGGGAAGAGCTTTTCGAAAATGCCCAGTTTATAATAGAGTATCTCCGCCTTCGTTTTTGTTTCAGAGGGAAGAGAATAACCTGAGAACCTTTCCTGGTACCCGCTTACTGATTCAGCTATATTCCTGGCAGTTACGGTGTTATTTGTCTGTAATGATTCACTCAGAAGTGTAAGAATATTTTTCAGATATAGTGAATCTTCTTTGCTTGCCGAATTTTTAATCGCTTCCTCAGCAGATCCCCAGTTATGCGTTCCGTCTTTCAGGGGGAATATTTTCATGAAATCCCCTTTATAGATCATATATAAAATATTAACCCTCTCATCGACTTTCATCACTTCCTTGTCTGTCTTATTCCTCTCAGAAGCTGATTTTGCATAAGCTGCATTCACTGCTTCAGATAACTTATACATACCGTTGCCTTCCATGGTTACCAGATCGGAGAAAGCAGCAAGATTTCCGATAATTCCAATTTTCTTTTGCAGATCTTTATTTGAAACTCTGATCAGCGGGACATCTTTCCAGTTATCAAAATCGAAATAAAGCCCCAGGAAAACCTGCATGGAAGTGTACCCTTCAAATTTGTTTTCTTTTGTGACTTTTCTGAGGATATCGTTGCTCAGGGTAAATAAAGGTTTTGTCCTGCCTTTCTGATCCTGTACCAGTACTTTTCCAAACTCGTCCGATCCCTCCTTACCTGGTATTAGTTTTTGTGCATTTGCAGATGTAAATCCTGATATTATCAGAAAAAAGAGGATCGCTGCAGCTCCTTTACGTAATGGAGAATACCAGGCTCCCGGTTTAATATTCCGAAACTGAGAATTTTTACTTATCAATGAAAGAATAATAAAGAGGAATAAAAGAGCATAACCGGTATAGGTTACGATCATCCCTGCTCTGTCATGGTTAACTGAAAGTATAGTTCCTTTTTCATCGTTGTCGAATGACGACTGGTAAAACCTGTATCCTTTATATTTAAGTATATTATTCATAAAGATCACAAAAGGTTTTTCGACATTTTTTTCTTTATCGATCAGAAGCACATCGCTTTTATACCCCGAAGGGCTGTTAGACCCCGGGTACCTTTCAAGAACAAAATCGTTGAGCCTGAGGTAAAATGGGAGCGAAGTTCTCTTTGACCCATAGCTTAATTTGAATTTGAATCCGTCTATGTCACATGTTCCTACGGCTGCTGTATCTGATTGTCTGTCCCACAGATATATAGCTTTTGATTCGTTCCCTGAGAAAAGGTGAAAAATAAAAGCATTCAGACCGGTTTCCTGCTGGGCCGGATCCAGGGAAGCAGCCTTAACTGTCCCTGAGAGTGAGAACTTTTGTGGAATGATCTTCAGATCTTTTATGGTTATTACCTGCATTGGTTTTAGTAACATAAGTTTTCCGGGTTCTGTGGTTTCAGAATCCCGGGTCATCATGTTCATCTTTCCAATTTCAAATTTTGAACTGATATAGAAATTTCCTGAATCAAGGCTTATTTTAATATCTGTCTCGCCGGCCGGGTCAAAGCCAATAGTAAACTCCCGGATAGTTTTAGATTCTCCTTTTCTAATTATAAAGGATTCTCCTGAACCCATTTCTCCCATTAAAAGCAATGAAACTACGGGCATACCATCAGGGCTGTCAGAAACAGTTTCTGCAGCATTGGGAAGTATTCTGGCAAGTACCAGTTCATATTCTTTTCCCCCGGCTTTTATTTTTCGCTTAAAATTATCAGCAGAAACCGGGGTCATTGTATACCTCCGTGAATATTCCGAAATAATCTCCCCTTTGCTATTCATGATGGAATATCCTATATATTTTTCATCAGAGAAGCAAGTGCTGGCAGTTTCCCCCTCGCGGATATGAATTTTCCCCTCCCATCCCATATAACGTGTTATTCCTGCCCCAATGATCATCAGCACGAATGAAAGATGAAAAAGTGCTACAGGCAATCTGGATTTTCTGAATAATTTGAAGATGATCATCTGTCCGATAAGATTTGCTGCAAGGAGGAGAAGTACCAGTTCAAACCAATGAGTATTATATACCTTACTATAAGAGGCTCCGGAGCCAAAATCATTTTCAATAAATGTTGCCACAGCCATGGCAATGGCAAAAACTATAAATAACGCCCCCATGAATACCGGGGAAAACAGGAATTTATTGATCTTCATAATTTGACAATTAAACTTTAATTTGTGTTTCTCAGCCTCTTTCAGAGATAAAATTCAGCTTGATCTTATCTATTATTTCTATTCTGGATGATGTCGATCTTATGACACCTGATTCCTCAAAATCTTTCATTATCCTTATTACGGATTCTTTAGCCATATTAGCCATTTCTCCCAACTCCTGGCGCGACAGGATCATTTCAAATTCATCAGATTTGAAAACCTCATCAGCAAAATAGATAATGGCTTCAGCCAGTCTGCCGGGCATCTTTTTCTGAGCAAGATTTACCATCCTGCTATGCGTCCTCAGCGACTTTGCGCTTATATCTTCAATCATGCTTTCAGCAAATGCTCCGTTTACTTTAACCAGGTGACGGAAGACATTAAAACTTATAAAGCATGCATGAACTGTTGTCAAGGCTGAAACCGTATAGGTATGTCTGGAATTGACGTATGCACCGGGACCTATGATCATTCTTCCGGGTTTGGCAATGCTCATAATAAAATTCTTTCCATCAATACCCTCTATATATACTTTAGCAAGCCCGCTGAAAAGGAATAATGCATTTGAGGCCGGAGATCCCTGTTTCATCATTATCTCACCGGGCTTAAAAGTTGCTTCGTACCTGTTTTCATTTACATACTGCAGCTCTTTTACAGTCAGATGGCTGAAATTCTTCCATCTGCTGGTACATGTTGCACAGCTATCTATGATATTTTTGTCTGACATAATCTTCCTTTCCGCGACTCCAAAAATGGAATTAAATAACCGTAATTATCAGTAAAAATAATAAATATCATCCTTCAAATTGATATTTATCACTTTAAATAGATATATCTGTCAATTATGAATATGTCAAATAACATAAGGAGTGTTAAGGAATTAACAGAAGATTATGTAGCTTGCAGACCTGGTTAAACCTTACTAAAAATATTATGAAGATTACTTTCAAATTAATTACATTATGTGCATCTGCAGGTTTCATACTCGCATCATGTGAAGGACCCATGGGCCCTGCAGGAAAAGACGGCCTGGCGGGTATAGATGCAAATCAGACCTGTAAGCAGTGTCATAATTCTGCCGGGGTTGATTCTGTGCGTACCCAGTTTGAATTTTCAAAGCATTCTTATGGTGAAGCCGCATTTGAAGAATCCGGGAATACAGGGTGTTCTCCATGTCACGCATCAGAAGCTTTTAAGTATGTAGTATTAAATAATGTATCAACAGTTTTCAAAATTGTTCCTCCTGCAACTACTTACTCAAACCCTTACGCTGCATCTGCTGAAAAATCATATGGAGAAATGCGTTGCACAATGTGCCATAACCATCTGCATACTTCTTATACTGCTGCTGATTTTATGCCTTTAACAACTACTGCAGCTGTACCTATGACTTTCGTCGGTGGTGCAAAAACAATTGATCTTACGCAGGATGGCAGCAAAAGTAATTTATGCGTAAAATGTCATCAGCCTCGTCCGTTTACCAGATCATTCGGAGATAAGAACGTAATCGACTATACTGCTCTTGTAAGCTCGCCCACAACTATTTTCTTTGATGGCAACAGCCCTAATTCCACAGCAAACGTCAATACGGTTAAACCGAGCTACAGAACTCATACTCATTATGGTACAGTGGGAGCAATTTTTGCAGGTAAAGGTGGTGTTGAATTCGGCACAGGATATACCAATTCCCAACATACAACTGTTGCTTCATGCCAGGATTGCCATATGGCTCCCGTAACCGGTAGAACAGGAGGACACACATTTTTTGCAAAAGGAAACTTTAAGGGTTGTAATGTTTGTCACAATGATGCTGCACATAATGGTCCGATTTCATCTTCCACAACAACAGCTTATTGGGCAGCAACAAGAACTGAAATCAAAAACCTGCTTAACAGCCTTGCTACAAAACTGACCATCGGTGGCGTTGATATACTTAACAGAAACCCGATCTCCAGTGAAAATTATTTTGTTAATGTAGATTATAATTTTGACGGCACAGCCGAGGATGTTTTAGCCGGTGTCAATCTTTGGGCTGGTTTAACTACCAATAACTATGATGGTTATCTGAATATCTACGATCCAAGCAGTAATCCATTGGGAGGTAACTATAACACGTCCATGTTTCAAAATCCGGCACCCGGCTCAACCTGGAATGCAGCTCAAACAGCTTATAATTTAACTCTTCCGAAACTTGTTTTAACAAATGCTCAGTTCGGAGCTATTATCAATTTCCAACTTTGCCTGAGAGAGTATAGTTTAGGTATTCACAATACAAAGTATGTCAGAACCCTTTTGACAAACTCAATTGCTGCAATTTAAGCTGCGATTGGTACAGGGAATAAAATATATTCACAAAAAAAGAGACTGTCCCTTTGGTGCAGTCTCTTTTATTTTGTTCTGAGCGGTTTTTAACCCTATAAAATCATAACTGTTTGATAAGTAGCAAATAAGAGATTTATTTATAGAAAATCCGGGTGTCTCTCCATTGTCCATACCATGAATCCGGCAGATTACCTTAGGTGAGGTCTAAGCGGGAGAAGGCACCTGATTTGTGATTGTCTGACTGAATAACTGAAGGTGAATGTTCAAGAGTGCCGGGGATTCCTCGCTAACGCTACTAATGACAATTTATTATTTTACAGGGGGTGGAGAAAGAAGTGGCGATTCGCAAACTTTATTTTGAACTCTTTCAATATTTTTCAGCGAATCGCCACTTCTTTCCTCCTATACATCACAATCTCGCCTCGTCATTCCGAGCGGCAGCGAGGAATCTCCTGATTTTTTGTAATTTGGTCTTCATAATAGATGTCATTAATAATCTGTTAGTTAAATGAGAACCCAGGTATATTATGTTTATATCCTGACAAATACACATCATAATGTTCTTTATACCGGAGTTACTAATGACTTAGAGAGAAGGTGTTACGAACATAAACAAAAGAAAATAAAGGGTTTTCCAGGGGAAAAAAACTGGCACTTATTAATCAGTATAATAAAGATTGGAAAGAATTATCACATACTAAATTATTCAAGACCTGTAAGTAAATTTATTAATGTCAATCATAAGAAGTTTATTGTCTTGTCTGCCTGTCTATCGTAATTTTGGGTGTCTTTCGCACAAAACAACAAAAAAGAGACTGTCCTTTTGGAGCAGTCTCTTTTTTTCTATATTCTATTTTCTCCTGTTATTTCTTGAAGGTCCTCATATAGTTAACAACATTCCAGATATCGTTATCTGTTAATTTTCCTTCATACTTGGGCATCTCGCCTCTTCCGGATTTGGTTTTGTAGAAATGATCACCATCACTCTGTCCCTGGAAATCAGCTTTTGAAAAGTCACCTGGAAAATCTTTAAGAGCCCTGGCTTTTACACCATCACCCAATCCGGCTTTTCCATGACATGATGCACAGTTTTTTGTATAAAGTGCCAGCCCTGCTTTAGTGCTTACATCGCCTGTGGCAACAGGGTTTTTCATAGATTTGAAGTTAGCGGGTACAACCCATGGCTTTGGTTGGGCAACCAATGCTGTACTCATCATCATAACTGCAGCACTGATTAAAAATAGTTTCATAGTTTTCATAATAATTTTGTTTTAATTAATGAGTTAAATACAATTATCGTGCAAAAGTTTGTTTCAATTCTGAATTCATCCTGATATTCTTCCTGTCAGCCCCTGGCTTTATCCTTATAAGACTGATAAATGCAAAGATACTATGATCCCGAAAACAGCCAAGCAAAATGACAATAAATCATCTATCCGGGGGCAGTTTTTGTTCACAGAGTCGTCTGAATTCTTAACTGATAACCAACAATCTTTCACTGCTTAAAAATAAGTGTCAAAAATATCCGGATGAAAAAAAATAAGCCTATAATTGCTCTTGCAGTTGTAATTATTCTTTTCTTTGTTTTCGCTATTTATCAGTTCCAAAATCTTTTTGAGCAATCCGTGTATCTCAGGACACTTGCAATAAATGAAATCGAATCGCAAAAACCATAATCTGGTTGATGAAAAATGATATTTTTCTTATTCACATATTTTATTGAAAAGGAAATTTAATATGAAGGATAAAATTTACAGAAATATTAAAATACCCGGTATTTTAATGGCACTTTATATTGTTCTGTTTTTTGGTTGTAATAATATAGAATCAGATAATAAAGAAATATATAATATGCCTGGTGAAAAAGAAGGAATTAAAAAGACTGAAAAAGCTACTGAATATGCAGTAGAAGCGCCACCTTTCAGTGATGGTATATTCCCCTGCAATGATTGCCATGCAAATTTTAAACCTAATCCAGTAAAAAGAAAATTAGTAGAGTGGCACGATGACATTTCTGCGATATTTAATCATGATAGTGAAAACCGCTGGTGCCTTGACTGTCATGATTTAAATAACAGGGATTCGCTGAGGCTCGCCAGTGGAAAATTATTGGATTTTAAGGAATCATATAAGCTTTGCGGGCAGTGTCACGGTGAAAAACTCAGAGACTGGAAAGTAGGAGTTCATGGAAAGAGAACTGGTGAATGGAACGGGAAAAAAGAGTATTTGCTCTGCGTTCATTGTCATAATCCACACTCGCCAAAATTTAAAGAACTTACACCGGAACCTCCACCAGTCAGGCAGGAAGATATTAAGTAACTTTAATAATTGAATATTTTGCGCAGATGAAAAAAGAAAATTCGAGAAGATCGTTTATAAAAAATATTTCACTTGCAACATTCTCAGCACTTGCACTTTCGGGATGTGATATGAAAGCATTTGATGATTTTCTTCAGAAGAATTTTAAAACTTTATCAAAAAAAGAAAAAGATAGTATAATTAAAAATTTGGAAATTAAATACAAAGAAAAGTATGGTAAAGAATTTCATGTATCAGACAAACCTGCAATAGAAGGAACTCTGTTCGGATATGCGCTTGACTTGTCAAGATGTGTCGGATGCAGAAAATGTGTTTACGCATGTGTAAAAGAAAACAATCTGTCACGTGACCCGCAAATTCATTATATTGAGGTGCTTCAGATGGAAAAAGAAAAAGGGATAGATTTTGCTCATTCCACTGCTCAGTATAATCCTGAAAAAGTTCCTGAAAAGGGATATTTTTATGTGCCTGTACAATGCCAGCAATGCAGAAATCCTCAATGTGTGAAAGTATGTCCGGTTAAAGCCACCTGGCAGGAACCTGATGGAATTGTTGTAGTTGATTATAACTGGTGTATCGGATGCAGATATTGTATGGCAGCCTGCCCGTACGGGGCAAGACATTTCAATTGGGGCGAGCCAAATGTACCCATAGAAGAATTAAATACTGAAATGCACTATTTAGGAAACAGACCAAGAATGAAGGGCGTTGTGGAAAAATGTACTTTTTGCATTCAAAGATCCAGAGAAGGCAAATACCCGGCATGTGTTGAAATATGCCCGGTTGGAGCAAGAAAATTTGGAAATCTGTTAGATCCTGATAGCGAAATCAGATACATTTTAGAAAACAAACGGGTACTTGTACTGAAACAGGAATTGAACTTTCAACCTAAATTCTACTATTTCTTTGGCATCTGAAGAAACCTTAAGATTAAGGTTTGTTTTGAACTAATTAAAATAAATTAATAAAATTTAATATGAATTTTATTCGTTTTATAACAGGCAGTATAAAAATAATTTTTCATGGAAGTAAAACATATTTTGCCTGGCTGATCTTTTTGTTATTATTAATACTTTGGGGAGGATCTGGTTATTCATGGTCAGATAACTCATGGATTAATTAAAACTCACATGAGGGATTCTGTATCCTGGGCTTTTTATATTGGGAATTTTACATTTCTTGTCGGAGTTGCTGCAGCAGCTGTTATGTTAGTTATCCCTGCTTATATTTATGATTGGAAACCAATCAAAGAAATTGTAATTTTTGGTGAATTGCTGGCTGTTTGTGCTGTAATAATGTGTATTTCATTTATAATTGTGGATATTGGAAATCCGCTTAGATTCTGGCACATGCTGCCTCTGATAGGTACAATGAACTTTCCATCTTCTATGCTTTCCTGGGATTTTTTCGTTCTTAAGCATCTATTTACTAATTAATTTATTTGTTGTAACCTATTTATTATATTGTATTTTTTATAAAAAAGAGTATAAGAAATCAGTTGTTTTACCCCTTGTCTTAATCAGCATACCCATGGCTGTTGCTATTCATACAACAACAGCATTTCTTTATAATGCATTACCCGGACGTATATTCTGGAATAGCGCTTTACTTGCTCCAAGATTTCTGGCATCAGCTTTTTGTTCAGGCCCGGCTATTCTTTTGATCCTGTTTCAAATACTTAGAAAAACTACAAAATTTGAAATAAAAGATGAAGCTATATGGAAAATTGCTGAACTTATGGTTTATGCAATGTTCATTTATCTGTTTTTTACAATTGCTGAACTTTTCAAAGAGTTCTATTCCGGAACTGAACATATTTTATACTGGAAATATTTACTTTTCGGAATAGGCGATCACAAAGAAATTGTTCCTTACAGCTGGTCGTCAATTATTATGGGATGTATCGCATTTTTACTTTTCTTAATCCCCAAAACACGTAGAAATTTCCTGACTCTGAATATTGGAGCATTCCTTATCTACGGAAGTGTATACGTTGAAAAAGGAATTGCACTTATAATACCCGCATTTACGCCAGATGTTTTAGGACAGATTTATGTATATACACCATCTATGACTGAAATCAGAACTGCAGTTATGGTATTTTCTCTTGGATTTTTACTTTTTACTTTTCTGTCAAAAATTGCAATAGCTATCGTATTTGAAGATTACAACATTGCCAGTTTAAATCCAAAAAGGGGCATCATTTAGAATTATTTATTTCAAAAGAAAAGGCTGTCCAAAAATGCACAGCCTCGTATTTTCATGGATATTGTTCTCCTCTTTATTTCTTGAATGTTCTCATGTAGTTAACAATGTTCCAGATATCATCATCCGATAATTTTCCTTCATATTTTGTCATATCGCCTCTTCCTGTTTTGGTTTTGTAGAATTGTTCACCATCAGTCTGATTCTGGTAATCAGCTTTAGTAAAATTGTTCGGCATTGTTTTAAGAGATTTTGCTTTGGGGCCGTCACCAAGGCCGGTCTTTCCATGGCAAGCTGCACAGGTTTTCACATAGAGTGCCTGCCCGGCTGCAGTACTGGCATCGCTCATAGCAACAGGGTTTTTCATTGATTTGAAATTGGCTGGCACTGTCCATGGTTTTGCCTGGGCTGTAACATTAGGTGATACAAGCGATAAACACAGAACTAAAACAGTTGAACCAGTCAGTAATAATTTTAAATTTTTCATATTATCAAGTTTTATTTATAAAGTACAAGACAATTATCGTGCAAATTTGTTCTAAGCAGCCTCCGGTTCACTCTTTTTTTCTTTCCGGGCATTTCTTTTTATTCTTATCAAACTTATAATAGCAAAAAGATAATGGCCCCACACTCCTGTCAGAAGTACCGAAAGAGTATAAATCATCCACCTGGGAGCAATTTTTGTCCAGAGAGCACGATGACCTGCCGGGGATGAATAATCAGATATTGTTCCCCACTTAACGGTTTCTCTCTTTTCCAGGAATCCGTAATCAGGATGATCCTCTATCTTTGCTATGATTGTAATATTCCCCGCCTTGTCGCCAGGAAGGTCCGCAGGAAATTCAACAGATCCGGTTCCGGCATCGTCGAGTGTAATCTCTCCGATTGGCAGAAGGCTGAACATACGGGGAACATAAATTGTAACAAGCTCACCAGGAACGGGTATCTCGATTCCATTTTTCGATCTTTGACGCTTTAACCGAGATAGTCTTAATAGTGTCGACTTCATTCAACTCCATTTTAAGGGAGATGTCCCTGACAGAAAGTTTAGAGACGGAAGATTCAATAGTATCATTACCGTTATATTCTGAGATGAAGGACCACTTACCTTCCTTATCAGGAATGAGGCTGCCTGTATCCATTAAGTATAATCTCTGCCACTCCTTTTTCATCCGTAACCGCTGCCGAAATTTTTGTTTTTTGTTTTCCATCAACAAAGAATGTTATCGTCATACCGGATATCGGAATTTCCATCCTGTTCTTCGAATAAGTCAGTGTTGCCCGGAGCTGTCTCACATCATTATTATCTTTAAAAGACTGCAAAACTAAATATGGAGAGACCTTAGGAACTTCCCCTGAATATGTAACCGGAAAAATCAGGAGAAATAATACTGCAAAAATAAGTGGCTTAAGTAGATTGCTTCTCATAGCTATTTCCCGCGGGGTCATTTCAGAATTTCAATTTTATCTTTCTCCTGCATCTCAGAAATAGAAATAATAGGAGCAATCTTGGAGACAAGCATAAAGAGCATGCCATAAACAGAAACACCAGCGAGCGTCAGCGACCATTCAACCCAGGTGGGAGTATAACGCAACCAGTCAGGTCTGGTATCCTGGATCGGCAGAAATGGAGTTTCGAGAGTAGGAATTACAATAATATACCGGTTTACCCATAGTGCTGCAACGGCAATCACTGCAGCGATTGTTATATTCCGGATAGTCCTGAATCTCGGAAAGGCAATAATTATACAAGGCAACAGAATACCGATATAGTTGGCAAAAACGAATAAAGTATAATATTGGTTAAATAGCTTATCTATAAGAAGCGCATCCATCTTAACGGATCCGTACCACTTGGTAAGATAATCACTGAAGGTGAAATATCCATAAAATGCGGCTATGATCATCAGTATGACTCCGACATTTACGAAATGACGTTTTGTTATATATTCCTCAAGATGGTAGATCTTTCTGAATATCCACATTAGTATAATGAGAAGTCCGGTTCCTGAAAAAACAGCTGCAATAACAAAGTAAGGCCCAAAGATAGTTGAATGCCATCCGGGCTGGAGGGTTACACCAAAGATCCAGGCCAGAACCGAATAAACAATTATGGCAATTGCAATAATCATTGCTGCCATTACATTCCTGGCATTTGCAAGCAGCTTTTTCTGTTTTTCGGTTCCCGTAAAACCAAGCGAAAGCGTTTTATAAAGCTTCTTTTTCCATGGAGATACTTTCAATCCGTCATAATCGCGTAAAATGGCAAAATCCTCAATAAAAGAAAGATAAAGGAATATAAAACATCCGATAAGGTCTGTACTAATGGCAATTACGTCCCACGTTATTGGTGATTGAATACGCGGGTACAACACAAGGTAATAAAGCCTGTCGAGGCGGCCAACGCAGAAAAAGATAAAGAATGGTCCGATGACAAGTGAAATGACAGTTATGAGCTCGGCAAGCCGGATCACCGGTTTTCGCCAGCCGGTATGGAAAAGATGCATCACTCCTGACAGAAGAGCGCCCGAATAACTGAGACCCATAAAAAAGATGAAGTTCACAATGTATACTCCCCAAACTACGTTGTCGCGCATTCCGGTTACAATGTGTCCTTTGTCAATCTGTCGGATAAGCCCGTAGATCCCAATACAGAATACAAGGAAGAAACAGGCAAAAATGATATACCATTTTTTACTCGTTGTCTCAATTTCCGGAGTAAGGTCAATTATTAATTTTTTGTCTTCACTCATTCTGACAATAGGTTATTGGTTATCTCGGACCTGCATTCTTATACCTGCCGGTAACAGTTTCATCATAATCATCAAGACCACTCTCGACCGTGAATAACCGCTGTGTGGGAGGCAGATAATAAACGCTTGGCAATGTCCCAAGGTCTTCACGGTACCTGTAGCCTGCCCGGTCGGCCATAAGCTTGCTGAACCTGACTGTTTCGGTTCCATTGGTGACGGTGTCCTCAAGCAGATCACCGAAATATAATACACCCATTGGGCAGGCAGAAACACACCGGGGTAATTCATTTTTTCGAACTTTATCAGCACAGAAGACACATTTTCCTACGGTACCTTCTACCGGCGGAAATCCCGTTTCCGGATCATAAACATAATCCGGAGGGACTTTTACCTCTGGATCTTTCCAATTGAATACCCTCGCTGAGTAAGGACAACCTGTCATACAGAATTTACAGCCAATGCACCTTTGATTGTCAATCAGGACTATACCGTCGTCTCTTTTATAAGTAGCTCCTACCGGGCATACACTTACACACATTGGCTTATCACAATGGAAACAGGGTCTGGGGAACCAATACCTGGAAGTCTTCTTATCATCCTGAAGAAGATATAATTTCATCCACTCATGATCTTTTGGAAGCATATGCCCTTCCTGGCAGGCTTCGACACACTTTCTTGCATTTTTACATTTTGCCAGGTCAATTACCATTACGAATTTCCGTCCGGGTAATCCTTTTTTTGCTGTAGCTTTAAGGTCAGCAGCATTTTCCCGAACAGGCTTGATATCGTCTTTATCTACCTCAACCAGTTTCCCTTCAGGGGACAGCAGCTTAATCTTTTCGCCCGATTTTGTACTTATACTCCCGGCGAGGACGGATCCTCCTGTAATACCTGCAAGAGATACTGTTCCTACCTTTTTGAGAAATTTTCTCCGTGATGATTGTCCGGATTCGTCTCTGCTTTCCATAATATTCCCGTTTTGGTTAAAATCAGTTAATGATCTTCAGATTCATGAAATCCCGAAAGCATACTTTTAAATAATGAGCCCGGCTTTGAGCCCAGAGTACATGTGTATACATGGATTATCATAAAAATTGACAGGAAGAAGCCCATAGTAATATGAAGCAGATCCGTCAGGATCAATCCGCTAATATCGAAAAACCTGTTCAGTACTGTTTCCGGGAAAAGCAATCCAAGCCCTGAAATTATAAGTAAGGGAAAAGCGACATACATGGCAAGCACATAGGTCAGCTTTTGCAAAGGATTGAATTTGCGTTCAAGAGTTACCGGAAATGGATGTTTTTCATGCTTAAACATACCCCATGCATAATACCTTAACTGCTTGCCTAAATCTGATATAAAATTCTTCCTGCCAGTTCTGTAATATTTTCCGTTCCCGGTAAAAACGTTTCCCATCACAAAGAATATATAATTTATTGTCAGCATTATAGCAGCAATATTATGCCATTTGACAGCCTTGGCAAAGCCAACGACAAGAATATATCCCTGCTTGTCTGTATATTGCATGCTTAACCCGGTAACAATCAGAACTATTATAATGACTGCATTTAACATATGCCATAATCTGACCCAGATCGGATATAAATACATTGTATTATTTTTTTAGTATTCTGAAATAAATATGCCAGGCTATTATTAATATAATTAATCCAAAGATCACCAGACTCAGAATATTAAGGTACTGATTCCTGTTGGCTCCGATGACGTATGATTCATTGAGAATGACTCCGTTGAAGAATCCATCGCGACGCTGCTCCTTCGACTCGAACTTATATAATGAAGCCATTAGCAATGAATTCTTTGAATGGCATTCATTACATTTCCTGACAGCTTTTTCCCTCGGGAGAATAAGGTGTGATACTAGCAAAGTATCATTACCGGCGGCATGGCATTCGATACAGCGTACATTTTTTATATGTGCTTCCTGATTAGGCAGCCAGTCGTGCTTCTTAATTAAACTCACCTCTTTCTGGTCGGACAAAAGCTGGAAGCGGTCATAGTTGGAATGGCAGTTCAGACAGATATTATTATCATATAAAATTGTCTCTTTCATGTTAGAACTGTTCCGTGCACTTATTTTGTAATCATGCGGACCATGGCATTCCCAGCAGGTGAAACCCTCATCTTCCATTTTGAAATGGACGCTTTTCTGATATTCGGATTCTATTTCTTCAAATTTAAACTTTGCAAATTTTTCATCCCCTCCATGGCAATCTATGCAATTGTACATCTGGTCCATTCTGAGTTCCCCTGCATGAGGGAATTTGATGTAATTCTCTGAATGACAATCTGTACATTTGAAATTTTTGTGATTTGCCTGATAAAATTTATTTCTGTCAATTATCCTTTCTGAAAACATCAGGGCTTTAACTTCCCTGCCAAGATTTTCATTGGTATATGCATATTTCTTCTGTCCATGGCATTTAAAACAGAGCTCATTTTCTTTAGCATAGGGAGAAATAAATGAAATTGAATCCTGGTCACTGAGATTTGGAATTATAAATCCATCTGCAACTGAGGTCAGTGAAATGAGAGTAAAAAATATCAGTAACCGGAAATATTTAAACTTCATTCCTTATTACTCTATTTATTAGAATCTTACAGTAATATTAAATCCGACAAGATATTCACCTTTTGTAAAATTATTTGTATTGAAGACCAGATTCCTCTGATTAATTATTTGCGAATAATTGGCAACAAACACCTGGAAAGTATGGGTAGCGGTACCAATCTCCCAGCCAACAGCAAGGTTTGGTTTAGGCTGTTCATCGAGATCCTGCTTCCTGAGAAGCTGATCATATTCCAGGATAATTGAATGATTTCCAAAAACATTTGCCCGGGCACCAGCTGAAATACCGAAATTCAGGTTCTTGTATCCTGTTGAATCGGAATACCGGGGAACAGAGTTGAAGTAAGTAAAAGATGGAGCAATCTGAACCGAGAACATGTCATTAATTTTACGTGCAACAATGAACTGGGTAAAGTATGAAAGCCTGTGAATAGTCCTGTAAGATTCGGTAGGGCCAAATTCGGTTTCTTTTCTCAGGTCAAGGACGACATTGCCATAATAAGAAAGAGAAACAGGCATGCTGTTATCCTCTGTCTGTTGAAGTATAAGGTATTTCCATTGTATATCCTGAAGCTTATAATCTTTTGTAGTTCCTGCTCCTACCATTAATCTGTCAGTTATGCCGTAATTTAATCCTATACGGGTGTTTGCTGTTCCAAAGATCCCATAAAGGTTGTGATAATTTTCAATAAGGCTGAAACGGTGATGAATTTCAAGCTCAAGACCCCCTTTATATGGAGTAGCAACGGTATGATTATCTACCAGAATCGTTGTTCCAAATGTAAACCTGACGGGTTTTGAGCTTTTTTCCACCTGAGTTTCCTCCTGTGAGAAAACCGGAAAAATAAAAATTGAAAACAACAATAATAATAAAGCCTTTTTCATAGTATTTGGTTTTTAATAGGTAACGTTAAATTAATTATTCTTTGCGCCCTGTTTTACCCAGAGAAGGATTTTTTGCCTGTCGGTTTCGGAGAGTGCAGATTGATGACCTGAATTAAGTTGCGTATAAAGCCGGCAAGTTTCGTTGGCCGGAGTAATATAACCACCTGTTGAAAGTGAAGCATAAGATTTCCCTGTTCTTAAATCAGGATTTCGTGTCGCGTTATGACACAAAATGCAGTTGTCTGTGAATATTGGCTGGATTTCTGTCTGAAAGAGCATCTGAGTTCCAGGATCAACTGTTTCAACCTTAAAGCTATATTTTTCACAGGAAGAAACCAGAACCATCCCGGTAATTGCAACTAATGCAATTATCCCGCGAATTGATTTTTTTTTGTTTATTTTCATACAGCTATTGTTAATTAGTTCACAAAGATATCCGTATTAACTGATTAATAATTCTTTACCCGTTTAAAAATTTAGAGTTAAATATGCTCTTTATCATATTAAAAATTGATTTATATCACCCGGGGTCATGATAAATATTGGAGTCTCCTGAACGATCAGTATAAAAATCATTGAGTCAGCCTCAATTTATCAATAAAAGAGGTTTCTCAGAACTTATAGGAATTATCTGCAATAAGCTTATCTGCAATCCTGCGACGAGCCTCCTTTACATTTATTCCTCTGACCCTTGTCAGGATCTTTACAGATCTGATGATTGCGAGGGCATCTGCTTCTGAAGCAAACGAATATATTGCATCACATGCTGATTTCCTTGCTATTTCTGCGGTTTCATATACATTTACGTCAAGGATATTTTTATAGATATCGATATTGCTTTTCAATGATTCCAGTTTACGGACTCTCAGTAAAAGTGATTCAGAAACATAGGTTTCCATCATCATTTCTGCAATGTTATTTAGAATCTCCTGTTCGTTAACCAGGGCTTTTTCAAATCGCTTTGAAGCACCTTGAATACAGATGAGGATAGCTTTTTTAAAATTACTTATATATCTTGTTTTTTCATCAAAATATGCTTCGCCCGGTACAACACCGTCAGTGATTTTATCTAGATTTTTATACAGCTCATCAGCTTTCCCAAAGAGATCAAATTCTCCCTTCATCGCCCGTTTCATAGCTGTATCAACTACAAGAAGACGGTTGATCTCATTGGTTCCCTCAAATATCCGGTTGATTCTCGAATCGCGGTAACCTCTTTCCACATCCATTTCAGCTGAATATCCCATACCACCATGAATCTGCACTGCTTCATCGGATATGAAATCGAGCATTTCCGAGCCAAATACCTTAAGGATTGCTGCTTCCACAGCATAATGACTTATTGCTTCAATTGAAGCACGACCTGTATCGCCGCAATCAACCTTTAATTTCTCCTCCATATCGTCAATATCCCTGCTGACCCTGTAAACTGCTGATTCAGAAGCGAACAACCTTATAACCTGGTTCGCCAGCTTATATTTAATAGCACCAAAAGATGATATTAAAACTCCAAATTGTTTGCGTTCATTTGCATATTTCACTGAATCATTGATCGCTTTCTTTCCGGCTCCAAGAACATTAGCCCCCAGTTTCAGTCTTCCCATGTGAAGAATGCTTAATGCTATTCTGAAGCCCTCTCCTCTCTTGCCTAAAAGATTCTCTACCGGCACTTTAACATCATTGTAGTAGATCTGTGCAGTTGAGGATCCTTTAATACCCATTTTATGCTCATCGGAACCGACGACCACTCCTGGGAATGTCCGTTCGACTATAAATGCACTCAAAACCCTGTCGGTATCAATCTTTGCGAAAACCACCTGTGTATCTGCAAAACCTGCATTGGTGATCCACATTTTTTGACCATTCAGAATATAGTGTTTCCCATCTTCAGAAAGTTTTGCATTTGTCTTTCCTGAATTGGCATCGCTGCCGGCACCCGGTTCAGTAAGACAGTAAGATCCAAGAAGTTCTCCCGTAGCCAGCTTAGTGACATACCTCTGCCGCTGGTCTTTATTGCCGTAATACATTATCGGCAGGGTTCCGATGCCGCAATGTGCCATATAAGCTACAGAAAATGAGTACCCTGCACCTGTTGTCTCTGCTACAAGCATCTGGGTTATAAAAGATTGCCCGAATCCTCCGAATTCTTCGGGAATTGAGATTCCCATTAAACCCAGCTCACCGGATTTTTTCAGGATGCTTTTCATCAGCTCCCTGTCGCCTTTTTCGAGGTTTGCCATATTCGGGTAAACTTCAGCCTCCAGGAAATCGTGGCAGGTTTGCGCAATCATACGCTGCTCTTCATTAAATTCTTCAGGGATAAAAACATCTTTCGGTTCTGTTTCGCTGACAAGAAATTCACCGCTTTTAAGAAGTTTCCTGTTTTCCATTTTTTCTGTATTTATTATTATATCTTTTTATATTCCCAGTGATTGTGCGATAAGCTCCGCAATGTCGAGGTTTTTAATTTCCTCTTCCTTGTTCTTGTATTTCAGGCCATCGGTAAGCATAGTCATACAGAACGGGCAGGCAGTTGCAATTACAGAAGCTCCGGTTTTAAGTGCATCCTCTGTTCTTTCGATAAAGATCTCCTTTTCACCTTTTTCCGCCTCTTTGAACATCTGTGCTCCCCCGGCACCACAGCAGAGGGAAAAACTTTTGCTTCTCTCCATCTCGACAAAGTTACCTGTAAGATTTTTAATAATTAATCTCGGTTCTTCATATACATCATTCGCTCTGCCAAGATAACATGGATCATGATAAGTAACAGTAATATTTTTCATTGATTCGCGGTCGATCCGAAGCTTTCCATCCTCCTTAAGTTTGCTAAGGAATTGTACATAACTGATTACCTCAAAATTGCCATCCAGGTCGGGATACTCATTTTTGAAAATATTAAAACAATGAGGACAGGTGGTGATTATCTTTTTGACATCATAAGTTTTAAGTGTTGTAATGACCTGCATTGCCTGCATCTGATAAAGCATTTCGTTCCCTGCACGCCGGGCTGGATCTCCTGTACAGGTCTCCTCTTTTCCAAGAACCGCGTAACTTACCTTCAGATGATTAAGCAGCTTTGCAAAAGCCCTGACTACCTTTTTATATCTGTCGTCGAAAGCACCGGCACAGCCCACCCAGAAAAGGTATTCGGGTTTTTCACCCTTGCAAAAAGGTCTGAAATGATGGGTATTTCGAGGTCTTTGGCCCAAAGCAGACGGTCATCGGCAGAATATTGCCATGGTGCACCATTATTCTCTATATTGTTGAATACCGCTTTCAGCTCACCCGGAGCTGATGCTTCTTCAAGCACAAGATACCTGCGCATATCAATGATAAGGGAGGGATGATTAATGTTTATAGGGCACTCTTTTGCGCAGGCATTGCATGTTGTGCAGGCCCAAAGCTCCTCTTCTGAAATATAATTTCTTAAAAGTGATTTATTATCATTGTATTCCCTGCCGTTTTTTACCATAAACGGTCCTTTCTCTTTCATCCTTGCTCTCAGGTCCATCATGATTTTTCGCGGAGAAAGTTTCTTGCCAGTGATATTTGCAGGACATACAGATGTGCATCTTCCGCATTCAGTACATGACAGAGAATCAAAATAATTTTTCCAGGAAGCATCTTCAGCATCTTTAACTCCAAATCTTTCAACAGGAGTATCAGACTGAGCTGCCGCAAAAGCAGTATTAGGGTCAAGCATAAGCTTTACTTCCCTGGTAATGCTGTCCATGTTCGCTAGTTTGCCAAGAGGTTCAAGCCGGGAAAGAAATACATTTGGGACCGACATAAAAACGTGAAAATGCTTTGAATAAGGCAGATAGTTGGCAAAGAAGAAGATCAGGAGAATGTGTGTCCACCACGAAGCTTCATAGATTATCTTATAGTTTTCGGAAGGAAGGCCATTAATCAAAGTGATCAGAATTCTCCCAACAGGATAAATTCTGACAAGTGATCCGTCTGTGGTTTCTTTGTATCCAAGGTATCCCAAATTCATTGCCATCAGAGAGATCATTAATAAGAGAATTAATGAAAGGGCAATATTTGCATCGATATGGGATCTCCTTTTCATTTCAATTCCTTCGAATCGTTTAATATGGAAAAAGAGACGGCGTGAAATGAAAATGATAATTGCCACAGCAACCAGGAGTGCAAAAATATCACCGGAAGCCATTATAACATTATATACCGGACCAAGAAATTTTAATATTTTCTCCGTTCCTGCCAGGCCATCGATTACCATTTCGATACTTCCAAAAATGATTACACAGAAGCCCCAGAACACCAGTGCATGGAAAAATCCGATAACAGGACGGCGGAAGATTTTGGTCTGACCAAATGCAACCTTCATCATTATCCCGAATCTTTTCCCGAAATCTTTTACCTTAAAAGCTGGTCGGGTGAGTTTAAAATAACCTATTAGCCTGCTGATCGTATAAAAGAATGCTCCGATCGTTATCAGAAGGGTAAATGCAAAGATTATCTGTTTGGTCATAGGTTATATTAAATATAATCCGAATAAATCTGGTGTCAGAGACGTTGCATGCAACGTCTCTGGCAATAAGATTATTTTATTTTTTTTACTGCCTCTACAAGCTTTGGAAGAACTTTCATTGCATCGCCAACGATGCCGTACTGGGCAGCTTCAAAAATCGGAGCATCTTTATCAGTGTTAATAGCAACTATATATTTTGATCCGCTTATTCCTGCCAGGTGTTGTGTTGCCCCGGATATTCCGACAGCAATGTAAAGATTCGGAGCTATAATTTTACCTGTCTGCCCTGTATGTTCCTCATGAGGACGCCACCCCTCGTCTGAAACAGGCCGGGAGCAGGCTGTCGCAGCTCCAAGAGCATTGGCAAGTTCTACCAGGGGGCCCCAGTTATCCGGCGATTTCATACCTCTTCCGCCTGAGACTACAATATCAGCATCGGTCAGTAATATCCTGCCGGACTGCTTCTGAACATCATGAACTTTGGTTTTCACAAGAGAGGTATCGAAAGAAAGGTTTATCTTTTCTATTACTGCATTGTTTGCAGTTTCAATAAGATCAAAGGAGTTCTGGGCAAGAGTGATTATTTTAACTTCCGAGTTAATTACTAAATGAGCAAAAGCATTGCCTGAATAAGTTCTCTTGTAAACAGTAAAAGGATTAATACTGAGCGGGAGCCTGCTTACCCCGGATCCAATACCGGCTTTCAGTCTCACTGACAATCTGGGAGCAATTGCTTTACCTGCATTGTTGTTGGAAATAATAATTATGGAAGCGTTCTCTCTTACCGTAACCTCTGCCAGTACAGCTGCATAAGCCTGACTGTCAAGGTTCGCCAATATATCATTTTCAATGCTCAATATTTTTTGTGCTCCATAGCTGCCAAGCTTTTTCAGTTCGGGTTCATCGACTTTCCCAATTGAAACAGCTGTCACCGAAGTATTGATCATTTTTGCAACTTCTGAGCCATAGGAGATAAGCTCATATGATAGTTTTTTGAATTTACCGTCCCAATTCTCTGTGTATACTAAAACTGACATATTCCAGAAATTAATTTTGTTTATAATTAAATGACTTTTGCCTCATTCTGAAGAAGATCGATCAGCAGAGCCGGATTTTCGGCATCGATAAATTTACACGCTGATCGTGAGGCAGGCTTTTCAAAAACGACAATCCGGGTCATGGGATCCGCTGCCACCGGTTCAACTGTTTTTACAGGTTTAGTCCTTGCAAGCATTATACCTCTCATTGCAGCAATACGAGGTTCTTTCGCAATACCTTTCTGAACTATAGCAACCAGGGGTAACGGAACGCTCACAATTTCTTTGCCTCCGTCAATTTCCCTGGTGATCAGGGGATTCCCGTTTTCGATCTTTATTCCTGAGACTGCTGATACCGAAGGAATACCTAAAAACTCAGCTATCATTCCTCCAACAGCAGATCCGTTAAAATCGCTCGATTCTATACCGCATAAAATAATATCAAACTGTTCTTTCCTTATGACTTCAGCAAGCTGGGCTGCAACATAGTAAGCATCAGATGATTCTGAATTAATCCGGATAGCTTCATCCGCACCGATTGCAAGTGCCTTACGTATTGTGGGCTCCGCGGATGCCGGGCCGACGTGTGCCACGGTTACCGAATTTATTCCGTTAGTCTGATCATCTTTCAGTTCGAGTGCACGTGTCAGCGACAATTCATCCCATGGATTTATAACCCATTGAACACCAGTTGTGTCAATTGAAGCATTCCCCTCAGCAAATTTGATCCTTGTTGTCGTGTCCGGAACATTACTTATACATACCAAAAGCTTCATTTAAATAAAATTTTGAGTTATATTATTAATAATTAGCATATTATTGGATTCCCGGGTCTGTTATTCTTTCTCCGAGGCGGCAAATATAATAATTTATGCTTCACTTTCAAATCAGATATTCATCATTATTTATGTATGTTCGAAATTAATTAATTGTTTATCTATCTATATTACTGATTATTATAAAATATATCTCATACACTCTCCAATTATGGTCGAAATGGATATCTCTACTCTCCCGTTGACCTTATTCCAGCCTTCTCCCGGGTCTTGGCCTCATCCCCCTGACCCCCTTCTCCCAAGTCTTGGCCTCATCCCCCTGACCCCCTTCTCCCGGGTCTTGGCCTCATCCCCCTGACCCCCTTCTCCCGGGTCTTGGCCTCATCCCCCTGACCCCTTCTCCCGGGTCTTGGCCTTATCCCCCTGACCCCCTCTCCCATGAGAGAAGGGGTAATGAAGCGTTGTGAGGTCAGCTCACACTGGGAGAGGGGTTGGGGTGAGGCCAACTGACACCAGAGAGGGGTTGGGGTGAGGCCGGATGAAACTGGAGGCGGGTTTAGTTCTTTTAAACCAGTTTTTTTTATCAGGACTACCTATTTATAAATATAAAGTATAAATTCGCGTCGCCGGAAAATTAAATCTAAATTCCGGCCTTAATTGAATAAAGCAGTACGGACATACGGTGCAGTTGTTTTGTCAATGATCTTCTGGTCGTTTTCATTCATCTGGTTTAAAGTTGCCAATGAGTCATTCCGTCCGCTGACAATTGTTTTTATCCGCCTGATCCTCTCTGTTTGTTTACTCTCTCTGTTCCTCTTTCTTACCGGGAAATTTGTCAAAATAAAAAAAGAGCACAGAAAACTGTTCTTCCTTCTTGCATTATTTGAACCCTTTTTATATTTCCTTGGTGAGAGCTTTGGACTTACATTTGTCTCAGCGACAGTTGCTTCGGTCTTGATATCCACTATTCCGGTTTTTGCCACACTGGGAGCCTGGATATTGTTCAGAGAGAGATTGAAGCTTATCAATTATGCGGGTATAATAGTTTCATTTCTGGGGGTCCTTGTCTTCATCCTGAACAAAAACGGTACTCTTTCGTTCAATGTCAAAGGCTTGCTGCTTTTAACATTTGCAGTTTTCTCCGCAGTGGGTTATAACCTGACTCTCAGCAAGCTGGTAGGCTCATACAGCCCTGTTTTTATTGTTCATGTCCAGAATGTTATCGGGGCGATACTTTTTCTGCCCGTTTTCCTGTTTTCTGATTTCAGTCATTTATTAAATGCTCCTTTCTCCTTCAGGCATTTTATTCCGATTATTGAACTGGCTGTATTCGCTTCATGCGGCGCATTTATTCTTTTCGCATATTCAGTCAGAAATATGGGAATTACAAGAGCAAATGTATTTTCAAATTGCATCCCTGTCTTTACTGCTTTTTTTTCGTTCATACTCCTGGGCGATAAGCTTACATTGCAGAATATAACCGGTATGGTGATTGTAATTACAGGATTATTCATGTCGCAGATAAATGGGAAAAGGAAAAACATCGATGAGGCTCTTGCTCTGACAGGTAAAACAGCATGATTCTGCCTTTCAGAATATATCCTGTTCATTAATAATAATTTACAGGATTTCCACGTTAATAAAATTGGTGTTATATTTGATGACAGATCGGATAATGGTCAGGAAATTCTTTTATATTGTTTTAATAAGTTTGGTTGTACCGGCCTTAAAAGCACAGACGGGAGGGGATAATATTTACGAGTTCCTTAACCTCACTCATTCAGGCCTTGTCTCTTCCCTCGGCGGATCAAATGTTTCCCTGAATATATCAAACCTGAATCTTTCTTATCATAATCCGGCCCTGCTTACAAGCGAGATGGATAAGAGTCTGGCTCTGAATTATGTAAACTATTTTGCTGGTATAAACTATGGACTGGTAATGTACTCGAGGTCATTTCCCGGGACAGGCAATTTTGCAACGGGTCTCACCTATCTGAATTACGGATCATTTACAGAGGCTGACGCTTCAGGAAACATCACAGGAAGTTTCAGAGCCTCAGAATATGCATTATCATTGATTTATTCAAGAAGGATTGATTCTCTTTTTACGGTCGGGATAAATTTCAAGCCAGTCTTGTCACACCTTGAGAAATACACATCATTCGGATTTGCATTTGACCTGGGCGCAGGTTATCATAGCAGGTCAGATCTTTTCTCTGCAGGCCTGGTTATCAGGAATCTTGGCCTCGAGGTAACAACTTATGCAGGGGAAAAACGTCAGAAGCTGCCATTTGAGATCCAGGCAGGCCTATCACAGAAACTTGCACATGCTCCGTTCCGCTTTTCACTGACACTCAGGCACCTTGAAAAATTCGATCTGACATACCAGTATTCCGACACGACTTTATCAGACAGTTATCTTAAATCATCCGAGTTCCTTGAAAATATTATGAGACATGCCATAGTAGGGATAGAACTTATTCCCCACCGGAATTTTTATTTAAGTGCCGGATATAACTATCAGAGAAGAAGGGAACTTCAGATTGATTCAAAAATAGCCACGGCAGGGTTCTCCTGGGGATTCGGAATAAATACAAACTGGCTGAATATTGAATTCGGGAGAGCCACCTATCATCTGGCAGGCTCATCAAATCATATATCATTTGTTATTCGACCCGACCTGCTTTATAACAAGTTTCGAAAATGATTGTTATTAAGATATGAAGAAAAAATTACTGATTGCCATCGACGGATATTCCTCAAGCGGTAAAAGCACATTTGCTAAAGCAATAGCAAAAGAGCTTAATTATATTTATATCGATAGCGGTGCTATGTACCGTGCTGTGACTCTTTATTGCATGAGGAGAAAATTTATCGGGAATGGAAAACTGAATACAGAAGGGATCCTTCAGGAGCTGAAGGATATACATATAGAATTTGTTTACAATCCGGATATAGCTGAATATGAAACATTTCTGAACTCCGAGAATGTCGAGAAAGAGATCCGTGGCATTGAAGTTTCAGGATACGTCAGCAACATAAGCAAAATTGCTGAAGTACGGGCCCGTATGGTTGAGCTGCAGAGACAGATCGGTGTATTTAAAGGGATTGTCATGGATGGCCGTGACATAGGGACTGTAGTATTTCCTGATGCTGATCTGAAAATTTTTATGACAGCATCTGTTGATATCAGAGCAAAGCGAAGATATGACGAACTCAGGGGCAAAGGGGTAAAGGTTAACCTGGAGGAGATCCGCAGGAATATTGTTGCAAGAGACATCACTGACGAAAACAGGGATATCAGTCCTCTGCGCAGGGCTGACGATGCTATTGTACTCGACAACAGCAGAATGACAGTCGAAGAGCAGATGGATTGGATACACCAGACAATTGAAAAGAAACTGAATGGTAGTTGAAATCGATACAAAATCGGGATTTTGCTTCGGGGTCCAGAATGCTGTTGAGATTGCTGAAGAGGCTCTGTTAAAAGGAGAAAAAGTTTTCTCGCTGGGCCCTATCGTACATAACGATAAGGAGGTTGAAAGGCTTTCTGCTCTGGGACTTGTATCTGTTAACCATGACCAGTTCAATGATCTTAAGAATTGTAAAGTAATGATCAGAGCCCATGGGGAGCCACCAGAGACATATCTTACAGCTGCACAAAACAATGTCACGATTATTGAAGCTACATGCCCTATCGTTAAACGTCTTCAATCGAGAATCAAGGATACCTGGGAAAAAACAAAAGTGAACAAGGGTCAGGTTGTTATTTTTGGAAAGCCCGGTCATGCTGAAGTGGTCGGTTTGCTGGGGCAGACCGGAAACGAGGGAATTCTTGTTTCGGGCCCTGAAGATATTCATAAAATTAATATTGCCCGACCTGTATGGCTATTTGCCCAGACAACTATGAGTGTCCGGGATTACAGCAATTTTGCCGAATTGATCCGCTCTAAGATGAAAGAAAATGGGATTAGTGACCCTGATAAATTTCTCCATGTGAATAATACTATCTGTGGACAGGTTTCAAACAGGGAACCTCATCTTAAATCATTTGCCAAAAAACATGATGTCATTATTTTTGTCAGCGGCAGGGAGAGTTCAAACGGAAAAATGCTTTACACTGTATGTAAAAATATCAATCCTGACACTCATTTCATATCCTCTCCCGGGGAAATCAGCCTGGATTGGTTCAGTGGAAAAGAATCCATTGGTATTTGCGGTGCTACTTCAACCCCCAAATGGCTGATAGAGAAAGTCTACGACTTCATATCAGCTATCTGATCCGGAAGCTTTTACAGCTTTTGCCGGGAAAAATATTTATATTACTTTTGTGCGCTGATACTTTAGGAAATATTTTATGGGAAAGATTAAGAAGATAGGTGTGCTGACATCAGGAGGTGATGCTCCTGGAATGAATGCAGCTATCAGAGGTGTTGTACGAACAGCTGTTTATAATGGGCTTGAGATAGTCGGTATCCGTCATGGTTTCCAGGGACTCATAAATGCCAATTTTAAACCGCTTGAATCACATAGTGTCAGCGATATAATCCAGAGAGGCGGTACAATTCTTAAGACCGCAAGATGTGAAGAATTCAAAACTTCTGAAGGAAGGGCAAAAGCATATGCTAACCTGAAGGAGGCACAGATCGATGGTGTGGTTGTGATCGGGGGTGACGGATCGTTTACCGGGGCAAGAATTTTTAATGAAGAATATGATATTCCTTTTGTAGGCATTCCGGGAACAATTGATAATGATATTTATGGGACTGATTACACTATTGGTTATGACACGGCCCTAAACACAGTCGTTGAAGCAGTTGATAAAATCAGGGATACAGCCAGTGCTCACAACCGGATGTTCTTTGTAGAGGTAATGGGTGCCGAAGCAGGTTTCATAGCACTGAACAGCGGCATTGCAACCGGAGCTGAGGCAATTTTAATTCCTGAAATAAAAGGAGAATCCCGCGACCTGAAGAAGATGATCGAGGATGGCAATACCCGGAAAAAATCAAGCAATCTTATTATTGTTGCTGAAGGTGATCAGGAAGGGGGTGCTTTTGCTATTGCCGAAAAAGTTAAAGATGATTTCAAGGATTACGACATACGAGTCACTGTTCTTGGTCACTTGCAGCGAGGTGGTTCCCCGTCAGCCATCGACAGGGTGAATGCCAGTCGCCTCGGATACGCCGCAGTTGAGGCACTTATTGATGATCAGAAAAGCGTTATGGTTGGAATTTCAAACGGTGAGATAGTGCTGGTACCTTTCAGAAGGGCAGTAAAGCTTCATAAAGATGTTAATCACGCCCTTGTGGAATTAGCAAGGATATTATCGGTTTAAATATGGCATCATCAAAAGTCTGGTTTACAAACCTGAGGACTAAGCCACCTCAGAATCTTTTAAAAAAGCTTGAAACTCTGGTAATCAGAGCAGGAATTGATAAGTTAGATTTCAACAGGAAGATAGTTGCAATAAAGATTCATTTCGGGGAACCGGGAAATCTGGCATATCTGCGGCCTAATTATGCAGCAAGAATCGTTAAGTATTTAAAATCAAAAGAGGCTGTGCCTTTTCTTACCGACTGCAACACACTTTATTTTGGAAGGAGGTCTAATGCCCCTTCACATCTGGAGGCTGCTTTCGAAAACGGTTATAATCCGATTGTAACTGATTGCCCGGTTATAATAGCTGACGGCATCAAAGGAACTGATTACCGTGAAGTTAATATTGACCTTGAACTTTGTAAGACAGCAAAAATTGGGTCGGCAATTGCTGATGCCGACATTATTATTTCGATGAACCATTTTAAAGGACATGAACTTACAGGGTTTGGCGGAGCTCTTAAAAATCTGGGAATGGGTTGTGCTTCTGTAGGTGGAAAACTGTTTCTCCATTCCGGCTCATCTCCAAAAATTTATGAGAAAAATTGTACTGGCTGCAGGGTATGCGAAAAATACTGTGCTCATGATGCAATAAAGGTTGGAAAAGACAAGATCGCACATATAGATTATGAAAAATGTGTCGGATGCGGACAGTGTGTTGCTGTATGCCAGTATGATGCTTCAAGAGTAGTATGGCAGAGTACATCAGAAGCTGCCTGTAAAAGGATTTCAGAGTATGCGTTTGCTACTGTCAAAGATAAACCGGCATTCCATATCAATTTTATAATGAATGTCTCACCAAATTGTGATTGCTGGGATTCAAATGATTATCCGCTTGTTCCCGATATTGGAATTGCTGCCTCATCCGACCCTGTCGCACTCGATAAAGCGTGTGCTGACCTTGTAAAGGCTGCTCCTGCCCTTCCTGGCAGCAGGATTTGTGATAATCATCAGCATGAAGATTTTTCCGGTCAGGATAAATTCAAACTTGCACATCCTGATACTTTCTGGATGGCAGGGCTTGAGCATGCTGAAAAGATAGGACTTGGGAATGTAAGCTATGAACTGATTAATGTCTGACAGATAAGTAGTGAAAATTTTTTCTCATACCTTTGATTAAAACCATTCCACGGACCTGATGAACGCTAAAGTTAGAATTGCCCGCCTCTCAATAATATCCAATACCTTTCTGATAATAATGAAAGTGGTGGTAGGCATTATTAGCGGATCTGTCAGTATTATATCAGAAGCCATCCATTCATCAATGGATCTTATTGCAGCATGTATTGCTTTTTTCGCGGTAAGGGTTTCAGATACGCCCCCTGATTCCAGGCACCCTTACGGCCATGGCAAGGTTGAAAATATTTCCGGTGTCATTGAAGCGCTGCTTATTTTTGCTGCAGCTTTTCTGATTATTGTTGAAGCAATAAAGAAACTTACCGGAGGTACAGTTGAGCTTGACAGGATATGGATCGGTTCAGTAATTATGCTTATTTCGGCAATAGTCAACACTATTGTCTCACATAAACTTTATAAAGTTGCAAGGGAAACAAAATCTGTTGCTCTTGAAGCAGATGCCCTTCACCTTAAAACAGATGTTTATACCTCACTTGGAGTTGCTATTGGTCTTGGACTCATTATGATTACAGGGATAAACTGGCTCGATCCCATAGTGGCAATTTTCGTTGCTCTGTTTATTATTAAAGAATCCTACGTTCTCCTGAGTAAAGCCTTTACTCCGCTTCTCGACACTGCGTGGAAAGAAAATGAAATTGTGGATCTCGAAAATGAACTAAATCACATGGGGGTAAAATACCATGGTCTCAGGACACGCGTCGCCGGAAATTACCGTTTTATTGATATCCACGTTGAAATACCTGAAAATGAATCTGTTGGTAACGCCCATAAGTATTGCGACATGATTGAGAATAAACTTATGGGGATATATGAAAATCTTAATGTAACAATACATATAGAACCAAGGTAAAAGGATATCAGGGGAGGTTATTCTTTAAACAGTAACCTTATAGAACTTGGTAAAACGATAAGCAGAAGAGGTAAAGCTATTATAAAACCACCGATAATAGCAATTGCCAGCGGCTGATGAAGCTGAGCCCCGGTGCCAACACCTATTGCAAGAGGCATAAGTGAAATAATTGCCCCGAATGCTGTCATAAGCTTCGGACGGAGACGGGTGGAGATGGCATATACTATTGAATCGTCAACACTCATCGTGGGCCGGACTTCCCTGTACTGAAGAATAGTGAAGATTGCATTTTCGCCGATGATCCCTACAATCATTATCAAACCGGTATAACTTCCCACATTAAGTGGAGTGCCGGTGATAAACAGTAAAAGCAAACATCCGGAAATACCCAGGATAGCTATAAACAGGATAGAGAGTGCAAACCGGAAATCCTTATAAAGTGTAAGTATGACACTAAAAACAAGGACACATGCCAGAATCAGAATTATCAGCAGCTCATTAAAAGATTTCTGCTGCTCGGCAAATGCACCTCCGTAAACGATAGAATAACCCTGTGGCAGGACAATTTTATCGGAAATTTCCTTCTGAATATCCTGCATAACACTTCCAAGGTCACGGCCCGACAACCGTGCTGTAACAACACCCATATTCTGAAGGTTTTCGCGTTGTATCTCCGGATCTCCGGCATATGTATTCAGGTGTGCAAAATCTGTGACGGGTTTCAACTTTCCATCAGGAAGAAAAACCTGGAAGTTTTTCAGATCTGAGATAGCGGCTTTGTTGCTTCCCTTGTAGATCAGTCTCACATTTACGAACTGTTCCCTCTCATTGACAGACCCTTCAATATTTCCCTCAAGCAATGTTTGTGCCTGATATTGAAGATTGGCCGGCGACAATCCGAACTGTGCCAGTTTTACAGCATCAGGTACCAGATTTATAGTGGGTCCTGTCATTATAATTCCGTCAAATACATCGGCAGTCCCTTCTACGTTGCTGATAATACCGGCTACCTGTTTTGAATATTTTTCCAGCTCCTTACGGTCATTGCCAAAGATCTTCACCTCAACAGGCTGAACGGATGCCATCAGGTCGCCGAGCATATCTCCGAAAACCTGGCCGAAATCGATCTGAAGCGCCGGTTGTGTGGCTTCAACCCTGGTACGGATATCCTCAATAACCTCTTCTGTTGTTCGTTTCCTGTTTTTCTTCAATTGTATCAGATAATCACCACTGTTAGGCTCTGTAATAAAAAATCCCATTTCAGTTCCTGTGCGGCGGGAATAGGTTTCCACCTCTGGTATAGTGACAATTATTTTTTCAACCTGACGAAGAATCTGATCAGTCTCATCAAGGGAGGTTCCCGGAGGCGATAAATAATCAAGAATAATTGACCCTTCATCCATTTCCGGCAGGAAGCCTGTTTCGATCCGGGGAAGTATTACAAAAATGGAAACAGCCAGTATGGTGACGAAAGAAATACTTATCCATGGCCTTTTAATAAAAAAGCTTACCCAATTTTGTTTCCTGACCTGGGTTTTGGGTCGAATTAAATGCTTCTTCCCCTTCTTTGTAAGCAGAAGATAAATAACCGGAAGAGCGAGCCATGAAACAAAGAATGAGCAGACCAGTACAATAATCATTGCATTGGTCATTACTTTAAAGTAGGCTCCGGCAACACCTGACATAAGAATGAAAGGAAGAAAGATCACAATCGTGCTGAGCGATGACCCTACCATTGCCGGGAAGAGATAATGAATCGCTTTCTGAACAAGGTGGGGCGATGTCTCTTCAGGATTTTCCTCATGAGTCCGGTGGATCTGCTCGACCACAACAATGGCATCGTCGATGATCAAACCTATTGCTGCAGCTATTGCACCAAGGGTCATAATGTTGAGAGTCTGACCCGTTACATAAAGCACCAGAATAGTCAGAAAAAGTGTTACCGGAATTGTCAGAAGTATAGTTGCTGATGCTTTCAAGGATCTAAGAAACAGGACAGCAACAATAATGGCAAGCAGAAGGCCGATCCACATTGCCTCGCTTACACTCCTGACTGTGTCATTCACGAAATCGGCCTGGATATAATATGGCTGTATTGAAACCCCTGAAGGCAGGATTTTCCTCAGGTCAGTTATTTTGTTGTTCATCTTTTCGGAAAGATCCACCAGGTTTGTATTTGGCTGTTTAATCACCGCTATAAGAATGCTCTGCTTCCCGTTAGCGTTGATCCTGACATACTCCTTTGCCTCCCTGATATTTATATCCGAAATATCCTTAAGGGTTATTATCCTTTTACTATCATTCTGAATAACAAGATTTTCGAGTTGTGCTTTATCCTTTAGCATCATGTCTGTCACAGTCAGGTAAAGCATCCTGTAATCAGACAGAAATCCGTTTGATTTTATAAAATCTGTTTCAGAAAGGGCCTGGCTGATCTTTTCAGGGGTCAGTCCAAGCGCACTCATTTTTGACTGGTTCAGCTCAACCCAGAATTCTTTTTCCTTGCCTCCTATCACCCTTATTTCAGATATACCTTCCACCTGCGATAAAAAAGGTTTGATAGTAAATGTGGCAAGATATTTCAGATCGATCGGAGAACGGCCCTTTCCCTCCAGGGTATAACCGATAACCGGAAGGATTGAAGGATTCATCCGCTCAACGGTTATTTCAACTTCGGCCGGAAGTATATTCCTGATCTCATTTATTTTTGATTCAATTCGCCCTTGCCCGAGATCAATGTCTGTATTCCATTTCATAAATGCCGAGATCTCACAGCTTCCACGGCTTGTGGCACTCCTGACAGTTTTCAGATCAGGTACTTTTTTGATTGCAAGTTCAAGCGGCCTCGTTACTTTCAGCATCATCTGATCAACAGGCTGCTCACCGGCATCAGCAATTATCTTTATTTTAGGAAATGTGATTTCGGGAAACAGCGCTGTCTGTAACTGATTGTATGCCAGCATCCCCCCGAGAACCACGAGTAAAACAGCTACAGATAACGGATTCTTGTATGTAATAAAAAACCTGTTCATTTCAGTTCTTATCTTCAATGATTACCTTCGCTGTATCAGGAAGTCCATAATTACCCGTCAAAAGAATCAGTTCATCGGAAGTAAGAACAGGAGAAACAATCTCAATATTACCCGAAGCTTCAAGTCCGGTTTTTACCGGCACCCTGACAGCAGTTGTCGAATCGGTCATTTTCATTATCCAGAACTCAGTCTGCGTTTCATCAGAAAGGACAGCTTCTTTAGGCAGAATTGCCACTGATGATTTTGAATTCCTGGTGAATTCTACCGTTGCTACCAGGTTTTCGGGAACAGATGAAATACCCTGAACACGAATTATATAGGATTGGGTCTGTGAAGCCGGATCAACCTGAGGCAGGGATGAATCGATGGTTCCTTTTAATTTTCTGCCATCCGGCAAAGTAATCACGATATTTTTGTTTCCGGCAATATATTCATTCAATTCATAAGGAAGCTCAAGGAGAAACACAAGACTGCTCAGGTCGCTGATGGTTGCAAGGACCTCGTTATCCTGGACATAATCGCCAGCCTGATATGATAAATCTGTTATATATCCCGGAGCAGGTGATTTTACAGAAACGAGTCCTGTGAAGTGAAGTGTCGAATCTAATCCTGTTATTGTATTTCCAAGATGTTCCGATTCCTTTGAACGTACGACAAAAAGCTCCTCTCCCTTGTTAACTCTCTGTCCGATACGGATATTCACCTTTTGAAGGTACCCGTTTATATCAGATTTGACAGAAGTTTTCAGAAGAAATTTTGATGAAGCGTTAAGAGATATAACATCGGAAAGCTTTCCAATGGCCGGATGTATAACGGTTACCGGGGTCAGACCAACGGTCTCACCGGTGGATTTTGTTTCAGGTTTATTATGACATGAAACCTGAAAAAACAGACAAACGATCAATAATGAAGGTAATAATCTCATAGAAATTCCTTTATTTTTCACTCCAGTAGTTTAATTCATTTATAATTCTGAACCTGGCAATGGTGTTTTCAATCAGGAGGCTCTTTGCGCTAAGATAATTGTTTACTGACAACAGGTAATCCGTTACCGGTATATCACCTGAATTAAGTAACAGGTGGTTAGCATCAATAAGTGTCTGTACATATGTCATCTGCTCCATGGTCCGGCGGGCGATCTGATCAATTGAGACCAGTTGCCTTCTAAGCATCGAAATTTGCTGGCGGTACTGGTTCTCAAAAAAACCAGCGTAATTTGAACGTGAATCTTCGGAAATAGCGATCTGGTCATGCTGCATTTTTCTTTGCCTTCCGTCATAAATGGGTACTGAAAGGGATAATCCAACACTTGCCCCAAAATTTTTCCATGGTGTCAGAGCCAGTGAGGATAGATAACCCCCGTCGGCATATACTGAAAGACTTGGGCCGATAATCAAAATCTATCTGCCTTCCGGCATTGATCAGTTTCAGACTGTCTGTGATAAACTGCCTGTAGAACACACTCTTATGCAATTCAGCAGGGAGATTTGCGATAAGCGCAGGTTCAGGCAGAATAACACTGGTTGTGTCAAAAATTCCGCAAATAAAATTCAATGATTCAAGATCGTTTTTAAACTGAAAATCAGACTGTGAGGTAATTAGCTCCTGCTGTCGGACATTCACCAGGAATGACAGATATTCGGTTTGCTTATATACACCCTGCTCAGCCAGCTTTCTCACTATTTGCTCCTCATGTCTGAGAATTTCAAGCACCAGGGAATTAAGGTTATAGATCTGCTGATCGCCATAAGCCTGAATATATTGCGAGATTATAGTCTTTTTCAGATCTTTCGCAGAAAGGCTGCTTTCGAGAAAGGTTGCCTGGTTTTGTAACCTGATGTGCTGATACCTGTTGCTGAGATTGCTGCTCCCCTTAATTTCTTTTGATATTCCCACAAGGGCGCTTACCTGGGCAATGTCTGTTTTTACTTCATCATAACCCCAGGTGTGAATTACAGGTGCATATGAATTAACGCTTGAGCCGTTCACCTGGATCCCCTGCCCTGCCCTTATCCGCATGCTGTCAATGAGGGCTGACTGAACCCTGTTCTTATAATCCTTAAGCAGCGGACTGTTATTAAGACCGGCGGTCACATAATAATCGAGATTTTGCTGCTGCGCATTTATTGCCAGAAAGAAGAAAATACCAGAAAGCAAAGCAACGATTCGTTTTATATTTACAATGAATAGTCTCAACTGTTTAATTTAACATCTTGTAGCAACTTTAAAGATATCTATTTTATATTTCAGATATCTAAAATCACCGGCCACTTTTAACAATTATTATAATTATGAATCAAATAAAAAACCCGCTGCTGTTTCTGAATTGCCGGAACATCAGCGGGTGGAGCCAGTTTGACACAAACTTTATTAAAGGTGTGTACCTGCCGGCTCTGAAGCCAGAAAAATTATACGCTATCTTTTTTCTTTCTTTCAAGCGGAATTATTCCTGCCATCTCTCCGATAATATTTACCAGTTCGGAACCTGCCGGAATAACAATTTTAGCATTATTCCCGAGTGATGCTTCAAGAGCTTCCAACTTTCTCAATAATTGGGCATTCCCGACAAAATATTTATCTGCTGCTTCATTTACCAGCCTGATGGCTTCAGCTTCGCCTTCAGCGTGCAATATCTTTGCCTGTTTATAACCTTCTGCTTCTTTTATCTTTCCCCTCTTTATTCCGTCTGCAACTGTTTCGGCAGCAGTAGCCGAATCTATTGCCGCAATTTTTTCATTTTCAGCTTTTACTACTTTATTCATGGTCTCCTGAACATCCGAAGGAGGGTCAATTTCTTTTAATTCAGTACGGATAATTTCAATTCCCCAACCTTTGGTTTCTTTATCAAGTGTTGCAAGAAGCTCTGTGTTTATTTTCCCCCGTTCGCTGTTGGCAGATTTTAAAGTAAGTGTGCCGATTATATTACGAAGAGTTGTACGGGCAAGCTGAACAATCTGCCTTTTATAGTTATTAACATCATACGTCGATCCTTTTACACTCTCTTCATCTGATTTTACCCTGAAATAGACTTGTGCATCAACGCTTGCATTCAGATTATCATTTGTAATTATTTCCTGTGGCTGGGCATCTACCATCTGTTCAGTTACATTTATCACAAATATTCTGTCAATTCCTGGAATAATCCAATGGAATCCGGGGTTGGCAAAATTATGGTACTTCCCAAGCCTCTCAATTAAACCTCGTTCAGTTGGCCGTACAATTCTGATTCCTGCGAAAAATAGCAGTACAACCGGAATAATTAAATACAAATAGTTCATTTCCATTTCTTTTCTTTTTATGATTATTGTTTAACAGCGAAGGACAAATTTCAGCCTTTCAATCTTATCAGGTTTGATTATCCCGCTGAATACAAATATACGATAATTTTCTATATTTCAGGGGGATAATAAGTTCCGTTACAAACTTAAATCCTTCCCTTCACATAATAGAAAGCAATAGGATGTTAAACCATAAAATTATTCTTTTGTTTCATTGATTGTTATTCATTATTTATTTTAATGGTATAATGTATCTTTATACCATTATTATTGAACTTCCTTAATAATTTAAAGCTTTTGATATGACACTAACCGAGAGAATTTCAGGTGATCTTATAAATGCCATGAAGGCTAAGGAAAAAATAGCTCTTGAAGCAATCAGGGCGGCAAAAACCGCCTTTACTCTTGCTAAAAGCGAAAAAGGAGCAAATTATGTTCTGACCAGTGAGGAAGAATTGAAGATCATTCAGAAACTGGTAAAGCAGAGAAGGGAATCCGCAACCATTTATAAAGAGAATAACCGGCAGGATTTATATGAGAAGGAGGTTGCTGAAGCTGACGTTCTTGAGAAATACCTGCCTGCAAAGATGAACGAGGAGGAGCTTGCAAATATTCTGAAGGATATTATTGCCAGGGTCGGGGCAAAATCGCCGGCGGATATGGGAAAGGTAATGGGCGTTGCCACGAAGGAGCTTGCAGGAAAGGCCGAGGGGAAAGAGATATCAGCTAAAGTAAAACAGCTGCTGGGTTGATCGGGTCACTGAAATCCTGAATGCTGAAGAAAAGTGTCCTCCTGTTTTCAACGTTGCAACACCCAAATAATAATCCTAAATCCAAATCGATCATTATGCCTTAATTATCTGTTTTTGTAAATATATTTATTTTCAATTATTTAATACAAAGATTGCGGTGCGCTGCACCTTTGACCTCCTGTCCAATCATTTAGCTACAAATAGTTCGGTGCGCTGCACCTTTTACAGCACTTAATCATTTATCTGCAAAAATGTTGTTATTAGCTTCATTTGGACCTGATTCAAAGCGGCAGAGCCGCGAAATATTTGTAGAAATGCATTTGAAAAATAGAACCATAGGTGCAGAGCACCGTAATATTAAATCCTATTCAGAAATATCGCTAAAAAATTCGAACAGGTATTCCTGGTTGAAAACGACATCGTTCTTTTCCAGCATTTCTAAATATTCTTCCTTAAAAAGCTGCTTATTGTGATGCTCTTCCTGTGATAAAATATATTTTACGACGTTGTCAATTTGTGAATGGGAATGAGTAAATGCACCATAACCTTTTTGCCACTCAAATTTGAATTTAGATAATCTTTTTTCTTTAATCCATGCATTCGTTGATGTTTTAATTTCTTCCACCAGATCTGGTATAAGTCCTGTTAACGGTAGTCACCTTATTTAAAATCTTTTCCTGATCTGTAAATACACCCTGTTGTAGGTATTCTTTTGTTCGGAAGTCACCTCAAAATTTACCGAAAGATTCATTTTTTCAGCTACTTGCCAGTAGAAATTCACCTCCCCGGTATGCTGAATAATATCAAGCTTATTTTCAGGAAGCCTGTAATCAACATAATGGTAACCGATTCCAGTCTGTAGTTTACCTCCTGAAAAATCGCGGAACAGATTCAATCCGGCAATCTTACCGTTCATGTAAGCTGACTCCATAAAAGTAACGGATAGTGTTGCCGACATATTCAGTCCGGGGATCCGGCTGTAGGTATAATAACCATAAATATTCTTCGCAGGATGATGGTCGCTCTTCAAAAAACGGTAGCCAGACTGCAACCCGAACATCATGTTCTTTGCCAGCCTCCAATTTGCACTTACTCTATAACCCTGCCTTATTTCGTTTTCGAGTATACGGTCGGTAAAAGTTTTATAAGTCTCATAAAAAATGACATTCTTCCTGGCATCATACGATCCTGTCAGAGTGAAGCTTTTTGATAAATTATATCTGAGGGAAATATAGGCGCCGGTAAGGTCAAATGTGCTTTTTGGCTGGTCATTTGTCAGTTTGTAAAGGTCTATCTCGAAGGAACTCATGAAATATATATTCCTGATAAGAGAATTGGAATGTTGAAAATAGAGAAATCTTCTGTCTGTCCTCGATTTATTCATCTGCTGCATGAACGCCAGTGAACTTTCAGTTCCAGCACCTGATGAGCTGGTATTAACCGACAGAAATCCGCCATATTGAAAAAGGTTAAGATCCAGACCATAATCTGTATAATCTGGTCTGGTTCCGGCCACGACACCCAATGTAACATCCTTGAAAGATCTTTCATATTGCAAGCCATCAATTGCCCCAATACTGGAGATCCTTGGATTTATTTTCCGGCCGAGAAATATACGGTTGGTTTTATTAAGGTCGTATCTTAACGCCAGGTCATATATTTTAAGGGCATTAAAGAGGTTGCTTTTTACTTCTGCCCAGTCACCTGATTTATGCCTGAATGAAATATAAGTTTCTAATGAAACTTTTGAGTTTGCAATGTTATGCGCATCGAGTGAGAAAGTATAACGGAATCTCTGGGAATTTCCACCAGCAGTATTTGAAAAATCCGAATAGGAATTAACAGATATGTATCCATTTATATGTTGCTTTTGCTCCCGGGTTACTGTCCTGGGCTTTGAAGTATCAGACTGAATTTCGGGTTGCGGAATCTCCTTTATAATGTTTTCTGTTACTTTTTCAGCTGGTTTGGGATTTTCGGGTTTAATCCTTGCAACAATAAGGTGATCAACCGGCAGGTCAATATCAGAAATAGCAGTGCAGACACAAGAAACTGAAGAAAGATTATTTACCTTCAAAACCGGTATCAGTCGTCCACCCGAGGAAATAAAAAGAGTATCTCCTGCAGATATCCCGGCAGTTGATCCGAACTTCACATATATATTCTGTGAACTTAAAAAGGAGACCTTGCCAGTTACGTTTACTGTAACTGTCTGGCCCTTAAGCCCGGCACTCATTATAGTCAGAAATAATATTATCAGTAATTGTCTCATGGCCGATCTTTAATCTCCCGCATTTCCTGCGGGATGACAACTATAACATGCAGTGCTGTTGTATGAATAGCCGTTTACTCCTGAGTGCCTGCTATCGGTTTCAGTCTTGTTGTGAGTATGGCAATTGATGCAGCTGAATGCGGAATAATCAGCCGTATTTGTATGGCAATCCGTACAGGAAGTCCATTGTCCATTGTGCCTGCCTGAATAAATAGGGAAAAACTGGGAGTCGTGCTGGGTATATTTTGCCGGTTTCCAGCCGGGGTTTGTAGTGTGGCATTGAGTGCAGACGGTAGAGAAACCTAAAATCTTATGGTTCGGATTTGTTGAAGAATCATAATTTCCCTGGTGGCAGGCATAACAATCAGTCGGTGTCGAATTATAATTCCCTCCTTTATGACAGTCGACACAATTTGCATTTGAATGCCCAAGTGTAAGCGGGAAAACTGTGTGATCAAAGCTTGCTGGTTTCCAGCCCGGGGCAAGAGAATGGCAAACTTCGCAGGTAACTGGGAAATTTGCTGCGGTATGATTCGGATTTGAAGCTGCAACGTAATCCGTCTGGTGACAGGAATTGCACTCAGGTTTTGTATCCGAATAACTGCTTGATGTATGGCAGTCAGCACACTTTGGTATTGCATGACCCTGGATAAGTGCAAAGAAATTATGATTGAAACCCGCCCCTGTCCATTGAAATGCACTTACAGGATGGCAGGTTGTACAATCTTCAGAAAATCCGGCGTTTGTATGATTCGGACTCACAGTTGCCATATAATTCTGCCTGTGGCAATCTATACAATTAATACCGGGAATATCGAATCTGGCATGACTCTCTGATTTATGGCAGCTGAAACAATCGGCGGTACGGTGTGCTCCAAGAAGAGGGAAGCGGCTTATCTGATGCAATTCATTGATATTTCCGACAAGCCATGATTCCTGAGTATGACACCTTGAACAATCAGGTCCTACAGTGGCCTGATGAACATCGGTATGGCACTCATTGCATTGGATTTTTGCATCTGAAAAAACAAGAGTAGGATGGCAAATTTTACAGTCAACTTTTGTATGCTGGCCAGCAAGGGGAAGCCTGGTTGTATTATGGTCAAAAGAGTAGATCTCTTTATCGACATTCCAGCCTTTTGCACTATGACAGGTACTGCAACTTATCTTAAAGCCGGGTCCGTGAGGATGACCATACTTCCAGCCAAAAAAAAGCAAGCTGCATATGATCAATAATGACAGGATTCGCATTTGTATTCTTTTAATTTATACTTTACATAAAAAACAGAGCCTTCCTGTTGTGGTTTGTGGCATTTTGTACAGGCAACATTTATATGTTCTCCATCAAGCTTAAATGCAGTTGTGCTATGATCAAATCCGGAAGCTTTCCAGTTGTCCGTTCCGTGACATCGGGTGCAGTCAGTAACACCGTTTTTTTCAAATTGCCCGTGATGATTATCATTGTGGCAAACGGTACAGTTCCCGGATAATCCTGAAAAATTTTGCTGAACCTTGCCCATTAAATCAGGTTTAAAGTGGCAATCTCTGCACCCCTTCTGAATATGCGCTCCGGTAAGTTTAAATCCTGTTTTTGAATGATCAAAAGAGACATCAGGCCACCGCGATTCATTATGACAGATTCTGCAGTTTCCTCCGGGATAATATTCTGATCCGATAAACGCCTGGTGAATATCGGGATGACACTCTTTACAATTTAAGCCAATGCCTCTGAAACTCCATTTCTCCTGTTTTTTATGACAATCAAGACAGGAAACAGCTTCATGGGAGCCCCTGAGAGGGAATCTCCCAAGCTGATGCTGATCAGTGGTATAAGAAAACCGGTTAAATCCCTTAACTGAATGGCATTGGGAGCAATCAGGCGATATTCCGTTTTTTGCGAATTGCCCTTCATGGTAGTCGGTATGGCAATCTGTACAGCGCTCATATTTCACAGGATCCGTAAGCTTTGTTTTATGACATGCATTACAGGCTACTTCAAGGTGTTTTTCCTCAAGTTTGAAATTAGTCTTGTTATGGTCAAAATTACTTACCCCTTTTACTACCTGAAAAGACTCCTCAGTGTGGCACTGACGGCAATTCTGTCCGAACTTATTCTGGTGAGGATCCTTATGGCAGCTTGCACAGTTGGAATATTCAACACCGCGGAATTCCTGAAATTTCTTCCCATTAACAACTTCAACTTTATGACATTTGATACAATCTGTATTTTTATGCTTTCCGGCAAGCTTAAACCGTGCCTCAGCATGATTAAATTTTGTCGCGGGTTTGAACGATTCAGGATTATGGCAGTTCAGACAGGTAGAAGAAAGTGTCTGCTGATGGTAATCAGCATGACAGCTTAAGCATTCTGTTTTCAATCCCAGGTAAGTAAACTTTTTGGATTTAGCCACCTGGTCGGTCATGAGTCCGGCATTATGGCAATCTTTACATTCTTTCCGGGAGTGAGGCTCTGACAATGGATAACCGGTAAGCTTATGATCAAATTTTGTAATGTCAAGACGGACAAGCTGGAAGTTCTTTCCGTTATGCTCGCTGTGACAGTTGAGACATTCTTTTCCTTTAACCTCCGGTGAGACATGATATCCCTTTTGAAGAGTTATCCTTTGCTGAATTTCTGTGTGGCAGGCCAGGCATTTTTCACCGGAAACCTTATTACCCAAAACATGGCATTGGGTGCAATTGGTTATTCCCTCAAGCTGTGTATGAGAATTAGAAAGAGCACCGGGAGAAAGTTGCGCATTCAATGTGCCCAGGGAGTAAATAAAACCTGATATGATTACGACGATATTTTTTCTTAATCCTCGCACTTTATCTTTTTTCCTCTTTTAATTATTCTTTTCCTTTATGCTTCATCACTGTTTCACCAAATTTTTTCGTGATATTTATTCCAGCCTTCTCAAGAAACTGAGTCGGTAGTTCACCTCCGGCAAAAATATAGACAAGGTCGTTGCGCAGGTCAATTGTTTTACCATCCTTCCCTATTGCGAGAGTGATCTTTTCGTCTTCAATTGAAATAACATTTGAGTTCATTCTTACTTCGAGTTTCCCATCAGCGACAGCCTTGTTCAACGCCATGTTGTTTTGCGGCTTGATACGGTTAAAAACCTCGTTCCTGTAAGAGAGTATTACATGATTTTTATCAGCAAGAAGAAGGGCTGATTCTACTGCTGAGTCACCACCGCCAACCACAACGATATGTTTACCTGAAATCTCTTCGGGCTCAAGGAGGCGGTAAGCTACTTTTTCCTTCATCTCACCCGGCACATTGAGTTTCCGGGGAGTTCCCCTCCTGCCAATGGCAAGAAGTATTGCCGCAGCTGTAAATTGTTCCTGCTTATTAGTTGCAACTTTAAGAATTCCATCCTCAGAAACAATCGATTCTACTTTGGAATTCTCGTTTATTGAAATACTGTTTTTCTTCAGAACAGTCTGCCATAAGTCCAGCAGCTGAGCCTTTGTTGTCTCATAAAGTTTGATCTTCCCGTAAAGAGGCAGGTCCATTGGTGAGGTCATCACAATTTTCTTTCTGGGAAACGTAAATACTGTCCCCCCCAGTGTATCCTGTTCCAGAAGCAAAAATTTAAGTCCGTGTTTTTTTGCAGCCAGAGATCCCGTGATTCCCGCCGGGCCTGCTCCGATAATTATAAGATCATATGATGCCTTGTGATTTTTCTTAATTGATTTAGCAATATTTTCAACTGCTTGTTTTCCCTGTTCGCTGGCATTTTTAATGAGTCCCATTCCGCCCAGTTCGCCTGCAATAAATATTCCGGGAACGTTTGTTTCGAAATTCTGGTTGATATGGGGAAGATCAACACCCCGCTTTTCAGTGCCAATCCGTAAGCTTATTGCTTGTGTCGGACAGGCATGGAAACATGCTCCATGGCCGATACATTGCGAAGCATTAATGACAGTTGCTTTCCCGTTCCTGATACCCAGAATATCCTTTTCAGGACAGGCTGCGACGCAGGCTCCTGTACCGATACAGGCCTTGACATCAACAACCGGGTGGAGCGATATTGGTTCGTAAAGACCATCTTCCTTAGCTTTTTTAATTTTTGCATCAACGATTCTTGATTCTTTACTCTTCTTTCGGAGGTAAATAATAACAACCACGATGCACAGAATCCCTGCAAGTGTGTAAATAAGCAGATTATCAAGAAATGTTTCCATCTAAAATATCCATCTGTAACCAAACACAATTGTAACCCCCACATGTATAATCATTATAATCAGCATAACCAGTGCGAAAGGCATATGAACAACATGCCAGTATTTGAACAGATTCTGCATAGTATCGAGCCTTTCAATTCTCCGGTTGAGGGTTATATCATCTTTTACCAGTGCAAGTAATTTTTTATAATCATTCTTTGGAAGCTGATTCCTTCTTATAACAGCTTTAACAGATTTAAACGACCTGCGATCATCCGCCCTGTTTTTTAAATAAACGATAATCGGATTCTTATAATATATTCCCACCCTGTTTTTTACTGATTCCATTATGGAATTATAACTTTCCTCATCAAGTTTGTAAGAATTCCTGATAATACCTGCCATATCACTTTTCATCCCTCTTACCTCATTAAGGCTTAAAGCCCTGCCCTCTATTGATCTGGGTATCTGGGTATAAATATATCTTCCTATAATGCCGCTGAGAAAGACTGCCACCATACTCCAGAAACTGATAGCTACCAGTCCCCCGAATTTAAACGAGGTATGGAACAGAATTAGTACAGGACCCAGAGTGCAAAGGAAAATATGAAATTCGAGCCAATGTTTTAACAATCCCAGTCTTGATAATGAACGAAACCTTTTCCTTGCCATATAGGTGGTGATACCGATTATAATAAATAATGAACCCATAATCCCCAGTCCATGACCAAGAATACCGCTGGGTTTAAGCATGTTGTGATCAGGAAGATAGACCCTATCTTCGATCCCTGAACTGTAATATGGCAATCCTCTCTGGATTAATAATACAAGCGTTATAAAAACGATAGAGACCAATAGTCCGATATAAATTCTGTGAGTTGTTTCAGACATTCCTGATAGTAATTATTTAAATGTAACTATAAATTAATCGTTTTAAGCAAAAGTAAATTTAAAGATTTTTATAAATGTCATATTAATTTCTGGCGAAAAGCATAAAAATATATCATAATGATCATCCCCTGGCTGTCGGTATGATTTTGCCGGAGCTTGATATGAAGATTGCCTTATATTTGCATGTTTATCATTAAACATTAATTTTTTATGTCGGGAGAGGAAAAAATCAAATTCGGTACCGGATTAAAAGAGCTTTCAAAATTATACAGGTTTCTAAAGCCATACCGCTGGAAATTTGCGCTGGGTATGCTTTTCCTTGTGATTTCAAGCGGAGCAAGCCTTATGTTTCCCAAACTCCTTGGAAATATGGTGGACATGGGGAACAAGGGAAAATTGCTGAGTGAAATAAGCCGGACAGGATTAATATTACTTATCATCCTGATTGTTCAGGCTGTTTTTTCCTATCTCCGCACGAGAATTTTCGTACTGGTGACAGAGAAAACGCTGGCCTCTATCCGTCAGCATGTTTACAATCATCTGATAAGACTCCCGATGGCATTCTTTGCTGAAAGGAGGGTTGGAGAGCTCAACAGCCGCATCTCTTCGGATATATCCCTCCTCCAGGATTCACTTACAGGTACACTGGCAGATCTTCTCTCCCAACTTCTGATTATTACCGGTGCTGTAGCACTTATGATGGTCACCTCTTTTAAGCTTACCCTCTTCATGCTGGCCATAGTGCCAGCCATGGCGCTTTTTGCATTCTTTGCAGGCCGGGCAATTCGACGATATTCAAAAAAAGCCCAGTCATATGTGGCCGAATCAAATACCATTGTGGAAGAGACTTTGCAGGGGATACAGAATGTTAAAGCCTTTACAAATGAGTTATTTGAGATTAACAGGTACCGCGAAAAAACTGATGAAGTGGCAAGGGCAGGCATAAAGGGAGGAAAATACCAGGCAGCAGTCTCTTTCATTATCCTTGGTTTTTTCGGTGCGATGGCTGCAGTGATATGGCGTGGAGCCACACTTATTGCAAATGGAAAGATGGAAGCCGGACAGCTTTTTTCGTTTGTTATTTATTCAGGTTTCATTGCAGGAAATATTGCCGGTATGGCCGGCGTGTACACCCGGTTACAAAGGACCATCGGGGCAGCCGAAAAATTGCTTCTCCTGCTTGATGAACCAACAGAAGCAATAGATGATATGTATGTGCCTGATCCGGCTTATGACCTTCAGGGACAAATTACTTTTAGCCATACTGAATTTAAGTATCCTTCACGTAATGAAATCACTGTGTTAAAGGATGTCAGCTTCAACATTGAACCGGGGCAGCAAATTGCTCTGGTTGGTCCAAGCGGAGCAGGGAAATCCACCCTTGTATCGCTGTTGCTGAAGTTCTATGAACCCACAAACGGGCAGATCCTTTTCGACAACCGCGACAGTCATAGTTTTCCTGTTACATCCCTGCGCAGACAAATGGCTATTGTAATGCAGGATGTATTTTTATTCGGAGGCTCTGTCCGTGAGAACATTGCATATGGTAAACCAGGTGCCGGGGAACAGGAAATAATAGATGCTGCGATCCAGGCAAATGCATGGGATTTCATCAGATCATTTCCCGATAAATTGAACACTGTAGTCGGTGAGCGCGGAATACAGCTTTCAGGAGGGCAGCGTCAGCGAATTGCAATTGCCCGTGCAGTACTGAAAAATCCAAAAATTTTGATTCTTGATGAAGCAACCTCATCTCTTGATTCAGAATCAGAGCGACTTGTGCAGGAAGCTCTTGAAAAGCTAATGCATGGGCGAACATCTGTCGTCATTGCTCATCGGCTGGCCACAGTTCGCAATGCCGACAGGATTATTGTTCTTAATGGAGGAATGATTGTTGAACAAGGTACTCACGCTGAATTACTTTCAAACGAGAATGGTCTTTATAAATCTCTGACGGAACTTCAATTCACTACATAGGTTGAACAAAATCGACTTTTTGTTGTTTATCTACAAAATAGAAACTGGTGTTATTGGAATAACAGTTCAAACAATTCTAATTGTGATATTTACAACATGTCAGGTTTTATATTGAAAAATAGATTTTCTTGCATTCTTATATCGGGGCGATTCCCCGTTTAGTTTATTCAGTTAACAAATTCCATTAATCAAAATCTCAAAATGAAGCATGATGTAATAATTATCGGAGGCGGAGTAAGCGGTACTGCATTGCTTTATTCTCTAAGCAAATACACTAATGTGAAAAATATCGGTTTGATTGAGAAATATTCTGATTACGGATTGGTAAATTCATCTCCCAGGATGAATAGTCAAACTCTGCATTTCGGTGACATAGAGACCAATTATACGATTGAAAAAGCAAAAAAGGTAAAACGGTACGCTGATATGGTAATGCATTACCTTGAAAATGAAAAGGCTGTCAAGGGGAATGAAGATATTTTCATGGTTGTCCCCAAGATGGTGCTTGCCGTAGGCAAAGACCAGGTAAAAACATTACACGACAGATATCCTGCTTTTGGTCAGTTGTTTCCCAAATTGAAGATGATCGGCAGGGAAGAGATAGGCAAAATAGAACCAAGAATTCTGGAAGGACGTGATCCCGATGAGGAATTGCTTGCACTGTTAACTGAAGATGGCTATACGGTTGATTTCAGAAAATTGAGCCACTCTTTTGCAAATAATGCAAAAGCCCTTAACCCGGACATATCTGTTTACCTGTCAACAAAGGTTGAGAAAATAACCCGTGCAGGTGATAATTTTATTATCAAAACCAATAAGGGTGAATTTGAAGCAACGGCAGTTGTTGTTACCGCCGGAAGTCATAGCCTGATATTTGCCAAATCGCTCGGATATGGTAAAAGCTATTCTATTCTTTCAATGGCCGGCAGTTTCTATACCGGACCAAAAGTGTTGAACGGCAAGGTATATACAATGCAGATACCAAAGCTCCCCTTCGCTGCAGTTCATGGTGATCCTGAAGTGCATAATGAACATATTACCCGGTTCGGTCCCACTGCAAAACCAATCTTCTTCCTCGAAAGATATAACTACTCTACATTCTGGGAATACTGGAAAACTTTCGGTTTCAGCATAAAACCTGTTTTGAGCATACTTAAAATATCTTCAGACAAGGTAATTTTTAATTACCTTCTTAAAAATGTTGTTTATGACTTCCCATGGATTGGAAAAAGATCATTCCTCAAAGAGATCAGGAAGATTGTTCCTAACGTGAAGCTTGAGGAAATAAAATTCGCAAAAAAAGTTGGAGGAACAAGGCCCCAGATCATTAATAATACAACGAAAAAACTTGAACTTGGGGAGGCGAAGATTCTGGGCGATAAGATAATATTCAATATTACACCTTCTCCGGGTGCATCAACATGTCTTGGCAATGCATTTGAAGACACCTCCAAATTGATGGAATTTCTTTCAAACAGGTTTACCTTCGACAGTGATCAGTTTGAAAAAGACCTTGTACTTGCAGATAAAAAATGATAATCTCACCTGTATGATCTTCAAAATTGAATCTATTAAATCATTTTATGAAAATCTTCCTCACTCCGTTAAGGAGATCAGGAAAAATTTCAAAAACCCGCTAACTCTCAGCGAGAAAGTACTCTATTCGCATCTTTACGACAAAACAGGCCTTAGATCTTATAAGCGTGGTGTCGATTACGTTGAATTTGCTCCTGACAGAGTTACAATGCAGGATGCAACTGCTCAAATGGCACTTCTGCAGTTCATAATGGCCGGAAAGGATTCTTCTGCAGTTCCTGCTTCGGTTCACTGCGATCATCTCATAGTAGCTAAAAAAGGATCGGCCGAGGATCTCAGGACTGCAAATATCAACAACAGGGAGGTCTATGACTTCCTTAGTTCTATTTGTGATAAATATAATATTGATTTCTGGAAACCCGGTTCAGGTATCATCCACCAGATAATACTTGAGAACTATGCGTTCCCCGGGGGCATGATGATCGGCACTGATTCACACACTGTGAATGCAGGTGGCATGGGAATGATAGCAATAGGTGTCGGGGGAGCCGATGCAGTTGATGTCATGTCGGGGATGGGCTGGGAATTGAAATTTCCAAAACTGATAGGTGTTAAGCTCACCGGTAAGCTGAATGGATGGACCTCAGCTAAAGATATAATCCTTAAAGTTGCAGGTATTCTTACCGTAAAGGGAGGAACTGGCTACATCATCGAATATTTTGGAGAGGGAGCAGAGTCCCTTTCCTGCACCGGGAAGGGAACGATCTGTAACATGGGTGCTGAGGTTGGTGCCACCTGTTCGGTATTCGGGTATGATCAGGCAATGTCGCGCTATCTCAATTCAACGGGCCGTTCGGAAATTTCAAAGCTTGCAGATGAAGTAAAGGAGCATCTAACGGGTGATCCCGAGGTCTATGCTGATCCTGAGAAATACTTCGACCAGTTTATAGAGATAAATCTGTCACAGCTTGAACCATACATAAACGGACCTTTCACTCCGGACCTTGCAACGCCCATATCGGAGATGAAAAAGGTTGCTGTTGAGAACGGCTGGCCTCTGAAGGTTGAGGTAGGCCTTATCGGATCATGTACAAACTCCTCATATGAGGATCTCTCCCGGGCTTCTTCCATTGCAGCTGATGCTCTGGAGAAAAACCTTGCATTAAAATCACAATTCACCATTACTCCCGGATCGGAACAGATTCGGGCCATTGCTGAGAGGGATGGATATCTCACGATATTTGAGAAACTGGGAGGAACAGTATTTAGCAATGCATGCGGTCCATGTATCGGACAATGGGATCGGGAAGGTGCTGATAAAAAGGAGGTCAATACTGTTGTACATTCATTTAACAGAAATTTTTCTAAAAGGACTGACGGGAACCCAAACACAAATGCTTTTATTGCATCCCCGGAAATAGTTACGGCATTGGCCATAGCCGGTGATCTGACATTCAATCCTGTAACTGACTATCTTATAAACAGGAACGGAGAAAAGGTAAAACTGGCTGAGCCCTCCGGAGTTGAACTTCCTCCTGATGGAATCCCGGATTTTGAGAATGGATTTCAGAAACAATCACATGATAAGAATGCAGTATCTGTCAAAATAGAGCCCGGATCTGAAAGAATCCAGGTTCTTGAACCTTTTCCTGCATGGGATGGGAAAGATTTTACAGGGTTGCCCCTGCTTATCAAGGCTAAAGGCAAATGCACTACCGACCATATCTCAATGGCCGGATTCTGGCTCAAATATCGCGGACATCTCGATAATATATCCAATAACTACATGATTGGTGCGGTAAACGCTTTTAACGATCAGACAAACAATATTCTGAACCTGGTTACAGGGAAATATGAACCTGTCCCGCAAGTGGCAAGATTCTATAAATCAAAAGGAACGGGATCTGTTGTTGCCGGCGAGGAAAACTTCGGAGAGGGCTCTTCACGTGAACATGCAGCAATGGAACCACGCTTCCTGAACGTAAAAGCAGTTCTTGTAAAATCATTTGCAAGAATACTTGAGACAAATCTCAAGAAACAGGGATTACTGGCACTTACGTTTTCTGACAAGAGTGACTACGATAAGATACTTGAAAATGACAGGTTAGACATTGTCGGATTGGCCAGAATGGCCCCCGGAAACCAGGTTAAAATAATCCTTAATCATGCCGGAGGTGAAAAGGAAACAATTTATGCAAACCATTCATACAATGAAGCACAGATCGAATGGTTCAAGGCAGGCAGTGCACTGAACCTGATAAGAAACAAAAACAGAAAATAATCTGAGATGGGTGAAAAGATCAAATTCGAGAATGGCAAACTGATTGTTCCTGATTTCCCTGTAATCCCATTTATTGAAGGAGACGGCTCAGGTAGAGATATATGGAGAGCATCTGTAAGAATATTTGACGCTGCGGTTGAAAAAGCCTATGACGGCAAACGAAAAGTGGCATGGAAAGAGGTAATTGCAGGGGAGAAGGCATTTAAGCTTACAGGCAACTGGCTTCCCGATGAAACCCTTGCTGCATTCAGGGATTACCTTATTGGCATTAAGGGCCCTCTCACAACTCCGGTAGGTGGAGGTATGCGATCAATCAATGTTGCCCTGCGACAATTACTTGATCTTTATACTTGTTACAGACCGGTGAGATACTTCAGAGGGGTTCCGAGTCCGGTTAAAAAACCAGAGAGTGTCAACATGCATATATTCAGGGAAAACACGGAAGATATATATGCCGGTATTGAATTCATGAATGGTACTCCGGAAGATGAAAAGGTCATAAAATTCCTTACCGGGGAGATGGGTGTAAAATCCATAAGGTTTCCTGAAACCTCTTCGATCGGCATAAAACCTGTCTCTTTGGAGGGTTCAGAAAGACTGATAAGACAGGCAATTATTTTCGCAATTAAGAGTAATCTGCCATCGGTAACACTTGTCCATAAAGGCAACATAATGAAGTATACTGAAGGGGCATTTATGAAATGGGGTTATGCCCTGGCCGAAAGGGAGTTTAGCGATAAGGTATTCACATGGAACCAGCATAAGAAGATCTCGGAGGAGAAGGGAGAGACTGCTGCGAATGATGCTCTTGTAAATGCTGAAGCATCAGGGAAGGTCATAATAAAAGATGTAATTGCCGATGCATTTCTTCAGCAGATACTTACAAGACCTGCAGAATATTCTGTAATTGCCACGCTTAACCTGAACGGTGATTATATATCAGACGCTCTTGCCGCTATAGTCGGCGGTATCGGAATTGCACCCGGGGCAAATATTAATTATGAAACAGGCCATGCCATATTCGAGGCAACGCATGGCACTGCGCCAAAATATGCTGATCAGGATAAGGTCAATCCGGGCTCTGTAGTCCTTTCCGGTGCGTTAATGTTTGAATTTATGGGTTGGGATAAAGTGGCAAAGAAAATACACGATGCTCTTGAATTGACCATACAGAGTAAAATGGTAACTTACGATTTTCACAGGTTGACTGAGAATGCAACGCTTCTCAAAACCTCAGAGTTTGCAGATGCAGTAATCTCACACCTTTAATAGCCAAATAATTAAAACATTACGTATATGGAAATCAATAAATTGATAGCACAATTGGAGCCAATGGTTAAAAAATCATGCCAGATCGACAGCGATTTATTTGAGAAATTTGACGTAAAACGAGGGCTTCGTAATTCCGATGGATCAGGTGTTCTTGTCGGATTAACAAATGTCGGAGAAGTAATCGGCTATAAAAAGGAAGGCGATAAAGTTGTTGCAGTACCCGGGAGATTATTATACAGAGGTATTGAGATTGAAGATATTGTTGCCGGGTTCCAGAAGGAGAACAGGCACGGTTTTGATGAAACTGTTTTTCTTTTGTTGACCGGCCGTCTGCCGGATATGGAGGAATTGAAAGATTTCTCTGAACATCTGGCTTCCCTGCGTCCTCTTCCTGATGATTTTACAAAAGACATGATACTGTCAATGAAAGGCAAGGATGTACTGAATATTCTGGCAAGATCTGTGTTGGGATTATACACTCTTGATGAAAAGCCGGATAGTATCGCTCTCGACAACATGATAAAACAGTCGCTGAATATTATTGCAAAATTTCCAACAATTGTCGCATATTCATATCAGGCATTAAGACACCTTTACAAGGGAAAGACTCTTTCAATCCGTCACCCGCAGCCCAACCTGAGTACAGCTGAAAATTTCCTGTTTTTAATCAAAGGCGATTGTAACGGCTTTTCAAAACTTGAGGCTGATCTTCTTGACCTGCTTCTGGTTCTTCATGCTGAACACGGGGGTGGAAATAATTCCACCTTTACAATGAGAGTAACAAGTTCCTCTGAAACCGACATCTATTCTTCAATAACTTCTGCTATCGGATCATTAAAAGGACCATTGCATGGCGGGGCAAATGTCAGAGTCCTGGAAATGATGGATAACATGAAAATGCATGTCAAGAACTGGAATGATGAAGAGGAAGTGAAAGCCCATCTTCTCAGGATCCTGAATAAACAGGCAAATGATTTTTCAGGGAAGATCTATGGAATCGGGCACGCTGTATATACAATTTCTGATCCCAGGGCTGCAATTCTGAAAGAAAAAGCAAGAGAGCTTGCAATAGAAAAAGGGCGTCTTGATGAATTTGAACTCTATTCTCTTGTGGAAAGACTCACCCCTGAAGTTTTCAGGGTATTCAAGGGAGAAAAATCAACCAAGGTAGTCTGTATCAATGTTGATTTTTACTCCGGCTTTGTATATTCATGTCTTGATATTTCAAAGGAACTTTATACACCCCTGTTTGCGATTGGAAGAGTTTCCGGATGGTGCACACACCGTATCGAAGAGCTTACTTTTTCAGCAAAAAGGATTATCAGGCCTGCATTCAAAAATGTTTACGGAGAACACAAGTATATCCCGATTCAAAACCGGCATGAGAATATATAATATTAATATACGATACCATGGCTGAACTTGTTCATAAATGTATTGATGATGCCTTTATAAAGCTTCTTGAGGGAGATATCAGTGAGGCTGCTGTTTTTTTTGAATGTGCAGAGAGGGAAAATCCGGATAATATACATATCCTGATGGAACTGTCCAATGTATATTATATCCTTGGCGAAATGTCAAAGGCAATAAGTTATTACGAAAAGGTACTGAAGATCAAACCTGACAGCCCATATGTAATGTACAAGCTGGGAGTTGCTTTGTACAGGTCCACAAGATTTCCGGAATCAGTAAAAGTTTTTAATAATATTATTGATTCAGGGAAGCATCTTCCCATGACATATCTCTGGCTTGGACTTGCATATTATCATCTGGGACAGGAAGAGAAGAGTATTGCTTCGTACAGGAAGCTGATTGAATACTGTCCTGAAACACTTATGGCCAATTATTATATGGGTGTTGCGTTAAAAGCATCAGGTCGATATGATGAGGCAATAGTTTATTTCGAAAAGCTGCTTACCAAGACCCATAATCATGTTTCGGCTCTTTATCATCTGGGCAGGACCTACATGAAAAACTATAATTACGATAAGGCAAAGGTATGCTTCAAACAGGCCCTGGAACTTGATCCGGAAAATAAAAACGTTGCCGAGATGCTCGAATTTCTGGCTGATGGATAAAATAATCTGACCGTCCAATTGCGGGCCGGATTGCAGGTTTTGTAACAACGCACTTAAGCTGAAAAAATAATGCAAACAACACATCTGAAACAGATGTGTGTTAATATATCCGTATATTTGTATGTTATTTCATGCATTATATGTATATTTGAATCATAATGACTGATATATCATACATAAACTGGGAATCCTCGAGTGACAGGGCGGTGAACGAAATGCTCGGGGGGTTTATCCGCCAGTCGCGGTTCCGTCAGAATAAAACTCAGGATCAGCTGGCAAGGGAGGCGGGCATAGCCCGCTCTACACTGAGTCTCTTCGAGAAAGGTGAAAACTCAAGTTTACTGGTCTTTATTCAGCTGCTTCGGGCTCTCAATCTCCTTCATCTTCTGAAGGAATTCGAAATCCGGGAGCAGTTAAGCCCTATACAGCTTGCTAAGATCGAGCATTCAAAACGACAAAGGGTAAAAAATAAAAAAAAGAAAAGTAACACACACTGAATTATCCGGAGATGGTTTCAACCGCGTTCGTAAAAATATGGGGTCTGACGGTAGGCGCAGTAGCCTGGGACGATTCGACAGGGACGGGATCTTTCGAGTTCGAGCCGTCATTCCTGAAAAATGGACCGGACCTCTCCCCTCTCATAATGCCTCTTGCAGGATCTGAAGGACGGTTCTGGTCCTTCCCCGAACTGCGCCGGAGTGAAGTGTTCAGAGGGTTGCCCGGTCTGCTTGCAGATGTTCTCCCCGACAGGTTCGGCAGTATGCTGATCGATGCATGGCTGGCACAACGTGGTCGTCCCGCCGGTAGCATGAACCCCGTTGAGATCCTATGTTACATAGGAAGGCGGGGAATAGGGGCGCTCGAATTTGAGCCGCCGGTGCCTAAAGGCAGCAATGCTGCAACTAAAATAGATATCAGTGAAATGGTCAGCCTGGCAAATGAGATCCTGTCGGGAAGTACCGGCTTCTCAACAAATCTTTCGGGAGATAAAACTAAAGCTCTCGCTGACATACTCAAAACCGGCACCTCAGCAGGAGGAGCCAGGGCAAAAGCAGTGATTGCTTACAACTCATTAACCGGCGAAGTGCGGAGCGGGCAGGCCTCCGCTCCGGATGGCTTTGAACACTGGATCGTGAAGTTCGATGGAGTCTCCGATAAACAGCTGGGAGGAACCTTTGGATATGGCCGTGTCGAAATGGCATATCATCTTATGGCTATAGCATGCGGGATTGAGATGACTGAATGCCGCCTTCTGGAAGAGAACGGACGTGCTCACTTTATGACACGTCGCTTCGACAGGACGGATAAGGGCGAGAAGATCCACATGCAGAGTCTTTGTGCAATGCGCCACTTCGATTTCAACGAAGTCAGCAGCTTCGGTTACGAGCAGCTCTTCGAGACCCTCAGGCTTCTGAGGCTGCCATATCCCCGCTCCGAACAGCTATTCCGTCGTATGGTTTTCAACATTCTCGCCCGGAACTGCGACGACCATACAAAGAATTTTGCCTTTCGTGATGGACAGGAACGGAAAATGGGACCTCTCCCCTGCTTTCGACCTCTGCCACACTTACAACCCGTCAAATCCATGGGTTAGTCACCAGGCGCTGAGCGTGAACGGTAAGAGGGCGGATATTACACGAGATGATTTTCTGGCGGTTGCAAGAGAGATGAACATTAAAAAGGCTGCAAGCATTATTGACCTGGTTAATGATACAGTTCTTAACTGGAGCAAGTTTGCAGAACAGACATTGGTTGCCCCAAAGCTGCTTAAATCAATTAAATCTACCATTATAAGTATCTGACAAATATTCAGGATATTGCTCAATAATAGGAGCAAATATCTCCATTCACCCCTTTCTTTATCCGGCTAATCTATTTTATGCATTGGCAAATGTTGAAAGGTAGCATGATTTCATTGATATAAGTTTTCTGCCCGAAGACATGAAAAGATCATATTTTGATCCGATAAAAGTAAGAGTTGACAGAATCTATCCTTTGCCATAATTCCCCCAAATCACTTTCGATATTTGCCCTCTCAGCTACCTGTTCTGCACTAAATTTCCTTCGCAGTCTTGCAAGCTTGATATTCTCTCCAGGAACTGAAATAGTTTTCTGTGCTCCGGGTAATAATATGGTACTTCTTTTTTTCATAATGTAAACTATATTTTACATATATGCATCATTTTGTAAATTCTATTTAACATTATCAGATTTTTTTGTTTTACACCGTATGTATATGAGAAACATTAACCTTTCAATTCTCCTTCAACATCACTTTCTTCTAAATACTTTGATTGTAGAGTAAAAGTTAGTTTGAGTAAAGAAAAAAATTTGCCTCGTAATATTGTACTCACTTAGTTGCTTAATATTTAGCTACGAACATTGATTTAATATTCTACGACATCTGTAAATAAAATATATGTAAACATTTCATTTTATTATCATTTTGTAATACCTTTATGAATAATATACTATTCTTGGAAACCAGAAGAAATAAGAATTATCTGCTCACCTGGATTGAGAAACAGCAATCCTGGGGAAAGTACGTATTTAGCTTAGAGCAGGTACGAAAGGATTTCCCAGACCTTTCAGAAGCAGCAATTATACTTTCTTTAACCAGATTATCCCGAAAAAACCGTATAATCTCTATCTACAAGGGATTTTATCTGATTGTACCACCTGAATACGCTGCAAGAGGAGTATTGCCACCATTGAATTTTATTGATAGCCTCATGACTTTTGTTGGGAAACCGTATTACGTGGCACTGCTAAGTGCCGCAGCATTACATGGCGCATCACATCAGCAGCCACAGGAGTTTTTTGTTGTTACTACATTTAAACAATTGACAACAAAAAAGAAAGGTATAAGGATTAATTACATCATAAAAAAGAACATCCCTTTCAATCTATTAGAAAAAAGAAAAACGGAGTCCGGCTATGTAAATATTTCTTCTCCGGCATTGACGGCAACTGATTTAGTATATTATAACAATCGTGTTGGCGGAATTAATCGTGTATGTACTGTAATTAATGAATTATCGGAAGCTATAAAACCCGAAAATATTACTAAAGAATTGCTTGAGACAATTACCGTACCGACTATTCAGAGGCTGGGATATATTTTTGACAGAATAGTTAGCCAACCAGAATTAGCCGAGAAACTCTATAATATTTCAAGTAACCTGAAAAAAACTTTTTATAAACAACCATTAAAAGCTGGCGGGAAGCGGTCGGGATTTGAAACCGATGAAAAATGGGGAATCATAATAAATACTACTATTGAAATTGACGAATGATTCCAATTAATGAAATAAGAGCATGGAGTAATGTTGTTCCCTGGGTAAATGATGAGCAGATTGAGCAGGATTTGGTTATATGTCGTTCCCTGATTGAAATTTTTTCTGATAGTTTGCTCGCTGAGAACCTTGCTTTTCGTGGTGGTACAGCAATACACAAATTATTTCTTCATCCACAACCAAGGTACTCGGAAGATATCGACCTGGTTCAAAAAAAAAGTGGTCCTATAAAAGAAGTCATTGTCAGGTTACAAAAAGCATTATCCTATATAAGTGCCCCGATAATCAAGCAAAAAGCTAATAATAACACACTGATGTTTCGCTTCAACTCCGAAAATACTACACCTATACTGCTTCGATTAAAGGTTGAAATTAATTGCAGGGAGCATTTTACTGTACTGGGTTATAAAGATGTTCCCTTTTCTATAGATACAAAATGGTATAAGGGAGAAACCAACATCCAGACATATGAATTAGAAGAGTTGTTGGGTACAAAACTCCGTGCGTTATATCAACGGAAAAAGGGTCGTGATTTATTTGACTTATATAAAGCTTTAATGGTAGCTAAACCGGATACAGATAAAATTATTGCTTGTTATCATGAATATATGAAGTTTGCTGTTGGTAAGATTCCACCGAAAAAACAGTTTCTACTGAACATCGATGCTAAGATTAGAGACGATGATTTCGTTAGCGATACTTCATTTCTATTGAGAGCTACTGAAAAATATAATCCAATTGAAGCATATGAATTGGTAAAAAAGGAAATTCTTGAAAAATTGTAATCCTGAGAATCAAAACTTATTAGAATTTAGACTCAATAAACCAATAAACTTGGGGACGAAAAGAAGTAAAGATCATTTCGAAAAGCATATAAAAAACATTTACAGGACACTTCTTACCAGGGGAATGAAAGGGTGCTGTGTTTATTTTACCGATAAGCACACAGAAGAGTATTTCAGGGAGAGGATGGAGAATTAGTCTTTTAAATTTCATGCTAATCTTATAATTTGACAGGCTATTGGTTTTTGACAATTTGCATCCACTCTTCCTCCCGATCATACGGTTATTTTCATTACAAGGGCTTTTGGTTTTAGGTTTATGATGATTGAAACCGTTTAGAATTGCATTGTTAATTTGAGGTTCATCAAATCTTATGCCTAGATAGAATCCTTGCGTAAATACTTCTTTAACTATTAATTCCCAGAGTTGAATATGGTTTATATTATCAAAATGATGGTAAGGGTGTCCAACCTTTTGTTTTCCCATCGGAGGAATCGGTAATACAACCTTTTTAAAACCAATACCATCGTCAACTTTGCAAGGAACAAAGCTGAAATAGTCCTTATTTTCCCACCATGTTTGACCACGATAGATTTTATTGTACAAAGATGGATTTGGACCTAAATAAGTCTGACCTAATTGTTCTAGTGTTTCTTCACGATATACCAAAGTGTAGTTTGATGCATTATTTAAGTATACATTCTGTGCTGATTCATGATTCCTCACCACAAAAACTGTGTCAAGCTCAAATCCAATATTCTTCGAAGTCCCGAATAAAATTAATGAATCTGCCAAAAGATGACACATTACCCCTATCTGTGAACAAATCGCATATTTAAAACCCTCTCCGAATACATATGTATCTGTATTCTGACAACCTCTGTTAAGGATTGAATGAAATGGCTCATGGATACCATTAGGTTTACTAACCCCATTGTCAAGGGGGCTAAAAACTGAATTCCCTTCCCATTCTCCCCAGAATAACAAACTATTCTTTTTAGGCCTGGAATTTAAGTTTGCCAAATAATCCCCACTATTTTTAATGAACTTGCGATAATGTTTTGGATCATTATTCCATTCTCTAATAATAAGATTATTGGAGCTTTGATATCCTCTACCAATAATGAATGGCTTTTGTTCACCTGGATGATTGAGTTGAACTTTGAGTAATGGCATAATTTTTCTATTTAACTATTGCTCTCATAAGCTCCGTAAGTGAAACTGAAAAAGGCAATGATGATAATCTTGCTCCGTAATAGCCATTAAGTCTGGTGATATCCCAGGTCATATTTTCAAATTCTTTTTCTACTGTTTCTTCTATGTCAAAAACAAGATAAAAATCCTGGCTGGGATTTTCATATGATTTATTAATAAGATCCTGCTTTGAAAATATTCTTGGCCCGGTTTCCTTTAATTTTAATAATCTGCCGGTTTTTATCTCATCGTGAGTATGAAGCAGGAGATATTTTGCTCCTGTTTCTTTCGGACTTAATCTGAGTGAACCTCTTGTTGTCCCGGTCCTGACATTATATAAACGGTTCCGGATTATCCAATTTAAATGATCTGAATCCTTATAAAATCCTACCAAAATAAAAGTATCATCCGGCAATAAGTTTCTGTTTTTTCCAAAGGTTTCTGGTAGTACTTCGATCACTTGATTACTTTTTTTATCAAAATGTGTTTCAAAAGTCTTTAAAGACATCTTTTCCCTCTGTGACGCTCTGTTCAGGAAGTGATTGACAACTTCATTTAAAAACTTTTTTACCTCCTCTATTCCGGACTTTTGTCTGGTTGGCCGGACTGCAAAAGCTCCAAGTCCGGGAATAATCTCATGAAAGCCTGTCTTTGTAAAGGCGGGTTCGGTTCCCGGGTACAAAACATATGAACCTTCGGTCCTTCTGATTGCGTCTTTATAGGTATGCATTTTCAGCAAATCTGCTCTTTTAAATGTTCCCTTCCTTTGTTCTTCTTTCTCCTCATCGAAATCTTCTTTACTTCCGAAAATTGCTTTAAGGTTTTCGACTTTATACTTTGCATCAAAATGGATATGAGTAATTAACTCTTGTTCTTCCGCCAAGCCTGAATTGATTCCATGAGGCCAGATACTTAATGTGTAATCAGGTCGCATGCTTTTTGTCCAGCTTCCTCCCTCAGGATAATTATTGTCACCACTAAAAGTTTTGTTGTAGCTAAACTCAATATCCAGTTTTCTTGAACCGGCATCAAAAGTTCCTTTAACAGGTAAATGTTTCCCTTGCTTTAGTTGCAATCCTAATCCGTCATTAGTTTCTGTTATTAAATTCCGGATGCCTTCAGGTTCGATCTTAAAAACATCTTTAATTATGTCCAGCAGAACAAAGAACAACCAGTATTCATACAAAACGGCAACATCCCTTTTTCCGCCACTATAAACATCATCACCACCTTTCCAAACCAGTTTTGCTGCAAGATCAAGCATTAACCATACTCTTAGAATCTCACGATAACCCTCCTTGCGTTGAAGGACAGGACTATTCAGTGGTAAAGCAGTGGGTACTGAAATTTCTTTAAATACTGAATGACTAAGAAATTGTTCCAGTTTATCTTCTAACAAGAATGCCTCTTGTTTCAGACGATTACCTTCATTCAGTCTTGATCTGAATCGTCCGCAAAGCGACTTGAATGATTTAAGAGCATGCTTAACAAAACGGTTTTCCGGAGTGTCAACTGTTTCCGATTTATATGTAATCCTGATTTTTGATGGGACAGACTGCAGAGTGGATTTCAATGGATGATCTAATGGCAAATCAACTCTGTTTGATGCTGTAGCAAACTGACGTAGGACATTATTGTTTATCCTTCTTACGCCCCTAATATCTTTTTCAGTTTCGTCCCCTTTCCATCTGGTAACAGGTGACGATAGAAACTTATGAACTGCGTCATAGAACTCAGATGAATCCAGAATTGATTTTAAAAAGGCAAAACGCTGATATAATGTTTTCGCATCAGCATCAAAATCAACTTCAAATGTCTGAGAAACAGGAGAACCATGTTGAAGTAATAAGTCTGTACATTTTTCTGTAATATCCTCAAGCATAAACCTGTAATCCTCACGATATCTTGCTTTTACTGATTGAACTTCCAGTTTAACCTCACCACATTTTTCATTTTTTCCCAAATCCTGTATATCAATAGACAGGGTTCCCACATAAATATTAGGTGCTATTCTGCCGGTTGATGGATTTATTTTTGATTGAGTTACAACTTCAGACGGTTGAAGATTATATCCTTCCGATAGCTTATATTCGTAAAAATGACCCTCCTTGATCTGAACAGAAGCTTCACCAAATTCAAAAGCATCAGATTTTTCTACAACAGTTTCTTCCTGAGAAGGTTCTCCTGAGATTATAAGCTCAATCTTCTGGTATGATATTGTTAATGGTATTGTTATTTTGTTCTCGAACATAACCGTTTATGCTTCAGCATAGCTGGTGAAACCGTTGTCAATCAGGCTTTGATACATTCGCAGGATCTTTTCAAGTGAGAGAGGATACTTTATCCTTTCAGTACCATTGAAATTAATTTCACTTTTTGAAGCAACAAAATCATCAAAATTTTCCCCAGGCTGTAAGCAAAGATTACCGAGTGTTTTCAGAACTGGTTCCAGTTTACGTCTTGAACCATGAACTTTTGGAAGTAATTTTTGCATAACTGCGGCATCAATAATTTCAGGCATTGACCATGCAGGCTCAATTGTATTAATTACTGCCGCAAATCGAAATATTTCTGAAGCACTCCTGTATCCGAACTCAGCTCCCGTTCTCTTTAACTCATTAAAAAAACTCAACAATTCAGTCTCAAGAATATCTGAATTATTTGCCCGTAAAGTTTTATCCTTTGCGATTTTAACGAAACTTTCAGACATATCTGCACCGGCAGATTTTAATTTATTTAATTCGAGTATTGCGTTTTTATTCAGATAGTTCTTCATTTCGTCTGCAGTAACCCTGAACTCAATGACATTTGCTCGGTCTAGAACTTTAGGGCTGAACATATAGGTCGTTTCATCAATATTCACCGTACCAATTATAAACAAATTATTAGGCAACTCAATTTCAGCAGGTACATCATTCCAATACTCAAACCCGTTGTGAAGTGATAATTTTCTGCCTGATTCCATCACACTCAGAAAATCGGCAAAGTATCTTTCAACATGACTCATATTCATCTCATCAAGAATTAGAAAATAGGGTTTGTTCTGATTATCTGAGGCAGAAATTAACAAATCAAGCATTTTGTTGTCAGGCTTAACATACTCATTGCTTTTTAACGCATTTGCGAATCCAAGTAATGGTTCTCGATTTGTCCAGTCAGCACCAACCGGGACAAGACAATACTGAGTCTCATCTTCGCAAATCCACATTGCAAATGCCTGAGCTAACTTTGTTTTCCCTGAACCAGATAGTCCTGTGAGGATAACAAATGGTTTAGTCAGAATGGAGGCTATAAACCTTATTATTAAGCCATTATTTACTTGTAGACCAGAATCTGCGAGGTCAATAAATATTTTTTTTAAATCAAGCTCAAAATTTAGTTCTATGTGGTTATTAGCAAAATATTCCTCAATATATGGAAGGTTTAATCCTGTCATGTTTAAATAAGATTTATTAATTAATGACAATAGATTTAAAGGGCATGGGGTTAGATAAGCTCCTTGTCTTAAATTAAGGTCATTAGTATAGAATACTTCAGAACTATTAGCAATTCTTTCAAGTTCAGTTCTATTGTTCTCATTTAGTACGTTAAGTCTGTTGATGGGTTGTTCAAGTTCAATATATTTCTCCAATTTTATCAAATATGCTGGACCCGCCCATTCCGTGTCTTTTATACCACTAGTCTCGATCACTGGTTCCAATGCTATCGAAATTCCAGAAAATTGTTCATTATCTCTTAGGTGCAAAATAATGTCGCCACTTTTAACTTCTCTCATATTCTTATAAATATCTGCACCTCTTTTGTCAGTTTTTGGTGACCATAATGCTAAACCAAGAGATCTTTCACCTTCGGTCCTATCTCTTCTTCCTCGAACAAGCGTTTTTTCGATCCATATATTTTTATTCAGTGATAATATATCTCCTATTCCAATAAGCTTCTTTAACTTTTCAACATAATCTGGATATTTTGTTATTTCAGTTAATGTTTTTACTACAATAGGGTCGTTGTCTTCTGGCCAAGTTCCTCTTTTAATCCAGTTAACTTTTCTGCATTTCTTATAGTTTTCTCTGCTGCTATCGTAGTAATAATTAGACTTTACAATACCATATCCAAGATAATCTGATCTACCTTTTTTTGCAATAACGATATCGTCAATTGACAAAGTATTAAGAAAATCATAGTTTGCAGAAGCATCATTCTTTTTAGAACTAGAAGTGTTTTCTATCTCCTGCAACGCTAAAACTATTTCCTCCTTTGACTTATATTTTTTTAAATCACCCAATTTATCCCATCCTAAACCCATAATGCTTTGATTATAAAACTCCTCCCACATTTTGGCATTCTCTCCTGGAGCATAAAGCCAGTATTTTCTTTCATTCTTTATTTTAGCCATATCATGTATTGTATTATGGTCTCCTCTTTCTAAGAATAACATTCCTTCTGGTGTCCCAATTAGAAAATGAGAAAGCGCATCGGCCTTAAAGAAATTACTTAGCTCTGGGTACTTTTTAATAATATCAGATTGCGCAGCTAAAATATCTTTATAAGTCCTTTCAAGTGGATTGTTTGCAACATCATAGCCTAATATCCGGTAAGCTTCAATGCTTTTATTATTAACAACAACATATTTCGTTTTATCAACTCTGTTAAGATAAATTGTGGCTAAACCTTTACCGAAATATTTGAATGATTCGGCCCATTTAATCCAATTATCAACATTGAAGTTTGAATTAAATGGAGCTAAGATTTTTTCTTTGAATTCAGGAAAATTATTATGGACATTTTGAATAAATTTATCAGCAGTTCGAGCGCCTCCAGACTGAATTTTTCCACCATCTTTTGCAAATTCAAGAAAAAAATCTTCAAACTCTTTTTGAGATAAATTAGAGATTTTTTCAAATGTTATATTATCTGAATAAAAATCTTCTACTATTGCATGTATATCATTTATATACCATTTCTCAAAAGCGTTTATTATTTCCTTTAATTTTATAGAAGTAATAATCATGTTAATTTATTTAAGATATCATGAAAAAGAATAAACTAATTTAAAGTTTTACTAAGTTAAAGAATCTTACTTGAATTATATGTAAATGAATATGTTAATAAGGCAAATCAAATAAAGCGCTCTAATAACCGAGATCTATTTAATCCAATTCACGGCAATTTCGTAGGATTTAATCGCAAATTCGACAGCACGGCTTATAGAATTCTCATTCATAACTCGATATGGTTCACTACCCACGTTGTCATTACCATTAATCCAATTTGCTTTTACAATTCCTTCAATTGATTCGTTTCCGGTAAAGTACTTTAGGGATATAAACTTTTGATATATATTAATCCATAAAAAAGTTTTTTGATCATTGCAGAAATATGAAATGCCTAAGATATGGGTCCTCGCAAACCAGGTTAGATTTCTCCTGCTGAACTGTTCACTAAGTGTTTTATGGAAAGCGAATGTTAACTTTTCAATAAAATCCGGCGCTTTTTGGTTTTCAAATACCTGTTTAATAGTATACGTTGACTGATCAAGTCCAATCCATATTTGAGATGCTGCCCCTAAAAACTTAATACCATTTTTCCATTCACCAACTATTTTCTCTATTTCCTGGCTTTTTGGTTTATGTATAATATTCCCCGTATAAGAAAAATTTTCACCAAGATATTTATAGCTATTGGAGTTCAGGTATTCGAAAATATGCTTGGTAAACTTAATCCCTTCATTGAATCTGTTATAACAATAATCAGATAGTATTACACTGGAAGGATTTGTGCCAAACCTTGACGTTAACATTTCAATCACATCTGAAGATTTCACAATCATTCCGGATTTGTTTTTCAATACTTCCTTTATCTGTTGAAATATCGTCATCGAAGAGATGTTATCGTAACAATGAATTCCGGTTGAAAAGATCCAATCCAGTTCAGTATGATCAAAGCCATACTTTTTTGCAAATTCCTTTGCCCGATTATTAAAAGAAATATATTGATCACTTGTGCCTGTATATTTCTCTAAATCAGGATAAAATAATATTAATGCTTCGTGTTGTCCTTCAAACCATATCAAATAATTTTCTTTATCAAGAATGTATAACATTAAAGTTATGAAGCCAACATTGAGACCTTTGATTTTATTTGGTTCATTCAACAGGAGTTCAATCCTGTTCTCCACAGGTAGTGAACTATTTGTCAGAATATTGAACCAAATATTGAGTTTATCATTACTTTCATCATAAATATATACTGTATTGGATTTTAGCAATCTGCCGAACCATGGTCCTTTTACAACTTTCCCATCTTTAACGTAAGGATATGGTTCATCAATTAGGTCAATTATCTCCTTAAGATGGCTATGATCAAGGTTATCCATATGTGTATTCAGAATTTCCCTTGCCTTCGCTTCATTTCTGATTTTTATGGGTAGAATTTCCCTGAAATTACTATAACACTCAGAAAACTTTATCCTGGTAATTAGATCATCAGTATTTACAATTACCCGTTTCGGCTTAGCTTGAATCCTGTGTACCTGCGATTCAGGTTTAATTTTACTGAATCCCTTTATGAATACGGATTCATCAAATTCAAATAGATTCAGAAATTTTTCATCATTCCTCGTCGTCAGAAACTCCTTTAGAATAGAAAGAGTTATTTCACACCATGCAATCCCATGATGATCTAAACTCCGTTGAATATTAGGAGGTACTCGGTTGCCAATCAACATAACTCGTATCGTAGGATCTTCACCTGACAGAAGCATTCCTTCATATGAAAGAACCTGTCCTATGTGCACATCCTTAATTGGTCCTATTTTAAGTTCAACAATCAATTTTCTTTTGAACTTATCTTCAAAAAGAAGATCCATTCTCCGGCCATAAAGAGTAACCTGACGACCTTTAAGTGTAAGACCATCCTCAATAAGTTCAGGATATCTGGCAATAATGTCTTCGAAATTCTTTTCGAGAAGCATAAATAAAAGTATAATTTCAATGAATTGAGAGTAAGTTTAAAGTTACAAAGAATTATAAGAAATATTCTTTACGGTAATATAACATCAGGATTTATATGAAATAAAAAAAAAAGTTTTGTACTACTTTTTGTATTACTAATGAAAAGGGCCAAGTAATTATTTGATTTACAAGGTCATTTGATTTGTATAGTTGACTGTGAAGATTGCTCGTCCCTCAGACGAATGAGACTTTCTGGGTTCCGATAAGAATGTACATGTCTTGCCGGTATTTCCAGAAATATTAAAATATTGAACATTCGTTATTGGCAGCTTTTCATTCATCGGAATCTTCATCAAAACCATGAAACGGATCATAGGGAGGGAAAGGCTAAAGACCAAAGATAAAAGAACAAAGAACGAGGGGGAGATCGAAGCCCTGTCTTGCGGGATAAACTCCGGGGAGATTCCACTTCAACGGAAGTGGGTGAGTGAGAGAGGGGGGTATGAGAAAAAAAGTACGGATTTTGTTTTTGTTTCTGTAATGCACTATATTTGATGCATAATAGAAATAAAATGAATTTCATTGAATTCAGAAACAGGTTTCTATCCCTGGCATGCTTTACAACAAACCAGGTGTATGCATCGTATCCTGAGTTTAACAGGAACAATCTGGGACGCTGGGTAAGGCAGGGTTACCTCGTCCGGCTCCGGCAGGGTTATTATGCCTTCCCTGAATACAGGGAGTCAACAGAATTTGCACTCTATTTTGCTAACATAATATACAAGCCCTCTTACATATCATTACATACTGCTTTGTCATTTTACGGGATTATCCCCGAGGCTGTACCTCAGATAACAAGCGTGACAACTTTGAAGACAATAACATTCAGCAATGATTTCGGTGAGTATTCATATAAAAATATCAAGCCTGACATGATGTTCGGATATGATCTGAGGGAGATGGAAGGCGGCAGACGGATAATGTTCGCCACACCGGAAAAGGCATTAATAGACTTGCTCTATCTTTATCCATTTTATAATACAGAACGTGACCTTGAAGAGCTGCGTCTCGATGAATCTTATATGGAGGATGACTTTAATGCAGAAAGATTAACGGAATTCTCTGACCGTATTGGCAGCAAAGCACTCAGTAATCGCATTGAGATGCTGAGAAAAGTACATAACCTTTAGTAAGAACTATATGGTAGACCTGAACTTAATAAAGAACTATTTCCCGGAGCAGATCAGGAATAATACACTTCTTGGCAAAAGCATGATGAAGGAATATATTCAGTTGTCAATTCTCGACTACCTGTCCACGACACAATACATCCGTAAGCTCATTTTCATTGGCGGTACCAACCTTCGCCTGGTAAAGGGAATAGACAGATTCTCAGAAGATCTGGACTTTGACTGTAAGGAGATGAACAAAGAGGAGTTCCTGCAAATGAGTGATGATGTCATGCATTTCCTTAAAAGAAACGGATATAAAGTAGAATCTAAGGACAAAAAGAGTCCGAAGCTGACGGCATTCAGAAGAAACATTTACTTTCCTGAGTTCCTTTTTGATATAGGGCTTTCAGGACACAGGGATGAAAGGTTCCTTATAAAAATAGAAGCTCAGGATCAGGGAGTAACCTATACTCCGGAAATAAAAAATATCAAAGGTTGTGGTTTTTACTTTCCATTCCCTGTACCTTCTGACGCTGTTCTATGTGCAATGAAAGCGACAGCCCTTTTAGAAAGAGGAAAGGGTCGTGATTTCTACGACCTGATGTTTCTTCTGGGTCAAACGAAGCCTGATTATGACTTCCTTGCAAAGAGGATCGGCATTAAGAATGCAGTTGAGTTAAAGGCTGAAGTTAAAAAGCGCCTTAAGAATACTGACCTGAAAACCAAAACCAAAGATTTTGAGCATCTGCTGTTCAATAAGGAAAACAACAAACGTATACTCAGATTTGAAGAATTTTTTGAAGAGAGTATTCTATAAAGAAGTTAAAAGTCGAATGTTGAAAGTTGAAAGTCAGGCATAATCGGTATTGGAAATGATCCCATATGGAAGTGTGTTGATTGCAAGGTAGATCTTTATCAGAAAAGGTCAAGAGATTGATTATTACGCAGATCAAATCAGCCGATTAATTAATCGATAAGATCTAATCACATCAGATGCCTTCCCTAAGGCTTCACTAATTCCAAATATGAGCTTAATTCTTAAATTCTGCTCCATACTATGATGGTTTGACACACTTCCTCGTCAAAATCTTTAAGATCTTCAATGGATATTACACCCTTAGCAAGCTGATTAGCAATCACCTCAACCCAGCGCGAACCGCCTTTATCGTCATAGATCTGGCCAATATTTCTATCATTTTCTTTAACGCTCCTGAATAACTTCATGTAAGCTTCCCTATTGCTGGTAAAATTGCCTTCATTCCACTTCTTAATAATTGACTCAACCTCTGACAAGGTTCTCCGGTAATGGGTTTCCAGTCCTTTATCCATTACCGCCCTGGCTATTTTTTTTTGAGATTTCGAAAGTTCGTAATACATGTCGCTGATGAATAAATATTTACGTAAAAATAATAATCTCTGAGTCAAGAGTCAAATGATTACTTTGAAAGAAAAATTAGCATTTATCATTTATAATTTCTTACCACTGAAATTTAACATTTTAAATTTATGATTTTCTAATCTTCTTTTAAAATAGTCTCCATGTTCTGGTCCTATTAGCACCTGAACCTTCTAATGCAAAGTATTAATAATCAACATTTCCGAATTCTAAATTGTATCTGTTGATGAACTGATGATAAAATTATGTATTACCGACTTAATGTTCATGCCGATGATGCAAATCAGGATAATGTTTATGGATATGTGTTATTCCTTTGTGTTCATGAAAATGTGAATGTTTCAGATTTTTATCACTATCCCCCTCATGAATATGATTATGATGATCATCATCATGACCATGCAAGTGAATGTGACCCATCCCCTTATGATAATGGGTATGCCCATGTGAGGATAAATTTGTAAAAACTATCCCTAATACCAATATTAAAAATGAAATCAGAACTATCAGAGTTAAAGGCTCTCCAAGGAGTAGCCATGCTGCGAATATTCCCCAGAATGGAGCTGTACTAAATAGTATCTGACTTCGTGTAGCGCCTAAGTTTTGTGCTGAAGTGACATAGAGTACAATACTAATACCGTATGAAAAGACACCAATTAGAAGAGCTGCCGGAATATAGTTCAGTTGAATTTGCCAGTTACTTAAAAACATGCCAATCGTCAAATTTGTAACACCTCCGAAGAGACCTTTTACAAACGTTATTGTTTGAGGTGAAACTCCATCTATTATTGCTGAAAAATGATTGTCAAATCCCCAGGAAATACAGGCTAACAGGATGAAGATTGCGGAAATAATTCTACTGGACGATTCCTGAGAGGTAATTATAATTCCGGCACACAGAGTTAATATTATTCCAATTATTGCGTAACGATCCAAGTGATCTTTAAATAACAAAACCCCTAAGATTGCAGTAGCTACAAGCTCCATATTCATCCATATGGAAACAGACATGGCATTGGCGGTTTTTAAGCCCATCATTAAAAGCAGAGGACCCATTATTCCACCAAAAAGGATGACTCCTACCTAAATACATCTTCTTCCCCGTTTGCCTTAATGCTTTAATTTCAACTTTTCTGTTTTTTAGAATATAGGGAAGGAAGGCTAATGCTGCACCCAGGTATAATAATCCGGCTAACTGGAAACTATTGAGTTGAAATAATATGATTTTACTCAATGGAGTGGCCACACCAAAAAGTAAACCTGCAAGTAATCCGATTAAGACGGATCTTATTTTCATGCTACTTGATTCCACGCACAAAAGAGAGTAAAGGAAGTCCAAAAACACGAAACTTTGCCTGAGAAGTCTCTATTTGAGAAAATCCGACTGATTCCATTTTAGGTTGCAGCTCTTTTAAATCATGCTTTAACATAAATCCCAAAAATAACTTTAAAATCCTTCTTGACGCCGGATTAGGTGGTAAGACGAGATCAAGTACCAAAAATCTTCCCTGTGGTTTGAGAACACGATAGATTTCTTTAATCCCCTTATTTCTTACCTTTTCAGACATGTGAAAAATCATGAAACTGCACATAACAATATCAAAATTTTCACTGGGAAAGGGAATATCTTCAATACTCCCTAATTGAAATGTAACATCCAATTTGGCCTGAGCAGCCTTTTTCTTGCTGACTTCAATCATTCCCGGTATAATATCAATCCCAAAAACACTGCCTATTGGACCTGCTTGTCGTTTTGCTGCAAGAGACAATGTACCGGTAGCGCAACCAACCTCAAGGACACAATCTCCAGGTTTTACCTGTGCCAGGTTCACAGTCATAGTACGCAGAGCATCTTCCCGACCTAATGTTATCCTTTTCATGTACTTGTCGTAAGAATCCACCATTTTCCCCATTTGATTTTTGATAATGGTGTCTTCATCATCTCTGCTTTCATTTGATTTATGCTCAGTCATTCCTTACAGGTTTTTATTATCTGTAGTCAAATTTACCATTTGTTAAACCATAATCAATTTATATAGTTAAGAATTTCTACTAGTTCGCCTGGCATCCGAACCTTTAATTGCAAAACATTGAAAATCAATGACCCAAATAATAATTTTTAAGGGTTGTCGATGGATTGGCTGATAATAATGTATGTTTTAAAGCCATTTTGATATCCCATCCCAGGTTTTATTGTAGAAAATTGGGATGGGATGATATTTGGATAAAAAAAGACAAGCAGAAAGCTATTGGTCCATTAATAAGGAATAAGTGTCTCTAGAAGTCTAAATTTTTTCTTAAATCAAAGCTTAAATCGCAAAAACCTTGACAAGTCTTATAACCTTTATTGTCCGAGTTATGCGTTCGTCATTTATTTTATTTTTCATGTTACTGTTATGACTACATTGCCCTTCTTGTGTCCTTTATCCACATATCTGTGAGCCTCGGCAACTTGTTCTAATGGATAATATCTATCAATGACAGGTTTTATCTTTCCTGTTTCAATCAGATCTTTTAGCAAAATTAAATACTCAATATTTATCTTTGGGGTTCCATCATCGACTGAAATGTATTTCCCGTTTGGGGTAAGTGCTTTCTTGCACAGTAATTTTAGTTTTGAACTTTTTCTTTTTCCTGCAGCATCAAAGACAAAATCATAAAGCTCTCCTTTATTCGTAAAATCCTCTTTGGTGTAATCAATTACATTATCGGCTCCCAGAGATTTCACCAATTCTAAATTTGTAGTACTGCAAACTCCAGTAACTAGTGCTCCAAAGTGCCTGGCAATCTGTACCGCAAAGGTGCCAACTCCTCCAGAGGCACCATAGATAAGAATTTTTTGTCCGCTCTGGATATTTCCATTTTTAAGAAAATATAAAGCTAAAGTTCCCCTGCTAGGAGCAGAAGCAGCTTCTTCATAGGTCACATTGGAAGGTTTTAGTCCCATAATACAGTCTGCAGGCATACACAATCCATCTTCAGGCAGGCAGGTATACTCAGCATAAGCACCAAAAAGTTTACCTGTAAATGCATAAACTTGATCACCTTTCTTAAATCGTTTTACATTTTTACCTGTCTCTTCAACCTCTCCGGCTAACTCTAATCCCAATATTGATTTTCTTGGTCTTTTAAAACCAACGAATATCCGCATGGGGAGCCATAACAAAATATTTACTTTGCCACTTCTAACGATACAGTCCGATACCGTAACTGACGCTGCATGTATTTTTATCAGTACTTCATTATCTTTGGGAATTGGTATTTCAACTTCCTTGAGTTGAAGAACTTCAGGTGGACCATATTTTGTGCATATAATTGCTTTCATTTTTCCCATATTGTCTTACTTTGTTGGTTAATATTAAGTCAGTGTCATGTATGAGATTGGGCTATAATGACTTAAAACTAAATAGTGTTTCATACACAGTCTTATTGCAGTATACCCATTAAAGGTAAGAATAAAATACTGACAGAGTAAATTGAATGGTGTGTATAGCACCTGAACTCTTTTTACTAAGATGTTTATTTACAATATTCTATAAAATGATACTATGATAATGATTACGAATTTGTGGATGAAGAACAAGCTGAGACCCTCCTAAAGAATCATATTGCGAATGGTGATTTTTGTCTACTGGAAGTGGCTACTACAGATGCTCATTATATAATCAGCCTTATAACTTTTGAAGATATCTGGAGGAGTATTTAAGCTTTAATTAGTAACCTTTTCTCCCTCCAATAAAAAAATTGAATAGCTTTTTTTGCAAAAAAGGCCGAAAAATGGTACTTATTGCAAAATATTATCCTATACTTTTTCCCCGGTCAAAACCTCTTTTATTGGATAAATGTCGAAGCCAGGTATTAGTTTGTCATAAATTTTTTGTACTACCTTTAGTACTACAAATGAAAATGGCCTGGTAAATACTTGATTTTTACTTGAGTTAAGGTTTTTAATATCGGTGCTGACGAAACTTAAATACTAAATCCTGGCTTAAATGAATAAACTGATAATATTAATGATCTGCAGTCTGTTATTTTCTTGCACTTCAGAAAGAAAAAAAGAGAAGCCCAATTTGACAGCTACGGAAGAAAAGTCTGCAAATAAGGATTTTAAATCATGGGCAAGAACACCGCCAATGGGTTGGAATAGTTTTGATGCCTTTGATTGCCGTATAAATGAAGATCAGTTTAGAAAGAGTGTAGATTTCATGGCTAAAAATCTGTTGCAGTATGGCTGGAATTATGCAGTGATCGACTATATCTGGTGGCATCCCAGCCCGGGTGACTGGAAAAATCCTAAAATGCGTTACGGTCATCCCAATATCCGATATGCATCAAACGGGAAACCGCTTGACCCGACAACAATTGATAAATACGGACGGCTTCTTCCTGCTGTCGAACGATTCCCCTCATCTGCCGGAGGCAAGGGATTCAAACCTCTTGCAGACTATGTTCACAGCAAAGGAATGAAATTCGGTATTCACATAATGAGAGGTATTCACAGAGCTGCTTACTTTAACAGATTAACCATAAAAGGAACAGAATATAACTCACGGGATATAGCCCAGATTACTGACACATGCAAGTGGTGTAATCATATGTATGGAGTGGATCCTTCAAAGCCGGGAGCTCAGGAATATTATAATTCATTATTTGAGTTATATGCATCATGGGGAATAGATTTTGTAAAAGTTGATGATATAGCTGCCCCGGTTTATCGCAAGGGAGAGATTGAGCTTATACGAAATGCGATAAAAAAATGCGGCAGGCCTGTTGTATTAAGTTTATCCCCGGGGGAGACCCCATTGGATATGGCTGACCACCTGATGACAAATGCAAATATGTGGCGTATTTCAGCCGATTTCTGGGACGACTGGGAAAAGCTGAAACACAACTTTAAACTCCTTGAAGAGTGGGCACCTTACCGGAAAGCCGGATCGTGGCCAGATGCAGATATGCTGCCGATCGGACGACTTTCCATCGAAGGAAGACCCCATGGACCTGAAAGAATTTCCAATTTTACCTGGCCGGAACATTATACTTTATTATCATTATGGTCCATTTCAAGATCACCACTTATGATTGGTGCTGACCTGTTAAATTCATCGGACTCAACTTTGTTCTTCCTTACTAATCCGGAGGTTATTGCTGTAAATCAGAACAGTACAGGTAATAAACCTCTTTATACAAATGAAAATGAATCAGTCTGGATTGCAGATGATCCTGTAACAGGGGGAAAGTATTTTGCACTGTTCAACCTGAAAGATTCTGTTTCAACAATTAGTTTTGATTTTACATCAGCAGAATTACAGGGAAGGTTTAAGATTAGAGATCTGTGGAAGAAGGAGGACCTGGGCGTATTTGATTCCCGCTTCAGTATTGAATTACAGCCTCACGGAGCCGGTTTGTTCATGATGGGAAAAGCCCTGTAAGAATGTTGTAAAAGTCTCTGATCAAATATATTAGCACATATATTAATTCATTAAAATATAAAAAATCCACATGAAGGAAAAGTATATCAGTGTAAGTGTAATGTCTTTGATTTTTTCATTTTCATTACATAGCCAGAGCAGACCTAATATAATCTTCATCGCTATGGATGATGAAAATGACTGGATAGGTGCATTTGGCGGGAATACCCAGGTTATTACCCCCAATCTGGACAGGTTTTGCAATGAAAATGCCATGATTTTCACTAATGCTCATTGCACCGGTCCCGTCAGTTGTCCTTCAAGATCATCACTTCTTTCCGGCTTCAGACCCGAGAGGACAGGTTGTTATGATAACGACCAGAACATGCTTAACTCAGCGTTGATTCAGCAATATGCAACGATGCCTGAATATTTTTCCAAAAATGGATATATAACCATTTCCTCAGGGAAAATATTTCACAAGCACCCGATCCCTGGAGGACAGGACCAGGGTCAGTGGGCTTTTGACATCTGGGAACAGGAAAGGGGAAATAATAAACCTCAGCCGGACAAGCTTACCTCCCGTACCGAAGGAATAGTTGACGGGATTAAAATTGAAGGCCAGAAGTATACAGGTACGAACGGAACAGATTTTGCCTGGGCACCAACAATAAGCGGAAAGGAAGAAACATTAGATTATCGAACGGCACAATGGTTTGCCAAACAATTGCAATCGGACTTTGATAAACCATTCTTAATGGCAGTAGGAATTGCAAAACCTCATCTGCCCTGGTATGTGCCCCGGGAGTTTTTCGATATGTACAACCTGGATTCAATCAAAATTCCCGAATACAAACTAGATGATCTGGATGATATTCTGACGCCATCAGGAGAAAAGAAGTTTTCTCCTACTGACGATTTTTTATGGGTACGGCAGGATGAGAAATTGTTCAAAGGTGCAGTAAGAGCTTATTTGGCTTGTACATCCTATGTTGATTACTGCGTAGGAATTATTCTGGACGCATTGGAAAAGAGCAAATATAATGACAACACTATAATTATCATCTGGGGTGACCATGGATGGCACCTTGGCGAAAAATTGAGATTCCGAAAGGTTACTTTATGGTCAGAAGTTACCCGGATGCCCTTGATAATAAGAACACCGGAAATGAAACAAAAATCAGAGTGCAAACGGGTTGTTAACCTGATTGATTTGTACCCGACTCTGATAGAATTGTGCGGATTGCCAGATAGAGATGTTCTCGATGGAAGAAGTCTGATGCCATTGATCAAAAATCACGATAAACGATGGCCATTTCCTTCCGTCACAACCGAGGCACCCGGTTCGTTTACCGTAAATGATGAAAACTATCGTTACACGAAATATAATGATGGTACAGAAGAACTGTACAATTTGAAAAACGACCCTATGGAGTGGGTAAACCTTATCAGACTAAAAGATAAAAAAGCGCTTAGGGCAAAAGCAAAACTGGAAAAATGGATGCCAAAAACCAGCGCACCCGGTCTTCCTTCAAATACAGGCAGTGACAGCGACAGGGAGAGGGAGGGAGGAGGAATTGTCAAAGCATTTGATAAAATCAGACCATTGAATGAATTAAAATGAAATCGGATTTTCCAGTTATATTGATTATCTTAATTTCAGATAAGGGTGATCTGATCCAACTGAATCTCCAACTATGCTTTAACAGGTAAAAGATAAACATGATGTTTTTCAACTCCCTTAATTATTTCTAAACCCGGGATAAGAAAAGGGAAAATATAGATTCTGATTTTTTGTACTACTTTTGTACTACTAATGAAAATGGCTTCGTAAATATTTGATTTACAAGGCCATTTGATTTACTGAGTCGGGCTTTGCCCGTACGCTTGCGCTGAAGCTTCAGCGTAGGCGCACGAAGCCCTCCGAAAAAAGAAGCCCTATGTATTCTTCATTATTTCAGCTTATTAATCCTTCTTTCAATTTCATTTCCTGGCAACCAACTGTTGGTCTCCAACAATTGTTCGAACAGTTCGATTGCTTTTCCTTTTGAAATCAATTCACTGTTAATAAGTTCATCAATAACCCAGATACTCCCATGAACTTCAATGCCCATGTTTTCAGCGACTTCTCTCATTCTGCTGTCACCAGTAAGCATGGGACAATTAAGTTGTATGGACTTCCATATTATAGATTTATCGGTAAACCTCTTCAATTTTCAACCAGTATCGAAGTTTACAACATCTTCAATTTCTTCCCCGGTGAATTCAAAAACGGTCAGTCTCTTTGCCCTGATAAATGTTTCCACCAATTCCTTTTGTGGAGATGGTTTAATTTCTTCAATTACAAAAACTGTCGTACAGATGTCAAAATCAAGACTAAAAAATTCAGGCAATGCACCAATTTTGATAATATCGAACAATACATTGGTGTCTGTGATAATCAGTTTCATGCCATCTGATGGATTTGTTCTCTGAACTCCCAGATACTTTTACCTGCGTAGAAGGCAGCATCGTTCACAGATATTATTCCTTTGCCAAGTGAAAACCAGATAAGTCGTTCAAATTTTACTGGTTTTTCTTTGCTCAGGAAAGTTCCGGGTTCATTTAAATGCAATCTGCGTGCACGGTAATCCATATTCAGATTTCTATAAACGTAGTTATTAATGATTCCTAAGCGAAGTGACCTGTTGAAGATAGCAGGGAAAGAAATCCCCCAGCGTTCCTTTACCATTTCCAGTTCCTTCTGATAAAAATGAAACCTTTCCTGATGCATTTCTTTAATCGCCATCTCTTCAGGATAAAGCACAGCCGAAGCAAAAACATGACATAGCTTCTCTTTTTCTTTGTCTGAGAGGTCGTCAGAAAATAACAATGCGTGATGGGACAATTCATGTAATGCAGTAAATCGTTTACGAACTACATCACCATTGTAATGCTGACGGAGTACGATAACTTTTTTATTGTCCACATCAGCTTTCATACCGTCAAAATCTTTCGATGCCTCTACCTCAATGACCAGATAACCTTTATCTTCAAGCATTTTGACCACATCGGGAATAGGGTCATAACCGAGATTCCAAAATTTACGCAGTTCCCTTGCTGCATCCTCAGCATCATCATCAGTGGAAATAATTTTGGTATATTCAAAATATTCTAACGATTCCTGATGGTTAACTATCTTCTCAAGTCCGATGAATCTCTCCAGTATATCTTTAGATTTTTCAATCACCGCTTTCTCTTCTGATTTTCGAAACTTTGAAGAATATTTGCGAAAATCCACGTTTGCCAGACGAATTTCAACATCGGGACTGGCAAAGAAATAATCCACTGAAACATTTAATATGTTTGCAAGTCGTATTATCAATTTGCTATCAGGTTTCATTTTACCTTGCTCATATTTGTTCAGCGACTGCCTGGTGACAATATTTCCCAGTTTGTCAGCTAAACTTTGCAGCGACAATCCAGCCATTTTCCGGGCAGCAATTAATCGGAGTGCAAAAATGTTGTTCATAGTTGTCTTGGTTTGTTGACAAATATACGATATTTATACCAATTGTCAACCCGTTTATTAAAAAAAGTTCAGGATTAATGAATTTATCAACAAAAAAAATATTTAAAATTATATCAGTTTTAGTAGAACAGAGTAAAGAAGAGTATAAATGACGACACAGGAAAAACAAATAAGACAATAATTTTCTACTTCTTTTTCTATTATAAATATGCCCTTGTAATATATTGATTTACAATGGTCTTTCTTGATTTGTGGACGAGGTGAGAAGATTTCTCATCCCTCTGACGAGGGATTCGCGGACTTCCATAGGTCGGCTAAAAAGAAAAAGCCTGACATTTGTGTCGGGCTTTGCCCGACGAAGCCCGCTGAAACAAAAGCCCGCCTTCGTCCGGATAAATCCGGACTTCGGCGGGCGAAGTCGGGGTGAGAAGACTCGAACTTCCGGCCCCTACGTCCCGAACGTAGTACGCTACCAACTGCGCCACACCCCGCTTCGACCGCCGAAGCTTCAGCGAAGGCGGTTTCTCAACCGAATAAATTTCCCGGCGAACAAAAATAACAAATTATCTTTATTTTTTTAACCTTTACAGCAAATTACTCAGTCAAAATGGATACCAGAATCCGGATCTCTTCCATCGACATCATGAGAGGACTAACTCTCTTCCTCATGCTTTTCGTTAATGATTTAAATATGCACGTCGCCCCTTCATGGCTCGGACATATGAAAGCCGATTATGACGGTATGGGGCTTGCTGACTGGGTATTTCCAGGTTTTCTGTTTATTGTCGGAATGGCTATACCTTTTTCATTTTCAAAGCGGTTTTCAAATGGACAGAACCTGTCAGAAATAAGCAGACATATCTTAACAAGAACTGTAAGTCTGCTTATAATTGGCGTTCTTATGCTGAATTCCGGAAGAGTCGATCCTGAACTGACCGGATTGAGCAGAAATCTCTGGGCTTTGCTTATGTATCTTGGAGTGTTTCTTACATGGAATGATTATCCGAAAAAGGATACAAATTTCTTCAGGGTCATAAGTCTCCGCCTTGCCGGTATTGCACTTCTTTGCTTCCTGGTTATGAAATTCAAATCAGGCCAGCCTGAGAATAACGGCTCTCTGGTAACTGAGTGGTGGGGCATTCTTGGATTGATTGGCTGGGGATATCTTGTATCTGCATTTACTTATCTTATCTGCCGTGAATCAATTCTTCAAACTGCTGCGTTTGCAGTTTTCTTTCTGGTACTAAATATGCTGGCGGGATGGCACCTGATAAATCTTCCAGTAATTGTCACTACAGTATTTGGAGTTATAATAGATGGAAATGTGCCTTTTATAGTCATTTCCGGCCTTATTGCCGGACTGATAATCAAGAAACTACCGCTGACTGAATTCAGGAAAGTGATACCTGTTTTTGCCGGATTAGGTATATTTTACCTCATATCAGGTTTTATTTTACGTAAATGGTTCATTATCTCCAAAATAATAGGAACTCCCAGCTGGGCAATGATATGCTGCGGCATAAGCCTGCTGGTTTTCATAATTATTTACTGGCTTGCCGATGTCAGAAAACTGACAGGATGGGCAAAATTTGTGAGGCCGGCGGGAGAAAATTCACTTACAACTTATCTTGCTCCCGACATAGTTTACTATCTCATATGGAGTTCCGGAATACCTTTTCTTATTTATAAAGAATCCTCAAATCCCCTCATAATTATTGCAGGATCGTTGTTATGGTCATTGTTGATGGTCTGGCTGACCGCACTCCTGGTACGATTAAATATTAAGTTGAAACTCTGATCATTACGGTGGTTTTATTACCGGGCTGTGCTCATCGAGAATGGGAATGATTTTTCATCTGTCCCTCTTTTCTTCTCAGGTTCCGGTCCCATAATGAAATTCAGAGTTCCGCCTTTTAAGAGCTCTTCATGACGGATATAGTTTCTGTCAATCCGCTTACCGTTCAATTTAATATCCTGAACATAAACATTTTTATTATTATTTGAAGGAGCTTCAATAACCAGCTTTTTACCATTTTCAAATTTTAGTATTGTTTTGTTGAATAATGGTGATCCAAAAACATATTGGCTGGTACCGGGTGTAACAGGATAAAAACCAAGAGCTGAAAACACATACCAGGCAGATGTCTGTCCGTTATCCTCATCACCGCAATAACCATCAGGTGTGTAATTGTAAAGTTTATCCAGAACTTCACGGACATGAAACTGTGTCATCCATGGTTCTCCTGCGTAGTTGTAGAGATAGATCATGTGCTGAATTGGCTGATTGCCATGTGCATAGTTTCCCATATTCATTATCTGCATCTCGCGTATTTCATGAATTACAACACCATAATATGAGTAATCAAAGAGAGGCGGAACTTCAAAGACGGAATCAAGTTTTGCAATAAATTGTTCTTTTCCTCCCATCAGGTCAACCAGGCCTGCAATATCCTGAAAAACGCTCCAGGTATAATGCCAGCTGTTGCCTTCAGTGAACGCATCGCCCCATTTGAAAGGACTGAATGGTGACTGAAAAGAGCCATCTTCATTTCGTCCCCGCATTAGTTTCCTGCCCGGATCGAAAACATTCTTATAGTTCATTGCCCGCTTTGAAAAAAGATCAATTTCCTCCTGTGGACGATTGAGTTTTTTTGCAAGATTCGATATACAAAAATCTGCATAAGCATATTCAAGGGTACGTGCTGCATTCTCATTAATTCCTACATTATAAGGTACATACCCAAGTTTATTATAATATTTTGCACCCAGCCGTCCTACTGATGAAACGGGTCCTACACTGTCAGTATTCTTCAGGATTGCCTTGTAAAGTGTTTCAATATCATAGCCACGGATACCTTTCATATAGGAGTCTGTAATCAGCGAAGCGGAATTTGATCCTATCATACAATCACGGTGACCGGGGCTGGCCCATTCCGGAAGCCAGCCACTCTCCTTATAAGTATTTACCAGTCCTTCCATAATTCTGCTGTTCAGTTCCGGAAACATTAAAGTCGTAAATGGGAAAAGAGCCCTGAAAGTATCCCAGAATCCATTATCAGTGAACATATATCCGGGAAGCACTTCGCCGTTATAAGGGCTGTAGTGAACAACTTCATTCTTTTCATTAATCTCATAGAAGCTCCTCGGGAAAAGAATCATTCTGTAAAGGCAGGAATAAAAAGTTCTCTGTTGATCGATTGTGCCGCCTTCAATTTTGATTTTTTCAAGCTGATTGTTCCATGCAGCTTTCCCGGCAGTTTCTATTTCCTCAAAACTCTTCTCCCCGACCTCCCTCTTCAGGTTCAGTTCCGCCTGTTCAGGACTAATGAACGATGAAGCCACCTTTACATTGATTTGTTCACCCCGTCTGGTTTTAAATCCGAGGATCGCTCCAACACGGTCACTTTCTTCGTTTAATCCATTCAGATTCAGAGTATCGCCATGCCAGGTATGCGTGGAATTGAAGTCCCTATCAAAGACTGCTACAAAATAATTATGAAAGTTGCCAGGTACTCCTCCGCGATTGTTCCGGCAATAGCCGATAACCTTTCTTTCGGAAGGAATTATCTGTACCATTGATCCCTTGTTGTATGCATCCAGGAGGATGTAGGATGAATCGGTTTGCGGGAAAGTAAATCTGAATATTGCAGCTCTTTCGGTGGGAGCTACTTCAGCTGTCACATCATAATCAGCAAGATATACACTATAATAATATGGCTTTACAATCTCCGCCTTATGAGAGAACCACGAGGCTCGCTCATCTTCCTTTATTTTAATCTTTCCGGTCAGAGGCATAAGTGAAAATGCAGCATAATCGTTTATCCATGGACTGGGCTGGTGAGTTTGTTTAATACCCATGATCTTATAATCATCATAGGCATAAGCCCAGCCATTACCCATGGGGCGTGTATGGGGAGTCCAGAAATTCATACCCCATGGGAGGGCAATTGCCGGATAAGTATTGCCGTTCGACAATTTGTATTCCGAATCAGTGCCCATTAAAGGATTCACAAGGTCAGCAGGATTGGAACCTGTTTTTGCATTATCTTCATTACAGCCTGAGAGAAGCAGAAAAAATGTCAGGGACAGTACTGTTAATATATTAACAATGAATTTATTAACGATAAAAACCATTTTATTTTAACTATAAAATTTTTAAATCTATCATTCTGTTAAAAATCATTTTTGGTGTCAGCCAGTTCATACATGCAAAATCGCCTCTCCGGCATATTCCTTTTCCATATACCGTACAAGGCCGGCAGGTCAGATCTTCAACTGGTATTCTGATAGCGTTACTGTCAGGCTGCTGCCATGCACCAAAGCCTGTAAGAGGATCTGTTCCCCCCCAGATGGAAATGGTTCTGATTCCGGCGAGCGCAGCCATGTGCATGTTGGATGAGTCCATGGAAATCATGAAATTCAGCCTGCTTATCATGGCAAGCTCCTCATCGAGGTTAAGAGTACCTGTGACAAGTACAGATCCTGGAACCCTGTTTTGAAAAGATACAAGCTGTTCGTTTCCTCTTTTCCTCCGAACAACCAGAACTTTACTTTAAATTGCTGTGCTATCATTTTAAGCAGACTGATCATATTTTCTTCGGGCCACACTTTAAGACTGTGTTTTGCATATGGAGCAATGCCTATGTGAAGCAATCCTGTTTCAGTCATAAGAGCTGAGACTCTTTTTTGTGCTTCATCTGTGGGGATGATCCATGGTCCTTTTTCAGGCATAACAGGGATCCCCGCTTTTGCAAAAACATCATAGTATCTATCCACTGAATGTCTGAGCTGCACCTTATTTTTACCTGTTATTACCCTCCTTTTTTCTCCTCTTCCTTTATCGATCACTGAAACAGGCGACTCCCGACAGCCTGAAAAACCACCTCAATATTTTTGATCTCAGAACATCGTGAAGATCAATGACATAATCGAATTTATTTAGCTTTCTCAGATCTATGAACAGGTTAATTATACCGGATAATCCTTTATGTCTTTCCTTAAAATCCGGGAAAAAAAGTTCAAGTCTGTCTATTGAGTAATAAAATGGTGCAAAAGCTGAACGTGTCACTATGGTTATATCCGTTTCAGGATATTGTTTTCTTAATCCACTGATAACAGGTGTGGTAAGAGCCACATCACCCATTGCTGATGTTCTGATTACCAGAAGATGCATTTTAGTATTTTTCGTAAGATTTTTCTTCGATCAGTCCCGAAGAGGTCCTGATGTTTATTTCCCTTTTTATCTCAGCCCGTTTGTCATTGTTGAAATAAACTGAACGCGCTGTTGAAATAAAATCCTCTCCAAATTCTTTATTCCGTTCAAGGTCACGGATATGATCCTCAATATCCCATAATTTGCAATTCACATCATAAAGTGCCTTATATAACGGATCGGAAATGCTCATTATTGATGTCTGCAACTTTAACCAGCTCATCATATTCCTTCTTCAGGTTCCTCAGCTTTGCCTTATCCTTTATGCGTTCAAGCTTAATCTGAATGATAGTGAGCTTATCGATTATTTCGCCGTTTGAGACTTCAATTTTCATATTTGATTTTTGTATATCAAATGTAGCATTTTTTGTTCTTCCGCTGACCCCTCATACCATTATACCGTTTGTATCGTTGCACCGTTGTACCGTCGTACCGCTGTACCGTTGCACCGTTCTAATACGGATCCACATCGATGGCAATTTTTATTCCTCCGGTACCTTTTTCTTTTTCCAGCCTTATTATAGCATCGCTGATCATCTTTTTTGCCTTTGACAGCGGTTTTTCTTTTTCAATTTTAACCAGGATTGTTTTTATATACCATAATTGTATCTGAGATATTATCGGATATTCAGGTCCAAGTACCCGTTTCCCAAAAAAGCTTCTAAGATCATTACCAAAAAGATCTGCATAAGTGTTTAAAGAAGCTCTCTCTTTATGCTTCAGATTAATACGGATCATCCTGCAATAGGGAGGATAATTGAAAGTCATCCGGTCTTCGGCCTGAGTTTTATACATGCTCAGGTAATCATGCCTTAGGACCATTCTGATAATTTTATTTTCAGGATCAGAGGTCTGAATAATGACTTTCCCCTGTTTCTGTCTTCTGCCTGCTCTCCCGCTAACCTGTTCCATAAGCTGAAAGCTTCTTTCGTGAGCCCTGAAATCGGGGTAATTCAGGAGATTATCTGCATTAAGGATCCCAACAACAGTAAGATTTTCAAAATCAAGTCCTTTAGAGATCATCTGGGTGCCAATCAGGATATCCAGGCGATGTTCTTCAAAATCCTTTATTATTTTATTGAACGAGTTTTTACCTCTGGTTGAGTCCTGGTCCATTCGTCCTACACGTGCAGCCGGAAATACAATTTTTATTTCATCTTCGATCTTTTCAGTTCCGAATCCCCTTGTAACCAATCCGGACGAGCCGCAGTTACCGCATTTTGACGGCATCCCGGTGGTATATCCGCAGTAATGACAAACGAGCCTGTTTATAGCTTTATGATAAGTCAGATTGACGGCGCACTGAATACAGACTCATATCCACCCACATCCAGAACACTCAATATATGGTGAAATTCCCCCTCTGTTCTGAAAAAGGATTACCTGTTCATCCTTGCCCAGGGCTTCGTCCGCGGTCACTCAGCAATAGCGATGTAAATGCAAAACCATAAGTTTCTTCTATACGCTTCGCGGTATTGGCAATAATAATTTCAGGCAACTTTATTAAACCAAATCTTTCTGTAATCTCTGCAAGGCCATATTTACCATTTAATGCGTTATAGTAACTTTCTATTGAAGGAGATGCTGAACCCAGAATTGTTTTAGCCTTATGAAATCCGGCAAGCATGATAGCAGTATCGCGGGCATGGTACCTGGGAGACGGATCGTGCTGTTTGTATGAACCGTCGTGCTCTTCGTCGATTATTACAAGTCCAAGGTCGCTTGAAGGGGAGAAAAAGTGATGATCTGACGCCAAGTATAAGCCTGTTAGCCTGTATTCAGGTTTCCATCGGCGACCCGTTCTCCAATCTTCAACTTTTTCCTGATCATTAAAACGAGAATGATATACTCCAGTGACAGAACCAAAATGCTTCTGGAGCCGGAGGATTATCTGGGTTGTCAGAGCAATTTCAGGAAGCAAATAAAGAACCTGCTTCCCAAGTTTGAGCTGTTCTTCTATCAGGTGAATATAA
>CAWGUN010000012.1:0-72456 GCA_963825935.1 uncultured Bacteroidales bacterium | reverse complement strand
GGGCTCTTTTTCCGGCTACAGACTTTATTAAGAATCATTTGTTGGACGATAGGAAAATCTAAGAATCCCCCTCGCTCCCCCGGTTGCGGGGGCACTCCCCCTTAGAGGGGGAGAAAAGCTTCTATATTTAGTTGAAATTCAATAGAATATCAGGATCTTTTCCCCCCATTGGGGGGAATTAAAGGGGGACTCTTTTTCCGGCTACAAAATTTATTAATAATCTGAAAACCCCCTCGCTCCCCCGTTGCGGGGAGCACTCCCCCTAGAGGGGGAGAAAAACTTCTATATTTAGTTGAAATTCAATAGAATATAAGGATCCTTTCCCCCATTGGGGGGAATTAAAAAGGGGGGCTCTTTTTCCGGCTACAGACTTTATTAAGAATCATTTGTTGGACGATAGGAAAATCTAAAACCCCCTCGCTCCTGCGTTGCGGAAGCACTCCCCCTTAGAGGGGAAGAAAAACTTCTATATTTAGTTGAAATTCAATAGAATATGAGGATCTTTTCCCCCCAGGGGGGGAATTAAAGGGGGGCTCTTTTTCCGGCTTCAGACTTTATTAAGGATCATTTGTTGGGCTATAGGAAAATCAAAAAACCCCTTCGCTCCCGCGTTGCGGAGCACTCCCCCTTAATGGGGGAGAAAAGCTTCTATATTTAGTTGAAATTCAATAGAATATGAGGATCTTTTCCCCCCATTGGGGGGAATTGAAAAGGGGGGCTCTTTTTCCGGCTACAGACTTTATTATGGATCATTTGTTGGAAGATAGGAAAATCTAAAAACCCCCTCGCTCCCGCGTTGCGGGAGCACTCCCCCTTAGAGGGGGAGAAAAACTTTTATATTTAGTTGAAATTCAATAGAATATTAGGATCTTTTCTCCCCCATTGGGGGGAATTAAAAGGGGGGCTCTTTTTCCGGCTACAGACTTTATTATGGATCATTTGTTGGGCTATAGGAAAATCAAAAAACCCCCTCGCTCCCGAGTTGCGGAAGCACTCCCCCTTTTAAAGGGGGAGAAAAACTCATATATTTAGTTGAAGATCAATAGAATATCAGGATCTTTTCCCCCCATTGGGGGGAATTAAAAGGGGGGCTCTTTTTCCGGCTACAGACTTTATTAAGGATCATTTGTTGGGTGATAGAATAATCTAAAAACCCCCTCGCCCTTCGGGCACTCCCCCTTTTAAAGGGGGAGAAAAACTTCTATATTTAGTTGAAATTCAATAGAATATCAGGATATTTTCCCCCCATTGGGGGGAATTAAAAGGGGGGCTCTTTTTCCGGCTACAGAATTTATTATCGGTAATTTGTTGGAAGATAGGAAAATCTAAAAACCCCCTCGCTCCCGCGTTGCGGGAGCACTCCCCCTTAGAGGGGGAGAAAAACTTATATATTTAGTTGAAATTCAATAGAATATTGGGATCTTTTTCCCCCCTTGGGGGAAATTAAAGGGGGGCAACAGATTCCCTTCATTTAATAGTAAATTTGCCAAAATTTTTTATGATCACCAACGAACAGATAAAAGATCTTTCAGGACGCCGTGATGCGTTAAGGAGGTATCTTTGACATTGATGGCAAAGCTGAAGCTCATCGCGGAAAAGGAAAAAATTTCTCAGCAACCCGATTTCTGGAACGATCCGAAACAGGCAGAAGAGCTTCTAAAAAGCATCTCACTTCTGAAAAGCTGGACAACAGAATTTGATAAAGTCAGCACAGCAGTTGATGATCTTGTTGTGATAAATGATTTTTACAGGGAGGGGGAAGCAACAGAGGAAGATGTTGATAAACAATATGATAAACTGCCTTACACATGATTGAAGACCTTGAGGTGCGCAATATGCTCCGGAAAGAAGAAGATCAGCTAGGAGCCATCCTCAAGATAAATTCCGGTGCCGGAGGAACAGAAAGCAACGACTGGGCAGCAATGCTTTTGAGAATGTACCTCCGGTGGGCTGAAAGAAATAATTATAAAACAAAAGAGCTTGATTTTCAGCCTGGTGATGAGGTAGGTGTAAAATCAGTAACAATTGAGATAGACGGTGAACAGGCTTATGGCTATCTGAAAAGTGAAAACGGGGTCCACCGGCTGGTGAGAATATCCCCGTTCAATGCCCAGGGAAAACGTCAGACAACCTTTGCATCAGTATTTATCTCTCCGCTTGTGGATAATAATATTGAAATTGAAATCAATCCTTCCGATATAACCTGGGAAACATACCGTTCAAGCGGTGCAGGAGGACAGAATGTAAACAAAGTTGAAACTGCTGTCCGTCTCAGGCATCATCCCTTCAGGTATTGTGATTGAAAATCAGGAGACAAGGTCACAGCTGAACAATAAGGAAAATGCAATGAGGATCCTTAAATCGCAGCTTTATGAACTTGAACTGAGAAAACAGATGGAAGAAATAGGCAAAAATTGAAGGTGAAAAGAAAAGAATCGAATGGGGTTCCCAGATCAGATCATATGTCCTGCATCCTTATAAAATGGTAAAGGATCTCCGAACCGGTCATGAAACAGGCAACGTACAGGCTGTCCTTGACGGCGATCTGAATGCTTTTATAAAATCGTATCTGATGGAATTTGCAGGTAAAGAGTGAAAGTAATTTTAGAAGGAAAAACTCTATTTGATCAGATTTCCCTACCGGTGATCATAAGTCCAGCAGAAAGAGTTTGAAGATTCCCGGTAAGTACAGAATGGAAAGAGACTACGATCTGAAAGGCGCTGATTTTAACAAAAAACTGGTCTGGAAAACCGAGAAGGGTTGATGTAATGCCGTTTTACAGACAGGAAGACATTGAAAACCTGAAATATATCAGTTCATCCCGGGAGAATTCCCGTTTATAAGAGGGAAAAAAACCAGCAAGAACATACTGGAAGATAAGGCAGAACATAACAGTTACAGATTATTAAGACAGCAAATAGAAAGGCGCTTGATATCTTATTGAAAGGGGTGTTGATTCCCTGGGATTTATATATTGCCGATCCGGAATCAATTATCCAAGGAGAATATTGAACATCTTCTTAAAGATATTGATCCTGAAGCTGTTGAACTGAATTTTCTTTCAAACGGAAAAGCAAAAGAAATTGTAGAATTTTATCTGATAATCTAAATAGATAAAAGGAGCTGATCTTCAAAAAATTACCGGTGCAATTGAAACAGATCCATTAGGCAGGCTTATGCTTAACGGAACTCTCTGTATTCCTGTTGAAGCAGGGATTTGATTACCTTGCTGGTGTTAGCCAGGCTACAGAACTTCATCTTCCAGGATTTCGTGCAATACATCTAAATGCATCAAATTTCGGGAATGCAGGAGCTGATATTGTTCAGGAACTGGCATTCGGTATTTCCATGGGAGCTGAATATATGGCACAGCTTACTCAAAGGGGAATCAATGCAGATCTTGCAGCATCAAAGATCAGGTTTTCATTCAGCACGGATCAGATTATTTCCCGGAAATTGCGAAACTGAGAGCTGCCAGATTATTATGGTCAGCAGTTATAAACGGCTTCAAGACCCTGACAGTACTGATTCCGCGAAAATGGAAATTCATTGTGTAACAAGTAAGTGGAATAAAACATTGACTGATGATCCATATTAATATTCTCAGAACCCAGACTGAAGCAATGGCTGCTGTACTTGGAGGAACTGATTCTCTCACAGTTGAACCATTCGATATTGTCTTCAGACACCTGATGAATTTTCGGAAAGAATTGCCCGAAATCAGCAACTTATTCTAAAGGAAGAATCATATTTTGATAAAGTTGCTGATCCGGCAGGAGGATCTTACTATATTGAAAAACTGACAAAGCTGATTGCTGAGAGCGCCTGGAAACTATTCCTTGAAATTGAAAAGAACGGAGGATTTCTTGAAATCCCTGATAAACGGATTCGTCAGTCGGAAAATAAATGAAAATGTAAAAAAATCACAGAATGAAACTATAAGGAACAAGAATCTCTGATCCCTTCATCTATTGAAACCGGAAGGAAAGATCTCTGAAAGAAACCTGTATGGACTTCACTTATAATGACTTAACTGATCTTCCCTTTAAAAAAGAAGATTTCAGGAATGGAGAAATTACTAAAAATGATGGTGGATCGTGGATTACTGCAGAGGATATCCGTGTTAAAGGAAAGTATGGTCCGACATGATCTTGAGGGGATGGAGCATCTGAATTATGCAGCCGGTATACCTCCGTTTCTTCAGCGGTCCCTATTCCGCCATGTATGTTATGCAGCCATGGACCATCAGACAATATGCAGGTTTTTCAACAGCAGAAGATTCAAATGCATTTTACAGACGCAACCTGGCTGCCGGTCAAAAAGGACTCTCTGTTGCATTTGACCTGCCGACTCACCGAGGATATGATTCAGATCATGAGAGAGTTGCGGGTGATGTTGGTAAAGCCGGTGTTGCCGTCGATTCCATCCTCGATATGAAGATTCTTTTCGATCAGATTCCTCTGAATAAGATGTCGGTTTCGATGACAATGAATGGAGCTGTCTTGCCCATAATGGCATTTTATATTGTTGCAGCCCTTGAACAGGGAGCAAAGCTTGAGGAACTTACAGGTACCATTCAGAATGATATCCTGAAGGAATTCATGGTCAGGAATACCTATATATATCCGCCTGAATTCTCAATGAGGATCATTGCCGATATTTTTGCTATACACCACGGCAAAGATGCCCAAATTCAATTCAATAAGCATTTCCGGTTATCATATGCAGGAGGCCGGTGCAACATGCGATATTGAGCTGGCCTATACCCTTGCCGACGGGCTTGAATATCTCCGAACAGGTATTAAAGCAGGTCTTGATATTGATGCTTTTGCTCCAAGGATCTCATTTTTCTGGGCAATCGGGATGAATCATTTTATGGAAATTGCCAAGATGAGGGCAGCCAGAATGCTGTGGGCAAAAATTGTAAGTGGTTTCAATCCGAAGAATCCGAAATCCCTTGCTCTCCGTACACATTGCCAGACATCCGGATGGAGCCTTACTGAACAGGATCCGTACAATAATGTCGGAAGAACCTGCATTGAAGCAATGGCTGCTGCTCTTGGTCATACACAGAGTCTTCATACCAATGCACTTGATGAAGCAATTGCCCTTCCTACTGATTTTTCTGCAGGGATAGCCAGAAATACACAGATATATCTTCAGGAAGAAACAAAGATCTGCAGGGCTGTCGATCCATGGGCCGGTTCATATTATGTTGAAACACTGACACATGAAATTGCTCATAAAGCATGGGATCATATTACGGAGATTGAAAACCTTGGAGGAATGGCAAAAGCAATTGAATCGGGCGTCCCGAAAATGAGAATCGAAGAAGCTGCTGCACGAGCCCAGGCAAAAATTGATTCCGGAATTCAGACAATTGTGGGGACAAACAAATACAGGCTTGAAAAGGAAGATCCGCTTGAAACACTCGAGGTCGACAATACTGCCGTCCGTGATTCCCAGATAAAGAGACTTGAAAAGCTTCGTGCCGGACGTAATGAAGCTGAATGTCAGGCTTCGCTGGATGCAATTACAGAATGTGCCGGAACAGGGAATGGCAATCTTCTTGAATTAGCTGTTGAGGCTGCCTCAAAACGGGCAAGCCTTGGTGAAATATCTTATGCATGTGAAAAAATAGTCGGGAGGTATAAAGCAGTGGTAAGAACAATATCAGGAGTTTATTCATCAGAGTATAAATCTGATAAGGATTTTGAAGAAGCAAAGGCACTTGTTGCCAGATTTGCTGAAAAAGAGGGGCGTCAGCCCAGGATAATGATCGCCAAGATGGGTCAGGATGGCCACGATCGGGGTGCCAAGGTTGTATCGACAGGATATGCCGATATTGGTTTTGATGTTGATATCGGCCCTCTCTTCCAGACACCGGCAGAAGCTGCAAAACAGGCAGTGGAAAATGATGTTCATGTGCTCGGAGTCTCGAGTCTTGCTGCCGGACATAAAACTCTGGTCCCGCAGGTTATTGATGAACTGAAACATCTGGGAAGAGAAGATATTCTGGTAATTGCCGGAGGTGTAATACCTTCGCAGGATTACCAGTTTCTTTATGATGCAGGAGTGGCTGCAATTTTCGGTCCGGGAACATCTGTCTCAAAAGCTGCAAAGCAGATCCTCGAAATTCTTATTCATTCATTTGATTAAAACACTGATCTAAAATATTTGTATTAAATTAGACTCCAATGAAAAGAGTACTTTTTATCATTATTCTGGTCCTGACGGTAACTTCAGGATGCAAAGTAAAGCAGCCAATAACGGAAATTAAACCGGCAATGAAGCAGGCTGGTCAGGCTAACCCTACGACAAATTTCTCAGAGCAGACCACATGGTTGCTGGGATATTTTTCCGGGAATCTTCTGGCACATCCACCTCATTCAGAGTGGTATCAGAAGGGTTATGACGAATATCAAGCCTGATAATGAAGCTGTTAATAAATTAACAGCAATAAGCAAAGATAACCTTACTATCAAAATTGTTATGGGTACCTGGTGCCCCGACAGCCGGCGTGAAGTACCACGGTTCATGCGTATCCTTGATCTCTGGAAATTTCCATCGGAAAAGGTGACATTTATAGGCGTAGATAATGCAAAGCTTTCACCTGTAGGAGAATACGATAAGCTGGATATTCAAAGAGTGCCTACTTTTATCTTATATAAAAATAATGTTGAAGCAGGACGCATCATTGAAAATCCTGTTACGTCTTTAGAACAGGATATGATAAATATTCTTACAAGGAATGAATAATAATAAATACTTAAAAGTGTCATGGAAGATTTTAGTAATAAAACGGAACAAAACTCAGGAATAGGTCCGGGACAACCAACAGGTCAGACATCAGGACAAAATCTGGGAATAGCTGCCCTGATAACAGCAATAATAACTTTTGTGCTTGCCGTTATCCCATGTGTGGGTCTGATTGCAATTATTCCGGGGATAATAGCAATTGTGCTTGCATCGGTCGGACTATCTCAGGCAGCAAAGAATAATTCCCCCCGCGGTGTGATTGTTGCAGGGCTGATCATTGCCATTATTGCCTCCCTGATATCGTTCTCACAGGTATTCGTCGCAGGAAAAATCTTTAAGCATGCTGACAAATGGCCGAAAAGTATTGAGAATATCGTAAATGATGTTCAGGATAATGTGATGAAAGATCTGGAGGATGCTAATATTTCCATAAAGGTTGAAAGCAATGGTGACACCGTGGAAATAAACACCAAATCCGGTAAAAAAGACCGCGAACAAACCCTCGAAGATCTGGAAAAGGGAAACACAACCTCTAATGATACTATTGTCCCGAAAAAATAATCCTGACGTTAAATCCGGGATAAGGCTGAAAAATGAGCCTTACCTTATTATAAATTTGATACTTGCCGGAGTAATACTGCTGATTATGGCATACTCCGGCATTTTTTCACCCGACAAAAATGATTATCCTGTTGTCTGTATTCATGAGAAACTTACTGGTGAACCATGTACATCATGCGGCTTGTCGCACAGCTTTTCCCTGATACTCAGAGGAAGAATAGATGAAGCATACAAATGGAATGAAAACGGGATGAGAGTCTTCCTCTTCTTTGTCTCCCAGCTATTCCTGAGGATATTCTTTTCAAGGTTTTATTTAAAATTTCCGGACTCGCGTAAACAGCTTATTTTATTTGATATAACAGGTTCATCGCTTATTTTCCTGATTGCATTCATGCCGTTTATTGTCAGCATCTTCAGATGGCTCTGAAAATCACAGATCATTCAGAATATCATATAGCAGGCTGCTTTCAAATCCCTTTGATAATCCGTACCTGAGAAGCTTTCCTTTAAGGTCGTATTGGTTTTTCGCTTTTACTGATTTACGATGAGAGGCAATCAGCTCCTTTAAAGTATTTCTGTAAAATTCATCATCAATAGTATCAAGGGCCGACCTTATCAGTTCCCCCGGTATCGATTTTGCTTTCAGATGAGCTGCTATCTTTACCCTTCCCCATTTATTGTACCTGAATTTATCCTTCACAAATGCTTCTGAATAGCGAGCTTCATTTAAAAAATTCTCTTTTATAAGTGCCACAATTATTTTCTCCGTATCTTCTTCTGTAACACCCCATGACCGGAGCTTTATGCGGATATCCTCATTGCAGTATTCACGATGTGAACATAATGTCATTGCTTTTGTCAGCGCAGTTTTATAAAGAGCGTTTTCAGCCATTTTTATATCCTTTTATTATTCTATCCTTTCCATTAATGTCTTTTATGATTTCTACTCCGGAATAACCATATGCCTGTAAAAGGTCTGACATGGGATTTCCCATTGCTTCATTAATTTCGAAATAAACTTTTCCGGCTGGATTAAGAAGAGTCCGGGCAAAATTCAGAATTGCACGGTAATGGACAAGCGGATCTGAATCGGGGACAAAAAGAGCAGCATGAGGTTCAAAATCAAGCACATTTATTGACATATGTTTTTTTTCGGATTCCCTGACATAGGGGGGATTGGCAACAATAATATCAATGGCACCCGGAGAAAAAGAATCAATATTTAAGATATCGGCTTTTTTAAAAGTGACATCAGTTTTGTTGAGACTTGCATTCTGCCTTGCAGTTTCAACAGCATCCTCAGAAATATCTATCCCTGTTACAGCCGTTCCGGGCAGATTGATAGCTAGTGCAATTGCAATACACCCGGAGCCTGTCCCGACATCAAGGATCGTGCCTGCGAGTCCCTTGTTTTCTTTTATGACAAGATCGACAAGCTCCTCAGTTTCAGGACGCGGTATCAGTGTCTCATTGTTTACTTTAATGATGCAATTATAGAAATTTGTTTCTCCGAGGATGTATTGTATCGGTTTCCCGGTTTTCAACTCCCTGCAAATCCTGATAATTTCATGAACCTTCTTTTGTGAAACGGAGCTCTCCGGAAAGGCCATTGTATGCAACTTTGTGAAACTGAAGAGAGTCTTGATTATGATATTGGTAATGGCACTTATCTCGGGTCCGGGGAAGGAGCCATTAAGTTCATCTGAGAGGTATTGTCTGATATCTTTTATTGTTTGTATCTTGATGCCCATTTGTCAAAATTAGCACTTTCATGAAAATTCAGGAGAACGATGATATAAAATTCATGAGAAGGTGTCTCGACCTGGCAGGCAAGGCTGAAGGTATGACATACCCTAATCCGTTAGTAGGTTCTGTGATTGTTCACGATAGGATTATTATTGGAGAAGGTTATCACCTTAAAGCAGGAGGGCCCCATGCTGAGGTTAACGCAATAAATTCTGTCAGAAATAAAAATCTTCTGGGATCTTCATCTCTATATGTTAACCTTGAACCCTGCTCCCATACCGGTAAGACGCCTCCATGTGCTGATCTTATTATTTCAGGCGGGATAAGAAAAGTAATAATAGGAACTACCGACACAAGCGAAAAAGTTGCAGGGGAAGGAATAGCAAAATTAACGGATGCCGGATGTGATGTTATAACGGGAGTGCTGGGAAAAGAGTGTCGCCGGATAAACAGAAGGTTTTTTACCTTTAATGAGAAAAACAGGCCTTATATTATATTAAAATGGGCACAGAGTGCAGACGGATTTCTTGATGCTGACAGAGGAGCGGATCATAAACATAAACCTGCACGTATAACAGGGAATACAGAAAGAGCTCTTGTGCATAAATGGAGGGCGTCAGAACAGTCAATACTTGTCGGCGCCGGTACGCTGAAGGCTGATAACCCGCAACTGAATGTAAGGTATTGGGCAGGTAACGATCCATTAAGACTGATCCTTAGCGGATCAGGACTGCTGGACAGTAACGCAGCTATTTTCAATGCTAATGGCACAAATATTGTGTTTACATACAATGCTGATGCAGGAATTTCTGATACTACATTTGTGAAATTAAATAGAAGCAGGAGTGCTGCCCTGCAAATCTCAGATTACCTCTACAGCATTGATATTCAGTCTATACTGATAGAAGGAGGGGCCAGGGTCCTCGGACATTTTATTTCTGAAGGATTATGGGATGAGGCCAGGATATTTTATGGAAAGGATTACTTTAAAAACGGAATAAAAGCCCCTGAACTGAAAGGAGTAATTATTTCACAGACAATATTCAGCAGGAGTTTATTGAAGATACTAATAAATGAAGCTGATTAACAACCTTTAAGGGTTGATTATTTCGATAAATATTTATATTTTTGATAGTCAATTAATCTCACTTTAGCTATAACACTATGAATAAGCGGATATTATTTCTGGTAACCTTACTTGCTCTTTTCACTTTGTGCACTTATGGCCAGAGCGGTAAAAGATATTTCAAGGCAGGGAATGAGTTGGTTAAAAGTATGAAATATGAAGATGCTGTAGCCCAGTTCACCAGTGCCATAGGAGTTGAGCCATCCAACGGCGATTATTATTGTGCCAGGGGAAAAGCATATGAATCTCTTTTAAAATACAAAGAGGCAAAATCAGATTTCGGAAAAGCTATTGTCTTTAATCCAAAGAGTGTTGATGCCCATGTAAGACTTGGAGCCGTTTGTAATGATATGGGAAACTTTTCAGAAGCTCTGGTCTATCTGAACCATGCAGCTTCTCTTGATAAAAGAAACCAGGCTGTATATCCTGAAAAAGTCATTACACTTTTAAACCTTGAAAAATTTGATCAGGCCCTGAATGCTTCCGATACAGCAATAATTATTAAAGATGACCCTATGAATTATTATTTCAGGGGATTGGTATATTCAAAGCTGAACAATGATTTTATGGCTAAGAAGGAATTTGAAAAGGCCATTTCAAAGAATAAAAAGCTCGCCGAACCAAGGCTGGAACTCGCCGGGCTGCTTTTAAAAAATAATAATATTCAGGGTGCCATGGATCAATGCAATGAAGTCCTTAAGAATGATGACAGGAATACTGCAGCGTATTCGATGCGAAGCAAAGTTTTCAAGGCAAATTTTGATATGCCGAGTGCAATAAATGATCTCTCTAAAAATATCCTTATTCAGCCTGAAAACCCCCAGTTTTACTTTGAACGCGGTCAATGTTACCAGGAGTTCAATCAGCATCCGTACGCAATCAATGATTTCACGAAATATATTGCTCTTACTCCCAATGATTACCAGCCATATTTCAAAAGAGCAAAATCTTACGAGGAAATTATGGATTTCGAAAAAGCTATAGATGATTATAAAAAGATTACGGAGCTTGCTGAATTCAACCAGGAAGCCCGTAAAGCTTTGAAAGAAGCACAGGACAGGCTTTATGAGCTGAACAAGGAAAACGATCCTCCTGAAATAACCATTGTCAACCCGGTCCTTGTAAATGATTCTATTCAAATAAGGGGCGACAGCCAGAGTTTCCTTATTACAGGGAAGATAAAAGACAGGAGCATTATAAAATCATTCACTATCAATGGTGAGAAGATCATTAATATTGCTGAAAAAAATGGGATTTATGATTTCCTTTCAGATGTCAATATTTCAGGGAAGGATAAAATCGTTCTGACGGCTCTTGATGATTATAATAATGAAAAAACACTTACATACCCGATTTTCCGTACCGAAACCAATCGTCCGTTAATTAACATAATTGCGCCTTATTCGGAAAACGGACAGATTTTCCTTGATTCGCCGGCACAAAACATAGCAATACAGGGAAAAATCATTGATGACAGCCGGATAAAGTCGATTACAGTAAGCAATAAAACAGCAAGTTATGACCAGAATGAATTGAATCCGGTATTTATAGCTTCACCTGTAGAGATTGCTAATCAGGATAAGATAACTGTTATTGCCGAAGATATTTATGGGAACCGGCAGGTGGCTGATTTTAAAATAAACAGGGAAGGTGCACTGATTGCTGCAAATAACCCGATGGGAAAAACCTGGGTTGTATTCATCGAAAACTCAAGTTATGAAAACTATGCTGCTCTTGAGGGACCAATAAAAGATGCAAGCACAATTCAGAGGGCTCTTGCCAATTACCAGATAAACAGCTTTATTCATGAGAAAGATATGACAAAGAAGGAGATGGAGTACTTCTTTAATATTGATCTCCGCGACCGGGTTAAGAAAAATCAGGTTAAGTCATTAGTAATATGGTATGCCGGTCATGGTAAATTCATAAATGACATCGGTTATTGGATTCCAGTCGATGCAAAAAGGGATGATGAGTTTACATATTTTAATATCAATGCCCTGAAAGCCGGATTACAGGGTTATGGAGATGGTGTTGTTCATACTCTTGTGGTGACAGACGCCTGTGAATCGGGCCCGGGATTTTATACTGCCATGCGTGGCGGAGCAACTGCACCCCCGACATGTGAAGATCCACAGGCAACCGGAGGCAAATCAGCACAGGTATTCTCCTCTGCCGGGTATGAACTTGCCGTTGATAATTCGAGATTCACAGCAACATTTGCAAATACACTGATGAACAATAAAAATGCCTGCATTCCGATCGAAAGTATAGTCAAATCAGTTACTGCAGCTGTTACTAATACTAAAGGCCAGAAACCACAGTTTGGTAATATTCAGGGAATGGAGGTCATGAACGGGACATTCTTCTTTGTAGCAAAATAGAATCTATATGTTAATCTTAACTGTCAATAAGTGCAAGACAAGAATCTTTGCCTTGCTTGTGCTTTTTTTGCTTGTCACGATTATACCCTTAAAAGCGCAGCAGTACTTTTTTGATAACTATAGTGTCAAACAGGGGCTTAGCACACAAAAAGTTTATACACTTCTTCAGGATTCAAAAGATTATATCTGGCTCGGAACCGCAAACGGGGTTTCAAGATTCGATGGGAAGAAGTTTGAAAATTTTACATTTCGTGACAGTCTCGCAACCGGAGGTGTCAGATCTATAATCGAAGATTCACTGGGATATATCTGGTTTGGTCATCTGAATGGAGGAATATCCAGGTACAACGGGCATAAATTTCAACAGGCGGGCTTCGACTCATTAACGATCACCGGGGACGTAACAGGTATTGCTCAGAATAAAGATAAAATGTGGTTTACCTCTGCTAATGACGGAGCAATTCTGACGGATTTTCCAGTAAATAACATTAAGCATATTAAAGCAAAGCAGTTCCTGGGGAAGGATGGACTGAGCGACCAGGTTTTTGGAGCTAACCTGAAAAGGGACGGATCATTAATATGTATTACAGATGTGGGATTACGACGTTTTAATCCTGAGAATAAGAAGTTTGAAAACTACAGGATGCCTCACATGACTACCTATTTCAATACCACCTGTCTGCTTGAAGACAAAGCCGGGAACTTATGGTTCGGAACCTATAACGGGGGGATTTATAAGTATGTTATGGCAGAGAGCAAAATGGTCTTTTATGATTTGATCAGGGAAGGGTTTTCAAGCAATGCAATCAGCTGTCTTACTGAAGATAGAAGAGGCCGGATATGGGCAGGGACCTGGGGTGGAATCGCAGTTTTTGATGGAGATAGCATACATAAGTTCAATACAGAAAACGGACTTAAAGCTTTAAGGATCTATGATATTATTGAGGATGTTGAAGGTAATATTCTTATTGCTGATCAGAATAACGGGCTTTCTATATTTAAGGGAGATGCATTTGAAACAATTACTGAGAAAGAAATTCTGCCCGATCCGAATGTAAATGCAATCTTTCAGGATAAAACAGGAGCCTTATGGTTTGGAACCAATGCCGGCATTTCGCGGTATTACCCCGGATCGGATAAAAGACCATTAATTTATAATGAAGCTAATAACTCTATCTTCGACGACATCAGATTTTTCAGAGAAGACAGGGATGGAAATTTATGGATCGGAGCAAACGCAGGAGGAGTGATCATGTACAACATGAAGTCTTCCAGATTTGAAGCTCAGCCATATATAAACGAAATTCTTTACGTCGGCGGACAGGTCAAAGCCCTGGAAATTGACAGGCAGAACAACCTCTGGATTGGAACAGTTCAGGGAGTTGCTGTAGGTACTATAAATGAACAAAATTTCCAGAGGTATACCCTCGTGGATAGCTTAACAATATTTACCATAACCTCCCTTTATTGCGATCCAAATGGAGATATGTGGATTGGAACTGAGCCACGCGGCAGTAAGCCGGGCCTCATTAAATACAATTCTGATAAGAAAAATTTCAAACTGGTTTATGCTCTTCCCGGAATAATTCCTCAAACAATGGTAATGGATGGGAAAGGTGTTTTATGGATTGGAACCGGACAGGGACTGATAGCATTTAAGAATGATTCGATAATTTCAACAGTAACTCAGGATGATGGTCTCCTATCAAATAATATTAACCTTCTTACTACAGGGAAAGACGGAAGTATTTATATAGGCACTAACAATGGATTAAACAGATATTTTCCTGAAAGTAAAAGAATCTTTTCATATACTGAAAGAAACGGGTTTACAGGAATTGAGACCAGACCTAATGCTGTATATAAAAGCTCCGGAGGAGATTTGTGGTTTGGTACCGCCAATGGTGTAACCCGGCTTATTCCTGAAAAAACGGGAACCCAAAGCTTTGAACCACTAACCCATATAATGGGTATGCGTGTAAACTATGAAACACGTGAAATGAAACCGGGATTGAAGTTAAGCTATAAAGAGAATTCCATTTTATTCGACTATTACAGTATTTGTCTTACGAATCCTGATGTTGTAAAATATAAGGTAAAGCTTGAAGGTGCAGACGAAGACTGGCGTCCGGTAACCGACCAGACAGAAGCAATTTATCCTGCACTGACCCCCGGGAAATACACATTCATGGTGATAGCCAGCAATAGTCAGGGTATCTGGAACACTAATCCTGAAACTTTTCATTTCATAATAAAACCTCCTTTCTGGCTGACCTGGTGGTTCGTTGCAATATGCCTTATCATTGCAGCAATCGGGATTGTTTCCTATATCAAGATCAGGGAGAAGAACCTCGTCCGTGAAAAGAAAAGACTTGAAACCAAAGTTGAAGAAAGAACTGCTGAGGTAGTTCAGAAAAGCATGGAGATTGAAGCGAAAAACAGGGACATTACTGCAAGCATCAGATATGCCGAACGGATCCAGAGGGCCATGCTTCCAAGAGAAGGTCTTTTCAATGACACATTCGTTCTTTATATGCCTAAAGATATCGTAAGCGGCGATTTTTACTGGATGTGGGATAACGGAGAGCTTGCATTCATAGCAGCCTGCGATTGTACAGGACACGGTGTCCCCGGCGCATTTATGTCGATCATCGGGCATAACTCTCTGAATAAAATTGTGAAAGAAAGCGGCGTGATAAGCCCGGGTGCGATTCTTGATCAACTGAATGACGAAGTTGTTAAAGCACTGATGCAGAGAAAAGAAGAGACAATTAATGATGGGATGGATCTTGCACTTATTACATTCGACAGGAAAAAATTCACTCTTGAATTTGCCGGTGCATACAACCCGTTATATGTTGTCAGGAATGGAAAGCTGACCACCTATAAAGGTGACAGGTTCCCAATTGGAATGTCTTCCCTGATTGTAAAAAAATCATTTGCAACCAGGCAGGTTGATATTGAACCGGGTGATATGCTTTATATGTGTTCCGATGGTTATGCTGATCAGTTTGGCACACCGGATTCAAAGAAATATAAATCGGGCAATGTAAAGAAGCTGCTTACCGAGATATGGCAACTTCCTGTAAGCGAACAACGCACAAAGCTGAAAAATGAGATAATTGCCTGGAAAGGAGACCTGCCGCAGGTTGATGATATAATGTTTATCGGAACAAAGATACCTGAACGCTAGATCTTTGCTATTTTCCGCCATTGCTCATTGCCTCTCTCTTTTTTACCTAAGGCAGTGATAACCTCTTCGGGGGTATTAACGATTTCCCATATACCTTTATGCTCAAATCTCATAAAGTGATTATTGACCATATTATCAATAAACTCCAGAAGAGATTTGTAATAGCCCAAAGTATTAAGAATTATTATCGGACCATCCCAGAGGCTAAGTTGCTTGAGAGTTATTGCTTCAGTAAGCTCTTCAAGGGTCCCCATCCCTCCCGGCAGTGCAACAACAGCATCAGACATAGAGAACATCCTGTTCTTTCTGTCACTCATATTTTGAGTGATGATCATCTCCTTCACACCATTATGGTGCCACCCTTCCTCTTTCATGAATGCAGGGATCACTCCCGTAATCTTTCCTCCGTTTCCCACTACCGCGTCTGCAAGCTTACCCATCAGACCTATGCCGCCACCTCCGAAAACGACATCTATGCCGGCTTTTGCAAGCAGTGATCCGAGCCTGGCAGCAGCAATTCCAAATTCACTGTTTATCCTGCTGCTTGATGATGCAAAAACACAAACTGTCATTTTTATTAATTAAAAAAGGCCGTTGCAGATTAATTGCACGGCCAGATTATGTAAAATTAATTCTTATAAGAGTGCATTAAGCTTACTGACAAAGTTGTTTTTAGGAACAGCACCGACTTGCTTGTCGGCAATTTTTCCACCCTTGAAATATAGTACAGTCGGAATATTCCTGATGCTATATTTTGCTGCGACCTGGGGGCTGTTGTCGACATCGCATTTGACAACGACAGCTTTACCGGAATATTCTATGGAAATTTCTTCAATAATGGGAGCAATCATTCTGCATGGGCCGCACCATTCTGCCCAGAAATCAACAATAACAGGCTTGTCTGACTTAACAACAACCTCTTCAAAGTTCCCATCATTTACATCTAATGCCATAGTGGTTTGTTTTAATATTTTATCTAAAAGTAAAGGTCGCAAATATAGCTAATTAACTTTATAATCTATCCCCGGATGATCGTCGATGTAAGAAATAAATTCATTGTTAAGCCTTACCCGCAGAGTTCTGGAAAACATCGGTAATGAAATTTTATCTTCAGAATCAAGGAACATGAATTTAAGCTCCGTTTCACCTTTGTTTTCCCTTATAAGATCTTTGAGCTGACCGATCATTTCATTGCTGATATTTTCAGGATTGATTATCAATGTAACTGTTTTGATAAGCTCATCCTTTACGCTCGAAAGCAGGTTGATCTTCCTTATGCTGAATTCCAGTTCGTCGTCCCTGAATTTTCGTTTCTGGACTCTCCCTTTTATAAGCAGGTAGTAACCTGTTATGAAGAATTTGCTGTTGTCAAGATAATCCTTATCAAACATTATGAACCTGAATGAATCGGTATAATCCTGCAGTGTAAAAGAGCCATAAGGCTTGCCGTTTTTCCCGATTCCGTTTTTTGTATCAGTCACCATTCCTGCAACGACCACTTCCCTGTCGAGATAATCGCGAAGATTCTGCAGATCAGCAAGTGTTGCGGTGGTAAATGTATTGATCTCAAGTCTGAAATCATCGAGAGGGTGGGATGAAAGGTATATTCCTATAACCTCTTTTTCCCTGTTCAGCTTCTCCAGTTTGGGCCAGTCAGGGCAAATAGTTGGTTCAGGTTTTATAAGGTCGAAACCTCCTGACTCACCAAAAAGGGTTTGCTGGCTGGAAAGCTTAATGGTTTTAGCATTATTGCCATAACGGATAAGGCTTTCTATAAAGCTTGTTCCCCTGGTGTCGAGTGCAAAATATTGTGCCCTGATAATATTCTCAAAGCAGTCAAAAGCACCGGCAACAGCCATTGCTTCGAGATTTTTCTTATTTAGTGAATTAAGGTTAACTCTTTCCACCAGGTCAAATACATCTTTGTAAAGCCCGTTCTTTTCTCTTTCTTCAATCAGCAGAAGCACAGCACTTTCGCCGACACCTTTAATAGCTCCAAGGCCAAATCTTATATTTCCGTCCCTGTTTACAGTGAACTTTACATTACTTTCATTTATGTCCGGACCCAGAACCTCCATCCCCATCCGGCGTGTTTCATCCATGAAAGTTGTTATCTTTTTAATATCACTTATATTACGGCTGAGAACAGCAGCCATAAATTCTGCCGGGTAATTCGCTTTCAGATAACCTGTCTGGTATGCAACAAGAGCATAACATGTGGAATGTGATTTATTAAAAGCATATTGCGCAAAAGCTTCCCAGTCGGACCATATTTTTGTTATGATATTCTCGTCGTATCCTTTTTTGCTGCATCCTTCCATGAATTTGACCTTCATCTCATCCATGATCGATCTCTTCTTCTTCCCCATTGCCTTCCTGAGCGAATCTGCTTCCCCTTTTGTGAAACCTGCAAGCTCCTGTGAAAGAAGCATAACCTGTTCCTGATAAACTGTAATTCCGTAGGAATCATTGAGATATTTTTCCATTACCGGCAGCGGGTAATCGATTTTTTCCTGGCCAAGTTTTCTTTTGATGAATTTCGGGATATACTCCATTGGTCCGGGACGGTAAAGAGCATTCATTGCTATAAGATCTTCAAACCTGTTAGGCTTAAGATCTCTCAGGTATCTTTTCATCCCGGTAGATTCGAACTGGAAGATCCCGGTTGTTTCCCCGTTGCTGAATAATTCAAAAGTCTTTTTGTCGTTAAGAGTAAGGGACTCAATATCGATCTCTTCCCCTTTGGATTTTCTGATATTGTCGACAGCATCCTTTATTATTGAAAGCGTCTTCAGCCCGAGGAAATCCATCTTAAGCAGGCCTACTGATTCGACATGGCTTCCGTCATACTGTGTTGCATAGAGTTCAGTGTCTTTTGCCGTGCACAGCGGAATGTAATTATCAAGGGAATCTTTTCCAATGATTATCCCGCAGGCATGAACTCCGGTCTGCCTTACCGAACCTTCCAGCACTTCAGCATATTTAAGCGTCTGTGAAATAAGCTTATTCGACGACTCTTTTTCCTTTGCCAGCTCAGGTACCTCAGCATAAGCCTGGGTGAGCGTCACCCCTGGACGTTCGGGTACAAGCTTCGCAAGACGATCTGCATCGGGCAATGGCAGCTTCTGGACCCTGGCAACATCCCTTATAGCCATCTTTGCGGCCATGGTACCAAATGTTATTATATGAGCCACTTTATCATGTCCATATTTATTCACGACATATTTTAATACCGATTCCCTTCCGTCTTCATCGAAATCGATATCAATATCCGGCATTGAAATACGATCAAGATTCAGAAACCGCTCAAAAAGGAGGCCATATTTTATCGGATCTATATCCGTTATTCTCAGACAGAATGCAACAGCAGATCCGGCCGCGGAGCCCCGTCCCGGGCCAACGGCGACCCCCATTTCCCTGGCAGCACTTAGAAAATCCTGGACGATAAGAAAGTACCCGGGGAATCCCATTTTGGCGATAGTTTCGAGTTCAAAATCGATCCTTTCTGTCTGCTCTTTTGTAAGATTGCCCCATCTTGCTGCTGCCCCTTTATAGGTGAGATATCTGAGATATTCATCTTTATCGGAATATCCGGAGGGCAGCTCAAATTCAGGCATTATGGGACTATGATCAAGCTTATATTTTTCAATCTTGGCAACAACTTCGGCAACATTTTCAATAGCTTCCGGAATATCGCTGAAAATTGCCCTCATTTCATCTTCAGTCTTGAGATACTCCTGCTTGGAATACCTTAACCTGTCGGGATCATCAATATCCTTCGCAGTATTAATGCATATCAGCCTGTCGTGTGCTTCAGCATCTTCAGCATTAATGAAATGAACATCATTTGTAGCAATGATCTTCACATTATGCTTTACCGAAAGTTTTTTCAGCGCCTCAATCACTTTTTGCTGAAGAGGAAATGCGGTTCTGTCTGCCTCAGGATCATTGGTTTCATGACGCATGATCTCGAGATAAAAATCTTCGCCGAAGAGGTCCGTGTAACTTTTCAGAGCAGTTTCGGCACCTGAAATTGTCCCGTTGAGTATTTCATCCTGAATCTCTCCTGCAAGGCATGCGGATGATGCAATCAGTCCTTCCTTGTATTTTGCAAGGAGTTCTTTATCTATCCGTGGCTTGTAATAGAACCCTTTTATCCATGCTGTCGAAACAAGCTTGATGAGATTTTTGTATCCGATCAGGTTCTTGGCAAGGAGTATTAGATGATCGCCTGAGCGATCTTCCTTACCACTTGTATCTGCCATTGATCTTCTGGCAACATAAATTTCGCATCCGATAATAGGTTTGATACCCTTTTTTGTGGCGGCATTATGAAACTCCTTGACACCAAACATATTGCCATGGTCGGTGATTGCCAGAGCCTCCATGCCCAGCGATTTCACTTTGTCGAAAAGCAGTGCAATATTTGAAGCCCCGTCTAATATAGAGTACTGAGTATGAACATGTAAGTGTGAAAAAATTGCCATAGAAAAAGTGATAAAATCTATTGGATTGGTTCACAAAAATAGGCAAAAATGGACAAAGAATTAAGATATTTTTTTTGATTTAAAAAACATTGTTCCCGATTCTATTTAAAATGAGATTGTTTGCAATAAATATTTATTTATCTTTGCACCCACAATTTTAAAGCAGGTTAAATAAAAAGCGTAAAAATTAATGGCAGTTAAAATCAGATTAGCTAGGAAAGGCCGTAAGAAACTGGCCTATTACCACATTGTGGTAGCAGATAGCAGATCGCCACGGGATGGCAGATATATTGAAAAGATCGGAAAATATAATCCGCTCACTAACCCCGCCACAATCGAACTCGATTTCGATAAGGCTCTCGGTTGGCTGCAAAATGGCGCATTACCTACTGAAACATGTAGAGCTATCCTGTCTTATAAGGGTATTCTAATGAAAAAGCATCTTCTTGAAGGTGTTAAGAAAAATGCATTCGATGAAGCTGAAGCCACGAGACGTTTTGACGAGTGGATGAAGCAGAATGAAGCAAAAATTGATGCAAAAAGATCAGGTCTTGAGAAGTCGCAGGATGACCAGGTTGAAAAGAATCTTGCAGCTGAAAAGAAAATCAATGAAGCAAGGGCAGCAAAACTTGCTAAAAAACAAGCCGATCTGGCAGCAAAAGCTGAAGCTGCAGACAAACCTGAGGCTCCTGCAGCAGAGGTAACTCCTGCAGCAGAGACAACTGAGGCTCCGGTAGCAGAGACAATTGAAGCTCCGGTAACAGAGGCTTCTGATGCTCCAGTTGCAGAATCAACTGATGCTCCTGTTGCAGAAGAAACTGCATCAGAACCGGCTGCAGATGATATGCCGAAGGAGTAGCTGATCATAAGGATCAGTTATCCAATGGTGTATAAAGCTCAAATATTACTAGGTAAGATCACAAAATTGTACGGTTACGAAGGTGCCGTTACAGTGAAACTGGAAAAGAGCTTTACTGAAAATATACCTGTATTGGAATCGGTTTTTCTTGAAATTGAAGGGAAACCGGTTCCTTTTTTTATCTCTGAAACAGATTACCCCGGAGCTGATATCCTGAGACTTAAATTTGAAGGATACGGATCAGGTGAAAAGGTAAACGATTTTATCGGCTGCAAAGTATTTCTCACCTCCGGTAGCAAGGGGAAATCATTAGAAAATGCCACCTCAGAACTATTTGGTTTCAAAATTATCCTCAAAGATAACAGCCTGGTTGGCACTGTCAAAAGCATTACTGAAAATCCGGAGCAATGGCTTTTGGGTGTTGAAGCAGAAGCCGGCAGGGAAATCCTGATTCCTTTACACGAGCATTTCATCATCAGGGTCGATAAAAAAAAGAAGACCATTACGATGGATCTTCCGGAAGGTTTGATTGATCTTAATTAAGACATCTTAAGATTTTTCAACCACCCCGTCCCCGCCTTTATAGATAATACCAGTATTTGAAAATATGTATATATATCATATTTTACGTATTGATGATGTCGTTACATTTGTACTGTTAATAAATTAACACTATGGTCGATCTTTCATGTAAATACCTGGGTTTGAAGTTAAGGAACCCTTTGGTTGTCGGGAGCTCCGGATTAACTTCTTCCATAGATAGCCTTAAGACCATTGCTCAGATGGGAGCAGGTGCTGTAGTTCTGAAATCTATTTTTGAAGAACAGATAAAATTCGAAACTGAGAAATTAATCCAATCGGACAATCCTCAGATGAAATCCTGGAATGAAGCATTTCAGGGGATCGTAAGCAAAACGGAGTTCTATTACGATGAAGCCTTCGATTACCTCACCAGTTATGCAAAGGAGCATACCCTGAGCAAATATCTGACATTAATTTCCGATGCCGGAAAGGCAATAGATATTCCGGTAATTGCCAGTATTAATTGCTCTACCCAATATGACTGGCAGTACTTCGCAAAGCGTATCCAGGATGCCGGCGCTGATGCTCTTGAGCTCAATGTATATCTTTTACCTTCTGATTTTGAAAAAAGCGGTGATGAGAATGAAAAGGTATATTTTGATATAGTACAGGAAGTTAAGAAATATGTTTCAATCCCTGTTTCGCTTAAAGTGGGATTCTATTTTTCGGGTCTTGCCCGCTCTATACTCAGATTATCTGAGACCGGGATTGCAGGATTAACTCTTTTTAACAGGCCGTTCAATCCTGATATCGATATTGAAAATCTTCAGGTAAATGCATCAAATATGTTCAGCAGCGATTCAGAGTATTCACATACACTGCGTTGGGTTGCTCTTTTATCGGGAAGGATTAAATGCGACATTGCTGCATCAACAGGCATACATAACCACGAAACGGTTATAAAGCAGATCCTGGCAGGAGCCGATGCCGTTCACATGGTCTCTGTATTCTATAAGAATCATTTTGAAGTTCTTCCGCAAGTTATAAGTGGTCTGGAATCCTGGATGGAACATCACAAATTCAACACCATTTCTGACTTTAAAGGATTATTATCGCAGAAAAAAGTTCAAAATCCTGCTGCTTACGAACGAGTTCAATTTTTACGATTGTTTTCAAGTATTGAATAAATAAAATTCAGAAAATAAAAATGTCCAGTTCCGAACATCATACCGAAAGAAATTCTCTGGCATACAGCATTGAAAAAAATGTTGAGGTTAATGCTCAGAAATGCTACCAGTGCGGCAAATGCTCGGCAGGCTGCCCGGTGGCATACGATATGGACCTGCCCCCAAGCATGGTAATGCGTCTGCTTCAGACAGAAACACCTGCCAATGATGACAAAATCCTTAAGTCTTATTCAATCTGGCTCTGCGTAGCCTGCGAGATGTGCCTGAGCCGCTGCCCGATGGAAATAGATATTCCCTCTATGATGGATTTCCTGCGGCAGAGATCACGCAGTGAAAAGAAAGTCAACCGGAAAGCTAAAAATATTATAGCGTTTCATAAGTCATTTCTGAATTCCATAAGGTATACAGGCAGGTTGTTCGAGCTGGGGCTTATACTCGACTATAAACGTCAGTCTTTTAACCTGACTCAGGATATTTCCCTGGCACCGCGAATGATAACAAGAGGCAAGCTGCACTTTATTCCTCATATGATTAAAGGAAAATCTCAGATGGCCAGAATATTTAAGAAAACAAGCAAATAAAAAGGTATAAATGAAAACTGGTTTTTATCCCGGATGCTCTTTAACCGGCTCAGCCCGTGACTATAATGAATCTGTTTTTGCCCTTGCGGAAGCATTTGATTTTGAGGCTGCCCAGATTCCCGACTGGAACTGCTGCGGCGCCACAGCTGCACATAACCTGAACAAAGAATTATCCCTGGCACTCCCGGCCCGCATCCTGGCCCTGGCCGAACAAAATGGCATGGATGAGATAATTGTACCCTGCGCAGCATGTTACAGCCGCCTCACGGTAACTCAGTACGAACTGAAAAAAAATCCTGAGCTCAAAAACCGTGTAAAAGAAATCCTCGATATGGATTACAGGGGAACATGCGGAATATTAAATGTTATTGAGTGGATCGATAAGTATATTTTCCCAAAACTTAACGGGAAAATTGTTCATCCCTTTAATCATAAAGTTGCATGTTATTATGGTTGTCTGCTGGTACGGCCGAATAAAATCCTTAATTATGACCGTGCTGAAGATCCTCAGACTATGGACATTGTAATGAGCAAAATAGGAGCTTCTCCGGTTGATTTTCCTCATAAAACCGAATGTTGCGGTGCGGGATTCTCAATTTCACGTACCGATATTGTATCCAGATTATCGGGTAAAATTATAGAAGAAGCAGAACATCGTGGCGCTGAAGCAATTATTGTTGCCTGTCCGATGTGTCACTCAAATCTGGATATGCGCAGATCGGATATAAATAAATACTGGAAAGAAGATTATAAAATTCCTGTCGTTTTTATGACGCAGGCTATCGGCCTGGCAATTGGACTGTCAGCCGAAAAGGTTGGTTTAAAACGGCATTTTGTAGATGTTAATATCAGTTAAAGAAGAAAATATAATTTAAGATGGCAAGAATTGGAGTTTTTATTTGTCATTGCGGCGAAAATATAAGTGCAACAGTCGATGTTAATAAGGTTGCCGAAATAACAGGGAAGTTAAAACATGTTGCCTATAGCACGGAGTATAAGTATATGTGCTCCGATCCGGGCCAGACATTGATTAAGGATGCTATTAAAGAACATAAACTTACCGGTGTTGTTGTTGCTGCATGCTCTCCGCGAATGCACGAGCCTACTTTCAGAAAAGCCTGTGCTGAGGCAGGGTTAAATCCATATTTATGTGAAATGGCCAATCTGCGGGAACATTGCTCATGGGTTCATGAGAAAAATGATCTGACAACGGAGAAAGCTATTGATATAGTCAGGACGCAGGTGGAAAAGGTCAAGCTTAATCATGCTCTTCAGCCGATCAGGGTCCCGGTAACAAAAACAGCACTTGTGATTGGAGGCGGTATTGCAGGAATTCAGTCAGCACTTGATATTGCAAATACAGGACATAAAGTAGTGATGGTTGAGCGATCACCTTCTATAGGCGGACATATGTCGCAGCTTTCGGAGACATTCCCCACACTCGACTGTTCACAATGTATACTGACCCCGCGAATGGTTGAGGTGGCTCAACATCCCAATATTACTCTATACACATATGCTGAAGTAGAGAGTGTTGAGGGATTCATAGGAAACTTTAAGGTAAAAATCAGGAAAAAGGCTAAAAGTCTTGATGAAAAAGTCTGTACAGGCTGCGGATTATGTACTACCAAATGCCCTCAAAAGAAAATTCCAAACGAGTTTGAACAGGGAATGGGAATGAGGCCGGCAATTTATATCCCGTTTCCTCAGGCAGTGCCAAACAGACCGGTAATCGACAGGGAGCATTGTACATATTATATTAAAGGGAAATGCAAAGTGTGTGAAATTGTCTGTCCCACAAAAGCCATAAGATTCGATCAGCCTGATGAGATCCTCGATCTTGAAATCGGAGCTATTGTGGTCGCTACCGGTTTTGATATCAAGCATACTGATTTCTTTCCCGAATACGGTTACGGTAAGTATAAAGATATTATTGACGGACTGCAGTTTGAAAGACTGGCTTCTGCATCAGGACCGACTTCCGGAGCAATTCTGAGGCCTTCCGACGGTCAGGTGCCAAAGAATATTGTATTTGTTGCCTGTGCCGGTTCGCGTGATCCGGCAAAAGGAATTGCATATTGCTCAAAGATTTGCTGCATGTACACAGCTAAACATGCCATGCTCTATAAACATAAAGTGCATGAAGGCAATGCCTATGTTTTTTACATGGATATCAGGGCAGGCGGAAAAAATTATGAAGAATTTGTCCGGCGTGCCATTGAAGAAGACCATGTAAATTATGTACGCGGAAGGGTATCAACAATATATGAAAGAGACGGGAAATTGATTGTCAAAGGTGTTGATACACTTCTTGGTGGAGAGCCTGTTGAAGTTGTTGCCGACATGGTAGTTCTTGCCACCGCAGGGGTTGCCAGTCATGGTGCCGAGGAACTTGCCCAGAAACTGCACGTTTCGTACGATGCTCATAAGTTTTTTGCGGAAGCTCATCCTAAATTAAGGCCTGTAGAGACTAATACAGCCGGTATATTCCTGGCAGGTGCATGTCAGAATCCCAAGGATATTCCTGATTCTGTATCGCAAGCTTCAGGTGCCGCTGTTAAAGTTGCTGCTCTCTTTTCACAGAATGAGCTGACACGCGAACCTCTTATTGCTTATGTCAACCGGACAGCGCCGCCAATGTACTCCACGTGTGTGGGATGCTTTTTATGCCAGTCGGTTTGCCCGTATCAGGCTATTGAACGCGAGGATTTCAAAACACGCGACGGTAAGATAATTAAAACCGTAGCTAAGATTAATGAAGGTCTCTGCCAGGGCTGTGGCACATGTGTTGCTTTATGCCGGTCAAAATCAATTGATCTGCATGGTTATTCAAATAACCAGGTGTATGCCGAAGTAGTGGCCTTGCTGAACGAATACTAGTTAATATTATAAGATTACATTTTATATAAAGAACATAATATGTCAGAATTTGAACCAAAAGTTGTCGCCTTCGTATGTAACTGGTGTACATATGCAGGTGCCGATTTAACGGGTACAAGCCGTATAAAATATGCATCGAACGTCAAGATTATCCGTTTCCCCTGTACCGGACGTATCGATTTTATGCTTTTGCTGAAAGCATTTGCAAACGGGGCTGATGGAATTATCGTTTCAGGCTGCCATCCGAATGATTGTCATTACACCTCCGGCAACTTTCACGCAAAACGCCGGTGGATAATGTTTAAGGAACTGATGGATTTTATGGGGATTGACATGAACCGGATTACCTTTTCATGGGTATCGGCTGCCGAAGGTGCCAGGTGGGCAGAAGTGGTTAACACAACTGTCGGCCGCATACGGGAACTCGGACCATATGTAGCATATAAGGACCTGGTAAATAAATCAGTTGAAGAGGAGGTCGAAAATGAATAATTTAATAACCAGGTCAAAAGAGCTGCTTGAAAATAAAAATGTTCAGGTTGTTATTGGTTACGAAGCCGGGTCTGCCGGGTTGGCACGTCCTGCCTTCATAACTGATCCTGCACATACAGATACTCTTATCTATGATGACCGTTGTGTTCAGAACCTGGCGGTCTACCTGACAAAACCTGAGGTTAAACAGTTTGGTAAAATGGCAATTGTAGCCGCCCTTCCAACCATGCGAAGCATAATGATGTTAATATCTGAACAGCAGGTATTTGCAGAAAGTATTGTTGTGCTGGGTATCTCTTCTGAAGGGAAACTTCTTGATATCGCCGACACCAAAGTAATGCAGGATTATATAGGGAAAGCAGACTTAAGTAATCCTGAAAAAGATAAAGAGCTTCTGGCTAAGCTGAATAAGCTGACTCCTGAAGAAAAATTTGCTTACTGGCAGAATGAGCTCTCAAAATGCATTAAATGTTATGCCTGCAGGCAGGCATGCCCGATGTGTTATTGTACCCGCTGTTCAGTTGAGGTAAATCAGCCCCAATGGATACCTGTCCAGTCAAATACTCATGGAAATATGGAGTGGCACATATTGAGAGCCATGCACCTTGCCGGCCGGTGCATAAGCTGTGGTGAATGCGGAAGAGCCTGCCCTGTTGGCATTCCCTGCCATCTTCTGACTATGCAACTTGCAGATCAGGTTCACAATTACTTCAATATTTATGCAGGCACATCAGATAAAATGAGTTCTGTCTTGTCGACTTATGAACCTAATGACAAAGAAAGCTTTATAATTTAATATGAAAACGAACATAAAATTAATAAGGAAGCCATCGCTGGAAAAATTATATTCTCATTTATCGGCGGACCACATGATTTATGCTCCTGTCACTGCCCCGGATAAACAGATAGTGTATAAATACAATCCGCCTTTCGCTGAAGTGACCCTTGACCACATCAGATCAACTCTGTCAGTTAAGAATGTCGTATTTCCGAGAGTTGAGAATCTGTTTTTTTACACAAACAGCAAAACTGAAAGTACGATAACTGATATCGATAAGGATAAAATAAAGGAAGTGGTTTTATGGGGTGCGCATCCATGTGATACAGCTGCTCTTGATGTTCTCCGTTCAATTTTCTGCTGGGATATTGAAGACCAGTTTTTTACCAAACGTATGGAAAAGCTGGTTGTCATTGGTCTGGCATGCCACCTGAGCGATGAATATTGTTTTTGCACTTCTGTGGGTCTGGCGCCCGATTCTGCAAAAGGCAGCGATATCCTGCTGGCAAGATTAAAGAATGGCGATTATCAGGCTCGGATTCTCACTGAAAAAGGGGATAGCCTGGTTGCTTCATTCCCTGATCTTTTTGAACCAGCCTCAGGCGAAGATGCAGAAATTACAGAAGTAAAGCAGAAGTTCAGTCACGAACAGGTAACAGTAAAGCTGGCAGGAGCTTTTGAGCATCCTTTCTGGGTGGCAAATTCATTAAGATGTATTGGTTGCGGAGCATGTGCTTATGTCTGCCCTACCTGTGCATGTTTTGATATTCAGGATGAAACAAGGGGGAAAAACGGCAGGCGTTACCGCAGCTGGGATTCATGCGGTTTCGGTTTGTTCACACTGCATACTTCGGGCCATAACCCCCGTCATATTCAGAGCCAGAGATGGAGGCAAAGGGTTCTGCATAAATTTTCATATATGCCCGAACGTAATAAAACGCTCGGATGCGTCGGCTGCGGACGTTGTTCAAGTGCCTGTCCGGTCGATATGAATCTTGCAGAGCAGCTGGAAGCATTACAAAACATTTAATCAGACCAATTATGAGTGACAACATATATAAGCCCTACCTGATGGAGATCGATAATATAATCGAAGAAACTCCTGATGTAAGAACATTCCGTCTGAAATTTAAAAATGGAGAGGAAGCTGAAAAGTTTTCATTTAAAGCCGGTCAGTTTGGTGAATACTCTGTCCTTGGTGAAGGAGAATCAACTTTTTGCGTAGCATCTTCTCCGACACGTAAAGACTATATTGAATGCACTTTCAGGAAGGCCGGAAGGGTTACAAATGCCCTTGCAAATCTTGAAGTTGGTGATACTGTAGGCTTCAGAGGTCCTTACGGGAACACTTTTCCGATAGAACAATGGGAGGGAAAGAATTTATTATATATTGCAGGTGGTATTGCACTGCCTCCGATGCGTTGCGTGATCTGGAACACATTGGACCTGCGTGATAAATATAAAGACATAACAATCATTTATGGTGCCCGTTCTGTGGCAGACCTTGTTTATAAACATGAACTGAAAGAGTGGGAGGAGAGACCTGATATTAAGCTCATTACGACTGTTGATCCGGGAGGACAGACACCGGAATGGAAAGGCGAAATTGGTTTTGTCCCGACTGTTCTTGAGAAAGTGGCACCTTCATCAAACAACTGCATTGCAATCCTCTGCGGTCCTCCTGTAATGATAAAATTCACAATGCCGGTTTTGAAAAAGCTGGGCTTTGAAGATAAGGACATTTACACCACCCTGGAGAACAGGATGAAATGTGGTTTTGGCAAATGCGGACGGTGCAATGTCGGGAAAGTTTTTGTATGCAAAGATGGTCCCGTGTTCAGCTATGAACAGATATTGACTCTGCCTGAAGAGTACTGATAAAAAAGAAGATGCAACATTTTGTCAAAAAAGGTGTCTTTTGACAAAATATCATTACTTAATCCATATTAAAATGAAAAGATTACTTCTTTCGTCATCAATTGCTGTTTGTCTGATGGTTTCCACATGTCTGTGTACGGGTCAGTCAGTTTCAAAGGAAACCAGGAACGTAAAAGGATTTTCCAGTGTAAATTTCGGTGTCTCCGGTAACCTGAGTATTAAGCTTGGTCCTGAATTCAGTGTTGTTCTGGAGGGAGAAAAAAATGATCTTGAAAGAATCGTTACAGAAGTTTCAGGTGACAGGCTTTTAATAAAGCAGGAAACCTGGAGATTCAACTTAAGGGGAAGGGTAAATATTTACATAACTATGCCCGAATTAAATGGATTAAGCGTTTCAGGTTCAGGTAAAGCTGAAATTCTCGATGCGATCAAAGAAGCTGATAACTTTAGTCTGAATGTCAGCGGCAGCGGAAGAATTGTTACTGCAGGGTTGGTGGCTGATGAACTGAACTGCAATATATCCGGTTCCGGAAATGTAACAATAGGCTCGTCTGGCAGTGCTGACAGAGGTGAGATTATAATCAGCGGATCAGGAAATTATTCAGGTAAGGATTTTGAGATTGACCATCTTGAAGCAAATATATCCGGAAGCGGAAGTTGCCTGTGTAAAGCTGGCGATTCTCTTAATGCCAGGATCTCAGGAAGCGGTAACATTTCATATTTCGGGAATCCCAGGATTGATGCAAGAACTTCAGGATCTGGACATGTAAGAGCCGCAAATTAGGCTACATCCTGATAATTTTAAATACTCCGTTTTTATCGATTTTTATGACCGGTGAAGGAGAATGCTTTCGCCGGTCTTCCTGTCTGTATTTTACTGCATAATCAACCGCGGAGATTACAGAATCATCGATTTCATCAAAATTTGACGGGAATGGTTTTCCACTGATATTTGCCGATGTTGAAACAACTGGCTTGCGGAATCTTTGAATAAGTTCACTGCAGAACTCTTCGTAGCAGATACGGATACCGACAGAACCATCTTCACTGCATACTCCCGGAGCAAGGTTTTTTCCCTGCGGATAAATAATAGTTATCGGAGTATCAGAAGCTTCGGTAATTTCAAAAGCGATTTCAGGAATATCCCTGACATACCTTTCAAGCATTGCCGTGCTGTTAACAAGGATAATCAGGCTCTTGCTTTCACTCCTTGATTTTATTTTAAAGATCTTTTCCAGTGCAGAAGCATTGGTTGCGTCACAACCTAAACCCCAGACAGTATCAGTCGGGTATAAAATCACTCCCCCCGATTTAAGGGCATTTAATGCATTTTTTATATCCTCGCCGAATATCATAAGATTTCTTTTCTATTTTTTCGAATTCAGAATCAGTCTCCTGAGCTTTGAATATTTCAGAAAACTTCCATAAGCTGTTATTGAGCACCCAACAAATCCAATATACCCGTCAAGAAATCCTGCTTTAAGAAAAAAGGATCTGAAAAAGCTCCATATGCAGTGAAGAGATGCTGTACATGGTCCGGCTCTCTTCCCTGCTTTAAAATATTCATTTGCACTTATGGTTGAAAACCTGTTCATCTTATCCATGTGGTCCTCGAACGATGAATAGTTCCAGTGATGCAGATCCCCTTTCAACCAGGTTGTTTTACAGCCCTGATTAAGCATGAACCTGTCGTGAGGATTTGGCCCGACCCACTTGCCCTTTGAGGGATTGAACAACCTGAGATGCCTGTCAGGATACCACCTTGAATGGTTTATCCATTTTCCGCAATAATTGTTAAGCCTGTTAAAATTATAACCGTCGGATACCGGATTATCCTTGATCTGCAATATTGATTTTTTCAGTTCATCGCTTAGCGCTTCATCAGCATCAAGTGACAGAACATACTGATAAGCAGCCAGTGATACGGCAAAATTCTTTTGTTCAACATAACCCTCAAATGCATGCTTTACGAACCTGACATTATGCCTGCTGCAGATATCTTCAGTTGCATCCGTCGAAAAAGAATCAACCACAATTACCTCATCTGCAACACCTTCAAGCGATTTAAGACATTGTCCGATGAATTTCTCCTCATTCAATGTAATAATAACGGCAGAAATCTTTGGCATATCAGGCGTTTCAGTTTATAAGCTGTTCATACATTTCAGAATTTAAGCTTTAATCTCTTTATCCTGTCTTTTATTTCATTAATTACTTCAATTTCTTTTGCAAGAGAATCAGCCTCAAAGGTAACCGAGAACCGGATATATTTACCGGCATCATCCCAGGGAACAGTGGAGATCAATGACTCATGGATCAGAAATTCGGAAAATTCTGTTGCTGTATTGAAGAGTCTCCCGTTTTCGGTTCCTGCGGGAGCTTTGACATAACAGTAGAAAGATCCCTTCGGTTTTTTTGCATCAAATCCCAGTTCGTTCAACGCATCAACAAGCAGATTGAATTTCCTGGAATATTTAGCTACTGTCTTATCAGTAATTTCCGTGTGCCTTAATGCCTCGATTGCGGCCTTCTGAATTGCCCTGAACTGGCCCGAGTCGGTATTATCCTTTACTGTTGCATAGGCTTTTACTGCTTTGCTGTTCCCGCAGACAAACCCGATTCTCCATCCTGTCATATTGAATGCCTTCGATAAAGAATGGACTTCAATTCCGACCTCCATTGCTCCATCAGCAGAAAGAAAGCTAAGAGGCTTATATCCATCGTAAGTTAATGCACTGTAGGGTGCATCATGTATAACAATGATATTGTTTTTCCATGCAAAATCAACTACCTGTTTAAAGAATTCAGGAGTTGCCACGGCTCCGGTAGGATTATTAGGATAATTCAGATAAAGCAGTTTAGCTTTTTTTAAAACCGGTTGAGGCACACTGCTGAAGTCGGGGAAAAATGAATTTGATTCAAACAATGGCAGGTTGAATACTTCGCCGCCCAGGTATTTTGTATAGGTTGCTGTAACCGGATAACCCGGAACTGTTGTAAGTAAAACATCTCCGGGATTAATAAAGCAGACGGGGAGCATCGCAAGCACCGGCTTGGATCCTATCCCGTGAATAATATGTTCTGATGGTATTATACCTGAAAGCCCATAAACTTTTTTAAGATACAGGGCAGCTGCTTCCTGGAATTCAGGAATACCATTATCGGCATACCACCTGTTTTCAGGTTTCCCGGCCTCTTCCGATAAAGCTTTGACTACCAGTTCGTCTGCGGGCCAATCAGGTTCTCCGACACCCATGTCTATAAGTTCTATTTCAGGATGTGCCTTTTTTGCAGCTGCCTTTGCCCTTTTAATAATTTCAAATTTGTAAATAACTGTAGATTTCCCAAAGCCGGCACCGCCTAGTCTCTCAGCAATTTTGTCATCGAAAAAATTAGTCATGATTATTCCCTGTTTTTATTAAAGCTGACTTTTAATAATTGTTCCGCCCAAAGGTAGAAAATGTAAAATGAAAAAGTCAAAAACCGGACATGTTAATAACGAATGAAAAGCCGGCTTTTGCTTTCACAATTGCAAAAAGAAATGTAAATTTGAAATAACATTCTTAAAAAGTTGATTTGTTCTTGATTGCCCGGGAACCTTTTTTTCTTCAAATAAATATAGAAAATTATGAGCAAATACATTTACTTGACCTGTAGTCCTGAAGCACTTGTTGCTTCAATGCTGCCTCCTGAAGGTTTTGGTTTGTATCTCTCAACCGGGACCAAAAAACGAAACAAAGGCCAGACAATTTTTTTTGAGGTAGACCTTGACAGTATAGAAAACTTAATTGATATGAACAGCCTTAATAAAAGGTGTGTTGCAAAAGAGGATGGCAGTCCGAAAAGCTCAGTTTATCTTTCTGTTTACAGAGTCCTTGAGACAATTCCAACCTCAGCGCTGAAAAGCCTTTACCTTACAACTGACCATGGTGTTGTGCTTGAATTAAAAAAAGCACCATACGATAAATCCGGGGAACAGGAAAATGCCCTTCACCTTTACCAGGAATTATGTCCGGTAACTCCGCTTGTAGCCAGCGGTTTCGCACCTTCATCGTTTCTTAAAAAGCTGACAGACGGGTCGACTCCAATAGTTCTGCCTAAATTATTCTTTGTTGAGCTGAAACTTGGGGAATTGGCAACAAATCCGCTTTTAGGATCAGCTGAACATTTGCCCTATTCAAATGTCGGACATCTCAGGGACTGTCTTGAGATACTCCAGGGGGAATATGAAAAACACATGAAAACCGTTCAAAGAATTTTTTCCGGTACTCTGCTTTACAGGACTATTGAAACAGGATTTTATGTCGGGGCTAAAGATGATATTGCTTACTATCCTTATCCAAAAATGACGGAACTGGAAAATATAAATTATGAATTTTTCAGAGCTATTTAATTCAAGATTCAGGGATCTATGATCCCGTCTTTTTATTTGTAGCCATAACCATTTTAACATTCAGCCTGGTACCTATCTCAAGGACATCTACTAAATCCTGAACAGAAAGGGAGTTCTCAAGCCTCAGGATCACAGTCGGCTCCTTTATGGCACTGATTTTATTTTTAAGAATTTGCTCAATATCTCTGAAACTGATCTGCTGGTTATCAATAAAATATCTTTTATCCCTTGTTACTGAAATAGTTATTTGTTGTTTATCAAGTGTCTGAGCTGATTTCGAATCAGGCAATAATAGCTTTATCACATTAGGATTAGCTAATGATGAAACAATAAGAAAGAATAAAAGAAGGAAAAACATAATATCATTCAGAGATGAGGTGCTCACCTCCGGTTTAAAACGTCTTTTTCTCTGAATATTCATTTTATAAAACTTTTATTACCTCATTTACCTGCCTTTGCATATTTATCGAAAAACGGTCTATCATCATCTGCAAATAATGATAAAAGCTGTAAGCTATAACTCCAACTATTAATCCTGTCCCGCTACAGATCATCTTCTGATATAAACCTCCAGCGATAATACCGATACTGATATTATCGGCAAGTGAGATATTATAAAATATTTTTATAACACCTGCAATTGTTCCAATAAATCCCAGCATTGGTGCTATACCGGCAATAATACCGAGGTACCCTGTATTTTTTTCCATCTCGGAAATCTCAAGGTTGGCAGTGGCTTCAAAGGAATTCTCAATCTCTTTCGGCGACTTATCAGTCTGGATCAATCCGCTTTCCAGGATTTTTCCAATCGAAGTCATATTATATTTAGTGTGGACAAGAGCTTCTTCAGGTTTTTTGTTTCTGATCTCATTGATAATATTATTAATGAGGTTATTATCAATTTTCGAGTTTTTTCGTATATAAGCATATCTCTCTATAAATACATACACACTGATTATCGACAGAAGAATAATGGGTATCATTATAAATCCGCCTTTCATAAGCAACTCAGCCAGATTATCGACTGAACTGGTGTCTTTTAGCTGAGTTTGTACCAAAAGTGCCGTGACATTGAAAAAATCCATTTTTAACCTGTTTTATGTTTCTGCAAAATTAGCACAAATAAAAAATCACTTTAAAACGGAATATGGAAGTTATTAGTATACCTGATTATATTTTCAACAGAATTGAACCGGTTCCTTTTTTAGGACCATCCTACTGGCCATTTACAAATCCTTTTGTTATGAATTTTATAGTTTATATTTCTTCTGTAAGAACGGAAATCAAATTATTTTTATTAATATCGCCCTCTGAATAAATTTTTATCAAGTTTGTATTCAATTTGCTCTATTTCAGGATTATATAATTTATTGTTTACATAATAATTACATTAATTATTTTTGAACGTTTAAAAAATTGATATCATGATTAGTAGTTTATTTTGGATTATTCCAACTTCAGCACTCATCGCATTACTGTTTGCCTGGATCTTCTATAAAGGAATGATGGTACAGGAAGCCGGCACAGACAAGATGAAAGAGATTGCAGCTTATGTAAGTGAGGGCGCAATGGCCTATCTTAAACGCCAGTACACTGTTGTAACCAAGGTATTTATTATTCTTTCTGTTTTATTGTTGATACTGGCATACATGGGCATACAAAACCCATTTGTACCTGTTGCGTTCCTTACTGGTGGATTTTTCTCAGGATTATGCGGTTATCTGGGGATGAAATCAGCTACAGCTGCCTCTAGCAGAACAGCATGGGCAGCATCAAAATCACTCAATAAAGGATTAAAAGTAGCGTTACGAAGCGGCGCTGTTATGGGTCTTGTTGTTGTAGGTTTTGGACTTCTGGATATTGCCATCTGGTTTCTTATACTTGACAAGGCAGTTTTCACACCTGAACACATGGCAAATGGTCTCCATTGGCTTGGACTTAATTTTGTAAATGCAGGGACTGACGACCATCAGAAACTGGTTGAAATAACCGCTACCATGCTTACATTCGGTATGGGTGCTTCAACACAGGCTCTTTTTGCACGTGTTGGTGGTGGTATATTTACAAAAGCTGCTGACGTAGGCGCTGACCTGGTTGGTAAGGTTGAAGCAGGTATTCCTGAAGACGACCCGCGTAACCCTGCAACCATTGCTGATAACGTTGGTGACAACGTTGGTGATGTAGCCGGTATGGGTGCTGACCTATATGAATCATATGCCGGATCAATCCTTTCAACTGCAGCTCTTGGTGCTGCACTCCCGTCACTTGCTCCGGGTGAACAGCTCACAGCAATAATTGCCCCGATGATGGTTTCGGCTGTCGGAATATTGCTTTCAATAGCAGGTGTTTACATGGTAAGGACTAAAGAAGACGCATCTCCAAAGACTCTTCTTCGTGCACTTCTTCTTGGTACAGGAGGCAGTTCTGCCCTTATTCTTGTTGTACTTGCAGTTATGGCTGCTGTAAACTGGATTACCTGGGGTGTATTTGGTGCTGCTGTATCAGGTCTTGTTGCGGGTGTTATTATTGGCCAATCTACCGAATATTATACTTCTGATGGGAACAAACCTACACAGGGTATTGCCAAACAATCACAGCAGGGACCTGCTACCGTTATAATTGAAGGTATGGCCGTGGGTATGTCCTCAACATGGATACCTGTTGTAACAATAGTTGCCGGTATTATTGCAGCCTATGGTTTTGCAGGTGGTTTCAGTCACTTTGCAATGGGTGTATACGGTATCGGTTTTGCTGCTGTAGGTATGCTTTCAACTCTTGGTGTAACTCTAGCAACTGACGCATTCGGTCCTATTGCTGACAATGCCGGCGGTAATGCTGAAATGTCGGGACTTCCGAAAGAAGTAAGAGAAAGAACCGATGCTCTCGACGGACTTGGAAACACCACAGCTGCAACAGGAAAGGGCTTTGCTATAGGCTCAGCTGCCCTTACAGCTCTTGCTCTTATGGCTGCTTATATGGAAGAAATAAAAATGTGGCTGGTAAAAGTAATAGATAAAGCTCCTGAAGGATTTAAACTGATTGGCGACACATTATTCTATCACAATACTGTTCCGACAGCAATTGCTGAAAATCAGGTAGCTGTTAATTTAAGTACTGCAACTATGAAGGATTTCATAGCAGCTTATAATCTCTCAGTTTTCAATCCGATTCTTCTTGGTGGCATATTTATTGGTGGTATGATGGCTTTTCTTTTCAGTTCAATGAGTATGAAAGCTGTTGGTCGTGCTGCCGGTAAAATGGTTGATGAAGTACGTCGTCAGTTCCGTGAAATTCCAGGGATTATGGAAGGTACCGGAAAACCTGAATATGCAAAGTGCGTTGAAATATCAACTGCAGGTGCACAAAGCGAAATGCTCATTCCTGCTTTGATGGCAATTGCTGTTCCTCTTGTTGTTGGTATTGTTCTCGGCGTACCTGGTGTTATCGGTCTTCTTGCAGGAGGTATGAGCACAGGCTTCGTTCTCGCAAGTATGCTTAACAACTCAGGCGGTGCATGGGATAATGCAAAGAAATTTGTTGAAAGAGGTAATTATGGCGGAAAAGGTAGTCAATGTCATAAAGCTACCGTTGTTGGAGACACAGTTGGTGATCCTTTCAAGGATACTTCCGGTCCGGCACTTAATATTCTTATCAAGCTAATGTCGATGGTATCAGTTGTTCTCGCAGGTCTTACTGTTGCATTCAGCATCTTCAATTAATAGATACACACGTATTCACTTCCGTTAATTCCCCCTCTCTCCGCCAATTGGCGGAAAGAGGGGGAATTTATTAATATACAGTTTATTAAGTATCTGTGACAGCGAGCATTCCATAACCATGACCACTAAACGTAAATCTTTTCTTCATGGTGAAAATTACTTACTAATATTTAATTCTTTATGTTTCAGTGTAATATTGAATCTTGAAGAATATAAATAATTGCACCTGAAAAGAATCCAATTAATGCAAGCCAACTAATTTTTTTAAGATACCAGAAAAAGTTTATTCTTTCCATACCCATTGCTGCAACTCCAGCAGCAGAGCCTATTATTAAAGCACTTCCCCCAGTTCCTGCGCAATATGCCAGAAATTCCCAAAAATAATGGTCTGGCGGATATTGTACTAAGTCATACATCCCTTGTACGGCTGCAACTAATGGAACATTATCAACAATAGATGATAGTAATCCAATTGAAATCACAATAATACTCTCATTGCCAATTGATAAAGTCATAAACTTTGCAAGATTCATTAAAATACCTGTTGATTGCAAGGCTGATATGGCAATTAAAATGCCAAGGAAAAACAATATGGTAGAACTGTCAATTTTTCGAAGTGCGTGGACCACTGTAAGATTATGCTTATCTTCTTCGTCTTTTGAACTATGCAAAATTTCTGTGATAATCCATAGGATACCCAGACCTAATAAAATTCCCATATAGGGGGGCAAGCCTGTAAAAGTTTTAAAAACAGGTACTGAAATAAGAATTAAAACACCAGAGAATAATACAATTTTCTGCTGGTTTCTTGGTAAAGATATTCTTTGAATACTTTTGTTATATTCGATTCTCTCTACGTTACCTTTTAATTTAAAAGAGATAAATATTAAAGGTACAATTAAACAGAACAGACTTGGTATTATTAATTTCAAAATAATCTTAAATGCTGTTATTTGTCCGCCAATCCACAACATCGTAGTTGTAACATCACCAATTGGTGACCATGCTCCACCTGCATTGGCTGCTATCACAACAGTTCCTACAAATAAGAGCCTATCATTATCATCTTTTATTAATTTTCTCAGCAGTGAAATCATTACAATAGTTGTGGTTAAGTTGTCTAATATTGCTGACAGAAAAAATGTTATAAATCCTACTATCCATATCAATGTTTTTTTATTTGTCTGAGTTATTCTATCTGTTAATAAATTGAAACCGCCATGTGAATCAATTAGTTCTACGATTGTCATTGCACTCAACAGGAAAAACAAGATACCAGAAAGTTCGCCCAAATGACCAGTCAGTTGCTCGTTTATCAATTGTTTTTCTGGTATAAAAACTATATAAATAACCCAACATAAAACACCAGTAATTAATGCAAATGCTGCCTTATTTAATTTAATCTTATGTTCGAGTGCAATTGCTGCGTATCCTAACACAAAAATTGCGATTATCAATTCTGACATTTTCGTTAATAATTAAGTGAAAAAGAGATCAATTCACACTATTATTCGATTGAATGTTACTAATCCTTCTCTGTATCAGAAGATAAATAATGGGCAAAATTCCTAAAGTGTTAAAGATTAAAATACAAACAAACCAAGCCATATGATTATTTTTTGCTGCTTTCAACAATGCAAATATTTTCCAGACATAGTCCCATATTTTAAGAATAATAATTATTGGGATGAGCCATTGCAGAAATGAATGGAAATGCAGTTCCATCTGTTTTTAAAGTTCTATTTAATGCAATATTAAATCTTAGGGTTCATTAAAATACCTGTTGATTGTAAAGCGGTTATAGTTATTGAAAAATCAGTAGTTTGATAATGTTTTTCTTTCCTTAATCATTTCAATTTATTTTTGCGCTGTTTAATCTGTTCCTGGATTATCATTATTACAGCAATCATTACTATTGCTGCAAAAGCCAGAATACCTGCTATTGCTCTCATTTAAACGGTTTTACTTCTTGAACCATGTTCATTGACAATGTGATAAAATTATTCTTTATTGTTCTTAATAAAAATGGATATTATTATTCCTGTCATTATGGTTTAAGATTATTGTTATTATTGAATGAAATCGACAAGTGATGTAAAACTTCTTTCGGATATTATTTTACTGGCTACTAAATTTAAAGTCTCATTTGATGAGCAAAAGGCTATACCAATACCACAATCTTTTATCATACATATATCGCTTTCACTGTCACCAATTGCTATAATATTCATGACATCTATTATATATCGCTGGGCAATTTCTCTCATTGCGTTTGATTTACAAAAATCATGGTTACAATTACTTTCTTTAGTTTTAATAAATACAGATGGTATTTTGACTTCTCCGGATGCAATACTGTTTGAAAATTCCAATTCATTAGCAACTGAAAAGTCCAAGCCATATTTGTTGACAATATGATTTGTAATACAATCATAACTATCACTGATTATTCCACATATATATCCATTATTTTTGAAAACTTTAATTATGTTTTCGAAATCGTGTGTTACGGGAATGCCATCGACAGTATCTAATAACTGCTTTATATTTAATCCTTTGAGTAATTTTGCAATTAGTTTGGTACGTGCATAAGGATTACTGTTTTCAGATACGACTGATATTAGTTTAGATTTGAAATCAAATTTCTCGGCAAGCGTTGTAATAAAACTATAATGAAGGATAGTATTATCCATGTCAAAAATGAGCATTTTCTTTAGTCCAAGTACACTTTCTTTAATTGCAAAATCCATCTGGTCTCTGATTATTGAAATGTTTTCAAGTATTTCAAGATTAGATTGTTTTATTAATTCTGCACGTTTTAAAATTGCTCTTGAAACTTCATGTGACATTTTACTAAGAGCTTCCCATGATTGCATCCGGTTTTCAATATATCCGATATTTACTTCTGATATTCTTGCTTTTATGCGATACATATCAATTAGCAACCCAATGTCCACTCCATAATCATTTTCAAAAGATACTTTTTCAAAAAAGGATTTTTTACCCGCTATCATACCACTTAAAGGTTGTGAAAAATGTGCAAGTTCTGGGAAGAGCAGATTTATTAAAGGTTTAGCAACTAATTCTGTTACTCTCCCTGCTTGTCGGTCAAAGTCAGATTTTACAAAATCCGCATTGTCAGTAATTAATGGGTCAGTCAGGAGCGTAATAATATTTTGCGGATATGTCACGATATCTGCATCCAGATAAACTATAATTTCATTATTTGCAAGTAGCATCCCGTCACGCATTGATGCTCCTTTACCTAATTTTGTGCTTGTGTAGATTTTTACTTTTTCTCTCTTTGCATTTTTAATTGTATCATCAAACGATTTATCATCAATTACCAGGATTTCAGTTACTTCTGGTGTTTTTTTTACCAGACGAACTACATGCGAAATAGTAGTTTGCTCATTTAGTGTTGGAATGATTACTGTAATCATTTCATGTGAAATATTAGCAACAGGAAATCAATTAATTAAAAAAAGCAGTTGCCGATGAATTATAATGACAACTGCCTTCTGAAGAAACAAAGTATTAAGTAAACAAGGTTTTTCACATTTTTTATATCAAGTTATTTTTAACAATTATAATTGTTTGCTTTGCCTACCCGGGGAAAAAATATATCTTGAGAATGGCTAATAGAATAAAAAATCCTAACCAAATAAGAAAAACCTTAAATCCATTTGACATTTTTGGTAGTTTCATAATAATAAATGAGTTGATATGACTGTAACAAATTTACAGATGACTATTATTATATTGGTTAAAAAATGATTAGAAGATTATTAGAAACTCTTTAGAAAACAATTCAGCCAAATTTTTCTGAATCAATCATTAAATCATAATAAGAACTATAACTAAAATAATTGATACAATTACAATTGCCAATGCAATTATGTTAAGAAATTCGTTTGAAAATTTTTGACTTTTCAAAATAAATAGCAATTATGCTTTATAGTTCTGCAGTAAATCTATGAATGAGCCACATTATTTTTGATTAAAAAAACATTAGAAGTTGATTAGAAACTCCTTAAACTTGGATTATTTGTCTTTCATATTGTAAATTTGTATATAAAAGACAGTCACAATGGAGGACATCAAAATATTAATCGTTGAGGATGAACAACGACTTGCTGAAATATTAAAAAAACAATTAGAAGATTCTGGATTCAACGCAGAAATTGCTTACGATGGGTATGTCGGCAAACAATTGGTTGAAAGAAATAAATATAATCTTATCATTTTAGACATTAATCTGCCATTAATTAATGGTTATGATTTATGTAGAGAAATTCGTAAGACAAATAGTAACATTCCTATTATAATGCTAACTGCCTTTGGTACATCTGACAATAAAATAGCAGGATTCGATGTGGGTGCGGATGACTATATAGTAAAACCATTTGATTTCAGAGAATTGTTAGCACGTGTGAATGTGTTTATCAGACGTTCAGATTCTAATGTCATGAATCCTGAAAAGATTGGAATTGCCGACCTTGAAATGGATTTGAACACTAAAACAGTTACACGAGCAAGTAAAAAAATTGATTTAACAGCGAAAGAATTTTTATTGTTGGAGACTTTCTTAAAAAATAAAGATAAATTACTCACACGTGAATTCATTATTGAACAGGTCTGGGGCATCGAATTTGACCCAAATACTAATATTATTGATGTGTATATCAATTATTTAAGGAAAAAAATTGATAAAGATTTTGAGCCAAAAGTAATCCATACAAAATTTGGCTTTGGCTTTTATTGCAGTGATAAAGAAATATAAGCGATGAAAATTAAAACAAGATTATCATTTCAATTCACACTTATTGTCGCTGGAATATTATTGTTTTTCTCAGTACTTGTATATTATTTTTCATATTCAAGCCAACACGCCAAATTCAGACAAAACCTTCTTGATAGTGCAAAAAATACGGCAACTCTGTTGATTAATGTTGCCGAAGTTGATTCAACATTATTAAAAAAGATTCAGCAATCAACCATATCATGGGAAAAGGAAGAACTGGTAATAACCGATTCTGCCTATAATCTTGTTTACAGTAACAATATTCAATATCTGTCAAATAATGGTACTCTTATAAATTATGCTAATGGTAATTTAAATTACTTCTCAATTGCAGAAAAAGATGGTGTTTACTATAAGCACATCTTTGATAATCGCACCTATTATGTATATATTATGGCATACGATAAATCCCGTATTGAGAATTTATCAGAACTTCGAAAAATCTTGTTTTGGAGCATCCTGTTCAGTGTTTGGTTATCGGTACTGCTTTCATATTTATTCTCCAAAAGGGCAATAAAACCAATTTCACGTATTGTAAGAAATGTCAAAGAAATTAATTCTTTAAAACTTAGTAATAGGCTTGACGAAGGAAACGGGAAAGATGAAATTGACCAGTTGTCAATAACATTCAATGAGATGCTTTCAGATTTGGAAATTGCATTTAATAATCAGGAAGATTTTGTTTCTAATGCATCCCATGAATTGCGCACACCACTCACAGTAATGATTGGTGAGAGCGATTATTTTTTAAGCCGAGAGCGAAAGCAGGAGGAATATATCGCTCATATTTCAGGATTAATCAGCGACCTTAAAAAACTTAATGTACTCATTAATAGTCTACTTGAATTAGCACAAATTAATAAAGATAAAAGTATCGTTTTTTCAGATGTGCGAATTGATGAGATAGTATTTAACACCATTCAGCAAGTAAAAACCAAGTATCAGGGACGTAAAATTGTGCCCAAAATAACATATCCTGAGAATAGCAATGAACTACTTATTAATGGCAATTTTGGGATGCTTGAAATTGCTTTTAAAAATCTGCTCGATAATGCATGTAAATTTTCTAATGAGGACGTGGAATATTATTTCGGACAAGTTCATTAATATCATTATTTTGTTAGTATAGAATTTGAAATTACAGACAATTTCATCAATATCATTATTTCTGATAAGGGCATAGGCATACCATCCAATGAAGTTGAAAGTATTTACAAACCGTTTAAGAGAGCAACTAATGTAAAATTCATAGGTGGATTTGGTATCGGTCTTTCTCTGGTTACCAAAATATTGGAGTTGCATGAAGTGACTTTAAAGGTAGATAGTACAGAAAATGAAAGTACTCGGTTTGAGTTATGTTTTAAGAGATTGTTTATATAACATTTTTTCAAATTTTCTCATTTTCAAATTTAATAATGGAACCTTAAGAAGAAATATATTATTCATGTACAAAGGATTCTAAGAATAAGATCGGAGAGAGGGGCTGAATATATGTGATTCCTTTTTTCTTAATTTTGAATAAAATCTCTTATTATGAATCTCCCAACCCTCTCCGATATCAGGGCAGCTCATTCCAGGATAAGGCCATTCATCCATCTTACTCCTGTTCTGAGTTCACATCAGCTCAACAAAATCTTTGATAGTGAACTATTCTTTAAATGCGAAAATTTTCAGAAAGTAGGTGCATTTAAATTTCGCGGTGCAACTAACGCTGTTCTTTCATTGACGGATAGCGAGAAAAAGATGGGAGTGGCAACACATTCCTCCGGGAACCATGCTGCTGCGCTTTCGCTTGCAGCCCGCATGAATGGTGTAAAAGCATATATTGTAATGCCCGAGAGCGCTCCTGCTGTAAAGAAAAATGCTGTTGCGGGGTATGGAGCTGAGATCACATTCTGTAAACCTACGCTGCAGGCAAGGGAAGAAACCACGAGGATCATAATGGAAAAAACAGGAGCGACACTCATTCATCCATATGATAATTTCAATGTGATCTGCGGACAGGGAACTGCGGCTCTCGAGCTGCTTGATGAGATAAAAGATCTCGAAATTGTTGTTGCCCCGGTTGGCGGAGGAGGCTTGATGAGCGGTACCTCAACAACAGTCAGGGGAATAAATGAAAGCATAAAGGTGGTTGGCGCCGAACCGTTAAATGCAAACGATGCCTGGAAATCATTTACTACAGGAAAGCTGACCCCTTCTGTTAATCCATTAACAGTAGCCGACGGGCTCCTGACCTCACTCAGTGAATTGACTTTTTCAGTTATCAGGAAAAATGTAGATTATATTTTTACTGCCAGGGAAGAATCTATTATAGAATGTATGCTCCTTGTGTGGGAAAGAATGAAAATTATAATTGAACCATCTTCAGCAACGGTACTTGCAATTATTAAAGAAAATCCCGATTTTTTCCGGAGGAAAAAGACCGGATTAATTATCAGCGGAGGAAATGTGGATTTCAGGAAGCTGCCTTTTTAGTGGCTTTTCTTAAATATGCAACAATGGGATAGTGGTCAGAATATTTAACCTTGAATATTTGAAAGTACCTGCTTTCCAGTGTATTATCATAAAGAATATAATCGATTCTGTTAGCAGGATAATTTCCCCTGTAGGTGAATCCTGCTCCATAACCCGAATTGACAAATGAATCATTAAGTCCTTTACGGATCTTTCTGTAGGAATATGAAACCGGCGTATCATTAAAATCGCCTGCCACTATTACCGGATATGGTGAATGATTGATCTGTGCCTTTACTGCTTCAGACTGCTGGGCCCTCCTTATGAATCCTTTTTTAAGACTTACTGACAGAGTTTTGAACTCATTAATAGTTTCTTTGTCGTCAACGGTCATTTCATTAATGAATGAACGCTCCATTTTCCTTAACCGGAATGATTGAAGATGGTTATTGAAAATCCTGAAGGTATCCTTTCCGACCAGAATATCAGTGAAGATTGAAAGGCTCGATGATCCCGGATGGACTATTTGACCCTTCCGGACAATCTGGTATTTTGTGTAGGTTGCAATGCCATAATAGCGGTTTCTACCGCTGCCAATCAATTTTGTATGCGAATAATATTCACCTCCGAGCGCTGCTTTTATGGCGAGATCTTTCTCTACAGGATCGCCATTTACATAAAACTCCTGAAGAAAGAGAATATCAGGATGCTGATCTTTAAGGAACGCAAGTATTTTATTTTCTGAACTGGCATTTTCCCCCTCGAAATTATTGAATAATCTGACGTTATAGCTTAGGACTTTAATTGTATTTTCCTTATTCCCTACCGGCTTCGCGATCTTAATATAATTGGAAAGGTGAGTAAATCCTGTAGCAATAACGAGAACAGATATCAAAGCTTCATATCTTAATAACACTGCCCATGTTACAGCCAGTATAACATTGATCAGCAAAAGATAGGGATAGGCCAGTCCAAAAAGGGCAGGTAAGGCAAAGCTCTCCGGATTTATATGTACTGCCAGATATGAAAAGAGAAGCGCAAACGCAAACAAAACATTTACAGCCAGAAGGATTTTATATAGAAGTTTTCTCAAAAATTCACTGTTAATTAGAATCGAAATTACTGATATTCAGAGGAAAAAGCATTTGTAAATGCCGTTTTTTGACAAGCTGCAGCTATGGTTATTTAAAATAGACTTTTGAGTTGATCAATTTTTCTTCTGGCTTTCTCTGAAGAGAGTATCTTTTTCCTCTTTTGTCAGGCTATCGTAGCCGCCCTTTGAGATTTTATCCAGAATATGATTGATTTTAGCCTGATGATCAGCCTTTATTTTGTTATAATCGTAGTCGGTAACAGGCTTCTTATAAGTAACCTTAAGCTTCTTCCTTGGTTTGAATAATGTCGCGAAGAAATCAATGATCCTGTTGAACCCCTTTCCGATATCAAGTCCCTTTTTCAGATTTAACGTATAAAACAATCCGAAAAAAGCCCCACCGATATGTGCCAGCTTGCCCCCTGAATTAACCGAGAAATCCACTAATGAAGTCAGTACGAATATTGCAAGCGCCATATATTTGATCTTTATTCTTCCGAAAAGAAAAAGCTGGATGGTATAGTCGGGAACATATGCAGCAATTGCAATTACAATGGCCATTACTGATGCTGAAGCTCCAATAGCTACAGATTCGTCTACAATACCTGTGAAAGCAGGGAAAATATTAAAGGAAAGTACATAAACAACGGCACCGCAAATCCCCCCGAGAAGATATACCGCGACCAGCTTTCTCTGATCGAGGTATTCAAGAAAAATCCTTCCGAACCAGTAAAGCCAGAGCATATTAAAAAGGATATGCAGGATATCTTTGTGGGTAAACATATATGTTATTAAAGTCCAGGGTCTTACAAACAAAGTATGTAATGAAGCAGGAATAGCGAACAGGTTAAGGGTTTTTGATGCAACAGCAGGATTCTTAAGCAAAAATCCAATAATGGCAGCTGCTGAAATAATAAGAAAAACTCCAGTATTGATGTAGATCAGCCTGGTCAGGTTAGTACCTTTATGGAATGTATTTTTTATTTCGTCCCAGATTCCCATCAGTATAGGGTTTTTGTAGTTTTTCTCCAGTATCTTATAAGTAAATAACCAAACAGCATTCCCCCCAGATGCGCTGCATGAGCAATGTTGCTTCCCGGTTGTGAAAAAGCAAGGTAAAGTTCAATAGCACCATAACCCAGTACAAAGTATTTTGCCTTGATGGGGATAGGAGGGAAGAGAAGCATAAGCTGAGTATTTGGAAACAGTACACCGAATGCAAGAAGAACGCCGAAGATAGCACCTGAAGCACCGATTGTCGGTGTATTTAACAAGATCTGAACCAGTTCAGGATTGGAACTGTTCATGAGCTGGTGATATTCAAATGCAATTACAGATTCATGAACTAATACTGCCCCAAGTCCGCAAACAAGATAATATATCAGAAAACGTTTCGGTCCCCATACATTTTCAAGAACCTGCCCGAATATGAATAATGCATACATATTGAAAAATAGATGCCAGAAATCTGCATGCATGAACATATGGGTTAGTATCTGGACAGGTCTGAAATGCTCTGACTTCGGAAAAAAGAGTCCGAGGGTTTCAACAAGGTCAACCTGAAAAACGCTTGCAGCTATATATTTTGCCAGCAGCATTATTATGTTTATAATTATGATGTTCTTCACCACTGGTGGCAATCCTAAAAAACCTCTTCCGTATCCGTTCATTTAAACCTATTTAAATTTTTTATCAAGATCTTCAAGTGTGATTATTGTCATTACAGGTCTTCCTTTTGCTGTATAGTTTGGTGCCGAGCATGCAAACAAAGTATCAAAAAGATCCTCCATTTCACCCTGGACCAGCGCTTTGCCGTAAGGTATAGCTGAGGCTCCGGCCATTGCAGCTGCGAGTTTTTCTATTCTGCCTGTCAAAGGATCAGCCTGGGTGCTCTTGAACTCTTCAATAAGTATTTCAAGCATTTCAGCCGGATCGGAGGAGCCCGATTCTGATGGGCGCGCTTTTATTATAATCTTGTTTTTCCCTGAAAACTGAATTGAAAAGCCAAGAAGTTTCAGTTCATTTTCCAATTCTTTTAAAACCTGGACATCGGCCGGATTTATTTCAACAGTTACAGGAAATAGTTCTGACTGGCTTACTGACCTGTTCTTCCTGAGACACTCGAGGTATTTCTCATATAGCACCCTTTCATGAGCCCGTTTCTGATCGATAAGCATTAGCCCGGATTTAACAGTGCAAACAATATATTTATTTTTTACCTGGAAAAATCTCCTTTCACTTTCCCTTATTTTTCCGGTATTGTCCTGGTTTTCATTTTCTTTTTCAAGAGTCGAATAAAGCTTCTCCCAGTTAGCGACATTCTCTCTTTCGAACCTTTCTACAAAATCCGGCCTGTGCATTGATGTCTCATCTCTGTCAAATGGATTATAAAGAGGATCAACTTCAATTCCGGGTTGTTCCGGAATAGCATCCATTGAACTTCTGACAGGTATATCAATTAAAGCTTCATTCTCAAAGTCGAGCGAAGGTACAATATTGAAACGTCCCAGAGCTTCGCGGACTGAGGCCATAAGTATCTGCCAGATAGATCTTTCATCTTCAAATTTTATTTCTGTCTTGGTAGGGTGGATGTTGATGTCAATTGAAGCCGGGTCTGATTCCATGAATATAAAATATGTCGGGATAGAGTCCGCAGGGAGAATGTTCTGATAGGCTTCAGCCACAGCTTTATGAAAATATGGATGCTTCATAAACCGGTTATTGACAAAGAAGAATTGTTCGCCATATGTACGGCGGGCATTCTCTGGTTTGCCAATGAATCCTCTTATACAGATAAGACTGGTTTCAGTTTCAAGCGTGATAAGATCCTGGTTAATCTGTTTTCCGAAGACACCTATTATCCGCTGCCTTTGGTTACCAGATACCAGATTATAGATTTCGTTGTCATTATGGTGAAGCGAAAATCTGATATCAGAATGTGCGATAACGACTTTCTGAAATTCATTAATTATATGACGCAATTCAGTATTATCTGATTTAAGAAATTTACGCCTGGCCGGAATATTATAGAACAGGTTCTTGACGGAGAAACTTGAACCCCTGGGACAACTGCATGGTTCCTGTGCATCAACCTTTGACCCGTTAATCACAACGAGAGTCCCGGCATCATTGTCCTCCTTCCGGGTCTTCAGCTCTACCATAGCCACCGCAGCAATCGACGCGAGCGCTTCACCCCTGAATCCTTTGGTGGTGATAGCAAAAAGATCCTTCGCAGATGAAATTTTTGATGTGGCATGCCTCTCAAATGCCAGCCTGGCATCAGTTTCCGACATGCCTGAACCATCATCAATCACCTGGATAAGTGTTTTGCCGGAATCTTTAATTATGACATTTATATTCTTACCGCCCGCATCAACAGCATTCTCCATCAGCTCCTTCACTACAGACGCCGGCCTCAGTATTACTTCCCCGGCAGCTATCTGGTTGGCAACCGAGTCGGGTAAAAGCTTGATTACATCAGGCATTAATATAAATGATTTTAAGATTAAATTTATTAAATATTTGGAGAACAAGTGTTTACAATACACTTTATATCCCCCTTTTAATAATTGCACAAATATATAAATAATTGCCGGATGACCTTTCCTAACCTAATGATCAAACTATAGTCCAAATTAGCCTTCAGTTGATTATCTTTGGATAAAATTTTCGAATATGAAAAGATCTCTGATATTTTCTGCATTCCTCCTCCTGTTGATTTTCAGTGGATGTTCACGTGAATCTGATAAGGATGCAATTAAAGTGATGACATTAAATGTCAGATATGATAATCCGCGCGACAGTATTAATGCCTGGTCCAACAGGGCGGCTATTGTCAGTAATTTTATCAGGAATGAAAAGCCCGACCTTCTCGGGATGCAGGAAGTTCTTCAGCATCAGTTTGAATTTCTCGATTCGGTCCTGAAAGATTACGGTTCAGTGGGAGTTGGTCGCACTGACGGGGCAAAAATGGGTGAAATGAATCCTGTCTTTTACAGGAAAGAAAGGTTCGACATGATCAGGACAAAAACGTTCTGGTTATCTGAAACACCTGAAGTGCCCGGATCACAGGCATGGGGTGCAGGCCTTCCCCGGATCGTTACATGGATGGAGCTTGTTGATAAAAACAGCCATCAGCATATTTACTTTTTCAATACACATTTTGCCCACGATTCAGATTCGGCAAGGATTATGAGCGCAGGATTGCTGCTCAGTAAAGTTGATAGTATTTCTTCGGATTTCCCGTTTGTTATAACCGGCGATTTTAATATGCTGTCTACCAGCAAGGGTTATGGAATTCTTACAGGACCTTCTGAAAGTGTTCCTCTCCTTAATGATTCATTCGTTATTTCTGAAAAAACTCCGGCTGGCCCGATGTATACTTTTAATGGATTCTCAGATAAGCAGGGATCAGGCAGGATAGATTATATTTTTGTAAAGGACGGCCTGAAGGTACTTACTCACAAGACAATAATTAAAAAAGAGCGCAGAATTTATATCTCCGATCACTGGCCTGTGGAGGCAGTGATTTCTCCTGTTTTGAGCGGTTTTCAGCTTCAATAAAGTATAACTATTTTATTAGTAGCAAATAAGAGATTTATTTATAGAAAATATGGGTGTCTCTCCATTGTCCATACCATGAATCCGGTAGATTACCTCCGGTGAGGTCTAAGCGGGACAAGGCATCTCTGATTTGTGATTGTTTGTCTGAATAACTGAAGGTGAATGTTCACGCGAGCCGGGGATTCCTCGCTAACGCTCGGAATGACAATTTATTATTTTACAGGGGGTGGGGAAAGAAGTGGCGATTCGCTGAAAAATATCGAAAGAGTTCAAAAGTGTAAATTGATATCAGGATTTAATTATTAATCTGTAAACTTTTTTTAGGACGAGTCAAAATAAAGTTTGCGAATCGCCACTTCTTTCCCCCTATACCTCACAATCTCGCCACGTCATTCCGAGAGCCAGCGAGGAATCTCCTGATTTTTTGTAATTTGGTCTTCATCATAAATGTCATTAATAATCTGTTAGTTAAATGAGAACCCGGGTATATTATGTTTATATCCTGACAAATACATATCATAATGTTCTTTATACCGGAGTTACTAATGACTTAGAGAGAAGGTGTTATGAACATAAACAAAAGAAAATAAAGGGATTTACACAGAAATATAATGTTGATAAACTGATTTATTTTGAAAGGTTTGATTCAATTGTTTCAGCAATAGAAAGGGAAAAACAGATTAAAGGGTTTTCCAGGGGGAAAAAACTGGCACTTATTAATCAGTTTAATAAAGATTGGAAAGAATTATCACATACTGGATTATTCAAGACCTGTTAGTAAATGTATTAATGTCAATTATGAAAAGTTTATTGTCTTGTCTGTCTATCTTAATTATGGGTGTCTTTCGCACAAAACAGGAAAAAGAGCGCAGAATTTATATCTCCGATCACTGGCCTGTGGAGGCAGTGATTTCTTTTAATTAAATTTCTATTAATCAGGCCGTTTTTCTGTACCTGCTTACAGCAAAAGCTGTAAATAATATTGCAATTGCTATCAGTGCAAATATATCGCTGCTGATATCATGAATTGTTGATCCTTTTAACATCACCATTCTGTTGATCCTCATAAGGTATGCAACTGGATTGATAAGATCGGCTTTCTGAGCCCAGACCGGCATGCTTTCCAGAGGCGTGAAAATACCGCTCATAAGGATGAAAATGATCATACAGAAAAATGCTATGAACATAAATTGCTGCTGTGTAGAAGAAAAAGTTGAAATAAACAAAGCAAGCCCCAGAACAGCAATCAGGAAAATTGCAGAACAAAGGAAAAGCAAGGCGATACTTCCTTCAAACGGAATATTAAAGGCGATCTTCCCGAGGATCAGACCAAGGGCAAGATCAACTAGCCCGATTATGAGAAAGGGGACCATTTTCGCAATGATGAATTGATATTTTCTGACAGGTGTGACATTTATCTGTTCTATGGTTCCAATCTCTTTTTCCCTGACAAGATTTAATCCTGCCAGCAGGAATCCGATAGCGGTGACCAGTATCCCAAGAATGCCGGGCAGCATATAATACTTGTAATTAAGCATTTCGTTGTACCAGTACCTGTTTGTAACAATTATCTGTGGGAACAGAGCAGGCGGATTTATATTGATATTTTGTGCGATTATATTCATATTGTAATCCCGGAGTACTCCGTTAAGGTAAGCCCACGAAAGCTGGGCAACAGATGCATTTATTGCATTGACAGAAGCAAGGAGCTTTGAGGGTTTTCCTGAACCGATATCCCGGCCGAACCCTGAGGGGATCTGAAGAGCAAGATCACATTTGCCCTTATCAAGCAGGCTACTGGCTTCCTCTTCCGAAAAGGTTGAGAATCTAACTTTAAAGAAAGTAGAACCCTCCAACTGGGAAATAAGACCCCTTGATTCGGATGTCATATCCCTGTCAATTATGCAAAGTCTGACATTCTTAATTTCAAAGGTAACAGCCGGAACCAGGATAAGCATCTGAATTATCGGAACTCCGAAAATCGCCCGCGAAATAAATTTATTCCGGAAGATCTGAATGAACTCTTTTCTGATTAGATATAATATGGTTCTCATCTCTTCTTTTATCTTTTGTCTTTTGTCTTTCTTACTCTAACCTGATTTTAAAATTCCTGATGCTCAATCCGATGAATATCATTGTCATAGCTGTAAGCACCAGGGTTTCCTTCCAGACATCGGGGAATCCGGTCCCCTTTATCATAATGTTTTTTATAATCACAACGAAATACCTTGGTGGCAGCACGGCGCTTATCCAGTCATAAATTACGGGCATATTTTCTATCGGGAAAATGAATCCTGAAAGCAGGATTGTCGGTAACATCATCCCTACAAGGGAGATAAAGATTGCCTGCTGCATAGTTTTTGAGACAGTTGATATCAATATGCCAAGTGAAAGACTCATGAGAATATAGAGCATGCTTTCAGCCATAAGAAGGACAATACTTCCCTTCACAGGCAGTCCGAATACTAACCATGAAAGTAAAAGGATAACAATTACATTGATAACAGACAGGATAAAGTAGGGCAGGACCTTACCAAGAATGATCTGAACAGGCTTCAGGGGCGATACAAGCAATACTTCCATAGTTCCGAACTCTTTTTCACGTGTAATGGTAACAGATGTCATAAGAGCACAGATCAGTATGAGGATAAGGGTAATTACCCCCGGAACAAACATAAAATGACCTTTAAGACTTGGATTATAGAACATTTTCACTTCCGGCTGGATCATTGATACGGTATTTCCGGCGGTGCCTGCAAATTCGCGATTGAAGTCGGCCACTATTGCTGTTGTATAATTTGTAACAAGGGCTGCAATATTTGGCTCAGAACCATCGGCAATAATGCTCAAAGTAGCTTTCCCTTCGCTTATAAGATTCCGTCCGAAGTTTTCTTCAAAGATGATCACCGCCTTTGTTTTACCCTTTTTCAGGATCTTATCTATGTCATTGTAATGCAGGAGGTTCCCATTACTTTTAAAAAATCCGGAAGAGATAATTTTATCAGTCAGTTTCTGTGTGACCTCATCTTTCGAAAGATCAAGAAAGGCTACCCCGGCATTTTTAATATCAGTGCTTACAACATAACCGAATAACAATATCTGGGCAGCCGGAATCCCGAAAAGAATTATAAGAGTCCGGAAATCCCTGAAAATATGCAGGAACTCTTTTTTAACAAAACCCAGGAAACGTTTCATACTCTCAGTTTTTAACCGGCCTTGCAATCTTCAAAAACACCTCATCAACCGATGCTGAATTATATTGTTTTTTAAGCGCAGCCGGCGTGTCAAGAGCTACAATCCTTCCTTCACTCATAATTGAAATCCGGTCGCAATATTCTGCTTCGTCCATATAATGTGTTGTTACAAACAGGGTTATTCCCCTAGATGCAGCCTCATAGATCATTTCCCAGAACTGCCGGCGTGTTATGGGATCTACTCCACCGGTCGGTTCATCAAGGAAAACAATCTTTGGTTCATGAAGAACTGCTACTGAAAACGCCAGCTTCTGTTTTAATCCAAGAGGCAGATCTGATATCAACCTGTTTTCATAATCCTCAAAACGGAGCTTTTTCAGCAGCTCAGTAGTTCTTTCTTTTATCAGAGATTTTCTCATACTATAAATGCCACCATAAAGCATGATGTTCTCTTTTACAGTCAGATCCTCGTAAAGAGAAAATTTCTGACACATATATCCAATATTCTTTTTAATTTTTTCGGGCTGTTTCCCGGCATTATATCCTGCTACAATAACTTCACCTGATGTTGGCTCTGATAATCCTGACAAAATTCTGATAGTTGTTGTTTTCCCTGCGCCATTGGCACCCAGGAAACCAAATATTTCCCCTTCAAAGACCTCAAAATTCAGATTATCATTGGCAATGAAGTTTCCGAATTTCTTCACCAGATTATGGACCGATATAACTGCTTTATTCATCTATCATTTTAAATCTTTATCCCTGTCTTACATCCCCCTAACCCTCCCGCTACGCGGGACAAGCTCTTCAAAGGGGGAATTACACCTTTGTACCATTGTACCACTAAACCGTTTTTTCCATCAGTTCCAGAAACCTGTCTTCAATTCCGGCTTCTGTTTCATGTATTTCAGCATTGTCTACTCCACTTTTTGTAAGATGATCGTATATTGAATTATCAAGTATATCATTCGTAAATGTGACATGAACAGAATCTCCGAAGGGATATGCAGAAACAGTTGCCGGAAATTCCCTCAAAGCATTTATAAGTCTGTATTTTTCTTCAGCTTTGATGCTGAATAATTTTCTTGTAAATCCGGATTTAATCATCCAGGGAGTATTTACAGCAAGGATACTTCCGTTCTGAATTAGTGCAACTCTGTCGCAGCGCATAGCTTCGTCCATGTAAGGGGTTGATACAATTATTGTTATATTAAACTTTACCAGTTTCTTAAGCATATCCCAGAACTCCGACCTTGAAACTGCATCCACTCCTGTTGTTGGTTCATCAAGGACAAGGAGGCGCGGTTTATGAATAAGTGCGCATGATAATGCAAGCTTCTGTTTCATCCCTCCGGAGAGCTTACCTGCCAGCCTTTTCTTAAATGGCTCTATATGAGAATAGATATCAGAAATGAGATCATAATTCTCATTTACTGTTGTTCCGAAAACGGTAGCATAGAAATTAAGGTTCTCCTCAACTGAAAGATCCTGATAAAGGCTAAACCTGCCGGGCATATAACCGATATTTTTGCGCAGCTCCCTGAAATCAGCTTTCGTATCCAGACCCAGCACCTTCATTTTGCCTGTATCAGGCAACAGGAGAGTTGTAACTATTCTGAAGAGTGTAGTTTTACCTGCACCATCGGGACCAATAAAGCCAAATATTTCCGCCTCATTTACATCAAATGAGATATCCTTCAGAGCTTCTGTCTTACCGAAACGTTTACTGATACCTGACGATTCAATAATTTTCTGCATTTGATTTCTTTATTCAGAAGATTGCTTCCCCCGGCATACCTGACTTCATCGTACCGTCATTCACAACATCAATCGTTACGGCATATACCAGCGTTACCCGTTCCTCTTTTGTCTGAATGATTTTAGGTGTAAACTCTGCTTTGCCTGAAATATAACTTATCGTCCCGGTAAACGCGCTGTACCCTTTTTCCCCGTTATCTGTCCTTATAGTACATTGTTGTCCGATTTTTATTGATCCTAGCTGTGCGCCACTAACGTATACTTTAAGTTTAATCTTTGAAAGATCGGCGATCTTTACCAGGGGTTTACCTGCTGCTGTCAGTTCACCGGCTTCGGAGTACTTTTCAATAATAGTTCCTTTTATCGGGCTTTTAACAGTGCTTCGTATAACCTGCTCATTAAGGGTAGCTTTCTTTGATTCAAAGACAGAAAGCTCAGATGCCACTGATGCCTTTTGCGTACTGTTTGCTTCAATCTGTTTCTGAAGAACGGCCACCTGGCCTGTAAGATCATCGTACTGTTTCTGTGTTGCGGCATCGTCCTTCAGCATTTCTTCGATTCTCGTAATGTTGAGCTTCAGGTTCTCAATCTGCTGGCTAAGAATATTATTCTGGGCAGATATTGAACTGATGCGTGTCCATACACTCTTCATACCGGCATCTATCTCAGCTTTCTGAAGATGGTAAAGTGTTGTATCGATAAATGCGATCTTCGATCCTTTTTCAACCTCAGACCCTTCAGTCACATTAAAATCAAGAATACGACCGTTAGTTTCAGAGGATACGATAACCTCCGTGGCTTCAAAGTTGCCGTAAGCATCAGCCTTCTCGGTTTTGTTTTTACAACCGGCCAGAATTATGGCAGCGATAATTATTATTGATCTGGTTTTCATATGCATTATATGTTGTTTTATAGTAATTTCTGTTCCTTTTTTTACCCCCCTTCAGGGGGGCAGGGGGGTCATTCAATTTCTTTTCCGCTTATGTTCATATACTCTACTTTTGCCATTGCCAGGTTTATTTTATGAATTTCATAATTGACCAGAACCTGCCGTTCTGAATTAATTTCATTAAGATATTCCGTTGCTGTAATTGTTCCATTCCCGTACTGTGATTCAGCTGTTGCGGTTATTCTTTTTCTGAGGGCAATCAGTTCAGAATCGGTTTCGATCAGAGTTTCCAGACTGGTTATCTCAGCATTCTTTGCCTCAAGGAGTCTTTTAAGATTATCCGTCAGATCAGATTCCCTTTTATCAATAATGCTTTGCTGAAGGGAAATAACCTGCTTGTCATTTTTTGCCCTGTTCCAGTCAAATATGTTCCATTTAATGCCGGCACCAAGTATATAAAATGATGCAAATTCGTCCCTGAAGAAATTACTCCCGGGAGGATTACCATATCCGAGGGTTGCAAATCCAAATGCTTTAGGCATCCTCTTACTGTCTATTACTTTAAGACCTGCTGCGAGCTGTTCTTTTCTCAGGTTGAATAGCTGAAGCTCAGGTCTTGATAATTCATTTGTCATTTCACCTGAAACAGAGGGTAGAATTAATTCAGCACCAGGATCGATTTCTGTTCCCGTGAGAGAAGATAATATTTTTAGAAGTGAAACTCTTCTTATTTCATTTTCACTTACCTGTTGTTCAGTCTTCAGCTTTTCTGATGTCAGGACATCAATGTCCGATTTTAATGCAACTCCGTTATTGAGAGCCGATTGCATCGATGAAATTCGCTTGTTTATGACTTCCAGGAAGTTGTTAAGGATTTCTTTCTGGCGGGCAAGGAGCAGGAGGTTGAAATAGTAACCGTTAATCTGACCTTTAAGCTTATACAAATCAGTTTCGGTCAGGTTTTCGTTAACACGCAGATCGGCTTTTTCAAGAGCTCTTGCGCTTTTTATTGCTCCGCCATCGTAAATTACCTGATTAATGTCGACCGTAATTTTATACTGTTCATGGGGAAGAGGTTTTATTGTACCGGGTGGAAGAGACAGTCCGCTCAGAGCACTGGTCATATCGACAACCGAAGAGTTGTATATAAAGCTCCCGTTTGCATCCAGTGTGGGCAGCCATCCTTTTGAAAGGTTTTTATCTTTCAGAGCAGAGATGCCTGTATAGGCTTCCTTTTCCCCGGAGAGAGCGTTAGCTGACATAGCTTTCTCATAGCACTCTTTCAGGGTCAGAATTTTCTGGCAGTGAATTGCCGATACCCGGGGAATCATAAGAATAAACAAAATCAGAACTCTCTTTTTCATAAAATTATTTAACTTTTAACTCAATTAACTTTAGTCATTTTTTTATGGCTTTGATCACAAAATCAGCTGCATACTTCTTCCTTTCTTCTAAATAATCATTGAAGTTGATATTCATTTTTTCAAATATCCCCTCAAGGATTCCTCTGGCTGCAAAGGGAAAAACGCTCATAGCAGCAATTGTTGACATCAGCTGAGGCATTGATTCCCTTGTGATGTTGTAATTTTTAAGTTCGTCTTTATGTTGCGCTTCCAGTGTCTGCCATAGTTTATTGACATCAATCTGCTGTATAAGCTTTTTGATCCTTGCAGGATTGCGGTTTATTTCGTTCAGCAGGAATGCCGGAAGTCGCGGGTTCTTTTGCAGGAAGGTTATATGTTCCCTGAAAAAGAACCTGATCTTTTCTTCGAGGGGAAGTTTTTCATTAAATACCGGAGCAAACTTTTTAAACATCTGTCCGGCGATCTTTTCAAATACAGCATTGAAAAGATGATCCTTTGTGCGGTAATAATAATGCAGCAATGATTTGTTTATACCTGCGTGATTGGCAATATCCTGCATACGCGATCCATCCAATCCCTTCTCAATAAATACATCTGTTGCAGCTTCAAAGATTTTCTCCTCAGTTTGTTTATCGTTTACAGTCATAAATCTTAACCATAAGGTTTAACCAATAAGATTAACCAAATGGTCAAAATTAGAATAGATTTTTTATAAATGCAAATAATTTCAAAGAATTTTAAATAAAAGTATTGAACCATCCTAATGCCAGGTTGTGATTAAAATTTTATAACTTAAATCAATTATTAGTAACTTTATTAATTATTAACTTATTTGTACCCAAACCAATAATAAGATATTTATAATGGAACATTTTGAGATCAGGAACAAAAGCTTTATGATGATCAGACGTGGGCTTGGAATATTTTTGATTATAACAGCTATAATCTGGTTTATCACATCACTGGAATCGAAGAAAATAATATATCCAATTACAGGCTTCTTTTTCTTATTCTACGGTTTTTATCAGCTTACAAATGGATTTGGCCTTGAGAGATCATGGTTCAAAACTGGCGATAATTTCATAATTATCAAATGGATGAACAGGATAATGCCGGTGCAGATCCATGATTCAAGAATTGATAAGATAAGTCTTGAAAGGACGAAGATTGTAATATATCAGAAATCGATAAAACCATTGAAGCTGAATCTTGGTTTCATGGAGCGGGAACAGAAAAAAGAGGTTTATGAATTTTTGATCGGCTATTCAAAAAAGAAAAATATTAATCTCGAAAAACATTCCAGTACACTGCTTTAGTACTTATCCGGGAGATACAGAGATAAGAAGGATCGTTGCTAAGAAATAATTAATGAACAGCAGGGACACAAGCCTTATGTAATAAATGGAATGCCGGATCCTGTTCACATTTTAAAATCCATTAAGCATGATCTGGAACGTATAGACTGACAAAAATGAATAGCAACTCAATGAAACGGAAACTATGCTTCCTGTTATTAATATTCATATCGGTACCTGCTGTTTTATTATCACAGAACAGGAACCAGGGAAAACCAGCCGCTAAACCCCTTTACCACGATCCTGTCTATGATGGCGCCGCCGATCCGACAGTTATTTGGAACAGAAAAGAAAAGAAATGGTTCATGTTCTATACTAACCGTCGTGCAAGTGCGCCGGGGCTAAATGGTGTAAGCTGGGTTCATGGTACACGGATAGGGATTGCAGAATCGTCAGATGGCGGTGCCACATGGAAATACCGCGACACATGTGATATCCGTTACCGTCCCGATGTAAATTATACCCACTGGGCACCTGAGGTAATTGAAAACAAAGGTTTATACCATATGTATCTTACATATGTCCCGGGCATTTTTAATGACTGGAACCATCCACGGTGGATCATACATCTTACAAGCAAGAACCTCATTAACTGGGATTTCGAGTCCAAACTAACCCTTGCTTCTGAAAAATGCATTGATGCATGTGTTTTCCGACTTCAAGATGGAACATGGAGAATGTATTATAACAATGAATCTGACAATAAATCAATTTATTATGCTGATAGTCCTGACCTTTATAACTGGACAAACAGCGGGAAAAAAGTTATTGGCGACCAGGCAGGAGAAGGGCCCAATGTTTTTTACTGGAAAGGAAAGACATGGATGGCAGTCGATAATTGGAAAGGTTTGGGTATTTACTCCTCCGACGACTTCGTTAACTGGGAACGTCAGGGGAATAATATTCTCCAGATACCAGGTACGGGGCCTGATGATCAGGTAATTGGCCAGCATCCCGGTATAGTCGTAAATGATGGCAGAGCCTATATTTTCTATTTTACACATTTTGGGCAGGCTAAAGGGTATCAGAATATCAACGATTTCTCACGCACAAGAAGAACTGCTATTCAGGTTGCCGAACTCGAATATGAAAATGGACAGATACTCTGTAACAGGGATAAACCAGTAATAATTAATCTTAAACCAACACGCCGTTAACCTAATCTCGGGCTTTGGAAAAATATCAGTCAAAAACTGATTATTCAGAACCATTAAATCCGGCAAGTTCATTTATGGTTTAACAATGTTAATCTTTGGACTAAAAAAACTAGTTTTGCAATAACAAACCTGATTATCAACTAAAGACTTTTATTATGAAATGGCAAGGCAGACAAGGCAGCGACAATGTCGAAGATCGTCGTGGGATGTCAGGTGGGAAAATGGCAATCGGAGGTGGTATCGGGACAATTGTAATTGTTCTCGTGGTTTTGCTTTTGGGAGGAGACCCGTCATCCCTCCTGAACAACACAGGGGGTACTGAGACCGAGCAGGTCGCTACAACGGAAGAAGAAGATCAGCTGGCAACATTTGTTTCGGTGGTTTTAAAAGATACCGAAACAGTATGGGGAAAGATTTTTGAAGAGTCTGGCTCAACTTACAGGCAGCCGGTACTTGTTCTTTTCAGGGACCAGGTTCAATCGGCCTGCGGTTATGCAAGTGCTGCCAGTGGTCCGTTTTACTGTCCGGGAGATGAAAAGGTTTATATTGATCTCGCCTTCTGCGATCAGCTAAAGACAAAATTCGGAGCCTATGGCGATTTTGCAATTGCATATGTCATTTCTCATGAGATAGGGCATCATGTTCAGAATCAACTCGGGATACTCGAAAAGGTAAATTCCCAGAGATCTCGTGTCAGCGAGACTAGGTCGAATGAGCTTTCTGTGCGCACTGAGCTCCAGGCCGACTTCCTGGCAGGCATGTGGGCACACTATGCCGAAACAATGCTCAATACTCTCGAAGCAGGCGATATTGAGGAAGCCATGAACGCAGCTGCAGCTGTCGGCGATGACAATCTACAGGGGAAATACCAGGGACGTGTAATTCCTGACTCATTTACACATGGCACATCAGCACAACGCAAAGAATGGTTCCGCAAAGGGTACACCTCAGGAAATTTTGAGCAGGGCGATACTTTCAATGCTGATTTGTAATCAATCTCTATGACTTATTTCTGAATTACCGACTTTGTAAGCAATCCAGGTACAGCCATTTTCATAATTTTGCATTTCTTTTTGTTTAAGATGCTGGAGTGTTTTGATATTCGAAAACATTGGATAACATTTGTCTCCGACTATTACCGGATGAACAAGAAGACTTATTTCATTTACCAGTCCCTGGTTTAATAAAATGTTCCCAAGAACTCTGCCGGTATCAGTCAGTATCCTGTTAATGTTGAACTGTTCGTTCAGTAAATCTAAACCAGACTTAATATCGACCTTATCATGCCCGGTAATTATATATCTGTAATTCCTTTTTCTAATATGAGCAATATAATCAGAGGGTGTGTTTTTGGAGATAAGGATTATGACGTCGCGGCAATATTCAAACCTGCGACAGGTGTGAAGCATCCCTTTAAGTCTGCCACGGGAATCGATTAAAACCCAGTATGGAAGAGTCTCATCCCTCTGAGGTTGTTTAAAATCTGAAAGTGACTCAACCGGAATTCCCTCTCCGAACATCTCTATTCCTGAAATGATTGTATCAGCTCCAATAAGATGAGCATTAGGATTATAACTTCCGGCAATTGAATAATGCAGGCTCATATCAGGCACAAATCCTGTAAGTGAACCATCAAGGCTGATGGAGTTATGGATGATGATTTCAGGTGTCATTTTTATTTTAAATATAAAGTTATTTCCGGGAATGAGACTCATCATTTCTATATACTTAATTCCGGGTGACAGGGAGGACTATCCTCTATTTTGAAAATATTCATCAAAATATTTGTATTTGTAAAAAATAATATTTTACATTTGTAATATATAAGCATCTTAAATATTATAAAAGTATGATACATTCAGACCTGATCAAGGGATCCTTAAAGACTATAGTTCTTAAAATCCTTGAAGAAAATGGCCCTATGCACGGCTATGCTATTACACAGAAATGCGAGGAAATAACCAGGGGTAAAATAAAACTTACCTACGGCGCCCTTTACCCGGTACTTCATAAACTTGAAAAAGAAAAAATACTTGTTACCGCTTCTGAAATATTCAATAACCGGATGCGAATTTACTACGCCCTTACCCCAAAGGGACATTCCGTTGTTGCAGAAAAAATCAAAGAGCTTAACGAGTTCATTGGATCGCTTCAACGGATTATTGAACCAAAAACAGGACTGAGCTATGCCTGAAATAAGTCTGCAGAATATTGACCAGATCAGCCGTGATGTAAGCAAGCAGGAGATTACATTTTCTCATCTTCTTGACGACCTTATCGATCACATATGCTGTGATGTGGAAAATGAGATGCAGAACGGATTATCTTTCTCTGAAGCATATCGCAGGGTAAAGCAGAAAATGGGATCCCGCAGGCTTAAAGAAATCCAGGAAGAGACACTTTATGCAGTTGATTCAAAATACAGAAAAATGAAAAACACTATGAAAATTTCGGGCGTCGCAGGAACTATTATGTTCGGCTTCGCTTCAATATTCAAGATCATGCACTGGCCGGGTGCAGGGATCCTGATAACACTTGGGGCTTTGGTTCTGGCTTTTGTTTTTTTACCTTCAGCCCTTGTAGTTCTCTGGAAAGAGACCCGCAACAAAAAGAGAATATTCCTCTTCATTTCGGCATTCGTGGCCGGAATATGCTTTATTGCCGGTACTCTTTTTAAGATTCAGCATTGGCCAGGAGCAGGTTCTTTTTTGTTACTTGGAGTATTTTCAGGTATTCTTTTATTTATCCCTGCACTGCTGATAGACAGATTGAATGACCCGGAAACAAAGGCTAAAAGATCTGTTTATATTATTGGTTCAGCTGGTTGTGCACTTATTATTGCAGGCGTGTTCTTTAAAATTCAGCACTGGCCCCTGGCAACTATTTCCATGCTCTTCGGGCTGGTCCTGTTATGCATTGTGGCATTTCCATGGTTTACCCGGATTACCTGGAAGGATGAGAGTCATATCAGTTCCAGGTTCATTTACATGGTCATAGGAGTTATTTTACTGATAGTTCCCAGTGCTCTGCTAAACCTGAGCCTGCAGCGCTCCTACCTGAACCAGTATTATCCTAATAATAATCAGCAGACTGCCATGTACAATTATTTATGCATGAATAACAATTCCCTTGTCATAAGGTTACAAGATTCATTGACCTACCCGAAACTGTTCCAGCTTCATACCAGAACCACCGGGGTGCTTGCAGTTATCAGCAATATCCAGGAGAAGATGGTACAGGAATCAGAAGGTGAACCCGGCAATCCGGCCGTGAGTTCTGCTCAGATCAGCCAGACTGAGACCGGACAGGAAATAATCTACAATAAACTTTCAAAGCCATTCGATATCAACCCTGCAAAGGATTTTCTTTTACCCGGCTGTGCATCACGCCAGAATATTAATATTGCAATGGCAGAATACCTGGATTATCTGACCGGAATTATTCCCGGGGAAGATCTCATCAGATATAAGAATCTTTTAGAACCGTCAACATACCTGTCCATGGAGAATTCCGGCAGTGGTGAAATGTCATTAATGACAGCGCTTCATTCCCTTGAGATTATGAAAAACGGATTGCTTACCGTTGAATCATGTGTTTTAAAACAAGTTGCAAAACATTAATAATCACTTTAATTCAAAAAACCATGAAACAAAAGATATATATTCCCGGAGTGGCAGCAGCTATGATAATGGCTACAGGTGCAATATTCAAAGTAGAACATTGGCCCTGTGCAGCAATTTTACTGATTTCCGGAACCCTTATCCTTTTACTGCTATTCCTTCCGGCTGCATTGATAAATAATTACAAGACTGAAGGAAACAGTAAGAACAGGTTGCTTTATATTGTAACCTATATTACATGTTTTGTCGTTTTCACTGCAATGCTTTTTAAAATAATGCATTGGCCGCATGCTGGACTTGGATTAATTATTGCACTTCCATTTCCTTACGTCGTATTTCTTCCGGTTTTTCTGGTGGTTACTTCGAAAAACAAGAATTTCAACACTTACAATACTGTTTTTGTATTGCTTTTACTCGCTCTTAACTCAGTTTTTTCAGCACTTCTTGCGCTGAATGTCTCGAAAAGCACCATTGATGACAGTTATAAAATATCAAGAAATTATGTTAATGTTGAAGCAGCGATGGCTAATCTCCCTGTCATTGGCAAGGAATCGGCTGTAAATGCAAAAATTGATGAGGTATTGATAATCGTCAATAATTATCAGGATCTGATATTAAAAAATCAAAAATTAACGCGGGAACAATGGAAGAAAAATCCGGGGAATTTGCTCTATCCTGAAAATCCAAACATTCCTATGGCTGCGCTGGCGAATAGCGGAGAATCAGAGCCGGGTGACAGGCTTCAAACAGCTCTTAAAGAGCTGGTTTCTCTTATGGAACAGAGCAAGGGCTATGAGTCGACAGCAAAGGCACTGCCAGCAATACTGGGACTGACTGAAAAGATTGGTAGTGAACCTGACTGGACAATCAGGTATGTATCTGGAAATAATCTTGCCTGGGTGCTTATTTACCTCGATGGCCTTGAGACAAATTTGTCAATGATAAAAGCTTCAGTTGAATAACTTTTCATTGCGTCCAGACAAACAGTGGTAAAATATTAATTAATTGTAAACAGGGACTTCATATTAGGGGTCTCTGTTTATTTATAATTATTTATTTAATTCCAATAAGGCTGTGGGGGAATCATTTAACCTCCAGGACGCGTTCTGATATTTGTAACGCACACAAGTTGAATTGCAGCCGGAAAAATCATTTTTCAAAGCATTCTGTAATAATTATAAAAATCAATTAACCTCTAAAAAAATGGGGGTATAGTACTAAATAATATATAAAAAATAATATATGCCCTATAAAATATAGGGTAATATATAAAATAATATATAAATATATGAAGATACCCCTAAAAATATATATGTTTGCAACGAAACCAATCAAAAATGCAATTAGAGATATTAATTAATGACTAAGAAATTTAAAAAAATTATTCTGTCACTGCTGTTTATGTTTGTGAACATAACTGGATTATTTGCTTCTGATGGCAAAACTATTGATTCGGGAGCGACTGCCTGGATGCTGACATCGACAGCGCTTGTACTACTTATGATTCCGGGGCTTGCGATGTTTTATGGAGGTCTGGTGCGTTCAAAAAACGTTCTTGGAACAATATTGCACAGTTATGTTGCGATGGGGATCATCAGCGTTCTATGGGTCGTAGCCGGGTATTCAATGAGTTTCGGCAAGAACATTCTTGGCGGGTGGTTTGGCTGGAACAATGACTATTTCTTTCTTAAGGGCATCGATAACAATATAATGGATGCCGGAATTCCCGAATATGTCTTTTCCATGTTCCAGGGTAAGTTTGCAATAATCACACCTGCTCTTATAGCCGGGGCATTTGCTGAGAGGGTATCCTTCAAAGCCTATTGTTTTTTCATTGCAATATGGAGCCTTCTGGTATATAATCCGTTATGCCACTGGGTATGGGCTGCGGATGGTTTCCTGTACAAGATGGGAGCCAGAGGCGCTATCGATTTTGCAGGAGGCACAGTGGTGCATATCTCTGCAGGTGTAAGCGGACTGGTGGCTGCACTGTATATGGGCGCCCGCCGTGGATATCCTTACCAGGTAATACGTCCAAATAATATGGTGATTACAATGCTCGGAGCCGGGCTTCTATGGGTTGGATGGTTCGGATTCAATGCAGGAAGCAGTATTTCAAGCGGGCTGAGTACGGCACAGGCCCTTACAGCTACTCAGGTTGCAGCAGCAACAGGTGCTCTTTCATGGATTATAATCGAATCTCTTCACCAGGGCAAAGCCACTGCCCTTGGATTTGCCTCTGGTATACTTGCCGGACTTGTCGCAGTGACCCCTGCAGCCGGCGTTGTTCAGCCCTATGGCGCAATGATACTTGGAATGCTGGCCTCTTTCATATGTTACATGTCGATCCAGCTAAAAAACAAGCTTGGGTATGATGATAGCCTGGATGCATTCGGGATCCATGGCGTTGGGGGAATAGTTGGTGCAATTTTCCTTACCTTCTTTATCCGCAAGTCATGGATGCAGGAAGCTACCCTAGCGCACGGAAGTTCATGGACCGTATGGAACCAGCTTGGTGTGCAGGCCCGGGCAGTCTTAGTTGCAATTCTGTTTGCTGCCAGTATGACTTTTATAATACTGTATCTTCTAAATAAGGTAGTAAAATTAAAATCCTCTGAAGATGATGAAATGGCAGGACTCGACAGATCTTACCATGGCGAAAGAGGATATGGAATGCTGAATCCAAGTTAATCTAATGAATACGTTAACAATTATCGGAATGAAACTTATAACAGCAATTATCCGCGAAGTTCAGCTCGACAAAGTCCGTGAAGCGCTGATAGCCACAGAAATTACCAGGATCACAGTTAGCCGGGTATCCGGTCACGGGCAGCAAAGAATTGAGGAGATGTACAGGGGTCAGCGAATTGTACCGGATCTTATACCGAAAATTAAAATTGAAATAGCAGTAAATGAAGCATTTGTTGACATAACAGTTAACGCGATATTGAAATCAGCCAGAACAGACGGCGAGGAAGGCCGTGTTGGTGATGGTAAGATTTTCATAACCCCGCTTGAAGAGTGTATCAGGATCAGAACCGGTGAACGCGGAAACTCTGCAATTTAGATGGTAATCTTGAACGGATCTATCCGGGGATCAAGTAAATTCTGGTACTGCAGATGACTAAAATTATAAATTATTCAGTTTGTTAATCCGGACAATTTGTTGTAAATTACACTCATAATAAATATGTTGGAAAGTTAAAAAAATCAAATATTTTTTAATATTAAACAATTTTTAAACTAAACAATTATGGCTGTACTTAAAGTTATTGAAATCATGGCATCATCTCCTAAGAGCTGGGAAGATGCTGCAAATTCTGCTGTCAAAATAGCAGGTAAGACTGTCAAGGGTATCCGTTCAGTTTATGTTCAGGATATGAGCGCTGTAGTAAAAAATAATAAAATTGCCGAATTCCGAGTAAACTTAAAAGTCTCTTTTGAAGTTTTAAACGGTTAACTAACTTAAATCCACTTTATTATGGGACTAATATCATTTATTAAAACCGCCGGAGAAAAGATATTTGGTAAATCAGAAGAGAAAAAGGAGGAGGAAAAAGCTGCATTAATTGTGGAACACCTCAGGAAATTTGGTTTCAATACAAATGACATTCAGGTAAAAGTTGATGGTGAAAAAGTAACCCTGATGGGAAGTATTGATACAATGGAAAACAAAAACAAGATCATTGTGGCAGCCGGTAATGTGGAGGGAGTATCCGGAGTTGAAGACTGGATTGTTGTCAAGCAGCCACCGGTTGTTGCTCCTCCGCAACCTGAAAAACAATTTTACACAGTTAAAAAAGGCGATTACCTTTCAAAAATTGCAAAAGAGGTTTATGGTAATGCCAATAAATACAATGTAATTTTCGAAGCAAATAAACCAATGCTGAAAGATCCGAACCTGATCTATCCCGGACAGGTCCTGGTTATTCCGCCATTACCAAAATAATCTGGAAAGAAACTTAAAAACGGGCAGCCTTTATTTAAAGAGTGCCCGTTTTCAATTAAATAACAAAGTATTTCAGGATTTTTCTTCTCCTTCTTCTTTTTCTTTTGTTTTGTTTCGGATATCCTCAGCAATATCTTCCATTTTATCAGCAACTTTACCGGCAACTTTTTTTCCGAATTCTTTTGCTTTTGATAATTTCTCCTTTGCTTCACCTTCTGTCCTGGTAGTAAAAGCTTTAAGCTTCTCTTTTGCTTCCCCCGACTTGATCTCATCAATTTTATCTTCAATAAAATCTCCTGCTTTATCGAATGTTTCAGACACTGATTCAAATGCCTTGCTTTTTTTTACCTTTTCAACATTCTCCTCAATAAAGTCGTCAGCCTTACCAACAAGTTTTTTTGCTTTGTCCAGCAAACCTTCTTCTTCGGGTTTTACCGGTTCTTTCTTTACATTTTCTTCCATTTTAGTAAATTTAAAAATATAATTCAAAAAATCCTTCAGAATGGTATTTCAGAGATAGCCTATAAAGATAATAAATTCTGCGTCACGGGATAAGAGGAAAATGATTAATTTCGTGTAAGCGGCAGAGTTCGTGAAGCACAGAGGTGCCGCAGCAACAGTCCAGGGAGGTACTGTCCTGACCCGGCTGGCTTCTACTAAACTGACAGGAGGCACCGGAAATGCCGTTGTGGCAACCGGAGAACATGCAACGGCAATAGGCACTTCCTTATTAACTTTATTAATACCCGTATTTGTTGCAGTTTTTCTGATTTTACTAGTCACATTCTTTATTCTGAAGTTCGGGAAGCGACTTTTCAAAACCAGAAAGTGAAATTATTTTTATTTCCTGTTTTGATAATATCTTGACGGTTTCCCTTCTATTCTTTCAATCGGATCGTTTACAAAGACTTTCCCGAGTCCTATCGCTGATGTAAGAGTGCCTCCCTTTTTTTCTTCACTTATCCCGTCTGAATACCCGAGATCTACCGGGACTTTACCCCTGCCCCCCTGTACATCAACTACATACGTCGGGCGAAGGAAACCTGTTGTAGCCCCGCAAAGGTCTCTGCAGATTTCTTTACCTTTGGATACTTCAGTCCTGAAATGACCTGTTCCCTCAACAAGATCTGCATAATAAAGATAATATGGTTTAACTCCCAATTTGCCGAGTCCATGCATAAGGTCTCTCATTACATCTGTGTCATCATTAACTCCTTTTAAAAGAACAGTCTGGTTTCCTAACGGGATGCCCAGTTCCCTCAGAACTTTAATAGCCTGAAAGCTCTCTTCTGTTATTTCATCAGGATGATTAAAGTGAGTGTTTATAAATAATTGCGGTTGTTTTATTGACTTTGGCGTATATTTTTTAAGCACTTCGATTAATTCAGTATCTTCAATAATCTTTTGTGGCCATACGCACGGAACTCTTGTCCCTATTCTGATCAGATCAAGATGGTTAATTACTGATAGCCTTCCCAGAATCTCATCCAGTTTTTTATTTGAAAGAAGCAGCGGATCCCCTCCGGAGATTAATACGTCTCTGATATCTTCGTGAGATGCAATGTATTCAATTCCCTTGTATATGTCCTCAATAGAAGGATTTTTAAAATCGTCACCAACTTTTCGTTTCCTGGTGCAGAATCTGCAGTACATTGAGCACTCGTTTGATGCCAGCAATAAAACTCTGTCGGGATACCTGTGTACTATTGTCCTTGGTCCGCCAAGCGGAATATCTCCCTCCTCATCCAGTGGATCTTCTGTAAGGTCCATATAATGTTCAAGTTCTTCGACATCAGGAATTGCTTGTTTCCAGATTCCATCATTTATCTTTTCAATGAGCCCCAGGTAATAGGTATTTACCCTCATAGGGTATTTGGCAATAACTTCCCTTAGTCTGGGATCAACTTTTGCCTTCTGCCCGATAAGCCATTTCTCCAGGTCTTCGAATGTCCTGATCCCGTTTCTTAAAACATCTTTATATGTCATTGATAATTCTCCTTAGTTAACCGGATTCTAAATTATTTAACAGTCAAATATATTACAAATTTATATAAATGTTTATTCAGAAGATTTATTAGTTGTTACTTTCTGTTGCCGGTAAAATTGATGGCCATAATACCTTATGAAAAACGGTCCATTCAGGTCGAAGTAACTTGCTCTTTCAGGTGTTGCTGATAGCTACATTAAATTTAAATTATGGGGAAAGAACCTGAGCAATGGGGGTGGCGTTTGGCTCGCAGTGAATAAGAAAATTGAATGTTAATCCTTAAAATTAATTTAAGTGTTAAGGTCACACTTAATAATTATCATAGTATACCTGATTCTTAGCGAAGTATGTCAGCAAAAACCTGAAGTCAATATCTGATATCGCAACATTACCTCCTTCAACCCACTTTCAACTTCTTCAAACCCACCCCTTGCCTCCCGGCGCTTCAGTTGTGACAGGCTTCCGCTAATGCGGAATCTTCGCTACGCTTCGATCTACCAGAAGGGGATTTTGTTTTTCTTTGGTCTTTTATCTTTTTTCTTTTGTCTTTTATTTTGTTTCTTCCTATATTTGATAAGTGTTTCCTGAAGTGCTAATAAACTATTAACTATGTTGGTAAGAACATTTGCCAGTGCCGTTACAGGTATTGATGCCGTTACAGTTACGATTGAAGTAAATGTATCACGAGGGATCCGCTTTTTCCTTGTAGGATTGCCTGATGTTGCTGTGAAGGAGAGTCAGCAGAGAATTGAATCGGCCCTGAGATCTCTCGGTTTCCATTGGCCGGGCAAACAGGTTGTGATAAATATGGCTCCTGCAGATATCCGCAAAGAAGGATCTTCTTATGATCTTCCGCTTGCTGTCGGTATTCTTGCAGCAGACGAGAAAATTGCGAAAGGGGAGATTGAATCCTATGTAATAATGGGAGAGTTATCACTTGATGGCACATTACAGTCTGTCAAAGGAGTTCTTCCGATTGCCCTTAGAGCCAGGGAAGAAGGATTTAAAGGGGTCATTGTTCCTGTAAAAAATGCACGTGAAGCTGCAGTAGTTAAAGGACTGACTGTATACGGAATGGAAAATCTTGGTGATGTGGTCAGTTTTTTCAATGGAAGCCGGCAATTCACTCCTGTATCTGTAGATCTCATGGAAATTTTTAACAGTGAAGCTAACAAATATGATATCGATTTTGCAGATGTACGTGGCCAGGAAAATGTAAAAAGGGCTCTTGAGGTTGCAGCTGCCGGAGGACATAATATCATCATGATCGGTCCTCCCGGTTCAGGAAAGACAATGCTGGCAAAACGAATACCTACAATAATACCGCCGCTTACCCTTGAAGAGGCTCTCGAGACTACCAAGATTCATTCCGTTGCCGGTAAAATTGACGATCATACTGCCCTGATGACAAAACGGCCATTCAGGTCGCCGCATCATACTATCTCAGATGTTGCACTGGTTGGCGGAGGAACTTTCCCTCAGCCCGGAGAGATATCCCTCGGACATAACGGTGTACTATTTCTGGATGAACTGCCTGAATTCAAACGGTCAGTGCTTGAAGTTATGAGGCAACCGCTGGAAGACAGGGTAATAACAATTTCACGTGCAAAATCGACAGTGGATTACCCGGCAAGCTTTATGCTGGTGGCTAGCATGAATCCATGTCCCTGCGGTTTTCACAACCACCCTGAAAAAGAGTGCATGTGCTCCCCGGGGATGGTGCAAAAATATCTCAACAGGATCTCTGGTCCGCTGCTTGACCGGATCGATATTCATATTGAAGTTGTACCTGTTAAATATGATAAACTGTCAGATTCAGGCAAAATTGAAAAATCAGCCATTGTCCGCGAAAGAGTGATCGGAGCAAGAGAAATACAGGCAAAAAGATTTGCTGCGATCAAAGGGATCTATTGCAACGCCCAGATGTCATCGTCGATGCAGAGAAAATATTGTCAGCTAGACGATAGCGGGGGCCGGCTTCTGAAAACTGCAATGGAGCTCAGAGGTCTTTCGGCCCGGGCTTATGACAGAATACTTAAAGTGGCAAGGACAATAGCCGACCTGTCCGGATCAGAAAACTTGACTGCGGAACACATTTCGGAAGCAATCAACTACCGCAACCTCGATAGAGAGGGATGGGCCGGATAAGGTTGTTCCTGAAGACTTATCTTGCCCTTAATAAAAATATTTGCTATTAGTACAGCTTTGGATTACATTTGGTTATGAAATAATTTATAATCAGATGCCTGGCATTATAGAAGATTATAATAATGACATCTTCATCAGTTATCGTCAGAAAGATAATAAAGGTGACAGGTGGGTAAGTGATTTCGTTGAGGCTCTGAAGCTTGAACTTGACAAAACTTTTAAGGAGGAAATCAGTGTTTATTTTGATGTTAATCCGCATGATGGATTACTGGAGACTCACGATGTAAATGCATCTTTAAAAGAAAAACTAAAATGCCTGGTATTTATTCCGATGGTTTCCCGTACATATTGCGATCCAAAGTCTTTTGCCTGGGAAAATGAATTTAAGGCATTTGTTGAACAAGCTTCACATGATCAGTTGGGATTGAAGGTAAAGCTGACAAATGGGAATGTAGCTAACAGGGTGCTTCCTGTGATTATTCATGATCTGGATGATGAAGATATTAAATTATGTGAGTCAGTTCTTGGAGGAGTGCTCCGTGGTGTGGAATTTATTTATAAGGAACCCGGAG
>CAWGUN010000011.1:0-361329 GCA_963825935.1 uncultured Bacteroidales bacterium | reverse complement strand
CACAAATATTTAATAACTAGACGATTATCCCCTCGCGCCGTGTTTATTATATTCTGTCTTGACAAGAATGTTAAAGCACTTTTACCGGGACCTGCCTTTCGCACAACAGACAATTGGCCCTCCCGCCGTAATCTGCAAAATTCTGTTAATAGAATAACAACACTTCTTTTTACCGGGACTCTTCCATCGCGCGATGAATAAATACTTGTGCTAACAGCTAAAATTATCAAAATCAATAAAATGATAACAAAGAAAAGACTTCTTAAAATCCTGTTTATAATAATCATCTTGATTATCGGTGAAGTACTCATCCGCGGAATTATGTTTAAGAAAGAGTTTTCTTTTGCAATTGCCAATGAAACAGAAATTAGAATTCCTGACTTTACAATAAAAATAGATGGTATAATTGCATTCAATGATTCTATTTACATTAGTAGTGTACCTTGCTGTTGGATAAATCGTTCCTTAAAATTTGGATTACATACTGTTTCAATTGAATCAAAATCAAATAACCTAATCAAAAACTTTTCTGTTCTTGGCTTTAAAAACACAAACATATATATAGGTATTTGGGATAATAAAAAAGGTGGATTTCAAATTCAGAAAAAGATATTCTATTTTCTTAAACCTAGATATGAATAAAAATTAAATATACTTGTGCTAACACGGACAATATGGGTAAGTTGTTTGTCACGGTTTTTGCTTTTGCTCCTGCTCCCAAGACAAATTTGTAATGGCTGTTACACCCGGACACGCGCATCTGCCCGCAATTAAAATCCTGCATCGTGACAGTTTTCTGGCTTCGAGACAGTTTGTACCGCGACACTGCGCCAGTGCCCCAACCAAATTTGTAACCGGGGATAAATTTACGGCTCCGATCAAACTTGTACCGCGACACGCGTAATGCTCAATAAAATTTGTACCCGGACGGCAAAAACACGTGCCATACCCTCCTTGCACCGTGACAGCTTTCTGGCTAAAGTACCAGGACCCTGCCCGGTGCTGCGTCGGGTAACACAACCTCCCCATATTGCCGGGCCGTTAGCATTCAGGCCCGCTGCGCCGACCGGGGACAATTTACACATAGCGTGACAATTACGTAACGAAGACAGATGGCCCGAAATGCTAACAGAAAAAGCAAAATTTCATTCAATCCGGGACTCAAAATACTTTGTAACTTTGATTATTAGTAGATTCTATAGAATAGTTATGGTGCATTCGGAACATCCGTGACGGATTCTAAATTAACCTGGACCAATGCACCATAACTCGAAAGAATGTTTTAAGATTTAAGTGGCTTTTTGATTAAATTATTTACCTAATTAGCTATTAATAGACACATTATGAGACAAATTCTTATCACATTAGTATGTCTGACGATGTATTGCTGTCAGTCAAGACAGACTTCAACTAATATTGAAATCCCTGAGAATAGCACAATTACCCAAATTCCTAATCTCGAGATGCCTGGATTAAAGACAGAAAAGAAAATAATTGATAAACCACCTTGTGACTCCACAAAATTTAAGGACTTTAAAAATAACTTGATGGTCGACAAAGATATAAATCTTCAAAAATACTATGAATCAATTGACCTGCAAGCGAAGGAATTTATTGATAATGAATGTAAAACGGATACTCTATATTGTGGTAACATTTTTAGAAAAATAGAAAAAGCTTATACCTATAATAATGAATGGGAATTATTACTCTTAGGTTATGCATTTGAAAAAGATAAAGGCATGGAAAATAACTCTGCTAGCTTTTTTGTCTTGACTATATTTAGAAATGATATAGTATGGTTCACCGACATATTAGAAGATCTTATGGGCGAAATTAAAGTTGATCTCAACGGATTTGAAGATCAAAAACAAGATGGACAAGTGATTGTATGGGGACACATATATCCTTACTTCTCTCCTGACTATGGAAAATTTGAGTTGACAATTAACAACGGGGCAACATTATACGAATATGAGTGCCACAATATTAATTAAACAACGGACTATAAATACTAATATCAACCAATTCGATCATTAAATGAATATTAAAAGTCTTTTTATAACCATGCTTTTTATCCGGGACTTGGACCATTGACAAATTTCAATTATCGTGACAAATTCGTTGCACCTTGACAGTTTTAACCTTGGCCCGAAATGCTAACAACGCTGGTAGGTTTAATTGCCTTCGCCAGCCCGGACAACTTCGTAATAAGCCCCAAAGTCTATCACCGTAATTTACACCCACTTATTATACTTTTTGTACCGTGAGCAATCCTGCTGCCGTGACAAAGTCTATGGGGCTGTCGGCCGACGCGCCGTTGTCATGGTTTTTGCATCGCCATCTGCCAATTTTTGTACCGGGAGCAATTCGTCGCCGTTTATCGGGACTCAGTCATCTGGACCATTTTATCGTGACAGCCAACTCATCGCCACTTATCGGGACTATGCAAAAACACATGCCAACCCTGACACAGACGGCAACTAAACCTACCAGCGGGCCGTTAGCGGTAATGCCCTGGACTTCTGGCATATAGACAAAATAACATTAACAAAAAAGAAAGTGAAACTATGAAAATTAAGTTTGGGCTCATTCTCGTATTTATTCTTTTCTCAACCTACTGTACTGGTCAATCCTTTCTGCAACAATTCTATGACCTTGCCTCAAAAAATGACACAATTGGAGAATTAGCACTTCTCAAAAAATGGGAGGCAACAAATAAGAATGATCCTGATTTATATGTTGGATGGTTCAATTTTTACTTTCAAAGAAGTATGAAGGAAGTAGTTAGAGTTGATACAGATACCTCTAGACAAGAGGGATTTAAAGTCAATGATCCAATCACTAAGAAGAGAGTCGGATCAATTTATGGAGATATCTATTATGACCCAGAAATAATCCAAAAGAGTATTCAGTATATAGATATTGGAATCGACAAATTTCCCACCAGACTTGATATGCGATTTGGCAAAGTCTATGCTTGTGGAAAAATCTTTGATTATAAAAACTTTACAAATGAAATAGTAAAGGCGATTGATTATTCCAACATTATTAAGAACAAATGGACTTGGAAAGAAAACAAACCACTGGAGGACCCAAAAAACTACATGCTTGGTACCATTCAGAGTTATCAGGTCCAACTTTACAATACAAGTAACGATTCTTTATTGAACTATATGGCAGCAATTGCGAAAACAATCTTAAAATACTACCCTGACCATATTGAAAGCCTTTCAAATCTGTCAGTTGTTTATCTAGTAAATAAAGATTATACAAAAGCAATTGAAACGCTCAAAAAAGCTGAAAATTTGTCACCGTCTGATTATATCGTATTAGGAAATTTAGCACATGCCTATAAACTAGCCGGTGATAAAACAAATGCAATTAAATACTACGAACTTGTAATAAAATATGGAGACCAAGGGACAAAGGACTTCGCTAAAAAACAAATTCAAGATTTGCAAAAGAAATGACTTAATGATTATAGACAAGATAAAATACAAAACCGCTAACACGGACAATATGGGTAAGTTGTTTGTCACGGTTTTTGCTTTTGCTCCTGCACCCAAGACAAATTCGTAATGGTTCTTGCACCCGGACACGCGCATCTGCACGCAATTAAAATCCTGCACCGTGACAAATTTCTGGCTCCGAGACAGATTGTACCGCGACACTGCGCCAGTGCCCCCAATAAAAATCCTGTACCGTGATAGTTTACCGGCTCCGATCAAACTTGTACCGCGACACGCGTAATGCTCAATAAAATTTGTACCATGACGGCAAAAACACGTGCCATACCCTCCTTGCACCGTGACAGCTTTCTGGCCCGCCAGCTGGCGGGTACCAGGACCCTGCCCGGTGCTGCGTCGGGTAACACAACCTCCCCATATTGCCGGGCCGTTAGGTTTAAGGGTTATCGTGACCGAGACAGCAACCAACGCTCAAAAACAAGAATTTGGCTGAGACTAAATACGTGCTTCTTTTTGGCAATGAAACCTTATAATTCGAGTATGATTCTCCAACTTTGTAATATTAACCCTTAAAAACTAACCTTAAATCAAGTTAACGGTTATTTGACTCCAAACCTCATGAGAAAACCCATAGTTATACTTTTATTAATCAACCTCTATACTACTGGCTATTCCCAGATTATTAGAGGGAAAATAATGGATTTTAATACTCAAGCCGGAATCGACTTTGCAGCAGTTTATTTTAGTGGAACATCAACAGGAACACATACCGAGCTAACTGGATATTTTGAACTTGATATTTCCCGCTATAAATCAATACCATTAACAATAAGCGCATTAGGTTATTATTCTGTTACACTGACCGATTTTTCAAGTAACAAGCCTAATTTTATTTATTTGACTACAAAAGATTTTGAGTTAAGCGAAGTCGTTATAACTGCTAAAAATAGAAGGAGAGCAAATTTGAACATATTCAAAAGAGAATTTCTTGGTACAACACCAAATGAGAGATCCTGTAATATAGAGAATGAAAATGACGTAATGTTTATCTATAACCCTAAACGGGACACCTTAAAAGCATTCTCATCAAATCCAATAATAATACATAACCAATCCTTGGGTTACAAAATAGTATATTATCTGGACAAATTTGAATATGGTTTTTCTAATAGTTATCTAAGAATAATAGGAAATGTCATTTTTATTGCTGATACTACTAATTTTATCAACCTACAAAAACAGTTTGATAGAAATAGAAGAAGTGCATTTTTCGGATCCAGAATGCATTTTTTAAGGTCTCTATGGAAAAACAATCTGGCCCAAGATAGATTTGTTGTAACAGATTCTTCTAACGTTGAACTCAAATACAACAAAATAGTAACTCAAACTGACTCATTATTAAAATATATAAGTTATCCACGGACAATGTTTGTAAAGTATGGCCCATTATCACTTCAAACTCAAATAAAAGTGGTAAATGATTATGTATACTTTAATGAAAATGGATTTTTTGATCCTTTAGAAATTTTTTGGCAAGGTTATATGGCAGAAAAACGAATTGGAGACCTTTTGCCGTTCGAATATAAACCTAAATGAATGCATCCATGAACACGGACAAAAAAGTAAATAAGTTCGTTGCGGTTTTTACTGAACTAAAATTCAGAAGACTTTTGATAACAAATAGACCACCTCCGCTGTAAAACACATTTGCAACTTGCAAAGATTCTCTCTTAAGCCGTAGGCTGCAAACGAGCTTGTCAGCACAACCCGCCAATATAACAAGACAAAGTTTTAACGAGATAATTTCGTTTTGATCAAGACAACTTTAAAATCCCTAAACCTAACACGGACAATATGGGTAAGTTGTTTGTCACACTTTTTGCCTGGTGACGTAAACGCCAGCCGAGCAAAAACCGCAAGTAATTTATGGGCCCGAACGCTTTTTTCTCTTTTGATCTTTTATCATCATTCCTTGCTCGGCTGGCCATATAAATTCGTTTAACATCTTGCACCCGGACACGCGCACCTGCACGCAATTATAAATCCTGCATCTTGACAGTTTTCTGGCTCCGAGACAGCTTGTACCGCGACACTGCGCCAGTGCCCCTAACAAAAATCCTGTACCGTGACAGTTTACCGGCTCCGATCAAACTTGTACCGCGACACGCGTAATGCTCAATAAAATTTGTACCCGGATGGCAAAAAGTGCGCCATACCCTCCTTGCACCGTGACAGCTTTCTGGCTAAAGTATCAGGATCGTGACCGGATGCTGCGTCGGGTAACACAACCTCCCCATATTGCCGGGCCGTTAGTACAAATGCGCTTTAGAATTTTAAATTGGCCACCCACCATAACTTATTACACTTTAACATGATACGATAGTAATTGGTCATCTATCTGGAAACAGCCTTCGCGCTCCTGGTATCTTGACAGTTTTATCTTAACATCTTGCATTCTGTACCTTGACTGATTCCGTCGCCGGCCAATTTTTCTTAAGCTTGATTTTAATGAACGCACTTGTACTAACGTCATTTATTTTATTCTCTTTAAAATGACAGTTTCTGACGGTCAGAGAAATTGTAATCAAGCGGACTTAAAGATCTAAATCCTACCTAAAGACAAAAACTGGATTGTAATCCTATGACAGATTCCACCAAACCAAAAGAACCCACACTTGTACTAACACGGACGGTTGGGGTAATAAACTTGTCACAATTTTTGCTCGCCACCTTGACAGCTTTATCGTGACAATTAACTTTTCAATCATCTATCAAATTCGTGACTTCGGCTCTAGACAGATCCTGCCACCGGGACAACTTTATCTTTCGCCGGGATTTGCAAAAATTGCGCCATACCCTCCTTGCACCGTGACAGCTTTCTGGCTAAAGTATCAGGACTCTGACCGGTGCTTGCGTCGGGTAACGTTTACTCCCTCAACCGCCGGGCCGTTATAGCCAATTTATTGCGAATCAGAATATTCCTATCTAATAATTAATTTCAATATGAGCTACTACAGTTGGATCCAAATTGCCACTAATTTGTCGAAAGATGAATTAGTAAACATTATTAAGAACAAAGACTCTGAACCCGATGAAAAAGTATCTGCAGCAATGGGAGAACTGAGGAGAAGGGGTTTCGCAACCGATGAGGGGGAAATAGATCTTATTAAACAAGTAGATCAAAAACCGGATGAAAATTCACCAACTCTTTATTCAGTTAGAGTAATCTATACCTTTTCAATTCTATTCTCTGTTGTTTTTGGTAGTATATTATTTGCCTTGAATTTAAAGACCATTAATAAAAAAGAAGGTATAATTCCCGTAATTATTTTTTCAATCTTATATACTGCACTTTCAATTTACGTTCTGAGCCTTGTTGATTTGAGATCACCAGGCGCCTTTCTATTTGGAGCTATTGGTGCTTTAATCATAAACAATATTTTTTGGAATAAATACATAGGTAAGAACTTGTTGTATCACAAGAAAAGTTTTATTAAACCGCTGATTATAGCATTAATAATATTTATTCCCTTAACAATTCTCATAATTTGGAGTTATGTAGTAACTGGACAACTATAATTCAAGTTCTTGCACATTATGAATAATGACTTCCTGATAATTAATATAAATAACAACTGGCTATAACACGGACAATATGGGTAAGTTGTTTGTCATGGTTTTTGCTGTTGCTCCTGCACTCAAGACAAATTTGCAATAGTGCCTGCACCCGGACACGCTCATCTGCACGCAACTAAAATCCTGTACCGTGATAAATTTCTGGCTCCGAGACAGTTTGTATCGCGACACTGCGCCAGTGCCCCTAACAAACATTCTGTACCGTGACAGTTTACCAGCTCTGATTAAACTTGTACCGCGACACGCGTAATGCTCTATAAAATTTGTACCTGGATGGCAAAAACCACGCCATACCCTCCTTGCACCGTGACAGCTTTCTGGCTAAAGTATCAGGACCCTACCCGGTGCTGTCGTCGGGTAACACAACCTCCCCATATTGCCGGGCCGTTATGCGTCAGTATCAGACACCATTAAAATTCTTAGGACTTATGAAAAAGTTATACTTATTGGTAATTGTGATTTGCCTTAACGTAGAGATAAAGGCTGATATTGCACCAAATCCAATTCAAGCTAGGGGAATTTCTGCAAAATTTCCTACTGAAATAAAAATGACCTACGAAAAAGTTACAGTCTCCCTAACACTAGATAGTTCCTTTGTTCATTGCTACTTCAAATTGCATAATGAGGGTAAAGCCGAAAAAATACAAATTGGATATCCCTGTATGAATACGACTCCTTACACATTACCAAATTCAGCATTTGCTCCAATTAACGTCTATCAAAATGGTAAAAGGATAGAAAATATCAACATGTCAACACCTGATCCAAAAAGTCTATTAATCAACAATAATTCCTGGTATTTATGGGATTCCTTTTTCGAAAAAAATGAGACTATGGTAATCGAATTAACTTATTCTTTACCGTATGGGATTGTAAAAAACGACCTTTATAATAAGTTCGACTATTTGCTTAGTACTGGGTCAGGGTGGAAAGGCAATATTGATACAGCCGAAATAATTGTCACCCTAAGAAATTTTGATAAAACCCTGATCCTAAAAACTTCTCCTGAAGGTTACACTGTCTCTGGTAATCAGTTAATATGGAGGCTCTATAACATCGAACCCACAGCCAAAGATGACATATCAATAAAGTATGAAAGAAAACCCAGACAGTATGACGAAAGACTAAAGAAAAGCCCCTCAGTATTAGTCTTACTAGATGAAGAAATCGTATTGAGTTATGATCTCAGACATCCAAATAATATGGACTCTTTGGATCCCAATGATATAATATACATGTTTGTCATTAAAGACTCATTGGAAGCTAAATCAAAGTTTCCAAATGTTAATAGCTCTCATGGACTAATTCTGATCTATTCCAATAAATTCATCCCCACAAGATTAATTGGTATCTTGAATTCAAAAGCAACAGGTATTAAAAGTGAAAAGATAAAACCAATTCCTATTTCAGAGTTTAAGGACAAATATTCTCTTGATCTAAATGGAAAGAATATTAAAAAGGAAAATATCGCCTTCGAAATTTTAAAGATTAATGAATCTAAAATTAATCAGGTTTCCATAAAAAAACTTCACAAAAACAGGGACCGCATAATTATCAGGACTAATCAATAAATACCGAACGCATAACACGGACGGTATAATTAATGGGCTTGTCACACTTTTTGCTTTTGTCCCTGCTCCCTAGACAGCTTTGTAATGGCCGTTGCACCTGGACACGCGCATCTGCACTCAATTAGAAATCTGCACCGTGACAGTTTTCTGGCTCCGAGACAATTTGTACCGCGACACTGCGCTAGTGCCCCTAACAAAAATCCTGTATCTTGACAGTTTACCGACTCCGATCAAACTTGTACCGCGACACGCGTTATGCTCAATAAAACTTGTACCATGACGGCAAAAAGTGCGCCATACCCTCCTTGCACCTTGACAGCTTTCTGGCCTATCGGGACAGATTTATGGTGATGCTGTCGTCGGGTAACGCCCACTAAATTATACCGCCGGGCCGTTAGTGGCCAGTTGAAACACGACCATAACACGACCATGGATAACTAAACCCAGGTAGACAAATGAAAAAAACATTTCTTGCAATTCTACTGACAGTCTTATCATTGACGACCTCCTACTCACAGAAAAGATTCATAACAGTTGATAATACTAAGATTTGTATTAACACTCTGGGACTTGAGAATCGCCAAAAAGGTCAACCCGTCATTGTTTTTCAAAGTGGAATGGGAACACCTATGGGTAATTGGGAGCCCATATTAGATAGTGTTTCAAGAATGGCTCCACTAATTACTTATGATAGACCAGGAATTGGAGAGTCAGAACCAATTAAGGAAATGCCGACAATTAAAAATGTTTCCGACAGGCTCATAAAGATTCTTAACTACTTAAAAATTGATCCCCCGTATATACTTGTTGGCCATTCTTTAGGAGGTGTTTATGTAAGAGGTTTTGCAAATTACTACCCCGAATTACTAGCAGGAATAGTAATAATTGATCCAGGTGATTTTACAGAAACCCAGGAAAACAAAAGGCAATACTTTACAGATATTGGTCTTAAGGATTCTTATATCGATTCATTATTTAAAAAATTTGACAAAGAAAGTGTTGAAAATAAAAGTAAATCAACAGCGCCAATATCTATTCAAAATGAGGGCACAGTTCTGGAGGATCTGAGAAAATCAGATTTTGAAGAAATCAATAACACTGCGCTTCCAAATATCCCTGTTCATATCCTTACCGGGGGACGATATGACACACCCATAAGGCTTCGTAGAACTGAGTATAACGATTCCTTGCTATTCAGATCCAAAATGCAACACAGATCCTCAAGGTGGATAAACGTAATTCAATCAGTTGACAATGGAATGTTTTTCTATAGCGCGGATGCTGGCCATTTTGTGCACAGAGATGACCCAGAACTTGCAATTTCAAGTATTAAGATTGTTCTCCAAGATTATTATCTTCTCAAATCAAAAAAATAACAAACCAGCCACTAACACGGACAATATGGGTAAGTTGTTTGTCACGGTTTTTGCCTGGTTACGTGAACGCCAGCCGAGCAAAAACGGAGGTTGAGTATGGGCTCGAACTCTTTTCTTCTTTTTAATCTTTTATCATCTTGACAGTCGGCTGGCTAGATAGATTCCTATTACAAGTTAAACCCGGACCCGCGCATCGGCTCTCAATTAAAATTCTGCACCGTGACTATTTTCTATCTTCGGGATAATTTGTACCGCGACCACTGCACCAGTGGTCGCAACCAAATTTGTAACCGGGGATAAATTCGCGGCTCCGTTCAAAACTGTATCGCGACCGAGCCAGAACGTAATAAAATTTGTACCATGATTGCAAAAACACGTGCCATACCCTCCTTGCACCGGGACAGTTTTCTGGCTAAAGTACCGGGACCCTGGCCGGTGCTTACGTCGGGTAACACAACCTCCCCATATTGCCGGGCCGTTATGCGTCATGTGGCGGAGCCCCGAATAAAATTTGGTAAGTCAATAATTAATACTTATCTTTGCCGTTAGTAACGCAACACGTAATATGATTATCAGTTTTGGCTCTAAGGAGACTGAGAAAATTTGGAATGGGGATAGAGTTAAAAACCTACCCCATGACATCCAGCAAATTGGAAGGAGAAAATTAAGAATGCTTAACAACTCTCAAAATCTGATGGACTTAAGAACACCTCCTTCAAATAAACTAGAAAAGCTCTCAGGTAAGATGAGTGATTTTTATAGTATCAGGATCAATGACCAATGGAGGATTGTATTTAAATGGGAAGAAGGAAATGCAAGTGAAGTAATAATTATGGACTATCACAAATAGAAAACATGGAAAAGCTTTTAAATATACACCCGGGAGAGATTCTGCTGGAAGAATTTCTTAAACCTTTAAACATTTCAGCGTATAGACTTTCGAAGGACATTGGGATCCCTCAGACCAGGACTTCTGAAATAATAAAAGGACACAGGAGTATTACAGCAGACACAGCGCTAAGACTCAGCTACTATTTTGGTAACTCAGCAAAATTCTGGCTCGGACTGCAGAATGACTTTGATCTGGAGGAAGAAAAAAAGCTGAAAGCAAGTGATTTAAAACGCATTAAAAAAGCCAGAGAATATGCAGCTTAAGATCCAAAACAAACATCCCTTGATTGATAAACTCGATGATTTGGAAATTGGGTTTGATCCTAGACCTCTGACAAAAAAAGAACAAAAACTGATAAGTGCCTTTATTAAGAAGGATAAAAACACCAAAAGAAAAAATAACACGAACGCATAACACGGACAATAAAGGTAAGTTGTTTGTCACGGTTTTTGCTTTCCTGCCTGCCGGCAGGCAGGTGCTCCTGCACCCAAGACAAATTCGTAATGGCCGTTGCACCCGGACACGCGCATCTGCACACAATTAAAACCTTGCACCATGACAAATTTCTGGCTCCGAGACAAATTGTACCGCGACACTGCACCTGTGCCCATTTACAAACTTTCTGCAACCGAGACAATTTTTCGGCCACTTATCAAAATTGTACCGCGACACGCGTAATGCTCAATAAAATTTGTACCCGGACGGCAAAAACGCGTGCCATATCCTCCTTGCACCGTGACAGCTTTCTGGCTAAAGTACCGGGACTCTGCCCGGTGCTTGCGTCGGGTAACACAACCTCCCTTTATTGCCGGGCCGTTAGGTTTCAAAACCGTGCGCTCAGACTAAATCGTATTTCTTGACAAATTCGTTTATAACCGATAATTTCAATTGGCCCCAAAACTGTTTCGACAACCTAACGGCGGCCCTAATATTATTTTGTTTAACTTGGGCTAAGCTTCATAACTTAAAAGCAAAAAAGAGATCATTATTCGCCTGAGATTATGCATTTTGTAACATTTGTTACATTGTGACTGACCGGGCGAAAGCTTGTTATAACTTGACAATTTTTTTCCAAAAGACAGATTCCTTTTGTTTTTTGCCAGATAGACAGATTATCTTGACTCGTTAAAAATGTTTCGAAAACCTAACACGGACAATAAAGGTCATTTGTTTGTCACAGTTTTTGAACATCCTCCTTTCTTATAACATGACTCTCAAATCGCACCACCCGGACTCCGCACCAGTGCTCCCAATTAAGCATTTTATATCATGACAATTTCCTGGCTCCGCCGTCAGTTTGTACCGCGACACTGCACAAGTGCTGTTAATAAAATAACAATAAGGTGATTATTAACCCGCTTTTTATCAGCATTGTACCGCGACACACGTATAGGCCCGAAACTTTGTACCATGACTCCAAAAACCGCGCCACCCCGCCGATGGCGGGGACACAAACGGCCTTTATTGCCGGGCCGTTATGGTTAATTCATAGAAATACTGCTTAACGACAACTTCGTAAGAAACTAACCATAACGAAAACGCATCTATGAACAATAAGTAGTATAAATTGTTGAAGAATAGACATTAATATAAGATTATGATGGGCACTTCACTAGTTCGATTCTTAAACATTATTGTAGCTGCTTTACTTGCAGGAGTAAGTTTCGGAATATGGATAGGTTTTAACCCATCTGGTTTATCCCCTTCGACTTTTATTGAGCAACAACAAAATATGCTGCAATCATTAAGAATATTAATGGTTTCCCTTGTAGTTATTGCAACGTTAATTACAATCCTTTCTGCCTATTTACAGAAACATGATAAGTCTACGTTTATTTCTCTGATTATTGTAGCAGTTTTTTTTATAACATGTATTCTCATAACACTATTTGGTAATAAACCGATTGATGATAAAGTAATTACCTGGACTAAAGATGCTATTCCTAATAATTGGACAGAGCTTAGGGACAATTGGTGGTCATTTCATATACTAAGAACAATAGCTGAGATTATTGCATTGCTTCTTGTAACTTGGGCAAGCATAAGAAAAGATAACAAAAAAACTTTTAAAACAGTTTGACACTTCATTTGAAACTTCTATGATGATTTGCAGAACAATCTGTCTAGCCTGATAATAAATTAGAACTAACCATAACACGGACAATAAAGGTAAGTTGCTTGTCACGGTTTTTGCTTTTGACTCTGCCACCAAGACAAATTCGTAATGCAACCTAAACCCGGACTCGCGCTCTGCACGCAATCAAATTCCTGCACCGAGACAAATTTCTGGCTCCGAGATTGTATGTACCGCGACACTGCGCCAGTGCCCATTTACAAACCTTCTACAACCGAGACAATTTCTCTACCACTTGGCAGCTGTGTACCGCGACACTCGTATAACCCAGTCAACTCCTGCCTGGACGGCAAAAACACGCGCCATACCCTCCTTGCACCGTGACAGTTTTCTACGGCTAAAGTTCATACCTGACTCGACCCGGATGCTGCGTCGGGTAACACAACCTCCCTTTATTGCCGGGCCGTTAGGTGGATTAGAAAGATCCTGCCCATGAAAATAGTTCCTTATAACTTACCTCTCACAATTCTTTTAACTAAGGCCACGCTGAACCATAATAGATCCAGTATCAATCAAGGACTAGCTGCTAAATCAAGAACCTCTCAGATTGATTCAGTAACTAAATCACTTCAAATAAATGAAAATTCTACAGTAGTATTCAAGTACTATTTTGATAATTTCATTGGTGAGTTTCTTTAATCACTGACTTACAAAAATCAAGATATTATTTCCTTAGACTCTTTGATAAACTTAATACAATCATCAAGAAAGAAATACTTCGATAAATGATTGGCTTTTAGTAACCGTCAATCCAATGACAAATATCTAATAGCATTGTAAAAGTGAAAGATTCATTGTAATAGAGTTTTTCGTGGACAAAACTGTTGATCACTTTAACTGAAAATTATCTCAAACCATAAAATTATTCAAATGGTATTGGCATAAATAATCTTCTATTAGGCAAACTACTGACGATAAGAATCGACTTTTATATGTTCTAATGACCGCAGGCAAGTATTTTACACTTTCTCCAAGACAAGATACATTTTCCCATTAAGATCAAAACTTATATGCTTACAGTAATTATTACCAACCTATACCAGCGGATTTCGGATTGCCAGGTTCGATGATAACGGAATTAAAGAGAAATAAAAGTGAATTCTGATAAATCATTCAAAGATACTGGTTAGAATGAAAACAATTTAATTGCAATTCAATCTTTGAAACTAATATTTCAATGATAAAAGAGACGGTGTACTTAACGATTAACCAGATAAAAAATAACGCACCTAACACGGACAATATGGGTAAGTTGTTTGTCACACTTTTTGCTTTTGCTCCTGCACCCAAGACAAATTTGTAATGGCTGTTGCACCCGGACACGCGCATCTGCCCGCAATTAAAATCCTGCACCGTGACAAATTTCTGGCTCCGAGACAATTTGTACCGCGACACTGCGCCAGTGCCCGCCACCAACTTTGTAACCGGGGATAAATTCGCGGCTCCGATCAAACTTGTACCGCGACACGCGTAATGCTCAATAAAACTTGTACCCGGACGGCAAAAAGTGCGCCATACCCTCCTTGCACCGTGACAGTTTCTGGCTAAAGTACCTGGACTCTGCCCGGATGCTTGCGTCGGGTAACACAACCTCCCCATATTGCCGGGCCGTTAGTAAAAATGCTAGCTCAGTTTTGAATTGGCTCGCGCCGTACCTTGACAAATTTTTAATGACAACAAAACTCTCTTGTACCTTGACAGCAACTCCCGACGCTCAACTGACTCCGTGATAGTATCATTTGATAGTATAACATTTCCGTACCTTGACAGATTCCCTCGCCGGCCAATTCTTTGTATCTACAGTATATCACGCACTTTTACTAACAACATTTTTCTATTTTTCTGTAAGCTGACAGATTTCGTCATTATTAAAATTGCACTCAACTCATTTCAAAAGACAGTTCCTGCTCAAAGACAAAAAAGGGATTCCTACTCATTTGACAGATACTGCATCATGAGAAGTACAGCACTTTTACTAACACGGACAATAAAAAAAATAAACTCGTCACGCTTTTTGCATGACGCTGTAAACGTAAGCCGGGACAGGTTTATAATTTGTAACCGGACCGCTCAAGTGGTGTTAAGAAAATAACAGTACCATGACTCGTAAACTGCTCGCCATCAAATTTGTACCGCGACACTCGTATACCTCAGACAGTTTGTACCTGGATGGCAAAAACCGCGCCGTGCTTCGCTCATTCCGGCCTCAGACAGGACCTGCCCCGAAGAGGGATACTACTCAACGGCCTCCACTCGACTCCGCAACGTTTACTATTTTTTATTGCCGGGCCGTTAGGTGTAACTAGTGGCCTTTCTGACGATTCGAATAAAAAGAATTCATATCTTTGATTCATGAACATAATTGAGAAAAATATTAACTCTTTAATCAGTCTTTGCAAACAGCATAAAGTCAAAGAACTATATCTATTTGGTTCTATTCTGACTTCCAAATTCAATAAAGATAGTGATATAGATATGCTGGTTCAGTTTGACAATGTCGATATTCTGGAATATGCCGACAACTATTTCGATTTTAAAGACAAACTTGAAAAACTTCTTGACAGAGAAATAGACCTGCTTGAAAACCAAGCAATTCGAAACCCTATCTTCCGAAAGATTCTTGATCGAGACAAAAAAATAGTCTATGACAGAGAAACAGCTTAAACTTTTATATGACGTCAAACTGGCAATTGACGAGATTGATTCATATTTTGAAACAGAATCTAAAACTTTTGAGAATTACAAAAGTAATTCTATACTGAGGCGTGCAATTGAAAGGAATCTTGAGATTATCGGGGAAGCAATGAATCGATTATTAAAAGAAAATCCAAAATTCACCATCGAAAACTCAGTAAGGATTATCGGACTTAGAAATCAAATAATTCATGGTTATGATTCAGTATCTGATGAGAATATCTGGGGAATTGTAACCCTTCACCTTCCAAAATTAAAATCAGAAGTTAACTCCTTAATAAACAAATAGCTCCACCTAACACGGACAATAAAGGTCATTTGTTTGTCACGGTTTTTACACTTACTGCTTTCTTATACCGTGACCCTTATATCGCACCACCCGGACTCCGCTCCAGTGCTCGCAATAAAGATTCTGTAACGTGACAAATTCCTAACTTCGTTGGCAGCTTGTACCGCGACACTGCACCGGTGCTGTTAATAAAATGACAATAAGGTGATTACTAACCTGCTTTCTATCAGCATTGTACCGCGACACTCGTATACCTCAGACAGTTTGTACCAGGATCAGCAAAAACCGCGCCACCCCGCCGACGGCGGGGACACAAACGGCCTTTATTGCCGGGCCGTTATGTTTAATTGCATGAATTCCTGCACGTTAGATAAAATACTTCGCAACTAACCATAACTGAAAAAGCAAGGTCGTTTTATCGAGACAATTCCAGTTCATTTACCATGACTATTCCGTTTGACAAATTTCCCTAGGAAAGACAAATCCTGCTAACTAACCGGGATTAATTTCGAGACAAACTTCTTATAATGAGACAACTTTTTCCGAAAATAACTACCTTTACAAAAAAAATATCATGAGTACAATTGAGCTTAGACATCGTATTATTGAAAAGCTCTCACTTATTGATGATGACTCATTCTTAAAAGCCATCAAGACAATTATTGAGTCCAAAGTTAATGAGGGAGTCTATAAACTTTCTGATTTTCAAAAGAAGCGGATCGATTCAGCCAGGGAACAAATAAAAAAAGGGCAAACAATTTCTAATGAAGCATTGCAAAAAGAGATTGGCCAATGGTTAAATACAAAGTAGAATGGTCAATTGAAGCAAGATTAGACCTGATCGACATCTTGGAATTCTACATAATTAGAAACAAATCTGCTCTTTACAGTAAGAAGTTAAATTCTAAGATCAATAAAAGCATTAAGCACATTACAAAAAATCCATTGATTGGATTACAATCTCAGATAGATTCTGTCAGAGCTTTAATTACTGGAGACTACCAAATAATTTATGAAATCCTTGACAATCTGATTATAATTATCATGATTTGGGATTGTCGTAGAGATCCGGAGGACAAGATTCTTGACCAAAGAATAAAAAAATAGCAAATAAACATAACACGGACAATAAAGGTCATTTGTTTGTCACGGTTTTTGAACATCCTGCTTTCTTATAACGTGACCCAAATATAGCTCAACCCTGACACCGCACCAGTGCCCGCAATTAAGTTTTCAGCACCATGACAAATTCCTAACTTCGTTGGCAGCTTGTACCGCGACACTGCGCCAGTGCCGTCCACCAACTATAACATAACCGGTGATAATTAACGCAGCTTTCGATCAACACTTGTACCGCGACACGCGTATAGGCCCGAAACTTTGTACCATGACGCCAAAAACCGCGCCACCCCGCCGACGGCGGGGACACAAACGCCCTTTATTGCCGGGCCGTTAGGTGGCATAGAGAGCCATCCCGGAAAAAATTTGTAACCGCATAAAACTCTATTAAGCGGATAATTCACATTAATTATCAACCCTATGAAAAAGTATCTTTTCGTAAGTCTGGTATTCATATTTTGCTTTTTATCGAACTGCAAGAACAAAAGCGAAAATGACAACAGTGACTCAATGCAACCTACCGAAGGATATCCCTTAGTGGATAATATTGATATCATCAGACAAAAAATTGAATCAAAATGCATTGACACAATTAAATTTAAAAAGGGAGAGGTAATATGTGATATCGGTGCCGGAAATGGAACTATTGAAGCTATGTTGTCTATATTTCACGACAGTTTAACTTTTTATATTCAGGACATAGACACTTCTGTTTGTAATCAAAAAGCAATTAATGAGGTGGTTTCGTTTTATCAGAATGTAAAGGGCAAACCGTTTACTAATAAATTCATTTCCGTAACCGGAGGTGACAAAGTAACAAATCTGCCCAATGACACATTCGATAAAATACTAATGCTTTGGACATATCAGTATTTTAAAGATCCCCAGGCTATCATGACAGATTTAAGGCTGAAACTAAAAGACTATGGCCTTATGTATATCGTAAATCCTAATGTTGGCATCGAATCAAGTAGAGAGCTTATATCAAAACATGGATGGAATGCTTCTCCAATAGAAAGACAGATATCGGATATTATTGATTGTGGCTTTGAACTAATCAGATTATCAAGAGACTATATTAGTTCAGAATCTCCATATATTATGGTTTTTAAAAAGAAAAGTCTAAAAAACTAATATCTATTTCACCTTGACAATTTTATAATACTACGACCACCTAACACGGACAATAAAAAAAATAAACTTGTCATGGTTTTTGCGATTTACTTCCAGTACCTTGACAGTTTCCTGGTGTGGCTGTAACCCGACCGCTCACCTGCTTCCAATAAAACTTTGTGTACCTTGACTCAAGACCTGTTCGCTTTGAAGTTTGTACCGCGACACTCGTGTAATTCAGAAACCTTGTACCCGGACTTGCAAAAACCACGCCATGCTTCGTTCCTTCCAGCTGTGTGCCGGGACCCTGCTCGTAACAGAAGAGCTTTTCTGGTCACAGCCTCCAGTCGCTCAGCAACGTTTACTGTTTTTTATTGCCGGGCCGTTATGCGTCATAATAAACAGACAGACAATCAAACTTAAATATGAGATAATATGGAAAAAATGAAAGCATTTATTTGCACCAAATACGGACCACCGGAGGTTCTTCAGCTCAAAGAGGTAGAAAAACCAGTACCTAAGGATAATGAAGTACTGATAAAAGTTCATGCAACAACAGTACACATAGGGGACACTAAACTTCGAAGTTTTAAGCCCGGTTTAGGACCTGTCAGGGATTTCTTTTTCAAGCCCATGATGCGAATAATGATAGGTTTCACGGGACCAAGAAAAAAAATACTTGGGATGGAGTTGGCCGGAGATATTGAAGCAGTGGGCAAAGATGTGAAGCTGTTTAAAAAAGGTGATCCCGTTTTTGCATCTACCGAGATGAGATTTGGTGGTTATGCCGAGTATTGTTGCCTGCCTGAAGACGGGTTCTTGGCAATAAAACCGACTAATATGACCTATGAGGAAGCCGCTACTGTTTCTAATGGTGCAATAACCGCCTTGCTTATTCTTAGAAAAGCAAATATTCAAAGCGGGCAAAAAGTACTTCTCTATGGAGCTTCTGGAAGTGTTGGTACTTTTGCGGTACAGCTTGCCAAGCACTTTGGGGCCGAAGTTACGGAGTATGCAGTACTGCGAATTTAGAATTGGTGAAATCCCTGGGAGCCGACAAGGTCATTGATTACACTCAAGAAGATTTTTCCCAAAAAGGTGAGACTTATGACGTTATTTTTGATGCAATAGGCAAGATTTCAGCTTCAAGAGTTAAAAGATCTTTAAAGAAGACTGGAATCCATCTTAGCGCTCTTACTACATCAATCAAGTTAAAGGTAGTAGATCTGATTTCTCTGAGAGATATTATTGAAGCGGGGCATTTAAAAACGGTTATAGACAGACGCTATCCGTTTGAACAAATGGTAGAGGCTCATAGGTATGTAGACAAAGGACACAAAAAGGGGAATGTAGTCATAACTGTTAACCAAAAAAAATAACGAACGCATAACACGGTCAATAAAGGTAAGTTGCTTGTCACGGTTTTTGCTTTTGCTCCTGCATCCAAGACAAATTCGTAGTGAGAGTTAAACCCGGACACGCGCATCTGCGCGCAATTAAGTTTCTGCACCTTGACAGATTTCTGGCTTCGATACAAATTATACCGCGACACTGCGCCAGTGCCCTCAACCAACTTTGTAACCGGTGACAAATTCGCGGCTCCGATCAAACTTGTACCGCGACACGCGTAATGCTTAATAAAATTTGTACCTGGACTGCAAAAACGCGTGCCATACCCTTCTTGCACCGTGACAGCTTACCGGCTAAAGTACCAGGACTCAGGCCGGTGCTGTCGTCGGGTAACACAACCTCCCTTTATTGCCGGGCCGTTAGCACAAATAGCACTCAGGATCAATGAATTGGCCACCCGCCATAACCTATTAACTTTCTACTCGAATTGTATCATTTGTTACATTATCTGGACTAGGCCATCGCTCAACTCTCTTCTATACAGTTTTTGGTATCATGACAAATATCTATTTCTTTGACAAATTCGTACCTGGTCAATTTAATATACAAACAAGATCAACTTGTGCTAACCACCGGGATATGATTTTTAAATATAAAATTTAGGGAAGATTCATGTAAAATTATAAAATAGCATTTTCAATAAACGGAAAAACAATCACTATTGAAAGTTAACAACAACCATAAAATCTTTTGTTGACGAACCTGTTTTGTACATTTATTATTTTAAGTTGGAAGTTTGGTTATGAAAAAAGTATTTAGAGTGAATGAAATCAAATTAATCGTTGGCCTGGTGTTGACAGGCTTGTTGTGTGTCGCATATGCGGTGAAGGCTCCCGGAAACGACATTGTATTGAATAGTGCGGATGATCAAGAAGTAGCCCCTCTTGTGCTACAGGCGCTTGACTATACGGAGAATCCTGTTGATATTCCGAATCCCGACAGAGGCTTTTACAGAGCCGGAGAATATGTAATTCCTGTCGACGGTGGAACTCCAAGTCTCCCTGACTTAAGAACTAGTATAAGTGGTACTACGATCTTTGTTAATGCTGGCATCGTTTATATGGAATTTGACCTGAGAAACTTTTCGTCGAATGCCCCCCTCAATGGAAAGCCCATAGGACCTTGGAGTGCAGGTGGTAATCTTCCGCCAAATTATGGAACAACTCAACCTTTAACACCCGCTGCACTTGATTATGTAAGGGCAGCACTTCAAAAAGTAAGAGAAAGCGAAGCTGTTGCCATTGTGAAATTTAATTATGACGGCCGGGGCCATACGTATGTTGATAATGAAAGTTATGACCAGATCATTCATGATTGCGAACCAGGGGCGCCAAAAGGTCGGGTTTGGTATGAAACCGGAGTTATTAATAAATCTGATTTGTGTTGTATACCCGGTCATGAGGACAAAAACTGGGTACAATATCATCTTTGGCAGCTTGGGAATGTTTTTAGTGAATTCGAAGATTGCATAATGGCTGTTAAAGGAGGTTTCTTTGGCCCATGGGGCGAAATGCACTCGTCATCATATGCCAGAACTCGGGAGGGTTACCACTGGCTTTTGAAAGCGTTGCTGGGCTATGTTCCCGCTTCGCGTTCAATTTTAGTACATGCGGGCGGAGTCATGGCATGGCATAACATTGAGTATGGTACCGATTATAGCTTTACTAATTTAATGCCGGCCCCGGCACGCGGAACACCGGCGCAACGTTTCGGTATGTTCAACGATAGTTATTCGGCGGGTTCGAGCGGCGGCGTGCCTAATGACAATGGCTCGCTTTCCGAAGGGTATTCATTAATTGGAACTGGTGATCTAGGTGATTTTGATCGTAACCTTGCTTTAACCTGGATTAGAAATCAAAATAACTTCTATGGCGGTGAAACAGTTGGGCCCGGTTCTGACGATAATATCTATCCTAGGTTTCCGAACGTTCTTTATGAAGCCGCTTATGCTCAAACAACTCATTTGAATGCAGGTTATAGCCAACGCACTTATAAACTTTGGGGAGATTTTGTTTATAATAAAGAAAATGTCACCAAACCATTTACGCCTCCACACGATGGAGTGACTCGAACGGCAATCTTTGACCCGGTATATAACGGCAGAAACGGAATGGAATATATCCGTGACAGACTGGGCTACCGGTTAGTGTTGCGAGAGGCTAATGCAAGTGAATGGGTAAAGCAGAATGGTACCCTTATGTTCGAAGGGAAGATCCAAAATGTCGGCTTTGGTAATGTAGTAAACAAGAAAAATGTGTCGATAATTCTGAAAACCAAAAATGGCTCTAACACTTACACGGCACTTACGAACCTTGACGCAAGAGATTGGCGACCTGACTTGGACAGCAGGGCAGACAATACCGCTTCATGGCGTGATTTGAACTTCTCTATTAATATGGGCGCATTTGGTAAGGTGCCTCCTGGTGACTATGATATTTTCTTAAAGATCAATGATCCTAAAGAAACTAGCACTAACAAGCGTTGTATACAGTTTGCGAATCGCGATATTTGGAATACTTCCCTTGGTGCAAACTTAATTTGTTCGACTACAGTTGCCCCCTAGATTTACATCGGCAAAGGCGTAACCAAAAGAGCGTAGCCGGCAACTGTGGTAATCCGACTACTGGAAGTATTAGGCACAATTAACCATATTTAATAAAACGGTAATCTGGTAAAAGCAGGTTCTCGATGACAATTTTAACTATTACTTGTGCTAACACGGACAATAAAGGTCATTTGTTTGTCACGGTTTTTGAACTTACTGCTTTCTTATACCGTGATCCTTATATCGCACCACCCGGACTCCGCTCCAGTGCTCGCAATAAAGATTCTTTAACGTGACAAATTCCTAACTTCGTTGGCAGCTTGCACCGCGACACTGCGCCAGTACCGTTAATAATATAACAATGAGGTGACTTGTAATCTGCTTTCTATCAACATTGTACCGCGACACGCGTATAGGCCCGCAGCTTTGTACCATGACTCCAAAAACCGCACCACCCCGCCGACGGCGGGGACACAAACGGCCCTTTATTGCCGGGCCGTTATGGTTAATTCGAAGGCTATCTGCACGTTAGACAATACCATGACCAACTAACCATAACAGAAAAAGCAATGTCACCTAACCGAGACAACTCCTATTCATCTAGCTGGACTTCACCACCGAGACAACTAAATCTGGACGAGAAACTTCCTATCCGTCTACCGGGATTTGTTATCTGGACAAAATTCATATGACGAGACAACTTCTTTATATTTACCGGGATTGAACAACTTGACAGATATCTTATAACGAGACAACCCCTTCCCGTCTAACTAGACTATTAAAGCACACATTATTGCATATTGTCAAGATGATCGTATAACCCTTTAAGAAATTCAAGATTCCTTATTTGATACTTACGGATTTTACTAATTGCGAAGTAGGAAACAAATAATCCTATTAGAAAACCGATAGCTAGACCATATATGGATTCCTCGCTTTTCATTACTTCAAGAAACGGTCTGTATTCAAAATAGACATGAATTGATAGATTTATCATCACTAAAAGGAGTGGTATTATGACTATATACAATTTGCTGTATTTACCCAATAGCCATCCTGACAACAATTTGATTCTTCGTTCCAACCAATCTTTTAATGACAAGTTGTATTTATTATTTTGCAATTTATTAATCGATAATAAAGAAATAATTAAAGCTGTAAGTGTTATAAGGCAGAGTATAGTATTATTAACTAGATAGATAATATCACTTTGGCGATTAAGAGCCGTCAGGATCAGAAAAACAATCAAACCAACGCACACAATAATATCTATACTAAAAATAATGAGAAATTTATTAATTGTTTTCCTGGTTTTGATAGTAAGTAATTGATTTAGCTCCTCAGTTGTTTTTAGACTAATTTCAGAATCAATATTTTTCCAGATGTTTTGTAATTCATTAGTTTCCATGATTTAAATGATTTAAATTTTGTTTCAGTAATTCTTTAGCTCTATTAATTCGTACTCCAACATTGGACTTCGAAATACCAATGATTTCTGCAATTTCTTCATAACTTTTTTCTTCAAGATATAAAAGCATGATTGGTTTGTCAATTTTATTAAGATTGTAAATCGCTTTCAATAGCATCTGACTTGCTTCATTTAATACTAATTCTTCAATTATATCAATCTTATCAATGGATTCGGGAAGTTTTTCACGATACTCAATTCGCGATTCTTTCTTTAATTTCGAAATTGAAGTATTTATAGAAACCGCATAAATCCATGAACCTATGCTATTTTTATTCTGTAACCCTGAGAATGATTTCCATAGTTGATAAATGATTTCTTGAAAATTATCTTCTCTATCTGATTTATTGCGGAAATAGATAATGTTGACTTTGTGCAAAATGCCTTGATAATTTGATAATATTTCAAGAAATTCCTCCTTCAATGATTTCATGTGTAAATTGTTTCTCATAAAGTACTACTTAGAGATGATTTATTACAAATAAAATTAAAAATAAACAAAAGTAAAGACTAACTGACTGTATATATGAGAGATAAAAAAATCTGAACTAACCATAACACGGACGGTTGGGGTAATAAACTTGTCACAATTTTTGCGCACCACCTTGACAATTTTATCATGACACAGAACTTTTCACTCATCTGCCAAATCCGTGACTTCGGCTCTGGACAAATCCTGCAATCGAGACAACTTTATCTTTCGCCGGGACTTGCAAAAATTGCGCCATGGTGGCTTGCCCGCCGGGACAAATCCTGCCTAAAGTACCGGGACTCGTATCGGCGGACAGCGCCACCAACGTTTACTCCCTCAACCGCCGGGCCGTTATGTGCAACACTCTCATTACTAACCGTCTATATTAAAACTATGAAATTCCTTCCAATAATCTTTATCGTATTTATAATTGGTTGCTCTGGACAACACAATCCTCAAAAGAAAAAACTAAGAGCCGACAGTATGACATTTCAGACTGAAAACCTATTAAATTCAGTAAACAATCGAAACCAGAAGAATATAGATAGCATAATCTACTATGAATGTAATTACAAAGAATTATCATACACGTTTGACTATAAAGTTAAGGTCAAAAAGATGCTCAACACTATTGACTATTACGACTCTTCCATCGTAAAGATTTACATTATTGACAAGAACACAAACAATTTTGTCGATTCGGTGTCCTTTACATCGTTGTTTCTGACTTACAATTCATTTCAAGATTGTAACAATGTTCGGTCATACATATCAGGGAAAAACGAGACTCAAATAATAAGTGACAACAATTATGGCCAATTGGTAATAGTTGATTTAAATTTCGATTCAAAAGAAGACATTGCTATTATACATGATTCAGGGGGAAGTTCAGGACCCCACTATAGTTACTTCATTCAGGATCAAAAAAATACTTTTCACCTTGACCAATTCTTAACAGACTCTGTCGATTTTTTCCCAGAGGAGATTGACGTTAAAAAAATGACCCTTACAACCAGAGTATCATCTGGTGCTAAATGGTTAAGCGAAAGAGAATTCCATTTTAATTCCAACCTAAATAAATGGAAAACAGTAGGACATAAATTCATTGACATAACAAAATAAAGTGCAGCACATAACACGGACAATATGGGTAAGTTGTTTGTCACACTTTTTGCTTTTGCTCCTACACGCAAGATAAATTTGTAATGGTTGTTGCACCTGGACACGCGCCTCTGCTCGCAATTAAAATCCTGCACCTTGACAAATTCCTGGCTCCGAGATAGGTTGTACCCCCGCTTTCGCTTCGCTTCTGCGGGGCACGGCGCGACACTGCGCCAGTGCCTGCCACCAAATTTGTAACCGGGGATAAATTCGCGGCTCCGATCAAACTTGTACCGCGACACACGTAATGCTCAATTAAATTTGTACCATGACGGCAAAAAGTGCGCCATACCCTCCTTGCACCGTGACAGCTTTCTGGCTAAAGTATCAGGACCACTGCCCGGATGCTGCGTCGGGTAACACAACCTCCCCATATTGCCGGGCCGTTATGGTTAATTCACAACAGCAGTGGACATTAGACAACTTCGACACGAACTAACCATAACAGATAAATCTGGATTACTTGAATAAACTAACCATCAAATTAGACCATTAGTAAAAATCAAAATATGAGAAACTTACTCTTTTTAATAATTTTTATTGCCCTGACTTCCAATTTAAGATCTCAACCAGGTGATTGTGTCAAAGACTTCGATTTTTTAGTCCAAAAAATTAATATTGATTACCCCGGATATAACGAAAAGGTAACTTCAAAAACAAGACAGGACCTACTTAAACTTGAACAAGAACTTAGAAATAAAATTCAACATTACCCGGATTCTTGTGGAAAATACTTGTCCACTTATGCATCCTGGTTCAAGGATAATCACTTACGAATTAGAAGATTAAATTCCTCACCTGTTTCAAATAACAATGACAAATCAATATCAAAAGTTTATTCTGGCAATCTAGATTCAATAATATTTTCAGGATCCGATCCAGTTGAAGGACTTTGGCATTCATTTGGTGGTGATATAACTATTATTAAATCTAAAACAAATAATGAATTTATTGGTGCAGCAGTTTCATTCAGAAATTATAAAAAGAATCAAATCGTCTTTTCTCTGAACAAACTTGCCGATAATGAGTATAATTTGTTATCATACCCATATTACAATTCTTTCAAACCAAAGAATGGGAAAGCCTCCCTAAGACTTGAGGACAAAGTGCTAGAAATACATGATGATACACGATTTGTCCGAAAAACAAATTCTCCTATATCAGATGATGCTCTATTATATTCTTACTTCCCTGAATATCCAAATGGGAGTAATATCTTCCCGCTTGCAATCAAGCTATCCGATAGTACATTTTACCTTCGGATTACCTCATTTGAGGACGATGAGGCTGAAGTATCTACCAGGAAACATTGGTCTGAGATTACTTCAATGCCAAATCTGATTATTGATATTAGAGGAAATAGTGGTGGACAGGACAATTTTTATCAGATTCTGGCAGATTTAATCTATACAAACCCATATGAAAGCAAGGGAGTAGAATGGTATGCGACCGAGAATAATATCAAAATGTATGAAAATGCAATAAAGGATGGCAAAATAAAAAACGGAGAAGAAGGAATTCGCAGTACAAATGCACTACTTAATGAAATGAAAAAAAATATAGGTGGATTTGTAATTCATCCAATGATGGGACATGATGAAACTGTCAAAAGCGACACTGTATTTCCTTTTCCGAAAAAAGTAGGAATTATTATAGATGATGGAGATGCTTCGTCTGCTGAGCAATTTTTACTTGATGCAAAAGAAAGTTCTAAAGTACTGCTATTTGGTAATTGTAATACTGCAGGTGTTTTAGACTATTCAAATGCTATAAGTGAAAAATTGCCTTCAAACAAATATGAATTAATTTTCCCGATGACTCGTTCCCGTAGACTCCCAGATCATCCTATTGATAACATCGGAATTTCACCAGATGTGTATGTACCATATCCAGCAACTCATCAACTTTTTGATAGGCTTGACCAATGGGTATATTTTGTAAAAGACTATCTTGAGTTAAGTAACAGAAAGAAATAGAAACAACAGAACTAACCATAACACGGACAATATGGGTAAGTTGCTTGTCACACTTTTTGCTTTTGCTCCTACTTCCAAGACAAATTTGTAACGGTTCTTGCACCCGGACACGCGCATCTGCACGCAATAATAATTCTGTACCGTGACTAATTTCTGGTTCCGAGACAAATTGCACCGCCCCGCCTCAGGCGGGGCCAGTGCCCGCAACCAGCTTTGTAACCGGGGATAAGTTCACGGCTCCGATCATACTTGTACCGCGACACTCGTAATGCTCAATAAAACTTGTACCATGACGGCAAAAAGTGCGCCACCCCGCCGACGGCGGGGACACAAACGGCCTTTATTGCCGGGCCGTTATGTGCTATTCGGGTGTGCACTGCACAAAAGAAACATCATTATGAGGCTTTTCTGCACAAATGAAAATGTTAACGAAAAAGATAAGCTGGATTATTTGCAAATGTTCCATTATTAGTTAACTTTGCAAAATGGATCAACAACGGAAATTAATATTCTTCAGAACCTATTTCAGGGACTTTGTCGACTCTTTACCCAAGAAGGTTCAGGAAAAAATAAATTTTGTGTTGTTTACGATATCTGTTGCTCCCCGGATACCGGTCAAGTTTTTTCAACATATCACCGGGACTGATGGACTATACGAGATAAGAGTCGAATTTGAAGGTAATATTTATAGAATATTCTGCTGCTTTGACAGAGGTAACCTTGTCGTTCTGTTTAATGGATTTCAAAAGAAGAGTCAGAAGACTCCGAAATCGGAAATAGACAAAGCCCTGAAGATCAAAGAAGAATATTTCAAAGGAAAAAGTAAAAATTGAGAACTATGAAAAAAGAAAAAGACATAACAAACTTCGAGACATATCTTGATGAAACTTATGGGAAAGTTGGCACCAAGAGCAGAACTGATTTTGATATCAAAGCAAAAGCCTTTGCAATAGGAGAGATTATAAAAGAAGAGCGTAAGCATTCTAAAATGACTCAGGAAGAACTAGCAAAACGTACAGGGACTAAAAAGAGTTTTATCTCCAGAATAGAAAATGGGCATTCAGACATTCAGCTTTCTACCCTCTACAAACTAATTGAACAGGGGCTGGGAAAGAAAATTAACCTTTCAATCCGATGACAATTTAATAAACAGAACAGCACATAACACGGACAATAAAGGTCATTTGTTTGTCACGGTTTTTGAACATACTGCTTTCTTATAACGTGACCCTTTTATCGCACCACCCGGACGTCCGCTCCAGTGCTCTTAATAAAGATTCTGTAACATGACAAATTCCTGGTTTCGTCGGCTGTTTGTACCCCCGCTTTCGCTTCGCTTCTGCGGGGCACGGCGCGACACTGCACAAGTGCTGTTAATAATATAACAATAAGGTGATAACTAACCTGCTTTCTATCAGCATTGTACCGCGACACGCGTATAGGCCCGAAAGTTTGTACCATAACTCCAAAAACCGCGCCACCCCGCCGACGGCGGGGACACAAACGGCCTTTATTGCCGGGCCGTTATGGTTAATTGTCTAACATACTGCACGATATGGGGATTGTTTTCCAACTAACCATAACGCAATTAAAATCTTGGTACCTTTATTGACGATATGAAAACAAAACACTTTGTAGCTCTTATATTTTCTGGACTTTTAGTTACAAACTGTCAAGATAAAACACCTGAATTTGAGAAGACAGTTCTAACTATTAACAACCAAAGAATTGAAATATTGACAGCATTCAAGTTGTTTGACAACTATTTGAAAAAATCCAAAACAAATACAAATATTATTAGAGCTTCCAAGAGATTAGTTTACGATCCCGTAAAAAAGGAGATCATAAGTAATGCCGAAGCAGCATTCCTATTCAACACTATTAAAGTTCCTTATAAACCTAATGAATATCTTAAAGCAGAAACTGATGCATTGAAGTCCATTGACCTGATTTCAATTATAAAAGAAGTTCTAATAAAAGTAACCTCTGAACTTCCTGGACCAGATACTAAAATTATTATACTTCCTGCAAGTGAATACCTTCGCCACACTTTTGAAAAAAATAATCTTCAATTAAGTGGCCTAACTATTGGAACCGGAAAAATCATTCTGATGATTGATCCGACATTTGAAAACTGGACAGATTTATTACCTTATGCAATTGCTCATGAATACCACCATAGTACCTGGATTTCAAGAAATTGGGTATCTTCTGATTTTAGTCTAATCGAATACCTGATCTTTGAAGGCAGAGCCGACATGTTTGCTTCTGATTTATATGGGAACATGAATAATCCTCTGACTAAAATATTATCGAAGCAACAAGAAACCCAGGTCTGGAAACTTATTGAAAATGAAATCTTCGAAAAAGGCCATGCCAGAATAAATAAAGTAATGTTCGGGGACAACATGATTCCATTTGCTAGTGGATACACAATTGGTTTCAATATCGTTAAGCATTATAAACAAAAGAATCCCACCGTATCAAACTTAGATTTAATTGACAGAGATCCAAAATTAATCTTTGAGCTAAGTGGATATACTGACTCCGTGATAGAAGAAAAATAACAAATAACCATAACACGGACGGTATAATTAATAAGCTCGTCATGGTTTTTGCTTTCCTGCCTGCCGGCAGGCAGGTGCTCCTACTCACTTGACAGATTTGTAATAGATTATAACGCGACCGCGCCAGTACCCGCAATAAAACTTTGTATACCTTGACTTGTTACCTGCTCCCGATCAACCTTGTACCGCGACACTCGTATAGGCCCGAAAATTTGTACCATGACTCCAAAAACCGCGCCACCCCGCCGACGGCGGGGACACAAACGCCCTTTATTGCCGGACCGTTATATGTAAGGTGTTCAATCCCTGATGAATAGACTGCATTTCAGAAACACTACTTTAATAAGAAAGAAATTATCTCTATCTTGTAATAGAAATACCAATATTTAATTAAAAGTAAATCATTTCCCACTCCTAATTGGTTTATTATTAATAAAAAAACCATATGAAAACACTTCAAAATGAAAAGGTTAATATTAAAATAATACTGTCAGCTTTATGGATTGCTGTAATGTTTATCTATGTTTATGCTGACATTAAAACACTGTTTCAACCTGAAATACCTGAACAGATTATTTCTGGTATCATGGGGGGAATGACAATTAATCAAGGTTTTTTGTTTGCAGCTGCAGTATTAATGTCTGTTCCACCAATTATGATTATACTCACCCTGATTTTAAAACCTAGCATAAGCCGATGGGTTAATATTATAGTTAGTTTTCTCCATATAATACTAATTATCATTACACGTTTTGTACCTGCCAAGATATGGTACTATTATATATATTATCAATCAATTGAAGCAATTATTCATTCGCTAATTATTTGGTACGCTTGGAGATGGCCAATACAAGATAAACAGTAGAAAATAAATCTCTCAAGCACATCGCATAACAGCGAGATTTAAGACTGAGACAGAGTTCTCGTACATCATGACAGTTTTAAAACTAACCCTACATATAACACGGACAATAAAGGTAAGTTGTTTGTCACGGTTTTTGCTTTTAATCCTGCATCCAAGACAGATTCGTAATGGCCGTTGCACCTGGACACGCTCATCTGCACGCAATTTAAATCCTGCAACTTGACAAATTTCTGGCTCCGAGACAGCTTGTACCGCGACACTGCCCCAGTGCTGTTAATAAAATGACAATAAGGTGATTACTAACCTGCTTTCTATCAGCATTGTACCGCGACACTCGTATACCTCAGACAGTTTGTACCAGGATCAGCAAAAACCGCGCCACCCCGCCGACGGCGGGGACACAAACGGCCTTTATTGCCGGGCCGTTAGGCGTAAATAACTACCTATCAACACGATTGGTTATTCCCAATAGATTAGTTAGTGCACGTTAAAATTATATTGCCCATCGAAAAAAAAGTTTTCTAATTAATAATTAAATGATCATGAAAAAAAATGTTGAAAATCTTCTGATCAATAGTGTTTTTATGATGCGATTATTTTTATTAACTATCATGCTGACACTTAATGTGCCTTTAGTGATAAATGCACAGACAGAAAAAGCTGACTTCACCGGCGATTGGATTTTTAATCTGTCAAAAAGTACCCCATCTGTCCGTGGATCTCGTGACTCAGAAAAATTTACTATGGTTGTCACGCAGAATGAGAATAGCCTCACTACTACTACAACCAATACTCGTGAGGATGGTAAGTCATTTTCCCGATCGAGAACATTAACCCTTGACGGGAAAGAAAATGTACTCTCCCCCTGGAGTGCCGTTGGGACCCCACCCAAATATGTTGCCACATGGTCAGACAATGGGGAAATCCTTGTTATAGTTATTACATCAACAACCCAAAAGGAAGATATAAAAACAACTTCCTCATGGAAACTTATCAACGCTAACACTCTTTCAATAATCAGTGCAAATAATACTAGTGGAACTGAGCGAAAAACTGAAGATATTTATGAAAGGAGCAGCACTGACCTTCCAAAAATGGCTAACACTCTTTCAAAAATCCCTACAAATAACACTAGTGGAACCGAGCAAAAAACTGAAGATATTTATAAAAGGAGTAGCACCGACCTTCCAAAAATGGATCTTCACTTTCATTTAAATTATGAAGGACAATCACTGGCTAATGCCGCCATGGTTTATGAAAAGGCTGCTGCACAATCAAAAGAAAAAGGTGTTATTTTCGGAATTGCAGAAGAATTCGTTAACAACAATATTAAAATCAATGACAGTCTGGTCCTTGATCGAGTTACATTAGCTAAGAAAAATTCTCTCTATTTAGCATTACAGGTAAGCCGGCGGGATTGGCTTAATATTTTTTCAAAAGAGGTCTTAAAGAAGGTTGATTATATCCTGGCCGATGCAATGATATTCCCTGACAAGGATGGGAGAATGATGCGAATATGGGTTCCAAATCCTCAATTGGGTGACCCACAAGAATTCATGGAACTATATATGGCTCATAATCTCAAAGTTCTGGCAGAGCCTATTAATATCTGGGCTAACCCGACTTATCTTCCTGATGCACTAAAATCCAGATATGATGAATTGTGGACAGATGCCCGAATGAAAACCCTTATTGATGCTGCAATAAAAAATAATATTGCTATCGAGATAAATTCCACATTTAAAATCCCAAATGCTAAATTTATTAAAATGGCAAAAGCTGCGGGAGCACGATTTACATTTGGATCAAATACACATGGGCTTGGTGCAGGTGATATTACCTGGTCAATTAATATTGCAGAGGATTGTGGGTTAACAAAAGGTGATTTTTTTATTCCAAAACGGAAGCTCTAAATAGACTTACTCAATCATTATTGACTTATTACTAACAAAATGATCTACGCCTAACACGGACAATAAAGGTCATTTGTACAGCCTTCGCTAAAGCTACGGCTGGCACAGTTGTCACGCCTGACTGGCTGACGCCAGTCAGACAGGGTTTTTGAACATACTGCTTTTTTATACCGTGACCCTTATATCGCACCACCCTGACACCGCACCAGTGCCGGCAATAAAGATTCTGTAACATGACAAATTCCTGACTTCGTTGACAGTTTGTACCCCCGCTTTCGCTTCGCTTCTGCGGGGCACGGCGCGACACTGCGCAAGTGCCGTTAATAATATAACAACAATGTGACTATTAACTTGCTTTCAATCAGCCATGTACCGCGACACACGTATAGGCCCGAAAATTTGTACCATGACTCCAAAAACCGCGCCATCCCGCTTTTTTGGGAAAAAAGCGGGAACACAAACGCCCTTTATTGCCGGGCCGTTATAGGGCATTCATCACGACATTAAAATATCGATTAAATTCTCATACTAACGATCAATCGACGATATAACACAGTGAAAATTGCAATTTGGTTACATTTATTTGACTGTAAACAAAGATTCAACCTTACCTGGTTGACTTTCAGGTAAATCCGAAGAATAATTTTTATACATTTACTAAAATTAGATGACTTGGATACTATTTTAAAGAAATTAACCAGAAACAACAACTTAATGTTTTCACTTCTTTTTGTTGTTTCTATTGTATTCTATTTAATTAATATCGGGTTAAGTGACTTATGGAGTGATGAGACATACACCAAGGCAATGTTATATGGTCCTTTATCTGATTTCTATGCCAAATTTAAAACCGATTTACACCCACCATTATATTATATTGGATTACGATTGTATACAGGCATATTCGGTTTATCAACAGTATCCCTAAGGATATTTTCAGTTGTTGGAGTATTGACGACCCTGTTATTAGGATATATTGCCGGTCAACGTATCTTTGGTAAACAAGGGGCATTGTACTTATGCCTGATGCTGGTATCTGTTCCAATGGTGGCGGTATATTCGCATCAGGCCAGAATGTACAGCTGGGCAGCATTTTCTATAACTGGGGTATTTATATATTCCTGTTTATTCATACGAACAGGAACCACCCGGGATCTGATTCTTCTTCTTATTTTCACGGTGGCAGCGATGTATACTCATTATTATAGCCTGATTGCTGCATTTATGGCAAACTTGTTTGTTTTGTTTTATCTTGTACTTACTAAAAATAGAAAATGGATTTATCACCTGATTCTATTAATAATAGCGTCCATCCTGTTTCTCCCGTGGCTCTCCATGTTTATTGTCCAGGCAAAAAGAGTTCAAAGTGCTTTCTGGGCTCCTGAGGTAAGCCTGCCAACTATTGTTTCCTGTTTCGCAATTCCATTCACTGAACAATTCTGGACAACCCCTTTTTCCAAATATTTGACTATTTTGATGTACACCCTGATTGTTTTAACAATAGTATTAAGTTTTAGGAAATCGTTTTCTGAATATCGATTAGCTCTGTGGTTGTCATTGTTTATTTTTATTGGCACTTTAACTATAGCAATGATTATTTCTTTGTTCTCACAACCAATCCTATATTCCAGGTATGTTGCGGTTATAGTCACTATGCTTATTATTCCGGTTACAATCCTTTTAACCGTAATTAAGATAAAATGGTTGAAAATAATTTTAATACCAGTTATCCTTTTTCTGGGCATACGGATTTCTGTTTCAGCTTTCAAATTTTCATATGGACCTTATAAACAAACCATCGAATATATCACCGATACATATCCAGAGATTGATAAGATTTTGCATATTACTGAGATCACTGCAGGCCCAATGGTAGAATACAATGGGAATTCGAGATTAAGTCATTACTGGCTTAAAGCAGAAATGTCAAACGTTGATGCTTTCACCGAAATAAAACAATATCAAAAACCCGGAGAATTTTTAAACCCTGGTGAAAATTTCTGTGCAGTCCAATTTCACAACAACCCATTGAATCAAAAAAACCTGGATCTTGTTTTATCGGAATCGGAACTTATTAAAAAAGATACCGTATTCGACAACAAGTTTCAATACGGTATTTTCATCCAACTCTATCTTTTAAAGTACAAAGGTATCCAGATGACTCATTGAAATTATTCTTATTTTTTGATTTGAAAAAACAAAATGCCTTGACTGATATTAAAGAAAATGTCATAAAAAAACGCCCTATAAAAACGAGTTATGCTTAAGCCCATCAATGCGAGACAATTTTACCTTGACAACAATGGCCTAAGCATAACTCTTTAATTTGGAATAATTTTTGCTGTTATTTGATTAACATAACCTAAAATTAACCTTATATGAAAAAGCTATTGGTTCTCACTGCTTTAGTATTATTCTCTTTGGCTTGCAAAAAAAATGAACCATCTTCAGATTTTAATGCAATTAAAGACGGCACTAAATGGTCTTCAGATTATAGCTGGGCAACATTTTCAACATTAAACAAGAGCATTATTATTGTTGGGAATAAGAAAATTCCTGGTAATGAAGAGAAAATTTACTTATCCTTTAAAATTTCAAATATTTCAGAAACGAATACAGTAAACCATTTTAATTCAGAAAGGTCAATAATAACGGGAGGAGACGTAGCCTCTGATCAGTATAATATTGACACAACTGCTAATAATTTAATCCGGATTAATTCCCTGGATACTGTCAATAAACAAATTTCTGGAAAGTTCTCTGTCAAATTATTCAGAGAGCCTGATAAATATATGAATTTCACTGATGGAGAATTTAATTTAAGTTATAAAGAGGTAAATAGTTACAATTCCAAATAACCGGACAAGACCTGACTTTTTAAAAATATGCCTAAGCATAACACGGACAATAAAGGTCATTTGTTTGTCACGCCTGCCTGGCTGACGCCAGTCAGACAGGGTTTTTGAACTTCCTGCTTTCTTATAGCGTGACCCTTTTATAGCGTCACCCGGACATCGCACCAGTGCTCGCAATCAAACTCCTGTACCATGACTAATTCCTTCCTTCGCCCAAATTTGTGTCGCTACACTGCACCAGTGCTGTTAATAAAATAACAATAAGGTGACTACTAACCTGCTTTCTATCAGCATTGTACCGCGACACTCGTAATACTCAATAAAATTTGTACCATGACGGCAAAAAGCACGCCATACCCTCCCTGCCTGCCGGCAGGCAAGCTTGCAGCGTGACAGTTTTCTGGCTAAAGTACCCGGATCCTGCCCGGATGCTGCGTCGGGTAACACAACCTCCCCATATTGCCGGGCTGTTAGGTACAATTGATGGCACTCCTGCAACATATTAATTGACCTTGGAGAAATCTGCCTAATTTTTATAACTTTGTGATTAAATGAAAACTAGAGACCAAATACTGGCATTCCTTTCTCAGAATAAAAAAATATTCCGAGACAAGTATCATATTGTCCGAATAGGATTATTTGGCTCTTATGCTCGTGGGGAACAAAATCCAAATAGCGATATTGATCTCCTGGTTGAATTTGAAGAAAACACCCAGGATCTTTATGATCTTAAAATTCAACTTAAAGAATTTTTCCATATTCAGTTGGGAATCGATGTTGACATCTGCCGTGAGAAATATATCAAACCAAGATTCAAAAGCTCCATCCTAAAAGAGACTGTCTATGCTGACTAAAGATCAACACTGCCTAGAATCGATTATTGAAGCAACTGACAGGATCATCGAATATACGTCGGGCATTAAATCTGCTGATGACTTTAACAACGATTACCGAAACTTTGATGCAACAATGATGAATTTTGTGGTCATTGGAGAAATGGTTGATAAGTTATCAGATGCATTTAAGAAGAAACACTCCGAAATCGAATGGATAAAAATCAAGGGATTTAGAAATTTAGTTGCTCATGATTATTTCGGGATTGACGCTGAGGAGGTGTGGCAGATAATAAAGAACAAAATTCCTGCTTTAAAATCTGACATCAAATTATTGTTAGATTAAAATACAACTGTACCTAACACGAACAATATGGGTAAGTTGTTTGTCATGCTTTTTGCTTTCCTGCCTGCCGCCTGCCTGCCGGCAGGCAGGCAGGCGGCAGGCAGGTGCTCCTGCACTCAAGACAAATTTGTAATGGCTCTTGCACCCGGACACCCACCTTCGCTCCGCTTCGGAGGGCAATGCGCGCATCTGTACGCAATTTAATTCCTGCACCGTGATAAATTTCAGGCTCCGAGACAATCTGTACCCCCGCTTTAGCGGGGCCAGTGCCCCTAATAAAAATCCTGTACCGTGACAGTTTACCGGCTCCGATGAAACTTGTACCGCGACACACTTATAGGCCCGGAAGTATGTACCATGACTCCAAAAACCGCGCCATCCCGCTTTTTTGGGAAAAAAGCGGGAACACAAACGGCCTTTATTGCCGGGCCGTTATAGGCAATTTGAGACCAATTCGAATAATTCGCTGACAATTTAAATTCTATCTAAAGCATAATTACATGAAAAAGGAAATCAAGCGCTATTTGAAAATTTTGTTTTCAATAATTCTCATTTGGATTGTAGTGCTTTTGACAATTAATTATAAATCTGTCATAGGTTTAGGGAAATTTCTAATAGGTTACACCAACTATAACTATAAATCAAACGATCCTATTCCAAAAAACTCTGAGTATAAATTATTATTTGATCTTGTTAATCTTAATCAGGATTTTTTAGTTGTACCTTCTTCTTATAACTCTTTTGAACCTACCTATAATAAAAATCTTTCTGCGAATGATAAAATAAATTATTTCCGCATGTTATTTATTTTAAAGTGTTTGGATTCATTAGATGTAAAATATGATACAATCTGGGTTCATGATAAATATTCCAGAGCACCAGTATACACCTGTAATATTTTTATCAAACCAAATGAATCGAATGAATTTACATTAATAACCGCACATTATGACAATCTAAAAATACCTGGCTATCAAGGGGCTCTAGACAATTCTGCATCAGTTGCAATATTGTTGAATACGATCCAAAGTTGTAAAGAAATATTGAAATCTAAGAATATTGCTTTCTTGTTTACAACATTGGAAGAGCAAGGATTTATGGGGGCACAAGAATTTCTGACCTACTCAAAAGACCACAATTTTATCTTAAAAAAAGTAATATGCTTAGATGGAATAGGACGAGGTAAATTATCCGCTATGAACAACTGTATGGGAAGCTTTGGCTTTAAATTCAGAGATTATTTCTTCAGAGAGAAGTTATTTACTGGTTCGCAATTTAAGAACTGTCCCGAGTATTCAAAAGTTGACAAATCAATAATTGATCTCAATAAATACAATATCAAAATACTTCACGCTTTTTTATCTTCTACTGATGGTCGAGTTTTTCTAAAAGATGGAATTCCAACGATCCATCTCACATCAAGTGATATTCCTCATTTTCTCAAAGTAATGCATACTAACAACGATCGAATTGATGGATTAGATTATACATCCTTAAAACAATGCCAAGAAATATTATCTGACATTATAAAAAATGTTAAATAAAAACAGCCCATAACACGGACAATAAAGGTCATTTGTACAGCCTTCGCTAAAGCTACGGCTGGCACAGTTGTCACGCCTGCCTGGCTGACGCCAGTCAGACAGGGTTTTTGAACATACTGCTTTCTTATTACGAGACCTTTATAAATCTGTACCCCGGTTCCGCACCAGTGCTCTCAATAAAGATTCTGTACCATGACAAATTCCTAACTTCGTTGGCAGCTTGTACCCCCGCTTTCGCTTCGCTTCTGCGGGGCACGGCGCGACACTGCACCAGTGCGCATTTATAGAGTTTCTGTAAGGTGACTAAATACCAATCACTTAGAAAGTTTGTACCAGGACTCCAAAAACTGCGCCATCCCGCTTTTTTGGGAAAAAAGCGGGGACACAAACGCCCTTTATTGCCGGGCCGTTATGCTTAAGCCGACCCCCGTCAACGAAAGATAGCCAGACAGTTATAAATTACTTGGAACACTTTTTGTGGATGATTATAAAACCGTAAAAACGAAAAAATGAAACAGGTTCTCTTTCTTGTTTTTCTTTGCTTTATAGTAACTGGCTGTGAAATTCAAAAAGATGATTATGACAAATCAAACCTAATTCTTGTTAAAGTCTATTCAGAGGATTATAAATATCCAGATGGTTTTTATTTCGAATCAATTGATAGCGGTTCGATATATTATGTAAATACAATAAGCATTAAACCTCTAGACCAACGTGGTCATACATGGATTGAATTATGCACTGACGATATTATTGAAGCTCGGACATGGTCTGAATTAACTGATCTTTACTCATCTGAAAGGCGTAAATTCATTAGTGAAAGACAGACTGAAAAATATTTTGAATTTAAGTGGTTTAATCCACTAAATAAAAGTGACATATGGTTGGCTAGAGCACATAAGAAATCCTATTTCATCCCACTTGAGGACAAATTTTATATTGTTGATACGATAGGTAAAATTCCCCTGTCAGGCCTGCAGACAACTGATAGAAAACAATTAATAGAGTATTTATGGAGTTCAACAACTTTAGGGGATATATCTAAAGTTATCGAGTCTGATTTTCAAGATACAGTAAATGGCAGCAAGCATATCATTAAATCAATTGTATTGGTACAAGGAGATTTTGGGATCAACGACATTGTATATCTTTACGAAAATACTTTTTTAATAAGTAGTATTGATGGTATTATTACTTTGAGAAAAAGGCTACTTGAAGAGATAGTGGGTAAAAAGCACTAATAAAAAATTCCAGTTCAAAATTTAAAATAAAAGCCTAAGCATAACACGGACAATAAAGGTAAGTTGTTTGTCACACTTTTTGCTTTCCTGCCTGCCGCCTGCCTGCCGGTAGGCAGGGCAGGCAGGCACTCAGCAACACAAACGCCCTTTATTGCCGGGCCGTTACCGTTAATATATGGCACCCGGCATATGATAAGAAATTCCAAAATACTTATCATTCCAGGCTTAATATGTATAGATTATTTGATTTTCTTTACAAAAGAATATTATCTTTGTATAAAAAATCATGTTTTCTTTACACAATAAGAATGATTTGAATAATAATTCAACTTTTGTGTACATATGACAAAATCAAGTAAAAAGCTTCTTCCCCTTCCGCTGGATTGGGATATAGAAACTAAGACGATACTGAAAAGCCTTCCCGCTGCACATGCTGCACTGGCTGAATTAAAAGGCATTGCCTCGACAATGCCAAACCAAAGCATCCTAATTAATACTTTGGGACTTCAGGAAGCCAAAGACAGTTCAGCGATTGAAAATATTATAACAACACATGATGACCTTTACAAATCAGAATTAAATCTTGATTCCTATAAATCACTTAGTGCTAAAGAAGTACAAAACTATATTGCTGCTACAAAAACAGGATTTGATCTAGTTTCAAAAACTGGATTATTAACTAACCGGATTGTATTAAAAATTCAAGAAATCCTTGAGGGTAATAAAGCTGGATTTCGTAAAAAACCAGGGACAACGTTAAAAAATACTTCGACTGGAGAGATAATTTACACTCCACCCCAAGATCCAGAAGAAATCAAAGACCTGATGTCTAACCTTGAGAAATTCATCAATGAAAAAGAATCATGTGACTTTGACCCTCTCGTGAAGATGGCAATTATACACTATCAATTTGAGAGCATTCATCCATTTTATGATGGTAATGGCAGAACCGGCAGGATAATAAATATTCTATACCTGATACAGGAAAAACTTCAAGACCTTCCAATTCTTTACTTAAGCAGCTACATAATTAAAAATAAATCAGACTATTACAAGCTTCTGCAGGAGGTGCGAATAAAAAACAATTGGGAAGAGTGGCTCCTTTTCATGATCAAAGCGGTAGATCAAACTTCAAGGGAGACTATAGACTTGATTATCAAGATTCGTGAGTTAATGATGAATTATAAACGCACATTACGAGACAATTATAAATTCTATAGCCAGGATTTACTCAATAACTTATTTAAACATCCATACACAAAAATTGAGTTTATTCAACGGGACTTAAATGTCTCAAGGATTACTGCGGCCAATTATCTGAACCAACTTGCTGATGACAAGCTCCTGACAAAAAAGAAACTGGGGACTGCAAATTATTATATCAATGATCCCCTTTTTAAATTGCTCTCTGAAAGATAATTTAATAAAATACTAACGGTAACGCGGACAATAAAGGTCATTTGTACAGCCTTCGCTAAAGCTACGGCTGGCACAGTTGTCACGCCTGCCTGGCTGACGCCAGTCAGACAGGGTTTTTGAACTTACTGTTTTCTTATAACATGAACCTTATATAGCTCAACCCTGACTTCGCACCAGTGCTCGTAAAAAGATTCTGTACCATGACTCCAAAAACCGCACCATACCCTCCCTGCCTGCCGGCAGGCAGGCTTGCACCGTGACAGCTTTCTGGCTAAAGTACCAGGACTCAACCCGGTGCTGTCGTCGGGTAACGCTTACATAATTATACCGCCGGGCCGTTATGCTTAAAACCTGAAAAAACTGCACAGAAATGAACCTCCTTGACCTTGGCTTTAATAACGAGCTTTCTGACTACGTGACAGAAAATAATCTTTCAAGCTTTTCAATTGGTAGAGTAACTCAAGAACATCGAGAAAGATATGTTGTCTCTAATGGTGACAATGAGTATGAAGCTGAGATTACAGGTAATCTAAGATTCTCAGCAAACTCTCGAGCCGATTTCCCTGCTGTTGGTGACTGGGTATTGATGACAACTTATGAATCCAATCAAGCAATTATTTATAAAATACTTCCAAGGAGATCAATCCTTGAAAGACAAGCTGTTGGGAAATTTGGTGAAACGCAAATAATCTCGACCAATATTGATGTGGCTTTTATTATTCAAGCCATAAACAATAATTTTAGTATAAACAGACTTGAACGCTATTTGACGATCTGTTATTCAGCTAATATTGAACCAGTTCTGGTTATTAGCAAGATTGACTTGTCCACAGAAAATGAAATTCAGGATGCAATCAGGGACCTTGAAAGAAGAGACAAAAAAGTTAGATATATCCTGCTCAGCAATATTACTCTAACAGGTCTTGACCAAATCCTGGACTTTATCCAAAAAGGTAAAACATATTGTGTAGTTGGATCCTCAGGAGTTGGCAAATCAACCTTGATCAATAACCTGCTAAAAAAGAACGTATTGAAAACCGGACAAATAAGTTTAAGCACAAACAAGGGAATACATACCACTGATCACCGTGAATTATTTGTTCTGGAAAATGGAGGTATCATAATCGACACCCCAGGAATGAAGGAACTAGGTATGACAGATAATAAAGAGGGGCTAAAAACGACATTTGAGGAGATATTTAACATCGCTATAAATTGTAAATTTCCTGATTGTAAACACATTAATGAGACTGGATGTGCTGTAATTGACGCACTGAACAATGGGACAATCAACAAAGTTTCTTATGACAATTTTCAAAAAATTCAAAAAGAACAAGAAAGATTCCAAACTACAGTTTCCGAAAAACGAAAAAAAGACAAAGCCTTCGGAAAGATGATTAAGAACTATTACAAAGACAATAGAAATAAGTTCTAAGCATAACACGAATGGTATAATTAATGGGCTCGTCATGGTTTTTGCAGCACCCTAGTCCCATGACAAATCCTGCTAAAACTTGAACCCGGACACCCGCACCTGCCAGCAATCTAAATCCTGCACTGTGACAGGTTTCTACGACTCCAAAAACCGCGCCATCCCGCTTTTTTGGGAAAAAAGCGGGAACACAAACGCCCTTTATTACCGTGCCGTTAGCTGCAAGCTCACTACGACTACCTTCGAAAGATTGTCATTTCCAAAATAGGATATAGACTAGAAAATGATGAGCGGAATTTGTTTAATGCACTATATTATATTTCAACTAATTCATTATGGAACAAATAAATACAAATAGAGACTTTTCTTCAATTAGCCCTTCAGCTAAGTGGATGATATTATTAAAAGGACATACCAATATTCCCTATGCAAGGGAAGTGGCGGAGCTCTTGGAATATCCAAATAAATATGTTCCAGATTTTAAAAAGAAGGATTTTACTTTTTGGGCAAGTACACTTGGCCTTGAAAGAAGGTACTGGAGTATTAATGAGCTTTTAAATGATTTGACAACTAAAAATATTCTAGAATTATCATCAGGATATTCTTTTAGAAGTCTGGAGTATACTCAGCAAAAAGGATTGAATTACATAGATACAGATTTACCAGATGTAATTGCTGCCAAAAAGGAATTAATTAAACGTCTGACAAAAGACGAATTGCATTCTAATGGGAGTCTGGAATTATTACCATTGAATGCTCTTGATAAAGACAAGTTTCTTGAAATAATTGATCATTTTCCTCGGGGCGAGGTTGCAATAGTCAACGAAGGACTACTAACTTATCTGGATAACCAGGAAAAGAAAAAACTTTGCTCAATTATTCATGATATTATGATGAAACTAGGTGGATATTGGATTACTGCAGATATTGGTCTGAAGAACAAAGAATCCAAACTTGGACTGAAGTACAATGATGAAATAAAGCAGTTTAATGAACAACACAATACCGAGGGCAATAGTTTTGAGAGCTTTAAAGAAGCGGAGATATTTTTCAAAGAGATGGGATTTGTGATTGATAAAGAAGCCAAAATAAAATACTCTGAAATGACTTCGTTTAAATTTTTTAAAAGAAGTTTGACACTCAGACACTTGTTCAAAATGCGAAATACCAGACAAATATTTGCTACATGGCGATTAAAGGCTGTTTAAGAAAAAATTGAAGCCAGCAGCTAACACGGACAATTAAGGTCATTTGTCCAGCCTTCGCTTCGCTTCGTCGGGGCACAGCGCGACACTCGTAATGGTCAATTATATTTGTACCTGGACGGCAAAAACACGTGCCATCCGCCAGCTGGCGGAACACAACCTCCCTTTATTGCAGGGCCGTTAGCCGTAATTTCTTTCCTATGTTTAAGATACTTTTAGTTATACAATTACTATTTTTTTCAAGCTTAAGGCCTGTAGAGAATTTTGCACAACTTGACAAAATTGATCTTAAAACTTTGTACCAAGATTGTGATCTAGACTCCATAATGTCATTCGAGATATTCCGGTTGGCTATGACAGGTTATGAAAGAATCAATGAACTCCAGAATAAAAATATAATTACTATTATAGATTTCTCAAAGCCGTCTGTTCAAGAAAGATTCTTCGTTATAGACCTTCAAAACAAATCTCTGCTTTTTAAATCATTAGTTTCTCATGGTAAAAATTCAGGTGAGAATATGGCAGAGAGTTTTTCAAATGATTCAAAATCTTTAAAAAGTTGCTTAGGCTTTTTCATAACTGCAGAGACTTATACTGGGAAACATGGTTATTCATTAAGGCTTGATGGGTTGGAACCAGGCATAAATGACAATGCAAGATCTAGAACTATTGTCATTCATGGTGCAGATTATGTAAGTTCAGATTTTGCTAATCAACATGGACGACTTGGAAGAAGCTGGGGTTGTCCTGCAATACCCATTAATCATTCAAAGGAAATCATTGACAAAATTTCAAAGGGAAGTTGTCTCTTTATTTATGGCAAGAATAACGAATATTTGAAAGTTTCGAAATTTGTAATTGAAAAATAAAACTCCGGCTAACACGGACAATAAAGATCATTTGTCCAGCCTTCGCTTCGCTTCGTCGGGGCACAGCGCGACATGCGTAATGCTCAATAAAATTTGTACCATGACTCCTGACTCTCTCCGCCGGCTGGCGGATCGGTCAGGACAGGTCCAAAAACACGTGCCATCCGCCAGCTGGCGGAACACAAACGCCCTTTATTGCCGGGCCGTTAGCAGTAAAATGACACATCCAGGGAAAGGGTGACCCAAAACTTATACTACCTAAAAGGAAGACTATAATTTAAATTACTTGGCTATGAGCAGAGGATTTGTAAAAGAAGACGATCAAGAAGAAGTTCCGATAGTACCACAGAGGGCATATTTACCAGAAGGAGTGACAAACTATGTTACACCATTTGGCATGAATCAACTATTGGATGAGAAACAGATGCTTGTCAATGAAAAAAACAATCTGAATAGTACCAACGAGAATGAGAAACGAATAGCGTTAAACTATATTAATGCAAAATTACAACTTTTGATTAGCAGGATTATTGAAGCTAAAATAGTTAATCTAAACGAGCAACCACAAAATGAAATAAGATTCGGTGCAATGATAACTCTCAAAATAGAAGCATCCAAAAATATTCAGACTTTTCAAATTGTCGGCGTAGATGAAGCAAATATTTCCAAAGGGAAGGTCTCCTTTATATCACCTATTGCCAAGGCATTAATAAATAAAAAAATTGGAGATAAAGTCATTTTAAAACAGGCCAAGAAAGATATTGTTTTTGAAATTATTAATATATCCTATAGCCTATAATTAAGAGAAGATTAAATTGCCCAATTTTAGTGAGATTGATAGAAATAAATTAAGATTGAAAAATTGTGAATAAATTCTACTGCTAACATGGACAATAAAGGTCATTTGTCCAGCCTTCGCTAAAGCTACGGCTGGCACAGTTGTCACGCTTGCCTGGCTGACGCCAGTCAGACAGGGTTTTTGAACCTACTTCTTTCTTATAACATGAACCTTATATTGCTCAACCCTGACTTCGCACCAGTGCTCGTAAAAAGATTCTGTACCATGACTCCTGACGCTCTCCGCCGGCTGGCGGATCGGTCAGTGCCTTCGGCTCAGCAACACAAACGCCCTTAATTTCCGGGCCGTTAGCATTCAGTCCTAAATGCTCCTACGGGGACAATTTAGACATAGCGTGACAGTTACGTTACGCAGAAAAATGGCCCGAAATGCTAACTGAAAAAGTATAATTTCACTTGACATCCGGGATTCAAAATACTTTGTAATCTTGATTTTTAGCATATTCTACAAGCCAGGCAGGTTCTACTTATTCAGACCAAATGAACAAAATTATTATTAAAAATGTTAATAATAACAAATGAGAATTTAATTAGAGATACTGCTTTCCAATCGGGATTTATACTAACATAATAGACAGGAAAAATGAGAAAACTGATAATGTGGAATTTCATAACCCTTGACGGTTACTTTGAAGGAAATCAAAACTGGGACTTAGCTTTTCATAATGTTGTTTGGGGACAAGAGCTTGAAAAACTAAGCATTGACCAATTACATTCAGCAGACTACCTTGTTTTTGGACGTGTAACCTATGAAGGCATGGCGGCATATTGGACTAAGGCAGAAGGAGAAATTGCTGACCTAATGAACAGAATCCCCAAACTTGTTTTCTCTAAAACACTAAAATTTGCCGAATGGAACAACACGACTCTAATAAGTGAAAATGCTACTGACGAAATCAAGAAACTTAAAGTGAAAAGTGGTAAAGATTTGTATGTTTTCGGTAGTGCAAACCTTTCGGAGACTTTTATAAATGACAACCTTTTTGACGAATACCGAATTGGAATTGCACCAGTTATTTTAGGTAGTGGGCGACCACTTTTCAGACAAGGTATTACTCCTAAAAATTTATCTCTCGTTTCGACACAGCAGCTATCAACAGGTGGAGTGGTTTTAAAATATGCGAAATGAAATCAGCTACTTATAGAACAGCAATAAACAAAAGATTATGTTTTGTTTTATATTAAAAAATGAGGTTTCCCATGTCAAATCTTATTGATTTTGAAAATGTATCCTTAGCGGGCTTAGAGTCCTCACCTGTATCGAAATCGCTTGCAGGTTTACGCGCTAACGAATCAAGGTATTTTAAGAACAAATACAATCATGATTTTACTGTTAGCTCTGCAGCCAAAAGCAAAATGGTTCTTTTTTTGTAATTAAGGGGGAATATTAAGGCTATTGAATTATCATTTGACTGACTTACGCCGAAACGAGATAGTTTTAAAATTGGCCCGAAATGCTAACACGGACAATAAAGGTAAGTTGTCCAGCCTTCGCTAAAGCTAAGACTGACACAGTTGTCAAGCCTGACTGGCTGACGCCAGTCAGACAGGCATTCGCACGACTCCTGACGCTCTCCGCCGGCTGGCGGATCGGTCAGTGCTTTCGGCTCAGCAACACAAACACCGTTTATTGCCAGGTTGTTAGCTTTCATTCCTGGGGGCTACTTTCGAGATACAAATAGATTAAAATGAGGTACTTAATATTTGTGTTTGGTACGAAATGATGACTACCAAAAGCATATTTTAAATGGACTAATAGGAACAACAATAACTAAGTACCTTCAAGACATAACAAATTCTATAAGCTAGTTATAACCAAAGAAATAATATCTTTACCCTAATTAATATCATCTATAAATGCATGAATATGACATTAATTTTATCAAGAGATTCAGGAATTAAAACTTCAGATTTATGAGACATAATCAGTATCGTCTCATTTTAATGTTTTCCTTAATCCTAATCCTTTCATGTTCGATGGCAGCACAATCCTGGAATTTTATTAAAGAAAAGGATGGCATTAAAATATATACACGAATGGAGGACGGAAATTCCCTGAAATCTTATAGAGGGGTCACTGACATTAATTCGCCAGCAGAAAAGATTTTCGCCCTAATGGAAGATATTAATAATATTGATTGGTGGGATAAGAACCTCACTTTGATCAAAGTGCTACTTTATGAAAAGGACAAAAGAGCTCAGTACTATTTGGTATATGATTCACCCTGGCCAGTTACTGATCGTGACTTATGCGTGGATGTAACAATTACAATTGATGCTGTGAGTGGTGAACGCAAGATTAATGCAGTTGCACTCAACGGAGTCATTCCTGAACGAAAAGACATGGTGCGAATTAAAGATTACCTGCAAACATGGACCATAATACCTTCCGGTATAGAAATGACTCATGTTGTTCTTGAAGGTTTTGTTAATCCTGCAGGAATTATCCCGATTTGGATCTCCAACAAGCTAATCATCGAGTCACCCATTAAAGCCATCTGCGGGCTCAAGGAACAAATCAAATAAAATATTGATTGCTAATTTTTTATTGACTTTGAGACAACGTATTCTCTAACGGATTTTAACTCAAAATATAATTTTTTAATTCGGCACAAAATGCTGACACGGATGGTTTGCTGAATTGGCTGCGCCGAACTCGGATCGAATAAGGTTTTCAGATTGCTTCGCAAAGGGATTTTTGGTCGATCCTCGGTTGCCTTTGCCAGATCTTTGTTGGAGAAATCTGTATCGTAGCAAAACCAATTTTGAAGAAGTTTGTTATAGAATTAAGAGGAGTTGAAATAATATGAGAAAAATAATTGTTTTATCATTTATTACATTAGATGGAGTCATGCAAGCACCTGGTGGACCTGAGGAAGATACATCGGGCGGTTTCAGATATGGCGGTTGGGTTGCACCTTATTTTGACGATGTTTCTGGTAAGGTCATGGAAAAACAGATGAAATCTGCAGACCTTCTTTTGGGCAGAAAAACATTTGAGATCTTTGCTAGTTACTGGCCAGAGCATGAAAATGATTGGCCAGGTATCAACGATGTCACAAAATACGTCATATCCAAGACCATGAAAAAGTCAGATTGGAAGAACTCAGTTTTCCTCAAAAGCCTGGCTGATATCGAAAAGCTCAAAAATTCAAAAGGTTCTGACATTCAGGTTCACGGCAGTGGTGAGCTTATCCAGCTGCTAATTAAGAATGATTTAGTGGACGAACTCTGGCTCAAAACTTTCCCGCTGACTCTTGGTAAAGGAAAAAAGTTGTTTGACAATGGCACGATTCCGGCAGCATTTACATTAATAGAGAGTTTGGTTACACCATCCGGAGTGATTATTGCCAATTACAAGCGAGCCGGAAAAGTCAAGACAGGTAGTGTTGGATCTTAAGGAGAAATCCTGTCCAGAAAGAATTAAAATATACGGACACACCTGTAATTAAATACAAAATAGCGAATCAAAATGGAAAGTGGTCTGTATGCTTCCGCATCAGAGCTACACGGACGCCAACTAACTGAACCGCCGGACCGTTAGGTGCAATTGGCGGCACGATATACATCCTGATATCTGACTAAAATGGAATCGAAGACCGGTCCTCCAACAACTTTAAAACAACTTGGCTGGGTACCTTCTGTTATCGCACTTCTGGCTGTGGCACTTATGTATTATTTGACACATTATCATTTTGTGCCTTACTATACCAGAATTACTGGAGAACCATATCTGGTTGGTTATTTGATAGGATGGGTATCTACTGTTGGAATTATTTTCATTGCCTCCTTAATTTCCTATAAGCTGGAGGGTAACAGATTAAACCTTTCTGAATTTTCAAACCGATTTCGCCTTAAGAAAATGTCACTTAAAGACTGGGGTTGGACTGTATTATTGATACTTGTTGTCTTAATTACATATTTTGGCTTAACTCCAATTTCAAAATGGCTAGCGACATTTAGACTCTTTGCGCCACATCCGGACTTTCCACCGGATATGAGTCCGGTAGGTGTTTCGAATTTAAAACCGGGCGTCTTATTTGGCATGACATTAAAAGGTAAATGGTGGATCGTGATTATCTATTTCATTGGCTGGATCCTGAACATTCTTGGTGAAGAATTCTGGTATCGGGGTTGGATGCTACCCCGGCAAGAAATATCGTTTGGCAAGTATGCCTGGATCATTAATGGATCAATGTTCACATTTCAACATTGGATGCAACCATGGAATTTTTTATCAATCTTACCGGGAGCCTTATTTATGTCATTTGTACTTCAGTTAAGAAAAAATACCTGGATAGGGATAATTCAACATGGATTAATTAATCTTGGACTATTTATTCATGTCGTTAAGGGCGTAACTGGATGATATTATGAGATATATAACAAAACAACCGCACCTGACACGGACCAATAAAGGTCATAGGTTAGCCACACCTGCCTGGCTGACGCCAGTCAGACAGGGTTTTTGCTTTCCTGCCTGCTTCGTCTTCGCGTGCCGCTTCGGCGGAGCAAGGCCGGAAGGCATTCGTTCAGCAAGGCTAACAAAATTTTAACAGCGGGCTGTTATTTCTCATTAATCGCATACCGAGATATTAATTAACCTAAGTTCTTCCTGACAATATAATCAATCAAGAAACACATGAAAAAGATCTTATTCTTTCTGGTAGTAATCTCCTTATTTTCTTGTACTCATGAACAATGGATAATTCAATCAAACAAGACGGGAATAAAAATCCTCGTTAATCGTCAGTCCGTTGACTGGAGGATAGAACCTGAAAAGAAACTTGACAGACTAAAAGTATATTGTTCTAATCGCACTAACAAAGTAGTTTTTCAAACAGATATTGATACTGCAGACTTCTTAATTAGAGAGAATGACACAATAAGATTTAAAATAATTCTTAATCAAAAAGACACAGCCAATACCGAGATAGTTGGAATCAAAGATTTTCCAAATCAGATAACAAATGATGAAAAACTGTATTGGCTGAGTCAATTATGGTCAGAGATAAAATACAATTTTGTCAATATAGACAGACTTGAATTCAATTTAGACAGTCTTTATAAATCATTTATTCCTAAAGTTTTAACTACCCAAAATGATTTTGAGTATTTTAAAATATTACAACTCTTTATGGCGAAACTTCATGATGGACACAGTCAAGTTTCTTGGCAAACTATTCCCTACACTGATTATATTCCTATGTCTCTCAGAGACTTTAATAAGAAAGTGTATATAACATCTGTCAAAAAAATTCCTGAATTTGATTCCACCTGGGTTGGAGCTGAGATTATCCAAATAGCTGGTATTCCAACATCTGAGTATCTTGAGAAAGAGGTTTTCCCATATATCTCGGCTTCGACTGAGCAACACTTATGGATGCAGGGAACATCCAAATTGCAGAATGATTTTAAAGACCGACCGTTTAAAGTGACCATAAAAAAACGTGATGGCGCTATTGATAAAATTGAGATCCAACGAAATGGAGAAGCTACACGCACTGAAAAAGACCAATATTGGGAACCAACTTACTCTTATTCAAGAAATATAATCGACTTAAAATGGCTAAAAAATGATATCGCTCTCATCGGTTTCAATAGGTTCTCTCCAGAAGACAAAGCTCTGACAGAATTATATAAAATAAGAAAAGATATTAGAAACGCGAAGGGACTGATCATTGACCTGCGTAACAATGGAGGGGGTTCTACAGTTGTTGCAATATATCTACAGAAATGTTTAACAAAAGAAAATCACTTTTATAATTATGCCTGGGAAACAAGAATAAACGATGGCGTTCGAAGAGCGCTTGGAAAATATGGAGACGAATATAAAGATTACTACCTGAATAAAGCTTATCGCTTTGAGAAACCAGGATTGATTAGTATTTCAGATACACTTGAAAGAATAAAATGTAAAACTATAGTTTTGACAGGACGGTTTACTTTTTCCGCTGCTGAAGATTTTTTGGTTAACATATATGAAGTACCTGATAGACCAATATTGATAGGAGAACCAACAGGCGGTTCAACAGGTTCCCCCTTAGTGATCTCTGGTTTACCAAATGGTGCATCTGCAAGAATATGCACAAGACGTATATATTTTCCAATTAGTGAAAAACGATTTGTAAACATGGGAATCAAACCTGACATTGAAGTCAAACAAACAATCGAAGACTATCTTTCGTCAAAAGATGTTGTGCTTGAAAGAGCAATCAAAGAATTAATCAAACCAATTATTCCACAACTTTTTAATTACTAATTTGTTTTATATATCAATAATCTGTTATGCTTAATCGTAAAAAGAAACAGATTATGAAACATTCATTTACGTTGTTTCTGACAATTCTGATTTTAAGTTACGACAATAAACAGAGTAATAATATTGAAACAAACAACAAGATGACAATAACAAAAAATCAATCTCATAATAAAGCCATTGTTCTCACTGCAGACCAATTTGAGGACATGGAAGTTTACTTTCCAGTCTTTCGCCTTCAGGAAGAAGGATGGAATGTAACAATTGCTGCACCTGATATGCAGACAATCTATGGCGAACATGGTTACGGATTGAAACCCAATACAACGATTAACAAGGTAAATCCAGATGATTATGACCTCTTAATTCTTCCGGGAGGTTCACCCGAAGGAGCTCCTGCTACTGTTCGCAAAATCAAAGGAGCGCAAGACATAGCAAAATCATTCTTTGCTAAAAATAAAGTTGTTGCGACTATCTGTCATGGTCCCTATACATTGGTTTCAGCAGGATTGGTTAAAGGCAGGCATTTGACTTCATACTGGCATGACGGTGTACCAGAAGAAATATTAAAGGGTGGTGGTATATGGGAAGATAAAGACGTAGTTGTTGACGGTAATCTTGTCAGTTCACGCTGGCCAATGGACTTGCCCGCTTTTATGAAGGAAGTAATGAAAATAGTTGACAACAATTAATAATAACCAAAACAAAAGGGAGGAAATATTATGATAAAAGTTCCTGATGTAATGACCGCAGCATCAAATGCTTACGGACTACTTTTAGAAAATGACAAAGTCCGCGTAATGGAAGTCCGCCTTAAACCCGGACAAAAGGCACCTATGCATAACCATCCGAACGACCATGTGGTATATGTGATGAAGGATGCAAAGTTTAAATTAAGTTTCCCTGACGGAAAGAGTACAGAAGTCGATTTAAAATCAGGCAAAGTTCTATGGATGAATGCAGGTGCTCATGAAACAGAAAATGTCGGGAAAACAGAGGGACTCAACTTGGTGATTGAGGTAAAATAGTAGTAAAAACTACAGCTGGACAGAGTTCTAAAGATAAAACCACCAGCCTGGAGGAAGGATTCAAAAATAGCGCAACTCAACTGGATCAGGTTCGAAGATGTTAGGTAATCTTTATGGGAGTTTTTAGTACCTGACTAGAGATGAAGTTGCAAACCAGATTAAAGACCATGGAGCAGAAATTGATACAGAGATTAACAATTAGGTTTCATTATCCGGACAAACTAGCCTGATGGACAATCTGTTGTTCGACTGACAAAGTTAGAAAATCCAGAAACTAAAGATTCGAAATAAAAATAAAACAAACGAAACGTTACCCGGAAAATAAAGGTAAGTTGTTCATAACACTTTTTGCTCCCGTCCGGATAGCTGTCAGCAGCTATCGGACGCTTTTTTGCCTGCCCTGACTAACCCATCCAGATAATTATTGCAAAAATTGAATATCTTCAGGAAATATTTTCAATATAATAAACATGAGAATAAATATGAAAAAGAAAAGTCGTTTTATAGTCTTACTAGTACTGGCGCTCATGTTACCTGTCGTCATGATGATAATGATGGCAATGTCAGGGATAGGACGCAATTCTGCTCTACCCAGGACAGAAGGTCCGTGTGATGTCTATGCTGCTGCAGGCAACCCGTGCGTGGCTGCCCACAGCAGCACACGTGCGTTGTACGCATCTTACAACGGTCCGCTCTACCAGGTTATGCGCCAATCGGACGGCAAAACCCTGGACATAGGTGTAGTCATGCCCAGTGAAGGCGATCCGGGCGGATATGCCAACTCAGCTGCTCAGGACGCATTCTGTGCCAATACATACTGCTGGATCACAACGCTCTACGACCAGTCAGGTAAAGGCAACCATCTCATTCAGGCACCACGCGGAGGTACAGGCAGCCCCACAGCAATGGGTGGATTTAACAGTCTGCCGATCGCGGACATGGCGCCGATTACGATAATGGGCCACAAAGCCTATGGCATTTTTATCGAGCCTGGCATGGGCCTACGCTTGAATGATCCGAAGGGCACCGCCGTTGACGACCAGGCTGAGGGGCAGTACTGGGTCATTAATGGTCATCACTACAATGCCGGCTGCTGCTACGACTACGGTAACGCCGAGATCGACAGTCGCGATGATGGCGACGGCACCATGGAAACCACTTACTACGGCAACGCCAATGCCTGGTATTATGGGCAAGCCCCCGGCCCATGGATAATGACAGATCAGGAGAACAACCTGGTAGGTGGAGTCAACGCATCTCCTAACGATAAGTACCTCCCGAACCTGCCGAGCATCGCCTGGCGCTTTGTGACCGCAACGGCTGACGGCGAACCGCACCACTGGAGATCTATGGGCGGAGATGCTCAGCAAGGTGACCTGGCAGTCATGTTCGACGGAACTCGTATCATAAATGATAGAAGCAGCTATGATCCGATGCGCAAGCAGGGGGCTATTCTTTTAGGCAACGGCGGTGACAACAGCAATGCTTCGCAAGGTACCTTCTACGAAGGGGCAATGACAGCTCCGGGCACTTTCCCGACGAAGGAAACCAACCAGAAGATTCAGGACAATATCGTGGCTGCAAGGTACGATGTGCAGCGTGTGAGACTGGCCCCAGCTAATGCAACCGACACGCCTCCGGGACTCCAGACTTTCTCACCACGCTCTTCTCAGAACACAACCGTGACGTTCACAAATACAACAGGGGCTCCTGTCAGAGACCTCACATTGAGCATTTCCGTACCCAAAGGGTGGAATTCCGTAGTTTTAAGCTCCAAAGAAACGTCAAAGAAGTTCGCTGATCCGATCGCACATGGTGCGGGCGTGAGTGTAACCTTTACAGTCACTTCCGGGTCCGAGGTTTTCAACGGCGATCTTGTTGGCAAAGCCTCGTGGACAAGCTCGGCAAACTCTCAGACACAATCCGAAATAACAGCCGAAAAAATACGCAATGTCAGCCCGATCAAAATTAACGAATTCCGTATAAGCGACGGTTCTACTGATAACGCGACGAACTCATTCATCGAACTATATAATGCCAGCGATATTGATATCGACATCTCCAATTGGACCCTGATCCATCATGCAACCCAGTTGCCTGTCTTTTCATCCGTGAAGATCCCGGCCGGGACGAAGCTCGCAGCACGCGCCTTCTACCTGTTAGGTCTGTCTAACTCGGGGCTGGCGGTTCCTGCGAAAAAGAATGAGTCCACCATCTACTTAAGGAATACAACCGGCATGTCTGTTGGCGATGCCATAGAAATAGATAATGGTTTCGGTCAGGAAATACGTAAAATTGCAAGCATCGGCACAGCAGCTGGTCTGGTAGCGCCGAGTACGCAATCTCAATTCGGTGGAGGTGGAGGAGGTCGTCAATTCGAACCCGGCAGCCCTACAACCGTATGGCAACCGCTCCCCGATGGTCCGGTGATTACGATCCCGGCAGGCTCAAAAAGTATACCTGTTGCAAGCGTTGACGGCTTCAAGGTTGGCGAGAAAATGGCCATCGGCTATGGCGCCAAATACCCTGTTGCGTTGAACACAATGGAAAAGTACGAAGTAGTCACAGTAACAGAAGTTGGCAAGCCGGGTACACAAGCCTGGTTATCAATGGACGCGAAAGCCGGCCAAACCAACATCAAGGTTTCATCTGTCGCTAACATTTCAGCAGGTGACAAAATCAGACTGGACATTGACAGTAAAGGTCATGGGATCGAGACTGTTACAGTGACACGAGTCGGCACGCAATCGGTTCGTAACACTTTCCGTGGACCCTTAACGGCTGCTGAGGATCCGGGTACCGGACTCGATCTGGCCGGACCGCTGAAGTTTGACCATTCTTCCAATCTTCCTTTCAGTGCATGGGGAACGGGGATCAGCTTCGAACCGGCGACAGCCTTCGCTCACTCGAGCAACGAGCCGGTCCTGCCGCTAGGCACCGGTATCACGCTTGACCAACCTCTGACTATGGACCATGCGATCAATGCGATTGTACTTGTCCAAAAAGTAACGACCGCGGGCTACCAGGGAACTCCGGCGCCTAACCAGTGGGTAGGCGGCCCAACTCTCTCTTCAAGAGCCGGCAATATATTGTTGCGTGATGCTGCCGGTAATGTTGTTGACGGTCTCAACTATGGATTACTTGTAGACCCATGGAGTGCTGAGGGTTACCAGTCCACTTCAGGAGCAGGAGAGAGCGGATGCTTTGTACCTTCACCTGGTATGGGCGGCGGCTTCAGAGGAGGACCTTCTTCATCCGCCAGCCTGCCCAACAGGAGTGCTGGTCGCTATCCTGACGGCACAGACAATGACTCCAATTGCCGTGATTTCCTGTTGCAGAACTCGATCACCCTGTTAGCCGCAACAACAGCCGGTTCAAACAATATTAAAGTTAGTAATGTGGCAGGCATCAGCATTGGTCAGAAGATTATTATTGATAAAGGCTCTAATAGCGAAACTGCTGTTATCGCGATTATCGGTACAACGGGGGGCACAACAGTGAGTACTGCCACCGAGGCGGGCGCAACAGTTATCCCTGTTGCCAGCGTGGACGGCTTTAGCGCCGGTCAGACCATAACCATAGACAATGGTGCAAATGGTGAGACGGCAATTGTTGCTTCCATCACAGCCGCACGCGGTCGTCCTGGCGGACCCGGTACCAGCCAAACCAACTCCATCACCCTCACCGTACCACTTACCAGGGCGCATGCTGTGGGTACACAGGTTTCAGGCAGTGGTATCACATTCGCCACGTCTCTGACCACGGCTCATGACAAAGGTGTTCAGATCGCCAGTAACGTTCCCACACCAGGTGCTCCTAATCAATATATTAGGAGACCTTTGTGAGTGCATCAGCTCAACGATCCTGGCCCAGGTGGCGTTGGATCTTGATGGGCCTTAACCTGTTAGCTCTGGTTTTGAGCATCATACTGAGCTGGCATTATCTGGTTGGAGGGTCGATGATCGGCTGTGGCGGCGGGAGTCCGTGCGACCAGGTGCTCAATAGCCGCTGGTCGATTATAGCGGGGATTTTACCTGTCAGTGGTTTGGCAGTGGGGGTATACCTCGCTATGCTGGTTGCCAGTTTTTTTATTGGTCCCGCCACAGAGGCACCGATCCGGCGCCTGGCCTGGTGTGTGATGTTGATACTGGTCGGTTCGGTTGCAGGAGGGGCAATCTGGTTCACCATCTTACAGAAATGGGTTATTGGGGCCTTTTGCCCATATTGCATGACTACGCACATAACTGGGCTGTTATTGGCTGTTCTGATCATCTGGCGAGCGATAAAGGAGTTCGACAACCATTCAAACGATATCCCGTTTATTCGCCCTTTGCCCTCGTTAGGACTGGTTCTGGTCGGTCTGGTCCTGGCAGGCATCCTGGCAGCCTGTCAGGTCGGTTTTACTCCCTCATCCGTCTATCGCGATGGTGAGTCACAGGAGAACCTGCCCGCCATTGATTACCACGCTGCACCGATGGTCGGGTCTCCGGACGCACCCTACGTAATTACCTTGCTCTTTGATTATCAATGTACTCATTGTCAGAAAATATATTTAATGCTCAATGAGGCGATTCGCCGCTACTCTGGCAAGCTGGCATTTGCACTGTGTCCGGCGCCATTGAGTACCAAGTGTAACCCTTACATCCCCCCGGATGCGGATGCTTTCAAAAACTCCTGCGAACTGGCCAGGATTGGCCTGGCGGTATGGGTTGCCAGGCGAGAGGCGTTTCCTGCATTCGAAAACTGGATGTTCACGTTTGAGTCCGGCGACAGCTGGTACCCGCGAAGCCTCGAAACCGCCAGAGCAAAAGCGGTTGAATTGGTTGGTCAGGCGAAGTTCGATACCGCCTGGACCGATCCCTGGATCGGACGCTATATGGAAACCGGCATTCGGATTTACGGTCAGACCATCCAGAGCGGCAAGGGGGGCATCCCCAAACTGATTTTCGGTTCGCGCTGGGTCATTCCCGAACCGGATAATGCAGATGACCTTATTATGATTTTGCAGAATAGCCTTGCTGTGCCCGGGCCTTGATCCTGAGGTGCATGCCTGAGCCAAAATAATAAAACATGATCGAGAAATTAAAAGCGATTGTAACTAATAAGAGAATTATAGTAATAATTTTTGCATTATTTGCTTTAACAGCAAGTATTCAATCTCTTGTATCAGGGAAGAAAACATTTTACCAGGGTGGGATAGAGTATAATCATTATAATAATTATATGATTTTTGAAAAGTCATTTTATCATTTAATAAACAATCAGGACTTGTATATTCCGTATCCAAACGAATATTGGGATTTATATAAATATACTCCTGCATTTTCAGTTTTTTTTGGCTTTTTTGCAGCATTCCCTGATTGGATTGGTTTGAATTTATGGAATTTTCTAAATGCCTTTATTTTGCTATTTGCCGTCTATTATTTACCAGGATTAGATAATTTTAAGAAGGGATTAATCCTAATGATTGTTTTAGTTGAATTAATGACTTCAATGCAGAATTCACAATCAAATGCATTATTAGCAGGTCTATTAGTTTTATCTTTTGGATTGCTTGAAAATAAGAAATACTTGTTAGCTACATTGTGTATTGTATTTTCAGCTTATATAAAACTTTTCGGAATAGTTGGATTTGCGCTGTTTCTTTTTTATCCTAAAAAATGGAAATTAACTTTATATACTATTTTATGGTCAATATTATTATTCATTATTCCCCTGGCGTTTGTTGACATTAACCAATATATAAAACTATTTCAAAGTTATTGGACAATGTTGAATAATGACTATTCTGCTTCATATGGATATTCCGTTATGGGTTGGCTGAACTCCTGGTTTGGCATAAGCTTAAATAAAAACATAATAGTCCTGGCAGGGGTGGTTGTATTTTTAATACCATTGTTTAGATTTTATCAATACAAGAATTACATATTTAAATATCTGTCATTGACTTCCATATTAATCTGGATTGTGATTTTCAATCATAAGGCAGAATCACCTACATTCATTATAGCTATGACAGGTGTTTCACTTTGGTTTATAAAGAGCGAGAAAAACATATTAAACATTGCTTTGTTTATTAGTGCCTTTCTTTTGACATCCTTATCTCCAACAGATATTTTTCCAGGATTTTTACGGCAGGAATATGTAATACCATATACATTAAAGGTTCTTCCTTGTATTTTAATATGGCTTAAGATAATTTATGATATGATTATATTGAAAAAGGATAAATTAACAGAAAAATATAGCATACCACACCCACTAATTAACAATGGCGGTGAGGTACAATAATTTTAAGCTTTCAATTCTGTATCGAATTTTGGTGTGTTTTGGCAACCCGAACTGGTACGTATTACAACAATTATAAACTTAACTGCCGGGCTGTTAGTGGCAGACATAAAACCATGGAGACTATTTTAATAACCGGAGGTACAGGACTTGTTGGTAGCCACCTGTGTAAGAGATTATTAGAAAAAGGTTATTATGTTAATATCCTGGGCAGGAATAGTAAACCGGATGCTGACACTCCAGTTTACGCCTGGGACATAGATAAGAATGAAATTGAAAGTGCAGCCATCGAATCAGCAGATTTTATTATTCACCTTGCTGGTGCTAATATCGGAGACCAAAGATGGTCAAATAACAGAAAAAAACTAATTGTTGACAGTCGGGTCAAAACAGGTGGTTTAATTTTTGAGAAAACAAAGGAAATAAAAAATAAAATAAAAGTATTTGTAACTGCTTCAGCGATTGGGTATTACGGAACAATCACATCTGATAAGATTTTTAGAGAAACTGATCCGCCTGCCAATGACTTTCTAGGCCAAACCTGCCAGCTCTGGGAACAATCAGCAGACAGATTTAAAGAATTGGGAATTAGAACTGTAAAAATCAGGACGGGTGTTGTTTTAACAAGAGAAGGAGGAGCATTATCAAAAATGATAACACCAATTAAAATTGGATTGGGTTCAGCAATCGGTAATGGTCAACAATACTTGCCCTGGATACATATTGATGATCTGTGCGGTATTTACATAAAAGCAATTGAAGACATACATATGAAAGGAGCTTATAATGCTGTAGCGCCTGAATACATTTCAAACAGGGATTTTAACGCGGTAATTGCCAGTGTTCTTAAAAAACCTTTTTGGTTTCCTGATATTCCGGCAATAGCGTTGAAAATACTTTTTGGCGAAATGTCCGGATTACTTTTATGCGGAAGCAGGATATCTGCTGAAAAAATCATGGAAGAAGAATATAACTTTAAATTTGCAACCCTTCAAATTGCCTTAAATGATTTATTAGAAAAAAACAAATAAATGAGACTATGGTCTTTACACCCCAGATATCTTGACGCCAAAGGACTTGTCGCTTTGTGGAGAGAATCATTATTAGCCAAAGCTGTATTGGAAGGGAAAACTAATGGGTATAAAAATCATCCTCAGCTAAGTCGATTTAAAATGACAAAAAATCCAGTTGAAACAATAGACCAATATCTATCGGAAATATACAAAGAAGCATCAAATAGAGATTACAATTTCAACAAACATAAAATTAACTGGGATTTCAAAAAAACCAGGATGACTGTCACATTTGGGCAACTAAATTATGAAAGGAAACATCTATTGAGTAAACTGCAATCCCGGGATATTAAAAGATACGGAGAACTAAAGACAATTTCAACATTAGATAGCCATCCACTTTTTAGACCAGTGGATGGAGACATTGAGAAATGGGAATATAAACATCCGTGAAAAATAATACCTGCCAAGTTTCATAGATCCGTTGGCAACACCCTGGTACGGAATAAGTCCCATTATCCTGCAAATGACGTGTAAATGACGTGTAAAGTACCTCCAAAATATTTTAAGCATCAGTTTTTCAATTGTAATATTGACAAAACTTTAAATGCACTACTATGAAACAACCGGAATTAGGGAAAAAGATTTCCGAACTAAGAAAAGAAAAAGGACTTACTCAGGAAGAACTTGTTGATAAGTGTAATATTAGTGTCCGGACTCTTCAAAGGATTGAGTCAGGAGAGGTTACACCAAGAAGTTATACTGTAAAAACTATCCTGGCTGCTCTCGAGTATGACTTAAGTAAGATAGCATACAATGGTGATAATATAGATAGAAACTTCTTTGAATGGATAAGAGATATCCTTCTTATTGATATTGAACCAGATAAACCAGCAAGTTTTATTATAAAACAACTTAACATAGCCTGGTTATTCGGATTGATCTATTTCATTTCAGGCTTCCTCGAGGGAGCTGCTGAATATTACAGAATAAAAGAGGATCAGATGATTTTCAGCATTCCCTTTTATATATGTATGAAAATCTCTGTCTTTATTGCATTCTTTTTCTTTCAACGTGGTTTCATTATTGTCGGTCATTTATTTAAGAACTACTTACTTAAGATAATGTCTTTCGTACTGATTTTTGGTACTTTCCTGGTCATCACTTATGATATAGCATCATTATTCTCCAGGTCTATAGAGCGTGAATTTATCCTTGGAGCCGAGGCACTGACTTTTGGAGGAATAGGTATTCTCTATGGTGTTTCTCTAATTAAGCTTCAAAAATCATTTGGCCAGGTAACAGTGATTGCGGGCATCTTTGAAATATTTGCCGCTTGCTTTTTCCTGACAGTTATATTTGCCTTCGTTGGCGAAATCATTTTAATTCCCGCGGAGTTATTAGAGATCGTGATCTTATATAAAGCAGTTGAAATAATAAAATCAAAACGACCAGATAACGAGACAACTACCTCTTAACCAAGTCCTTTAATAAATATAGAAATATTGCCTGTTCTGGTGTTATAATAGGGTTGGGGTTCTTATCAAACATGCGGTCATGTGGATCGGGTATCGCAACCGGATTTGACAAATGGTGGATTATAATTTTTTTGTAGATTTGAGAATACAAAACAATCCACATAACTATGCTAAGAAAAAACTCTTTAACCGCTGCCATTTCATTACTGATTTTATTTACAGGAATTCTGTCCGCGCAGAATAATAGTCAGATACCAGTACAAAAAACAAGTAAAATAAAACTCTTTAAAACAATAGATTTTAAACATACTGATGTTGGAAACCCGGAAATTGCAGGTACTGTAACTGTTTCTGACGGAGGATTTGACATTACTGCTGGTGGAGCAGATGTATGGGGAGTAAAGGATGAATTCAATTTTGTTTATATTGAAAAAACAGGGGATTTTGACTTCGCAGCCAGGGTTGAAAGTCTTACTGCTACACATCAGTATACCAAAGCAGGATTAATGGCTCGTGAAGATCTGACACCCGGAAGCAGACATATTTATTTTCAGATTTTCCCGGATAATAAGCCACGGAATAAAAACAATGGTGGATTTGAATATCAGTACCGTCAGCTTAAAGACGGTGAGATGAAAGCAATTTATCCTGTCAGGTCTGAAGGCACACCAGATTTCCCGGTTACATTTCCAAATACATGGATTCGACTCAAAAGGATCGGAAATAAGTTTACGGGATATTCCGGTACCGATGGCAAATCATGGAAGGAATATGCAACTTTCATTCTCGATCTCCCAGAAAAAGTTTATCTCGGAGCAGCGGTTACTTCACATAAAACAACCGAATTTACTACTGCAAAATTCCGGAACATCTGCAACATAATCAAGTAAACCAACACAATTTATAACCTTCTGAAGAAATTATCTAAATTCTTTTGATAAAAACTATCTTCTATGGGTAATTCAGTAAAATTTAAAAAAGCTCTTATCGCCCCGTGTGGAATGAATTGTGGAACCTGCCTTGCTTACCTGAGAGAAAAGAATAGATGTCCGGGATGCAGGAAATCTTCTGCAGACAAAGCAGTATCTGTTCAAAGATGCATAATAACAAAGTGTATTTATCTTGAAAAAACGAAGTCAAAATTCTGTTATGAATGTGAGAAATTTCCGTGTAAAAGAATAAAACAACTTGATAAACGTTACAGAACAAAATACAGAACCAGTTTTATTGAAAATCTTTTAATGATAAAAGAAAATGGGATTGCAGAGTTTCTGGATTTTGAATCTCAACGAAGGACTTGCCCGAATTGTGGATCAACTTTATGTGTTCATCGTTCTTTTTGTCTGGATTGTAAGATAATTTTAAATTAAAAATGCTTTATAACCTTTAGTGCAGGGTCCTTAGTCATCAATATAACCTGACAGTATATTAATCAATAATTTAAAATAATATGGAAAGAATGAAAGCAGTAGTATATGACAAAAAATTCTTACCCGACAAACTAATCTATTGTGATGTTGAAAAGCCTGTACCAAACGACAACGAAGTATTGATAAAAATACTGGCAGTATCTGTAAATGCAGCGGATTACCGTTCGATGAAAATGGGACTCATACCAAAGAAAAGAATTTTTGGAGCAGATATAGCAGGCAGGGTGGAATCGGCGGGTAAAAATATCCGACAGTTTATGCCTGGTGATGAAGTAATCGGAGACCTTGCTAATTACGGATTTGGCGGTTTCGCCGAATATGCTGTGGCGCCTGAAAAGGCATTGATTTCAAAACCAGCAAAAACATCGTTTGAAGCAGCAGCAGCTTTGCCCATGGCTGCAGTAACAGCTTTACAGGCATTACGCGACAAAGGAAATATTCAAAAAGGACAAAAGGTTCTTATTGTTGGCAGCGGCGGTGGAGTGGGTACCTTTGCCGTTCAGCTGGCTAAGTATTTCGGCGCAACAGTAACAGCAGTGTGCAGTTCGAAAAATGTGGAGCAAACAAGTTCTCTTGGTGCGGATTATGTTATTGATTATTCAAAAGAGAATTTCACTAAAAGCGATAAATCCTACGATATCATTTTAGCTGTTAACGGGAATTATCCTCTATTGGCCTGCAAGAGAATTTTAAATCCGAATGGCATCTATGTAATGGTCGGCGGTTCTTTGTCACAGATTTTTAAGTCTATTTTATTTGGATGGCTGTTGTCGTTTGGTTCTAAGAAAATATGTATTCTTGGAGCTAAGTCAGGACAAAAGGATTTGGAATTTATTGCAACACTTGCAAATGAAGGCAAGATCAAGTCTGTAATCGACAAGCGTTATTCACTGGATAAAACCGCCGAAGCAATGAGATATATGGGTGAAGGACACGCAAGTGGAAAAGTGGTGATAAACGTACCATGAAAACTAGAAAATACAATCGATCGTTGACATTGATGCAGTACATGATTCCAGTTCTTTTCATAATTATTAATCCATTCCTTTTATCCCATCAGTTAATATGAAAAATAATCTACTATTCCTGATTTGCCTTCCGGCAATCGTTTCATGCAAGCAAACCGTCAATATTGAAGGCGTTAAAAATGAGATCCTTCAAACTGAAAGAGCATTTGAAAAAATGGTATCTGAAAAAGGGATGGCAGAAGCCTTCTATTATTTTGCAGATGAAAATGCTGCAATCAGAAGAGGAAATGACTCACTTATTATTGGCAAAGAAAACATCAGACTCTATTATGGCAAAAATGCCAACCCAAATGCAAAATTAAGTTGGACTCCTGACTTTATTGGAGTTTCAGATTGTGGAACACTTGGCTATACTTATGGCAAATATGTATATACAATACAAGACACTACTGGCAAAAACATTGAACATAAAGGGATATTTCATACGGTCTGGAAAAAACAAAACAATTATTGGCGATATGTCTGGGACTAGCTTTCAAAAAACAGAAAAGATTGATCAGTCAGCTAATCACGGAAATGCAAATGAGAGATAAAAGATTTATAGCATGGGTTGGACCTCTTAGAGAAGAGCAGCACACACCTATTAAACTGATGTTTGCGAAAAAAATTGTCGGCCCGGAGGGACTCGAACCCTCGACCCGCTGATTAAGAGTCAGCTGCTCTGCCAGCTGAGCTACGGGCCGAAAAATATTGATTTGCAAAATTAAAATAAATTAGAACAATTTTTACTTTCTTTTTATTAATTTGACAACCCTTAAGACAGCTATCAGTAAATTATTGTAATTCAGAATGTTTATGAAAATTTTACGTAACTTATTTTTGTTGTTAAGCTTCACCCTCTCTATTGGATCAGCCGGAGTATTTGCTCAGGATGTTTACAAAATGACAGTTGCTCAGGATGGTTCTGGTGATTATACTTCAGTTCAATCAGCAATTGATGCCTGTAAATCGTTCCCTGATCAGAGAGTAATAATTTTCGTTAAAAATGGCATATATAATGAAAAAGTTGTCGTTCCGGCATGTAATACCCGGTTGTCAATAATAGGTGAGAATGCTGAAAAAACAATTATAACATATGGAGATTATTTCAGCAAGATCAACCGTGGGAGAAACAGTACATTTTACACTTATACCCTGCTTGTTATTGCTGATGATTTTTATGCAGAGAACATTACAATAGAAAACAGTGCCGGCTCTGTCGGGCAGGCTATTGCCTTATATGTGGCTGGCGACAGGTGTGTGTTCCGCAACTGCAGGATTCTTGGGAACCAGGATACTCTTTTTACCGACGGACTTAACAGCAGGCAATTTTTTGACAACTGTTACATTGAAGGAACTACCGATTTCATCTTTGGTGGCGCAACCGTCCTGTTCTCAAACTGCACAATTCATAGTAAAAGCAATTCATACATAACGGCAGCCAGCACCCCGCAGGGTAAACTTTATGGTTATGTGTTTCTGGAATGCAGGCTTACTGCTGCAGATGGTGTTCAGAAAGTATATCTGGGACGTCCATGGCGCGATTATGCCAGGGTTGTCTTCATTAAATGTGAACTCGGAGTACAGATCCAGCCTGCAGGATGGTCAAACTGGCAGGGTACTGCCCGCGATAAAACCGCATATTTTGCTGAATATGGAAACAGCGGTGCCGGAGCAGATATTTCGCAGAGAATTGGCTGGAGCCATCAGCTATCGGAGAAGGAGGCTGAACAATATTCCCTGAAAAATATTTTATCACCTGTTATACCGTTTGAAAAACCTGTAGAGCAGTGGATTACAGGCAAGGATTAATTTTTTCAAAGATCTTTAATTAAAATAATGAATAAATTCTCTCTGACATTTTTTCTGCTGATCATAACATCTGTCTTAGCTGCTCAGGGTTTGACTAAAAAAGCTCCGGTAATTAGTATCGTAAGTGACAAACTAATTTCATTTTCCCCTTCATCAATCAAAATTGAGGGATATCTCGGTGAGAAAATGAACCTCTGCATCGATAAACGAATCAAAGCTCAGGATGCTGATTATCTGGTTGAACCTTTCCGCCATAAGGAAGAAACCAGGCTATGGCAGAGTGAGTTCTGGGGTAAATGGATACAGTCAGCCATCGCTGCATATGAATATAATCATGATCCGGAACTACTGACAGTTATTAAAAAAGCGGTGAGCGGATTACTTGCGACACAAATGCCAAACGGTTATATAGGAAACTACTCCGATGAAGCTGCTCTAAAACAGTGGGACATCTGGGGAAGAAAATATACTTTACTTGGACTGCTGGCTTATTATGATCTTACCGGCGACAAAAATGCCCTTAATGCATCAAAGAGGCTTGCGGACCACCTTCTTACTCAGGTAGGTCCGGGAAAGACCGACATTGTAAAAACTGGTAACTACAGGGGTATGCCGAGCAGCTCCATTCTTGAACCAATAGTATATCTTTTTCAGAGAACAGGCGACACCCGTTATCTTGAATTTGCAAAGTATATCGTTGCCCGGTGGGAAACATCCGACGGGCCAAAACTGATCACGGCTGCTCTGGCAGGCGTACCTGTATCCGAGAGATTTCCACATCCCTCAACCTGGTGGTCATACGAAAACGGTCAGAAGGCTTATGAAATGATGTCGTGCTATGATGGTCTGCTTGAATTGTACAGGATCACCGGAGAAGCAACCTGTCTTAAAGCTGTTGAAATGGCAGTAAGGGATATAATTGATAATGAAATCAATATTGCCGGTTCAGGAAGCGCTTTTGAATGCTGGTATAAAGGGACAAAATATCAGACTGAGCCAACTTACCATACAATGGAAACCTGTGTTACCATGACCTGGATGAAGCTGTGTCAGAATCTTTTACGGATAACCGGCAACCCGGTTTATGCCGATGAGATAGAAAAATCCACTTACAATGCATTACTTGCTTCGTTGAAATACGACGGTACACAAATTGCCAAATATAGTCCTCTCGGAGGTATCAGACATCAGGGAGAAGAACAGTGCGGGATGCATATAAACTGCTGTAATGCCAATGGTCCGAGAGCCTTTATGATGCTTCCCAGGTTTGCTGTTATGAAATCTCCGGGTGAGCTATATATTAATTTATACAGTCGCAGTGAGTTTTCTATTTCTTTAAATCCGAAAAACAGGATAAGCGTAGATCAGATCACAGATTATCCGGTCTCGGACAAGATAGAGATAAACATAAATCCTGAAAAACCAGAAAGCTTTTCCATTTATTTGCGTATACCATCATGGAGCATCAATACAATAATAAGTGTTAATGGTACACTTATATCAGACATTGAACCTGGAACATACAAGAAAATAATCCGTACCTGGAATACCGGCGACAAGATCATTATGCAGTTGGATATGAGAGGGAGACTTATAGCCCTGAATGGTTGCCAGGCTATCTTCAGAGGTCCCGTGGTACTGGCAAGAGATACAAGATTCAATGACGGATTTGTATATGAATCTGCGGTCATAAAAAATCAGGACAGTAAAGTTGATCTTAAACCATCAGAATCAAAACCTGCTAATATCTGGATGAGCTTTACTGCACCCCTGGTTCTGGGTACTGACCTTGAAGGTGAATTCAAAAATCAAAAGCAAATCAATTTCTGTGATTTTGCATCAGCGGGTAACACGTGGGGCGAAGATTCGAGATACATTGTCTGGATCCCCAAAACCTTAAACGTAATGAATATGGATTATAAAGGCTACTAATACCTTACGATTGAAAGATTGGATGATTGCACCACATTTTAGATCTTATAATGATCTTCAAGGATCCAACTAAATAATTTCCCGGGAAGAATATACTTTAATACCACAGCCAGCTTTTGCTCGAATGAGCCAATAATGTACCTTTTACTGGGATTTTTACATTCAACGATTTTAACCAGTTTCCGCGCCAATACTAAAGGGTCCCATCCGTTTGCTTCGTCCTTTTCAATAACAGTAAGAGTTTTTTCATACAGATTGTGATAAGGATCTTCTGGTCCTGTCGGAGCAAGGAAATTCCTGCGGTTAGCTGAATTATTTGTGTGGAAATCACCCGGATTTATCAGCACGACCTTTATATTAAATTGTTTTACCTCCATCCTGAGTGCTTCGCTTAAACCTTCTAATGCAAATTTTACAGCTGAATAATAGCCCTGCAAAGGCAGACCCATTAAACCACCTATTGAGCTGAAATTGATTATTGTACCGCCTCCATTATTCCGCATATGTGGCAGAATCTCCTGCGTCAGGATCGCCGTTCCAAGCAAATTGGTATTAATCTGAAGTTTAATGTTTTCGACAGGAGATGTCTCAACCGGACCTCCTGTATGCATCCCTGCATTATTGATAAGAGTATCAATTCTGCCCTCATTCTTCATTATAGTTGCAACAGCATCCTTTATTGACACGGGATCTGTAAGGTCCATTCTAAGAACATTTACAGGTCCATTATAATCAATATCTTTTCTTACAGTTCCGTAGACTGTATGGCCTGCTTTGGCAAGGAGTTCAGAAGTCTCTTTTCCAAAACCTGTGGAAATGCCAGTAATTAGAATTACTTTTTTCAAGGCATGCTAATTCAGAATTCCCAGTGTTTTAGCAACCCTGGTAATTTTTTCAATGGATTCTTCAACCTGCTCTTTCGTGTGAGTTGCCATTAGGGAATACCTGATCAGACAATCTTCTTTCGGAACGGCCGGAGAGACAACAGGATTTACAAAAATTCCTTCGGCCAGGAGCTTTTGAGTCAGCATAAGGGACTTAACATCATCGCGGATGAACAATGGTATAATGGGAGTTTCAGATTTGCCTGTATCGAACCCCATTTCCTTAAATCCCTTCAGGGCATAATGAGTTATATCCCAGAGATGCTGTATCCTTTCAGGTTCACTGACCATTATGTCGATTGCTGCGAGTACTGAGGCTGCGGAAGCTGGTGTCATGCTTGCACTGAAGATCAGTGTACGTGAGTTATGTTTGATGAAGTTTATTGTATCCTTATCGGAAGCGATAAAACCTCCGAGCGAAGCGAGGGATTTTGAAAATGTTCCCATAATAAGGTCAACCTTGTCGGTAAGTCCGAAATGGTTGGAAGTACCAGTGCCGTTTTTGCCGAGAACGCCCAGGGAATGAGCATCATCGACCATTATAGTTGCGTTATATTTATCTGCAAGCTTTACCAGTTCCGGAAGTTTTATTATATCTCCTTCCATAGAAAAGATCCCGTCAACAACAACCAGTTTAAGGCTGTCGGGAGTACAGTTCTTTAACTTGCCTTCAAGAGCATGCATATCATTATGCTTAAACTTGAGCACTTTTGAAAAGGATAAGCGGCTTCCCTCAATAATTGAAGCATGATCGAGCACATCAAGTAAAACATGATCCTTTCGGCCTGTCAGAACAGAAACAACGCCAAGGTTAACCTGGAAACCAGTACTGTAACACAAAGCGCCTTCCTTTCCTACAAGATCAGCAAGCCTCTCTTCAAGTTTTATATGGAGATCAAGTGTCCCATTAAGAAACCTTGACCCGGCACAACCCGTACCGTACTTATCAATAGCTTTTTTTGCTGCTTCTTTGATTTTCGGATGATTTGTAAGGCCAAGGTAGCTGTTGGATCCAAACATCAGGACTTTTTGTCCTTTGATGGTAACTACAGTATCCTGATCAGATTCGATTTCCCTGAAATAGGGATAGATGCCTGCCGCCATTGCTTTCTGCGGGGCATCATACTTTGAAAGTCTTTCCTGTAATATTCTCACAGTTTTTAGAAATATTGGTTGTTAACGGAGTCAAATATAATGAAAAAAGCAAAATGGGTAAAAAATATTAATAATTTGACGTTTTATGATATAATTCTACAATAGATATGCTCTGATACCTATATTACAAGTAAATGAATAATCTTCTGGCTAAATGCAACTTAATTATTCTTTTTATGTCTTTCTTTGTGTATTGAATAATTGAATGCAAAATGTGATTTAATTGATATCTTACAAGAGGTTCATTTTGACATTTTGCTGATCTGTATTTTGAAATTTTATTGCAGGGTATGCCGGAAGAAGTAGTTTATTACATAACAAAATATGGATATTTAGCTATATTCATTCTGGTTTTTCTGCAGGAAATAGGTATGCCGAATCCTGTTCCTAATGAGCTTGTGCTTATGTTTTCGGGATATCTGTCTTTCAAAGGAATTCTCTTTTTGCCTTATGTAATCCTTACAGCTATTACGGCCGACTTTATCGGCACAAATATACTTTATGTTATTTTTTATACCACCGGAACATTCATCATGCAGAAAAAACCAAAATGGATTCCGTTGTCTGCCAAGATGATAGACCGGCTGACCAGGAAAATCTCCAACGGAGGAATATTAAGTATATATATTTTCAGGCTTACTCCATTTACCAGAGGATATACATCTGTTATTACGGGACTGCTCCGGATAAAACCGCGGATATTTCTGCCTATTGCATTGATTTCTGCAGCAACCTGGGCAACTGTCTATGTTACGATAGGACATTTCATTGGTCCTTCGTGGGATTTGTTTACAAAGAACATCGACAGTTTTAAATATATTTTGCTTGCTTTCCTTCTGGTTATAATATGTATCGTTTTATCTGTTTATTTTTTCAGGAAAAGAATAAAGATTAAAGCAAATTCAAAAATTGAAAACACCTGAACAATTTGAATTTGCCAGAGCTTGATCGTAAAATATTTTAAAAAACCGGCATGAAAATTCATGTGATCTCCAATACCTTGTTTGTGATGAAAGCAACAGGCGTGCATACTGCATTTTTAGATCATATTGAATTACTAAAGGAGAAAAATGATGTTGAAGTTGTTGTGAATGGAGAGGGCACAGGTGATCTGCTTCATTGTCATTCTTATGGACTTTATTATTTCTGGAAAGGAAGAAAATATAAAGGAAGAAGAGTTTTTACTGTTCATGTGACACCCGATTCAGCAAAAGGATCCTTACCAATGTACTGGCTTTTTATGCCAATTATCAGGCTTGGTTTAAAGTTTACTTATTCTTATTCTGATATCTGCATTGCACTTTCTCCATTCGTAGAAAAAGCGATTAAGGAAACTGGTGCTAAAACACGGATTGTAAGAATTTATAACCCTGTTCATTTTGAAAAATGGAAACGGACTGAAGAAAATCGAAAGAAAGGACGGCAGATGCTTGGTTTGACAGAAAATGAATTTGTCGTTCTTGGGGTTGGACAACTGGAAGGCAGGAAAGGTGTTGATGATTTTCTTGATATTGCTGAAGCTATTCCTGAAGTAAGATTTGTATGGGCTGGTGGCAGACCCTTCGGCGGGTTAACAGAAGGAATTATCAGGATAAATGAGAGACTCAGAAAAACCGGGAAAAATGTCATCAATGCAGGACAGATTGAACTTGAAAAGATGCCTTATATTTATGCAGCTGCAGATTTAATGCTCTTCCCATCATACCAGGAAAATTGTCCCCTGGCACCTCTTGAAGCAGCCGCTTGCGGAATGCCTGTGATCTACAGGGACATAGAAGAGTACAAACAACTATACGAAAATCCATATCTTAAAGCCGGTAGTAGAAAAGAATTTATCGATCTTACAAGAAGAATGATTCAGGACAAACAATTTTATAATGAAGGTCTGAAAATATCAGAACAGTTGCTGATCCAGTTCGATAAGGACAATATAAGGAAAAAGCTCATGATCGTTTACCAGGGTTTATTAAGCAATTAGCTGTTATTCCTTATTTTAAATTCGTACACTTTTAAATAATCCGCTGATACATTTTAGTCAGGCAAAATGTTTTACATTTGGTCATGATTCTGATCTATAAATGCTCCATCGCTCTTATTTTTTTGTTTGCTATTGTAGCGTTCCTGTTGCTGTTTTTTATATCAGCCCCATATGGCAAGTTCCAAAGAAAAGGATGGGGAGCAACTATCCCGGCTAAATGGGCTTGGATGATAATGGAGTTTGTATCGCCAGCTTTAATGATAGCCTTTTTTATAACTGGCGACCGGAAAAATATTCCACTGTTAATATTTTTATCAGTATGGCTCTTGCATTATGTTCACAGGACATTCATCTATCCTTTCAGACAATCAGGGAGGGAAAAGCCTTACCCTTTCATCCTTGTAACGATGGCAATTGTGTTCAACTGCCTCAATGGTTTCGTGAACGGATATGGTATTTTTCATATTTTGGATTATGATGCATCCTGGCTCTTTTCCTGGCAGTTTATAGCAGGGATGATCTTATTCATTACAGGATTTGCCGTTAACAAAACTGCTGATGAAAAACTCCGGGCTTTCCGCACCGTTAATCCATATGAATATGTGATCCCCAGGGGCTGGCTCTTCGAAAAAATATCCTGTCCGCATTATTTCGGAGAAATTATCGAATGGGGAGGATGGGCAATTATGACCTGGTCGCTTCCCGGCTTGGCATTTTTTGTCTTTACATTTGCAAATCTGTTCCCCAGGGCCATCAGTTCTCATAAATGGTACAAATCTAATTTCCCCGATTACCCTTCACGCAGAAAAGCTATTATACCTTTTATAATATAAGTTCAGATCTCTTCTCTGGAATCCAATGAACCCATCCCCCGGCCCCTTCCCTTAAGTGTAAGGGAAGGGGAGTAAGTATCTAATAAACTGATTAATAAGTCCCTTCCCTTATCTTTTAAGGGAAGGGATTTAGGGATGGGTTAAGATAGATTTGGGATAGGCCGTTTTTATTAAATTATAAAGATGAAATTGAATTATTTTTAATAGTCTCATATAATTCTTAATTACTTTCCATTTTATTTGGAAAGTTAATATGTGAAATTTACATTTACGACCGATATCAATTTTTGAAATTAAATGGACGACGACCCGGCGAATATATTAATCTAAACCCTGGTGCAGAAGGGTAACCGGTCCTTCCGGTCACTTCCTCATGTATCAGAAGCACACAGGAGGTGACTATGACTTCACTCACAACATTTTATTTAAGCGGAATAATAGGGAAAGAGGCATTCGGAGCTGATGGTGATGCTATTGGCGTTATCAGGGATTTACTGATAAATGCAGTTCCATCGGGTCAGAATGATCCTAACCAGCAGCTTGTTATTGGTGTTAAGCTTAAGATCCGCAAGGAAACCAGGTATTATTCATTCAAATCCTTCAGGGTAGTTAAAGCCAGGGAGATGATCAATGTAACCTGTACCGGGCTGGTAGAGCTTCCCAGTGAAGATGTAAATAACGGACTTCTTTTAGTGGAAAATATCCTCGATAAGCAGATTGTTGACATGAACGGCCGAAAGCTGGTGCGTGTTAATGATGTAAGACTGGCAACCCTTCCTGCAGGAACATATGCTGTTGCTGTAGATATCGGGATTGAAGGACTTCTGCGGAGAATTGGAATATCGATGCCCATCAAGAGGATCCTTTCCCTTTTCAGGGTTAATATACCAGCGAAGTTTATCCTGTGGGATGACGTACAGGCAATTGACTTTTCAAACCTCAATATCAAACTATCGAAGAGTTATGCCAAGCTTCATACCTTGCACCCTTCTGATCTTGCGGATATTCTGGAGGATCTCGGGAAAAAGTCGAGTACTTCAGTATTTTCTGCCCTTGATGAAGAAAAAGCCGCTGATGTTCTTGAAGAACTTGAGACAAATGCCCAGATCCATATCGTTGAAAGCCTGCCTGTAAATAAGGTCGCTGACGTTCTTGAAAAAATGCCCGCTGACGAGGTTGCAGATATCCTCGATGAGCTGGAAGATGACAAAGCCGAATTACTGCTGAAGGAAATGGAAGCCGGATCTTCACAGGAAGTCAGGGAGCTCCTTGAATATGGTGACGATCTTGTAGGAAGCATAATGACGACAGATTATCTCTCTTTCAGCGAAACAAAAACAATTGAAGAGGTTCTACGGGAATTAAGAATGAAGAAACCCGAGGCCGCTGAGCTTTATAACCTTTTTGTTATTGAAAAGGATGATAAACTAATAGGAACTTTCAACCTTCGCGATCTTGTTGTAGCAGAGCCTTATACAAAAATAAGCCAGATAATGAAATCTGAGCCGGTTTCATTATTTGATGACCAGAAAGCCACTGCAATCGCTGAGATTGTCTCCAAGTATAACCTTCTTGCGGTCCCGGTCATCGACCACGATGAACATCTGCAGGGAATGGTTGTCGTTGATGATGTCGTTGAAGACCTTATAAGTGAGAGGAAAACAAGAAAAAGAAAATAACCCGGTGAAATGTCTGGAGAAAAACTGAACAGAAAAAATATATTCAGGAAGCTGGCAATTTTCTTTATGATCCTTGGGCCGGGAATAATTACCGGTAGCGTTGACAACGATGCCGGCGGGATCACAACCTATTCGCTTGCCGGGGCAGAATATGGTTATGGACTCATCTGGACCCTTATACCTTCTTTTATCGTTCTGGTTGTGATACAGGAGATGAATGCCAGAATGGGAATTGTAACCGGCAAAGGTCTTGCAGACCTGATCAGGGAAAATGCAGGAATAAAGATCACATTTTTCATCTTTATCGGACTTCTTTTTTCAGGGATCGGGAACACAACAACAGAATTTGCCGGTGTTGCAGGCAGTATGGAAGTCTTTGGAGTCAGCAAATATATTTCAGTTCCCATTGTCGCAGTGCTGGTATGGATTCTTGTAGTTAAAGGTACCTACAAGATTGCAGAGCGCATTTTCCTGATATTCAGTGTATCGTTGCTGACATATGTTGTTTCAGCTATAATGGGAAAACCTGACTGGGGAGAAATCGGAGCGGCAATTATTCATCCAAGGTTTGAGGTTAACACAAGAAGCATGGCAATGGTAATCGGGCTGGTTGGTACTACAATTGCCCCGTGGATGCAGTTTTATATGCAATCATCAGTAATCGAGAAGGGTCTGAAGATGCAAAACTATAACTATACGCTCACTGACATCGTTGTCGGATGTGTTATTACAGTGGTAGTCGCATTTTTCATTATGGTCGCATGTGCATCAACACTTCATCCAAACGGGATTGTGATACATGAGGCAAAGGATGCGGCTCTGTCATTAAAGCCTCTGGCAGGGAACCTGGCATCCCAGGTTTTTGCTTTCGGCCTTTTTATCGCTTCAATTTTCTCAGCCACTATCCTGCCGCTGGCCACTGCATTTTTCGTATGTGAAGCTTTTGGTTTTGAAGCAGGCATTGATAAGAAGTGGGATGAAGCGAAAGAGTTTTACATACTTTATACCGGTATCCTGATCATATCAGCAATTATAATCCTCATACCCAATGCTCCATTGATCAAGATTTCACTCTGGTCGCAGGTGGTAAATGGTATCCTTCTTCCGGTGGTTCTTCTGAGCATGATGGTTCTTATCAATAAAAAGAAAATTATGGGCGCTTACGTAAATAAAAAGTCGATTAACATTATCGGTTGGAGTGCTGTGGTTATCCTGGTAGGAATGTCTGCAGCACTTCTGATCATGCCATTGCTAAACAGATAAGTTTACGTATCGTATTCATTCAGGATTTATTCTTAAATTTGATAATCTGATAGTTTTCATTATGAAACCTTGCACCCATCCCTGGCATTGTATCGAAACCGGTTTAGAGGCACCAGCCTTTGTCCGAAGTATAATTGAAATTCCCAAAGGATCAAAAGGAAAATATGAAATGGATAAGGCGTCCGGGCTCTTACGACTCGACAGGGTCCTCTTTTCTTCAGTTCATTATCCGGCAAACTATGGTTTCATTCCACAAACCTATTGTGACGACCATGATCCTCTTGATATTCTTGTTATCTGTTCAATAGATGTTTATCCCATGTGCATTGTTGAGGCAAAAGTGATCGGTGCCATGGAGATGGTAGATGGTAAGGAGCGCGACGATAAAATAATTGCTGTAGCCAGAAACGATATGTCTGTCAACTATATAAACGATATTTCAGAGCTTCCTCCTCATACCCTTGTTGAACTGAAAAGGTTTTTTGAAGACTACAAAAAGCTTGAACATAAAGATGTTATTGTTGAGCAATTCATGCCCAGGGAAAAAGCATTTGAGATAGTCAGGGAGAGTATGAACCTTTACCAGGAGAAGAAAGCAGAGCTTACTGAAATGGAATAAATCCACTTACTGACTAAGGCCATTCTTCGGTGAGAAACGGTCTGGAAATTATCTTTTGCGGATCAATAACCACATGCCTGATCTGTTTGCGTTTCCATGTATAGGTAATATGAACTAAACCATCATTTGTCTGTATAACCGCAGGGTATGAAAATTCTGCTCCCTTCTGATCATTTTCAAGGATCGCTGCAGCTTCCCAGGTAATACCATCAGTTGAAACAGCAACATTAAGCATATTCCTTCCTTTTATGAGATGGTTATATACTATCAGATACTGGCCATCTCTCAGAGTCACTCCATCAATTCCTGAATTAGGATTTGGAAGGCCGGAGGGAACAAGATCGCTCCAGGTATGCCCTTCATCCATTGACCACGACGTTAATATTTTCGAAACTGCACTCCGGCACAGGAGCTGAAGCTTTTGATCGGGATGCTTCAGAATTGTCGGTTGAATAACCCTGGTCTTCCTGTCATTCAGGGCGGTTGTCCTTTCCCATGTCAGACCGTTATCCGGAGTAAATTCCATATGAATTCTCCATCCATCATTTTCAGTGCTGGATGGGCATAAAAGAACTCCATTGTCCAGCATTACTGGTTTGTTCTTGACAGGACCAATGATATCTTCAGGCAATCTGTTCGCCCTGGACCATGTTCTGCCTCTGTCCTCTGATATTTTAAGCTCTCCCCACCATTCCGAAGGGCTGGGGCCAACCTTATAAAAAAGAAGTATTTCATTACCGGAATTATACAGCACGGGATTCCAGCACGGGTAACGCTTATCCTTATGCTGGATTCCGTTTGCAACTTCGACAGGTTTGCTCCATTTACCTTTTGCAAAACTGCTTATCCAAATCCCGACATCGGGATTTTTTTCTGCTGTCCCTCCGAACCACGCGGCCAGCAAGCCTTTCCCATTTTGAATAATTGTTGAAGCGTGGCATGATGGAAAGGGAACATCTTCAGTTTGGAAAATGAATTCAGATTTTATTATGCAGTTTTCACCCCTGAACTGACATTCTGCAGGTATTCGAGTGCTAATTAATAAGATAAAAAATAAATATTTTATTCCTCCGTTCAGGGGGGATGGGGGGTGTTTATGTACAGTTCTCATTTACTTCCTGTTAATTAATTTTGTTAATACAAATCCGGTCAGAAAAATTATTAAAGTTCCGAAGACTATCGTAAGATTACTGTGGAAAGGGCTCCTGAATTTAAGGCTGACACCTTCAGTAAATATCAATGGTGACAGGCTCATCCAGACTATAACAATTACACCGATAATTACCCCAATAATTGCCTCAGATTTACCGGCTTTTCCGGAAATGAAACCCAGTAAAAAGAGCCCGAGCATGCCTCCGCTGAACACCGAAGCCAGAGACCACCAGGCATCCAGGACGCTTTCAACGCCAACAAGGGTAATCGCAATCCCAATGCCAGCAGCCCCCGTAATAAGAGAAGTTGCATAGAGCACTCTCATTGAAGTGCTTTCTCCTGCAGATTTATTGAAATATCGTTTATAATAATCTGTCAGGACAATTGTTGCAGTGCTGTTAAGACTGGTTGATATTGTGCTCATACCTGCAGCAAAGATCGAAGCAATAAGCAGACCAGTAATTCCCGGAGGCAGCCCGGTAGCAATAAAATAAGGAAAGACTTTATCACCGGCTCCCGCAGCTCTGAGCTCCTGAGGCAGCAGGTCTGGTTGTGCAGTATAATACGAAAAAAGAGCTGTACCTATATAAAAGAATATAAGGGAAACCGGTATATATAATAATGAACCGAAAAGTGCAGATGATTTGGCCTCTTTGTCCGTACTTGTAGTCATATACCGCTGAATATAATTCTGGTCAATTCCATAGTTTTGAAGATTTATGAAAAGGCCATAGATGAGAACCACCCAGAATGTCGATTCTTTCAGGCTGGTACCGTAACTGCCAAGACTGAATTTATGATCTGCTTTTGCAATTTCAAAAAGCTGGCCCGGGCCCTCCGGCATTGAAAAAGTAAGGATAATTGCACAGACAACAGCTCCTGTGATCAGGATTATCCCCTGTACTGCATCTGTCCAGATGACAGCTTTTATTCCGCCGAGCATAGAATAGATCATTACCATCAGACCGGTAAGTATTATGACAGTTTTAATATTCCAGCCGAACAGGGCATTTAATGGAAGTGCGAGAAGCATAAGAATGGCGCCGGTGCGCATCAGCTGAGTAAGTATGTAACAGGCAGATGCATAAACTCTTGCCCATGGCCCAAAACGTTGCTCAAGATAAAAGTAGGCAGAAATATTCCCGATCCTCCGGTAATGAGGGATAAAAAATTTCACAGTCATTATAGATGCAATTGGGATAGACATGCTGAAAGCGAATGCATTCCAGTTTGACATGTAAGCTTTTCCCGGGAGTGCAAGAAAGCTGATGCTGCTTACAAACGTCGCGAAAATGGACATCCCTACTACCCAGGAAGGCAGTTTCCTTCCCCCGCTGGTGAATTGATCTGCTGTCTTGTTCTTAAAGTAGAAGCTGGCACCAATAATAATATTTACGGCTGTAAGTGCAAAGAAAACAACGAAATCGAGGAGTGGTAGCTTCATGAGCAGCCGGGTATTGAAAATTTTTGTATTTTAAAATATTTTAAATGCAACCTGATAAAAATTATTTACTGCTCCAATTACCTTATAATTAATATAAAAAGATCTTGTCCATTCTGAGAATGCTTTAAATTCATGCATAGGCACATTGAATTCATCAAAAATAATAATATCATCTTTCTTCAGAATAGTAGATATGGAAGTCAGAACAAAGAGTGTTGATGTATATAAATCTGCATCCATGTGAATAATTTTTCTCTGAGCAGGAGAATAAGACCTGAGGAAATCCGGAAGAGTCTGCTGGAATAGTCCCTGGTAAAAGCTGCATCGTTTATCGTTGGTTTCAGGAGGCTTATTTGCGTTATTCATGTCTCCCTTTTTGAAGGAGCCCCAATTTTCCGGAAGACCAGTAAAAGTGTCGAACCCGAAGAATCTTGCACCCGGATCGGACAGGTGGCCGGACCAGTACTTAAATGAGATTCCCTGTGCTACACCAAATTCAAGATAATCAACAGGTCCATTAATATTTTCGCTTTCAATTAAATGCGAATAAAGATCATACCGTTTGGAATAATCGAACTGTTTGGAATAAAAATCTGAATACGAAATATTCTTATGAATGCTGATCCATCTCGAAAGCTGCCCCATATGAAATATGAATCCGGAAAGTTTGAACGGAATGATCCTGTGCAGATTAAGGACAAAAAAAAATCCTTTAAGCCTGCTTCTCAGATGTTTATTTCTCATGGTGGAGTAGCCTGTTTTTAAAATTAACAAAATGAGACTAACTTTATAAGGTAAAATTAGTAAAGATTAATATCCGTAAGTTATGCAAAAAGGATATTTCGATTCATTTACTTACGATTCACCTGAAAATAAGAAGTTAAACCCTTGGGAGAGATTTCTTCTTAATAACCGCCTCTACTTTATTTATGGGTATGCAAAAATTGTATTCATAAGCAGGAAACAGGCAAGAAGCGGTGTTTATGACAAAAAAGCCTGGGAAGATTCATCTTTCTATATATTCAGGTTAATAGAAAAATGCGGTGGAATATTTCATCTCTCAGGTATGGAGAATATCGCCAATACACAAGAACCGGTATTGTTCATAGGGAATCATATGAGCACTCTCGAAACAATGATACTTCCGGGGATAATATCTCCGCTCAGGAAGGTGACATTTGTTGTCAAGGAAAGCCTTGTCAGACATCCTCTTTTTGGTGATGTAATGAGATCGAGGGATCCGATAGTTGTAGGAAGGATTGATCCCAGGAAAGACTTTGAAGCTGTAATGAACGGGGGAATGGAATTGCTGTCGAAGGGAATTTCAATAATAATTTTTCCACAGAGCACAAGAAGTATTGAGTTCAGACCGGAGGATTTTAATTCACTGGGGGTGAAGCTTGCTAAAAAAGCCGGTGTAAAAGTTGTTCCGGTTGCGCTCAAAACAGATTTCTGGGGTAACGGTAAATTCATTAAAGAGCTAGGTCCTATAGATCGTCATAAACCCATACATATAAAATTCGGAGAGCCATTTCCGATATCAGGTTCAGGCAAGGAAGAGAATCAGAAAATAATTGCATTCATCCAGTCTTCGCTTGAAGAGTGGGATAATAAGGAGCATTAAAATATATTCATAATATTGAAATAGAGATAGTTATGGGTTTAATATTCATGAATAAAATTTTCTTTTTTTTTATTCAGAATTTTTGAGTGTATTGTTTACATTTAAAAAATTAATTTCATAGATTTGTATTTGACATACTGTATTATTTACAAATAACAGTGTGTATAACTTTAATTTTCCTTTAAAATTAGCTTAATGAAATAGACGGAGTAATTTATTAAAACCTAAAGTATTTAATATGGGAACATTAGACTGGATCGTTTTAGGACTTTTTTGTCTCGGCTTAGTCGGCATCATTATATGGGTGACAAAGAAGAAAGATAAAACCTCAACTGATTATTTCCTGGCTGGCCGTGATGCTACATGGCTGGCAATAGGATCATCAATCTTTGCATCAAATATAGGATCAGAACATCTTGTCGGCCTGGCAGGTGCAGGAGCATCTAGCGGTATGGCGATGGCCCATTGGGAAATGCACGGCTGGCTTATACTCATTCTTGGATGGTTCTTTGTCCCATTTTATGCACGGAGCGGAGTGTTTACAATGCCGGAATTCCTCGAAAAACGTTATAACAAAGGATCCAGAAGTATTTTATCAATAATTTCCCTTGTCAGCTATGTGTTTACAAAGGTTGCTGTCACAGTTTATGCAGGTGGCATTGTATTCAAGCAGGTTTTTGGAATTGAATCAATGTTCGGAATTGATTTCTTCTGGATCAGCGCAGTAGGACTTGTAATTTTGACTGGAATATACACCACCCTGGGAGGGATGAAAGCTGTATTGTGGACCTCAGTGCTACAGACTCCGATCCTGCTGATCGGTTCACTTGCAGTACTGGTGATCGGTCTTATCAAACTTGGCGGATGGAATGAAATGATGGAAATTTGCCGGGCGGTTCCCGTAAATGCCGATGGAGATACTATGACTCAACTAATAAGATCGGCAAATGACCCGGAATACCCATGGACAGGAGTAATTCTGGGATCAGCTATTATCGGATTCTGGTACTGGTGTACAGACCAGTATATTGTACAAAGGGTTTTATCTGGCCGTAACCAGACTGAATCGCGTCGCGGTGCTATCCTGGGAGCAGCTTTTAAGCTTTCACCTGTATTCATTTTCCTTATCCCCGGAATGATAGCTTATGCACTTAATGCTAAAGGGCTTATCAACCTACCAAATTCTGACTCAGCTTTTGCTGTAATGGTTAAAGAATTACTGCCACTGGGGTTTAAAGGACTTGTTGTCGGTGGTATTCTTGCTGCCCTGATGAGTTCCCTTGCCTCATTGTTTAACTCATCTGCTACTCTTTTCACTATCGATTTTTATCAGAAATATAAACCCAAAGCTCCTGAAAAAGAGCTTGTAAGGGTAGGCAGGATAGCAACAGTCGTGGTAGTTGTTCTGGGAATACTCTGGATCCCTGTAATGAAAGGACTTGGTAAAGTTCTGTATGCATATCTTCAGGATGTTCAGTCACTTCTTGCCCCCGGAATTGCAGCAGTATTCTTGTTAGGAATTTTATCAAAAAGGACTACTCCCAAAGCAGGTCTGTATGGATTAATTACGGGGTTTACCCTTGGAATGACCCGGCTTGCCCTTAAAGTGTTCGCTGGAGGGTTGGGACATGACACCCTGATATATAAAGTATTTCTTGCACCTAATTGGCTTCATTATGAAATTGCCCTCTTCTTTATTGTCATAGTACTAATGGTAATAGTTAGTATGGTTACTCCAAAAGCAGATCAACTTGCAATAAAGGGATTATATATTGGCTCGGCAACAGCTGAGCAAAAAGCTATCACACGGGCAAGCTGGAATAACTGGGATCTTTTCTTCTCAGGTATCATAATCGTTGTAATAATTGCGTTCTATGCATATTTCTGGTAGAATTAATTGAATAATAATTTTTTTCATACTTTAAATATTGAAATGGATAAACTAAAAAGTAAAGAGGTCTGGTTTGTAACAGGAAGCCAGCACTTGTATGGCCCTCAGACACTTAAACAAGTGGCTGCAGATTCAGCAAAAATTGCTGCTGCACTTGACAAATCACCGGAAATCTCCCGGAAGATAGTTGTTAAACCTGTTCTTACAACCCCGGAGTCAGTTTTCGAACTTTGTTCAGAGGCAAACAATACAAAGAACTGTATCGGGCTAATTACCTGGATGCATACTTTTTCACCTGCCAGGATGTGGATAAAAGGGCTTTTGATTCTTAATAAACCATTCCTCCATTTTCATACACAGCTTAATCGTGATATTCCATGGGAATCCATCGATATGGATTTCATGAACCTCAATCAGTCGGCACACGGCGACAGGGAATTTGGATTTATTGGAACAAGGATGAGGCTGAACAGAAAAGTTGTTGTCGGACATTATCAGGATCCTGAAGCGATCGACCGCATTGCTGTCTGGATAAGGGCAGCTGCCGCTTACAACGACGCTCTTAATATGAAAGTAGCAAGATTCGGCGATAATATGCGCGATGTTGCGGTAACTGAAGGTAACAAAGTAAGCGCCCAGATGAAAATGGGCTATTCCGTATATGGCTATGGAATTGGAGACCTTGTTAAAGCAGTGAACGATGTTTCATCAGGTGCTATTAAAAAACTTCTCGCTGAATATGGGTCTGATTACAAGATGACAAAAGCCGTTGCAAATTCTGAAACTCTGAAAGAAGCTGCAAGAATTGAACTTGGAATGGAAGCATTCCTCAAAGCAGGTAATTTCAAGGCATTTACCACAACCTTTGAAGATCTTTATGGCTTAAAGCAATTACCTGGCCTGGCTGTACAGCGGCTTATGGCTAAAGGATATGGTTTTGGAGCTGAGGGTGACTGGAAAACAGCAGCACTTGTACGTTCAATGAAGGTGATGGCTGAAGGACTAAAAGGAGGAACATCCTTTATGGAAGATTATACATATCATTTCGATCCGAAAGGAATGAAATCCCTTGGCGCCCATATGCTTGAAGTATGCCCATCAATTGCCATGGGTAAACCCACTGTTGAAGTACACCCGCTTTCTATTGGAGGAAAAGAAGATCCTGCAAGGCTGGTGTTTAAAACTGCTCCCGGAAATGCAGTCGCCTCCTCTGTTATTGATCTTGGTAACAGGTTCAGGATGATAGTTAATGAGGTGGAAATTGTGAAATGCCCCGACATGCCTAAGCTGCCTGTTGCCAGCGTTTTATGGAAACCAATGCCTGATCTGAAAACCGGGGCGGCAGCATGGATACTGGCAGGAGGCGCTCATCACACCGGATTCAGTACTGCGTTAAATTCTGAGTACCTTGAGGATTTTGCTGGTATGCTTGGAATTGAATTTGTCCTTATTGACAGCAAATGTGATCTTTCAGCCTTTAAAAAGGAGCTGAACTGGAATGAGATTTATTATTATATTTCACAGGGAATAAATTAAAGTTTGAAAATTGATATATTAATTTGATAATCCCGGAAGGGAGGTAAGATTATGAAGCTCTATTCTAAGCATAGCAGGTATCTTGTTGCGGTTGACTCTATAATTTTCGGGTACGATATTCTTGAAAAAGAGATAAAACTGCTTCTTATTAAAAGAAGTTTTAACCCGGCAAAAGGCAAATGGTCGCTTGCCGGAGGGTTTGTAGAACCTGACGAAAGTCTGGATATAGCTGCCAGCAGGGTTTTAAGCATGCTGACCGGTCTTGAAAATGTTTACATGAAGCAGTTGTACTCATATGGTAACATTGACAGAGACCCTGGTGCACGTGTAATTTCGGTGGCTTACTGGGCGCTAATCAAAATAAAAGATATTGACAGGGAAAGGACACAGAAGAACGGTGCACACTGGCAATCATTGAACAGACTGCCCAAACTTATCTTTGACCACGATGAAATGGTTGCCAGGGCCCTTAAGGAGCTTCAGATGCAGATCAGGATTAAACCTGTAGGTTTTGAGCTTCTTCCTCAAAAATTCACACTGGTTCAGTTGCTCGATCTGTATGAAGCTATATATCAGAAAAGCATCGATAAACGAAATTTCAGGAAGAAAATTCTCTCTATGAATATCCTTGAGAAACTTGATGAAAAGGAGAGGGAAACATCCAAGAAGGGTGCCTATTATTACAGGTTTATTAAGGAAAGATATACGAAACTCGTAAGTAATGGTTTCTATTTCAATCTTGATGTAAATTAGTGAGAGCCTAAAGTTATCAGGAATATGCTCAGTAAACTGAAAGCGAGTGTTTGTAAAGCTAACCTCGAGCTTGTAAAACAGGGGCTTGTAATTCATACATGGGGTAATGTCAGCGGAAGGGATAAGACCAGCGGCCTGGTAGTTATCAAACCATCAGGCGTCAGCTATAAGAAGATGAAACCTGATGATATGGTCGTTCTTGATCCTGACGGCAAGGTAGTTGAAGGAAAATATAAACCTTCTACAGATGCACCGACTCATCTGTTTCTTTATAAACATTTCAGTTCAATAGGGGGTGTTGTTCATACCCATTCAACATATGCCACTGCATGGGCACAGGCCGGGAAATCAATTCCTCCTTTCGGAACAACACATGCCGACCACTATTACGGTGCGGTGCCATGTTCAAGGAAACTGACTGCCCATGAGGTGAGGAGTGATTATGAGCTGAATACCGGAAAAGTGATTGTTGAAGTCATGAAAGAAACAGATCCTCTTGCTGTCCCGTCAGTTCTTATCAGCTCCCATGGTCCATTTTGCTGGGGCCTTGATGCAGATGAAGCTGTTTATAATGCAGTTGCGCTGGAAGAGATTGCAAGAATGGCTTTTTATACAATCCTCCTTGGTAACAGGGAACCTGTCGATAAGTACCTTCTTGATAAGCATTTCCTGCGTAAACACGGGGAAAATGCTTATTATGGCCAGAAAAAATCAAAGTAAAATAACGCCTTAATATATGACAAAAAAATATGTGATCGGAATCGATTATGGAACCGATTCAGTGCGCTCAGTTATTGTGGATACCAGCAATGGTAAAATTGCCGGAACATCAGTATTTGAATACCCGCGATGGAAGAAAGGACTCTATTGTGTCCCTGCAGTCAACCAGTTCCGCCAGCACCCGCTGGATTATATCGAAGGACTTGAACAATCTGTAAATGGAGCTCTCAAAGGATTAGACAACGATATCAAAAATAATATTACCGGGATTACTGTTGATACCACAGGCTCAACTCCGGTAGCTGTTGATAAAAAAGGAGTTCCTCTTTCCATGAATAAAGGTTTTGAAGAAGATCCTGATGCAATGTTCGTTTTATGGAAGGATCATACTTCTGTCAAAGAAGCTGCAGAAATAAATAATCTTGCAAGGTCCTGGGGAGGAGTGGATTTTACAAAATTCGAAGGGGGCATTTACTCTTCGGAGTGGTTCTGGGCCAAGGTACTTCATATTCTGCGCAATAATGTAAAAGTAAGGGAAAACGCATGGTCGTGGGTTGAGCATTGCGACTGGATCCCGGCCCTTTTGACCGGGAACACCGATCCTCTTCAATTGAAAAGAAGCCGTTGTGCGGCCGGGCATAAAGCTATGTGGCACCCTGATTTCAAAGGACTGCCTGATGAGAAATTCCTTATAAAGCTCGATCCGGTACTCGCCGGACTGAAAGAGAAACTTTTCAGAGAAACATACACATGTGATGTGGCTGTCGGAACTCTGTCTCCGGAATGGTCTGCAAGACTCGGACTTTCAATAAATGTAAAAGTTGGTGCAGGAGCCTTCGATGCTCATCTCGGAGCTGTCGGAGGAGAAATAACACCATATCAGCTTGTTAAAGTCATGGGGACTTCGACATGCGACATGATTGTGGCTCCCATGGACGAGGTTGGTAATAAACTTGTTGCTGGCATCTGCGGCCAGGTCGATGGATCAATTATTCCGGGAATGCTTGGTCTTGAGGCAGGGCAATCAGCTTTCGGAGATATTTACGCATGGTTCAGTAAACTGCTTCTCTGGCCTGTTAACGAAATCATTTCAGGAATGTCATGGCTCGATGGAAAAACAAAAGAAAGGATAACCACTGAAACCTCAGAAAGAATAATTTCTGAATTAAGCGAACAGGCCGGGGCAATTCAGGATGAGGAGACAGCTCTTGTAGCCCTCGACTGGCTGAATGGCCGGCGCACACCCGATGCAAACCAGGCACTTAAAGGTGCTCTAGCAGGATTGTCACTTGGATCAGATGCTCCACGGATATTTAAGGCGCTTGTTGAGGCAACAGCTTATGGATCGAGGATGATTAATGAAAGGTTTATTTCTGAAGGTGTGAGAATTGACGGAGTAATAGCTATAGGTGGTGTTGCCAAAAAGAATCCTTTTGTGATGCAGATTGTTGCAGATGTACTTAATATGCCTATAAAAGTGGCCATCTCAGATCAGACATGTGCACTCGGATCTGCAATGGCTGCCTCCGTCGTGTCAGGAATTTATAAGGATATCGCTTCAGCACAGAAAGCAATGGGCGGAGGATTTGAAAAAGTGTATAAACCCAATCCGGAAAGAGCAAAAAAATACGAATCTCTTTATTCTAAGTATCAGATGCTCGGAACATTTGTTGAAAATGAACTGGCATAACCATTGTTATCTGTTTAAATGAGGGCTGATAAGAAAAAGAAAATTAAATTATTCCACAATAATCCACTATAACTATGTATAAAATCCTTATTGTTTTTATTGTTTTCCTTTTACATACAGGATTGAGCGCTAATGCCCAGAAGGATACTGATCCTGCTGTAAATCAGCTGGTTATTATTACCAATCATTCAGGTCCTGTAATCAGCAAAGATATTTACGGCCATTTTTCCGAGCATCTTGGAACATGTATTTACGGTGGCATCTGGGTAGGTCCTGATTCAAAAATAGCGAATACAAACGGGATTAGAAATGATGTTTTATTTGCACTGCGTGAAATAAAAATCCCGAATCTACGGTGGCCGGGTGGCTGTTTTGCTGATACTTACCATTGGATGAACGGAATAGGCCCTCAGTCGAAAAGGGAATCAATAATTAATACAAACTGGGGGGGAGTCACAGAAGATAACTCATTTGGCACGCATGAATTCATGAAGCTTACAGAACTCCTCGGCTGCGATCCGTATATTAATGGTAATATGGGTTCAGGGAGTGTTAAGGAAATGTCTGACTGGATTGAATATCTGACATCCGGTTCTGCAAGCCCGATGACCAGGCTGCGAAAGGAAAATGGCAGAGAGGATCCATGGAAGGTAAAATATTTTGCCATCGGGAATGAGAGCTGGGGTTGCGGCGGGAACATGACAGTTGATTTCTATTCCAATGTTATGAAACAGTACGCCACATTTCTGAAAAACTATTCGGGCAACAGGCTCTACAGAGTCGCATGTGGTCCATATGGAGATGACTATCAGTGGACTGAGACAATGATGAAAGATGAAAGCTCAAGGAATATGTTCGAGGGGATATCAATTCACTACTATTCAGTTGTAGATGGATGGGGTTACAAAGGATCAGCAACAAAATTCGATGAGCGCGAATGTTTCGAAACTTTCCGCCTCAATTATGATATCGACAGGATAATTAAGGGACACAAAGCTGTAATGGACAGGTTCGATCCGCAAAAAACAAAAGGACTGGTGGTCGATGAGTGGGGTAACTGGTTCAATGTTGAACCAGGAACGAATCCCGGATTCCTTTACCAGCAGAATACCCTGAGGGATGCCATCACTGCGGCCATTCATCTTAATATCTTTAACCAGAATGCCGACAGGGTAAAGGTTGCAAACCTGGCTCAGGTAGTGAATGTGCTTCAATCAGTGATTCTCACCAAAGATGACAAAATGGTGCTGACACCAACTTATCATGTGTTCAGGATGTTCAGGGTACACCAGAATGCACAGCTCCTGAACACCGATCTCAGCTGTGAAGATTATGTTCTCGGAAAGCAGAAGATACCGGCAGTTTCAGCTTCAGCATCCCTGGACAAGGAAGGCAAAATGCATATTTCACTTGCCAACCTTAATCCGAATAAGGAAATAACATTAACCTGTCCGATCGTAGGAGATATCTTTAAGACAGTCTCAGGTGAAGTCCTGACATCAGGTGAAATGACAGCTTTCAACAGCTTCGAAAAGCCTGAGGTTGTAAAACCATCATCATTCAACAACTTTAAACTGAAGGATGGCATACTTACTGGTAACTATGCCTGCCAAATCAGTTGTGGTTCTGGAATTAAAAAAATAACCTCCTAAGGGGTAACTCAACAACTATACCCCCATCCCAACCTTCCCCGCCCAGGGCAGGGAAGGAGAAATATTCATTGGCTTCCAGCTTCGGCGGGACTTAGGGATAGGGTTAAAAAAAGGTAATTTTGAATAGTAGAAATACTGAAAACCACTTTCAAATAAAACTATGAATAAGCCTATTTCGTCACTGGTTGTTTTAACCGTCGTCATATTAATACTCCAGGGCTGTTCAGGTAAAAACAAACCGGCCGACTATCCCATTCAACCGGTACCATTTACGTCGGTAAAACTTACAGATAATTTTTGGGCACCTCGTATTAAGAAAAATGCTTCAGTTACGATACCTATTGCATTTTCATATTGCGAATCGACCGGCAGGGTTAAGAATTTTGAGATTGCTGGCGGACTTGATACCGGAAAATTTCAGACAATCTACCCGTTTGACGACAGCGATGTATATAAAATAATCGAAGGAGCAAGCTACTCTCTTAAAACAAATCCTGATCCTAAGCTGGAGGCATACCTTGATACACTTATATATAAAATAGGTATGGCCCAGGAGGATGACGGTTATCTCTATACCAACCGTACGATTGCAGAAATGCATGGGGGTAAAGGTCTTCATGAGTGGGCAAGCCCAGTCAGGTGGGAACTCGACTCAATTCTCAGCCATGAACTTTATAACCTGGGCCATCTGTACGAGGCTGCAGTTGCACATTACCAGGCAACAGGGAAAAGAACCCTGCTTGATATTGCATTAAAATCAGCTGATCTTGTTAATAAAGATTTCGGCTGGGACAGGGTGAAGGTTTATCCCGGACACCAGGTAATTGAAATGGGCCTTGTTAAACTTTACAGAGTTACAGGTGAAAAGAAATACCTTGACCTTGCAAGGTTTTTCCTCGATGTTCGCGGACCAAAAGGAGAAAAGTACAACCAGGCCGATAAGAAGCCGGTCGATCAGACTGAAGCTGTTGGTCATTCAGTAAGAGCTACTTATATGTATTCAGGCATGGCCGATATTGCTGCTATCGAAAAGGATGAAGCTTACCTGAATGCTATTACAAAAATATGGGAAGATATTGTGTATCGTAAAATATATATTACGGGTGGCATAGGGGCTTCCGGAGGCAATGAAGGCTTTGCCGATCCGTACGTACTGCCAAACATGTCGGCCTATTGTGAAACCTGCGCTTCGATAGGTGATATCTTTACAAATCACAGGCTCTTCCTGCTTCATGGTGAGACGAAATATATTGATATTCTCGAAAAGACCCTTTACAATTCAATGCTGTCGGGTGTATCATTGTCAGCTGACAGGTTCTTTTACCCGAATCCGCTTGAATCGAATGGCCAGCATAACAGACAGGCATGGTTCGGATGTGCCTGCTGTCCCTCTAATGTAGCAAGGTTTGTCCCTGCGATCCCTGGTTATATTTATGCTGTTACTGACAAGGACCTATTTGTAAACCTGTTCATATCCAATGATGCAGATATTACCATCGGTAAAAAAAAGATAAAGATCTCACAAAAAGCAAATTTCCCCTGGGATGGGAAAGTTGAAATTTCAGTATTCCCTGAGACTAGCCTAAAATTCTCTCTTAAGATCCGTATTCCCGGGTGGGCAAATAATGAAGCTATTCCAGGTGGGCTTTATAAGTTTGAAGATCAGAACAATGAGTCCTGGAAAATCACAGTCAACGATAAATATGAAGAATTGGAAATTGAGAATGGATATGCTGAAATTGAAAGAAAATGGGAAAAAGGAGACAAGGTTGATATTGATTTTCCGATGCCGGTCAGAAGTGTTGTTGCAGATGAACGTGTAAAGGAAGATAATGAAAAGATAGCTGTTCAGAGAGGCCCGATCATTTACTGTGCCGAATGGCCGGATAATAATACCGGCAATGTCCTTGACATCGTCATTAACAGGGCAACCCCCTTTACAACAGAATTTGTCCCTTCGCTTCTTGAAGGTACCCGGATCATCAGAACCTCTGGTTTTCAGACCAAAAGAACCCTTGATGGTAAAATTGAAAAACTTCCTGAAGAACCTGTAACTCTAATCCCATATGCATTATGGAACAACCGCGGCCCCGGACAGATGATGGTGTGGTTGCCGGTTTCAACCGAAAAAACACTTCCGCTTCCTGCACCAACAATTGCAAACAGGAGCAAGGTAAGGGCCAGCATAGTAACAAGAGATCTGCAGGCAGTCAATGACCAGGCAGGACCAGTAAGTTCCAATGATCATTCCGTTTTATATTATCACTGGTGGCCTCACAAGAATCAGTGGGAATGGATTGAGTATGATTTTGATAAGCCGGAAACTGTTTCAAAAACAAAAGTTTACTGGTTTGATGACGGACCCGACGGAGGATGCCGCATTCCTGATGAATGGGAAATACTCTATCTGTCGGGAAACGTCTGGCAACCGGTCAAGGTAAGAACACCTTATTTTACAACGAAAAACGAATGGGATTCATTATCCTTTTTACCGGTAAGAGCAACTGCCCTGAAACTTAAGGTTAAGCTGAATAAAGAATTTGCCAGCGGTATTTATGAATGGATAGTTGAATAACTGTCAATTAAATTCTTCAATCAAACTTCCTGATATGAAAACAAGAAATTTTTTTCAACTGATTTTGTTTTGTATTGTTTTTTCAAATATTTGCATCCTGACAGCACAGGTCCCGGTTATTTCACCAACTCAAAAGAACCTGGCTCTGGTTGCAGTGGCGACCAGCTCATCGCGGGGCGGTTCTGTCCTCCCTTCTCTTAATGACGGACTTACACCCACTGCAACAGGAAGAATGCAGTTCCCTTCAGTAAACAGGCAGCAGGTGAGGTCAGAAACTCAATGGGTCCAGTATGAATGGCCTCAGCCTGTGACCACAGGTGAGGTCTCAATATTCTGGTGGAACTTCGAAAACTCCACCAGGCTCCCTTCAGCCTACAGGTTAAAATACTGGAATGGATCGGAATTCGTTCCGGTAATAAATCCTGTTGGTTTCGGCCTGGTAAATAACCAGTTTAACAAGACAACTTTTAAGGAGGTGCAAACCACAAGACTGCGGCTGGAGATTGATTCTGCCAACAGGTTCACTGCGACACTTCTGGAGTGGAAAGTAATTAAAACTCCGGACTCTCCTGATATTCCTCCTGTTGTAAATGCCGGTGCTGACAGAAGTGTTATGCTTGGAGGGAAGACTTATCTTTCAGGAAAGGTCCGGTCAGTCACCCCTGTAAGCAAGACTGAATGGAGCAAAACATCCGGACCCGGTAATGTAACATTCAGCGATCAGGGAGCCCTTGAAACAAATGCAATATTCTCTAAAACCGGTGATTATATTCTTACATTGAGAGTCACAGAGGGAAATCTAAGTTCCTCAACACCTCTGACTGTAAAAGTAACACAGCCTCCCCGGTCTGAACGTCTTGATGTTGTTTACACAAAACGTTATTCAATCGATAATCCATTATGGAATTCCAGAGCTAAGGTTATGATTGTGAACTGGATACCATGGTGCATTGATCAGATAAACAGAACTGACCTTACTCTGGGTCCGGGAGGATTGGATAATTTTATTGAGGCAGGAAAGGCGTTAAGGGGAGAGCCTCATGGCATTCATAAAGGATACGTATTTTCTAATGCATGGGTTCATCAGACGGTGGAGGCTATGTGTATTGCCCTGATGGTGGATCCAAAGGGCGATAAGGAGATTATAGCTGCCCAGGAAAAAATGAAAGCAACCCTTGAAAAATGGATTCCTGTAATTCTTGCAGCCAGGGAGCCGGATGGTTATCTGCAGACTGCCTATACTCTCCGTGATACAACCAGATGGAAGGAAAGATGGGCCCCACGTACCCGAGGCAATCATGAAGGATATGTTGCAGGCTATTTTCTTGAATCAGCAATAAACCACTTTACACTTACTGACGGGAAAGACCGGCGGTTATATGATGCTGCAAAGAAGCTAGCCGACTGCTGGGTCGCAAATATTGGTCCGGGGAAAAAGGAATGGTACGACGGACATCAGGAGATGGAGCAGGCGCTTGTAAGATTCGGGCGTTTTGTGAATGATATGGAAGGAAATGGCAGAGGCGACAATTATATAGCACTGTCAAAATTTCTGCTCGATTGCCGTAAAAACGGATCGGAATACGACCAGAGCCATGTACCTGTCCAGCAACAGTATGAAGCCGTAGGACATGCTGTAAGAGCAACCTATAGCTATTCTGGTATGGCTGATATCGCGGCAGAAACCGGAGATGTGGATTATCAGAGCGCTGTAATGTCGCTATGGGATAATATGATAAATAAAAAATATTATGTCACCGGCGGTATAGGAAGCGGAGAAACCTCAGAAGGTTTCGGACCCGATTATTCTCTTCCAAACGATGCTTATTGCGAATCATGCTCAAGCTGCGGACTGATTTTCTTCCAGTATAAGATGAACATTGCATACCATGATGCGAAATATGCTGACCTTTATGAAGAGACAATGTATAATGCACTTCTGGGATCTCTTGATTTGGAGGGAAAGAACTTTTACTATGACAATCCTCTCTCATCTGTTGTAATCAGATATCCCTGGCATACCTGCCCCTGCTGTGTCGGCAACATACCAAGGACTCTGCTCATGATCCCTACCTGGACTTATGTTAAGGGAAACGATGGACTTTATATGAATCTTTTTATAGGAAGCAGAATTCTTGTTGAAAAAGTTGCAGGGACAAATGTTGAAATGATCCAGAAAACTGATTATCCATGGAGCGGGAAAGTATCAGTGACTGTTAATCCTGTGAAGAAAAGTGAATTTACTCTTTTTATCAGAGTACCTGACCGGACAACAAGCCTCCTTTACACTCCCATGCCTGCAGTAAAAGGAATAAAATCTCTTTCAGTAAACGGGAAGCCGGTTCAGGTCAGAATCGTTAATGGTTATGCCGGGATTAAGCGTAAATGGGCAGCAGGCGACAGGGTCGACTTTGAGCTTCCGATGGAGGTACAAACGATTACTGCTGATCAGAGGATTGTTGCCGACAGGGGAAGGATCGCACTTCGTTATGGCCCGCTTATTTATAATGTTGAAAAAGCCGACCAGCCAGATATTAACAAATATATAGGTATAAGCACTCTGACGACTGAATGGCATCCCGAACTCCTTGGAGGCATTATGGTTATTAAGGGAAAATGGGATGACGGAACGCCTCTTACAGCTGTTCCTAATTTTGTCAGAAGCAACAGGGTGACTCAACCGGTGGAAAAGAACTCTCCAAATTCAATAGTCTGGATTAAAAAGAAATAAAAAGGTATTCTGGTCCACAATGGAAGAATAATTTTCTAATCTCCATAGCATCTTTTAACGCTGTTTCCTGACCTGTCGGGTTGAATATTTTTTACATCTGCAAGGGATTCAATAGAATGCAGGTCCTTAATATATGACGTTTATGCTGGTCAGCCACGGGACAAAATAAAACAACCCTCTAAACATTAACTTTGATATTGTTTGGTAATTCAAAAAATTAATTAATTTTGAATGAACTGATCAAACACAGAAGTTAAACTCTGTGTAAAAACCTAATTACTAACCAATGCAAGTAAATGTTTTATCCTAAAACCCAAAACTATGCTTAAACGAAGTGTATTATTTGTTTTGTTACTATTGGCTAATCTGAGCCTGATTGCCCAGCAGACTATTACTGGTGTAGTCAGGGACCAGGGCGGTCAACCGATGTCCGGCGTAACAGTCGTTGTGCAGGGGACCACTGCAGGGACTCTGACCGGGATCGATGGTAAATATTCTTTACCAGTGCCTGCAGGAAGAACTACTCTGCTATTCTCTTTTATCGGCTTTACCAACCAGGAAGTACTGATCGGCGGCAGATCTGTCGTTGACGTTGTCCTTTCAGAAGCTGTCTCCAGTCTGGATGAAGTTGTGGTGGTAGGTTACGGTACTATGAGAAAAAAACTTTTAACCGGTGCAACTGTCCAGGTAAAAGGGGATGACATCCAGAAACTGAACACAATTTCTCCGATGACTGCTCTCCAGGGTCAGACACCAGGTCTTTCAATTATCAAGTTCACCGGTGAGCCGGGAGCCGGATTTAGAGTAAATATCCGCGGAATGGGTACAATCGGAAACTCACAACCTCTGTATGTTATCGATGGAGTCCCCGGTGGAAATATCGACAACCTGGCACCTGCTGATATCGAGACGATTGACGTTCTCAAAGATGCTGCTTCTTCAGCAATATACGGATCACGCGGCGCCAACGGCGTAATACTTGTTACAACCAAAAGGGGCGCAATACCTGCTGTCGGATCAAAAGCAAATATCTCATACGATGCTTCTTACGGATGGCAGAATATGTATAAAAAGCTTCCGATGATGAATGCTCTGGAGTATTCGAATATTGTGAATGAATCCAGGGTCAACAGCGGCCAGCCTCTATTTGATTTCGGTGCTTTGGTTCCCGACTGGGATAAGATCCTCACCGGTGAATGGAAAGGGACAGACTGGCTGGGCGAGCTTACAGTAAAGAATGCTCCTATTATGAATAACGCAATCAACATAACCGGTGGCTCCAGTCTCGCTACTTATTCTATGGGTATTTCACAATCCAAACAGGATGGTATCATCGGAAATCCTGTTGAATCCAAGTATGAGCGTATTTCATTCCGTATCAACTCCTATGTTACAATCATAAAAGATAAAACCAACACATGGGATATCCTTACAGCAGGCGAAACCTTAAGATACACCAACACGAATTCTAACGGGATTGGTACTGGCAACCAGTACTGGAACGATGTTTTCAGCGCAATTGTTACCAGCCCCTTCCTTCCAATGTTTGCATCTGATCCGAATGACAAATCATTCCCTTATCATTTTGCAATTCCCTGGAACACTCAGGAAGGAAACCCGATAGCTTCAATGATCTATAACCGTGGAATGAATGAGAATAAAGGACATAGTCTTGCAGGCAGCTTCTATTTTGAGCTTCAGCCGATCAAAAACCTTGTATTCAAAACTTCTTTTGGTTATAGTATGAATGCCGGTTCCTACAGAGCCTACCAGCCCGTTTATGAATTAAGTACAAACGCATTCAGGGGCGCAGGTCAGGACAGGACCAGCCAAAGTATGTGGGTCGGTTATCAGTGGACCTGGGAGAACACTGTATCATATAATTTCAAACTTGGCAGCGACCATTCTTTCACCACCCTTCTTGGTACATCAGCTGAAAGGAGCGGACTTGGAGATAACCTGAGCGGGGGCAATATAAAATCACTTTTCTCAGATTTTGAACATGCATATCTCGATAACTCACCTGTTGTTGATATAAGTAATACCAGTGTTGGAGGTAGTCCATGGGGTATAGGCGGAATCATTTCATATTTCGGACGTGCTTCATATTCCTTCAGGGATAAATATTTGCTCACAGCCATTCTCCGCGCCGATGCTTCTTCAAATTTTGCAAAAGGGAAGAGATGGGGTTATTTCCCGTCATTTTCAGCAGGATGGGTAGTATCAGAAGAGGATTTCTTCTCAAACCTGAAAAATAGCATAAACCTTCTGAAGCTGCGTGGCAGCTGGGGGCAGAACGGGAACGCATCTATAAGTCCGTTCCAGTACCTGGCCACAATCTCGTTTTCTAATGTCAATTATTTCTTCGGAGCCGACAAAGCAGTTACTTCAGTTGGCGGATATCCGAATATCCTGCCCAACCCCGATGTGACCTGGGAAACATCCGATCAGCTTAATTTAGGTTTTGATGCCCGTTTTCTTGCAAGCAAACTTGGTCTGGAATTTGACTGGTACAGAAGGACCACATTTGATTGGCTCATTAATCCTTCAGTACTTGCATCATATGGCACAAATGCTCCGTACGTAAATGGAGGTGATGTGTTAAACACAGGCGTTGAACTGGCACTTAAATGGCGCGATAACGTAGGTTCCTTTAATTATAATATAGGCGTCAATGCTGCCTATAATAAAAACGAAGTACTACGTATCGCAAATAATGAGGGGATCTTTCATGGACAGGGTAATGCCCTCGGGCAGGGAACTGAAGAGCTTGCCCGTGCCCAGGTAGGATTTCCTATCGGTTATTTCTGGGGATACAAAACTCTTGGAGTCTTCCAGTCTGAAGCTGAAGTTGCTGCCTACAGGAACTCTGCAGGCGTTAAGATCATGCCGACAGCTGTCGCTGGTGACCTGATATTTGATGATACCAATGATGACGGAGTGATTAACTACAATGATAAGGTTATGATCGGCGATCCGAATCCGGATGTTATTGTTGGACTTAACTTATCTCTTGGGTACAAAGGTCTCGACTTCTCGGTAATGTCCAATGGTGCTTTCGGACAGCAGATAGCCCGTAGCTGGCGCCGCTGGGCCGACAGCCCGATCAACAACTTTACCACCGATATCTTCAACAGGTGGCATGGCGAAGGATCGTCAAACAAATACCCGCGTGTTTTCTTTGGGTCTCATCCAAACTGGCAATATGTCTCCGATATATTCATTGAAAACGCAGATTATCTCAGACTGAGCAACGTAACTCTGGGTTATGATCTTAAATCGCTATTTAGAGCTATCCCGCTTGCACAGGCAAGGTTCTTTGTTACAATCCAGAACCTTTATACCTTCACCAAGTATTCCGGGATGGATCCTGAAATCGGGAGTAGTGGCGGTACTGACAGTTGGGCAAAAGGTATTGATATCGGGTACTATCCGTCTCCGCGAACCTTTATGTTAGGAGCAAGCTTGAAATTCTAAAATGATGAAGAATATGAAAAAGATATTTTTATTACTACTTACAGTTGTTGTAATTGCGGGATGCTCCGAAAGTTTTCTCGATACAGTCCCGCTTACTTCAAAAACAAACAACGACTTCTACCAGACACCGACTGATATGGACCAGGCACTGACTGCTGCTTATGTTACAATGGTTGCAGTGCCAAACGGTTCAGTACTGAACGCTTACCCGTTTGTAATATCGGAACTGATGTCTGATGACCGTTTTGGCGGTGGCGGTGATAATGACCTTACTCCAAGAGCAATCTGCGACTTCAAAATTGATGGTTCAGATATGTACCTGGGAGCATGGCAACGTTATTACACGGGAATCTACCGCTGCAATATGATCCTTGAGAATATTGATAAACCTAAGTGGGCAAATGAAGCCCAGAAAGGCAGGGTCGAAGGGCAGGCAAGATTCCTCAGAGCAATGTTCTATTTCGATCTTTCCCGTTTATTCGGGGAGGTCCCGTTAATTCTCGAGACAAAACCGCAGAACCTGCCAAAAACACCGGCAGCAGAAACTTATGCACTTATAGCTTCAGATTTGAAAGCTGCCATTGAAGGTTTCCCTGCCGTACCATACGGTACTGCTCTATATTCTGACCTTGGACGTGGAAATAAATGGGTGGCAGAAGCTTTGATGGCTCGAGTTTTCCTGTTTTATACGGGTTATTATGGGACAACAGATCTTCCTCTTACAGGAACCGGTTCTGTTACCAAAGCTGAAGTCATAGCCTGGCTGACAGATTGTAAAGACAACAGCGGATACAGGCTTATGCCTGTATTCGGGAACCTCTGGCCATATGCTATTGCCGACTCAGCTCATTCCGGCAAACCATATAAATTTACGGTTGATAAAAAGCTATCGTGGTATGGAGAAGACGGTGCCAATGCCGAATCAATGTTTGCCCTTAAATTCTCTACATTTGCAGACTGGGGAACAAGCATTTACTACAGCAATCAGATGGATCTCTTTTTCGGATGGAGAGCCTATTCGTACAAAGGAGCCATGGGCGAAGGCTGGGGAATGGGAACTGTTAACAAGCAGCTCTGGGATGCATGGCCGGAAAAAGATAGCCGCAAACCTGGCTCAATATGCGATGTTAAAGCTTCCTATGAGGGTATTGATGCAAGCTATGACCTTGGATCCGATGCACATGATAAACAGATGGATGAGACAGGCTACTGGCAAAAGAAATACAGACCAATAAACCTTTATAGAGATAATACGGCATCACCACCTGTAAAAGAGTGGTCAAACTACAGTGTTTCTCAATATAACGCTACCAGGAACTTCCAGCTCGATAATATGCAGGATATAGTCCTGATCAGGTTTGCAGATGTGCTGCTGATGCATTCAGAGCTTACTGAAACAGTCGATGGCATTAACCAGGTTCGTCATCGTGCTGATAATAATAATGCAGATACACTTGTTAAACCTATTGCAACATATTCACTCGATGCTTTGAAGGCAGAGCGCCGTTGGGAGCTTGCATTCGAAGGAGTTCGCTATTATGACCTGATGCGGTGGTTTGGCAAGAGCAATCTTGCTGGTCTTGAAACTCTGCTTGAAAGCCAGAACGGGGTATCTACTTTCAACAATGGTGTGTGGGGTGTGAAAAAAGGAGTCGATTTCCGTCCAATCACCGGAGGATTTCTTCAGATCCCCAACCAGGAAGTCCAGCTCTCGGAGGGGGTGCTCGTCCAAAATCCAGGATGGGAAACCGGAACAGCACCTGTATATTCGTTTAGTTCACGTTAGTAATATAAAAGGAGGAAAAAATGAAAAGGAGATTTTTTTATTTATTAGGAGGAATAGTATTACTGATGGTAACCTGCACCCCTATTGAAATAAGGGAAGATGCAGGCCCGATAGTTCCCGCGTCTGATTTTGTTTACACAATCAAAACTGATCCTGTAAAGGATTATATAGTTTATCTTGATAATCAGACACCGAGCGTCATGTTTTCCTGGGATTATGCCTGGGGCGTAAGCCGCAAACAACATGATACAGTGAGAATACTTGTTCCGGGTACCTACAAGATCAATATTACCGCTTTAACAGCCGGTGGTCTTGTTAATGATACAAAAACAATAACCGTTACAAAGTCAGATCCGACTGCATTTCAGGAACCTGAATGGGGTTTTCTTACAAATCTTGCCTCAGGTAAGACATGGATCTGGGACGATGCCAAACCTGCCCCATGGGGTAACGGAGGCTATATGGGCTGCACTGCACCATGCTGGTGGGCTGTAAGCAAGGCTGATCTTAACGGCCGCGGAGTAGGATCAGATGAAATGAAATTTGATCTGAATGGCGGACGTCATCTTACCCTTACTGCTGCATCCACACCCTGGGCTGGAACAACAGCAGGTACATTCAATCTTACCTTTGGCTCAACATCGGGCACGGCAGGATGGGATGTCGGTAAACTCACAGTGAGCAATACTGCCATTGTTAATGGGATACAGGTTAATTTAAGTAACAAAGTAGAAGAAAATTTCTATGTTCTTAAACTGACCGCTACAGAATTGGCCCTTAGTGCCCCTGAAGGGGTGCAGGGTTCGTGGGGAACGGCCTGGTTCTGGCTGTTCAAACCAAAACCATAATCAGGAAATATTAGAAAAAGCCATCTCCGGATGGCTTTTTTTTTATAATTCTGGTTTTTATGATCTGCTTATTTTGAAGTTCAGATCACTTGAGATAGATTTACAGAAAAATTGTCTGATGAACAGAATTGCTATTACTTTTATTTTAATGCTCTTTTTAATACTTTCTTGTACGAGTAAAGAGACTTTTAAGGTTGAAGGAAGAATTATTGATGAGACTTTGAATGGATCAAAAGTATATCTCGTCGCCCTCGATGGACCTGTCTCAAGAGATGTCGATTCAACAATAATTGTCGATGGGAGCTTCAGATTCGAGAAAAAGGCTGACTCGTTATGTGTCAGAATTCTAAGAGTGCCGGTCAGGTTTCCGAATGCTATTGAAGACCTTGTTGTGGTAACTGAATCCGGAAATTTGAATGCTGTTCTGTCCGGAAACAGTCATGGAGAGGGTACCCGCCTGAATAACATTCTCCAGGAATGGAAAGATAGAAAACATGCTTATGATTCCACGCAGTTTGATCTGTATTCGATGAAAAACAAAACAGAAAACCCGTTAGTAGTTGATAGCCTTATGAAGGTCTCGGAAACAATCAATAAATCATTCATGTCAGAAACTTTAAACCTTATGAATGATAATTTGCAAAATGGCATAGGACTGTTGTTATTTAAGGTTTATTACCATGCCCTTCCACAGGAATTGAAAAACAGGATAATTGAAAAAAAGGGAGTCATATACACTGATAAAGATGCACAGCTGAAAATGATGATCGATAATGATCGAAATGCTGAAAAATGATAAAAATCGACAAAACATACGGTTTTGAAAAGATATTCCTGATTCTTTTTTGCATTGGATCGCTGATATTTTTCGGCTTCTTTTATAACAATCATCTTTACCAGAAAGAACAACTTCAACTTTTTGAAGTGACCTTCAGGTATCTATCGGATGCTATCTCCCGTCATGGAGGCATCGCAATCTATATCAGTGAATTCCTTATCCAGTTCTTTCATCTTCCTTTTATCGGTGCAATCATAATAACCTTACTATTGTTTCTCCTGCAGAGGCTGACAAAAAAAGTACTTCTAAAAGTTGAAGGGGGATCACCTTTGATCCTGTTCTCTTTTCTTCCCGCTGTTGGTTACTGGATAATTCTCCTGGATGATTTTTACTGTTTATCGGGGTTGATAGGATTGTTAATCTCAATAACCGGTGTATTGCTTTATCTGAATATCATCAAAACAAGGATAAGAGGAGTGGCCGGAATAATTCTTATACCTGTCGTTTACTGGCTGACAGGTGCAGCATATTCTGTATTTGTTCTGATAGTTATTGTATCCGAAATCTTATTAAGATTAAGCAAGAAAGAGAAGACAGTACTTGTTTCCATCCCCATACTGCTGATATATATCCTGCTGGCAATGGCTGTACCCCTGGTTGCCAGGGAATTCCTTTTCAGGGATACTATTCTCCAGGCATTTATTTCTGCAGCGTATTACAGGATCAGCATTTTTTTTCCTCTTCCTCTGATACTGCTTTTTGTATTCTTCCCTTTGTCTATCCTGTTACAGAAACTCATGCTTTTAACCCTGGCTGAAAAACAATCGGCTTCCCCTGATCTTCTGTCCATTCCCGTTCTCCTTTTATTTCTGGCATGGGGAATAAAAAATACAGGTGATTTCAATGCTGAACGGCAATTAGCTTACGAAAACCTTGTCTGCTATGAAAAATGGGGAAAGATCATAGAATTAGCTGAGAAAGAACAACCATCAGATCGAATTTCACTGATGGCAGTAAACCTTGCACTTGCGAAGAAAGGTGAGCTTTCTTCAAAAATGTTCATGTTCGATCAGAAAGGATCCAGTCTCTTTATGGATTATGAGAGAAGGGGCATGACTCCCTTCATCGCCTCTGAACCTTATTTCAATCTTGGACTGATAAATTTTGCGCAGATGTTTGCTATGGAGACTATTGAATCAACACCCGACACAAAATATCCTGTCCGCTCTTTTAAACGTGTTGCTGAGACTTTCATAATCAACGGGCAGTACCAGATAGCCCATAAATACCTATTACCACTCAGCCATACAGTTTTTTACCGTAGATGGGCGAAAGAGTGCATATCATTGCTTTATGACGAAGAAAAAATAAATGCCCATCCCTGGTGGGGTTACATGAGAGGATTAAGATCAAAATATGATTTCTATTATAATTCAATGCAGCCTGAAATTGCGTTGCGATATTTGCTTATCTCAAACCCGGGGAACAAAACTGCTTATGAGTATATTATGGCAAACTATCTTTTACATAAGGACTTTGACGGATTCCTGGCATATCTTCCTCTTGCAGATACTCTTGGCTACAATAAATTGCCGTCTGTATGGCAGGAGGCTGCTGCTTACATCAGTACCCGTGTCAACCAGATGCCGCCACAACTGGGAAAATATATAATCGATCCTGATATCATAAACCATATCAGAAATTATGCTCAGGTCTTCTCAACCAGCAAACAGGATACTGTAAGAATGAAGAAAGAATTTGGCAACACATACTGGTATTACCTTCATTATAAATAGAAAATGAGAATTAAAGGATTACACATACTGATAATTTCTTTGCTGGTAAGTGCCTGTCACCAAAATAAGCCTGTCATAAAGGAGGAATTAAACCGTCCTCCGGAGATTTTCCCGGACTATACAAATGTTACCATACCTTTAAATATAGCACCCCTTAATTTCAGGATTGAAGAAAAGGGTGAAGAATTTTTTGCACAGGTTAAAGGGAGAAACGAGAGGACTGATCTTAAGGTTCGGGGAAATAGAGTCATCTTTCCCGGTAAATTATGGACCCGGTTGCTCAAAGAGAATGCAGGTGACACTATTACATTATATATAAGTGTACAGATTAAGGTGAATCTGAAAGTTTTTAATCCGGTGAAATTTATTGTCTCATCTGACCCGATAGATGAATATATGGTTTACAGGCGCATAATGCCCGGATTTCAGAATTGGAACCAGATGGGAATTTACCAGAGATCATTAAGCAGCTTCAGCGTCAAAACAATCATGGACAGTAAGATACTGCCCGGTACATGTATGAACTGTCATTCGTTCCCCATGAACGATCCGGGGAGCATGGTACTTCATTTGCGCGAAAGCTATGGAGGGACAATACTGTACCGCAATGGCAGGATCGAAAAGCTCAATACAAAAACAGATAAAATGTTTGGGAATGCTGCTTTTCCATACTGGCACCCGTCAAAAAAATATATTGCCTTCTCAGTAAATCTGGTTAACCAGGTATTTCATGCAACCGGACAATACCGGGCAGATGCTCTCGATATGAGATCGGATGTTTTTGTCTATGACATTGATAAAAATGAGATGCTTACCTCTCCGGCCTTATCTGCAGAAGAGAATTTCGAGACATTCCCGTGTTTTTCACCTGATGGGCTGAAACTCTATTACTGCAGTACCCGGGAAGTTAAAATGCCTGAACAATTTAACAAAACCAGGTACAGCCTCTGTTCAGTCTCTTTTGATCCTGAAACCGGAAAGCTGGGGGATAAAGCCGATACATTGATATCAGGACCGGCTCTTAATAAAAGTATTTCAATACCAAGGAGTTCCCCCGATGGCAGGTTCCTTATGTTCAGCATGGCCGATTACGGAGCTTTTCCAAGTTATAATCCTGAAGCCGATCTGTATATGTTAGATCTTCAATCGGGAAAATTTGAGCCTCTCGAAAACCTTAACAGCAGCAATGTGGAGAGTTATCATTCATGGTCATCAAACGGAAGATGGGTTGTTTTCAGCAGCCGCAGGGGAGACGGCTTGTATTCAAATCCTTACATTGCATTTATTGGTCCGGATGGCAAACCGGCAAAACCATTCCTGCTGCCTCAGAAAGATCCGTCGTTTTATGATACTTTTCTTTTTTCTTACAACGTTCCTGAATTAGTGAAAACCAAAGTAATGATAGACCCATATAAGATGGAGAAAATTGTTAAAAACACTCCTTCAATACAGGTTATAAATGAAAGCAGCCATTAGAATTTAATAAGACATGAATGACTGATTCAAGAAAATATAAAATACCGGAATTTATTTTTGTGATTCTGATATTCATCGGATGCATTATCTTCTTTGGATTTTATTACCGGTACCATCTCTTCTTCACCGAACAGCTCCAGATATTCTTGTTGACATTTGATCAATTCCTTTCGTACCTTTCCAGGCCAGCATTCCTCTCATCATATATTGGCGATTTCCTGACACAATTTTATTACCTGCAAGGTGGTGGAGCAATTGTAATATCGGCATCATTGTTTGTCTTGTGGCTCATCTCCAGGCAACTGGTCAGGAGGATATATCCCGGGAATAAATCCCTTTTATTACCTCTTCTGCCCGTCGTGGTCAGCTGGATAGCATTATGCGATCCCGAATTTCCTGTTTCAAATGTCATATCCCTGATAATTAGTGTAGCCTGTACACTTATATACTTGTCGTTAAGTTCAACAAAGACAAGGATCCTTATGGGAATAATTCTGACCCCGGTACTTTATATCATCGCAGGAAGCAGCTTCTATATACTTACAGCAACGGGAATCTGTTATGAAATTCTTCAGAAAGAGAACCGTGCGAGGTTCCTTTATGCAATCTTATTCATTGCAGCTGCAATTTTTTCCCCTCTCGGCACAAAAGAAGCCTATCTGCTTACAACCTGGCAGACTTATTCGTACCTGTCAGAAATGACCAGGACCCCTTCATTTGTGCAGTATCTGCCGATGTTAACTGTAATATGCCTGATTTTATTTTCACTGATATTAAATAAATACTTTTTTAAAACAAGTACTTTTTTTGATTTGTCAAGCCGGATAATTAGTTTGTTTATCATACTTCTCATTGGTATCTGGCAAACAGCTGATTTTACATCAGAGAAGATATTCAGGCTCGATTTTGAGGCTACCCATAACCGATGGGGGAAAGTATACGATTTATCCAGCCGGTATAGAATGCGGAATAATCTTTCAGCCTACTATACTAATATGGCATTATCAAAGCTGGGCATAATGTCTGACAGCCTTATGAATTACTATCAGCCGGCAGCTACAGGTTTATTTATTCCTGTCAATGCCAATGAAAACTACATGACCATTGCATTTAGCAACGAGGTTTACTGGCAGCTTGGAGACGTGAATGCTTCACAACATTCAGCCCTGCTGGGGATGGTTTTTTCACCGCGTGCTAAAAACAGCCGTCTTATGAAGCGCCTGATAGAAATTAACATTGTCAACAGCGAATATGCCGCTGCAGAAAAATTTATAGGGATACTCGAAAAGACTATGTTCCACCGGAAATGGGCAACCGAAAAAAGAAAATATCTCTTTAATGAAGATGCTTGCCTGCATTCAAAATGGATATCTGAAAAGAGGGCAATCATACCCTCGACAGATCTATTAAAGAAGAGCAACGAATACATTAAAACCCTGAGGATGCTGATTGATAATCAACCCGGGAACAGAATGGCTGTCGATTATCTTCTTTGCTTTCATCTTCTGTCAAAAGACATTGGATCATTTTTAACTGACTTCGAAAAGTATTTCCCACCAGATATGAGTCCTGTTCTGCCGAAAGTTTACCAGGAGGGGCTTTTAATAAGTATAGGCTCAGGGAAAAAGAGCCCCGGAGATTTCAGTAGATTCAGATTCAATAATGAAATTATCAGGGAATTTGCTGAATATACGCGCAAGTATGAGGAAAATAATGGAAGGGGAGGAGCGTTGTTCAGTAAATACGGAAAGACTTACTGGTTTTATTATCATTTTGCTACTTTAAAAATAAAGTAAAATAGTTATGGGATTATTTTTTAACCGCAAAGATCGCAAAGATACCGCAGAGGTTGCAAAGATATTATACCTTTTACCTTCGCGTACTTTGCTTAAACTTTGCGCGCTTTGCGGTTTTTGTATTTTATTATCTCCCGGGTGCAGACAAATCCGGAAAGAAATGGTAAATGAAGAAATGTTTCCCCCGATCTATCCTGATTATATTAATGTAACGATACCTGTAAATATTGCCCCTCTTAATTTTAAATTCCAGGGTGAATGCCAGAAGCTGGAAGTAACCTTACAGGCAAAACCAGTAAAATTGATATCAGGTCAGGGCACAAAATAAGGATCCCGATCAGCAGGTGGAAGAAGCTGCTTGCCGGTCAGCAAAACGATTCAGTGTCGGTAAAGGTTTCAGCCAGGATAAATGGCCAGTGGAAAAGTTACAAGCCATTTGCTTTTTATGTTTCTGCCGACAGGATTGATCCTTATCTGTCTTACAGGTTAATTGAACCCGGTTATGAAGTGTACCAGAAGCTTCAGATCCGGCAGCGCGATCTGGAAAGCTTCGATGAATCGGTTATCATCGACAATAACCTGACCGGAGGAGGCTGCATCAATTGCCACACTTACTCGGACCAGAATCATTCTTTATCATATTTTCATCTCAGGCATAAGGATGGCGGAACTATGATACAGGATAACGGGGTTTTCAGGAAACTGAACACTACAACCGACAGTACAATTTCGGCAGGAGTGTACGGTAACTGGCATAGGGGAGGAAGGTTTATTGCTTTTTCGACAAATGTAATAATCCCTGAGTTTCATTCAATTAATAACCTCCGTCTTGAAGTTTATGACACAATTTCAGATGTTGTAATTCTGGACGTCGATAAAAACGAGATCATAAAAAATCCTCTTTTAGCTGGTATAGGCGAATTTGAAACATTCCCGGCATTTTCATCTGACGGAAAACAGATCTATTTCTGTTCTGCGAGGGCGGTAAAAATGCCTCAGAATTACAGATCGGTAAGATACAGCTTATGTTCTTTGAGCTTTAATCCCGATTCAGTATTGTTCGGAAACAAAGTAGATACGCTGATTTCAGCTTTTCGTACATTGAAAACTGTAAGTCAGCCCAAACCATCACCGGATGGGAAATATATTCTTTTTACTTCATTTGATTATGGCAATTTCCCGGTATGGCATAAAGAGGCCGATCTGCATCTTCTTAAGCTGACTGATTTATCCGTGGATACCATACCGATTGTAAATTCGGGCAATTCTGATTCATATCACAGCTGGTCGTCAGACAGCAGGTGGTTTGTCTTTGCAAGCAAACGCGACAACGGGATGTACGGCAAACCTTACTTTGCTCATATTGACGAAAACGGCAAATGCAGCAAACCATTTCTTATGCCACAGAAAAATGCTGATTTTTACGATTTTTTCCTTAAGTCTTATAATATTCCCGAGCTTGCCAGGGGTCCGGTTCCCTTTTCACCTGTTGATGTGGAACGCGCCTTCAGGAAGCTGAAAGCGGAACCGGTCAAATTTGTAAAAAGTGAGCAAAAGACCGGGAATTGAGATAAAAGATGTAGTTTTGTTCTGTTGAAAAAAAGTGTAGTTATGGAAGTGAACAGGCTGCAAAAATATTTGGTATATCTACTTTCTGTACTTTTCTTTTCATTTGTATTTATTTTCTTTGCCTTCTTCTATAATCACCATCTTCATTTCGAAGAGCAGACGCAGCTTTTTCTTTTGACAGACGATTATTTTATTTCAGCTCTGAAACTCCCCGGCGGAGTGTCTGGCTGGATAGGAGGCTTCCTGACACAGTTTTATTTTATTTCACTGGCGGGACCGGTAATAATTACATTATTGCTGTTCCTCATTCAGCAGGTTACCTGGAAGATACTCAGATCAATAAATTCAAACACATCATATTACCCGTTAAGCTTTCTTCCCTCCATTAATGCATTGCTGATCCTTTGCGATGAATTCTATCCCTTATCGGCTGTTATCGGATTTCTGGCAGCTTTGCTTGCAGCCTGGATTTACATCAGCTTAAGAAATAATACTCAGCGGTTCATGACAGGGATTCTCCTTATCATACTGACCTACTGGCTTGCGGGAGGATCATTCATGATGCTGGTATCAGTAATTCTGGCCTTTGAAATCATGGCAGCTCTAAAGACAGGTAAAGACAAATTGCCGGAGAGAAAAAGTTTTAAAATGGTAAAAATCTGGCAGCTGGCTGTATATATTGTTGTTGCTTTGGGGATTCCTCTGCTGGTCAGACAATTCCTGATCCTTCAGCCTCTTGGACTGACTTTCATGAGCGAGTTTTATTACGATCTTCGGACCTTCGTTCCCAAAGCTATACCTGTATTCTTTGCATTGCCTGCAATCCTTTTAATACTGATTTTCTTTCTTCCGGAGAGGAGTAAAAGGCCATTTATTCCTGGTTGCATTCAGGTTATAACTATTATAGCCTTTCTTATTTTTGGAATGAAACTGTGGGCAAATCTCAGCGCTGAAGAGATAATGACATACGATTATCTTGTCAGAAATAACCGCTGGAATGACGTAATCAAATTTGCAGATAAGACACCTCCCAGAAACAACCTCTCCCTGGCAATGCTGAACCTTTCACTGGCAAAAACAAACAAAATGGGAGACAGGATGTTTAATTTCCAGCAGAACGGTGTTGACGGACTTTTTCTTCCTTTTGCAAAAGAGTATGTTGCCCCTATGATGGGAAGTGAAATACTATTTCAGCTTGGATTGGTCAATGCTTCGCAGGAATACTCGTTTGAAAGCATGGAAACAACCCCGAACCTTAGTAAAACTGTGAGATCAATAAAAAGGCTGGCTGAAACTAATCTCATCAACGGGAATTATGAAGTTGCGGGGAAGTACCTCAGAAAACTTGAAAAGACAGTTTTTTACAGGAAGTGGGCAAAGAATACAGAGAAATATCTTTATCATGAAGGGATGATTAATGATCATCCGGTTTGGGGAGAAAAGAGAAAGTGGATGATCAGTAAAGACTTTTTCTTCAAAGTTCAGAATATGGAAAGTACACTCAACATGTTAATGCGCGAAAACCCTGAAAATAAAATGGCATTTCAGTACCTGATGGCTTTTTATCTTATAAATAAAGACTTAAGAAATTTTATGAATACCCTTCCTTTGATGGAGAAAATGAATTATTCAAAAATTCCTGTCTCATATGAGGAGGCAATTATGTACATTTTAGGGCTTTCAAGCAATAATCCCTTACAAAATATCCCGTTTAAAATAAGTGACAATACCAAATCAAGAATGAAAGCTTATGCGGAAATTTATACAACGAGGCCGAATGCACAGGACCTTCTGAAAAAAAGGTTTTCAGGAACATACTGGTATTATCTTCATTATCAGAAGATTGATATAAACAATGAAAAGAAATAAGTTAGTAATTCAAAATAATATGAACAGGATCAGGAATGGAATATTTTCAGTTGGATTGATTTTGCTCTGCTCATGTTCCGGGATTCCGCGAAATTATACTGAAAAAGAAGTCTACCCGGGGATTTTCCCTGACATAATTAATGTCACGGTACCTGTAAATATATCTCCGCTGAACTTCAGGATGACCGGGGCATCGCAAAAGGTTGTAACACTCTTTGAAGGCAAAAATGGAAAGACTGGAGTCAGCGGAAAGTATAAAATCGAAACCCCTTTAAACAAATGGCATAAGCTGTTGGAGAAGAATGCTGATGACAGCCTGAATGTTACGGTTTATTCTAAGGAAAATGGCAAATGGTTCCGTTATCTTCCTTTTAAAATTTATATTAAAAATGCTCCGATTGACCCTTACCTGGTATACCGTCTTATTGCACCGGGTTATGAATCGTGGAGCGAAATGGGTATCTATCAGAGGAATATCACAAATTTCAATGAGGAGCCGATTATCAATAACCGTCTTCTGACAGGTAATTGCATGAACTGTCACTCTTTTAATCATAATAATCCCGACCAGATGATGTTCCACCTCAGGGGAAATATAGGAGCTACAATCCTTGTTAAAGATGGTGTGGTTACAAAGCTGGCGACAAAAACAGATAGTACTATTTCAAATTGCGTTTACCCTTACTGGCATCCTTCCGGTAATTACATTGCGTACTCGGTAAATGCCATTTCACAGGTCTTTCATACTGTCAGAGAAAAGAGAATCGAAGTTATGGATTCAAAATCGGACCTGGTCGTTTATGATATTAACTCTAATAAACTGATTACCAGTCCGCTTATTTCAAAAGAAGAGAGTTTTGAAACTTTTCCGGTTTTTTCGTCTGATGGTAAAACACTCATTTTCTGCTCTGCAAAAAAAGTGAATCTGCCTGATGATTATGACAAGGTAAAGTATAGCCTGTGCTCCATAGCTTTCGACCCTGCTTCAGGAACTTTTGGAAGCAAGGTGGATACACTGGTAAGTGCGTATAAAACAGGTAAAAGCATCTCTTTCCCGAGAACATCATATGACGGTAAATACCTTATGTTTACAATGTCAGATTACGGCAATTTCTCTATATGGCATAAAGAAGCTGACCTCTGGCTGATGAACCTTGCAAACGGGACAATCAAACCACTCACCGGCGTAAACAGCGATAATACGGAAAGTTATCATTCATGGTCGTCCGGTTCGCACTGGTTTGTTTTCAGCAGCCGAAGGATAGATGGTCTTTATACCCGACCTTACATTGCCTGGCTGGATGATAACGGGATGACCACCAAGCCATTTATACTGCCTCAGAAAGATCCGGATTTTTATGATGATTTTATGAGTTCCTTCAATATACCTGAACTGGTAAAGGATAAGGTAAAATCAAATGGAAGGAATATGTTGAAAGCAATTGGTTCAGTAGCAAAAAATGTTACATTTGAATCAAAAGACTGATTCTCTATGCCAAAGACCTATTTTGTTTATCTTCCGACAGTTGAAGGGAATGTGGAGGTGGAATGGAAGCTGTGTCTGACCCGGATTGAAGCCACAGTTTCGTCGGGATATATTCCTGTAAAGCTTAATATTTTTGTGGATCTGCCTGATTTTGATTCATTGCTGGAAACCAGGAAGTCAATTATTCAGTCAATCGTTAAAGCATTTGGCCCGTTTTGCCCGGCAATGAATATTACAGTTCATCCACCTGAAAAACCCTGGAAAATTGCTGTTGAAGCAACTTTTATTACTAAGGATGAAATGAAGGTTACAGGAAAGCAGTTCAGGGGAATCCATTACCTGGTTCTTGAGTCAGGAAAAGCGAAAGAAATATGGGCTGCAGGAGTCAGCAGCTATTTATACCCTGATGATACAAAAAGGGCTGCTGAAGAGGCTTTCAGCCTGATGGTCGGTCTTCTTGAAAATGAGAATATGTCTCTGGATCACCTCGTCAGGCAATGGAATTATATTGGTAATATTCTTACTGTAAAAGAAGAATATCAGAATTATCAGATATTTAATGAAGTAAGAAATGATTATTACAGCAGATACAGGAAAATTCACGGATATCCGGCTGCAACCGGAGTAGGTATGAAGCATGGTGGAGTGATACTTGACTTCTGTGCGCTTGAGTCTGATGGATCTATGAAAATCAGACCTGTTGAGAATCCAAACCAGGTGAATGCTTATAATTACGGACAGCAGGTTTTGAAAGGAGTAATTGATAAAAGGAAGCGTGTCAAACATCCTCCCCAGTTTGAACGCGCTCTCCTTCTGGCTAATGAACACAGTGCTTCTCTTCATATTTCAGGAACGGCTTCTATTATGGGGCAGGAAACAATAGGGAAAGGAGATGTCAGTAAACAGACTATCGTAACTATCGAAAATATTAAGAAACTGACTGATACAGAACGACTAAGCCGGCTGGTATCAGGTTCTGTTTCTTATCGTGAGAAAATTTCATTACTACGGGTTTATATAAAAAATCAGGATGATTTTAAACTGGTCCGGGAGATCTGTGATTACCGTTTCCCTCAGATCCCGGCTGTATATATTGAAGCAGATATCTGCCGTGACGATCTACTTATGGAAATTGAAGCAGAAGCAGATCTGGAACAATAAACAAGGATTTGTTTATTTCTGATTGTTTTCAATTATATTCTGAATATGTCGACATAAATTTTACCTATGAGAAATATCCTGCTTATAGTAATTGCCTCATTCCTTTTCTCTTCATGTTTTCAGCAGGGATGGAGGAAAACAAATAACGGAGTTATTATCAGACTGAAAAACGAGAATGGCTCCGGAGCCAGAAAAATAAATATTGAAGTTATCAACAGCAAAATAATCCATGTTGCAGCTTCACCTGAATCTGATTTTTCAAATGCGAAAAGCCTTTGTGTAATTGAAAATGCATCTTCAGCAACCCCTTTTAAGGTTACAGGAGACGTAGGGAGACTGATCCTGTCAACTTCAGACATTAAGGCTGTTGTTTCATTGGCAACAGGACAGGTTGTTTTTAAAGATCTGAATGACAAGATATTACTTGAAGAACCCGGGAATGGAGGGAAATCATTTACGCCGGTAACTGTCGAAGGTACAACAGGTTATTCCATGAAGCAGGTATTCAAATCTCCTGACGATGAAGCTTTTTATGGGCTCGGACAGCACCAGTCGGATGAATTCAATTATAAGGGATTGAATGAAAGCCTTTACCAGTACAACACCAAGGTATCGGTACCATTTGTTGTTTCAAACCATAATTACGGATTGCTGTGGGATAATTATTCTCTGACAAAATTCGGCGATCCCCGCGATTATTCACAGATGGATCTTTTCAAACTTTATGACAAGAATGGTGAAGAGGGAGGTCTTACTGCAGCCTATTATATAAATTCTGATACAACGAAAATATTTGTACAGAGAAAAGAATCATCAATTGATTATGAGAACCTTACGACAATAAAGAATTTCCCCGGAAGATTTCCTTTTTACAGATCAACAATAAAATGGACCGGTAAAATTGAACCGCGTGAGACCGGTCTTTATCACTTCAAACTTTATTACGCAGGCTACACAAAATTATATATTGACAACGAGCTTATTGTTCCCGAAAGATGGAGAACTGCATGGAATCCAAATACTTATAAATTCAGTAAAAATCTGGTAAAAGGTAACCAGTACTCGATAAGAATTGAATGGCAGCCTGATGGAGGAGTTTCCTATATCGGACTGAAAGCTCTTAGCCCGAGGCCGCCGGAGGAACAGGGATCACTTTCGCTTTATTCGGAAATGGGTGATCAGATAGATTACTATTTTATTCACGGCAAAAATATTGATGAAATAATCAGCGGATACAGAACTATAACCGGAAAAGCACCCGTAATGCCAAAATGGGCTATGGGTTTCTGGCAGAGCCGTGAACGCTACAGGTCACAGGATCAACTCCTGGATGTTGTAAGAGAATACAGGAAGCGGAATATCCCTCTGGATAACATTGTGCTTGACTGGTCGTACTGGCCTGTGAATGCCTGGGGTTCGCATGAATTTGACCCGAAGTTTTTCCCTGATCCTGCCGGAATGGTGGATGAGGTGCATAAGCTTAATGCCAAAATTATGATTTCTGTTTGGCCAAAATTCTACATTACAACTGAGCACTTTAAAGAATTTGACAGTAAGGGATGGATGTACCGTCAGGCTGTTAAAGACAGCGTAAGAGACTGGATCGGAAAAGGTTATATAGGATCTTTTTATGATGCATACCGGCCTGAAGCCAGGGACCTTTTCTGGAACCAGATCAGGGAGCATATCTATACAAAGGGATTTGATGCATGGTGGATGGATGCCTCAGAACCTGATATACTTTCAAATGCCAGCATTGAATACAGGAAAAAGCTTTCAACTCCAACAGCCCTCGGGCCTTCAACAAAATATTTCAATACCTATGCTCTTGTTAATGCAATGGCAATATATAATGGTCAGAGAAGCGTGGATCCCAATAAGCGTGTTTTCCTTCTTACGCGTTCAGGATTTGCCGGGCTGCAGAGGTATTCAACTGCCACATGGAGCGGAGATATCGGAACACGTTGGGAAGATATGAAAGCCCAGATCCCTGCAGGTTTGAATTATGCCATGTCCGGGATCCCTTACTGGACATTTGACATCGGTGGCTTCTGTGTTGAAAACAGGTACGCACAGGCTAAAGAAGGTTCTGAAGATATGAACGAATGGCGTGAACTTAATACAAGATGGTACCAGTTCGGCTCCTTCTGTCCTCTTTTCAGGAGCCATGGCCAGTACCCTCTCCGTGAAGTTTTCAATATTTCGCCTGAAGGACATCCTGCTTACCAAAGCATGGTCTGGTACGACAAGCTAAGATATTACCTGATGCCTTATACTTATTCGCTTGCGGGACTTACCTATTTTAATGACTATACAATAATGCGCGCAATGGTGATGGACTTCGGAGATGATAAAAATGTTGAAAGCATCGGTGACCAGTATATGTTTGGCCCTTCATTGCTTGTGGCACCTGTTTACAAATATAAGGCCCGGACCCGTGAAGTTTACCTTCCAGCACCCTGCGGCTGGTATGATTTTTATAGCGGGAAATTTGTACCCGGAGGCCGGAAGATTGAAGCTGATGCTCCATATGAACGTATGCCGCTCTTTGTTAAAGAAGGATCGATTATCCCTGTCGGCCCTGAGATACAATATACTGACGAGAAACCTGCTGATCCGTTAACCCTTTATGTTTATACCGGGAGGGATTGTGCTTTTACTCTTTATGAAGATGAGGGGACAAACTACAATTATGAGAAAGGAGCATGCAGTACAATAAAATTCAGCTTTAAAAATTCGACAGGAGAGCTTACAATTGGTGACCGTTTCGGAGAGTTTAATGGTATGCTGAAATCAAGGACATTCAATATTGTCTGGGTGACAAGTGAAAACCCTGTACCCTTCAACCCTGAAATTGTCCCAAACTCAAGAATAGCTTATGAGGGGAGCAAGATAATTATCGAAAAAAAATAACAGACAACAAGTCTGACTGGCAAAACACGTACAATAATCTTTAAATCTTTAAATAATGAGAGTTACTACTATTTTTTTTCTGTCGGCACTGATACTGATAGGTTGTCAGAAAGGTCCGGCCAACCTTCAGCTGCCATCATTAATAGGTGATAATATGGTGCTTCAGCAAAATTCTGATTCAAAGATCTGGGGTAAAGCAAACCCGGGTCAGAAAATCAGAGTAACTCCGGATTGGAGCACTGAAACCATTACAACAGCCGGAGATGATGGCAAATGGCTTGTCACAGTTCCGGTTCCTGAAGCCGGCGGCTCTCATTCCATGACAATAGCAGGAGTTGATACAACAATAACGATAAATAATATTATGTTCGGGGAAGTATGGTTCTGCTCCGGTCAGTCAAATATGGAAATGCCCATGGCAGGCTGGCCTCCGTTCGACACTATTATGTACTCTGCCAAAACTATTGCTTCAGCAGCAATTCCTGAAATCCGGCTTTTTAATGTCCAGAGGAAAGTCTCAGGTGAACCTCTTGATGACTTCACCGGTAAATGGCAAGTCTGTACACCCGAATCAGTAAAACAATTCAGTGCAACAGCATTCTTCTTTGGCAGTAAGCTTAACCGGGAACTTAAGATTCCGATCGGATTAATTGAGTCAGCCTGGGGGGGAACTCCTTCAGAATCATGGACCTCAGCTGATGTTCTTGAAAATGCCGGTGAATTTGTTTCCGAAATAAAAGCCATTAAAGAATCTGCACCTTTGCAGGCTGAGTACCAGGCATGGCTTAATGGACATAAACAGCTCGATGTTAAACCTGCTGGTGATGATCAATGGAAAAACCTCAGCTTTGACGACGTGAATGTTCCATCTTCAGATTTTGACGACAGCGCATGGCCTGTAATGAATCTTCCGGGACAGTTCGAAAGAGCACTCGGAGAATTTGACGGAGCAGTCTGGTTTCGTAAAAAAGTAGAAATATCAGCAGATTTATCAGGAAAAGACCTTGAACTTTACCTTGGTCCAATCGATGATATGGATTGTACTTATTTTAACGGTGAACCGGTCGGAACAACGGATGTCGGAGGTTTCTGGCAGGTGAACAGAATCTATAAAGTTCCCGGCAAACTGGTCAGGAACGGTATTAATACCATTGCAGTCCGTGTTCTTGATACACAGGGCGGAGGAGGTATTGACGGCCGTCCCGGGTCCATGAATATCTCCATCAAAGGAGAGAAAGACAATGCCACAAAACATTGAGGGAGAATGGCGATATCAGCCCGTTGCTGAACTGATTGGTAATAAATTTTATATTTTAGACCTGGCTAACAATGAATTTTTTAACCAAAAGAGACCCAAATCTCTGGGTCCATATACACCTTCAGTGCTTTATAATGCGATGGTTATTCCGGCTGTTAACTTCCAGATAAAGGGAGCAATATGGTATCAGGGTGAAGCAAATGTCGGAAGAGCTGAACAATATGCGAAGATTTTTCCTCTTATGATCCAAAACTGGAGGAATGCCTGGGGGATTAAAGATTTTCCTTTCTATTTTGTTCAGATTGCGCCATGGATTTACTCAAGTCTTGATTCATCTGAATCCGTTTTGCTTCGTGAAGCACAGGCCAGTACATTGCAACTGCCAAAAACCGGAATGGTTGTAACTCTTGATATTGCGACAGTCATGAATATTCATCCTCCTTTCAAAAAGGAGGTAGGTGAAAGACTTGCAAACCTGGCCCTTTCAAATGATTACGGAGTGAAGATACCTTGCAATGGTCCTGAATTTAAGTCGATGGTGCACGACGGGAGCAGCATTAAGATTCAATTTGATAACACCGGTACCGGCTTAGTTTCAAAAAACATAGATATTCCGGAATTTGAAATAGCAGGCAGAGAAGGTAAATATGTGAAGGCAAAAGCTGTACTGATGAACAATGAAGTTATGGTATCAAGTCCGAAGGTCAGGGAGCCTGAGTCTGTAAGATACTGCTGGCGCAACGGATCAGTGGGAACTCTTTTTAACAGTGATGGTTTACCTGCCTCCCAGTTTACAACAAAAAAATAATAGGACACAAAATGCCCTAACGGGAATGAAAGTTTATTAATTTTAGAAATTATTAATTAATCCCAAAAATGAAAAAAATATTATTATTATCTCTAACTCTGGTTGTTGCAGGAATTATCCTTGCTGCCTGCAATCAATCTTCAAAAAATAAAGATATGGTCAAAAAAGAACTTATTGGTACGCAAAACGGGAAAGAGGTATATCTCCTTACCCTTACAAACAAATCAGGCAATGTTCTCAAACTCACCAATTTTGGTGCAAGAATAACCTGGATTGAGGTCCCTGACAGGGATGGCAAAAAAGATAATGTAGCCTTCGGTTTTGATACTTTCGACGGAATGATAAAAGGGGATCCCTATTTCGGTTCAGTCGTTGGCAGATATGCAAACAGGATAGCAAAAGGAAAATTCACTCTCGACGGGAAGGAATATTCGCTTGCACTTAACAATGGACCAAATTCGCTGCATGGCGGGCCCGGCGGATGGCACAGCCTTGTCTGGGAAACAGGTGAGATAGAAAAGACAGCGCAGCCTTCTGCAGTCTTCACCCTCAAAAATGCAGATATGACAGAGGGTTATCCTGGTAATATGGACATTAAGGTTGTTTATACATGGACTGACAAGAACGAGGTTATAATTGATTATACATGCACAACTGACAAGAAAACAGTCCTCAATATTACCAACCATTGCTATTTTAATCTCCATGGTGCCGGTAATGGTAATATTCTTGATCATGAACTTGTTTTAAAAGCTTCAGCTTTTGTCCCGGTCGATTCAACTCTTATACCTACAGGTGAGATCCGTCCGGTTGCAGGAACACCTTTTGATTTTACTACACCTCATACTGTTGGTGAAAGGATAAATGAAAATTATGAGCAGCTTATTTTCGGGAAAGGGTATGATCATACTTTTGTGCTTGATAATAAGGAAGCTGTTGATGGAACAGTATATGATCCTTCCACCGGACGGTTTATGGAGTTCATTACTGATCAGCCGGGAGTACAGTTTTATTGCGGAAATTTCCTTAACGGGTCAATGATTGGTCATGGTGGAAAACCCTATAACTACAGATCAGGTTTGTGCCTTGAATCAGGCCATTATCCCGACAGTCCGAACCATCCGGAATTCCCGATCTACAGTTCTTAATCCGGGTGATACTTTTAAATCGCAGACTATATACAGGTTCTCAGTAAAATAAAAATTTATCTTATTGAATATATGTCGGATGCATAAAAAACATTACTCTTTGTGTATCGGCTTTTAAAGTCATGACATGAATTTATCAGCTTTTTATTTATGGTTAAGGTTGTATTTACGCCAGCTTTTAGTATTGCTTTTCTGTGCATTTGTAATGAATACATATAGCCAGCAAAAGGATTACAAAGAAGCAGAAGTGTTCGTTACTGCTGAATCAACAGGGCAGTTGCTGGCCAGAACAGGATTCAGGGCTTTCGAGCCACTTGACCAGCCCGACGAAAATTATCCAACCATAATGGTCGATGATGATATTACCTTTCAGACTATTGAAGGATTCGGAGGTGCTTTCACTGATGCGGCTGCTATCACCTTCGGCAAGCTTCCCCCGGATCAGCAGAAGCAATTTCTCAAAGAGTGTTTCGATCCTGCAGAGGGCAATGGGTACAACCTGTGCCGAACAACTATTCACAGTTGCGATTATTCAGACGTCATGTACACTTATGACGATGTTGAGGGGGATAAGGATCTGAAACATTTTTCCATAGAACATGATCAGCAGTACCGTATCCCTATGATCAAAGAGGCCATGGAAGCATCAAAAGGAACACTCCGTTTTTTTGCTTCTCCCTGGAGTCCTCCGGGATGGATGAAGACAAATAATGAAATGAAGCATGGGGGCAAACTTAAACCCGAATATAACCAGACATGGGCAAACTATTTTGTGAAGTATGTAAAGGAATATGGGAAAGTCGGTATTCCTATGTGGGGCCTTACAGTTCAAAATGAAGCCATGGCTACCCAGGTATGGGAATCATGCATTTTCACTGCAACCGAGGAAAAAGATTTTGTGAGAGATTACCTTGGACCCACTCTTCAAAAAAACGGACTGGCTAATTTAAAGCTTATGATATGGGATCATAACAGGGGGATTATGTATCAAAGAGCTGAGGTAGCCTATGAAGATCCTCAGGCTTCAAAATATATCTGGGGAACAGCTTTTCACTGGTATGTCGGGAACCACTTCGACAATGTACGCATGGTACACGATGCTTACCCTTCAAAGAATCTGATCTATACTGAGGCAGGAATGCGCGGAAGCTGGCAGTCGGCAACAAACCTGGCTAAAAACATTATACTTGATCTGAATAACTGGGCTAACGGATGGGTATTCTGGAACCTGATACTCGACCAGACCAATGGTCCGAGACACGCTGGCGGACTATATGGTTCAAATATTGTAAATGCTGATCTTGCCACTGGTAAAATAACCTATAATCCGCCTCATTATGTATTCGGACATTTTTCGAGGTTCATAAAACAGGGAGCCAAACGTATTCCCTGTACCTCGAGCAGTGACGATTTCATTGCTACAGCTTGTGTTAATCCCGATGGTAAAATTGCAGTCGTGATACTGAACCTTAAAGATGCTGAACAGAAGGCACAGGTATGGATTGAAGGGAAAGTCATCAAATTCACATCTCCGCCTAACGGTCTTTTAACTATGGTCTTTTAGACTTTCCGGAATGGCAAAAGCCTTACTGGCCCTTCAGTTGTTTAACCAGCCAGTTATTAACTGCTTCGGATTGTTCCGGAAACGTCCAGTGCCCTGTTTCCTGGAAGATATTTAACTCCTTAGGTGCAGTAATTACATTATATGCCGAGTACATTGAGGTAGGAGGACAGGTCAGATCGTTAAATCCCCATGTATAATAACCCGGTACGGTAACCCTTCTGGCAAAATTCACAACATCATAATAACCAAGAGTTTCCACTTCTCCGGGTTTTGGCTGGACATTCCTGAAATAGTGAGGCCAGCCACCGGCCCTGTTGTTCAGGTAACCAGTATTATCGCAGAGAGCAGGGAACATTGCTGCAGCATATTTAATTCTTTTATCGAGCCCTGCGGTGACAATTGTAAGAGCCCCACCCTGGCTTCCACCGGTTACTGCTATGTTAGTTCCATCAAATTCCGGTAATGTGAAGATAAAATCTATTGCTCTGATACATCCGATATATACTCTCTTATAATAAAATGCATCACGGTCATTCAGTCTGATATTGGGATATCCTGCCAGTGCTCCTCCGTTCAGATTGTTATATACTTGCATATCAAGGTTTACCGGGATTCCGTGTATCCCTATTTCCAGCGTTATAGATCCGGTAGCTGCCAGTCTGGCATCGCCGGTATATGGACGGATTCCTGCACCGGGGACTTTAAGTATTGCCGGGTATTTTCCGGGTTTTTTAGGCACAGCGAGGATGCCATAAATTCTCGACATAAATGCATTATTCTGGAAGCTGATGTGATAAACATTAATTTCGCTGGTACATCTTTCTGGCATTAGCGTGAGCATAGGATCGAGATTAATCTTACGGGCTTCAGCAATAGCATTTGTCCAGAAAATATCAAAATCAGCAGGATCTTTAATTGTAGGCTGGATTCTTTCAGGTTCAAAGCCTGCAGTTGCAAGCCCTTCATATCTTCTGCCGTCGACTATAGCCCATATTCTGACACGGTAGAATCCCGGAACCTTCATTGTCCCTGAAAATTCTATTTTCCCGGTCTTCAGCACTACACCTTCTTTCTTTACATCTGGCAGAGTTTCGGGCCCGGTTTCATAATCGACAATGACATTTTCAATCAGATTGCCATATTTCAGCACCTGGACAGAAAATTTTGCTGTTTCATTCAGTTTGTAGGTCCAGTCTTTATGATCGGGTGAAACAATTACTTTAATAAGTGGAGTCCCTACCTGAGAAGAAATGTTAAGATTAAAGACTGATAATAATATTGAAAGAAATAGAATTCCTGAAATTTTGTTTTTCATAATTCTGCTAGTTACTATTTTTAATATTGAAGCATTACTTCCTGATAAAGCGATAAAGTTTTACGGAATGAGGGACAAGATCAACATAAATGGATGTCTCTTTTAATACGAGATCTTTATGTTCCCAAAGATCCCTGATCCTGTAATCTTCAAAACTTAATGCTGTACCACCTCGTCTGCCGATACTTGCCTTACTAAGTAAAGTAAAGTCAACAAGTACAGTTTTCTTCTCATCGCTCTTGTTTAGCAGGCAAATTGCTTTTTCGTTATTGGCCAGACCTTTAATCCAGATCTGATAATCACCATTATCTCTGTAACATATACCTTGTTTCCCGAGAGTATCCTGATCTATGGCAATAATTTCTTTATTGAGCAGAATAGCTTTAGCTTCAGCGGTCATATTCTGAAGATCATTCCCTGCCATCAACGGCGAAGCCAGCATACACCAGAGTGAAAAATGAGTTTTATATTCTTCAGTTGTCATTCCCCCGTTGCCAACCTCCAGCATATCAGGATCATTCCACCTTCCCGGACCGGCATATCTTGCCAGGTCTTTCTGCTGGTTAAAAATATTTATCATACTGTTCCAGTTATCGCTGATGTCGCCTGTTGTACGCCATAAATGACCAACAGCCCCGGCCCATTCCCAGGGTTTGTTCGCACCCCATTCACATAAACTGAATACAATGGGCCTGCCTGCTGTATGAAGAGCATCCCGCATATTTGTATAAGAAGATTTAGCGTCCTGAGTACTGGAGTTACACCAGTCGTATTTTAAGAAATCGACACCCCAGCGTGCATATGTACGTGCATCCTGGTATTCATGTCCGAATCCTCCGGGACGTTTTTGACAGGTAAGTGTGCCTGCACAGGAATAAATGCCAAACTTCAGCCCTTTTGAGTGAATATAATCGGCGAGATATTTTATTCCGTGCGGAAAACGTTCCTTGTCCGCTATTATCTCTCCATTTTCATCACGGGAAACCTGCCAGCAGTCATCAATCACAACGTATTCGTAACCGGCATCCTTCATACCGCTGCTGACCATTGCATCAGCCATCCCCATAATAAGACTTTCGCTTACATCACAATGATACTTGTTCCAGCTGTTCCATCCCATAGGTGGAGTTTTAGCCAGCTGGTCAAATTTCTGGGCTGTCGTCGAAAAAAACAAAAAAACAGCTGCAATAAATAATATACATTTTTTCATACGGGAAGAAATTAAAGACAACTTAAAAGTAAATATTTTTATGATCAAAATACAATTGTTTAATTACTTTTGTTAACCTACGAAAGAGCATAAGATGTATGCAGCAAGAAAACCATCTCCTTCAGAAACGCGTTAATCTTTTCGACGGAATTTCCATTGTAGCCGGAGCAATGATCGGATCCGGGATCTTCATCGTAAGTGCTGATATTGCAAGGAATGTAGGATCACCAGGATGGCTTATGGTTGTATGGCTTATAACCGGAATAATCACAGTTATCGGAGCCCTGAGCTATGGTGAACTGGCTTCGATGATGCCGCATGTCGGAGGGCAATATGTATATCTTAAAGAAGCTTATCATCCCCTGATAGGATTCCTGTTCGGATGGACGACTTTTCTGGTAATTCAATGTGGCTCAATAGCAGCAGTGGCTGTAGCCTTTGCAAAATTCTCCGGGGTTCTTATTCCATGGATTTCTGATAAAAATATTCTGATGGAACTCGGTCCCATAAAGGTTAACAGCACTATGGTTGTGGCAATTTTAATGATCTCATTCCTTACATGGCTTAATACAAGAGGTATCGTTACAGGCAAAACTGTCGTGAACATTTTTTCCTCAACCAAAGTGATAGCTCTTCTGGGTTTTATCCTTATAGGTCTTTTAGCAACAAAAAGTATTGGTTCCTTTGAAATAAATAAAGAAGTTTTCTGGAACGCAAGCCGTATTGGTCCTGATAATCAAGTAATTCCATTAGCAGGCTTCGCTCTGTTTACAGCTGTCGGAATGGCCCTTGTAGGGTCACTTTTTTCCGCAGATGCCTGGTATAATGTGACTTATATTTCAGGTGAAGTAATCAATCCGAAAAAAAATGTCCCTTTAAGCTTAATTTTTGGAACTATCATAGTTTCAGTATTATACATGATAATAAATTTTGTTTATATCAAAATTCTACCCCTTTCAGGTTCTCCTGACGGAGCCGATGTTCTGAGCAGAGGAATACAATATGCAACCGACGACAGGGTAGCCACTTCGGCGATGAGTGTCGTTTTTGGCGAATATGCAGCAATAATCATGGCTCTGTTTATTATGATAAGCACTTTTGGATGCAACCACGGACTTATTCTGGCCGGTCCAAGGGTCTATTACGCTATGGCCAGGGATGGCCTCTTCTTCAAAAAAGTAGGCGAGATAAATAAATTTGGAGTTCCGGGATTCGCAATTGTAATCCAGGGAATATGGTCGATATTGCTTTGTTTATCAGGAACATACAGTAATCTGCTTGATTATGTTATTTTTGCAGTCCTCATCTTTTTTACCCTGACTATCGTGGCAATTTTTATTCTCAGAGTTAAAAGACCAGACATTCCCAGACCATATAAAGCTTTTGGATACCCGGTAATCCCTGCAATATATATAATTACAACGGTGACAATAATGATCATACTGCTGATTTACAAACCAAACTATACATTTCCGGGCCTTGTACTTGTTATTCTGGGTATACCTGTTTTCTATATCTGGCGGTACTTTTCCGGGAAATCATCCGATATGAATCATGCCAGTGGGGAACATGACGAGTAATTAATTTGGAACGAAATTTGAGCTTTTGACAATGTATACAGGGAAATCATATGGATAAAACTAAAATTCTTACAAAACTTGAAGCTTTTGCAGGTTTTTTCCTTTTTTTTCTGATAACGATTTCCTGCGAAAGGACAGATTATGAGCTGCTTGATCCGAATTCAGCCGGGGTGTGGACTGTTTTTGACACAAACAGCGGACTTCCTGGAAATACAGTTACGGATATTACCCTCGACAGCAAGAATAATCTCTGGCTGTCATTCCCGGGACAGGGTGCTGCAAAGTACTCCGATGGTACCTGGACTTATTACCGTACAGCTACTTCTCCTTTATTATTAAGTAATAATGTAAGCCGTGTTGCTGAAGCCAGTGACGGCAGCATTATTTTCGGTACGATAACCGGTGTGTCCATTCTGTCGGGAACCGATACATGGAAAACTTACACTGATCCGTTAAATACCATGATTGTTACAGCTGTGAAGGTTACCTCGGACGGATCGATATGGGTAGGTACTGACGGTCAGGGATTTTATGTTAACCCTGGGACAGGCTTCGTTAAAAACGCTATTGCTGCTTATAAGAATATAACAGTCAATGTTATAGAAGAAGATCAATCCGGAAACATCTGGCTTGGCACCAATACCGGATTAATCAAATGGGACGGAAAATCTTACTCGTATCTTGGATTATCTAACGGACTGCCAAACTTAAAAGTCTCTTCTCTTCTCAGGGACAGCAAAAAAAGATTATGGATTGGAACCAGAGGTGGAAAAACTGTTTCCTGGATTGACACCAAAGGCATACACCAGCTTTCCCTGCTAAATAGCCGCGACAGCTGTCTCGTAAATGATATATTCGAGGACCGGAGCGGTAATGTGTGGTTTGCTACCGTTTCCGATGGGCTTATTAAATACAATGGTGTCGTACCATTTACTTATAGAACCAATAATGGATTTCCTGAAAATACCATCAATTCGATTGGAGAAGATAAATATGGAAATCTCTGGTTCGGGCTTGCAACCAGGGGTGCTGTAAGATACACTTTGCCAATTAATTAATTGACAGGAAAGGTATGAAACAATTATCCTGTTTTTTATTAATTGCCGTTTCAGTCATTTCGTTATCAGACCTATCCGGTCAGATAAGCCTCCCCGTCAGAGATAAATATGTAATGCTTACAACGCCTTTTAATCAGCGCCCGCTTACTCTTTACAGGGGACAGTTAAGGGCAAATGCAGGTTATAAATTTGCAGTCAGGGCTCAATCATTCAATGAAAATGGCAACCTTGTCTATCTTAAAGACAATGGAACGGGTTCAGTATATCACTATTATTTTATTGAACTTAAATACGGACTGACAAATTTTATGGAGTTAGGTGCGGAGACAAATTTCCTCAGAAGAGGTATAAGGGATGCCACAATAACTACTGTAAGTGTCTCTCTGGCTTCAACCGAAAGCGTGACAGTCAATAAGCTGACAGAAACGAAAGGAATGGGAGACATATTCCTTTACAGTGCCCTGAAACTGCCTATTGATTTCCATTGGTTTGATCTTGGAATAAAAGGAGGCATATTTCTCCCTTCAGCCAGATATGAGGCTCAGAAACCAACCAATAATGTAGTTACATCTTTAGCTGTAGCAAATACTTATACTGTGAACCTTCATTATAATTATACCAACGGTTACGGAGTACCTGTTTATATGATAGCCGCTTCTTCCAAACTAAGCTTCAGGAAATTTACAGTTGACGCTGAATGGACAATGCGTACACCAATGAAAGAGGGTACCAATATCCGTTGGGAAGAGAGCCTGACCGAAAAGGCATTTTCTTACAATGATAAATCATATAGTTATCTTCTGAGCAACAATTTTACTTTTGATGCTTCAGTGCATTACCAGGCTACCGGGTGGTTTAATTTTTGGCTGAATAGCAGCTTCTTCAGCTCCAAAGGAGGCTGGACAGAATACTGGGGAAATAAATATGAGAATCCGGAGAAGCGGCTTATAAATCTTGAGCCAGGATTTGAATTACAGGTATCTCCAGCCATAACACTATACCAGGTGGCTGGATTTCCTATCCACGGGAAAAATAATGATGCTCCATTCTATCTTTTCACGACACTAAGCTTTAATATGTTTCCCTTTCTGAGGTAAACCGGATCCTTATATGAAAAAGTTCTTCATAATTTGCCTCTTTTTAACACTTACTGCGGCAGGATTCGGCCAGACTGAAAAACTACTGGTACCATCTGATCTGAAACAGCAGACAATAGTTACCGAACCGGTAACACTGCGGAAAGGATTTTTAAGAGCAGGATTTTTGCTGAATTACAGAGTGGCCGACAGGCTTTTCAATGCTTCAGGAATTAAAGAATATTATCCCTCAAGTTCCTCGGGCTCAAAATCATCATACAGCATTACACTACAGTATGGGTTTACCGACAGGCTGGAAATCAATCTCATATCGGAATATGTGAATACCCTCCAGACACTCCAGGATACTAAAATAGATGCCACTACAAATAAAAGTTCAACAACAATTGCAAAACAAAGAGGTCTGGGAATTGGCGATAGCCATTTAGCTCTGAAGTACCAGATAATACCTGAAGCTGAAAAGAAATTCTCTCTTACAGAACAATTTAGTATTACATTTCCAACAGGAGCAAAGAATCCCAGAAATATTAAAAGCGAGAATCAGTACGACCTGCCCGTAGGTGACGGAACATATTCATTCGGACTGAACATCTCTGCCAGAAAAATAGCATATCCTTATTCATTTGCGGGTTACATTGCATACACATATAATTTCAATGGGTCCAAAGTATTTGCAGTGAATCAACCTGAAACGAAATTCAGGTTTGGCAACCTGTTTGAAACAGGACTTAGATGGAACCTTCACCTGAATGAATGGATAGTTTTTGGCAACGAAATAAACTTCTACAATGAAGGGCAGGGAAGAATTGAGAATCAGCTATCTGCTCAAATGCCTGCCTCCTGGGCATTTTCTTATGAACCGAGCCTTATTTTTCAGGTTCACCGATTCAGGTTAGGTGAATCTGTCAGAATTCCGATAAAAGGAAAGAATGTACCTGCAGATCCATTGTTTGTTCTTATGACACAATATATATTTTAATCCTTCCTGATGCAGGTGCACATGAAATCATTAACACTGAAACTGACTGCAGTTATATCTGTGCTGTTACTGGTTACCTGCGCTACTCCTTCAATCCGTGTGACCCGCGAACAGAACCAGGGTGATCTTTTATTTAACAATCATGAATACAGGGAGGCAGTCAATCATTACAACCTGATGCTCGATGCCAGCAGGAAGCTGGGTATATACCGGAACCCTGCCATGGAATCAGATGTCCACGGGAAGATTGCAAACTGTTATGAGATGATGGGGGATTATGAAACTGCATTATCACATGTAAAGCTTGCCTCTGAAAATGATTCATTGAACAACAATCTCATCAAAAGGATTGCTGATTCCCGTCACGAAGGAAAGATTTTTATTTATATGGGTCTAATCCGGAATGGTATCCGGTCTCTTGAAAAATCTCTTTCACTCAGCGAAGGGATGGATCAGAGCCTGAAGAATATAAATAAGATTTCTATTGCCGATAATTACCTGGCGCTGGGGCAGTTATATTCTGTAATGGGACGATCTGATAAATCCATTGATTATTCTTACAGGGCACTTTCACTTTTTTCTCAGGCAAATGATCCTCGGGGAGAGATGGAATCAAACCTCACACTGGCAAATGTTCATTCTGATCTGGGGGATATATTTGAAGCGCGCAGGCTGACTGAAAAATCATTAAAACAGGCAGTTGACCTTAAGCTTGGCACTTCCAGGCATAACCAGCTTCTTGCATCGATCTCCTCTGAGTCCGGTGAGTATGAAAATGCACTGCGCTACCAGGAAAAAGCCCTGAATGAGGCAAAGGAGTTTGGAATAATGGGTCAGATAATCTGGGCTACAATCGGTATGGGAGATATTTACAGTGGAATTGGCGACTTTAATAAAGCTGAGAAATATTACAGGGAAGCGCGCATTGTCAAGGATACTCTTGCAATGAAAACAAAAAGCCTCGATGCTTCACTTAATCTGAGATTAGGCGAACTAATGAGCGCCAATGAATATTTTTCATCTCAGGGTTCCTACACTGGCGAAGCAATCTCCTCTCTCCGTATTGCCGAAATGCTCATGCAGAAAGGGAAATCAGACAGTGCAAAAATATACCTTGATTTATCAGAAGATAAATTTAAGGCAGCTGGTAACAGGGAGGGTATCTCCAATGTCCTGTTACATAAAGGTCGTATTTTCGTAGATGAAAATAAACTGAATGATGCTCAGCCTCTGCTCGATTCTGCCAGAATGGTAACAGATTTTCCTGAAACAGTCTGGCAGGCATGGTTTCATCTCGGGAGAATGTATGAGAAGTTAAATCAGGATGAAAAGGCTGTTGAATCTTACAGAAATTCTATCTCAGTTATTGAGAAGATACGTGGAAACCTGACAATTGATGAATTTAAGAGTACCTATTTCAACAGCAAAAGAGAGGTTTATGACAGGCTTCTCAGAATGCTTTTAAAAATGAATAAACCTGTTGAAGCCTTCCAGATTTCTGAACAGGCAAGAGCCAGGGCATTTTATGATATACTTGCAAATAAAAAGATCGATTATAAAGGTTCTGTACCCGGTGACCTGATATCCCTTGAACAGGCTAAAAGGATTGAAATACAAAAACTGTACAAGCTTCTGCAAAAGGGAGATGTGAGCTCTTTCGGGGATGAAGGATCAAGGACATCGGAACTCAGGCAGATTCGGGAAGCTCTTGCTTCGACTCAGGCAGAATATGAGGATATAATTCAAAGGATAAAGCTCCATAACCCCGCATATGCGGAGATGGTCACGGTTCAGCCTGTAAATCTATCCGACCTTAAAGCGGGCCTTGATGAAGAGACAGCAGTACTCTCATACTGGGTAAGCGATAAAGAATTAATATTCTGGCTGATTTCAAAATCAGGGATTATTAGCAAGAGTATTCCGACGGATGAAAAGGCTCTTTCCTTACTGGTTGAAAAGGCAAGGAGGGCCATCCAGTCTAATTCTGCTGTTGAAGTAGAAAATGACCTTTCTCTTCTTTACTCATTGCTTATTGAACCTGTTGAGAAAGACCTTGATTCATTCCCAAACCTTGTTATCATCCCGAATGGATCTCTTCATTTTCTACCATTCCAGGCTCTTATTAACACCAAAGGAGAGTATCTTGTACAGAAATTCAACCTTCTTTATGCGCCATCTGCCAGTGTATTCATGGTTTGCAACAGCCGAAAAATAAAACCAGGTTCAAAGTTCATGGGCATGGCCCTTTCAGATTTAGTTCTACAGAATAAGCCGGGTTTACCGGGAACTGAAGATGAGCTGAGAAAAATATTGCCTCTCTTCCCCGACAATATTGCAACTTTCGGAAAAGAGAGTACTGAGACATTTGTCAAAAAAAATGCTGCCGGTTACAATTTTATTCATTTTGCAACACACGGTAGCTATAATTACAGCCAGCCACTCTATTCTCATCTGCTTTTCCCCCCGAGTGAAGAGGATGACGGCAGATTTAATGTATTTGAAGTGTTTGAGCTTAGCATCAATGCCAGCCTTGTTACTTTAAGTGCATGCGAAACAGGTCTTGGAAATATCAGTCAGGGCGATGAACTCGTCGGACTCAGCAGGGCATTTCTCTTTGCTGGATCATCTTCGGTTATTGTAAGCCTCTGGGCTGTAGCTGATTATCCTACATCGCTTCTAATGACTAATTTTTACAGGTATCTGAAGGATCATGATCTGCAGGAAGCTCTGACACTAGCAGAACGGGACGTTTTAAAAATATATCCTCAACCTCTTTACTGGTCTCCGTTTGTGCTTATCGGAAACGGCCATGTGTCATTAAATTAATCTAGATGTTACCGGAAGCATTCAGGGAGAGAATCTTAACGCAGCAATACATTGATGCGGAATCACTTCTGCTTGCCTTCCGGGAACCAGCCCCGATATCCATTCGCGTAAATAATGATAAATGGACATCAGCTCCTGTAAACTCTGAACCGGTTCAATGGTGCAAGTATGGATTTTATCTTGAAGAACGTCCCTCTTTTACTCCGGATCCTTTATTTCATTCAGGGTGTTATTATCCACAGGAGGCATCGGGCATGTTCATTGAACATATCTTCAATCAATTAGCCGGAGATAAGAGATATATAAAAGTGCTGGATTTATGCGGAGCTCCGGGTGGCAAGAGCACACATCTTTCATCATTAATCGGAAAAAGAGGTCTTCTGGTTTCAAATGAAGTCATCAGACAACGTGCTTCAATACTTTCTGAAAATATAACAAAGTGGGGATTGTCAAATACGATAGTTACCCAGAATGATCCGTCAGCATTTACAGGTTTACCTGGTTTTTTTGACATTATTCTTGTTGATGCTCCCTGTTCAGGCGAAGGAATGTTCCACAATACAACTGCTGTCAGTGAATGGTCGCCGGATAATGCTATTCACTGTTCGGAACGGCAGAAAAGAATTCTTATGGAGGTCTGGCCCGCACTGAAAGAAAACGGCATACTCATTTATAGCACTTGTACGTTCAATCCCGGTGAAAATGAGAAAAACATCAAATGGCTTACTCAAAAGCATGATTCCCAGTCAATTGAACTTAATATATCAGATTTCAAGGGCATTACGGAAATTGATTTTGAAGGAATCAATGGATATGGATTTTACCCGGGAAAAGTAAAGGGCGAAGGCCTCTTTATTTCAGTTCTGAGGAAAACCTCAAAAACGGGCAGTATTCATTCGGCGGACAAATCTGGTGCAGACCGGAAGCTAAGCAAAGAAGAAAAGAACATTATTAATGATTGGACAACCATTCCTGACGAGAACCTGATAAGAACCGGAGATGATATTATTTTTGCTTCGGGTAGCAGAAGTGATTATTATCTTCTTGAAAAACATCTGAAGATCATTAAATCTGGTACAAAATTACTTACAGTAAAAGCAAGTAATTTCATACCCTCTCATGAGATAGCTTTGTCAGTTTTTTTCAGAAAGGAGAATTTCCCTGTTATGGAAGTCGGCCTGGAGAATGCACAGCAATATCTTCATCGCGAAAATGTTTTGGTTAGCGGGACAATAAAAGGATGGAATGCAGTGTCATACAAAGGAGTGATCCTGGGTTTTGTAAATAATATCGGGAACAGGGTTAATAATTATTACCCCATGAAATGGAGGATCAGAATGAATTTACCGAAGATCGGTATGGGAAGTGTAATCAAATGGCAAAATGAGTAATTCATTACGGGAATTTCAGGTATTTGTAAAGCCGGTTGGATCATTATGCAATTTGCGTTGCAGCTATTGTTATTACCTTGGGAAAAAGGATCTTTATCCGGGTTTAAAATCATTCAGGATGATGGATGAGATACTTGAGAATTATATAATTCAACATATTGAAGCCACTACAGACGAAGTAATATTTTTTTCATGGCATGGTGGCGAACCTTCACTTGCAGGTCTTGATTTTTTTAAAAAAGCTGTCAGACTTCAGCAAAAATATCTTCCGGCGGGTAAATTAATACAGAATGGCATTCAGACCAACGGAACTCTGCTCAATGATGAATTTTGCAGATTCTTAGCCGATGAGCATTTTATTGTCGGGATAAGTATGGACGGTCCTGAAGAATATCATAATAAACATCGCAGGATGGCTGATAATAAAACATCGTTCGATCAGGTACTGGATGGCTACAAAAGGCTGCAGAAATATGGGATCGTAACTGAAATCTTGTGTGTTCTGAATTCAAATAATGCACAATTTCCGCTGGTTATTTATGATTACTTTAAACTCCTTGAAGTCAGGTATATTACTTTTCTTCCCCTAGTTATTCGTCAGAAGGGATCTAAAACAGGGGTCAGTGAGGATTCGGTTTCTCCTGAGGATTTCGGTCGCTTCCTATGTACGGTTTTTGATGAGTGGGTTCAGAAAGATATTGGCAGGATTAAAATACAGTTGTTTGAAGAGGCTTCCAGAAAAGCTTTTGACCAGGAGCACACCCTCTGTATCTTTAAGGTCAATTGCGGAGGTGTCCCGGTATTAGAGCATAATGGTGACTTTTACTCCTGCGATCATTATGTTGAGAAGAAGCATTTTCTTGGAAACATCTCTGAAAGAAGATTGTCAGATTTTCTTGATAGTCGTGAACAGAAAGATTTCGGAGATGCAAAATCGGAAACTCTTCCTGCTTATTGCATAGAGTGTTCTGTCAGGGATATGTGTAATGGTGAATGTCCCAAAAACAGGTTTATAAATACTCCGGAAGGAGAACCCGGATTAAACTACCTGTGTTCAGGGTATAAACTTTTCTTCAACCATTGCCTCCCGTTTGTTGAGGCATTAAGGGAAACCTTCAAAATGTCCGGCCAATAGATATTAAAGCAGCTTCATTTTAGTTTTTCTTTGAAGAAGGCTACTGTTCTCTTCCAGGCAAGCGCTGCAGCCTCCTGATTATATCTTTCCGGATTAGTATCGTTATTGAATCCATGCCCGGTACCAGGATATTTAAATATCTGATAATCTATGTTATTCTTCTTAAGGGCTTCTTCGAAAGCTTCAATTCCTGAATTTATACCGGCATCATTTTCAGCATAATGAGCCATCACCGGAGCTTTAATCCGCGCAACTTCATCAGCAGAGGGCTGCCGGCCGTAATAAGGAACGGCTGCATTCAGGTCAGGAGAGTTAACAGCTACCTGGTTAGTCATAGCACCTCCCCAGCAAAACCCGGTACAACCTACTTTTCCCGTTGAATTAGGATGAGTTTTAAGGTATTTGACAGCAGCAACAAAGTTTTTGGTTGTCTGTGTACTGTCGAGCTGTTTGAACAGGGCTCCGACATTGCTGATATCCTCGGGCGTACCACCAAAAGGGGAGAGGGCATCAGGTGCCATTGCCAGGAATCCTTCCCTTGCCATTCTTCTCGTAACATCCTGAATATGCGGAACAAGACCCCGGTTTTCATGAATAACAATCACTGCCGGGAATTTTTTCCCTTTTTTTGGACGGGCAAGATATGCCCGTATTTCACCTGTCTCACCCGGGTATTTGATAAATTCAGCAATCAGGTCAGTATTGCCCTTCTGTTTTTTGAGAAAAGTTGCATCGTTTTCCTCCAATACCGGGATCATGGCCATTGCAGCTCCGGTGCTGCCCGCCAGCATAGCAAGCTTCTTAATAAAGGTACGGCGGTCTTCCCGTCCATCTTTATAATCTTTGTAAAGATCAATAAGTTTGATATCCATAGTATATTGATTTGTATTTTCATCAATTTACAAAAAAATAATTTAATTATTCACTTTTTAAAAATGAAGTAATAGTTTAGTTGTTAATTTGCAGTACTTATTAAGCTGTTATGAAGCAGGACATTGAAATTGCACAGGAGGCAAAGATAAAGCCAATCATTAAAATAGCTGACAAGCTTGGTATAGCTCATGATGATCTGGAACTATATGGTAAGTACAAGGCAAAAATACCACTCCATTACATAGATGAGGAGAAAATCAGGAAGGCAAAGCTCATACTGGTTACAGCTATGACCCCAACCCCGTCAGGTGAGGGAAAAACCACCACATCAATAGGGTTGGCGCAGGCGCTTAACCGTATGGGGAAGAAAGCGACAGTTGTTCTTCGTGAGCCTTCTCTTGGTCCGGTGTTTGGTACAAAAGGAGGGGCCGCCGGCGGTGGTTATTCTCAGGTAATCCCCATGGAAGATATCAACCTGCATTTTACAGGCGATATCTCAGCAGTAGAGAAAGCCCATAACCTCCTGGCTGCACTCATCGACAATAATATCCAGCTGAAAGAGGGAAACCTTGGGATCGACCCCAGGACAATCGAATGGAAAAGGGTTATGGATATGAATGAAAGATCACTGAGAGACATAGTTATAGGCCTTGGCGGCATTTCAGAAGGGGTTCCGAGGCAATCAGGATTTAATATTACGGCGGCATCGGAAGTAATGGCTACACTATGCATAGCCAATGATCTGAATGATCTTAAATTCAGGCTGGGAAACATATTTGTCGGATTTACATATGCTGACAAACCTGTATTTGCCCGTGACCTGAAAGCACAGGGTGCTATGACAGCTCTTCTTAGAGATGCAATAAAACCGAATCTAGTCCAGACACTCGAAGGGACACCTGCAATAATTCATGGTGGTCCGTTCGCAAACATTGCACAGGGAACCAACTCGATAATTGCCACTAAAACAGGACTTTCTCTGAGTGATTATGTTATTACAGAAGCAGGTTTTGCCAGCGAACTTGGTGCCGAAAAATTCTTTGATATAAAATCTCAGTTTGGCGGTCTGAAGACGAATGCCGTGGTCATTGTTGCTACAGTCAGAGCATTAAAGTACCATGGAGGTGCAAAACTTTCGGCTCTTCAGAAAGAAGATTTATCAATGCTGCAGAATGGTTTTGATAATCTCGACAAGCATATCGAGAATATGAAATATTTTGGATTTAATCCTATCGTGGCGGTGAACAGGTTCGATTCTGATACTGAAGCTGAATTGAATCTGCTGGCAAAACATTGCAAATCACAAAACGTAAAAGTTGCTTTAAACGAATCCTGGTCAAAGGGCGGGGAAGGTGCTATTGAACTTGCAGAGAAAGTAATTGAATCTGTATCAGATTGTTCGGAGTGCTTTAAGCCTCTCTATGAACCATCATGGTCATATGAGGAAAAAATCGAAACAATCTGTAAAAAAATGTATGGAGCAGACCATGTCGAATATACAATAAAAGCAAAAACTCAACTTGAAAAAATTGTAAAGCTTGGATTAGGAAATCTTGCAGTCTGCATCGCAAAAACTCAGAAATCTCTTTCAGATGACCAGAATAAACGTGGCCGTCCACAGGGATTCACCATAAAAATACGGGAGGTGGAGCTATCTTCCGGGGCAGGATTTATAGTCCCAATAGCAGGCACAATAATGAGAATGCCGGGTCTGCCGGTAAATCCGTCTGCCGAAAAAATTGACATTGATAACAATGGTAAAATTTCAGGTCTTTTCTGATGAACAGTGACATTTCCGGGGTCATACTTGCAGGGGGAGAAAACAGGCGTTTTGGCGGTAAATCCAAAACAGAAATTATCATAGGAGGAAGGTCCATTCTTTCACGGGTGATAGAAACAATCCGGGATATCTTCGATGAGACAATAATTGTAACGAATAATCCTGAGAAATTCTCCGGATCGGACGGGTGTAAGATTACCAGTGATATTTTCATAAAAAGAGGGCCGGCAGGCGGATTGCATGCCGGAATGAAAGTATCATCAAAACCGGCAGTTTTTGTATTTGCGGGAGATATGCCGTTTCTGGAAAAAAAACTGATAACCAGGCAGATAAAACTTTTCACTGATAATAAATGTGATGCACTTGTACCCGGAACGGGGAATAATATAGAACCTCTGCATTCGATCTACCGGACTTCTTTAATTGACAGACTTGAAAAGTATCTGTCTGAGACTGATAATCCTTCAATACATGGTTTTATCTCACAACTGGATGTTTATTTTATGAATATCAATACTTCCGGGAAGGCAGTCAGATCATTCATAAATATCAATTCCCCGTCCGATCTGAAAAAGATAAAAAATAATCCGGATTTTAAGTTTTGAATTATTCAGGAGGACAGGAATCCATTGTCAGAGGAAAGGTGCCTGATTAATACTTTTTTTATAACTTTATCTTTGGATAAACTCTATAATGTTATGAAGAAAATTCTTTTTTATATCCTTCTGATTGCACTTGCTTTTACTTCATGCAGGAAATACAGTAAATATACAGGTGTCGCATTTACTGAAAAGGAACCCCGCGACTGGGAAAATCCTGAAATGGTGAGTCTGAACAAGGAAAATCCTCATGCAACTCTTATAAGTTACAACGATAAAGAATCCGCACTCGAAGCTGATAAAGCAAATTCGCCAAATTATCTTTCACTTGACGGAACATGGAAATTTAACCTGTCAAAATCTCCTGATCAGCGACCATACTGGTTTTTCAAGGATGATTATGATACCCGGGACTGGGATAACATTGCGGTGCCTTCCAACTGGGAGATGAAAGGATATGATGTCCCTATCTATGTAAATATTAGCTATCCCTATAAGAAAAATCCTCCGAAAATAGAGCACAGCTATAATCCTGTCGGTTCATATAAGAGAAGCTTTAAGGTACCTTCAGGCTGGAAGGATAAAGAAGTATTCCTGCAATTTGGAGCTGTAGCATCAGCGTTCTATGTCTGGGTAAATGAACAGCTTGCAGGGTACAGCGAGGACAGTAAAACACCTGCCGAATTTAATATTACAAAATATCTTAAAGGAGGAAATAATACTCTGGCAGTTGAAGTTTACCGATGGTGTGACGGCAGTTATCTTGAAGATCAGGATTTCTGGCGCATGAGCGGGATCCAGCGGACTGTGTTCCTTCATGCAAGGCCAAAAACTTTTATTAATGACTTCTATGCAAATGGAGACCTTGTTAATAATTATAAGGATGGTCTTCTTAAGCTTGATATTTCATTGGAAAAAGCTGGCAGCAAAACAACCGATTTTGTTGTTGAGGCTTCACTTTTTGATAACGGACAGCAACTGTTCTCTGAATCGAAAGAAGTAAAACTAAATGAAAATGGAGCTTCTGTAAGTTTTGAAAAGAGCATTCAGGAAATTAACAGATGGACGGCAGAGACGCCATACTTATATTCCCTGGTTATATCTCTCGGAGATAAGGATGGCGATATTTTTGAATGCGTCAGTTCAAAAATCGGATTCCGTAAGGTGGAAATAAAAGATTCACAGTTGCTTATAAACGGAGTTGCTGTAATGCTCAAAGGCACAAATATGCACGAGCATGATGAGATCAACGGACATGTTGTTGGTGAAGCATTAATACTGAAAGATATCCGCGTTATGAAAAGCAACAACATAAATGCGGTAAGAACTTCTCATTATCCTCAGCAGGAACTATGGTACGAAATGTGCGACAAATATGGCCTTTACCTGGTAGATGAAGCAAATATAGAATCACACGGGATTGGCTATGACAAAGATGTCACGCTGGCCGATAAGCCAGAGTGGGCAGCAGCACATCTTGCCAGAATGAAGTCAATGGTTGAGAGAGATAAGAACCATCCTTCCGTAATAATATGGTCACTTGGCAATGAAGCAGGTGATGGGCATAACTTCCTGAATAATTATAAATGGACTAAGGAGAGAGATGCAACACGTCCTGTCCAGTATGAGCGTGCAGAGCATAGTACCAATACCACCGAGAGGCATACTGATATTTTTTGTCCTATGTATGCCAGAATTGAATTCCTGGAGAAATATGCACAGGATAAAACAAATGACAGACCATTGATTATGTGTGAATATGCTCATGCAATGGGTAATTCGACTGGTAATCTTCAGGATTACTGGGATGTAATCGAAAAGTATCCGAAGCTCCAGGGTGCATTTGTATGGGACTGGGTCGATCAGGGAATATTAAAGACAGATGAGACGGGTGAAAAGTACTGGGCTTATGGCGGTGACTTTGGCGAAGAGGGAGTTCCGAGTGATGGAAATTTTTGCATTAACGGCCTTACATGGCCCGACAGAACCGGTAAGCCGGGACTTAATGAAGTGAAAAAAGTCTATCAATATATTGGTTTTGAACCGTTTGACCTGAAAAGTGGCCTGATTAAATTTAAGAACAAGTATGACTTTACAAATCTCTCAAAATTTAATTTTGATTGGGAAGTCGTTTCAGATGGATCGATAATTCAATCCGGTAAAATACCGATGCCGGATTTTAAGCCGAAAAAAGAACTTCTTGTAATGATTCCTATTGAAAAAATCAATCCGGCACCGGGAGCTGAATACTTTCTGAATATAAAAGCCTCACGGACTGAAGAATGGAATATCGTCCCCGAGGATCATATATATGCAACCGCTCAGTTTAAGCTTCCTGTCGAAGGTGAACCTGTCAAAATTAGTCCGGATAAAATCACTGTTCTGCAGACAAACACAGCAGGAAATAAGCTGGAGGTCAACGGCACTGAACTTAATGTTGTCTTTAATCTTGAAAACGGGCGACTGGAAAAATTTATCTATAAAAACAAAGAACTTATAACCAAAGCCCCTGAACCTGATTTCTGGAGACCGCCAACTGATAATGATTACGGTTACGGTATGGACAGGAAGCTGGAACTCTGGAAAAAAGCAGGAGAGAGGACTTCTGTTACGAAAGCAAACATCGCTCAGCCAGAACTTGGCAAAGTGGTTGTTTCATTCAGGTATGACATTAAAGGAACCAAAGGGGAGAAAATTGCAGATTATTTAACGACCTATACAATCCTGGGAACGGCAGATATAATCATTTCCAATACATTCGAAAAAGTTTCAGACAACCTGCCGGAGATCCCGAGGATGGGAATGCAAATGCAGGTTCCTGAAGAATTTTCAAACCTGAAATGGCTGGGCAGAGGTCCTCATGAAAACTATGCTGACAGAAAAACATCTGCTTCAGTTGATCTTTACGAAAGCAGTGTTGCTGATCAGTACGTTCCGTATATCAGGCCTCAGGAGAATGGCTACAAGACAGATACGCGATGGCTTACGCTGACGGATGATAATGGTACCGGTATTATGGTCAGCGGAGATCCACTCTTTTGTTTTGCTGCACTGAACATGATCCATGATGATTTTGAATCACCAGGAAAACTGTCGCAATACCGGCCAGATGCCAAAACTGCCAATACTCATACAAATAATGTAAAACCCCGGGAACTTGTCAATCTGAATATCGACCTGGGACAGATGGGTGTGGGAGGCGACGACTCCTGGGGAGCACCAATACATCCCCAGTACCGGCTGCTGGGAAAGAAATATGCTTATTCTTTCAGGATCCGGCCTATAGTAAAGGATGAAGACGTTCTGAAACTCGCAAAAGAAAAGTTCTAGAAATGATATGCAATGAAGGGGCAACTACTTTTTTTAATCTTAACCCTTTCTCCGGCTCCTTCTCTTAAACAATAAGGGAAGGAGTGTTAAGCCATGTTTGACAATGAATTAGCCTCTTCCCTTAGGCTTAAGGGAAGGGGTTGGGGATGGGTTTTTTAATCCTTGTACCAGTGCTTTTCTAATATTTTAGCTCTGCTTTAAGTACCTCATTTTCACCGGTAATCACATTCCTGACTTCATAAATCAGGGGGGCCGTGACTTTTTTACTGAGAACGACTCTTGTAACAGCATTGGCTTCAAGGGTTATGGAACCTGGTGCTCCGGCAGGTCCTTTTTCAAGGTAGAAAGGTACATCCGAATTATTCCGTACTTCAAAGTAGATGCTTTTATCATTCTGAAAATAAGGCTTTCCAACAGAGATGCATTGATAGAAAAATGGCTTTGCATAATCCTCCCTTCCGGCCAGAGTATCTTTGAAATAGACTAAAGTCCGTCCGGCAAACATTGCCTCTTTAAGCGAATCGTGACTTCTTTCTTTAGCAAAAACAAGGGTCATTGGCCTGTGGGTGTAGGAAGGATGAGTATATGTTTCACTTATAATACTATGAATATCACTATTACCCATTATAGCAAGGTTGTATTTTTTGCAGAATGTCATTACCAGCGGATAGTACTCATTGTCGTTGAAAAACTCTATTCCATTCAGCCATCCCTTATTAATAAGGTTAAAATGAATTGTATACATCCTTGGAATTCCATCAGGCTGCTGTGATTTCCACCCCGGATGATTCCACTGGATAAATGCACCCTGCCTGACAGCCTCCTCAATGACATCCATTATGGAGTCCTTTGCAAGGGCGGAGGCATCAGTAATAAACAATGCATTTAAATGACCGGGAGGCATTGACCTGGTTATTTCAGCCCCGTGAACGAGAATCAGATTACCATCGCGGGCAGCACCCTCAGAGATCTTCCAGGCTGCATTAAAATCGACAGGAATGTAATCCTTTTTAGGAGTATATTCAATATGATCCGTGATTGAGATTGCATCCAGACCGTCAAGCCAGGCTTCGGAAATTCTGAATGTTGGCCATACATTCCCATCAGAAAAAACAGTATGGATATGTAAATCACATTTCAATGTCACATATCCCGGAAGGTCCGGTAAATTGATGATTTTCCTCTGGCCGAAAGTTATTAAGGCGGTCGAAACAGAAATTATAACAATTATTAACAGTCTTTTCATGTATATTTTGGATTAATTCTTTCTTTTATCTTTTATCTTTTGTCTTGGGTCTTTTGTCTTTTGTCTTCGGGTCTTTTGTTCCCGCCGAAGTGGGATCTACGCTTCGCTTCGACTCTTTACTTTTGTTCCCGCTTTGCGGGATTTCGTCACTTTGTTCCTCAACTTTTGTCTTTTGTCTTCTGTTAGAATTCTTCATAAAAATATGCCATTTTCTCATCTGCATCGTCCCAGGTATAGATTTTTTTTCTTCTGTTAAGCCACATAAAATTCAGTAGTGCAAAATCACCTGCACACATTGTCGTATGAACAAACAGGAATACGGATAGACTCCATTTCCATAATCCGGGGAGCAGCAATACCAGGAAAAGCAGGACGAGAGTAATGATTATAAAGGGAATGAGCGCTATAAAACTGAATTGGGCTGATGAGGCAACATGCCGGTGGGCCGTGACATAAAAAATATACTGTTTCAGATCAGCACCGATCCTTATCTTTCTTGCTCCGGTAAGGAAAAAAGGAATAATATGAAGCCCTTCATGAACAGGTATGGACAGAACAGGGAAGATAATCAACCCAAGTACAGAGTGAAAAAATATATTCTTTAAGGGAAAATGACCCGCAATATCAATTCTAACAATAATTGAGATTCCAAAGAACAGCAGGCATGCGGACCAGAAAAAAACCATTACGCTTGTCCTTTTCCTTATATATTCAAGGACGAAGTCAACAAGTTCGCTGTAAGGAATTGTAAGGATTTGTCTGAACCTGGACTGATCCTCAATATCTTCCACGTGTAATGCCATAAAAAAGCTTTCATCAAATTTAGCTTTTTGAAAAAGCATTACAAAAGTTCTTGTGAACAAAAACTAATGAATTGCTATCATTAAACAGGAAGATTCAGTTTTAGAACCAGATCTTTAAACCTTGGATCATTAAGCAGTGGTTTGAAATAATAATCTGCTGCCATCCATGGAACGAAATCTCCATGTAATTTATAAGCTGTTTCCAGGCAATCTATCGCCTTTTCTTTTTCTCCAAGTACGGCATAAACCTCAGCAAGTCCCCATGCGTACCACCATTGATCACGATATTTTTCCATACCGGCAACAACCTCAAGGGCATTTTCTTTTTGTCCGGCACGGGCATACGCAATACCAAGACCATTTTCGTAGCCCGGACTTATAGAAAGTCCTTTTTTCTGCATCTCAATTGCTTCAAAATGCATACCCATTTCTGAATAAGAAGATCCCATCAGGTAATATGCCAGTGAATTGTTTGGATCGAGCTGGAGTAACTTTCTCGACTCAGTTATTGCTTCCTCAAAACTACCAAAGTAGAAATATATCCAGGCAAGATAACCCTGGCATGTCACATCAGTCGGAGCAATTTGTACTGATTTTTTCATTTCGGAAATGGCCTCATCCATCCTGTTAAATAAAGTAAGAAACCAGCTGTAAGTATAATGTGCTGAGGCAATGCTTGGGTTCAATTCTATTGCACGTTTTAAATGGTATCCGGCTTTAGAAAAATCCCATTCGGTATAAAGATACCTGGTAGCCAGTACAACATGGGCATCTGCCAGGGTTGAATCAAGTTCAAGAGCCTGAATAGCATAGCTTTTTGCCCGGTTGGAAGCATCATCAGCTACCGGAGACATATGTCCTGAATTACTATAACCGAGTGCAAGTCCGAGGTAAGGTAACGGATCTGAAGGATCAATCGCCATTGCTTCATTAAAACATTTCAGTGCCTTTTCAAAGTCCTCTTTCGTATTCCTGTTCACATAAAAGGTTCCCTGTGTGTAGAGCTTGTAAAGAGCCGGATCATGTTTCTGGACAATTGAAAGATTCTTTGATTCCAGGGAAGTCAGTCTGATATTGGTTCCGTTAACGATCTTACTTATAATTTGGTTGTAAGTTTCAGTAATATTATTCCAGTTCTGGACAAATGAGGAACTCCAGATATATTTTTCTTCCGGGAATGCTTCAATCAGCCGCACCTCTATTTGAAGCTTGTCTTCAGTTCCTTTGATGGATGCTTCAACCAGGTTATTGACACTGAGTTTTTTAGCTATCTGCTGTATCGGTTCCCGGGATCCTTTGAACTGTTGTGTTGATGCCTTTGGCCTTACATTAAACCCGCTAATAGCCCCCAGTCTGCCTGTCATGTCATCCTGGATACCTTCAGCAATATAATCCAGATCAGAATTTCCGGACAGGTTCGAAACCGGAAGAACAGCAATCGCTTTTTTGACAACCTCAGATCCTGATACTTCTGATTTTGTACTCCGGATTAATTTTGGAAGAAAGATAGCAATTGCAAGAACTAATAATATACCGAGCGATCCAAACAGAATTGTCCTGCCGGAAAGGCGCATACCTCCGGCAGGTTTTTCAGGATATGAAGCAGTCCGAACATCAGTATAACCTGATGCTGTACCTGTCTGATATGATTTTGTTGCCCGTTTTTTGGGATCAGGATGAACACTATAAATTACCTCCTTGATGGCATTAGCAATTTTATTTATTTGATCGCGGTAGAAAGTTTTGTTCAGGTTTTTTTCCGGATTATCATCAGGTTTCAGAGGTCTGTTGACCCCGGCACTTGAGTAGATAAAATCAATGGACCGCAGTCTGCAGCCCATCTCATTTTCAATGAGCTCGGTATCTGAAGCATCCAGATCATGAATTTTTACAGGGATTATCCTGCTGCATACATTACCACTTGCCAGCTTGACATCCCTGCCAATCGCGTCGGAAGCTGCCATTTTGTTAAATGCGACAAATTCATTCTGCCATGCAAAACTCTTTGGGTCACAATAAGTTTGTGAGATTACCGGTATGAAGATCAGCGATTTCAGCTTGGTCTCAAGACTCTTATCCACATTATGGATTTCGAGAAGGCCATCGTGCGGATTCTCATCAAAATATATCGAGACATCCTCTTTAAAAGTTGCCTCTATTTCTCTTTTCAGGTGGTCAATGAATTCAGTCACCCATCCATCGTACTTGTTGTCTTTCTGCCGATAGCTTATGAAGATATCATACTCGTATCCGGGAATTATACTTGCCATTTGGTTAAGGATAGGTTAAATTAACATTCAGATTTAGTGTTGATTCTCTTTCAAATTTACGCTATAGTTTTATTAAAAACAAACATTTCTCAAAAGGGAAAAGTGAAGCCAGCACTTCACTTTTCACCTGCAAACTGATCTTAATTTTGCGTTGAAACTTCTTCCAAAAACTCATTTTCTTGCTGCTGATTTTACTAATTTTTTTTGGTTAAAATAATCTGTAAATTCACTTTATAGTTATTCAGAAGTTTTAGCTGGCATTATCCTTAAACCATTTATCGTCTTATTATGAGTTTTTGATTGAAGTGTTGATTCCCGGATTCGACTGTCAGCAAATAGGTTCCGTCGGGCAGGTCAACGGAAAGGGAAATAATTTCGCCCTCCAGTTCATTTGAATAAACTGTCCGTCCGTTCAAATCGTTAATGGTTATTTTTATAGGACGGTTCTGAAGATCAGCAAAATCAATTTTAAAATTGCCTTCATTCGGATTGGGATAAATTCTGAACCAGGATACTACTTCCTCTTTGGCAAAATCTGAAATGGTAAGGGTAAAAGCCTGAGCGAAGTAATGACTCCACCGTTTGAGTGCGTCTTTGGCCCTGATATATATTATATGGTCACCGCTTGTCAATCCGTTCAGGTTTGCAATAAAATCAGCAGTTACTCTGCTCCCGGGTACTGCTACAGAAACAGGGGTCCCTTTGCCAAAACCCGGATCGGTATCAATAAAGTATTCAATACCAGTTATATTCGAAGAAACCGGTGGAATCGCTTTATAAAGATAAAAAACCTGCTGGCGTGTATTGCTCCAGCGCCCGAGTTCATCGTGCGCCCTTACGACCATCATATGGAAACCCTGGGATAACCCGCTGGCATTAACATTGAAGCTTAATGATACTCTTTTCCCCGGAATGCTAACCGGAACCGGGACTGCCTTTCCAAAACCCGGATCGCTGTCAATAAAATATTCTGCCTTATTTATTTTCGCCACAGTTGCACTCTGGACCTTATAAACATAAAAAACCTGCTGACGGGTATTGCTCCAGTGGCCCAATTGATCATGAGCCCTAAGAACCATCATATGGAAACCCTCTGAAAACCCACTGACATTCACATTAAAGCTTAATGACACTCTTTTCGCCGGGATGATTACCGGAATCGGGACTGCCAGTCCAAAACCCGGATCGTTGTCGATAAAATATTCTGCTTTATTTATTTTCGACTCGGCCACATTCTGGATCTGATAAACATAAAAAACCTGTTGACGTGAATTGCTCCAGCGGTTAAGTTGGTCGCGGGCTCTCAGAACCATCATATGGAAACCCTGGGATAACCCGCTTGCATTCACATTAAAGCTTAATGACAATCTTTTTGCAGGGGTGCTGACAGGAATTGGGACTGCCAGCCCAAAACCAGGATCATTGTCGATAAAGTATTCTGCTTTATTTATTTTCGATTCGGTCACGTTCTGGATCTGATAAACATAAAAAACCTGTTGACGGGTATTGCTCCAGTAACCCTTATCGTCACGGGCCCTCAGGACCATCATATGGAAACCCTGTGAGAGCCCGGTTGCATTCACCTGAAAACTTAATGACAAAACTTTTCCCGGGGTGGATATTGGTATCGGGATGGCCAGTCCATAGCCCGGGTCGCTGTCGATAAAGTATTCCGCCTTATTAATCTTCTGCCCCGTACAAAGCAGGACAGAAAATATTATTGCAAGAGTTAACGTTAGTTTTTTCATCGTTCCCTCATTGAACAGGCTACTTCCCTGATTTTATCTTTATGGTGCAAGACAAGCCTTTATCTGAATAAGCAGTACCGGGGATGGAAGCCTCATAAATATGCGGCAAATTTGGTACACCTGATAAAACATACGGGGTTACTCCTCCAAAAACGCCGCAATCGACTCCACTGACTCCTGCTCCGATCGCTGGCGAACCGGCTTTTAACATCCACTTGGCATCCTCACTTTTACCCAGGCTGCCACTATAATCGACAAAAACAGAAGTCATGACTACACTATATTTGTTTCCATTGGCGTTGGTACCGGCAGCAGCTAAAATGTTGTTGATGATGTTATTTCCTGTATTGACAGATATCAGACCTGATGTATAAGTAATTATGTTATTGGCAATGGTTGAATTGTAAACCACAATTGGATTAGGATATGTTCCCCAGCAAACATTATTTGTAATTTGTAATGGACCATCATCACTATAGAAATTTATATAGTAAGAAACAATATTGTTCGAGATAACTCCATTGATGACTTTTCCAGCACCACCGGTAATCATATAAGCATAGTTTTGTGAGATAAGAACATTTTTAATATCAGCATCACAAGAAATATTGCTAAGGTTACACCTGGTAACAACAATATTATCTGCTTTAATGGAAATACTGCCCAGTGCTATACCAGTAATTACGCTGTTAGCTGATCCGGTATTAAAGTATATATAACCGTTAAATTTAGCATCAAGACCATTTGCCTGAGTGCTGTCGTTTTTGGTTAGAAAGTAACCCGGACCAATAATCGTAAGTTTTTTGTCCATGTTTGCACCAGCATAATTAGTTGTTGAACCTTCGACATAAATGGTATCGCCGCTGACGGCATTATCGTTTGCATCCTGCAGAGTTGTATAGTCTGCATCGGTGCCTGCAGTGTTGTTCACCCTGATCAGGTGTTGTCCATAGATGATTCCACAGAAGAGTGTTAAAATCAAGCTGAGTAAAAGTTGTTTTTTCATGATTGACTGGATTTAGTGATTATTCATTTTTGCTGTTTAAGCTATGTTGCAAAAAAACTAAAAAAGCTTATGTTTATTTAAACGTAAGTTAAGCAGCCCTGGCATTGCTTACAATTCCATGCGTCCCAAATTCTTTACCAGGAGTACCAAAAAAGCTATTATTTACGGATTTCCCTTGGATTAATACCGAACTCCTGGGTGAAGACCCTGCTGAAGTGAGATACGTTCTTAAATCCGGTTTTATAGGCTGCCTCAGAAACAGAAAGTTCGGAATTAGTCAGCAATTCTTTTGCCTTGTGTAGGCGGAGTGAACGGAAATATTCTGCTATTGTTTTGTCTGTAAGAGACCTGAATTTACGATACAATTGTGTGCGGCTCATTGCCATCTCCCTGCACAACCTGTCAATATGGAACGATTCATCACTGAGATTGACCATCGATATGTTATGGATTCTTTGCATGAAAGCGTCCTCAATATGAAAATCTATATCTTCAGTCAGATGAAGATGTGTTGCTGAAGCATACCTTTCCTGCAGCTTTTTCCGGAGTTGAATTAGTGATCTTATCTGTACAAGGAGTTCTTCCTTCAGGAACGGCTTCGCGATATATGCGTCAGCTCCTCTTTCAAGTCCTTCCAACCTGGAACCGATATCAGCTCTGGCAGTCAGGATTACCACCGGTATATGACTTGTCCGGAAATCGTTCTTGACACTCTTCAGCATTTCAATGCCATCCATAACCGGCATCATTATATCACTGATAATGATATCAGGCATATACTCAATGGATTTGGTCACTCCATCTTCCCCGTTGACAGCAATAATCACATCATAATCTTTTGCTAACAGGGTCATAAGGTATTGTGCAACATCATCATTGTCCTCTACAACCAACAGCAATGGTTTCTCGTCATAGCTGTGCCGGATTGCCTTCACTTCTGCTTCCCTGCTGCCAGGATGGAAAATATAGCGTAAAATGTTGTTATCAAAATCCTGTGGACCCGACCCCTCATGCAAAGGTGCATTATAAGTTACCGCTAAGGTTATAATAAATTCGGTTCCCTCACCAAAAACACTCTCAACTGTAATTGTGCCATTAAGCAGCTTCACAAGCTCTTTTGTCAGTGACAGACCTAACCCCGACCCGGGTGTGGTATAGGTGTAGTTCGTTTCTCCCCTGGAAAAGCGATCGAAGATTTGAGGCAGATAATCCTCCGGGATGCCGGGACCGTCATCACTTACACGTATTTCAAATCGCCCGTCGCCGGTTAATGAACTGCATACTTCCACCCTGCCGCCGGGTTGTGTGAACTTAAGGGCATTCGAGAGAAGGTTTGTTATTATCTGCATCAGCTTGTACGGGTCATAATCAATAACCAGTTGTTGTTCAGCAAAAGTGTAATTGAGAGCTATCCTGGCTGTTGCCGCAACCGACCTGAACAATTCAACAATATACCTGATGTACATATTGATATCTGCCCTTATCATCTTTATGGGCATGGCACCGGCTTCAATCTTTGTGAGGTCAAGCATTTGATTGACAAGATTAAGGAGTAATCCGGCGTTTCTGTCTATTTTCTCACTCCCCTCTTCGAGCCACTTTCCAGGATCCTTACGCATCAGATCTGTCATACCGGTGATAATGGTGAGGGGAGTGCGGAACTCATGAGTAATATTTGTATAGAGCTTTGTCTTTGCTTCATCAAGTTCCTTCAGACGGTTTGTTTCCAGTTGTTCAAGCTTTACGCTCTGGGAAATAAAATTCATAACAAAAACCACTGCGAATCCGGATATCCAAAGGAGATTTATCACAAAGAGAGAGATGTTGACAGAAGGGGTCATTTCGGGAGGCACTGTCAGGTAGGGATTAAGGACACCAGCAAGTATGACGGTAATAATATAAATGATGAAAATTGAGATTGAGTGTCTCTTCTTTCTGAAATTGAGAGAGAAAAATACAAGGGCCAGACCAACGAAAATCAGACCTCCTGAATACGGAATTCCACCCACCTTCAATATGCAAATGAATGTTGCTATTGCCACCAGACTCTGGTCTATGAAGAGCCGCCAAACTCCGGTGTGATGAAATATTAAAGGATAAATAACACCCTGCAGGAAGACAGCTGTAAGGAATAATCCGTAATAAATGAGTATCCTTAATTGAGGAAAGATAATGTGATATGCAATGGTAAGACATAAAACCATTGAAGTAACAGCAACACTTGCTATCCAGTAAATTTTTCTCTGCGCAAGAGCACCTTCGTCAATACCCGGACGGGAAAGGATTTTAGTAATCCATTGGTCGACTTTATGAAAATCGGGGAGTTTCATAATAATTTAGTTTAAGCCGATCAATTAAGATCTTATACAATTTACTAATTATTTTGGTATTAAACATCAGATTTTCTAAATAAATCATTATCAGGGGCACTTTCAGATCTAAAATTCTGTTTTATCATATGGTCCTTTATTTAATACCTTTGCAAAAATATTTGGCATAGTGAGAGCTTTTTTTTTAATATTATTTTCTTTTCTTATGTTAACCGGAGCTTCTGGGCAGATTGATTCCGGCAAGCAGAAAAGTGACACTTTGCCTGACCGTATTTACCTGTTGCAGCAGGTGAAAAGAGATGGCGTGACTATGCCGGAAATTCAGATCAAAGAAGTAACAGTTGTTGGAAAATCAACAGGTTCAAGAAAAGTATGGGTAAGACGATACGACAGGCTGGTATATAACCTGAAAACCGTTTATCCTTATGCATTAATTGTCAGGGAAAAGCTTGGCCAGGTTAATGAAGAGCTTGCAAGGATGAAAACGGACAAGGAGAGAAGGAAGTATATAAAACAGTTTGAAAAAGACATCTTCGGTGAATATGAAGACGATGTAAGAAATATGACAATCACGCAGGGACGCTTGCTTCTTAAACTGATAGACAGGGAGACTCAGAACACATCATTTGAGCTTATACGTTTGTACCGTGGAGGACTGAGTGCAGCTTTCTGGCAGGGTATTGCACGAATTTTCGGAACCAATCTTAAAGAGGAATACGATCCTTACGGAGCTGATGTAGTAATTGAGCTTATTCTCCGGGATATTGAATCCGGCCGGTTATAATGAGTTAAAACAGCCCCTTTCAATTAATATGAAAAGAATTTTTATTGCCCTTAAAGTTGAGCCGGGAGAGACACTCCTGCGAATGTTATCTTCATTGAAAGCTATGCCTGGCAATGAAAAGATCACCTGGGTCGACCCTGCAAATTTTCACCTTACTATGGCTTTTCCTGGCAATACAGAGGATGAAAGAATTATAGTTGCTTCAATTATGCTAAAACAGAAATGTACAGGATTTGGCGAATTTGGATTTAAATTATCAGGTTCAGGTGTGTTCAAAAGTTTTAGTGATCCAAGGATAATCTGGATCGGGACAGAAAATCATGAAAAGGTTACAGATCTGAATAATCTGATAACTACAGGCTTGAAGGATACAGGATTTAAGATTGAAGAGAGGCAATTCCGGCCTCATATTACGCTTGGCAGGATTAAATCTATAAAGGATAAAGAAGCCCTTAAGTCAGTAGTCAGCAGGTATCAAAACACTTTTTTCCAGGAAGTTCCTGTAACCGAAGTTATATTGTTCGAAAGCATTCTCAAACCAACCGGGCCTGTTTATAAACCTATAGGTCGGTTCAGATTATGAAGGGTTTGAGGTTTGAGCCAGTCACATTCCTTTCCCCTGCAGAACTGTCCTGACGGTAAACAGAATTATTTTAAAGTCGAGCCATAACGACCTGTGTTTCATGTAATAAAGATCGTAATCAAGTCTTTCGATCATTTCTTCAACGCTGGAAGCATACCCGTATCTGACCTGGCCCCAGGAGGTGATCCCCGGTTTGACTTTGTGCAATTCCTTGTATTCGGGGACTCTGAGAAGGATCTGGTCGATAAAAAACCGGCGTTCCGGCCTTGGCCCTACAATTGACATATCACCTTTCAGAACATTGAAAAAATTTGGGATCTCATCAATCCTGTATTTTCTCAGGAATTTTCCGATCCTGGTAACCCTCTCTTCAGCGATGCCTGAAAGCAACGGTTTTCCTTGTTCAGCATTGAATTTCATCGATCGGAATTTTAATATTAAAAATGGCTTTCCGCTTTTACCAATCCTGTCCTGTGTATAAATAACAGGCCCTTTCCCGGACAAACGGATAAGAAATACAAGAAGTATCAATAAAGGACTAAGGATCAGAAGGAAAAGAAGTGAAAAAATTATGTCACTGCTTTGCTTAATTACAAGATATAATCTGGATCCGCTGTCACAAAAATCATCCGGTATATTTACATCTTTTAATTCGGGTTCACCCATATAGTTCAAGGTTATATACGCAGGTTTTCAGTATGAAGATAATATTTTTTTTGTGGTACTATAATAATTTAAAATTTTATTGAACATGATGCATCTTCTGAACAATTTATCAACCTATGATATCATTTCTGATTCCTCTATGACAATTTTTATATTTTTGCTGCCGGAAACCTGGTACCGATGAAAACAAAGACAGATTCATTTGAAGCCAAAGGCAAAAGAAAAAAGCTGGTTGAAGAGCTGAGACAGAAAGGCATCAGTGATGAAGAAGTGTTGAGGGCGATCAATATTGTGCCGCGACATGTTTTCATGGATCCGGCTTTTCTGAACCATGCTTATGTCGACAAAGCTTTTCCTATCACTTCGGGTCAGACTATTTCCCAGCCTTATACAGTCGCTGTACAGACATCCCTGTTACAAATCAGGAAAAGGGACAAAATCCTTGAAATAGGTACGGGATCAGGTTATCAGGCGGCAATTCTGGCCGAAATGGGAGCTAAAGTTTATACAATTGAACGATTCAGGGAATTGTATCTTAAGGCCCAGGTAACTCTTACGGGTCTGGGTTATTCTGCCGATTTTTTCTATGGCGATGGTCATCCGGGGAAGCCTCAGTATGGCCCTTTCGATGGAATAGTTATTACTGCGGCTACTAAGGAAATACCTGATGCACTTCTTAAACAGCTTAAGATCGGAGGCAGACTCGTTGTTCCGCTTGGCGATAATAATGTGCAGGTAATGACACTTGTCCAGAGAACCGGGGAAGAGACTTATGATTATTCCTCACACGGAAATTTTGTATTTGTGCCATTGCTTAAAGGCACTGTTAATGATAAATGATCTTTAATGGAAATATTCAGACTGGTCTTTTCACCAATTGAAGTAAATACTTATATTCTGACTGACAAGACAGGTAAATGCGCTGTTATTGACTGTGGTTGCTATAACAAAGCAGAATTCGGAAAGCTGACAGATCTCATTGATAAGAAGAAGCTTCATCCTGAGTTATTGCTGAATACTCATTGCCATCTTGATCATATATTCGGCAACGGAATGTTCCTTGAAAAATATAATCTGAGGACTTTTTGTCACAAAAGTGAGGAAAAGAACAGGAAGGACTCAGTCATGCATGCACAGCTTTTTGGTTTAACAATGGGAAATCCTCCCGAACCTGCAGGAGAGATTGCTGATGGTGAGTATGTAACGTTCGGAACAGTAAATCTTCTGGCTCTTCATGTCCCGGGTCATACGGTTGGAAGCCTGGCTTTTTACAATAAAGAAGATGGAGTTGTCTTTACAGGTGATGCTCTTTTTTCAGGAAGTATTGGACGAAGTGATCTCCCCGGCGGAAATAATAAGACACTGATAAACAGTATAAGAAGTGTGTTGTTTACACTTCCTCCGGATACTTTGGTATATCCTGGTCATGGTGAAGCTACAACAATTGGGGATGAGATCAGTACGAATCCATATTTTAAATAAACCAAATCTGTTAATTTTACAGCCAGATTCTTTTAGAAATCATTTCAACATAAATTAATTGATATTCAGGTAAAAATAATAGTTATGTCATCAGATAAATTTGTTAATCGTCACAACGGTCCGCGCAATAATGAGCTGCCGCAAATGCTAAAGGTTATTGGTGTCGATTCACTCGATCAGCTGATCGAAAAGACAATCCCACAGAATATCAGGCTGAAGAAAACGCTCAGGCTTCCGGAAGCCATGAGCGAGTATGAATATCTTAATCATATTAAAAGTCTGGGGTCAATGAATAAAATATACCGGTCATTCATCGGACAGGGCTATTATGGAGTTGCTCCGCTTTCAGTAGTTATCCGTAATGTTCTTGAAAATCCTTCATGGTATACGTCATATACTCCATATCAGGCAGAGATTTCGCAGGGCAGGCTTGAGGCTCTCCTTAATTTTCAGACAATGATTATTGAACTCACCGGTCTGCAAATAGCTAACGCATCTTTGCTTGACGAAGCTACCGCAGCTGCTGAGGCAATGATTATGATGCTCAATGCTCGGTCACGGGCAGCTGTAAAAGCGGGTGCTAACAAATTTTTTGTTGATGAAGATATTTTCCTGCAAACTAAAGCTGTCATAACTACACGATCAAAACCGCTTGGGATTGAGCTGATTACAGGTAAATATGAAGAGGCTCAGTTTGATGAGATGTTCTTCGGAGCTTTCGTTCAATATCCTGCTGCTTCAGGCCAGATCCCTGATTACAAAGAATTCGCAGAAAAAGCACATGCATCCGGGATGCTCGTTGGTGTAGCAGCCGATCTGATGAGCCTTTCAATGCTGACACCTCCAGGAGAATGGGGTGCTGATATAGCTGTGGGTTCCAATCAGAGATTTGGTTTGCCAATGAGTTTCGGAGGACCGCATGCAGGTTATTTTGCCACCAGAGACGAACTGAAGAGAAGCATGCCGGGCCGTATTATTGGAGTCTCAATCGATGCTCAGGGGAGCAAAGCCCTGAGAATGGCCCTTCAGACCAGGGAGCAGCATATCAAGCGCGAAAGAGCAACTTCAAATATTTGTACTGCACAGGCACTTTTGGCAACGATGAGCGGAATGTATGCACAGTATCACGGTCCTGAAGGTCTGAAAAATATAGCTTTGCATATTCATAAATCGGCCTGCACAATAAGCTGTTCTTTGAAGGAGATGGGGTACAGCCAGATGAATACGATATTCTTTGATACAATAATGATCCGGCTTTCTTCAGACAGAGTGAAGGATGAGATAAAGAAACTATCGGAAGAAGCAGGGATCAATTTTTATTATCCTGATGAAAAATCTGTTAGCATCAGCACTGATGAGATAACCTCATTTAAGGATATAAATGCTATAGCGGATATTTTTGCAAAGGCTGCCGGAAAGAAAGCCGAACAGATCACCTCCTTCTGCAATTGTAAATGCATAGATGAGAAATTTTTAAGAAAATCAGCTTTCCTGCAGAAAGCGACATTTACCAGGTATCACAGCGAAACCGAAATGATGCGTTACATTAAGATGCTTGAAAGAAAGGATTTCTCACTGACTCACTGCATGATATCGTTAGGCTCATGTACAATGAAGCTAAATCCGGCAACTTCCATGTTTGCGATGGGCTGGCCTGAATTTGGGAATATCCATCCTTTTGTACCAAAAGATCAGGCTCAGGGATATTACCGTCTCATGGATGAGCTTGGTGAAGCCCTGAAGGAGATTACCGGATTTTCAGCTGTCTCGTTCCAGCCAAATTCGGGTGCTGCCGGTGAGTATGCAGGACTTATGGTTATCAGGGAGTACCACCTGAGTCGCGGTGACACTCAGAGAAACGTAGTACTTATTCCTTCTTCAGCACATGGGACCAATCCGGCAAGTGCTGCAATGGCCGGTATGCAGGTAGTTGTTGTTGAGTGCGACGATAAAGGGAACATAAACGTTGAAGATCTGAAGAAGAAAGCTGAAGATAACAGGACAAAACTTGCCGGTTTTATGATCACATATCCGTCAACACACGGAGTGTTCGAGGCAGCAGTGACCGAAATGTCGGATATTATTCATGCTAACGGGGGACTGGTATATATGGATGGCGCAAATATGAATGCTCAGGTAGGCCTTACAAATCCGGGTCACATAGGAGCAGATGTCTGCCATCTGAACCTGCATAAGACTTTTGCAATTCCTCACGGAGGGGGAGGTCCCGGTATGGGCCCAATCCTGGCGAATGAAAAGCTTGCCGAGTTTCTTCCGTCTCATCCACTCGTAAAAACGGGTGGAAGTCATGGAACAACAGCAGTGGCAGCTGCTCCATTCGGCAGCGGACAGGTACTTACAATTTCGCATGCTTATGTGATGATGTTGGGCCCCGACGGACTTACAGAAGTAACTAAATTTGCAATCCTGAATGCTAATTATATCGCAGCCTCACTAAAGAACTGGTATAAAACACTTTACACAGGCACAACTGGTTTTGTAGCACATGAAATGATACTTGACTGCCGTAATTTCAAAGCTGAAGCAGGAATAACTGAGTCAGACATTGCCAAGCGCCTTATGGATTATGGTTTCCATGCACCCACTCTCTCGTTCCCTGTACATGGCACACTGATGGTTGAACCGACTGAATCTGAATCGCTTCAGGAACTTAATAAGTTTATTGATGCGCTGAAATCGATCTGGAACGAGATACAGGAGATTAAAGATGGCAGAGCTGATAAAGAGGATAATGTACTTCATAATGCTCCTCATACGGTTAAAGTGGTTACTGCAAATGAATGGAATCATAAATACGACAGGCAGAAAGCTGCATTTCCTGCTAAATGGGTTGTTGAAAACAAATTCTGGCCGACAGTGGGACGCATCGATGATGGCTACGGGGATCGTAACCTGGTATGCACCTGTGCACCGATTGATGAGTACAGGATGGAAACATTTAAATTCTAAATACCTGACCTCTCCCTAAATCTCCCGCCTAAGCGGGAGAGGGACTTGATATACAGTTTTTTACCCCCTTCTCTTCTGGGAGAAGGGGGTCAGGGGGATGAGGTCGTGTAAGGTGCAGGTGATACAAAGCCACGGAGTTTTAAATATTATTAACCCTCATTACAGGAATAATAATTTTTTTTCTGATCAATTTTTCTCAATTTTATTCCATAAATATTTTTAACTTTTCTTATTATTTTTTATTATGCACAATTCATCATGGGATGACCTGATTAAAATGGTTGAGGGCAAGAAACTCAGCTATCAGCCTTCAGGATTTATAATTGACAGCCCATGGATACCGGGCTGGTATGGGATTTCACCTGTCGATTTCTATTCATCGGATGAACTCTGGCTGAAATCAAATCTGAAAGCTGTCAGCACATTCCCTGAAACCTGGTTTATGCCCGGATTCTGGTCCGAATACGGGATGTGCACCGAACCTTCAGCTTTCGGCTCAAGAATGATCTTCCCCGAAAAGGATCTGCCGCATGCTGAAAAGATTATGACAGGTATCGAGGGTGCAGATTTACTGCCGCAACCAAATGTAAAAACTGACGGTTTGCTGCCATTTATGATAGCCAGGCTGAGAAACAATGAAAAAGCCATAAAAGATGCTGATCACCAGATCAGATTTGCAGTTGCAAGAGGGCCTATGAATATAGCAACCTTTCTTATGGGAACGACTGAGTTTATGATGGCACTGGCGCTCAATCCCGAAGGTTCGCACAAGCTGCTGAAAAAAATATCCGATTTTATCTGCGACTGGCTTTGCTGGCAGAAAGAGAGCTTTCCATCAATAGATGGCGTTCTGATACTCGATGATATTATGGGATTTATAGGCGAAGTCGAATTTGAAGAATATGCAATTCCTTATTTTAAAAAGATATTCGAATGCACTGGGGTAAAGGTACGGTTCCTGCACAATGATGCTGATGGATTGATCACAGCAAAAAACCTGACAAGAATGAGTATTAATATGTTCAATTTCTCCTATAATCATACTATGGGTGAGATACGCAATCTTGCAGGTCCGCAGGTTATTCTTGCAGGTAATGTACCTCCCAGGGATGTCCTTGCAGCCGGAACTCCCGATCAGGTTGATGCTGCCGTGAAAAAAGCATTCGGAGAGATTACCAACCATGAAAGGATAATCTGGTCGGCTGGCGGCGGGATGCCCCCGGATGTCAAAAACATTAATATACAGACTTTTATCAATTCAGTTAAAAAATATTCAAAATAAAAATGCAATGAAAAAATTATATATTCTGATTTTCCTTTTATTTGTTTTTGGGACAGCAAATCCTCAGAAATCCCAGCTCCTTCACTTCTATGTTGAGGCAGGTACCTTCCAGCGCATAAACACTCCTGTAGGTGTTGATCTTGAAGGAGTTATAAAAAGCGATACCCTGGCATTCCAGCTCTTTGAGAAAATCAAAGGGCAAATGGTTGAAAAAACTTTTCAGGTCGAACCAGGATATACCCCCATTTTATGGTTAATTCTTGACGGAACCACCGGGGCAGGGAAAATGAGAGAGTTTTTCCTGTATAAAAACAATCCTCAGAATGTTCTGAACGCAATTACATCTGAAATTACTCCCGATAATATAATTTTGAAAAAGGGTAATTCGGAGATTCTCCATTACCGTACATCAGTAATGTATCCGCCTGCAAAAGTTGATACTGCATATAAAAGAAGCGGATTTATTCATCCGATGTTCTCACCTTCAGGCAATGTCCTTACCAGGATAAATGCACCTGATCATTATCATCATGTGGGTATATGGAATCCATGGACAAGAGTCAGGATAGGCAATCATGTAACTGATTTCTGGAACCTTTATGAAAAGCAGGGAACTGTAAGGTTTTCCGGAATAAATTCAACAGTAAACGGCCCCGTTTTTGGCGGATTTACTGTCAAACAGGATCATATCGATTTCCAGGGTAAAAAACCTGAAGAGCTGGCAATAAATGAAGTATGGGATGTCAGGGCATGGAACACTGAACCTGTGGCAGGTATAAAAGCATACCTGGTAGACCTTACGACTTTTCTTTCGGTAGCCGGCAATGAACCTATTCTGTTTGAAGCATACAGGTATGGCGGTGGTATCGGCATCAGGGCCAACGCTGAGTGGAACAAGGATAACAGCACTGTACTCACATCGGAAGGGAAAACCCGGAAAGATGCAGACGGAACCAGGGCAAGGTGGACTGACCTTAACGGAGCTTTTAAGGATAAAGGCAACTCAGGTATTACATTCTTTTCTCATCCTGCCAACAGGGAACATCCAGAACCAATGCGTGTATGGCCTGAGACTCAGAATGGCAGGGGAGATGTATATTTTGAATTTTGCCCAATTCGTCTAAAATCGTGGGAGATTATACCCGGGAATGTTTACAGGCTGAAATACAGAATGCTTGTTTACGATGGTAAAATTGACAAGATTGTTGCAGACAGGTTGTGGAATGATTTTGCATATCCTCCGGCAGTTAAAATATTGAGTAAATAAATTAAAATGATAACCATGAAGAAGCTGTTTTTATTAGTCATACCCGCACTGATCCTTACATCATGTGGTTCAGGTGGATCAAAAAAGCAATCAACAGAAAATACTCAGACCACAATGGAAAACAATTATCAGGTTCAGCTAATGACAGTCGATCCGGGACATTTTCATGCTGCCCTGGTTCAGAAAACCATGTATCCTCAGGTATCGCCCGAAGTGCATGTATATGCTCCGGAAGGACCTGATTACCTGCAGCACCTTGAAAGGATCAAATCGTACAACAATCGCGCTGTTAATCCTACCTCCTGGAATGAGATTGTTTATACCGGTACAGATTTCTTCGAAAAGATGATTGAAGACAGACCAGGTAATGTGGTAGTCCTGTCCGGCAATAATAAAAAGAAAGCCGAATATATTTCTAAATCGGTTAATGCCGGTCTTAACGTATTGGCTGACAAACCGATGATCATATCTCCTGAAGATTTTCCAAAACTTGAAGATGCTTTCACGGTAGCTAAGGAGAAGGGAGTTCTTCTATACGACATAATGACTGAAAGGTATGAGGTCACCACCATACTTCAGAAACTCTTATCGCAAAAAGAGGAAATTTTTGGTAAACTCACAGCCGGGACTAAAGAAGAACCTGCAGTTTCAAAGGTAAGTGTACACCATTTTTCGAAAATTGTTTCAGGTGTTCAGTTACAGCGTCCTGCATGGTTTTATGATGTCGAGCAGCAGGGAGAAGGGATCGTTGATGTAACAACTCATCTTGTCGACCTTGTACAATGGGAGTGTTTCCCGGGCCAGATACTGAATCCATCGGATGTAAATATGGTTGCTGCGAAGAGATGGCCAACTCTTATTTCAAAAGAAGAATTTAAAGGTTCCACTGGGCTGGAAGAGTTTCCTGATTTTTTGCAGAAAGATGTCAAGGATGGTAAATTGAATGTATTCTCAAACGGCGAGATGATCTACCAGCTTAAGGGTACCTGGGCAAAAGTTTCTGTAACATGGAATTTTATGCCTCCGGCCGGAGGAGGCGACACTCATTATTCTGTAATGCATGGAACAAAATGTGATCTTGTGATCAAACAGGGTGCTGAAGAGAAATTCCTTCCTACACTTTATATTGAGAATTTGAAAGGTATGAAGCTGAACGATCTTACGACAGCTTTGAAGCAGACAATCAGCACATTACCCTATGACAGTCTTCAGATTGAATCCGTTGGTAAGAATGCACTGAAGATTAAAATTCCCAAAAAGTACAGGGTAAGTCATGAAGAACATTTCGGGCAGGTAATGGCTAAATTCCTGGAATATATGAAGGATGGTAATCTTCCGGAATGGGAAGTGCCGGGAATGATAACAAAGTATTTTACAACAACAAGTGCACTTAAGAAAGCGAAGGAATAAATGGTATAATGGTATAATGGTATAATGCCGTCATACCGTCGTACCGTCGCACCGTCAGAACAAATCTTCTATAACCATAGAATAAAGCTCTTCCAGCCTGATACCTGCTGCCACAGCCTGCTTCGGTACGATGCTCTCTTCTGTCATCCCGGGTACTGTGTTGATTTCAAGGAAATATGGATTTTTGCCAACTACAATAAAATCAACCCTGACAATTCCATTACAGCCTAGCAAGTCGTAAATTTCCGAACTGAGTCTTTGAATCTCATCTGTAATATTTTCCGGCATCCTGGCAGGAGTTACCTCGTCAGATTTACCAGTTGTATATTTTGCTTCATAATCAAAGAACTCATTCTTGCTGATTATCTCAGTCACAGGAAGGACCAGGGCTTTAGACCTGGTTTTGACAACTCCGCATGCCACCTCCCTGCCATTCATGAATGCTTCTGTCAATACTTCATCACTCTCCTGAAATGCTTTTTCAATCGCAGATAAAAGATCTTCTTTCTTCTTAACCTTGGTGACTCCAAAACTCGAACCACTGTCGTTTGGTTTGACAAAACATGGTAATCCCGTTCGCTTTATTATACTCACCAGATCTAACTGTTCACCCTTTCTTATCAGGACCGCATCAGCCATCGGAATTTTATATTCCTTAAGAAAAAGTTTACAGGCATGTTTGTTAAAGGTGAGGGCTGAACAGAAAGCATCACAGGTGGTATAAGGAATTTTCAGCATGTCGAAATAACCCTGGAGAAGGCCATTCTCTCCAGGAGTGCCATGAATCGCTATAAAGACTGCATCAAACCTGATGTGAAAATCGTCAGCAACCAGTGTAAAATCATTCTTGTCAATGTTATGAAACCGGCCTTTCTGATCTTCCCAGTACCAGTTGATCCCACGGATCATTATAATATATACAACATACCTGGATGTCAGGGCTTTACTTACTTCATTTGCGCTTCTGACCGATATCTCAAATTCGGAAGAATCACCTCCCGCTGCAATTGCAATAGTTCTCATTTTTGTGTCAGCTTATTAATTCAAATTTAGTCAATAATGTAATATTCATGATTATTTTTTCCCTATAGCTTTTTAAAATATTAACTTTGAATAAATATTAAAACTATCGGAAAATGAAAAGAAGTTGTCTGGTTACAATTATTATAGTCGCTTTCATAGGACTGATAATCCTTGGAGCTGTCCTCTGGGGAGTAAAGGTTTATAATAATATGGTTACCCACCAGGAGAATGTAAAAAGCCAGTGGGGAAATGTTGAAACACAATATCAGCGCAGGGCAGACCTGATCCCGAACTTTGTAAATACAGTCAAAGGTGCAGCGACTTTTGAGCAGGAAACACTTACAAAAGTCATTGAAGCGAGAGCAAAAGCAACTCAGGTGACACTTGATCCGACAAAAATGACTGCCGAAAACATGCAGCAGTTCCAGGCAGCTCAGGGTGAGCTAAGCTCAGCACTTTCACGGCTCATGGTTGTTGTTGAACAATATCCCGAGCTTAAAGCAACGCAGAATTACCGTGACCTTCAGGTTGAGCTCGAAGGCACAGAAAACAGGATCTCTGAAGCAAGAAGAAAATTCAACGAAGCAGCACAGGCATTCAATACTTATATAAAAAGATTCCCGCAAAATTTCATTGCCGGGATGTCCGGTTTTACTGCCAGACCTTATTTTGAATCAATGGAAGGTGCTGATAAAGCTCCCCAGGTACAGTTCTGATTTCATAATAGCAAACCTTAATGAAGGCCTCATCGTTTTTTACGAAGGAGCAGCAGGATCATATTCGTGCCGCTATCAAGGAAGCTGAAGGAACAACTTCAGGAGAGATAAGGGTTCATATCGAGACCCGTCTTTCAGGAAATATCCTTGACAGGGCAGCATGGATATTTAAAAAGATTGGTATGATCAAAACAGAAAACCGGAATGGTGTGCTCTTCTATCTTGCAGTGACAAACAGGAAGTTTGCGATTATTGGCGACTGGGGTATAAATGCAAAGGTCCCGGATGGATTCTGGGATAACATAAAAGAGCTGCTCGAAAAACATTTCAGAGAGCGGGAATTTACTGAAGGGCTTGTAAAAGGAATACTTATGGCAGGATTACAGCTTAAGGAACACTTCCCGCATAAGAAAGATGATGTGAATGAACTGCCTGACGATATCTCATTTGATGACCCCGACTAAACCGGAACAGAATGATCAATAGACAATTATTTAAAATATTTCCGGTTTCCTTCCTGATAACTCTGTTTTCGGGATTGTTAAATGCACAGGATTTTCCTGAAAAACCGAACCCGCCAAGGCTCGTGAATGATTTTGCGGGGATGCTCAACACCAGGGAAATTAATGCCCTCGAACGTAAACTTGTTGCTTATAACGATACCACTTCGACACAGATTGCTATAGTCATAGTTGAGGATCTTAAAGGATATGACAAGTCGGATTACGCTATCCAGCTTGCAGGGAAATGGGGTATAGGACAAAAGGGCCTTAATAATGGGGTTCTTGTCCTGGTAAAATCTAAAACAGAAACATCACAGGGGCAGGTTTTCATTGCTCCTGGCTATGGTCTGGAAGGAGCAATCCCTGACCTGTTGTGTAAGCAAATTATAGAAGATGAGATACTCCCTGCATTCAGATCAGGTGATTACTATGGTGGACTGGACAAAGCTACCAGTACCCTGATGTCGCTGGCAAGCGGTGAATTCACTGCAGATCAGTACGGGAAAAACAAAAAGAAAGATTTTGGTGCTTTTGGCCCGTTTATTTTCGTCATTATATTTATAATTATAATAATGTTTTTCCGGAGCAGCGGAGGAAAAAACCAGAGGCATATCAGTGACAAAGGTCTGCCGTTGTGGCTGCTGCTTTCAATGATGAATTCGGGTCGCGGTTCTCACAACGGGAGCTGGGGCGGCTTTTCAGGCGGTGGTGGCGGTGGAGGAGGATTCGGAGGTTTCGGCGGTGGCGGTTTTGGCGGGGGAGGTGCCGGAGGAAGCTGGTAGCTCATTCAATTCTATTCTCTGCCAGCAATATACTTTCTCCACTTCTCAATTACCTGTTTCATATCATCAGGGATTTCCGAATCGAATGATAGTCGTTTGCCTGTTGCAGGATGATCGAAAGAAAGAGATTTTGCATGTAAAGCCTGCCGCGGCAGAGCTTTAAAACAATTTTTTACAAATTGCTGATATTTTGAAAAGGTTGTGCCTTTAAGGATTTTGTTACCACCATATTCATCGTCATTAAAGAGGGGGTGCTTAATATAGCTGAAATGAACCCTTATCTGGTGTGTCCGTCCGGTCTCAAGCTGGCATTCAACCATTGAAATATAGCCTAAATCCTCAATAAGCTTGTAATGCGTAACAGCAGGTTTCCCCATGGTTCCATCAGGAAAAACCTGCATTATTTTCCTGTCGCGGATATTCCTTCCGACATTACCGGTAATTGTTCCCTGGGGAGGGTCGGGAATCCCCCATATGAGGGCAATATATTTTCTGTCGGTAGTGTGATCATAAAACTGCTTTGAAAGCCTGTTGAGTGCAAGCTCATTTTTTGCAATAACAAGGATACCTGAAGTGTCCTTATCAATCCTGTGAACCAGTCCAGGCCTGAGGTCGCCTGACTGAAACAAAGGAAGATCCTTGAAATGCCACATTAAAGCATTAACAAGAGTACCCGTATAATTTCCATAACCAGGATGGACTACCATCCCCGGTTCTTTATTGACAACAATGACATCGTTGTCCTCGTAAACAATATTAAATGGAATGTTCTCCGGTATAAGTTCAATTTCCCTTGGAGGATTGGGCAGTACTATCTGAACTATATCATTAGGTTTTACCTTATAATTGGGTTTAACAGGATTATCATTCACAAGAATATTTCCTGCATTGGCGGCATTCTGAATTCTGGTCCTTGATGTGTTCTCTATCCTCAGGCAAAGGAATTTATCAATCCTTAGAAGCGACTGACCGGGATCTATCTTAAACCTGTAATGCTCGAAAAGCTCCTGTTGATCAATTATTTCCTCTTCCGCCATTTTCGCAGCTTACTTTAACTTGATAAGACGGTTATACCCGGTTGGCCTTCCGTTCAGGCTTGAGATAATAATATAGATGCCTTCATGCAGTGAAGAAATATCGATCTGTTCAGTGAAGGGCACTTTTAATAGCTCCCGTCCCTGCAAATCGATAAAGGATAAACAGGTCTGTCCGGAAACCGGAACTTCCTCAAAATCAAATCTTATAAAATCTTTGGCAGGATTTGGCCGGAAATGTAAAATACTTCTGTTCCTGTAAGTTATATCATTTATGGAAGTAGTCAGGGGTCCTCCGGTTACTGGTCTGATCATAAGGCTTCCTGCTACTTCAGACTGGTTCCAGTTGCCGTTGATCCAGTAAAACTGTCTGCCTCCGTGAGGTGTGTTGATATCAAAACCTGCATTCAGAAAAGTTTCCGAACGCTGTCTCCAGCCTACATAAAAAATGCTGCTGACAGGAACTACGCCATTAATAGTATAAGTATAAAAGCCGTTAATTGAGGTGCCCTGCTCAACCATAACCTCTTCGCGTGAATATATGACATTGCCGGGTAAACCACCATTGTCGTCCCAAACCATAAGATCAAATGCCCTTTGGTTTGCATTCTCGTAACTGTCGTTGAAACAGATATTTATTGCCCGTAGTGTATCCTTCATAAACGATTTAAACCGATAGGCTACCATTGCATTCCTTGATCCCAGGCCGTTTACTCCATAGCCACCCTCGGACGTACCGTCGTCGAAAGCAAAGTAGTTACCAAAGCGCTGATAATATATAAGAGTATCATTCTCTTTAGGATCAAAATTGTCGGTAATCAGCCAGCTCTTTACCCTGAAAAGTGCAGAATCGCTATTATCGGTATCGAAGGTATAAATAAGGTTGGCATTATAATCGACATTTGTAAGAGGATCGATATTTGTTGCACCAGCTGAAAAGAAATTTGCCCGGGAGTTTTTATAAACATCCCAGATTTCAAAGTTTCGGGTTACATTCCTCACAATTGTATCATTGTTGCGGTAATGTACTGTGATAAAAGCGCCCATTTCCTGAAGAGAGGTCTGGAGGAATTGCTTCCAGGGCATTGACTCATGGGTTTTTAGCAGCGAGCGGAGAGGATACCTGAAAGCCACATCTGCAAAAATTGTATCTCCGGCTTTTCTGTTCCTGTCCAGAACCACATAATCAATATTCCATTGATCGCAGTTTGAAACCATCGACGGGTTATTAATGTTTGGGCTAAGGCTCGCATAATTTATGAAACGAAAACGGAATCCTTTTTTCAGAAACCTCGGTTGGTCAATTTTTATTATGACTGCCTTAAAACCGGAATTACTGATGTTTTTATTTTTCCAGACCGAATACCATTTATTTTCAGATGGAGCAAAAAACTGAAGTGTAAGGCTGTCATTTATTTCCGGCATGTCTGCCAGACCACCGGGCTGATAAAAGAAACTGAGCCGGATATTGTCAGAGGCAGGAAGATTAAGGTTGACTGGTTGTGACGTAAGGTGATCTGCTTCAAATCCAGTCGATGAGGCAGTTTCATATAATCTGCCAAGGTTATTGAGAGCATCAAATGTTGCTATCCCGGCTGTAATCTGGCGGTCACTATATGTGTTATTAATAAGAACATAATTATCGGACCATATTTTACTGTCGGGGAAAACCTCCTGTTTTGAAAAGTCATCAAAAAGGGGCAGTTCAAGAGTGTCTGTGGTGAGGCTTTTTGTTACTGAATTGTATGTTGTGTTTTGTTTCAGGAGCTGATTTGACTGTAGTCCGATGACAATCTCCTGGCTTATTACCTGACCCGGAAACAAGAATAATAAAATAATATATAAGACTGGTTTTTTTATCATCCGGATCGGTAAGGCTTTTAAGGCAATGCGCTGGCAGGGGGCACTGTATCGGTAAGGATTATTAATGTTGAATCAACTGGTAATTTAAGTGAATCAACTGTAAGCCAGAGATATATAGAAGATCCAATCTGCAGGGTAGCATCTTCTTTGCTTTCAGGATTCTGTTTATAGACAAATGCATTCAGCGTGTCGTCGGCTGTACGGATTGTGTTATCATAAATATAGGTTCCTAAATTTAGTGATGCAACCAGTATCCTTTCGGTTGCAGGGTCAAGGTTCATTCCTATAAGATTCGGAACCGCGGCTCTCTGATTGCTGAGTCCTTTCCCAAGTACAAGATCAATAACTGATTCTTTCTGAAGAGAATCTTTTGGAGCAACCTCTTTACTATTATGTAGCTGATTGAGAACGACATCGACCGAGAGATCGGGTTTGTAAATCAATTTCCCCATTTTCAGCCCTGAACTTTCTATAAGTGCAATAGCTTGCCGGAGAGGCAGATCCACAAGGTCTGGCATCGCAACCATTTCCGGTCTGAAGGCATTGATGGTAAGCGATATATTTCTCCATTTTTTTACTTTAAAACCCGGTTTTGGATTTTGTTCTGCCACACATCCTCTTGGAACCAGTGTGGTATAAACAGAATCAATAACATGATATCTCAACTTGTTTTTCTTTGCAAGGAGGATAGTCTCTTCCATATTAAGGCCATAGAAGTCGGGAACAGGGCGTGCCTGGCCGTGCCTTGTGTAGATATTAAGCAACAGTAGCAAAATAATTAATACACCCACAACTATAATTAAAGCCAGCCCCAGGTGCTTAGCAAACGATTTACTGAAGATGAATTTTTTTAGGCTCATACAGGCAGATAGTCCATTAGTTATAACGCAAATGTATTCATAAAATTATAAAGAGAGTCTCTTTCAACGGGTTCGAAACCTGCTTCACGGATGAGTTTGCAGATTTCTTCTGTGGTCATTGCAGGATTCTTTTCCTCAGAGCCGGCCATTGAATAGATCCTTGTAGTGTCATCAATTGTACCGTCAAGATCATCGGCACCGAAAGAAAGGCTTAGCTGAGCGATTTCTTTTCCTGTCATCGGCCAGTAAGCTTTAAGATGCGGAATATTATCGAGGAATATCCTGGAGACCGCATAATTACGAAGATCCTCAATAACACTTACCTCGCCAAGATAAGCCATGCTGTTGTTTGCCATTTTATATTTAAGCGGTATAAAAGCATTGAAGCCTCCGGTTTTATCCTGCAGACTTCGAAGTCTCTCCATGTGATCTATCCTGTGAGCGAAAGTCTCGATATGCCCGTAAAGCATTGTGGCATTGGATGGTATGCCAAGTTTGTGTGCAGTTTCATGAATTGACAGCCAAAGCTCAGAAGATGATTTTTCATCACAGATTTTCTTCCTTAGCTCCTCATCGAATATTTCTGCACCGCCACCCGGGATCGAATCAAGACCATACTCCTTCAGTTGAGCAAGGCCTTCTTCGATAGTAAGTCCTGCTTTGGTGATCATATAATCGAGCTCAATTGCCGAAAACGCTTTAACATGCAGTGAAGGCCTGTGAAGTTTAATCTTTTGGATAAGCCTCCCATAATAATGCAGATCGTAAGAAGGATGAACTCCTCCGACAATATGAACCTCTGTGACATCCTTGTTATCAAACCTTTTGACTATCTCAAGCATTTGCTCATGGCTGAATTCCCAACTTTCCGGGTCGCCGGCAGGCTTATGGTAAGAACAGAAACGGCAGTTGTAAACGCATTTATTTGTTGGTTCAATATGAAAATTTCGATTAAAGAATGCAAGATTGCCGTTTTTCCTTCTCCGTACCAGTGATGACAAAATACCAAGCATGGGAAGATCTGCTTTTGTGTAGAGAATCAATCCTTCATCAGGAGAGATACGGATATTATCCCTGATTTTTCCGGCAATAAGCTTAAGGTCAATATCTTCAATATAGTTTAATAAATCAGTCATGTTAAATAAAGAAGTTCCCAAAATTAACAAAAGATATGGAAGGAACTGTGGGCACTGTTGTTTTGTGCGAAAGTCACCCAAAATTAATATAGACAGACAAGACAATAAACTTCTCATGATTGACATTAATAAATTTACTAACAGAGTCCTGAATAATCCGGTATGTGATAATTCTTTCCAATCTTTATTAAACTGATTAATAAGTGCCAGTTTTTTCCCCCTGGAAAACCCTTTAATCTGTTTTTCCCTATCTATTGCTGAATCAATTGAATCAAACCTTTCAAAATAAATAAGTTTATCAACATTATATTTCTGTGTAAATCCCTTTATTTTCTTTTGTTTATGTTCATAACACCTTCTCTCTAAGTCATCAGTAACTCCGGTATAAAGAACATTATGATGTGTATTTGTCAAGATATAAACATAATATACCTGGGTTCTCATTTAACTAACAGATTATTAATGACATCTATTATGAAGACCAAATTACAAAAAATCAGGAGATTCCTCGCTAACGCTCGGAATGACGTGGCGAGATTGTGATGTATAGAGGGAAAGAAGTGGCGATTCGCTGAAAATTATTGAAAGAGTTCGAAATAAGTTTCAGCGAATCGCCACTTCTTTCCCCATCCCCTGTAAAATAATAAATTGTCATTCCGAGCGTCGAGGAATCCCCTGCACTCTTGAACATTCACCTTCAGTTATTCAGGCAGACAATCACAAATCAGGTGCCTTGTCCCGCTTAGACCTCACCGAAGGTAATCACCGGATTCATGGTATGGACAATGGAGAGACACCCATATTTTCAATAAATAAATCTCTTATTTGCTACTTATCAAACAGTTATGTTTTTATAGGGCTAAAAACCGCTCAAAACAGGAAGATATGGAAGGAACTGTGGGCACTTATTACAAATCTGTGCCAGATGCCAGTATCTTACAATAAAAAAAGGTGTCCTTTTAAGAGACACCTTTATACCTGATTTTATGCTATGAATTATTTTAACTTCAGTTCAGAAGAGGCAGTAAGCTTTTTCCTTCCCTTTGCCCTGCGTGAAGCAAGTACCCTTCTTCCATTTGGAGTGGACATTCTTTCCCTGAATCCATGCTTGTTAGCCCTTTTCCTTCTTGATGGCTGAAATGTCCTTTTCATTTGTGCGGTATTTTAATTGTATATACTTTTTTATTGAGATCGCAAAGATAGTGTTTTTTTGAAATAATAAAGCCGGGGCATTATTTTTTTTCAAAAAATTCAGAGTGGCAGATATACAATTCGTTTTGTTTCAAAGAACGGTTCAGTAAAGAATTCTTTAATTTCCCATATCCTGAATCTGTTCCTGAACAGAGCCAGTTCATTCTCCAGGTCACCTCCTTTCAGATAGAGTATCCCATTTTTCAGGTTATTACTCCCATCTTTCGAAATATTCTTAAAAGTAAGATCTGCAAACCTTTTAAGGTCTGTGACAGCCCTGCTGATTACGAAATCATACTTCCCGTTTTCTTCTTCGGCACGAATACGGATACTCTTAACATTCTTAAGTTCAAGTTCGTCAGCAACCGCCGAAACTACTTTAATCTTTTTTCCGATTGAATCAAGCAGAGTGAATTGCGCTCCGGGGAAAAATATTGCCAGAGGAATACCCGGGAAACCGCCTCCTGTGCCAACATCAAGAATCCGTGTGCCTGACCTGAATGAGATTACCTTTGCAATCGACAATGAATGAAGCACATGATGCACGAAAAAATCATCCATATCCTTTCTGGATATTATATTGATCATGTTGTTCCACCTGGTATATATTGGTTTTAAACATGATATTTTCTCCTTCTGGTCATCGGAAAGAGATGGGAAATATCTGAATATGGAGTCCGGCATTACCTGTTGCCTGTTTTGATAAAAATATTATAAAGCAGTGTTTTTGCGCGGTAGAGCTGAGCCTTAACAGTGCCTATGGGGATATTAAGCTCATTAGCAATCTCCTCATAGGAAAATTCCTGGTAATATCTCAGTTCAATTATCTCTTTGTAAGGAGATTTCAGCTGGTTGACAATTTTCCTTAAGGTGGCTATTTTCTGATCGTTAATGAGTGCCTCTTCCGGATCAGGAAGGTCGGATTGGATATTAATGGTAATGTTATCCTGGATCTGGTCGAGCGGAACAGGTGATGATTGCTTCTTCCTGATAAAATCAATGCAATTATTTGTTGCAATCATGAAGAGCCATGTGCTGAAGGCGAACCGGGGTACATATGTATCGATATTCCTGAATGCTTTGCCAAAAGCTTCAATAGTAAGGTCTTCAGCGTCAGCTGGATTATTAACCATCTTCAGGAGCATATAATAAATAGAATCCCTGTACCGGTTCATAAGGCTTGCAAAAGCTTTTTCATTTCCCTTTTTAGCCTCCTCAACCAGCAGAAGATCATTCTTTGCCTTTTCCGAGAGCCCCTGATTTATTTCCATTGGTTTTTGCCCGATAGTTTCAGAGTATTGGTTAAATAAATTATACCATTGATCACCGGTGAAAAGATATCAAAAATTAGCGAAAAACCTGCAAGTCCGGGTTCATTTAGTCTTTTTTGGGTGAGAACCAGTACCGTTGCCTGGCTTATCAGTCTTAATCCGAAGATTATAAGTACATATTGCCATAAGAATAAAAATGAAAGCAATATTGCACAAGCTGCATAAAAAGTGACCCTTGTAAGTGGTTCAAGAATCAGGAGAAACTTATCCCGGAATTTATAATATGGTGCAGTTGTCAGATGTCTTTTTTTCTGCGCAACCCAATCCCTGAATGTCGAACAGGGAACAGATCTTGTATGAGTTCCTTTTCTGAACTCAACCCGGGTATTATGCTTATCAGCATTATTATTGACAAAAAGGTCGTCATCACCTGAAATGACTTGACTATGAGCTCCAAAACCTTTCTTTTCGAAAAAAACCGAACGCCGGTATGCCAGGTTTCGTCCCACTCCCATATAGGGAATGCCACGGATAGCCATTCCCAGGTACTGCATGGCAATTATCATGCTGTCATAACGTAAATACCTGTTCAGAAATCCTTTTTGCCGGAGATAGCCTCCATATCCAAGCACGAAATTGGTTTTATCGTTAAAATTGGAAATCATAAGCTCAAGCCAGTGTTCTGATTCAGGTTGGCAGTCAGCATCAGTAAAAAGAAGAATTTCATTACTGGCTGCCTTAATTCCGATGAACTGAGCGAATTTTTTATTATGTGTGAATTTAGGATCCTTGTTAACATTTGAGATCCTTAAATGCGGGTATTGAAGAAGGTATCCTCCGAGAACATCATAAGAATTGTCTTCAGAACAATCGTTTACTACAATAACCTCATAATCAGGATAATCCTGTTTCAGAACCGAGGGCAGGAAATTTCTAAGGTTTTCAGCTTCATTTCTTGCACAGATAATCACAGATACAGATTTTTTTTCATTGTTTCCTTCCGGATGTTTATAAAGATAAACAGCCAGGTAAAACCACAGGTAATAAAAAATCTGAACAGCTGCGGATACTACAAATACTGAAAATACAATCAGAAGGAATAAATTATCCTGTAACATCATTTGACTTTCAAAATGCCGGAACAATATTAATAAGATAATCGGAATGACAAAGATAGTTTTCAACAAAAAAATATTGGATAATTTCCTGAGCCCGCACATATGAGTTACATTTGTCCTGTCTCATAAGGTTATGCAAATGTTTAAGATTAAGAACAGGGATAAAGAAACGAAGGCAAGAACAGGTCTTCTCAGCACTCCTCACGGAGACATTCCTACTCCTGTTTTTATGCCTGTCGGAACTGGCGGAACAGTGAAAGGCATTCTTCAGCGTGATCTTGTTGAGGATATAGATGCAAAGATTATACTTGGTAATACCTATCACCTTTACCTGCGACCCGGAACAGAAATATTAAAAGGAGCGGGTGGTCTTCATAGTTTTATGTCGTGGGAACGTCCGATCCTGACTGACAGCGGTGGCTACCAGGTGTTTTCATTGGCCGGGAACAGGAAGTTAAATGACGAAGGTGCTCATTTTAAATCACATATAGATGGATCTCAGCATATCTTCACCCCTGAGAGTATAATTGATATTCAGCGTATTATCGGTTCTGATATAATGATGGTCCTTGATGAATGTGCTCCTTATCCATGCGATTATGAATATGCCAGGAAATCAGTTGCCCTTACTCATCTCTGGCTCGGCAAAGCAGTCGAAAGATTCAGAAATACAGATCCTCTGTGGGGTAATGAGCAGTTTTTATTTCCAATAGTCCAGGGTGGTGTTTTTGATGATCTCAGAAAGATTTCCGCAGAAAAGATTGCAGGGGCCGGAATGGAAGGCAATGCAATAGGCGGCCTATCAGTCGGCGAACCTGCAGAGGAGATGTACAGGACAATTGAAATTGTAAATGAGATACTGCCCGAAGATAAACCAAGGTACCTTATGGGGGTAGGAACCCCTGTTAATTTACTTGAAGCAATTGAAAGAGGTATTGATATGTTCGATTGTGTAATGCCAACCCGGAACGGAAGAAACGGAATGTTGTTCACATCGGAGGGGATTATAAATATTAAGAACAGGCAATGGATGGATGATTTCAGTCCGATTGATCCTGCAGGTCCGTCGACTGTAAGTGTAACATATTCAAAAGCATATCTGAGACATCTGATTATTTCAGGAGAAATACTGGGATCACAGATTTCGAGCATACATAACCTGGCATTTTATTTGAAGCTTATGGGCGACGCCCGGGAAAAAATTGAAGAAGGAAATTTCAAAACATGGAAAGAGTCAATGGTAAAAAGACTTTCAGAGCGGTTATAGACACACTGAAAGTAAGAATAATTGATAAATATATTATCCGGAAATTCCTGGGTACGTTCTTCTTTTGCCTTGTTCTGATTATGGTTATTGCAGTAGTATTTGATTTTGCTGAAAAGATTGATAATTTTATGGAAAAGGCAGCCCCCTGGCGTGCTGTAATCTTTGATTATTACCTTAATTTCATTCCATATTTTGCCACGCTTTTCGCACCCCTTTTTGTGTTTATCGCTGTAATATTCTTCACTTCACGAATGGCAGTAAACACAGAGATTATTGCTATTCTGAACAGCGGAATGAGCTTCCGCAGAATGATGTGGCCCTATTTTCTTTCTGCCATGGTAATTGCCGTTTTTATCTTTTACCTTACCAACTTTGTGATCCCGCGTGCTAACCTTGTAAGGATGGATTTTGAAGATAAATATTATCGTTCCCAGGGAAGAAGATTAAATGTTGAGAATATACACCGGCAGGTTTTTAAAAATACCTATGTATTTATGGAATCCTACAGTCCTATATATTTAAGAGGACGTAATTTTACTATTGAGAAATTTGATGATAATGGAAAATTACTTTCCAAGCTCTTTGCGCCTACTGTTCTCTGGGATACCACTACCAGCAAATGGTCGGCATTAAATTATGTCATAAGGGAAATACATGATAACCAGGAGATTATAACAAAAGGAACACAGATAGATACTACTCTGATTATCAACCCGGAAGATTTCTCAAGAGATCCCGGATTCGTGGGCACAATGACTTATAATGAGCTGGATAATTATATTAAATTATTACAGATGCAAGGTTCAGAAGAGCTTAAAATCTTCCTGATAGAAAAGCACAGACGTATTGCAAGCCCTTTTGCAGTTTTTATTCTTACCCTGATCGGAGTTACTCTTTCATCAAGGAAGGTCAGGGGAGGAATAGGCATGAACATTGGTATCGGTCTTGCGCTCAGCTTTTCTTATATTCTGTTCCTGCAATTTGCTTCACAGTTTTCTTTGAAAGGCAACCTTAGTCCAATACTTGCGATGTGGATACCGAATCTTCTTTACCTTGTCATTGCAATGATCCTTTATAAATTGGCGCCAAAATAGTTTCTTTAATCAGGCAATTTCCTTAAAATTGTACCCCTGATTGATCCTATGCAAAAATATTTAACCCGTAAATCTATGGCAATCAATAAAAAGATTAAAGAATTTCACGAAAAACGCGAAAAATTGCTTCTTGGGGGAGGTGAGCAGGCAATTGAAAAACAGAAAGCACTTGGAAAACGTACAGCCCGTGAACGGATAATGGCTCTTCTGGATGAGGACTCTTTTAATGAGTATGACATGTTCGTGGAACATGATGCCCGTGATTTCGACATGGATAAGAAAACACTTCCAAGCGACGGTGTTATAATTGGATCGGGAACAATTTACGGAGCTCCCGTAGCAATTTTTGCCCAGGATTTCACTGTCGCCGGAGGATCGCTTGGATTAATGCATTCAAGGAAGATAACAAAGATCATGGACCATGCACTTAAGATGAGAATGCCCCTTATAGGTATAAACGATTCCGGAGGTGCCAGGATACAGGAAGGGGTCAATTCACTTGCCGGGTATGGCGAGATTTTCTTCCGGAATACAATTTCAAGCGGTGTTATTCCTCAGATTTCAGTGATACTAGGTCCTTGCGCCGGAGGAGCTGTATATTCACCGGCACTTACCGATTTTGTTTTCGTTGTCGATAATATTTCAAAAATGTTCATTACCGGTCCGGAGGTTATAAAGACTGTCCTGGGTGAGGAGATATCAATGGAAGAGCTTGGAGGTGCACGCGTCCATAGCGAAATAACCGGTAACGCCCACTTCTTTGCTATGAGCGAAGAAGAGTGTTTTGATCAGATTAAGAAGCTCATAACATTCATCCCATGGAACAACGGACAAAAAGCAAGGGCTTTTGAACCTGGTGAACCTACAAATGAATTCAATATTGAAAAAATAGTTCCTGACGATCCTACACTTCCTTATGATATAAAGGATGTAATCCGTTCGGTAGTAGACAACTCCGATTTCTTCGAGATAATGGAGCTTTACGCTAAGAACATTGTAATTGGCTTCGGAAGAATGGGTGGGAAGACAACAGGATTTGTCGCAAATCAGCCTCTCGAAATGGCAGGCGTACTTGATGTCGATTCTTCAGATAAAGCTGCAAGATTCATCCGTTACTGCGATGCCTTTAATATTCCTATAATAACATTTGTTGATCTTCCCGGTTATATGCCTGGGGTCGACCAGGAGCATGCCGGAGTTATCCGCCACGGAGCAAAGGTTCTTTATGCTTACAGTGAGGCAACGGTTCCAAAAATCACTGTTATTATCCGGAAAGCTTATGGAGGAGGATATATTGCAATGAGCTCACGTCACCTCAGAGCTGATTTTGTTTTTGCATGGCCATCGGCCGAGATTGCTGTAATGGGTCCGGAAGGTGCTGCTAACATAATTTTCAGAAAGGAAATTATGTCATCAGATGATCCCGATGGTATGAGAAAACAAAAGGTGGAGGAATACAAAGCTAAATTTGCAAATCCATATGTTGCTGCTTCACGCGGTTATGTCGACGCAGTAATAGAACCTTTGGAAACAAGGCAGTTCCTCATGCATTCTCTTGCAGTTTCTGAAAATAAGGTAATCCAGATGCCTGAGAAGAAACATGGCAATCCGCCATTTTAATCTGATTATCTTTTATTTAACTTATGTCAGGTATGAAAAAGTATGATAAACTGGGGGTCCTTAATATCGACACCAGCATTTATAAAACCAGGATAAGCAAAAGATTTGAAAACAGGACGCCTTATAAAGTTGCTGATCCGCATATTATTTTAAGCTTTATTCCAGGTACAGTTCTGGATGTACTCGTAAAACCGGGACAAAGTGTTAATAAAGGCGATGACCTTATGATCCTCGATGCTATGAAAATGCAGAATCAGCTGAAATGCAGCATTGACGGGAAGGTTAAAAGAATTGCTGTAAAAAAGGGCGATAAAGTATCAAAAGGTACTGTGTTGCTTGAACTTAAGTAACTCAAAGCACTCCCTCAAATATCAAAAACTCTTTAAGCTTATCCGGAATTTCAGGTTTGTTTGAATAAATCCCATAAACAGAAGAACCGCTTCCTGACATTGAACTGTATAATGCACCGGATCTGTATAAAGCTCTTTTCAACTCTCCAATTTGCGGGAAGAGCTTAAATACATAATCCTCAAAATCATTAATTATCAACTTTTTCCATTGGGATGGTTTATTGCTGATAAGTATCTCGAGACTTGTTTTGGATTTCGAAGGATGACTGTTCAGATATGCTTCCCTGGTGCTGATTCTGATTCCCGGATTGAGCAGAACAATATAGAACCCGTGCAAAAACTGATCGACTGGCTTTATTATTTCGCCGCGACCGGTAGCAAATGAGGGAGACGGATCAATAAAAAAGGGGCAGTCGCTTCCCATCTCCAGACTTAATGCCTTCAATTCCGATTCAGTGACCGGAATGTCAAAATATTTAATAATCGCTTTAAGAAAACAAATTCCATCAGATGATCCTCCTCCCAGACCTGCTCCGGGAGGAATGACTTTGTGTAAATGTATTTTAAGAAATGGTATAGGGAAAAGATCACGAATCCTTTTTACAGCTTTGATAACGAGATTCTTTTCATGGCTGGTTTTGATATCAAGACCTGTAACTACAAGTTCATCGTCATCAGCTGACCCTGGTAATACAACAAACTCAAGGGCATCGCAGAGCGGTACCGGGAAAAAGATCGTTTCAATATCATGAAAGCCGTCAGTGCGCTTCCCGATAATCCTTAACCCAACGTTTATTTTTGCTTTTGGGAACGTGATCATTTTCCGGTATTTGATGTAAAAATACCATTAGCTTTTGAATTTGATGTTAATGATCTCCTTTTTAGCTTTTCAACAAGTTTTTAACATTAGAGTGTTTGTAATAAAGGAAGCATACCGGGATTATTGAACATGGTTATTCATACCTTTGGAACTGCCGGAGAAATAAAGAAGATTGCCTTTTAAATAATTGTAAATCAATAATATAAGAACTAATGGTAAGACAGACAAAACCTGGAAGACCAGCTATTACCGCATTACCTGATTTTGGCAAGGTGCCACCTCAGGCTATTGATATGGAGGAGGCTGTACTGGGTGCAATAATGCTTGAAAAAGAGGCTGTAATTACAATACTTGATATTCTCAAACCCGAAAGCTTTTATAAAGATTCCCACAGGAAGATTTTCAAAGCTATCTCTGATCTCTCAGCAAGGGAATTTCCCGTTGATCTCTATACGGTTACTGAAGAGCTAAGGGCTCATAACGAACTGGAGAGTGTAGGTGGTCCCGTATACCTTTCCCAGCTTACTTCTAAAGTAGTAAGTGCTGCTAATGTCGATTATCATGCAAGGATCGTAGCTCAAAAATATATTCAGAGGGAACTCATAAGAGTTTCCAGTGAAATTCAGACCAGGTCGTTTGATGATACCTGGGATGTTACGGAACTGCTTGATTATTCTGAAAATGAGCTTTTCCAGATTGCCGAAGGAAATATTAAAAGAGAAGTATCTCCGATTAATATAGTTATTAAGGAAGCAATTAAGGAAATTGAAGAGGCCGGGAAAAGGGAAGATGCACTTGTTGGTACTCCTTCCGGATTTACCAAACTCGACCGCCTGACTTCAGGCTGGCAGAAATCCGAGCTAATAATTATAGCAGCACGGCCATCAATGGGAAAAACCGCACTGGCTCTTTCCATGGCGAGAAATATGGCAATTGACCATCGAAAAAATGTAGCAATATTCTCATGTGAAATGTCGTCGATTCAGCTTGTTAACAGGCTGATAATAGCTGAAACGGATATTCCGGGTGACAAGATCCGGAACGGAAGGCTCTCTGAAGAGGAGTGGAAACAACTTGATACAAGAATCAAAAAGCTAGTCCAGGCCCCGATTTTTATTGATGATACTCCGGCAATTTCGATTTTTGAGCTAAGGGCAAAATGCCGCAGGCTGATGGCTCAGCATAAGCTCGATATTGTAATAGTCGACTATCTTCAGCTGATGTCAGGCCCTGATAATGCAGGCAGCCGCGAGCAGGAAGTAAGCAATATTTCAAGATCACTTAAAAGCATTGCAAAGGAGCTGAATGTTCCGATTATTGCTCTTTCGCAGCTTAACAGATCAGTGGAAATGAGAGGTGGCACCAAGCGGCCTCTTCTTTCTGACCTTCGTGAATCAGGAGCTATTGAACAGGATGCAGATATGGTAGTCTTTATTCACCGCCAGGAAAAATTCGGCATAATGACATTTGAAGATGGTACATCAACTAAAGGGATAGCAGAAATCATACTTGCAAAAAACCGTAACGGTCCGGTAGACGACGTCCGACTCAAGTTCCGGGAAGAAAAAGCACAATTTGTTGATATTGAGGATTTTGATCTCGAAGGCATTTCCGAAGCTGGAGGAGCACAGAGCATTACCCTTGGATCAAAAATGAATCATGATCATATGAGATCAATGGGTGGCGGATTCGAAAATGAGCCTGATACTCATGATGAACCTCCTTTTGCATAAAAGATATTTTAATTTAACCTGAGGACGAGCCTCGCTCCGATGCTCTTGTATTTCAGGTTATCAAATCCTGCATAAATACCCACTTCACCAAGCAGGAAGAATTCTGAAATGCTGTACCCGATCTCTGTATAGCTGGGACGGAACCTTGATCCGAGATACGAAAGACTCAGGTTTTCCCGCATCAGAGTTTTACTGAGACCCGGCAGATACTTTAGCAGTAAATAAGGTGTTGTATATTTGATATGGGTTTCTCCAAAGAATTCCGGAGTACTGAGGGAGTAATATGCGGGTAATCTGAATGCATCCTGGTAATCGTCAATCAGAATCGGGAGAGGCTGGGAATTGAAGTGGAAGAAATCATAAAATGTCAGCCATTTATTATTAAGATATCCGCCTGTCCGTACTCTCCACCTGAACTCCCGGAATCCTCCAAGCTCATGATTTTTTGATGTCTCAAACCCAATCATGTCAGAATGTCTGTACTTGTCAGTCATTCCGGTAAACTTATTGATCCCGTGTTTCCAGGTTAAACTGAAAGTGGGCCAGTCGGAGCCTCTTGGAACTTTTATTTTATTCCGGTAACTGTATTTCTGTCTCGGGGTAAATGCAACATTTGCTGCAAATTCAAAGTGTCTCTGATCGCGTAATGAATCTATTGTATTATCAGTGTATTCCCGTGAAGAACGGGTGAGAGAAAAGTTTGTTGTATTTTTAAGCACATTACGGTCTTCAAACCCTGCTGACAATTCAATGTTCAATCCGATTTTGATTTGGCGTCTGAATCCCAATGTAAAATACTTTGTTTCATATAGCTTAAGATAGTTTTTCTTAAAAAACAGCGAAGTCACCGAATTTAACAGAGGATTTATTGAGCCTCCTGTTGAGATATCCCTGCTGGTCACACCTGTTCTGAAGAATAACTGGCTATATCTCGTCCATTTAGAGCTGAAACTCCCGTTAACTCTCCACATGAGTTCTTCACGGCTGAAAGCCCACTTTATCTCCGGTGCTATAGTTATACTTGCTTTGTTCTTCCAGTATTTATATATCCTGAAATCCTGGCCATAAATAAAACCATCAACAGTATTGAAGCTGAAGTTTTTAAGATCAAGCAGCCCATCGTAAGTAAAGCTGAATCCGGTAGTATCTGACCATGTATGTCCTGATACGATACTATTTACAGTTTTGGCAAATTTGCTTTTCTTCTTCTTATCATCCTTTGGAATAGTATCACCTTTTAGCTCCCTGATTGATGATTCCATTTTAACGCTGTCGCGTACTACTATGCTTCGTATCTCAAGGTCCGACAGCGGAATTGGCCTGATCTCTGCCCAGAAAGTGCTGTCCTTCTTATTTGCATCCTTTTCAATTGTATGAGTTGTTTTATCCTTGATCTCAAGGTTATTGCGAACAGTGTCAGGCAAAGCCTTTTCAGTCTCTTTATTCATGAGGCGTGAAAGAGATACCATATCGCGGTTAGTCAGTTCTTCTTTTCCCAGGATTTTTTCAATCTTCTGCTGGCTTTTTGAAACGGGCTTTTCCTGGCTTATTTCTTCAGGGACTGGTTTCGAATAATAGTTTGCTGCAAGGGATTCGGGTTTCTTCAACTTAGTATTTGGTTTAACCTCAAGGTATTTTACCGAGCTTCCATAACTGGCATCAGCTTTTACACCGATTATTGAAAGATCAATTGCAAACTTATGGCTGACAGGCAGCCAGATATCGTCCTGGACAGGAATGTAGAGTTGCTGAATAGATATCTTTCCGGCTATATTATCGTTTGTCAGGTCAACGCTGTACAGACACCAGAGATCCTCAATGATGTAAATTACCCCTTCAAAAAGCTGCTGGCTTTTCATTTTAGGTATAACCTGAATTTTGTCGATTACATTGTTCCCCTGCAGAGTAGCCCCCTGGTACCTGAATTTGTAGTGAGAAAATGCCTGAGGAGAAAGAGGGGATATGGCAAGGTCAGCAATCAAAGGTTCATAGAAACTAGCCTGGATAAAGTCCATTGGTGAAACATTACCGCCCTCATCAGGAAATGTACTGTTTATCGAAATTACTTTTTGAGCATAATTATCAGGAGCAGTAAACTCAATCTCATTAAAAGATTCCATCATATAAACATCTCCTGCTTTTATCTTATTTGAGCTGATGCCTTTTCCTTCATCCTTCCTTGCTTCAACATTTATGGCTCTCTGTAAAAGCTTTGGTATTTTCTTGATAATCAGGTTACCTTTAAGATAGACCTCTGCTTTATAGTAACTTACATTATTCAGGTAATATGGAGCCATCCCGATAGCTTTTCTCATTATTCCATATGCAGGATCTTCTCCTGTAGCTGTGATCCTCACTTCAGGAATTTCATAAAGCTGGACCGGCAATATGATGTTTTTTGTAACAGTCTGATCTGAAATATTAAGGTCGAAAAAAACAGGCGAGAAGCCAAGGCTCTGATAGGTTACAAGGTACTTGCCGGAAGGTAGTTTTATCTCATAATCTCCTTTTGTGTTGGTTGTAGTTCCCTGTTTAAGTTCCTGTATATATACTGTTGCATATGGGATTGCTTCACCTGATTCATTAGTTATTTTCCCCTTAAGTATCTGTGCGCTGGATACCGGGAATAATGAAAGAATTAAAATCATCAGCAGGAATACGCGCTTCATATCATGCAGCTAATTAGCATATGTGAATATAGTTAATCTAATCCTTTTTCCCTGCCACTACGATTACAATCTCCCCTTTGGGTGGTTTGTTCTTATAATGATCTGCCAGAAAAGCTAACGTGCCTCTCAGATTCTCTTCATAAACCTTGCTCAGCTCCCTTGAAACGCAGGCCTCTCTTTCTGATCCGAAATATTCTGCCAGTTCACTGAGGGTTTTTACCAGGCGGTAGGGCGACTCGTAAAAGATCATCGTCCTGGTTTCTTCGCTGAGACCTGTCAGTCTTTTATTTCGTCCTTTCTTCGGAGGGAGGAATCCTTCAAAGCAGAATCTTTCGCATGGCAGACCGGAGTTTACCAGTGCCGGGATCAAAGCAGTGGGACCTGGGAGAGTCTCCACCTGTATACCTTTTTCAAGGCATGTTCTCACAAGCAGGAACCCCGGATCGGAAATCCCGGGAGTACCGGCATCAGAGATTAGAGCAACAGTAGTTCCTGCCATGATCTTTTCACATATTGCTTCTACACTTCTATGTTCATTGAAAAGGTGGTGAGACTGGAGCTTTGAATTAATATTATAATGGTTGAGAAGCTTTCCTGCCTGGCGGGTATCTTCTGCAAGGATAAGATCGACGCTTCCCAGAATTTCAATTGCACGGAAAGTAATATCCCTGAGGTTGCCGATTGGAGTAGGTACGAGAAACAGCTTACTCATCAACCGGGAATTTACGTTTAACAAGATCGAGAAGCTGTCTGACAACTTCAGTATCCTGGTTTTTATCAGTATAACTCATGATTACAGCTCTTGCGTCTGAAAGAGTTTCAGCTTCATCGATCCTGGAAATAACCAGGTTATATGACTCCGGGTTTCCGTTGAATAGTTCCCTGATAAAAAGAAACTTGTCATTTACCCCGATAGCTTCTGAAAGATTTGTAAGAGGTTTTGTCTTCATGATATCTGAGACATCATCATCATCGCGCAGATTGCCAAGCTTCTCATTCAGGCTATTCGGAAGATTACTGAATGTATCGGCAAAAATCGCTGATTCAGCTGTTTTTTTCCTGATGGAAGGCTTTTCATCTGTACTATCGGCAGGTGCCGGGCGACTGGCGACAGGTTCTTTTTTTATTTCAGCAACAGGCTCTTCCCTGATATTCTTGAAAAGAGCAATAACTTCTGCTGCACTCTTGCATTTGGATTTTGCCAGCTCAACCTGGAGCGTGGGAACCCCGGGGTAATTTCTGAAATCGTCAATAATTTCCCGGGCTTCGTTAAGATCTTTAATAATTAAATCAACAGTTGTGTTGAAATCCATATCTTTTAATGTTAATAAAACAAACCAATTTCATTATTTTGCAAAAGTAAGTAATATTCCACTAGTCATAACGGAATAAACTTACGAAATGGTACACAATAACAGGGATTAATTACAAATGGATTTTCTGGAGAATTCAGTGAAAGCGACCGGTAAGCGAGGATCGATTGAAGTAATTACGGGTTCAATGTTCTCGGGTAAAACCGAAGAGCTGATAAGAAGGCTGCGCAGAGCACAGTTTGCAGGTCTGAAGGTTGAGATATTCAAACCCTCACTTGATACACGCTATTCCGAAACCAGGGTTGTCTCACATGATGAAAAATCCATAACATCGACCCCTGTCGATAATGCTTCGGCAATTTTGTTGTATGCAGGGGATGTAAATGTAGTTGGTATTGATGAAGCTCAGTTTTTTGACAATTCAATTGTTGAGGTTTGTAATGAGCTGGCTGATAATGGTATAAGAATAATAATCGCCGGACTTGATATGGATTTCATGGGGAAACCTTTTGGGCCGATGCCGGCCCTGCTTGCTATTGCTGAATTTGTTACAAAGGTCCATGCAATCTGTATGCGTTGTGGCAATCTTGCACAGTATTCATTCAGAAAATCGGAAGAGGACCAGGTAGTAGTTCTTGGAGAAAAGGATAAATATGAACCCCTGTGCAGAAACTGCTTTAATGAGGCTTTAAAGAAATAAAAAAGCAAGATATTGAAACTGATTTCATCTGACATTGCAAAAATCGTAAATGGCAGACTGACCGGGAAACCGGACCTGGTTATATCAGATATTATCACCGACAGCCGGCATCTTGGCTTTACTGAAGGTCTTGCATTTTTTGCCATAAGTGGAAAAAACCATGACGGGCATCTTTTTATCAAAAGCCTTTATGGAAAGGGAATACGAACCTTTGTCGTCGAAAAATTACCAGATGAGATCCGGGATTACAATGATGCTGCTTTCATATTATCTTCCAGCACCATTAATGCACTTCAGCTTCTGGCTGCTTATAAAAGAAAATCTTTTAAATCGACCGTCATTGCCGTTACGGGCAGCGCTGGTAAGACAGTGGTCAAAGAATGGCTGGCTGAAATCCTGGGGATTTCAGATCCGGTAATAAGAAGTCCGAAAAGCTATAATTCACAGGTCGGAGTTCCCCTCTCAGTTTGGAAACTGGATAACAGGTACAGGTATGGAATATTTGAAGCAGGTATATCCATGCCAGGAGAGATGGAAAAGCTTCAGCAGGTTATTGATCCGGATATAGGTATAATAACTAATATCGGAGATGCACACAGCGAAAATTTCACTGATAATGAGGTTAAGGCAAAAGAAAAACTCAAGCTGTTTAAAGATGCTTCCAGGATTATTTATTGCAGAGATTATGATCTTATACAAAAGCTCATAACTAAAGACCCTGATCTTAAGTCAAAAGAGCTGACAGACTGGTCAGGTTCTGACCGGAATGCGGCAATTTTTGTCAAAAAGAGCCACCGGAATGAAGGCCGGACGCTGATTGAAATGAGTTACAGGGGAAAGACAAACAGGTTTTTAATACCGTTCAACGACAGGGCTTCAGTTGAAAATGCCATCACAGTTGCAACTGCCTGCCTCGTTCTCGGAGTCGAAGCAGATATAATCAGGAAGGGTTTATCCGGGCTCGTATCAGTAGCTATGAGGATGGAAATTAAGACTGGCATAAACAACTGCCAGCTTATTGTTGATTATTATAATTCGGATCCCGGTTCTCTCGGGATGGCTCTCGAATATCTTAAAGGGCAAAATGATAAAAAGACGACTCTTATCTTATCAGATTTTGTGCAGAGCGGAAGAGACAATAGAGAATTATACGGTGAGGTCGCTGGTCTTGTCAGTAAAGCAGGTATTGATAAGTTTATTGGCATTGGTCCTGCACTGACTCAAAACAGTATATTATTCGGCGAAAAGGCCTTATTCTATTATTCAACTGAAGAATTTATAATCCGGTTTAATGCATCCGAATTTAAGAATGAGACAATACTTCTGAAAGGGGCCAGGAAATTTGAATTTGAAAGAATTGGGAAGCTCCTTGAACAACAGGTTCATCAGACAGTTCTTGAAGTCAATCTTGATGCTATAGCACATAATCTCAATGAATTCCGGAGACATCTTAAGACGGGAACCAGGATTATGGCAATGGTCAAAGCTTTTGCTTATGGTGCCGGTCCTGCTGAAATTGCAGGATTCCTTGAGTATCACAGGGTTAGTTACCTTGGAGTTGCTTATGCTGACGAGGGTGTTGAACTCAGAAATGCAGGTGTGACACTTCCGGTAATGGTGATGAATCCTGATCCATCCTCCTCTGAGCTGATGATCAGATATAATCTGGAACCTGAGATCTATAGTTTTTCATCACTGGACCTGTTTTCTGAGGTTGCATCCAGAAATGGACTGATTCAGTATCCGGTACATATAAAAATTGACTCCGGCATGCACAGGCTTGGGTTTATGCCAGGAGAAATTGATGAATTGTGTGTCAGGTTGAACAAGATGGAATCATTCAGGGTAATTTCAGTCCTTTCACATTTTGCTGCGAGCGATGATCCCGCATTGGATAAGTTTACACACAAACAGGCAGAGATATTCCTTGATGCTTCAGCAAAGATCAGAAAAGCTACGGGATATTCATTCCTGAGGCATATCTGTAACTCATCAGCGATTGTGCGTTTTCCGCAGTATCAGTTTGAGATGGTTCGTCCCGGAATAGGTTTGTACGGAGTTGGTGAATTTAATGACCTTCTACTTAAACCGGCCGGACGATTCAAGACAAAAATATCACAAATCAAGAAGATACCTGCTGGTGAACCGGTTGGCTATGGTTGTTCCGATATATCTGATAAAGAACGTATTATAGCCATTCTCCCTGTTGGCTATGCCGATGGCCTTAGCAGAAAGCTGGGAAACAGAAATGGCAACCTTCTGATTAAAAACATCAGGGTTCCGATAATAGGAAACGTTTGTATGGATATGTGCATGGCTGACATTAGCGGTATTAATGCAGAAGCAGGAGAGGAGGCTGAGGTTTTTGGTGAAAACATCAGTATAGATGAGGTTGCAGCTAAATGCCAGACAATTCCTTATGAGATACTTACATCAATACCCGGTCGTGTTAAGCGTGTATTTTTCAGCGAGCAATAGGAGTTAGAAAGAAGCAATTAACCGATTTGGCTGATTCGTTCCAGAGACTCAAAATCGTTTATTGTGATTTTTCTTCCGTTCATTTCAATTATGCCTTCTGATGCCATTCCCGAAAGAGTACGAATCGCATTTGACGTTATCATACTTGAGAGATTTGCAATATCTTCCCTTGAAAGAACTGCCCGTAATGTCTTGCCGTCAGTTTCCAGACCATATGTGTCCCGGAGGATCAGAAGAGATTCTGCGATCCGTCCCCTGATATGCTTCTGGGTAAGTGAGATAATCCTGTTATTTGAAAATACCAGTTCATCGGTAATTGTCTTCATCATTTTAAATGAGAGATCCGCATTATTCTTCAGGATCTTTACCAGTGTGGTTTTCCCAAGGACGCATATTGCAGTATCTTCAATAGCAGTTGCAGAAAAGTAGGACTTGTCTTCATAAAAAAGTGTCCGGAAACCTATAAATCCATAAGGCCTGATCATTCTGATAATCTGTCCCCGTCCGCCAACCCCGGTCCTGAAGACCTTTAATTTACCTGATACCAGGCAGATGAATCCTCTTGCTTTGTCTCCCTCTTTAATCACCATATCGCCTTTTTTAAAGACGGCATAGTAATGATGCTTATCAATTAATTCCTTTTCTTTTGTTTTCAATCCCTTAAATACTGAAGACGAAGCTTCAAGACAAAGTTCAATATATGGATTTGAATATTCCATTATTAACACCTGATTAAGAGCGTTCAATATCTGGCAACCAAAGGCATTCTCCTTCCATTCCCGAAAGATTTTGAAGAGATCCTGAGTACCGGAGGAGCCTGGTATCTTTTATATTCATTGTAATTGATAAGCCGTATGACCTTTGACACCGTTGCACTGTCAATACCTTCACCGGAAATCCTTTCAGCCGGCTTTTGCAGTTCAATGTACTGGTGCAGGATAGCATCTAGTATCTTGTAATCGGGAAGCGAATCGGAATCAAACTGGCCAGGTTTCAGTTCAGCAGAGGGCAGCTTCATAATAATATTCTTCGGAATTATCTCCCCGTTTCGGTTAAGGTATTTTGCTATTTTATAAATGTCTGTTTTATAAACATCTCCTATGACTGACAATCCGCCGGCCATATCGCCGTAAAGTGTTCCGTATCCGACAGCAGCCTCGCTTTTATTTGAAGTATTCAGCAGAATGCAGCTGAATTTGTTTGAGACCGCCATAAGAAGAAGAGCCCTGATCCTTGCCTGTATATTCTCTTCAGTCACATCCCTTACCTTTCCAATGAAAAGAGGTTCAAGATCTTCCTCAAAAGCACGAAAAGGCTTTTCAATATTGATAATATCATATTTTACTTTCAACCGGTTTGCCAGTTCAATGGCATCATTTACAGAATGCTCGGTTGAATATCTCGAAGGCATAAGGAGAGCACGGGCATTTTCAGGTCCAAGTGCTTCAGCAGCAAGGCATAGGCAGAGAGCAGAATCGATGCCTCCTGAAAGACCTATTATGCAATTACTGAAATTCGTTTTGGCAAAATAATCACGGATACCTGTAACCAGTGCATTATGAATCAATTCAACAGGTTCTATTTTTATTTCGGCAGATGCATTTTCCCCTGAAAGGATTTCGTCTATTGAGAAAGTCTTCACAGCTTCTTCAAAAAATGGAAGGCGACGCCATATTTCTCCATTACGGTTTGCAATGAGAGAAGCGCCGTCAAATATGAGTTCGGTATTTGCCCCTGTCTGGTTAACCGATATAACAGGTATCTTATACTTTTTTGCTTTGGCTTTGAAAATGTTTGCCTTTATTTCAGTTTTTGAGTATGCAAATGGTGATGCTGAGATATTTATAACAAGGTCAGGATCCTGTTTTGCAAGCTCCTTCATCGGAGAAACAGTATATAAGCTCTTTTTTTCGAACTCATTGTCAAAAGGCTGTTCATCCCAAAGGTCTTCACATATGGTAATGGCCAGCTTTAATCCGTTGAACGAGAAAACCCGGAACTTCCTTTCGGGTTCAAAATACCTGTATTCATCGAAAATGTCGTAAGTAGGAAGAAGCGCTTTATTTACAGAGAAGATAATCTTACCTTCTGAAAGTACAAGTGCTGAATTAAAAAGCTTTTTACCTTCAGGGTTTTTATTAATTGTCGGGGATCCGACGATTGCGGTAATCCCCGTACACTCCCTGGCAATCTCACCGACAGTCTGGTCGCATTTTTCAATAAAGTCGAGACGATCAAGCAGATCAAGGGGGGGATATCCGGGTATGCACAGTTCGGAAAAGACAATCAGGTCGACTTTTTCAGCTTTAGCCTTCCTGATGGAATTAGAGATGAGTTCTTTGTTCCTTTCAAAGTTCCCGATATGGTAATTCAACTGTGCAAGAGAGATTTTCATCTTCCGCGGGGGTTAAAAATTGATACCAAACCTGAATGATAAAAGTTTATGCGAAACTTTGTCCTGGGGCTGATTGTCCAGGTCCTTTGTAATATCAAGGAAATTATTATCAAAGCCAAGTCCCAGAACAGCTGCTGTATTTCCCCCGATTCCATATTCAATCCCGGCCATTATGTGATACGAGAGATTGAAAAATCTTATCTCCTGCATTGCTCTGGTTCCATCTATGTAATTTGATGGGATAGCAGCTTTGCCACCAATAACTATTTTTGGATCAACTCCCAGATCAGTAAAGAATGTAAGGTAACCTATCTGGTTGGTCTGAAGCTTCAATCCCAGCGGAACAGAAACATACTGGATTTTGTAAACAATTGCTTCTCCCGGCGGAACTGTAGCAAGTATCGGAGTTTTAGCTTTTGATAAGTGAAAAATTGTGGTACTATCGCTAACCAGTCTTCCACCTGCGCTAATGATGTTAATTCCTGTAGAGAATGAATAATTAGGACCAAAATACTTGTTTACAGTCAGTCCAAAATTAAAACCGGGACGGGCACCCTGGTTCTTTACTGCATCGATATCGGTACCAAACCAACTGATTATAGGATCGGCATGAATTCCTAACCTGATTATTTGGGGATTTGGCGGACCGGGTCGTGAATGCCGCTGACCATTTAAAGCAACCGGAGCAATAATTAAAAGGAATAGAAACGCCGTTCTGTACAAGCCTGACCGGTATTTATTGAATCTTCTCATTTTCATGTATTTTATTACTCTTGCGAAATTAACAAATAATAAGTGAATTTATTGTGTCGTTATAAACTGTTGTCATAACGGTGAAAAGTGCTTATTTTGGCATCATAAAAAAATATTCTTATGAAATTCAGATTTATACCGGCATTTTTACTATTATGTATCTCTTTGTTATTGTCCTGCAAGAGTGATCATTACAGGATCAATACCTCTTCAGTTTCTGTAAACATTGAGATAAAGAGGCTTGAAAAGGACCTGTTCGATACCGATCCTGGGCAGATTTTTGCAGGAATCCCGGCACTTAAAGAAAAATACAGTGATTTCTTACAGATTTTCAGTTATGTTATAAATGCAGGTAATATTAATGATTCATCTTTTGCAGATCTCCTTGTTGGTTTTTGCACCGACAAACTGAATAATGAAGTCTATGCATCAGTTATGCAGCATTATCCTGATATTAATTCTATTAAAAGTGAATTAGAAGATGCTTTCCGCCATTACAAGTGGTATTTCCATGATAAAAAGGTACCGGCAGTTTTCACTTGCATCACCGGTTTCAACAACAGTATTATTACTTCGGATTCTGTTTTAGGTATTGGTCTTGAGAGATATCTTGGCCGAGATTGTGAATATTATCCACGTCTTGAAATATACAGTTATATGGCTGCAAAAATGAACTCCTGGAATATTGTTCCGGATTGTATGTTCGGTTGGGCAGCAACGGAATGGGATTTTGCCGGTATGAAATATCCGGCCGATAATGCATTGACTGAAATTATTCATGAGGGTAAGCTTAAATATTTCGAGAAATGCATGCTTCCCAGGGTCAATGACACTATTCTTTTCGGATTTACAGCCGACCAAATGAAGTTCTGCAGGAATAATGAAAGTCAGATGTGGCAATATCTTATAGGTAATGATCTTTTATTCAGCACAGATCAGTTTATCATCCGTAAGCTGACAGGGGAGGCTCCCTTTACAAGTTATTTCACTAATGAGTCACCCGGCAGGGCTTCAGTATGGCTCGGGTTCAGAATAGTGGAATCGTATATGATAAAAAATAAAAATGCAAATCTCAATGAATTGATGGATAATACTGATGTTCAGGGAATTCTGGGGGGAGCAAAATATGATCCCCGATAAAAAAAATAGAGCCGTTGGATTCAACGGCTCTACTTTTTAATTTGATTGCTGGATTATGCTGGGTGAATTGCTTCGACCGGACACACATCTGCACAAGCACCGCAATCGGTGCAAATATCCGGATTAATCTTGTAGATGTCGCCTTCGGAAATAGCCTCAACAGGACACTCATCTATACAGGTTCCGCATGCAGTGCAATCTTCTCCAATTTTGTAAGCCATGTCTATGATCTTTAGTTGAATAAATTACAATAATCGCACAAATTTATCTAATTTTTTTTAATTAAAAAATTACTTATGCTATTTACAATAACCATGCCTTTTTTAAAGCAGTGATTAAAAATAAATATAAGATTTTAAAATTTTAGAAATCGAGACTACTGTTTTCAGCGTTGCAACACCCGAATTTTAATCCTAAATGGATATCATTTGTTATTTTCAAAAACTTGTTTACTAATGAATTAAATTTCAATCATTTAATATATTATTCCGGTGCGCTGCACCTTTGTCCTCTAAGACAAACCTTTATCTTCTACAAATATTATGGTGCTCCGCACCTTAGACCTTCACAACAATTATTCATCTGCAAATAGTTTGATGCGATGCACATTCCGGGCCTAATATTATGCGGCTTCGCACCTTAGACCTTCACAACAATTATTCATCTGCAAATAGTTTGATGCGATGCACATTCCGGGCCTAATATTATGCGGCTTCGCACCTTAGACCTTCACAACAATTATTCATCTGCAAATAGTTTGATGCGATGCACATTCCGGGCCTAATATTATGCGGCTTCGCACCTTAGACCTTCACAACAATTATTCATCTGCAAATAGTTTGATGCGATGCACATTCCGGGCCTAATATTATGCGGCTTCGCACCTTAGACCTTCACAACAATTATTCATCTGCAAATAGTTTGATGCGATGCACATTCCGGGCCTAATATTATGCGGCTTCGCACCTTAGACCTTCACAACAATTATTCATCTGCAAATAGTTTGATGCGATGCACATTCCGGGCCTAATATTATGCGGCTTCGCACCTTAGACCTTCACAACAATTATTCATCTGCAAATAGTTTGATGCTCTGCACGTTCCGGGCCTAATATTAAGCGGCAGAGCCGCATAATATTTGTAGAGATACAATTGAAACACATTACCATAGGTGCAGAGCACCGCAATATTTAATCCCAATTATAAATATCACTAAAAAATTCAAACAGGTATTCCTCTTTAAATTCAATATTGTTCTTTACAAGCATTTCCAAATATTCTTCTTTGAATGGCTTTGTTTTGTGATGTTCTTCCTGGGTCAAAATATACTTTGCCACAGTGTCAATTTGGGAGCGGGAATGTGTAAATGCCCCATATCCTTTTTGCCATTCAAACTTAAATTTAGATAACTTTTCCCCTTTTATCCATGAATTGGATGATGTTTTAATTTCTTCTACCAGATCCGGGATCAGTTGATTTACATTATATCCAATTAAGATATGTATATGGTCGGGCATTGCACCTATTGCCAGCATTTTATGCCGATGATTTTGAACAATTCCTGTAATATACTTTTCCAACTCTCCTTTCCATTCTTTTTTTATTAATGCATCGCGGTTTTTCACCGCAAATACCAAATGAAAATAACATTGAGTATATGTGTTTGCCATCTGTTTAATCTTTTAATTTTCGTAAAAACATGCAATAAAGATAGCTTGCAACACCCAAATTCAAAAATCAATCCGCATTAATTGAAGGTTTCAGAAGCTATTTTTAAAAAGTGTGTAAAACAGGAAAAATTACTTATGCTATTTACAATTACCATGCCTTTTTAATGCAGGAACTAAAAATAAAAATAAGATTTTAAAATTTTAGAAATCGAGACTGAAGGATAAATAAAACATCCTGGGCAATAAGTAGTTATTCTCAATACCCCATGCCCAGTCGGCTCTTATGAAATAACCAAATATCTGTGCTCTTGCACCTGCACCGAATCCTGCAACAATAGGCTCCCGGTTTGAATCGAGTGTCACTGTGACAGCGGTATTTGTCAGGACTTCATTATCGTAGGAGTTTTTACCTGCCCATGGAGATTTGCCTGTCCATGCTGTTCCGATATCTCCGAATCCCACCACCTGCAGGCTGTTAAGAAAATTGGAACGAAGCGGATGTCCGGCCAGATATCTTACAACAGGCCACCTGACCTCGCTGTTTATGAGGGCAAAACTATTTCCGTTCCTGATATTCTGGCTGAATCCCCTGAGGTTTGTTGCCAGAGCCTGAAAACCATAATTCACATCTGGATTAACAGGAATGGAAGTATCAAACATCGGGTATTTGTTCAAAAATAAATACCCCATCCAGTTGTCAACACCTCCCAGATAATAAATTAGTTTTGTAGGACCGTAGGAAGTGCTGGCCGCAAAACGGTTAGCCCAGATAAGCTCTCTGTGAATCCTTATGTATTTTCTGAAGTCAATACCAAGAACAATCATATCCGATTTTTTGGCCGTCAGTTCTTTATAATATTCACCAAAGATCTTGAACCGTGTTCCGTAATAAATATTTATGCTTCTCCTTCGGGTATTATCATATATAAGCTCTCCCTTGAGACTTCCCCAATGCCGGGATATGCTTTTACTGTTGAGCGTTGCCAGATCGGCCGATAAAAAGACATGCCTGTCGTACCTGTAGGAGACAGTTCCTTTAAGTGCAAGAACTGGTGTAAACGGATATGACAAGGAGAAATAAACGTTATGGGTGTGGGTTTTGAAATATGTTGTATCGTTAGAGCTGAAGAATGCCTGCCGGTGAAAAATAATCTCTTTGTCAAACTTGCCCTTGAGGTTTTCGAGGCTGACAAGGTACTCATTGCTGTCGAAATTGCCGGAAAGCCTGAACCCACCCGTAATTCTGTAATTTTCGAAAAGATCAACTATCCCGAATCGCATAAGTCCGTTTATCCCGGGATTATAATATGGTGCACCTGAGCTATAGACCTGGTACGAATTATTGAGAAACGTGAAATCAATCTGTTCGACTACATAATTATTGTAAAAAGAAGTCTCATAGATCCTCATCAACGGAAGCTGAATCCCTCCGGTATCAAGATCAATATCCATATATTTCTTCCGCCACAACTGTTCATAATAATTTTGTTTTTCCTTTTCAAATATATAGTGGTTAATATCAATCGGCTCATTTTTAGTATAGTATTCATACAATGGTTTTGTAAGAGTATCCCTTCTTTTTCTGTCCTCGGCAAGGAGCCATTGCCTCAGTTGTTCAACACTATCAGCCTTATGTTGTAATTTTGTTTTTTCCCTGCGAAAGGTGCTTGAAATAATCTCATTTGCAGGAACAGGTTTCGAACTGCTCAAAAGTCCTTTCCGAAGAAGATATTTCCCTTTACTGAAAATTAGTTCTCCATAAGTGTCTGATCCGTTAACTACCGACTGATCAAGTATATTACGATCATAATTTGTAACAGGCTGTGAATTAATAAAATACCTGTAATGTGTTGTGGTGTCAATCGTACTTATAGTACTGTCGTAACTGGCTGTGAATCTGTTCAACACTCCGTTGGCATCGCCAATGTAGGCAAATTTGTTGCGTGCAATCCCGGATGAAGAAAGTCTGTCAATGTATTTTCCCTCAGTCAGCCTGGTCATGAGATTCCCCTTCTTAGCTATGTTGTAAATAAACAAGTCGTAATTTAGACCGACATTTTCAAAAGGGCTGCCTGTATTTGAGAGTGTGTCAGAAAGCCTGTTCGAAGAAAAAATTATCTCATCAGGGTTTTCTTTAAGAAAGGAGGGATTAAGGTCATCGGCTATATCCCTGGTAACTTGTTCATTGGTTCCTGAGGAAATAGTATGTATGTATATGTCGGTTATGCCATCCTTTACTGCAGAAAGAACCAGTCTTGATCCTTCAGGCGCATAAGAAAAATCAAGGATCTTATCAAAATAAAGAATATTCCTCTCCTCCATTGACTTATCATTAACCCTGTAGAAATACATCGAGAGGGCAGCTTTTTCCTCATTTATGAAAGTGAGTATTTTCCCGCTGGGATGCCAGGCAAGCACGGGATAAGTCTTATCACTTGTCTGCTCAAGTTTTGGTTCAGCTCTGAATATTACTTTCTGTTTACCAGTGGACTGATTATAAAGCCAAATCCTCTTTCTTCCCCAGTCGTTTGTCACATAGGCAATATATTGCCCGTCAGGACTTATCCTTACCTGCTGGTATATCTGTTCTTTTTTTGATTTTCGGATGGTATTCTCATCATAACCGGGAAGATTCCTGTCACCCGAATACTCATTCCTGTAAAATTCTTTCCATTCCTTCAGGAGGTCTTTGAGATCTTTTCCTATTACATACAGAAAACCGTCATCAATATTTTTATAGACCTTGGTAAGGTAAATAATATTAGGAATCAGGGCATCTCCGTATTTTTTCCCGATAAATCTCCAGAAAGAGTGGCCTGCGCATACGGCATCATCATATTCCAGATGGCTTATCTTATTATATTTGCCTGACATGATACCATCTTTAACCCTGTTCTCAACATCATAATCCCATCCGTATGCAACATAATTTATAAGTCCCTTGTAATACCATTCGGGCATATTGATCAACGATGAGCTTGATATCCTGTCTTTTATATCAGCATTATATAATATTTCATTTATTAATACTTCAGTGATTGAGGCAGATATCTGCTTATTATAGGCTTCATGGTCACCCTCATAATAAAGCCTCACCTTGTTTTTTATTATCCTGCTAAAACCTCCCGTATTATAATTCTCCTCTTCAGATTTAACGAGACCGATATTTGACTGTTTATATTCTGCATTTTTATTGTAAATAATGAAGATCAGCCTTTTATCGAGAGTATAATCGAAGAAATCTTCAATTTCTTCAAGCCTTTTCATTGCATAATCTGCAGTGTATTCAGCAAGATCGCGTCCATATTCATTGAAGTAACAATCGAAATCATCAAACCTGTAATACGACCAGTAATAATCATAGTACTGAACCTTGTTCTTACCAAAAGTCATCTGCAGGCCATTATAAAACTGACCCTCTGCATTTAGATAAAAAACACAAGCTATAATGGTGATTATCAGTCTGTAGCTTCTTTTCATTCTCTGATCCTTACTTAGGCAGCCCGGGTTTTAATTAACAAATTTTGTTCCAATTGATCCGGCATTTGCAACAAAACTAATGATATTATGTTTTAAAATATCTAAAAAGGTTAAACTTTATTATTTTTGCCAGATTAATACAGATTTAAATTTTCCGGTCTGATTTTTGTACCAGTGCATGCAACCAATTCCTGACCGGAGTTGTTTATGTAAGAAACCGTATTGAACCGGCATTTATTATGTTTTAATATTCAATTATTATTAAAATGAAAAAGTTATTTATCCTTTTATCGATTTTAGGCATCAGTATTTCAGTTTCTTCTCAACCCTTCATGAAGCTGTCAGCTTCGGAACATAATTTCGGAACTTTTAAGGAAGAAGCAGGAAAGCAGACTTTTGATTTTATTGTTACCAATTCGGGAAACACTCCGCTTGTCATCCAGAATATAGTTGCATCCTGTGGTTGTACAACACCTGAATGGACCAGGGAACCCATTCCGGCAGGAGGTAAGGGGAAGATAACAGCCATTTATGATCCCCAGGGTCGTATTCCCGGGCCATTCGACAAAACTCTCAGTGTATATACAAATTCAAAACCTGAGATCGTAACAATAAGGATACTTGGCGAGGTTCTTGCACATGAGAAAACCATAGATGAACTCTTTATTTTCCCTGTTCCAAACGATACTCCAAAAGTCAGATTTGAAAGTAATCATCTGGCTTTTACAAATATCAAAAAAACTGAAAAGAAGATAAGGGTTATGCCGATTATCAATCCTACTGATAAACCGGTAAAAGTTGAATTTGACCTGCTTCCCCCTCATCTTATGCTGAAAGCTAACCCGGAAACTCTTAAACCGGGACAGAAAGGAATCATTGAAGGGACATATGATGCTACAAAAAACAACACCTGGGGAAATGTCAGCGATATGGTTAAAATAAAGCTCAATGGGAAGGTCCAGGAAAATGTATACTATTATATATCTGCAAACCTCGTGGAGGATTTTTCATCCCTTTCAAAAAGTGATCTTGAAAATGCTCCTGTATTCAAGCTGGATAAAACAACCGTTGATCTTGGGAAAGTTCCGGGTTCTACCGCTAAAGAAGTTGAATTCAAATTTACCAATGCAGGTAAAACAGATCTGATATTACGCAATGTAAAATCGACATGCGGTTGTACCGCTGTTCAGCAGGGACAGCAGGGAAAAGGAATCAAACCGGGCGAATCAAGTTCCATTAAGGCAGTATTCAGCACTGGAAGTTATAAGGGAAAGGTTACAAAAATGATTTATGTCTACACAAATGATCCAAAAAACTCCGAGGTGGTACTGATGCTGAATGCTGACGTTGAACAACCCGAGGCTGTGCGTTAAAGATCTCTGGCTATCAGTATAATATTATAAAGGGTACCGGAAAGCTTTCTGGTTCCCTTTTATTATTTTTGAAAGCTATAATTCCAAGGATGCAAGAACCATATAAATATAAAAGCGCCCTGAAAGTACAGAATGGGGTTTACCAGCCTCCAAGTGTAAATCCGGATGTTCTCAGCGGGAAAGGAAGGAAGAAGAGGAAGAAATACTCTGCAGATGAATATGTAGAAGGTATTTTATCAGGTAACAGGACTATTCTCAGTCAGGCAATTACGCTTGCTGAAAGTTCCCTGCACGAACATTATGATGCAATCCAGAACATCATTGAAAAATGTCTCCCATACAGTGCAAAATCGATCAGAATAGGTATTACAGGAGTTCCTGGAGTCGGGAAGAGCGCTTTTATTGAATCATTGGGGCTGTTCCTGACTGGTAAAGGACGGAGACCTGCTGTTCTGGCTATCGATCCCAGCAGCGGAAAGACAAAGGGAAGCATTCTTGGGGATAAAACTAGGATGGAAAGATTAAGCATTCATCCTGATGCTTTTATCCGGCCTTCACCTTCTTCCGGAACTCTGGGAGGTGTTGCAAGAAAAACACGGGAAACAATTATTCTTTGTGAAGCCGCAGGCTTTGATACAATACTTGTTGAAACAGTAGGTGTCGGCCAGTCTGAAACTGCTGTCCATTCAATGGTTGATTTCTTTCTGCTTCTTATGCTGGCCGGAGCTGGTGATGAGCTTCAGGGGATGAAACGTGGTATTATGGAAATGGCTGATGCAATATCAATTACCAAAGCCGACGGCCGGAATAAGATCAATGCTGAAGGAGCAAGAGTAACATATCAGAATGCTCTGCATCTATTCCCTCTGCCACCATCAGGCTGGAAACCGGAAGTTCTGACATGCTCGGCGCATGAAAACCAGGGAATAAAAGAGCTTTGGGAGATCATTGCTGATTATGTTGAGTATACCCGAAAGACCGGATATTTTGAAGAACGAAGGAAACAGCAATCATTAATCATGATGCATAATACCATAATGGAATACCTTAATAATTCCTTTTATAATAATGAAGGTGTGAAAAGGATTAAGGCTAATCTTGAGAAACAGTTATACCAGGGGAAAATTACTTCATATAAAGCTGCCCTGACATTAATTGACAAGTACCTCACCAGGTGAATCAGATTAGCATTAATTTATATCTTTGCATCAATTTCATTTTAAAATTCTGATACATAATTAAAACTGTTTATATGAAAAAAAATGTTTATCTGTTTGTTTTACTGGCATTTATGTTTGCTTGTAGCTCTGAACCTCATTATGTCGTAAAGGGTAATATTGAAGGATCTGACAGCATAACATTCCTGCTTCAGAAAAGAGATGCCGGGAAGTTTATTACAATTGATTCAGCTGTATCCAAGAAAGGGTCATTCAAAATGAATAACACTGTTGCGTTTCCTGATATGGCATATCTGGTTGCCAGGAATACCAATAAAAGAGTATCATTTTATCTTGAAAATTCTGAAATCACAATTACAGGGAAACTCGACTCTCTGTATAATGCCAAAATCTCCGGTTCAAAAACACAGGATGAATACCAGGCTTTTGTTGATTCCAACAAACCTCTGAGCAATCAATATGACAACCTGTTAAAGGATTATCAATCGGCAAGAAGGGCCAACGATACTGCAAAAATATCACAGATTGAAAAAGAGGCTGAAGCTAACTCGAACCAGAGGACAGCTTTGCAGAAAGATTTTATAAAGAATAACCCGGCATCATATATAACCCCTTCACTTCTAAGAAGCCAGAGTATATATATGGAAGCAGATGAAATAGAAGCAGCTATAAATGCTCTGGATTCGAATATTGTTAAAGTTCCTGTTATCCAGGACCTTAAAGCAAGGGTAATTGCCATGAAATCTGTTGCAGTAGGGCAGAAAGCACCCGATTTCACGCTGAATGATGTCAACGGTAATCCTGTAGCTTTGTCATCAAAAGTCGGCTCTAAACTGCTTCTTATAGATTTCTGGGCTGCATGGTGCGGTCCTTGCCGCCAGGAGAATCCAAATGTAGTAAGTGTATATAATACATTTAATAAGAAGGGATTTGATGTATTTGGTGTATCCCTCGATCAGAAAAAGGAAGACTGGGTAAAGGCTATTGCTGATGATAAGCTTACCTGGACGCATGTATCTGACCTGCAGTACTGGAGTAACGCTGCTGCCAAACTGTATGCAGTAAACTCAATTCCTGCAAATTTTCTGCTCGACGAAACCGGAACCATTATAGCCAGGGATTTGAGGGGAGAAGATCTTTATAAAAAGGTTGAGGAGATACTTGGCAAAAAATAAGTCGGAATTCATTAAAATCTAAAGTCCATAAAGCTGGTTAATCCCACCCTTTATGGACTTTTGACTTTTTAGAATTTAAAGACTTTATGACTATTAAGACTTTTCTTCCTTATTTATTTCTTCAAGCATAAATCCAGTCCCTCTTACCGTACGAATGTCTATGTTCTTATCTTCGGAGATGTATTTCCTGAGGCGGCTGATAAATACATCCATACTGCGGCCAAGAAAATAATCATCTTCACCCCATATTTCTGTAAGGATGTCTTCCCTGGCCAGTATTTTATTCTTGTTGACCATAAAATATTTCAGCAACTGAGCCTCCTTGAGTGTCAGTTTCTCTTTAATATTTCCGGAGATCAGTTCAAGGGTATTGAATTTCAGCAAAGTATCGGAGATCTTAAATTCATCATTCGTCGATGAATATGCCCGTTTCAGGATGTTATTAATTCTAAGGATAAGCACTTCAGGATCAAAAGGTTTTGTTATATAATCATCGGCCCCGATCTTCAGACCCCTTACAATATCTTCCTTAAGACTTTTTGCAGTAAGGTATATCAGCGGTACATCAGGCTGGGACTCTTTTATTTTTTCTCCAAGTGTGAACCCATCCATTTCAGGCATCATGACGTCGAGAACACAGATATCAGGTTTATCCTGGTTAAAAAGTTCCCAGGCCTCTTTTCCGTCACGGGCCAGAATTACGTCAAAACCGTTGATAGTCACATATTGTGATAAAATGTTTCCGAAATCTCTGTCATCTTCTGCTAATAAAACTTTCATAACCGCCAGTAATTATTTTAATAAGGTATTGTCACTGTAAATATACTACCTTTTCCCGGTTTACTGCTAACTGTAACGTCACCGCCATGAGCCTCGGCAATTTTCCTGACATAATATAAGCCAAGCCCGAGTCCTTTGTATTTGTGAATGTTGCCTGATGATGCCCGGTAAAACTTGTCAAAAACATGTTTCTGGTCAGTTTTGCTAATGCCAATTCCATTATCAGTGACCTTAATGCATATATTTTTGTTTTCAGTAAATCCCTCAATATTTATTACCGGAGCCTTATCAGAGTACTTCACAGCATTTGAAAGAAGATTATTGATCATAGTGGTGAAGTAGACCACATCAATATCAGCATTGACTCCTTCAAGATTGTATTTCTGGCTGAGTTCAGCGCAATTGTTGCATCCGGTTCTGAAACTGCTTACAATATCATTCATTATCTCTCCGATATCAACTTTTTTCCTGTCGAGCTGGAACTGGGTTCTTTCCCACATGCTTATTTCGAGGATCATATTAATAAGCTGATTGAGGTGAACACTTTGTTTACCTATCAGTTTTGCTGTTTCCAGTATCTTTGAATCATCTCTTCTTATCTGCTCCATCTCAAGTGTCTTCCCTGCAACCGTAATGGTAGCCAGCGGCGTTTTGAGCTCATGGGTCATGTTGTTTATAAAATCGGTCTTGAGATTGGATAACCTCTTTTCTTCCATAAGGTTACGATATGTAATAAGAAAGATTATCACGACAACAAGGATACTGAAAATACTCATTCCCAGGGAAGCTGATACTTCACGAAGGATCAACTTCCGCTTATCGGAAAAGTCAATAAAGTAATTAAAGTCAAGAGTATAATAATCATCTTCACGATGAAACCTGCTAACCAGAATACTTGATTTTAATGCCAGAGAACCAGTTCCTAACCCAGGCCGTTCCGGAGGTCGCCGGCTTCCGAAAGGTTCAGTCTGAAATATTACCGTTGTATCTTTGTCAATAAGTGCAAGATTGATAATTTCGATTTTAGGAATAAAATTTTTATCGAATCCTCTGTTTTCGAAATAAGATGAAAGAAATCCGGACAGATCCTGTTCCTGGTTCAATACTTTTAAAAAGTAATCCAGGATATCCTTCTTTTTGTCTGAAAGCTTTCGGGGATCTGTTATTTCAGGTATTTCTTTTACTACCTTTTCAGAATAAGTCCTTAAAATAAAACGCACTGTATCAAAAACATCTACAGGCCTGGGTCCGCGAAGAGATCCTATTGCCTCCCTCGAAAGTGAGGTGTACCTGAAATAAAGCATTTCATCTTTCTGTTTCCATACTCCCCTGATAATGATCAATTGTGCAGCGATAAGTACAATGATCGCGAATATGCCCAGCAATAATATTGTATCCCTTTTTTTCATTATCTTAGGTTTTCTTTTCAAAAGTATTCATTTTTTATTTAAGGTGCTTTCATGCATTCCAAACATTAACCCTGTGTTAACCCTTCATTAACAAAATAATGAGCCATGCGGCACTATCTTTGAATAAGCAAATATTAAAAACCAGGCAGTCATGAAAAAGAGCAGTTTAATTTTAGCAGTTATTTTCCTTATCTCAATGAGTTTTTCTTTTCAGAGCTTAAATGCCCAGGAAAAGACAAAAGCGCAAAAGGAGAAAGAGCTTAGGATGCAGGAGGCTATAGATGCACAAAAGAAAGCTATGGCCGAACAGCAGAAAGCGACAACAGGAGGTGGAAAAGACTATGGAGGATCAGCAAGTTGTGATCGAAAAAGCAATGAAGGATGCTAAGGTAAAGATTGATGAGGCTGACATCAACAACAGGATGATGAGAGTTTATGGAAATTCCAGTGGCGACAGATCATTTTTCGGTAATGGTGAACCTTTTGTTGTTTCACCAGGCATGGAATATTATGGTCATTCATTCGGTGACAGTGAAAGAACCTCATGGGATTTTTCGAAATCAATAAAAGAGGCCTCTTTTTCGAGAGATTACACTTTTGACGTTGAGTCAACTGTGAGTACAGTGGTTATGTCAGTGAATGGCGATTGCAAAACAGGTGAGATCAGGATAAAGATCGTCATGCCAGGCGGTAAAACCTATTCTGATATTTTAATTGATGAATCCGGAAACCTGAACTGGAGAAAATCCTTCACTATCTCTGATACTGAAAATAAGGATAAGGCAGGTGAATGGAAATACGAGATAAGTTCTTCAAAGGCAACAGGCTATTTTAAGATTTCTCTTCAGACCTATTAGTTTTGTCCCGTTTAATACGGATTATTTTTCATTCCTTTGTAAATGAGGCCGGATCAGGGGGGATCAGCCTCATTTTTTCTATTTGCCTGGTTTTACCGTTCTCCTGTAACGCGTTCTGACCTGGCAGTTATTATATTCAGGATCCCAATTCAAATTTTTATAGAATTCGGAAGTTTTAATATTAAAATATCCAAGGATATGTTTTGGTGAAATAGTGTACATCAGTTCATCGTTATCTCCGAAATAAGGTTCAGTAATTGTCATGACCTCCTCAATTCCGGTTTCATTTTTATTTGAGACTTCTGAATAACTCTCATAAATATTCCTTGGAATTGCAATAATCATCGTATAAAAACCATAATCCTTTCTCTGGAAGAGGAAATAGGTAATCTCGATAGGTTCATTGGGGTTAACACGGTCGGTGGAATGTGGAAGCTGACTCTCAAATATAAATCCTTCATTCATAATCGTCTCGACAATGCTTAATTCTTTGGTATTATGGAGGAAGAAAAGGCACCCATTATATTCTTTTAGAATTGTTGCAAGTATCTCTCCTTTATTCTTCATCCGTCCGATACCGAATTATTGTGACTCAAAAGTAGCGGTTATTATTTTATTTGCAACACCTAAACCTTTTGTAATGTTAAGTGTTAAATTTGTACACAGCTGGATTTTTGAACTTATGAAAAATATTTTTGCTCTTCTGGCAATTGTTTTTGTTATATCCTGTAACCACAATTCTTCTGAAAACCGGGGAAGGATTATTACAGTAAGCATAGCACCTTTTAAATATTTTGTTGAGAAGATTGCCGGCGACGATTTTTCAGTTAATATAATGGTCCCTCCTGGTTCGGATCCTCATATCTATGAACCGTATCCGGGACAGATCAGCAAACTAAGTAAATCCGTAGCTTATGTCAGCAACGGGTACCTCGGTTTCGAGATGACATGGATGGACAGGTTCTATGAGATTAACAAAACTATGGTGAAACTGAGCCTCGGAGATAAGATTGATCCGATAGCTACAGTGCATGCTCATGAAGGTGGACACATTGAGAAGGCTGATCCTCATTATTGGGTTTCTCTTAAATCGGGAAAGATCATAGCCTCATCCATAAAAGACCTTATCTGTAAGCTTAATCCCTCTGAAAAAGACAAATATGAATCAAATTTTAATGCTCTTATCCGGGAGATTGATAAAGCTGATAATGAAGCCGTTTCTCTTTTCTCAGAATCTCATGGCCGGTCATTTATGATCTATCATCCCAATCTTGCATATCTTGCAAGAGATTACGGATTGAAGGAGATCGCTGTGGAATTTGAAGGCAAAGAACCACCTCCTTCAAGATTAAAGGAGCTGATTGATATAGCCAGGTTGAATAACCTGAAGACAATATTTGTACAGAGAGAATATGACAGCAAAAATGCCCGGGCAATAGCTCTTGAAGTCGGAGCTAAAATTATGATAATTGACCCACTGTCGGAAAACTGGATGGAATCAACAAAAGAAATTATCAATGCGTTACAAACCAGTTTCACCGAAAGTCAAAAATAATCTGATATTATGGCTTACCTTCTGGAAATGAATTCTTTATCTGCATCTTATGGAGCTGACATTGTGCTGCAGGATATTAACTTCAGGGTTAATGAATATGATTTTGTCGGAGTAATCGGACCAAATGGCGGAGGGAAAACGACTCTACTGAGGATAATACTTGGACTGATGAAACCAATTAGCGGGGAAATTGTCTTTAACAGCGGGCTTATTAACGATAACAGTATCGGGTATCTTCCCCAGATATCTACAGGTGATGTCAGCTATCCTTTGACAGTTACTGATGTTGTCCTTTCAGGGATGATGATCAGGAAGAAAATCATATCCCGGATGTCGGCTTCTGACAAAAAGAGAGCATATGAAATAATTAATGAACTGGGCCTTTCAGGGATGGAGCATTCTTCACTGAGTGAACTGTCGGGAGGTCAGCTGCAACGGGTCTTTCTTGGTCGTGCTATAATCGGCAATCCGAAATTATTGCTGCTTGATGAGCCTCTTAACTTTGTGGATTCAACCTTTGAAAACGACTTTTATGAGAAGCTTAAAGAACTTAACAAGCAGATGGCAATCCTTATGGTTTCTCACGACATTGGAATGATATCGGCACATGTAAAATCCTATGCCTGTGTTAACAGGAAGCTGCATTACCATTCTTCTTCTGAAATATCAAATGAGCAGCTTCTGGCTTATGGATGCCCGATACAGCTCATTTCACATGGAGAGGTTCCTCATACAGTACTGAAACAACATAGCTAAGTGGAAGGGAATATTTTTCAATACGGATTTATAATAAAAGGTCTCCTTGGGGCAATATTTGCCAGTATAACTACTGGACTGGCTGGTACATATATTGTATCCAGGAGGATGGTATTTCTCAGCGGCGGAATAACGCATGCTTCTTTCGGCGGAATCGGCATTGGATATTTCGCAGGGATTAACCCGATTGTGGGAGCTGCAGTATTCGGGATCCTTTCCGCTCTCGGAGTTGAATACTTATCTGTGCGTCAGAAGATCAGGGAAGACTCTGCAATCGGGATACTCTGGGCTTTCGGAATGGCAATAGGAATAATTTTCATTTACCTTACTCCCGGTTATACTCCCAACCTGATGAGTTATCTTTTCGGTAGTATCCTTACTGTAACAAATGCCGATATTATTGCACTTGGCATTATGTCAGTCATTCTGATCTTTTATTTCGGAATATTTTATCGTACAATCCTCTATTTATCTTTCGATGAATCATTTGCACGGACATATTCATCATATGTTGATTTATTCAAATATGTGACCACATCGCTTATTGCACTTACCATAGTTCTCAATATCCGGATGGCCGGAGTGATTCTTGTCCTTTCATTATTTACGATTCCGCCAAATATCGCCATGATCTTCACGAAAATTTATTCACGGATTATCTTCTGGTCAATACTGGCAGGATTTATCGGAACTGCAGCAGGATATGTTATTTCCTATTTTGCAGGGATACCTGTAGGGGCGACAATAATATTCACTCTGGTGATATTATGGGTTATTGTGAAGGTTGTTTACCGGATATTCATGCAGAAAAAGTTTAAGGTTTAGAGTAATGACAATTTAAATATAACAGATATGGATTATGATCTTATAATTATCGGAAGCGGCCCCGGAGGTTATGTTGCAGCGATCAGGGCATCGCAATTAAAAATGAAAGTTGCTGTAGTTGAACGGGCTGAATTAGGTGGAATTTGCCTGAACTGGGGTTGTATCCCCACTAAATCACTTCTGAAGAGTTCACAGGTATTTGAATATCTGAATCATGCCTCTGATTATGGTATTTCTGTGAGTGGAGAAATTAAAGCAGATTTCAGCGCAATGGTTACCCGATCCCGAAACGTAGCTGAAGGAATGAGTAAAGGGGTTCAGTTCCTCTTTAAGAAAAACAATATTGTACATATAAAGGGGTTTGGACGCCTGGCAGGCCAGAGTAATGTGGAAGTAGAAGATACTGATGGACAAAAGAAAACATATTCTGCAAAAAACATAATTCTCGCTACCGGTGCAAGGTCGAAGGAGCTGCCAAATCTCAAACAGGACGGTAAAAAGATTATAGGATACAGGGAAGCCATGATCCTTCCAAAACAACCCGGATCAATGGTTGTTGTAGGATCAGGTGCAATAGGAAGCGAATTTGCAAATTTTTACCAGTCAATTGGAACTGAAGTAACACTGATCGAATTTCTGCCAAGGATTGTTCCAAACGAAGATGAGGAGGTTTCAAAGCAACTGGAAAGGTCTTTTAAAAAGTTAAAAATGAAAATCATGACCGATTCAACTGTCGAGTCGGTCGATACATCAAAAGAGAAATGCAGAATATCTGTTAAAACTCCGAAGGGAATGGAGGTTTTAGAAGCCGATATAGTGTTTTCTGCTGTAGGAATAACCACAAACCTCGAATCCATCGGTTTGGAAAAGGCAGGAGTAAAAGCAGAAAATGGTAAAGTGGTTGTCGATGATTATTACCACACATCCGCACCGGGCATTTACGCCATAGGCGATATTGTTCATGGACCTGCCCTGGCGCATGTTGCTTCAGCTGAGGGTATAACCTGCGTTGAAAAGATTGCCGGTAAGGATGTAGAACCTCTTGACTACAACAATATTCCGGCTTGTACCTATACAAATCCTGAAATTGCATCGGTAGGTCTTACTGAATCGGCAGCTAAAGAGGCCGGGTATGAGATCAGGGTAGGGAAATTTCCTTTCACTGCCTCTGGCAAGGCAAGTGCATCAGGTTCGAAAGAGGGCTTTGTCAAACTCATCTTTGATTCAGCCTATGGGGAACTTCTCGGGGCTCATATGATCGGAGCCAATGTAACTGAGATGATCTCTGAAATTGTCGTAGCGCGAAAGCTTGAGACAACTGCCCATGAAATCATAAAAGCTGTTCACCCTCATCCGACCATGTCGGAAGCAATAATGGAAGCAGCTGCTGCTGCTTATGGTGAGGTGATCAATTTGTGAACGCAACCTTTTTTCAATTATTTTCATCAATTTGATACGGAAAAAGTAGTATTTGAGACAATTAGTTTGTATTTTTATACTCTTACCAGGGTAAAAAGCCTTGTCAGAGATTAAAAATATCATCAGCGGTTGTCTTAAAGGGAACAGGAGAGATCAGGAACTCCTGTACAGGCGCCATGCAGCCAAACTTTTTGCTGTTTGTCTGCAGTATTCTGGTAATGACGAAGAGGCGAGGGATATTCTGCAGGAGGGATTTATCAAGATTTTTGAAAACCTCGTCCATTATAAGTATGAGGGTTCTTTTGAAGGTTGGGTCCGCCGGATAATAGTCAATACGGCTCTTGAGAAGTACCGGAGCAAGCACAATCTTTACAGGGTTGATGATATTGACCAGATAGCGGAACCAAATGCAGAACCTGATAATGAGGATTATGCAGGACTTGAGGCAGTTGATCTGCTTAAAATTATAAGAGAATTGCCATCTAAGTACAGAATGGTGTTTAACCTTTATGCAATTGAGGGATATTCACATAAGGAGATCAGCAAAATGGTTAATATTTCCGAAGGGACCTCAAAATCAAACCTCTCCCGTGCCAGAGTCATTCTCCAGCGCAGGGTTGGTTCATATACCGGACTAAAGAAGAAGGTATTAAATGGATGAAAGAGGAGCAAATATTGATGTTTTGTTCAGGAACGGACTTAAGGATTATGAAGTGCTCCCGCCTCCTGAAGCCTGGAATAATATCCGCCCGGCAGTAAGGAAACATCTGCAACCTTTCCTTGTTTTAAGAGCTGCAGCAATGATAGCTGTAATAATTTCGTTAAGCTTCCTGGCTTACAGATGGAGCATGGAAATTTCATCAGGACTTGCAAATAACAGCATTATTCTCAACCCCGAATCTGATACTCCGGCTCCCGCAAAGCCGGATCCGGCTGTACATCAATCCACACCTGGTAACCCTCTGCAGGCATCTTTATTTTCAGATTCAAAACCTGTAGTTCCTTACGAAAATGACACGTCTGCCGGTTCTCCCGGTATATTAAACAGGGAAGCCTTTGATCCATCAGCAGCTGAAGTATTGACTGTCAGATACAATCCGGAAAAGAAGAAGTTAAACCTTATAGCTTTGAACAGTTCCCTGACAAATTCTCCTGTTATTGAAGAATATCCGATTCAGTATCTTCCTGAAAATCCGGTTCAGGAAGTGACTAAAAGATGGACAATTGCTGCACTTGCTTCTCCGACATATTTCGCAAGTTTTAATTCTGAAAATAGTTCAATAACCCAAGACCTAAAGTCCGGAGAGCAACAGCTTTTCTCGTATGCAGGTGGGGTGTCATTATCATATAAGGTTAATAAAAGATTCAGTGTTCAGTCCGGTCTCTATTATTCATCCTTCGGACATCAACTTGCAGGAATAACTTCCTTCGGTGGCTTCCAGCAATATGTCTATTCGAAAAGCGACCATAATTTTGAGGTTCTTACCACCAGCGGAACAATATTTACCAGCAATGGTGATATATACCTTAGTGATAATATTTCATCCGACAGGATAATTTCGAGGTATAATAATAACGTTTTTGATCCTGCCAAAGCAAATCTTCAGTATCTCGACAATTCGCTCAGGCAAAATTTCAGCTACCTTGAATTTCCTGTCTTACTGAAATATAAATTAGTGGACAAAGTAATTGATTTCAATCTTATCGGAGGATTATCTTCTAACCTTCTCGTTGGCAATTCTGTGTCTGCAACATCAAATACCGGGAAGTACCAGGTTGGAAAAACGGAAGGACTTAATCTGATCACATTCAGCAGTTCACTGGGTATGGGTATGGAATACAGCGTTTCAAGAAATTTTTCTCTTAACCTGGAACCCACCTTCAGATATTACCTGAATCCATTCTCAGAAATATCAGGAATGAGGATTCATCCATACTCCTTCGGGATATTTTCCGGATTATCATACAAATTCTGACATTCATCCCTTCTAATCTTTTACTTTATTTGTTTTTTGACTATCCTGAAATTAATTATCAGGTGTAAAAATATTACCTTTGCAGTTTATTTTAAGAAATCCCGGTTTTATGAAAATTCCTAAAAGGGAAACGATATTCTCAATATTTGTGCTTGCGGGCACAATAATTATAATCCTTTCGGTAGCACAGGGTTTTAATGTGTTAAAAGATAATTCTTCCGGCAAGGTATTATCAGATACAGTCTATTCAAATAAACCGTATAAGCTACCAGCTAATGTCACTTTCGCAGGTGAAAAAATGCCCCTTGAAAATTTCGATACGCGCGAGAGTCTTGAACGTGAACTCCTTACAGGCGCTTATAGACACTCTTCCACAATACTTATCATTAAGAGGGCAAACCGGTATCTTCCGGTTATTGAAAAAATACTTAAAAAGAATGACATACCCGACGACTTCAAATACCTGGCTGCTGCAGAAAGTGAATACAGCAACATGATTTCACCTGCTGGCGCTACTGGCTTCTGGCAGATCATGCAGGAGACCGGTAAAGAACAGGGCATGGAGATCAATAATGTGATTGATGAACGGTATGATATTGAAAAATCGACCCAGTTTGCCTGCGACTATTTCAGAAAGTCATTTGAAAAATATGGCAACTGGACACTTGCAGCTGCATCCTATAACGGAGGCAGAGCTGCTTTGGATGAGCAAATAGATATTCAGCATCAGAATAATTATTATGACCTTCTTCTGACAGAAGAAACAGCCAGGTACATTTTCAGGGCTGTTGCTTATAAGCTGATCATTTCTGATCCTGAAAGTTATGGATTTACGATCAGTAAGGAGGAGCTCTACCCTGAACTTGAATATTTTGAAGTAAAAGTTGATACCGCAATAGCGAACTTCTCAGGGTTCGCAGATCAGTTCGGGACTAATTATAAACTCCTGAAGTTTTTGAATCCCTGGCTACGGAAGCCGTACCTGACTCCAAAACCGGGCAAGACTTACCTTATAAAGATCCCTTCTGAGGGAATGAGGAATATAGAGAGATAACGAGCTCTGTACATTACATTTACTGTGTGAGTTTAAGATGAGTGAAGAGATAAAAGTACTTGGAGCACGTGTCCATAATCTGCAGAATATTGATGTCACTATTCCCCGTAACAAATTGGTTGTGATTACCGGGCTCAGTGGAAGCGGCAAGTCATCTCTTGCCTTTGATACAATTTATGCAGAAGGTCAGCGCCGGTATATGGAGACTCTTTCAGCGTATGCACGACAGTTTCTTGGCGGCATGGAGCGCCCTGATGTCGACAAGATAACAGGTCTTAGTCCTGTAATCTCTATAGAGCAGAAGACCACAAACAAAAATCCACGTTCGACTGTCGGAACTATAACGGAAATTTATGATTTCCTGAGATTACTGTTCGCCAGAGCAGCTGATGCATATTCCTATATATCAGGCGAAAAAATGGTTAAATTTACTGATGATCAGATAATTGACCTGGTGAAGGACCGTTTCGCAGGGAAAAAAGTTTATTTTCTTGCCCCTATAGTAAAGGGACGCAAAGGTCATTATAAAGAGCTTTTTGAACAGCTCAGAAGGAAAGGATTTCTTAATGTCCGGATTAATAATGAAATAAGAGAACTTCTTCCCGGCATGAAGCTCGACAGATATAAAACTCATAATATTGAGCTTATTGTCGATAAGTTCAAAGTTGGGGATATAAAGGATAAGAGGCTTCTGGACTCTGTGCAAATTTCACTGGATCAGGGCGATGGAGTGATGATGGTGCTTGAGACAGAGAGTGATAAACCAAGATATTTCAGCCGGCATCTTATGGACCCTGTTACAGGCATATCGTATAATGAACCAGCTCCTCATACTTTTTCATTCAATTCCCCACAGGGTGCCTGTCCTCATTGTAATGGCCTGGGCGAAATTTCCAGCATCGATGAGAAGAAACTCATCCCCGACAGGGATCTCAGCATCAGGAAAGGAGGTATTGAACCCCTCGGCAAATACAGGAATGTATGGATATTCTGGCAGATTGAAGCAATAGCCGAAAAGAACGGATTTACTCTCGATACACCTATCCGGGAGATACCGGAAGAAGCTCTTAACAAAGTACTTTATGGTTCTGATGAGGTTTTAAAACTATCCAATACGCCATTGGGTATGACCTCCAATTACTTCCTTACATTCGAAGGAGTTGTCAATTTTGTAGGAAACATCGAAGCAATTAACGGGAAGAAGAACGGAACGAGGATAAAAGATCAGTATGTACAATATGATGTCTGCCCTGAATGCAAAGGTACAAGACTTAAAAAAGAATCGCTCTTCTTCAGGTTTGCGGATAAGAATATTGGAGAGCTCTCTTCTATGGATATCAGGGAGTTATCTCATTTCCTGAAAAATATTGAAGAGAAACTTACCGGAAAGCAAAGGCAGATAGCTTCAGAAATACTTAAAGAAATACGTGCAAGACTTGGATTTCTTCTGGAGGTTGGTCTTGATTACCTTTCACTTAACAGGGGTGCAAGAACTCTTTCAGGAGGAGAAAGCCAGAGAATAAGACTGGCAACACAGATAGGGTCGAGGCTGGTAAATGTCCTGTATATTCTTGATGAACCCAGTATTGGACTTCACCAGAGGGACAACAGGCGTCTCATAAGTGCACTGAAAGAATTAAGGGATGCAGGTAATTCGGTAATTGTGGTAGAACACGACAGGGAGATGATCATTTCGGCCGATTATATTGTCGATATGGGACCTGGTGCAGGCCGGAACGGAGGACTTGTTGTAGCGTATGGAACTCCTGAGGATATAAGAAAATCTGACACATTGACATCCAGTTACCTGAACAATAAGAAGAAACTCAGGGTACCTGAACAGCGCAGGTCAGGAAACGGGAAATTACTTATGCTTGAGGGTGCTTCAGGGCATAACCTGAATAATGTCGATATGGTGCTTCCCCTTGGGACATTTATATGTGTCACCGGAGTCTCCGGAAGCGGTAAATCCTCCCTGATTAACCAGACACTCCACCCTGCGCTTGCAAAACGGTTTCATAACTCGGGCAAAGCTCCTTTGCCTTACAGGGATATAGTTGGACTTGAGTACCTCGACAAGGTTATCGAGGTCAGCCAGTCACCGATCGGTAAGACACCAAGATCAAACCCAGCAACTTATACGGGAGTTTTCACCGATATCAGGAAGCTCTTTGAACAAACTACAGAAGCAAAGATCAGAGGATTCACAGCAGGCAGGTTTTCATTTAATGTGAAGGGTGGAAGATGCGAAGGTTGTGAGGGAGCAGGAATGAAAACTATTGAAATGAATTTTCTTCCGGATGTTTATGTTCATTGTACAGATTGCAATGGTAAAAGATATAATCGTGAAACCCTTGAAGTCAAGTATAAAGGACACTCTATCAGTGATGTTCTGGATATGACTGTAAACGTGGCAGTTGAGTTTTTTGAAAATGTCCCTTCAATTTACCATAAAATTAAAACCCTGAAGGATGTGGGTCTGGGTTATATTAAGCTTGGACAACAGTCGACTACTCTTTCAGGAGGCGAGGCTCAGCGTGTTAAGCTGGCAACTGAGCTTGCCCGGCGCGATACAGGAAGAACATTGTATATTCTTGATGAACCGACAACCGGACTTCATTTTGAGGATGTGAGAGTGTTGCTGGAGGTCCTGAATAAACTTGTTGACAGGGGTAATACTGTTATCGTCATTGAACATAATATGGATGTTATTAAGATGGCTGACTATATAGTAGACCTTGGTAAGGAAGGAGGGAAAGAGGGAGGCAATATATTATTTTCCGGATCACCTGAAAAACTAGCAGAATGCAGCGAAAGTTATACCGGAATTTTCCTGAAATCTGAACTTAAGGCATAAGAATTTAATTATATTTGAAATCCTAAAAATGTAACCGATGGGAAAACTTGATAGATCTGTCGATCTTATTAAAGATGCTTTTGAAGAGAAAACATGGAATGAGATCCATACTACAGATTCATGGAGAGTGTTTAAAATTCTTTCAGAACTTGTTGAAGGATTTGAGAAACTTTCAAGGATCGGACCGTGTGTTTCGATTTTCGGATCGGCAAGAACTCATCATAATGATAAATATTATCGTCTTGCTGAAGATATAGCATTTAAGCTTACCCAGAATGGATACGGAGTAATTACAGGTGGAGGTCCCGGAATAATGGAAGCTGCTAACAAAGGGGCAAAAAAGGGGAACGGGAAGTCAGTCGGAATTAATATCGATCTCCCGTTTGAGCAGAGGCCTAATCTTTTTATTGACGGCGATAAGCTCATCACCTTTGATCATTTTTTTGTCAGAAAAGTGATGTTCATGAAATATGCACAGGGTTTCATTGTGCTTCCCGGAGGTTTTGGAACATTCGACGAACTTTTTGAGGCTATTACTCTTATCCAGACGAAGAAGATCGGGAAATTTCCGATTATACTTGTCGGTACAAAATACTGGGGAGGTTTGATGAACTGGATTAAAGAAGAGATGCTTGAAGAAGAGCATAATATTTCTTCTGCAGATCTCAACATCTTTAGTATTGTTGATACTGCCGATGAGGCAGTTGACACAATTGTAAAATTCTACTCAAGGTATCTGTTAAGTCCGAACTTCTGATAAATTTATTGTTTTCGGAAGCGATCGAGCTCTCTTTCGGTATCCTTGCGTTTTAGGGTTTCGCGTTTATCGTACTCTTTTTTTCCTTTGGAAATTGCGATTTCGGCTTTGGCAAGACCACGATCGTTGATAAAGACTTTAATTACAATAATTGTAAGCCCCGTCTCTTTAACTTTTCTTTCGATCTTTTTTAATTCCCGCCTGTTAAGAAGCAGTTTTCTCTCACGTAACGGATCATGATTATTCAGATTTCCCCACCAGTACTCGGAAATGTGCATCCCCTTGATAAACAGCTCTCCATCCCTGAACAGGCAGAATGAATCCATAAGAGCTGCCTTCCCCAGCCTGATGGATTTAATCTCTGTACCTGTTAGTTTAATGCCGGCAATATATTTTTCGAGGAACTCATAATCGTGAGAAGCCTTCTTGTTCTTAATGACAATGTCCCCTGAGCTCCTTTTCATTTTTGATTACTCATGCAAAGAAAGCATAAAAAATCCGGTCAAAAACCTGGGTTAATATCAAGGAAAAACCTATATATAAAGCTATTACAATGACTGAAGTAGCAATAAGCATAGGCATTTTCTTATACTCCGGAGGATTAAGAATTTTTTCAGATCCGGCCCAGAATATGTAAAGGCAATACAATGCAAGTATATTAATGAAGATGAGAGATTCAAATATATGACTGATCATCAGGCATATAAAAAGAGGTGAGAGAGAATAAACAATGATCTTAAAAGAGACTGCAAATTCCCTGCCAAGATCCAGAGCATAGGTTATCTCTTTATGGATATATGCCGATACATATACAACAAGGATGAGCAGTATGAAGAATTTTATTCCGACAAAAGCTGAATAAAGAAAAGATAATTGGGAGTTAGTGAATAAAAGAGATCCAAGGAATGCAACAATTGCAACAAGGATTATCAATGGAAACAAATAGTTGTTCCTGATATCTTTTACCGAACTTGTTTCAGAAGCTATTTTTCCCCATGCGTTTGAAGGGTGGAGAATAATAAAAGGCAACCTTTTCAGAAGAAATTTGTAATCCATATAAAATCAGGTTCAAGTGCGTCAAAATTAAATAATTTTATGGTAAATTGCTTAATACCCTTAAATTGTTAGAAGTATATCATTGAAATCTAAGTCTGTCTACGATTTACTAGTGATAACCGGGCCCACTGCCTCCGGGAAAACATCCCTGGCTGTTGCCCTGGCTTCTGCTCTCAGAGGCCAAATTATCAGCGCAGATTCGCGCCAGGTCTACCGCGGAATGAATCTTGGAACAGGTAAAGACTATGATGAATATTATATTAATGGCAAGCGGGTGCCCTGTCACCTGATTGATATTGTGGATCCGGGATATAAATATAATGTATTTGAATATCAACGTGATTTTAAGAAAGTGTTCAGCGAGCTTAAAGAACAGAATGTTTTTCCTGTTATATGCGGGGGCTCAGGAATGTACATCGACAGCATTATAAGCGGATACAAAATGTTTGAAGTGCCTCCCGACAGCGGACTCAGAGCACGGCTTGAGAAGAAATCAATGGAGGAACTTACTGAGATACTTTCAACCTACAAGGAGCTGCATAATGTAACCGATATTGATACAAAGAAACGGGTGATCAGAGCAATAGAGATTGAACACTTTAACCGCTTTAAAGCAGGAAAACAGACTCAGTTCCCGGTATTAAATTCACTTATCGTTGGTGTAATGACCGATAGAGACGTAAGAAGGAAAAGGATCACCGAAAGGTTGAAACAGAGGCTGGATGCCGGTATGGTCGATGAAGTGAAAAACCTGCTGGAAACTGGAATCAGCAGGGATACTTTAATCTATTATGGTCTTGAATATAAGTTCATTGCCCTGTACCTGACCGGAGGGCTTTCCTATAATGATATGGTCAGGAACCTTGAAATTGCTATACATCAATTTGCAAAAAGACAGATGACCTGGTTCAGGGGAATGGAAAGGAAAGGAGTAAAGATCCACTGGATCGACAGTGAGTTGCCAATGGAGGAGAAGGTGGAAACAATATTGAAATTACTGAAAGCGTGATTTCATCCCCAAGTTTCTCTTCCAAAACGACCTCATCCCCCAAACCCCCTTTCCGCTTCGCGGAAGAAGGGGGTGTAATAAGCTGTCAATAAACATTATAGCCCCTCTCCCGCTTAGGCGGGAGGTTGGGGAGAGGTGTTCATTTCAGATATGTCTCCAGCCAGTTAAAGAATTCATTTTGCCAGATAACGGAATTCTGGGGTTTTAACACCCAGTGGCTCTCATCTTCAAAAAAGAGCAATTTGCTCGGAATATTATGAAGCTGGGCGGCCTGGAAAGCTTCCATACTCTGTGTATAGGGAATTCTGAAATCGTTGGCCCCTGTGATTATAAGGATTGGAGTATCCCAGTTATTAACTAATAAATGAGGCGAATACTGGTAGCTTTTTGGCATATCCCAGTAGGGTCCTTCATAATCCTTATCCGGAAACCAAAGTTCTTCTGTGGAACCATATTCGCTGATAAAATCAAATACACCGCAATGTGCTATAAATGCTTTAAATCTTCCCCCATGTATTCCAGCCAAATAGAAAACTGAGTATCCCCCATAGCTTGCACCCACAGCTCCTAACCTCGAAGCATCAATATATGGTTCTTTAGCCATTGCGTCAGTGGCATCAAGATAATCCTGCATGTTTTTACCTCCATAATCACCGGAAATCTCTTCCTTCCATGCCTGCCCGAATCCTGAAACACCTCGCCTGTTTGGGGCAAAGATTACATATCCTTTTGCAGCCATCATCTGGAAATTCCAGCGGTACGACCAGAACTGATCAAGTGGAGACTGAGGACCGCCCTCACAGAAAAGCAGGGCAGGATATTTTTTTGAAGGATCAAAATCGGGAGGATAAATAACCCACATCTGGAGATCCATACTATCCTTTGTTTTGATATACTTCTCTGCTGTCTTACCCATTTTAATAGATTCATAAATAGGTTTATTCAGGAATGTCAGCTGGGTTACCTCCCCGGTCTTCATGTCAACTCCCGAAATCTCCTGAGCCATTGACATAGATGTCAGTCCCGCAACAAGTACACCTGATTCCAGAGATAATGGTCCCATGTTATGTATACCATCTGTGACCTTATTAACCTTTTTTGCAGAAAGATCTGTTTTAAACACCTGAGCTGTACCAAGATAGGAACATGTAAAATAAATTGTCTGATCATCAGCCCAGCATATGTTCTCGACATCGAATTTCCATTCCTGTGAGACCCATGTTTTTGTTCCGGTTTTTATATCGTAGACATAAAGGCGATTCAGATCAGCCTCATAACCATCCCTCTCCATACTCTGATAGGCGATATTTGAACCATCAGGTGAGAAGACAGGGCACTTATCATAACCATGGTTGTTTTCTGTGATGTTCAACTCTTTTCCGGTGGATAACTCATACAGAAAAATATCTGAGTTTGTGCTTCTTGCATCTTCTTTCCCATGTAATCTCTTTGATGTATAGGCAATATATTTTCCATCAGGGCTCCATATTATTTCAGCAGCATCGAAATATGGTGCAAGTGGCGACTCAAATTTCTGGCCTTCCATGATATCTTTTTCGCCTGAGACAGCTTTGCCATTGAAAGATGCTACTAAGATATGGCTGTAGGAATAGTCGCTCCAATAGTTCCAGTGCCTGTACATAAGGTCATCAATGATCCTGACCTTAGCTTTCGGCAGATTATACTTTTCATTTGCAGTTTGGTCAAGCTTGACCCTCCTGGTAAAGTAAATATCTTTCCCTGAAGGTGAAATGCCGAAATATTCAAAATCTTTAATGCCTTCAACCGGTTTTTTATCAGAACCATCAGCATTCATTGTCATCAGATTGCTGTTGTTGATAAAAGCAATTGACTTTCCATTAGATATCCATTGGGGATCCGAACCTCCATCTTTTGTAAGCTGAACCGGATCACCTCCTGATGAGGGGATACTGAAGATGTTTGTTATTCTGGCCTCTGTCTTCAGGTCAATGTCTGTGGCCGTAAAGAGAATTGTAGATCCATCAGGAGAAAGCACAATCGATCCTATTCTTCTGAATTTCCACATTATTTCAGGTGTCATTACCCCTCCGGTTTTTTCTTCAGCAGTGAGCTGATTTGAGAACTGGGGTGTTGTAGATTCCCGGGTAACGGGTGTCTTCGGTTTGCAAGAAACAGAGAAAAGTAAAGACAATAGAATTATCTGAACCAGATATCTTTTCATATGTGGATAATTATTACATTATTATTTTTTCAGCGCTTCCAGGACTTTGGTTTTAAGCTCTTCGTATAATTCAGGATTATCTTTAAGTATCTGCTTGACAGCATCGCGTCCCTGCCCGATCTTGGTATCTCCGTAGCTGAACCACGATCCGCTTTTTTTAATAATATTGAAGTCGGTTCCAAAATCAACAATTTCGCCAAGTTGTGAAATGCCTTCACCATAGAGGATATCGAAATCAGCCTTTTTAAATGGAGGAGCAAGCTTGTTCTTGACTATTTTTACTCTTGTCCGGCTACCTATGATTTCCTCGCCTTCTTTAAGCTGAGCGGTCCTACGGATATCAACCCTGACGGATGCATAAAATTTAAGGGCATTTCCTCCTGTAGTCGTCTCAGGGTTCCCAAACACTATTCCGATCTTCTCCCTGAGCTGGTTGATAAACACGCATGAAGTATTTGTTTTACTGATATTTGCAGTAAGCTTTCTTAGCGCCTGTGACATCAGCCTTGCCTGTAATCCCATCTTTGAATCGCCCATTTCGCCTTCAATCTCGGCTTTAGGTGTAAGGGCTGCAACTGAGTCTATAACAACAATATCAAGGGCACCGGACCTTATAAGATTATCCGTGATCTCCAGTGCCTGTTCCCCGTTATCGGGCTGGGAGATAAGCAGATTTTCCACATCGATGCCAAGCTTCTCGGCATAAAAACGGTCAAAAGTATGTTCTGCATCAATTATGGCAGCAATACCTCCATTCTTCTGCGCCTCGGCAATAGCATGCATTGCAAGCGTGGTCTTTCCGGATGCCTCCGGACCATAGATCTCAATGACACGACCGCGCGGGAATCCACCGATGCCAAGTGCTGCATCAAGTCCTATCGATCCTGTTGAGATTACCTGTATGTTTTCAATGGCATGATCGCCAAGTTTCATAATGGTTCCCTTACCAAAATCCTTTTCAATTTTCCCGAGGGTAACCTCAAGGGCTTTCAGTTTCTCTTTGTTGATTTCTTTTCTTTCCTTGCTCATATTACTGGTTTTGTTATTTGTACATATTAAATATCTGTTCAGTATGGGTTTTGGTCTCAACCTTTGAGATTATTTTTTCAATAATACCTTTTTCATCAATAATAAAAGTTGTCCTGACAATGCCCAGAAAACTTTTACCATACAGGCTCTTCTCTTTCCATACACCATAATCATTGCATATCTTTTTTGAAGTATCGGCAATTAAAGGAAACGGAAGAGAGTATTTTTCTGCAAACTTTTTGTGAGATTTTTCGCTGTCAATACTGACGCCGACAACAGCAAATCCCTGCTTCAGGAATGAATTGTAGTTATCGCGAAGGTTACAGGCTTCTGCTGTACAGCCTGGGGTGTCGTCCTTCGGATAAAAATAGAGTACGACTTTTTTTCCCGAAAAATCGCTCAACTTTACATTTTTGCCATACTGATCAGTACCCTCAAAGAAAGGTGCTTTCATTCCCTCTTTCAATTGTCCCATGGGTTTAGTAATTTGGTTATTATGGGTAAATTTACGAAGTTTGAATCGTTTTCTGAAGAAAATAGATTTTTTTGTTATTAACAAAAATCGTTTTACATTAAATTGGAACTAATTCTAACAATCTGAATATTAGTTATTTGTGAAAACTGATTTAAGAACCGGAGTGAGACCCTTTCGCCGTATTATTTTCATTATGGCATTATTTGCTATTTTGTTACCTGAAAATAATCTGATTTCAAACAATATACAGCAGAAGCCGACAAGACAGTCATCGATAGATGCATTTTCCAGGGGCGATTATGAACTGGCATACAAGGAATTTAACGGGCTCCTGGCTACTTATCCGAAAGATCCTCTATATAAGTACTATTCGGGTGTTTGCCTGGTTAAACTGAAAAGAACACCTGATAAGGCTTTAACTCTTCTGACCCAGGCACAACAGGGATCAGCTGTAGTCAGAACCATACCATCAGACGCTTTATTCTGGCTTGGCAGAGCTCAGCAGATGTCAGGGAAGTTCGCTGAAGCAATCGGTTCCTATAATTCGTTTACAGAACTTGCAGGGAAGAAGAGCGCACGAGATCTTGGCGTTCCGGAATATATCCAGCAATGTAATGATGGGAAAGGACAGGTAACTGATATTAAAAATACTGCGGTTGAAGGCCAAAAAGAGATCAAACCTGAGGTTATTCAGGCGAAGAATCCTCCAGTGATCAAAACTGAGACGAAACAAATTAACGAACAATCAGTGATCCCAGGCGATTATGACAGGATTTTATCTGAAGCTCTTGAATACCAGCTAAGTGCCGATTCTCTTTACAGGATTGCTGAAAATCAGAAAAAAACGCTTGAAAAGCTGAGTTATAAAGAAAGAGCCGGATTAAAAACTGAAATCACTAAAAACGAAAACATGGCTTCTTTGTTTCAGAAGAAAGCTGACCAGAAATATTCTGAAGCGCAGAATGCGATGAATGCCTCAATAAAAACCGGTCCGGAGAAAGATACCAGTAAAAGTATTCAATCTCCGGCTCAGGTTATTAAACCTGTTACAAAACCTGTTATCCAGACAGTTATTGACTCAATTGCCAAACCGGGAACGAAAAAGGAAATAGTTCAGCCAGCCAATAAAGCTTTAGAGATCTATTCTATTTTCGAAGTGAAAGACAAACCGGTTTATTCTGCAAATGAGAAAATTTTAATTAATCCCCAAGTACCTCAGGGACTGATTTACCGGATCCAGGTTGCAGTATTCCGGAATCCTGTTGCACCGTCATACTTTAAAGGAATTACTCCTGTATACGGTATTAAAGCTTCAGGTACTAATAGCACTGCCTATTATGCCGGCATGTTCAGGAAACTGGCAGATGCAAAAAAAGCACTTTCAGGAGTCCGGCAAAAAGGATTTAAAGATGCCTTTATTGTGAGCTTTTCCAACGGTAAGGCAGTCTCAGCTGATCGTGCTGCAATACTCGAAAAGGAATGGGGCAGGAAACCTCTTATAACTGCGATGAGTGTCCGGCCGGGAACTTCAGCGGATACTGTTCCGCCAACCCTTACATTCAGAGTTGAGGTGAACAGGGCACTAAAACCGCTTAAAGAAGATGTTATCGAAGGGATGAGCAAGCTTGCTGGCACAAAGGGTCTGGATACTGAGACACTGAATAACGGTACTGTTGTTTATCTGATCGGGAAATTCATTACTTTTGAAAGCGCTGAAGATTATGCCGGTCTTCTGGTGAGAAACGGATACCGTCAGGCTAAGGTTTCTGCATGGCTTGGTAAAAAAGAAATACCGGTTGAAACTGCCCGGGAACTTTTTAAGAGATTAGAATGAAAGAGAGGACATTACGTAAGGATGACAAGCTGAAGAACAGCGTAAGGAAAAGTTCACTTATCCTGTTCAATGACGAGATTAATACATTTGATCATGTTATTAAATCACTTGTTGAGGTATGCGGCCATGACCTGATCCAGGCAGAGCAATGTGCTATAATTGTCCATATGAGGGGCAGCTATGAAGTTAAAACCGGATCTAAAGAGGTATTGAATGCCATGGCCAAATCGCTTAATGCAAAAGGACTCAGATCGAAAGTCCTAAAAGGCTGAAGACAATAAAGACATTCGGCTACCCTCTGCCGGTGAAATAATCCGTTCTGCACCTCTCCTCTGCCTCTTCGCGGTTTCCGAAAATTCTGAATGCAAGTTGGTTTGAAAGATATTAACTGTAAATTTGAAATCAGATTTGAATAAGATCTCAATTAAAAAAATCCATCATGAAGAATAGTCAACGCCGCCAATTCATTAAGAAGAGCATCCTGGGTTTATCGGGTGCTGTCCTGATTCCGGGAACAATTAAGGTTAATGTTCCTGAAAGAGGAGAACAAATTGGAATTCCGGTACTTCCAAACCGTGTCCTGGGGAGAACCGGAATCAAAACTCCATTGATAAGCCTTGGAGCAGGATCTGCCAATAATCCGAATTTTGTAAAAACAGCATATTATGGTGGTATTAAGCTTTTCTTCTCAGCAACTTATTATGGTGAAGGGAATAATGAAAAGCTTGTAGGAGAAGGGCTTAAGGGATTCCATCGTGATTCGTATGTCCTTGGTACGGCTGTGTCACCTGACGGACTTGATATGCGAACAGGCGCTCTGCCGGCTAATTTCGATGCCAATGCATATATCAAAAAAGCGGAAGCAAGCCTTGCTCGCTTTGAACTGGATTATGTTGACTTTTTCTCTTCCCGTATGCAGGGAAGAAGGAGACAATGTTGAATGAAACTCTTCTGAATGCATTGCTTGAACTTAAGAAAAGTGGAAAAACAAAATTCCTGGGTATTGCATCTCATGGCAATATTGAAGAGGCTCTTACAGCAGCTGCCAGCAGCAAAGTGTATGATGTTGCTATGATTGCATATAATTATAAGGTAGAGAATAAAAAGGTAATGGATGAAGCTATTGATTATGCCGTAAAGGCAGGAATCGGAGTAGTGGCAATGAAAACCACAGCGGGTGCATTTCGTAATAAAAACCAGACAAATCCTTTGAATTCCGATTCAGCTTTAAAATGGGTGCTTCAGAATAAAAATATATCTTCGATAGTTTCTGGAATGTCATCACAGGAGGAGCTGCACAAGAATATCTCAATGATAAATAACCTGAAAATGTCGGACCAGGAACTGAAGGACCTGAATCTTGCACAAAATAACCAGGAATGGAGTCCGTATTGTCATCAGTGTGGCAAATGTATTCCTCAATGTCCTTATAATCTGGAGATTCCAACTGCAATGAGAGCCTATATGTATGCGTACGGTTACAGGCAAATGGAGTATGCTCAACATACTCTGAAAGAGGCTGCGCTCCCACTGAATGCTTGTGCCGACTGCAATGCCTGTAATATAAAATGTACTGCAGGATTCCGGATAAAAGAAAAAATAGAAGACATCTCTAGATTATTGAGTGTTCCTCAGGAGTTCCTGAGCTGACCCATGCTTCTTTAATACGGGAAAGAAGGGGAATCTTCCTTAAAAAACAGGGCAGGGACATTGCTTGCAACGTCACTGCCTTCATTAATTATTTTGTATAAAACTCGATCATTTTTTTAACTGCATCACGGCAGACAGAGCAATACCCTTTCGGTGAATTGCTCTTCATCCTGCACTCCTGTTCTGACCTGAAAATTCCTTTGGCCGAATAACCTCCTCCCTCAAATAATCCTGTCACATTACTGTATTTTTCCTCAGCCGGGGTGGGAATAGGTGTCTCCTTAGCTATAAGTTTCTTCCACTTGGAATCAAAATTTACCATTGTGGTTATATTTGGTTCCCATGGTTCGACATTCAGTGGATAGAATTCTTCATAAGCAACTTCGGAAGAGTAATATTCATCTGCAAGTCCGGCAAACCCATGACCGAATTCATGTATAAATACTTTTGGAGATAGTTGATGCCCTGCGGTTGTTCCGCTGTAATAATTATATACTCCACCACCTCCGTATTTATTACTGTTAATAAGGACTATAATATTATCATGAGGAACAACTGCAGCATAATCATTAACTGATTTAATATCCTGAGTGGTAAGGTAACGATCGAGATCAAAGGTATAGAAGCTGGAATTCAATGCTGTGTTTACGAAGGTTTTCTCCCCTGGTATATCAGTCCCTGATTCTACTGATACGGCTTCCACAGCATAGATATTGAGTTTATCCTTAAACTCGTCGAAAGGAGCTTCGGCAAAAAGAATATCAGCCATTTTTTTAACATCTTCCCTGAATTTTCCCATCTCGGTAGCAGTGTAACCTTCTGCAATAAATGCCAGGTCAACACTGGTTGCCGGATCACCTGCATCGTAAACTTTAGTAAATGAAACATTTACTGGTTTTTCTTTCCTGATGAAATAATCAGTCGGGTCGACGGCTGTCTCATATAATTTTGAAAACAACCCGTTTCTCCCCCGCATACTGAGGACAAACCGCACCTTGTTTTTGGGAAAGGGCATTGTTGCCACTTCATAAAAGCTTCTTTCCATAACCTTGGCTTCTGCCGTACTCTGCCATTCCTGGTAAAGAGTGCAGAAACCCCTTGAGTATATAAGAATATTATCTGCTGCATCAAAAACCTCATACTTCAGGTTCCCGTAATTAAAAGGATCAGTAAGCTGAGTTTTAGAACCGCCGAAAAATGGTTCTTCTTTCATGCCCACTGGGTACACAACAGTTTTTTGGCTGTTTCCGGCAAGCATATAATCAAATCGTAAGACTTTGTCGGTAAAATACTTGTCAAAATCATTTTGTGCCATTATGACAGAAGGGAGACAAGTCAATAATAATAGTGCCAGTGTTCTCATTATGAGTCCGTTTTAATATTAAAAATGTAAAGCTAAAGAATATCGATGATACAGATTAATAATTTGTATAATTTTGCCAACAATTTAACAATGCGTTACAGGTTATTTCCAATCGATCCTGAAATATGGTTTATGGAGGAATCCGGCGGAAGACAAAAATGAATGAATTTGAACTGAAGGTTCTTCACCAGCCAGCAGGCGATGATCTGCTTTCACCTTCAAAAACAAAATGAATAAGTAGTTGTTATATATCAAATAATTATAATTATGGCAGATCTGAATACAAGAGTAAGCGACTTCCTATGGAAAAATCTCAGCGAGAAACATATTAATGGTAAGAAAGACCCTTTTTGGGAATCTCTTCGGAAAACAGGGACCGAGCTATGGTTAGATACCGGGGACATGGAAGAAGCTGAAGCAAACTGGTCATCGGAACTGAGTGCTCTGACTACTAATAACACTTTGCTTAATAATGAAATACAGAAAGGAATATATGATGTTTTTATTTCTGAAGCAAAAAGTATTGTGAGAGAACTTCCGCTTGAAGAAAAAGTAAAAGAGATCTCATTCATATTGAATGCCAGGCACGGCCTAAGGCTTGCGTCAAAATTCGGAGGTCTGGTAAGTGTCGAGCTGCATACGGATACTGCACATGATATTAAGGCAATTGAATACTGGGGTAAGAGACTACATGAGATATGCCCTGATCAGTTTATTGTAAAAGTTCCCTATACCGCCGAGGGATTAATTGGAGCCAGGCGACTCAGGGACGCAGGCGTCAGGGTCAACCTTACTCTCGAATTCAGTGCAAGGGAGAATGTTATCGTAGCAAGAGTTGCCCGGCCCGACTACCTTAATGTCTTTCTTGGCAGAATAGGAGCATTCATGATTAACAACAAACTTGGTGATGGAACAGGTGCAGGCGAGATGGCTGTAATAGCTTCTCAAAACTGGGTAACAGGTCTTTCTGCAAAAAATCCATGGCAGACAAAACTTATTGCAGCAAGTCTCAGGAATTATAATCAGCTTGAACTGCTGGCAGGAACGGATGTTTATACCATTCCTCCAAAAGTAGCAGCAGCCGGTCATAAAGAGCTGTCAGGAAAATTTAAATCCAGGCTTCATGAGAACTATAAGGTCAGTATTTTAAACTCTGCAAAAGATGCACATATAGAAAAATTCTGGACTGTCAGCGATAAGGTGCTGAGCCTGGCTGAAAGGCTTGCATCAAAAGTGCCTGCAACAGGTGCAGAACTTATTCATATAGCATATGATGAAGGATGTGAAGATATGTTTCCTTCCCTGACAAAAGAAGAAAAAGGATTTATCGCATCAGACGGTAAAATACCTGTTTATTCAAGATGGGAGAAAAAGATAAAAGAGGAAAAGATTGCTCCCGATACATTGCTTACACTGGCAGGACTGGAATCATTTACAGCTGATCAGAAAATGCTGGATGACAGGATCCGAAGTATAATAGGCTGATTACGCTGAGCGCTGTCTCAAAATTTCATAGAGAAGGATTCCGGCCGCAACCGAAACATTCAGGGACATGATGCTGCCTTTCATGGGGATCCTGATTATCTGATCCGAAAGAGAAATAAGTTCACGGCTGATACCTTTATCTTCAGATCCGAGAATCAGAACAACCGGACCGGTAAGATCAGTGCCGGATGCCGTACTTCCAGATTTCTCAGCTGCACATACTATCCTGAGTCCTGAATCTTTAAGATATTCGACTGCTCTGACAATAGATTTTTCCCTGCATACAGGAAATGTATGGAGAGCTCCTGCTGAGGTTTTAACTGCATCAGCGGTAATTCTTGCCGAACCTTTTTCCGGTATTACAACGGCATGGGCTCCAAGACATTCGGCACTACGTACAACCGCCCCGAAATTCCTGACATCAGAAACACCATCAAGAGCAATAATCAGAGGATCTTCACCTTTTTCAAAAATTACAGGAAGAAGATTTTCAATGAGCTGATACTCAATAACAGAAAGCCAGGCTAGGACTCCCTGGTGATTTTTCCTGGTTACCAGTTCAATCCTTTCAACAGGGACTATCTGGTAAACAATATTATTATTTCTAACCTCGGCCATCAGCTCATGGTAAAGAGCTCCCTGCAGTCCCTGCTTTATAAGCAGACGGTCAATCTGCTTCCCCGCCCTGATTGCTTCAATCACAGGTCTTAATCCAAAAATACAATCTGATTCTTTCTGCATAGAGGGTGTGTTCTAAAATTCCTCTGGATTGTCAAGCCTGAATACAATTCCTTTTTTCCAGCTGGCAACAGCCTGCTCCCATAATGTTACAAGCGATTCGCTTCGGCTCAGATAATAATCGTTATCGGAGAAGAGGCTCTCCTTCTTTTTAAAATTGAAAAACAGGTATTCCTCTTTTACCCTGTACCTGTACCCCCATGATGATTTTATGACAGGCTTCCTGTAACCCCAGCTTTCACCTTCAGTAGTTTTATACACTTTATCCGGTGGCCCGTAAATTATATAGATCATTCCGCGTTCGGTGCGCCAGCCTTCTTTATATGAAGTGAAGTAATAGTTTGCATAGACAACACGGGTATAGTAAATTCTGATAAGTTCGCGGGATTTATCAACATTACCTCCGCAACTGATCCAGAAATCATCGAGTGCTGTTTTTGGCCTGGGGACAGACCGCATCGAATCAAGCTTATCTTCTGTGGCAAGGTATGCGAGCGGCTCGATCATAGTTTCTGGTGCGGTCATATTAGGAAATGTTTCCCCGAAATTAAAAAATGCATATCCCTCATTTCCTGTACTATCGATACTGCACAGGTAGATACCAGGCTTAGGAAACATCATCGAGAGCGTATCAGAATAGGGAATGGAAACTATTGTATCGGGTCCATAATCGATGCTCTTTTCAGGCAGAAGCATCGACGGTGGATCAGGAATCAAAAGGAAAGGCTTGTAAAAGGAAATGAATATTGAATCAACCGGACCTCTGAGATAATGCAGGTTTACGAACTCGTTGACCCGGACAACCGGATTGAACAGCTCATTTTTTTCAAAATATCCGCGAGCACTGAAATTATATTTGTTTTTGACCGATAAAGTATTGAAAGGCACAAATGTCTGGGTTACAAGAGCCCGGATCCTGTCTAGCGTTTTTACCTCGGCAACATACTCGGATCCGGCTTTGGTCCTCAGCGGAATATTATAAATGTACTCTGTTTTTCCTTCCTCTTTAAGAATATTCAGATTAATATAAGCTGTGTCTTCAAGCACTCTTCCCTGGCTTACATTGAAAAGTTTAACAGTAACCAGCATCAATGCTGTTGGTTTGCCCTGAGGATTTGCTTCAGAAAAAAACAGGTCGGTTGAAAAGAATTTTACCGAAAGAACTGACTGATTGTCAGACGGATTAATAACGTTATACCGTACATTCAAAGGATTTTTGGAGGGGTTATACAGATACGACAGATCTTTGGAATCAAGTGCCGGCTGAACAGTTGAACATGAAATAAATACAAACAGAAGAAAAGTGCCACTGAATATCAGCCTTACTATCCTTATTATGCTACCTCTTTTCATGTTAAAGCCGGTTATCTGATTATATGCTGTCTGCCTTCCAATCAAGTCTTATCCTGCATAGCTCTTTATTATCACTTGACCTCAATACTGAATGACTAAAAAAGTGATTGTTACTTGCATCCTTTAAGCTCCTGATAACAATCTCCTCGTTAAACTTTGATTCGGCAAGATAGTTTATTTCTGCCGAACACGGAAGATGATGCATGACGAAATTGAGATCATAAGTATCGGTGACCCAATTGAGATATTTAACATTGTTTGTATGAAGATTAATATCCAGATCACTTATTTTAACTTTAAATTCTGATGAGGGAAGACCCTCCCCTGGTAGTTCAGAAAGTTTTTCTGCTATCCTGATTGAAGAATTGTATTGACTTATAGAGTTATACTGGGACAACAACTCACCAGGTCTCTGGATCTTTTTAGTTGTCCGGTCAATTATGAGCCATGAAGATGAGGCAAATGCAATAAGTCTTCCGTCAGAAAACCTGACTTCGTAATTTCTTATGGCAAACAGTTTATCGGTACCTGTGGGTACAGTTCTTACCAGAATTTTATCCTCCCATTGCGGCAATTCTGAAATTTCAGCATACATTCTCGAGAGAACCCAGAAATGATTGCTTTTCATCAGGTCATCTCTGCCGAATCCCAGTAAGACAGCATGATCTGAAGCAATGTCCTGCATATAATTGAACAGGGAATGGAGGCTCAGCCTTCCATCTGGTCCGGTTTCATAGACATGAACAATATATTCCTTTTCAAGCTGCTGCAGTTCCACCTTCAATTATCACTTTTTAAGAAAACTTCAACATCATGCGTATATTGTGCCCATTTGTTCATTTCTTCATTATGAAGATCTTTAAGTCCCTGGTATTTAATAAAGAAGTCGTTTGCTTCTGCTGCAGAACTATCCTGAGAACCAAGAACTTTATCGAGTGCAGCTATCTCTGACTCAAGCCTCCCGATCTCCTTTTCTGAATCCTCCAGCCTTTTTCTAAGCTTTCTAAGATCACGTTCATATTCCTTCTTCTCAAGGTATTTTTGTTTGTTGACTGAAACATTATTATCCCGACCTTCAATTCGTTTAATCTCCTTCCTTTCAATTTCTTTCAGGTTCTCAATCTTTCTCTTTCTCAGGAAATCGTAAATACCACCAATGTTTTCCTTAATCCTGTTATGCCTGAATTCGTAAATTTTTTCAGCAATTCCATCAAGAAAATCCCTGTCGTGGGAAACCAGGATCAAAGTCCCATCATATTTTATTAGTGCCTGCTTCAGAATATCTTTAGAACGCATATCAAGATGATTCGTCGGTTCATCCAGAACAAGCAGGTTATGGGGCTCGAGAAGTAGCTTAACCAACGCAAGACGCGACCTTTCACCTCCTGAAAGAACTTTCACCTTTTTGTCAATATCATCTCCGCGGAAGAGGAAAGCCCCTAGCATATCGCGGATCTTAGTCCTGATCTCACCTTTTGCGATATCATCGATAGTCTCAAAAACAGTTTTGCCTTCATTAAGAAGCTCATCCTGGTTTTGAGCAAAATAACCGATTTTTACATTATGCCCGATCTTAATAAAACCCTCATAATCTAGTTCACTGATGATTATCCTGGCAAATGTGGTTTTACCCTCTCCGTTCCGTCCCACGAACGCAACCTTCTCCCCCCGGTGTATCTTGAAATCGACCTTTTTAAGAACCTGAATTGAGCCAAAACTTTTAGAAAGTCCCTCGGCTTCGACAACATTTGTCCCCGAACGCGGCGACGGAGGGAACCTTAAATTTATTGTACTGATATCTTCATCATCAACTTCCAGTCTATCAACTTTATTGAGCTGTTTGATCTTTGACTGAACCTGAACAGCTTTTGTAGCTTTGTATCTGAAACGCTCAATAAATTTTTCAGTATCCTCTATCATCTTCTGCTGGTTTCTGTAAGCTGCAATCTGCTGTTCTCTTCTCTCTTTCCTCAGCTCTACAAATTTTGACCAGTTGGCTTTATAATCATAGATCTTCCCGAGTGAAATTTCTATTGTTCTTGTCGTTACATTATCCAGGAAAGCCCTGTCGTGGGAGACAAGAACAACAGCACCATTATAACCTGCCAGGAAAGCTTCAAGCCACTGAATTGATTCAATATCAAGGTGGTTTGTAGGCTCATCTAGAAGGAAAAGGGATGGCTTTTTAAGAAGGATTTTTGCAAGCTCAATTCTCATTCTCCAGCCGCCGCTCAGCTCCATGGTCGGTCTTTCAAAATCTTTTTTCTCAAAACCCAGACCAGTCAGGGTTTTTTCGGCTTCTCCAAGATAATTGCTGCCTCCGAGCATCCGGTATCGCTCTTCTATAACGGTCAGGTGATCGCATAGATGCAGATATTCAACCGATTCAAAATCCTCACGTCGTGAAATTTCAGCACTGCAATGTTCAATCTCTTCCGAGAGACCGGTGATTTCAGAAAATGCAGTAATCACCTCATTTATTACTGTTGTGGAATCATCAACTTTCATCTGCTGGGGCAGATATCCTATCGTTACCTCCTTTGACATATCCACCTGCCCTGATGTAGGACTCCGTATGCCTGCTATTATACTGAGAAGGGTAGATTTCCCGGATCCGTTCCTGCCAGCAAGTCCGATACGGTCCTGTTCATTTATCAGAAATGATATTTCACTAAGAAGGTCAAAGCTGCCAAATGAAACCGAAAGATCCTGTACAGAAACCATGCTGATTAAAAAATTGAAACAAATATAGAAAAAGTATACAAGTCATTGAAGAGAAGCTTGTCATTAGAAAAATTATCTTTGCAGGGACAGTGATTTGATAATGCCATTGAATATGAACTTGAAGAGGAATTTTATTAAGTGCGGGTGCTTGTTTATAGCTGTTTTGCTTGTTGTTTCTTCATGCCGCAAGGATAACTATCCTGTTTATAATTATTTTGTATCCACAGATTTTATTGTTACTTACCCTGAAACAACTATTACAGCAATACTCGATTATGCAGGCGAGGCATATCCGGAAATAAATGATATCAAAACATTCGTTAACAGTGATGTAAAAGTTTATAAAATGGTGTACAATACCATGGTGAACGGAGTTGATATAAAAGCTTCAGGTTTGGTATGTACTCCTGCAACATCCGGGGAGTACCCTGTCCTTAGTTTCCAGAATGGCACAAATACACGCAAAGATTATGCTCCCACCAGATATTCAACCAACACCTTATACCAGCTGATTGAGTTTATATCCTCAATGGGGTTTATCGTTGTGATTCCTGATTATCCGGGTTTCGGCGAATCCGATCAGATTCCTCATCCATATCTTGTTGCGGAACCTACAGTTCAGTCGATAGTTGATATGCTTCGGGCAGTTAAAGAGGGAAGCAATGTGGAATTCCCGGGTATTATAGTAAGAAACGAGTATTATCTCATGGGTTACAGCCAGGGAGGATGGGCTGCCTTAGAGCTCCATAAAGCACTTGAGCTTGAGTTTTCCGGTGAGTTCAGTCTCAGGGGCAGCGTTTGCGGAGCAGGTCCCTACAATATCTATAACCTGTTTGCCGGAATGATAAATTCAGACACTTATCCTTTCCCTTGTTACCTGGGATATATAATTAATGCATATAAAGCTTATAACCAGTTTCCAAACCCTGTTTCCGACCTGCTGAACGAACCATATGCATCCAGGTTGAGCACTCTGTATACCGGAAATCTCTCTACCGGGCAGATCAATGACCAGCTTACTACTTCCATTCCAACGCTCCTTAAATCGGATTTTATTTCGGGATTTGCATCCTCTTCAGCTTTTTCATCAGTTCGTAGCGCACTTCTTAATAATAGTGTAAGTGCGTGGAATACTGCTGTCCCTCTCTATTTCTTTCACGGTGAAGGCGATACGCAGGTCAGCGTAATAACTACCCGGACAATGTATGATGCCATGATAGCGGCCGGAACATCTTCTGAAATATGTAAAAAGACCCTTTTCCCCGAATTCAATCATGACGATGCTCTTATACCAAGCATGATAGGAGGACTTAAGCTCCTGATAAGCATCAGGGACCAGTGACACTGACAGTAAATTCACAAAATTAAATTCATCGGAAAGTGGGAAGGAAAAAAGAGCTGCCATTGCTTGAGAAAGTGAGGATCACGGAAATAGGTTCAGAAGGGAATGCCCTCGCCAGGGTCGACAATCAGGTCGTTTTTGTGCCGATGCTTATCCCTGGTGATATTGTTGATATCCAGGTCCGTAAAAAAAGAAAAAAGTACCTCGAAGGGAGCGTCGTCAGGTTTCATGAATACTCTTCAGACCGGATAAAACCAGTATGTAAACATTTTGGTGTCTGCGGAGGATGTAAATGGCAGCATCTTCCTTATAATCTTCAGCTCCGGTTCAAGGAGAAACAGGTAAGGGATAATCTTACACGGATCGGGAAAGTTGATTTACCGGATATCAGTCCGATTATTGGTTCGACGGAAATATATAAATACAGGAACAAACTGGAGTACACTTTTTCTGATAAGCGGTGGCTTACAATAGAAGAGGTAAATTCAGATAATAATTTTGAAAAGGAAGATGCTCTTGGTTTCCATATTCCGGGCCTGTTTGATAAGGTGTTAGATATCAGGGAGTGTCATCTGCAACCCGAACCATCAAATGCTATCCGTGATGCAATAAGACATTATGCGCATAAGAAATGTCTTCCGTTCTTTAACCTGAGACAGCAAAGCGGTTTTCTGCGCAACCTGATAATCCGAAACACAGACAGTGGCAAAGTGATGGTCATTGTGGTTTTCTTTCTCGATGAAAAGGAGAGGAGGGAAGGGCTCCTTAATTTTCTGGCTTCTGAATTTCCGCAGATCACCTCTTTAATGTACATCATAAATTCAAAGCGAAATGATTCACTGACAGATCAGGTTCCCGTACTATATAAAGGTGATGACCATCTGATTGAGAATATGGAGGAGCTTAAATTCAGGATTGGCCCGGTATCTTTCTACCAGACCAACACTTTGCAGGCACTGAAACTTTATAGGGTTGCACGGGATTTTGCAGATCTTACCGGGAAAGAAATTGTTTATGATCTTTATACCGGAACAGGAACTATTGCAAATTTCGTTGCATCTTCAGCTTTTAAAGTGGTTGGTATTGAATATGTTGAAGAGGCAGTCAGAGATGCTATGATTAACTCTGAAATGAACAAAATTAAGAATTCAGTTTTTTTTGCCGGGGACATTAAAGATATATTATCTGAAAATTTTATAGTAGTCAACGGGCATCCCGACGTGGTTATCACCGACCCTCCGAGGGCCGGTATGCATGAAGATGTGGTTAAGGCCATATTATCTGCAGCTCCTTCAAAAATCGTATATATAAGCTGTAATCCTTCAACCCAGGCCCGTGATATTCTGTTGCTTTCCGCGAAATATTTTGTTGGCCGGGTACAACCCGTTGATATGTTCCCTCACACTCATCATGTTGAAAATGTAGTGCTTCTGAATAGGAAAGATATATAATTGGTTTCCCTGATTTGCAGGTAAGAACAAAATTACTGTATCTTTAAACTTTGACCGCTTTTCACAGGTAATGACAAATAAGAGACAAAATAATCCGGAGCTTGTTTCTTCGATTCAGAATCAGGGAATGGATGATCATCTGGCCAGTCTTCGGTATGCAGGAATCATTCAGAAAGCTCTTATGCCTGAACCTGAGATGCTTAAGGGGCTTTTTAAAGATTATTTTGTCCTGTTTCTCCCCAGGGATATTGTCAGTGGTGATTTCTATTATGTGCTTCGAAGCCACCAACATTTGTGCATCGCAGCTGGCGATTGTACCGGACACGGCGTCCCTGGTGCCCTTCTGAGTATTCTGGGAATTAGCTTTCTTAATGATATTTTACAGTCAAAGGGTGATCTTAAAGCCAACAGAATACTTAACCTTATGAGGGAAAAGGTTATGAAGGCGCTGCATCAGACCGGTGAAAAAGCCGGGACGAAAGACAGTATAGATGTCAGTTTATGTATTTTTGATTCTGTTACGGCAAAGTTGCAATATTCTGGCGCCAACAGGCCTTTGATAATTGTCAGGAACGGAGAGTTAATTGAATACAAACCCGACAAAATGACTATAGGTCTCGCTCCCTTATGGGAACATCCTTTTACTAATCAGATAGTTGAAACTTTGCCTGGAGACACATTCTATCTTTTTTCTGACGGATACGCTGATCAGTTTGGAGAACTGACAGATAAAAAATTCAAGCATAAACACTTAAAAAGAGTAATAACTTCAGTAGCAGGTCTTCCGTTGAAACGTCAGAAAGAGATTCTGGAGAGTACATTTAAAGATTGGAAAGGCCGGGAACAACAGGTTGATGATGTTCTGGTTTTTGGTTTTCAGTTATAATTTCATTTTGGAATGATGAAGCTTACAGCTTTCAGGATCAGGAATTTCCGTTCAATAGTAGATACAGGATGGCAATCTCTTTCTCCCGATAATATTACCTGCCTGATCGGTCAGAATGAATCAGGGAAAACTTCTGTTCTTGAAGGACTGAAAGTATTTTATTCCGGAATTATTTCAGAAGATATATTACGCAGTGATCTTTCTCTTCCGGAGGTAAGCTGCCGGTTCAGCATACCCGACGGCTGGCTTTTAAAAGTCACTGATAATCCAGGAACAGAATTAAAAGAGTTACTTTCAGGTCTCACACATATCGAGCTGACACGAGCATGGATTGCCGACCTTTCCTCAGTTATCATTATTAGTGGTGAAATAAGCCAGTACCTTGATTCACTTGAAGATGCATGGCGGCTTTATCTTGATGATGTTACCTCGAAGCTTGAACAGGTGATCGCACAGATCAATGGTCTTGAAAAGAGATTATACGAACTCTCCATAGAGGAATCTGATATTAAATCAAAGCTGACTCCGGGTGAGCTGCGGAATAAGGGGTTCAGGCTTTTTGCGAGGAGGCGTTCAGACAAGGACAAATCGACCGATTCTGTGTTATTGGGATTAAAAAATCAGTTAAATGATATAAAGAAAAAGAAGGATGAGATATCGGCTGAGCTCATGATTAAACAAGCAATGAAAAAAGCCGGTGAATCATGGAGAAAACTTCAGGATAAATTTTCATCCCTTGATTATCATCTTGCGGAGTTATCAGTCAAGCTGGAAGAGCGCCATCAGAAGATGACTCTTTTAATGAGGCCTCTGGACTATGATGACGATATGGAATGGAAAGATACTCTTGAAGATTACCGTAAAACAAGAACTGAAAGGGATCAGGTAAAAGCTGACCTTGACAGGCATATTGCTCTATCAGGATATTTAATGGATGGTAGTACTGAAGAGGAGTCAGCTCGGAAAGTGAATGAAATAATTCAATCATATAAATCACAGTATAACAGTGAGATCCTGGGAAAGAAGTATTTTGAATTCTGTCCCGTAATTGAATTATTTGAAGATTTTGGGAGCCTGCTACCGAACCGTATTGATATGGAAGATATCATTACCGGCAACGACCAGGTTGAGGGATACAAAGCTGCCAGAAACTTTCTGGCAATAGCGCAGCTCGACTATTCTTTTTTTCAGCAACCCTCAAGCCGTATACTGAAACAAAAAATTGAGAATCTGAATCAATCCCTTACGCGCAACTTTCAGGATTTCTGGCAACAGTCTATCGGGCGTAACAATAAAATTACTATTCAGTTTGAGCTTGATCATTACAATGCCTCCTATGGATCGAAAGCAGGAAAACCATATCTCGAATTCTGGATAAAGGATGAAGGAGAAAGACTTTATCCAAAACAGAGGAGCCGCGGAGTCCGATGGTTTTTGTCCTTTTATATGGAGCTAAAAGCTGCTGCAAATCTCAATAAACAGATGATTCTGCTTGTTGATGAACCGGGTGTCAGTCTTCATGCCAGGGCACAGGAGGATGTACTTAAGGTTTTTGAGGATATTAAAGACAAGATACAGGTTATTTACACAACTCATTCCCCTCATCTTGTCGAAATCAATAAGCTTCACAGAGTCCTTGCCCTGCAAAGGGACGATCTCGACAGCCTGAGAAGCACCACCAGGATACTTGATCCGTTGCGTCTATCTGCTGCGTCTCCCGATACGCTAAGTCCCCTGCAGAGCATTCTTGGAAACCCGGTAGGGGGAGAAGGATTCTCATCTAAGAAATTTAATCTTATTGTAAATGATACCGGATCTTTCTATATTCTGAATGCAATTATTCAGTTAATGGGTTACAAAGGAAAGATAAGTGTAATTCCTTCTACCAATACATCCTCTATCCCGCTGTTGTGTAATATTCTTATGGGCTGGGGGCTGGAATTTTCTGTTCTCCTTTTTGAGAATGACATGGAGAATCAACTGGGAGAGGTATTAAAAGATACTCTCTATAAAACGAGCGGGCAGGGCAGGGATTTGATTACCAGGATGCCCGGATTATTTTTCAATTCAGAGGATCTTTTATCCACTCTTGATTTCAAGAATCATATATTAAAGACCAGGGAGGGGATTACCGTACCAAACTCCGAGTATGTAAAAGAGAAGAATATCCCGAGGAATTTCATATTCTCGAGATTTCTTTCCGATGTGAAGTCCGGAATGATCAAAGTCACTGATTTTGATGAAGAGACTATGGAAAATTTCAGACAGGTGATCGATATATTCAGAGGATTTAAATAAGTCCTGATTTATTTTGCACTTAATACATGTTTTTCTATTTTTGTCGCGCTCAGGTTATTGGGATCTAGGAGAGATGGGTGAGTGGCTTAAACCAGCAGTTTGCTAAACTGCCGTATGGGTAACTGTACCGGGGGTTCGAATCCCCCTCTCTCCGCCTTCGCTCGCCATAGCCCTGCCTAAGCAGGGCGACGGCGAGTTTCTTCATAACCACCTTTATTAATTATGCGAGCTTCGGCGGACACGGTCCGCTAATATTGTGAAAGTATGAATAAATTAATAAAACCCTAAGGGTTCATGAAGGCTTTGCAGGTTCCCCAAAAGGGATCGCGATCCGCCAGTTGGCGGAGAGCAATCCCTTTTGAAATTGACCTCTCCCCAAACCTCCAGCCAAAAATGCCTCCCGGGAAAATGTAACATTATTAAAATTTTCCCGTCTTTATATTATTGTAAATGTTAATCTACTTAAACCATGAAAAAAACGGTACTTTTTATTCTTGTATTACTGGTATTTTATATTCAGGTAAATGCACAGAAAGAGGGTTTGGCTACAATTGATAAAAATGATCTGAAGTCATATATGACATTTTTTGCTTCCGATGAATTGGAGGGACGCGAAACTGGTACATCTGCAAATGATATCTCTGCACTCTTCATTAAGCAAAATCTGATAAGGTTGGGAGTGAAACCATTACCTGTGATCGGGGATTATCTTCAGAAGATCCCTCTTTATTCAACAAAAATTAATATGAGCGATACATATCTTAAAATATTCAACAACCAGGGAGTGGTTATTCTTGCGAGTGACTCAGTTGTTACCCTGGCACCTCCTTCAAAAACAGTGGAAGTTACAGGAAACGTGGTATTTGCAGGTTATGGATATAAAGACACCATCTCCGGATATAATGACTTCAGTGGTATAGACCTGAAAGACAAAATTGTTTTGATTATGACAAGGAATCCGATGGTTGCTTATTCAGACAGGAAAGATAAAGTATTTGATCAGCAGCTGGAAGGACCAAAATTCGGAACAATTGTTCAAAACAATCCTAAAGCGGTACTTTTTGTATATGATCCTCAAAATGATTTTCCGGATGCCTATGCCTCAGGACTGGCCTCTCTGATATCTGCGAATTCAGTTTCACTGGAGGGACAACGGACCAATTCTCCGACATTTCAGATTATGTTTGTGACCAGGTATACTGCTGATATGTTGCTCAGAACAACAGGGTTTAACCTGCAGCAAATGCAGGAGAGAATCAAATCTACAGGCAAACCGGTTTCATCTGAAATCCGGGATATTACTGCAACTATTAAAACTTCAGTTGCATCAACCAGAATTTCCGGTTCTAATGTGATAGGAATAGTTGAAGGATCGGATCCTGTTTTAAAGAATGAGTGTATAATATACACTGCTCATTTTGATCATGTCGGAAAGAATCAGAAAGGTGAAATATTTAATGGTGCTGATGATAATGCATCAGGATCAATGGGTTTGCTCGAAGTCGCCGAGGCGTTCATGAAACTTAAGAAGAAACCCTTAAGATCAATTGTATTTGCATGGGTCAATGGAGAAGAAAAAGGACTCCTTGGTTCACAGTACTATACAGAGAATCCTGCTTTTCCGCTAGAAAAAACACTTGTGGATATTAATCTTGATATGATTGGACGGTCAAAGTTACCCTCCGACACCGGCAAGTTCGCTGGTTTTGATCTGTCGGTTACTCAGCCAGGTGAGATAATGGTATATACATCGCATGAAAGTTCTGAACTTATCAAAATGATGGATGCAGCAGCTCTGGAAGCAGGAGTTAAGCTTATAGACAAAGGTAAGGATCTTGAATTCGGTGGTAGTGATCATGAAAGCTTTCGGGCTAAAGGTGTACCGGCTTTATTTTTCCATTCAGGGATTCATGCTGACCTTCATAATACCGGCGATGATATTGCGAAAATTGACTTTGACAAAATGGAGGAAATATCAAAAATGGTCTTTCTTTTGGGATATAAAGCAGCTAACCAGAGGAAAAGAATAGAAATTGATAAACCGCAATTGCCATAATTATTTTACATTTGTATGATGTTTATAAACAGGTATTTGTCTCATACGTGTCAGATATAAAGGCAAATCAAGATCTTTAATTTCTTAAAATTTGTTAAAATATTATTCTGTTTTTTTTTATTATGTTCTTAAAATATAGTATATTCGCCCCGTAATTTTTGAAACTCAATCGATTAAAAAGATAAATCGAAAGTTGTTAAATAAACAAAGTATTAAAAAGGTTAGAAAAATGAAGAACAAAATTTTATTGGGATTAGCAGCTATTGCAATGGTTGCAGTCCTTTCTAGTTGCGGTAAAGTTCCGCAAGCTGAGATTGATGCTACTAACGCTGCAATTGCAGCTGCTCAGACCGCTGAAGCAAACGTTTATCTTCCTGGTGAATTTACAGCTTTACAGGATTCAATGAATGCAATCAATGCTTCAATTGAAACACAGAAAGGGAAATTATTCAAGAAATTTGCTCCTGTTAAAGAAAAATTAGCAAGTACTTTAGCTCTTGCAAATCAGGTTGCTGCCAATGCAGCTGTTAAGAAAGATGAAGTGAAAAAAGAAGCAGAAACTCTTCTTACAGGTATTAAAACTGTCCTTGCAGAGAACGTTAAACTTATCCCGAAACTCCCAAGAGGTAAAGAAGGTGCTGCCGTTATCGCTCAGATGAAATCAGACCTGACAAATCTGGATGGGTCAGTTGCTGAAGCTCAGGGTCTTTTTGACAAAGGTACCTACATGGATGCTTTAAACAAAATCAAAGCAGCTAGTGAAAAAGCTAACGCTCTTAATGCTGAAATTAAAGAGGTTTTAACAAAAGCAAGAATTAAGTTTTAATTCTGCCTTGTTGATTTGATATAAAAATTCCCCGGGTTTTTACCCCGGGGTTTTTTTTAGGTGACTAAGGGTTGAATTCATGAATAATATTTGGAAGAGGGTATCTATTTCCGCTGCTGGTATCTGGAAGAGGGTATCAATTTCCACTGCCGGTATCTGGAAGAGGGTATCAATTTCCACTGCCGGTATCTGGAAGAGGATAATGGTCGTCGCTGCTGTTGCAGGATTTTTGATTTTGCTAATAGTTTTAATGATCCATTATGTCCCATCACCACCGGTCAGGGCTATGGAAAAAGCACGGAAAGCGCTATCGTTAGCTCGTAGAAATAACGCTGATTCTTACTCCAGGAGTCTTTTTAAGGAGGCAAGGATGGATTATAATTCAGCACTATTGACCTGGCGGAAAGAAAATGAGAAATTTATTTACTCACGCAATTATTCAAAAGTTATAAAGTATGCTGAATTATCTGCAAATAAATCTAAACAAGCTACTGAAAACTCAAAAACTAATTCATCAAATCTAAAAAGCAAAACCAACGAAAAAATAAAAACCCTTAACACTATTGTTGCAGATCTCACACAACGATTTAATGATTACCCTCTTACCACAGAGGTAAGAAATCGCATCTCCAAAGGGAAATTTCTTTTGAAAGAATCTGAAATCGCCTGCCAGAAAGGACAATACCTGCAGGCAAACAAAAAACTGACAGAATCAGAATACCTCCTGACTAACTCATATGAAAATGCCAATGAGAATCTGAAAAGATATTTCAGATCCTACCCCGATTGGAAAAGGTGGATCGATAGTACAATAGCCGAATCAAGAGACAGCCGTGATTACTCGATAATTGTTGACAAATTTTCGAGAAAGGTTTATGTTTACCTTGATGGTACAAAACAATACGAATATTCAGCTGAACTTGGCAGAAACTGGGTAGGTGACAAGAAAGTAAAAGGTGATAAGGCTACACCGGAAGGCATATATAAAATTACTAGGAAATTCAGAAGCGATAGCACCAGGTATTATAAAGCCCTTCTTATAAACTATCCGAATGATGAGGACACTGCATTTTTTGAAAAAGCAAAAGCGAAGGGTATTTTACCTCCATCTGCAATGATCGGTGGAATGATCGAAATTCATGGTAACGGCGGAAAAGGAATCGACTGGACGGAAGGATGTATTGCCCTGACCGACAGGGAAATGGATAGTCTTTTTAAGATAGCAAAGGTAGGTACTACCGTCACTATTGTCGGGTCAATGAATGACCTGAAACATGTTCTGAAAAGATAATTTACCTTAAATGGAAAATAAAGGGAGAACTGAAGAGGTACAGCCTGAGTCTCAAAAAAACCCGGGTAATTCTGATCATGATGAACAAAAGGATCTAATCCAGGTAGTTAAATCATCTTATCAGCGATTAATTGACAACAGGAAACTTTTCCGCATTTTACGTACAGTTCTCCGTAGCTTCATTGCTTTAACCACAATTATTCTTCTCCTGTTTTTTTTCATTTATTTCATTCCAGCTATGCAGGAAATTCCCGGAGGAGGTAATGTGACAATAACAAATAATGCTGAACTTAAGAAAGATGCATCGTATAAGAGGCAAAATTCGCAAATGATCAGGGATGTTCAGCGTCTTTCAAGAAAATATAGCAGCTATACCTCCGGCCAGTCATATCTGGTAATAAATACCACCGACAATCTATTTTTTCTGAACAGAAATAAAAAGCTTATAAGGGAAGGTCATTGCAGCACCGGCAGCTTTAAAATGCTGAAAACCGAAGAAGGCCGAAGCTGGATATTCAAGACTCCAAAAGGCAAATTTCTCATACAGGGAAAGACTACAAATCCGTCATGGAGAAGACCCGACTGGGCTTTTGTTGAAGAGGGTCTCCCAATTCCTTCGCAGGATGATGCCTCAAGATACGAATATGGTGTGCTCGGCGATTATGCATTGGCACTGGGCGATGGGTATCTTATCCACGGGACTATATATAAACGTTTCCTTGGTATGCCGGTAACGCACGGGTGCGTTCGTCTGAATGATGATGATCTGAAAGCCATCTTTAACACTTTAAGTATTGGATCAAAAGTATATATATTCTGATCCCGATTAAGTACCATGGAAACAGAAATCACACATAAATCTCTGGTCAGAAAAAAAGGCTTTATTGTCCTGATTGTTGCCTTGCTGGCATTTCTCATTTATTATATGATAATGTCAATGCTTGGTCCGGGAAGGAAGATGAAGAGCCTGACAGATGAATATAGCTTCAAACAGAACGAAAAAACAAAAGTTGATGAGAGAATTTTCACTGACTCAACTTATCTCAACCTGCTGAAGGAGAAATCATTTCTGCAGTCAAGGATATCGATGGCAGAGACCGATTCAATTTATCTGAGCATCAATCTGGTTGATAGTGTTATTAACCTGGAAATAAGTGGCGTATCCGTCCTTGCTTCGAAAACCAGGGAGCAGCATATAAGTAAGTTGCTGCAAAGCGGCGATGAATATATAATTTCCTCTTTGCTCTCAAAGCCGATGACAATTAAAAAAGATTATTCTTCAATTCAAAAGGAACCACTGATGATAAAGATGGCCCCGAAGGATACATCGGAATACCAGCCTGATATTATTCCAGATACAGCAGATTATGAACCGGTTAATTATATAATGGAGATGGACAACGGGATCGTTGTATATATTTACCAGGAAGAAAAACTGAATCCGGGTGACAATTTTCATCGGTTTGCTTTTGATCTGAAGTACAGGTTAAAAAATGCTCTCATTTCATTAAAAAGCACATGCACTTTAAAAGTACCTGAATATCATCCTTTTATTAAGATAAGGCTTTCAAGGGCCGATGCTAAAAGGATCTACAGGGCTCTTCCTGTGCATGGGCAGATAGCTGTTTACAGATAAGCTAAAATCTTTTCAGGGTATTCATACTTACATTTAAAAAAAAATGTAAGTTTATGATCACTTTAATTTAACTGAAAATCAGATGGGACGATTTACAGGTGTAATAGGTATAGTGATTATTCTCGGTTTGGCATATCTGTGGTCCAATAACAGGAAGAAAATAAACATCCGGCTCGTAATTACAGGCTTGATACTTCAATTAGTACTTGCGGTTTTTATATTAAAAGTTCCGATCGGACAGGATATTTTTGCCTGGTTAGGAAAAGCAATAAACAAGCTTCTCGATTTTTCACAGCAGGGAGGACAATTCGTATTTGGCGATCTTACAAAAGTCACACAGATACTTCCTGAGGGAATTGTTAAAAGCGGTGTCTTCCTGTTCGTGCTGCTTCCCACCATCATTTTTGTATGTGTCCTGGTGGCAATGGCCTATCATGTAGGTCTTATGCAGAGGATTGTTGCGGTATTGGCACGATTTGTTCACTGGGCGATGAGGGTAAGCGGAAGTGAGGCTCTGTCTAATGTTGCCAGTGCATTTGTAGGGCAGGTTGAAGCACAGATCATGATCCGGCCATATTTATCGGGAATGACAAAATCTGAACTGCTTGCTTCCATGACAGGAAGTATGGCATGCATTGCAGGAGGCGTAATGGCCGTTTATATTTCAATGGGTGTACCTGCGTCGTACCTTCTTGCAGCCAGTCTTATGGCAGCTCCCGGAGCACTTGTAATTTCCAAAATGGTTTTTCCGGAAACCGAAGTATCAGAAACCAAAGGAAAAGTTACTCTTGAAGTAAAAAAGGAGCATTCAAATATTATGGATGCAATATCTCATGGTGCGTCAGACGGAATGAAGATATCCATTAACGTTATAGCGATGCTGATAGGAGTAATTGCACTTATTGCACTTATTGATGCCCTTCTGGGATACTTCGGACATTTCCTTGCATGGACGGGCTTGTCCCTTGATTCAATAGGACTGAATCTTGATAATCTTCGCCTGAAGGATGTTGTAGGTGCAATCTTTTCACTGTTTGCTATCGTAATGGGTGTCCCTGTAAAAGAATCGCTTTCTGTTGGCTCCTTAATGGGAACAAAAATGGTAATAAATGAGTTTGTTGCCTACTCGGATCTTTCTCCAATGATAACTCAGGGTGTGCTGAGCGCAAAATCAATTGTAATTGCAAGTTTTGCACTTTGCGGATTTGCCAATTTCAGCTCCGTCGCTATCCAGCTTGGAGGGATCGGGGCAATAGCTCCAAGCCGTAAAGCTGATCTTGCCAGGCTTGGATTGAAAGCCATGATCTGCGGAACAATGGCATCATATATCTCTGCTTCCCTGGCGGGAATACTGATGTAAATAAAAACTCGCCGTCGCCCTGCTTAGGCAGGGCTATGGCGAGCGAAGGCGGAGAGAGGGGGATTCGAACCCCCGGTTCGCCGGAAGGCGAACAACGGTTTTCGAGACCGCCGCATTCGACCACTCTGCCATCTCTCCAAAATATTTTTCCTAAGCAGCAACCTGTAATTTCTACAGTATGACGGAAGCATTCCTATGTGTCAAAATTTGACTCAGCAAATTTGAATAAATTTATTTAAAGTTGAATGAGATTAAAGAGGAAATAAAGAGTTTTTACTACTTGCGTATGTCTATTTCTTTATTATCCTTAATGTTTTGATACCATTTACTGAAATAAACCGGACAAAATATATCCCCGAAGGCAGGTCATCTACAAAGAGCTCTGACTTTTTTGAAAAGCTGCTTTCAATGGTCCTGTGAACTCTGCCGGAAATATCTGATATTTCGATTCTTTTAAAATTTTCAGCATTACAAATAGTCATGATATCAGTAACCGGATTGGGATAAATTATTATTCCTGCTGGATCTGATACACCTGTCCATGCTGATGTGATATTTGCAGCCAGAATGACAACATTATCAAGAAAAAACCTTTTTGACAGAGATTCAAATTTTATTTTTCCTGAGAAAATGCCTTCACTTAACTGAAGTTCAATTGTCTGAAAATCATCAGTTGGAATGATAGCCGGACCAAGTGAAGATCCATTAAGTGTAACTTGTACACTTGTAGCATCCCCTTGCCAGCACGATATACTGAATCTGAGAAGGAGAGGTCCGGTAAAACCTGAAAAATCAATTGACGGGGTCTCAATCCATCCTGTAATTTCAGATGTGCCAAGCTTAATCTCCCCCCCGGCTGAATAAACTTTGGATCCCTTCCATCCGGGCAAAAGAGTCTTTGAATCAAGGGTCCCCGAAATGTCACTTGTCGAAGGTGCAATATGAGTACCAGTAGCAAAACCTGAAAAGTTTTCTGAAAAGACGATAACCTGTCCATTCAGAATACAATTCATTAATACAAAAAGCATAGATAAAAATGCCCTTGAAAATAACAGCGATTTTTTCATTTTATAGCAAGTATTTATTCCTGAAAAATATTTTAGCACATGCTAATTTATTTAAAATTTATTAAACAATCAGAAATTTTAGAGAAAATCCTACCTTAGTCAAAATTTCAACTTACCAATACATAACCAAACCGATTATCGTGAAAAATCTGACTAAATTATTCATTATTACAGCTTTATCCGTCATGACTATACCATCATGCAAAAATGAACCGCAGGTTGACAAATCCAACCCTTTCTTTAATGAGTTTCAAACTCCTTTCAATGTTCCTCCGTTCGAAAAGATCATGGTAAAACACTATATGCCTGCCTTTGAAAAAGGAATGGCTGACGGCAGGAAAGAGATAGAGGCTATTGTCAATGACAGGGCGGAACCGACTTTTAAGAATACCATTGAAGCTCTCGATAAATCCGGTGACCTGCTTAGAAATGTAAGGAATGTGTTTCTGGCACAGGTAGAGGCAAATACCAGCGATTCGCTCCAACAGATTGAAACAGAAATATCTCCCCGGCTTACTGCATATGATGATGAAAAACGACTTAACCCTGGTCTGTTCAGGAAAATTAAATTTGTATATAACAACCAGGGAAAATATAACCTTAATCCTGAACAACTGTTCATCCTCGAAAACCTTTACAAAGAATATGTAAGAAACGGAGCAAACCTGAATCTCACGGACCAGGATTCTCTTAAGAAAGTCAACCAGGTTCTTGCCGGGTTGGTGGTAAAGTTCGATCAGAATGTCCTTGCCGAAACAAATAATTACAGGCTCTACGTTGAAAAGAAAGACATTGCCGGATTGCCTGAATCACTTATTTCTGAAGCTGCTGATCTGGCAAAAGCGTCGGGACAGGAGGGAAAATATGCCTTTACAACACAACGTCCAAGTATTTTTCCTTTTATGCAGGATTGTAAGAACAGGGATTTGCGACGTGAAATATTTCATGCATATACAAACAGGGGGAATAACGGTAATGAATTTGATAACAACAAAATACTGGCTGATATTGTTAGATTGAGGGCCGAAAGGGCAAGGTTACTGGGCTACAGGAATCATGCTGAAATCATGCTGGAACCCCGAATGGCAAAGAAACCCGAAAACGTGTTAAATCTCCTTGACAAGCTATGGGGAAAAGCTATTCCTGTTGCAAAAAATGAGGTTAAGGAGATGCAGAAAATTATAGATAAGGAAAGTGGAAAATTTAATCTTGAGCCCTCAGACTGGTGGTATTATGCTGAGAAGCTGAGGAAACAGAAATATGATCTGAACGATGCGGAACTGAGACCATACTTTAAGCTTGATAATGTCAGGGAGGGCATTTTCTCCTGTGCAAGCAAGCTTTTCGGAATCAGCTTCTACCCGATTAAAGAATGTCCTCTTCCTCATCCGGAAGCTGAGGCATATGAAGTTCGCGATACAAACAATTCTCACCTGGGTGTACTTTATATGGATTTCTTCCCCAGGGCAAGCAAAAGACAGGGAGCCTGGTGTATAACCTACAGAAGTCACCGTGTTCTTGATGGAGTGACCATAACACCCGTTGTTACAACTGTCTTTAATTTTACCCGTCCCGGCGGAGATGCTCCCTCTCTTCTAAGTCTTGAAGAGGTATCGACTATGTTTCATGAATTCGGCCATGCTCTCGATGCACTTTTTAACCTTAATTCTTATAACCAGACATACCTGGCCTGGGATTTTGTAGAGGTTCCTTCACAACTGAATGAGCACTGGGCTACAGAACCGGAAGTGCTGAACCTGTACGCAAAACATTATCTTACAGGCGAAGTAATTCCATCAGCCCTGGTTCAGAAAATTAGGAATAGCGGGTATTTTAATCAGGGATTCGACAATGTGGAGGTATACGCTGCATCATACCTTGATATGGCATATCATACCCTGACGGCTCCGGTAAATATTGATATTCAGAGCTTTGAAAAAAATTATTTTGCCAGACTCGGATTGATTCCTGAAATTGTTTCCCGTTACCGAAGTACATATTTCACTCATATAACAGGTGAGTACGATGCTGGTTATTACTGCTATACATGGGCTGCCGTCCTTGATAATGATGCCTTTGAAGCATTTAAGGAAAAAGGTTTATTCGACAGGTCTACTGCTGATTCATACCGTAAAAATATCCTCGAGAAAAACGGTATTATGGATGCAATGCAGATGTATCTAAATTTCCGCGGTCATGAACCGGGGATTGAACCTTACCTGAAAAACAAAGGATTTCTGTAAAGGGCGCAAAGGCCCTAAGGTTAAAAAGCTGTCTTAATCTCTTCAAGGCTTACACCAAGTAACTCACGTGCTACCTTGTCCAGTCTGTTTATGTCACCGGTAAGGTGTATGGTGTACTGTAAATGAGTGAGGCTTTCTCCGGGCTTCAGTGCGGCAGCAGGAGAGGATGTCTCAAGTTCATAAAATGGTCCCATCTGTGAGCCGTCCTCAAGCGGACCGTCATTATATGAATTGAGCGCATCGCCCGAGAATGGATTATCCTGGATCTGCCACGATGAATTGACATATTCGTTTTTACCTTCAGGAAGCCTGCATATCAGCAGAGTAAGGATATTGTTCTCAGAATCAAAACTGCCCATGATCCCTGTAGCCCTGAGGGGAGGAAGGCCTATCTTGCCCCTGCTTTTTCCGTCAGCCCTGAAAAATATGTGATTTCCTGCAACCTTAAGCCTGTCGGCTGAAATTTTACCAAAATAATTATCATTAACAGTCGGACCCAGAAGCTTTTCATCACCCTGCCTGAAGGGAATCACTATCACAACTGAAGGTGAAGGGTTGAACATTCCGAGCATCCAGATGGATAAGAGGCCGGACTCCCGGATCCATTCATCTGACCCTTTGTTAATAATCTTATTATTTGATTTATATGCTACATTGTTTAATCCTGTTACATCGATTCTAATTTGCTTTTTTATCTCTTTCTCCCTGAGAAGAGTTACTTCTCTTTCGAGTCTGAATTTTAGTTGAGTTCCGCTGTAATTCTCTGTTTCAACTTCACAGGCAAACAGGACAGAGGAATCGGTCTTATTTACTACGTCAAATGGTGATGTGTCCAGGAATGCGGGTGTCTGCCAGTTTTCATAGACAAAAGAGGTACCTTTCTTAAAAAAAATAGAAAACTGACCACCTTCAGGGCCAAGCCACAACCTCTCTTCACCTCCGAATGCATTAATATGCGGAAGAATCTTACCGGCTTTTATCAGTTCGCGATTGATCCATCCGAAGCTGAAGCCCCTTTCTCCTTCAGCAGTACTTGTCATCACTCTTCCCTGCCAGGCAGGAATAAGTGCGATTGCAGATCTGTCATTCTTAAGCTCAATCACTCCAACATACTTTTTAAGTAAATCGCGGTTATAGCCATATTGTTTTACGGTATCTGTTGCCATTGAATCTGATTTTTGAGTTTCCTTCTTTCCCCGGCCTGAACAGGAGACCAGCAGAAGTGAAGATATTATGAAAAACATTATACGGGTCATAATTGTTCAGTTTTAAGGTTATCTATTTCTGAAGTGTTGTATGATTCTTTTTCTCTTTCAGGTATTTATATCTTCTCCAGAAGGGGAATGTTGTCAGGGATGTGAATTTCACAATTAACCTTACAGGTTTTATTCCCATTGCATAATGCATTATAAGATATAAGAATGCTGCGGAAAATACCATTACTGCAATACCAATAATCTGCGATAATATTTTCCACCACCAGGCATCAGGGAGGATGTTCAGTGAATTTATTAAAAGAATAAAAAGATTAGTATTTATCGCAGTTATCAGGATCATAAAAACTGTTGCCATACCATGTGCTGCTTCTATTGCTCTCTCCGGGCAATTGTTCAGGCACCTCATGCAGCTTTCACACGTAAGCTTCCAGTAAGGTCTGTTCCGTACCAGTTTAATGGATGATGTTGGACACTCCTTAATGCATATTCCGCAATTATTGCATTTGTCATTTGCAATAAATGTTTTTGACAGGAAGAAACGTCCACCGATGTAATATCCTGCTGCGACCGGACTTATCAGGAGATCAACAGGCAGGCTGAAAAGCCCCCTGTAAACTCTTCCACCAGTAAGGATCTTATTGGCAAAATTTCTGACAATAGGCTCACATCTTTTAAAGATAGATTCGATGACTTTCTTTCTGAGCCCCGGATGGAGCGGAATCCAGTTCGACGGGAGGTCTACAGGCCTGAAGCCTATACATTTGTACCCTTTCAGCCAAAGCATAAATGCAGGAAAAATGAGTGCAAGACCGCTCAAACCAGGCATAAAAAGCTTGTACAACTTCATGCCTGCCCTTGTATTGAGAAGGAAAATCTCTTTGCATAAGCGGGGTGGAAAGCCTGCTATGAACTTCAGCATGATAGGTGCAGCATTAAATCCATGCGTGGGAAATGCAAAACCGATAAGTGGTTTTTCACTGACTGATGGCATAGCTATGTTCTCAAGCCTGTCGATCTGCTGAACAACTGTTTTCAACCCTCTTTTCTTTGCCTCTTCAGCTATCCATTGAGACGATATTCGGGCGTTACCGGTACCTGAAATATAGTAAATGTATAATGAATCCCAGTTATTCACTTAATGGTCAGGCTATTAATGACTGGCATTTATACTGCCTTTTATAATTACTAAGATATTGATAATCGGGTTATTTTTGCAAAGAAGTGCATATTATGGTAAAAAAGAACCTTTGCGGCATGACAGCCGATGAAATTTTCAGTATTATTCAATCTGAAGGATTTAATTTCCACCATGCGGTAATGGTAACCAATGCCATTTATAAAAAAGGATTATCCGGTTTATCAGGGATTTCGGGATTACCGAAGAGACTCAAAGAATATCTTGAAGAAGTTGGGGTCATAAAATTTTATAATCCTGGAACCTTGGAAGTTTCGGTTGATAAGACAGTAAAATACCTTTTTAAAAATCCTGAAGGAAAACAATTTGAGACGGTATATATTCCTGATATTAAAAGAAATACTGTGTGTGTTTCAACCCAGTCGGGCTGCAGAATGGGTTGTCCTTTTTGCGTAACAGCCAGATATGGATTTTATGGGAACCTGGCTGCCGGGGATATTTTAAATCAGGTTCTGAGTCTTCCTGGCTCAGAAAAAGTGACCCATGTTGTTCTCATGGGAATGGGCGAGCCTATGGATAACCTTGAAAATGTCATTAAAGCTTGTGAAATCTTAACTGCCGAATGGGGTATGGCGATGAGTCCGGGAAATATAACAGTCTCATCAGTAGGTATAACACCTGCTGTAAAATCCTTTCTTGAGAGATCAGCCTGTAACCTGACATTAAGTCTCTATTCCCCATTCCCGGAAGAAAGGATAAGGGTTATACCGGCAGAAAAGAAATATCCTGTTAGTGATATAATTGAGCTCATGAAGAGTTTTCCGGTTAAGAAGAAGAGAAGGCTCAGCGTTGCCTACGTCATGATTCAGAATGTGAATGATACTGACAAACATCTTGAAGGTATCAGGAACCTGCTTAAAGGATCAGGTATCAGGGTAAATCTTCTACCATACCACCATGTTAAGGGTGATTCAGTCAGATCGTCATCGGAAGTAAGGATGCAATTTTTCAGGCATAACCTGGTCATTTCAGGTATATCTGCTTCAATCAGGAAATCACGAGGTGCAGATATTTCTGCAGCTTGCGGACTGCTTGCATCAGGATTATTGCAGGATGGTGCTTAAAAAAATCGTAAAAAATGAGTAAATAAACTTTACAGCTTGCTATATTTATCAAAAAAACTAAAATCCATGAAGAAGACTTCTTATTTTATACTGGGAATTGCATTGCTGGTCAGCGGATGCGGTTCGGGATCACAGAACAGCAAGGAAAAAACGATTGCAATAATTCCGGCACCTGTATCAATAACTGCGCTTAAAGGCAGCTTTGTTTTTACAGATAAAAGCAGGATCATACTTTCTACATTAAACAATGAGACGCGTCTTGCAGCTGATTACCTTGCTCTGCTTGTAAAAAATCCGACAGGTCTTGCATTACCTGTTGAAGAAGGGATTAAACCGGCAAGAAATTCTGTTTTTATGACACTTGATACTGCAGTAAAAAATGATGAAGGTTATCTCCTTACGATAACAGAAAAGAAAATAATTATTCATGCAAAATCAGCAGTAGGGCTATTTTATGCTGTTCAGACAATCAGACAGCTGCTTCCCCCGGAAGTTGAAAAACAAGCTGTTGTAGAAGGAATAAAGCTTTCAGTGCCGGCATGTGAAATAAAGGATGAACCAAGATTTGTGTACAGGGGTATGCACCTTGATGTTTGTCGCCACATGTTTCCGGTTACTTATATCAAGAGGTACATCGATATGATTGCCCTTCATAAAATGAACACTTTTCACTGGCACCTTACTGACGACCAGGGATGGAGGATCGAGATTAAGAAATATCCGAAGCTTACTGAGACAGGGGCATTCCGTAAAGAGACTATTGTAGGGCATGCAGGCAAACCACCATTTGTTTATGATGGAAAACCTTATGGCGGTTTTTACACCCAAAATGAAATCAGGGAGATTGTTGCATATGCAGCATCAAAGTTCGTTACCGTAATACCGGAGATAGAGATGCCCGGACACGCTCTGGCAGCACTTGCCTCATATCCTGAACTCTCATGTACCGGAGGACCTTTTGAAACAGGTAAAAAATGGGGAATTGTCGATGATGTATATTGTGCCGGGAAGGAAGAGACCTTCAGTTTTCTCGAGGATGTTCTGACTGAGGTCATAGATCTCTTTCCTGGAAAATATATTCATATCGGTGGTGACGAGTGTCCCAAAGCCCGCTGGGAAAAGTGCCCGTTTTGCCAGAAAAGAATTAAAGATGAGGGATTAAAAAATGAACAGGAGCTTCAAAGCTACTTCATTCAAAGAATTGAAAAATTCATAATTTCAAAAGGACGTAAGATTATTGGCTGGGATGAAATTCTTGAAGGAGGCCTGGCCCCTGAAGCCACTGTAATGTCGTGGAGGGGAACAGCCGGAGGTATTGCTGCCGCAAAAGAGAAACACGACGTTATTATGACTCCCAGTAAATATGTTTATCTTGATTATTACCAGTGCGAACCTGAAGGAGAACCTCTTGCCATAGGAGGGTACCTGCCGCTGGAACGCGTTTATTCGTTCAATCCGATGCCGTCAGAACTGACTGCTGATGAACAGAAATATATCCTTGGAGTACAAGGTAATTTATGGACTGAGTACATACCTACTCCTGAACAAATGGAATATATGGCATATCCAAGGATGTTCGCAATTGCAGAAGCAGGGTGGTCACCTGAAAGGTTGAAGGATTTCGAAGAGTTTCTCTCACGTCTTGATATACTGAAAAAGAGATATGATGCGATAGGCATCAATTATTTCAAGGGAGAATACCGCGATACAAGGGCTGGAAATAAATAAATATTATTTTTTGTTGTGTTGTGTATTGATCAGCTGAAACATATATTCATCAAGGTAGCCATCTGTGGTTTTTACCCATTCTTTTTTCATTCCAGACTCGGTAAATCCCATCTTTTTGAAAAGGTCGATGCTTTCGGAGTTATTTGAAAGGATATTGCAGTACAGCTGATGGAGCTGAAGAGTCCTGAAGCAATAATCAATAAGACATTTTAGTGACATAGAAGCATATCCTTTTTTCCTTTGAGCCTCATCAGCAATAAGGATCCCGATTCCGGCCCTTTTATGGAAAGGATCAAAATCGAAAATATCAATAGTCCCGATTGTTTTCTTTTCCTCTGAAATGTCAATCATTAATCTCAGCTGCCCTGTCTCATAGATACTCTTATGTGAGTTTTCCATATACCTTTTAAGGGTGTATTTTGAAAAAGGAGATACGGTATTGCTGATCACCCAATAGGCATCATTATTTTCCCATTCATAGAGTAACTCAAGATCTTCCGGTTCCAAAGCCCGAAGTCTTACTTTTTCATATTTCATAAATGCTGATTGTCTTTATTATTCTTTCAGAAGGTTAAGTTCCCTTATAAATGCATCTTTATAGCCGGCATCGAGAACAAGGGTAAGAGCCTCTTTTGCTTTTATGAATGTACCGTATTCGCCCATTACATACCTGTAATATCCATCATCGCCCAGCATCTCTCTTATCCCTTTGAACTCCTTGAAGAGCTTCAGGTCAACAGGCAATTTTGTTGCTTTAAGCTGGATCGTATAGACCTTGTTTCCTGTCGCTGTACTGATTACCGGGGCAAGCTGACCATTGGATTTCAATGCATTGGTAAGATCATATTGGTTGGCAATATAAGCTTCAGTAAACCCTTTTTCCTTAACATATTCCAGATACTTAATCGCATCAGGTCTGTTATAGAAAACACCGAGAGCATAAAGCGAAATCGAATCAGATTCAATTGGTCTTACAAATAGCATTCCATTCAGCTTTAATCCTTCGAAATTTTCCATCGACAGTTTTCCTGTCGACTTTTTCAGAACAATGCTGTACCTCATTGATGATGCAAGTCTCAAATGTTCCGGTGTATAAGTCTCCTGTCTTAGAACAATTCCAGTTTGAGGATCAACGATACCAAAGGCGACTCTCCTGTTATATTTTCTTCCTTCAGGATTATCTGTCCCATCACCGTTGGTATTTACTGCAGCAAAATTTGACTTGCCAAATGCCTTTTTAGCAAATCTTGAAGCAGGAATTGCTGTCGATTTCAGGTAGTCTATAACAGCCTGTGCCCTTTTATCAGCAAGTTTCCTGTTATATTCTGCTGGTCCCTTAGAATCAGTATAACCTGATATTTCAATTTTCAGGTCGGGATAGTTAATAAGTATTGATTTAAGTGCTTCCAGTCCCGATTTTGCCTGATCGTCGAGTTCAAAGCTGTCAAACCCGAACAGCACATTTTTTATTGAAAGGAATTGGCCTTCAAATACTTTGACGGGGACTAAAGTGGAATTGACTGCCATAAAATGGCTAAGGTTATAGAGTGGCAGACTCAGGTTAATGGTATCGGTCTTATATCCCGTATAATCTACAAAGAGCTGATATTCACCGGGTTTAATGTCGAATTTGATTTTCCCGTCAGCAGTAGTAACCGGAATATATTTAAGTAATGTTTTCTTCTTTGCATCAGTCAGTTTTATAATAACTTTTCTCGGATCAAGAACCAATCCGTCCTTAAGTGTAACTGCTCCTGAAGCCGTTGTTAATTCTTCACCCGGATCAATTGCTACAAGTGAGTAGATATTCCTCGATTTTGTTTTATCGTCGTATCTGCTTCCTATAAATCCGGGTGCATTGTTGTTAAGAATGAAATTTGTATTTTCAGCAGTTGTGTTGAAAGCAAAGGGCATCCCGACAGGATTTGTCCAGCCTCCGTTTCTTTTTACTGATCTGAAAACATCATATCCTCCCATGCTGATATGACCCTTAGAGCTGAAAATAAGTGCATCATTGGCAGAATCAAAAAACGGTGTATCCTCGTTATATGCTGTATTGATCACCTCCCCGCAATTCACGGGACTATCCCATGTTCCATCGGGTTTCTTTTCCGAAGTCCATATATCGAGTTCCCCAATTCCACCCGGCCTGTTGCTGGCGATATACATTGTATTACCATCGGGAGTGATAAAGCCATGTGATTCCCAGTAGATTGTATTAATTGGCTTTCCGGGATTTTTTATTTTTGACCAGGTTGTATCTTTTCTATGGCAAAAATATAGATTGCCGTCATTTCCATCATCCATGAACAAAACAAGCAGTTTCCCGTCTCCTGTAATAGAGTTTGAATAGAATCTGTCATACCCTCCAAGCTGTTTTGTAATGTCTTTAGGTTCGTCCCATTTGCCTTTAGTTTTGTAGGAGCAGAGGATACGTGTTTTGCCTTCTGTTTTCTGAGTGAAAATAAAGACCGAGTCATTTTTTGCAAGAACCGGATTGCATGCACCCGGGTAATCTTTTAGCCATGGTGCAAACAATTCTGAAATAATTGTCAGGGGTTTCTTTTTCATTTCCATGGCGTACCTGCAATCCCTGATCTGATTGTCAATGTAATCCTCCCTGAAAACTTCTGTATTTGCCAGACTTTTCCTGACATTATTAAATATTGTTAAAGCTTTTTCAAGGCTGTCATTCTGATGATAAGCCTCAGCAAGATACATGTATGTATCCAGAGGTGCCTTTTCTCCGTACTCTACATATTCTTTGTCGGTGCTGACGATATTTGCAGAAGCTTTCTTAAGGAGTTCAAGAGCATCCTGTTTTTTCCCGTCAATATTCAGATAGCAGATCCCAAGCTTAGCGGCAAGATTAGAGTTACCCGGATTTGCTTTCAATAGCGGCTCGAATAAGCTGGCAGCCTTTTCATAATCCTCATCATAATAATATGAAAGATCTGCATACTGAACAGCTTTTATGAATTCTTTTTTAGGTTGATCCTGGGAGAAGAGTGTTGCAGATGCAGAGGTGAGAATTGTAAAACAAAGAACAGATTTTGTAAGATGATTCATTATTTGGATACTTTTTTGATGAATATATCGTCGGGGTAACCTTTCCTGATCAGCTCCAATCTCAAAGCATATGCTTCCTCTCTAGTGGCACAACGACCTGTTGTATACCTGTAAAATTTGTCAGCATCATTATACATTACCTTCATATCTGTAATGCGTTTGAAATAGTTGACATCCACAGGATTATATAGCGCCATAACCTGAACTGTGTAATAAAGAACATTAGAATCTGTTATAGTTTTATCAGCCAGATCATTAACATTCATATTTTTTATTAGTATACTTGAATCAATCGCAGCAACAATCGGAATATCCGTAAGATTTACCTTTTCATATACTGCCGGAATTAAAGTTGTATCTGTCTGAAGTGTTACATCGAGTGTGACAACTAATTCCGGATTATCCTGAACAATTGTAGTGTCAATATTCTGTGAGAAATAACCTTCACCTGAATAGACAATTTTAAACACTCCCGGACCTACGTTGAATCTATATAATCCCGATGTTTTGTCAGGCGCTCCCTTATAGAGTGTATCTCCGGTGGTCCTGTTTAATATATGGATTGCATACTTTTTATTCTTCGACATTGATGAGTCGCTGAGAATGAACTTCCCTTTTATCTCATAAATCTGGTTTACATCCACTCCACCAAAACCCAGGTAGAAAATATCTTTCTTTTTATAATCGGTTTTCATGGAGTAAAATGCATTTACTCCATTATTTGACGGCTGGAAAAACTTATCGTCGTCGGTAGTGTTGACAGGGAATCCAAGATTTTGTGGTGTTTTCCATGATGTCCCGAGGTTTCTGCTTTTAAAGTTATCAAAGCCTCCCGTTGAGTAATGGCCTTCGGAACAGAAATAAAGAATAGAATCGTTATCGGTTATAAAAGGATTATCTTCGTTATAAGGTGTGTTGATTACTGATCCCATATTTACAGCTATTCCCCATTCTCCTGCTGCATCTTTTTGAGAAACATAAATATCAAGTCCACCCTGTCCCCCTTCCCTGTTGCTCGTGAAATAGAGTTTTTTCCCATCAGATGAGACAGAAGCATGAGATTCGTAGTATTTGGTATTGATATTCTTATTCAGTTTAGTGATCGGAGTCCATTTATCATTCACATATCTTGATGAATAGATATTCCCGTCGAAGTTATCTTTTTTATACAGGAAGAGTTCCGTACCGTCCTTGTTTAAAGAGCATGAGGAGCAGTCCTCTCCGGCATTAAGGTCGAAAGTGATTTCAACAGGAGTTTGCCATTTTCCTCTTATTTTTTTTGAAAATAAGATCACATTAACCATTCCTCTGTTTTCTGTATATACAAGGGTGTTACAGTCATAGCTGACAGCAGGGTTTTCGTTCATCGACCCCTGACTAAAGTCGCTGCCAAGTATTTTTCTGGTCATGGCAACCGGATTTTCAACAGACTGAATTGCATTTTTGCAGGCCTGAATCTCCTGCCCGATAAATTCCAGATTCCTCATTCCCCCTTTGCTTTCTGTTTCCCTTGCAAGGTTATTAAAAGTCTGAAAAGTGTTGAGCGCCTTATCAAACTCATTATTTATCATATAGGCCTTTGCCAGGTAGAAATATGCATCAAGAGGGGCTCTTTTTTCTTTAAATAATGAAACTTTGGCATCATAACTTGCATTCTTTACAGCTGCCTCAAGGTAGGGAATGGCTTTTCCTTTTTCGTCAGGAATGTTCAGGTAGCATGTTCCGATCTTATACTGAATATTCAGGTTGTCAGGATTTTCTAAAAGGATATATAACTGATTTGCAAGTTCATATTCTTCATAGAGGTAGTAAGATTCAGCCTGTTTAAAAATTTCTTTCAACTCTTTGGCAGACTGGGCTGAAGCAGCAGTAGAGAAAATAATCAGAGTCAAAAGCTGCAAACAGAAGCGTGGTATTTTTACTCTGAAATGATTCATCATAACAAATATAATAATTTTTATATACGAAAAGCCCATAAAACCGGCTTATTATTTAAACGTTATCTTATAGATATCCTCTTTGCCTGATCCTCCCGACTCTCTGTAAATTGAACAATATCCAGATTTACCATTTTCGACGGGCATAAAGAAAACATTATCATCAGGAGTGTTAACAGGATAACCAAGGTTTTCAGGTTCGCTCCAGAGATTGTTTGACTGAAGATCAGATCTGAACAGATCATAGCCTCCCATGTTCCGATGACCCTGCGAACTAAAGAAAAGTGTTTTACCATTATTAATCAGGAAAGGGCGATCCTCATTGAACGGTGTATTTATCTGCGGACCAAGATTGAAAGCCGGCCCCCAGTCGCCATTTACTTTTTTGGAGAAGTAAAGATCTAGTCCTCCAAATCCGCCCGGTCTGTCAGAAGCAAAGACCAGCTGATTACCATTTTCAGTAATAAAACCATGCGATTCCCAGTACTTTGTATCTATGTTTTTATTCAGCTTGATGGTTTGTCCCCACCTGACACCATCAAAAGTGCTTGTATAAATATCGCTGTTGAAGTTATCATTCTTCGAAAGGAAAAGAGTCGTTCCATCGGCTGAAAGGCATGAAATGTACATATCGCCATCTGACTGAAGTTCAGGGATTATATTTTCCGGTGCTGACCATTTTCCATTTACAAGTTTTGATAACATTATTGCATCATAAAACTTTTCCGAAACCATAAAAGCAAATGATTTTCCATCGGCAGAGATTACAGGATAGAATTCCGATTTTTCACTGTTTAAAGGTTTACCTAAATTCTCCTCAGTATATGATACCGGACTGGAAAGCATCTCTTTTGCGGTTTCACATGATTTGATATTCTGATTAACAAAATCGTGATTCTCGCGGTCATCAGGTAAGAGTGTCCCTTCATACCTCGTAAAAGCATCCCTTGCCTTGTCGAACTGGTAATTGACAAGATAAGCTTCTCCAAGGTCATATAAGGCATCGTAAGGAGCAGCTTCCTGGCTGATTGATCCTTCCTTGTGTTTGGCTGATAAATTTTTTGATGCGGCTTCCAGATAATCTATTGAAAGATTTTTTTTACCATTGATGTTCAGATAACATGCGCCGATACGGTAGGCAATATTTGCATTTCCCGGAACCTTTTCATAAATCTGCAGATAATAAGGCAATGCATCTGAATAATCTTCATTCATGAAAAAATATTCAGATTCAACAAAAAGTTCCTGAAGAGGCTTAATCTCCTGAGCTATAACTATAAACGGAAATGCAATAAAGATTATTAGAAAAGCAAATCTTTTGCACATAACTATTGGTTTTGCTAACAAATTTATTAAAAATTTGCCAACGTAAAAACAATATCGGTAAAATTTCTTAGCAAGGGAAAACTGTTTATCAGGGCCGGTTTCAGAGCATTGTAAAATACCACACTCTTATGGGGACTTTTAAACATCGATTATAATTCTGCTCTACTTGTCTTTTTTCTGTTTTATTATGAAGAATATGAAGAAGAGGATTAATCCGCCACCAAGCAACAGCCACAGGTACCACAATTTCAGGAATTTTGAATGTGGTATAACGGGTTCTGTGGATTCAACCGGAATGTTAGTCCCCTGATTTGCTTTTACGAGGGTATCCACTGCCGGAATCTCAGGTTCCGGAGGTTTTACTTTAATATCTTGTTTTGCAGTAGTGCTCTCGCGGATAATTCTGGCGGATTCAGGACGAACCCGGGTTCCCGGGACTTGTGCTTTTTGCCTGGCAATAAATACATCGGAAGTTGCAACATTATTGTTCCTGTCAGTAATTTTAAATTTAATCTTGTTATTCCCGTACTGAGGAAGAACCTTATAATTAAATGTTGAATCGGAAACAGCAAATTGTTCTGAGGAAACCAGAGAATCACCTACCCAGTGTTCTATTGTGAGAATTGATCCCGGTTCAACAGTCAGAGGAAATAATATTGAATCTGCCTTATTGACAGTAATGTTCTTATTGCCATTTACGTAGAGATCAGCTACAAGATCAAGCTTTTGAAGTACTATTCCCGGTATGGTAATGCTATCGGATGGGTTGGAAACCGGCAGATTCAGATCTCTTTGTGCCTTTTCACTGACAGGAGATTCATATGTAACCTTATAATTGCCCTGCGGAGCAATAAATTCATATTGTCCGCTCCGGGCATCAGAATAAACAATGATTGCCTTATTTGGATCTTCCTGATTCAAAGCGCTTATCTTAACACTTTCATTAAGTGTCTTTTTGAGGTCAGCAACTTTAACAGACCCCATTATGATGAATTTCCTGGGATGGTCATCAGAAAAGATCTCTATCCTGTAAATGTCCTGCTTCCCGAATCCATCCGGGCTGTATTTAGCGAAATACCCTTCATATCCTTTCTTTACAGGTTTGAAAAATACATCATCATCAGTAGTGTTAAGGGGATATCCAATGTTAACGGGTTTTGACCATTGGCCATTATCAAGTAATGTTGAACGGAAGATATCATACCCTCCCATATTAAGATGGCCTCTTGAGCTGAAGAACAGGGTTTTATCATCTTCGCTGAGGAATGGGGTCTCTTCGTTATAGGGGGTATTGATCACCGGTCCAAGGTTCACAGCTGGTCCCCAGTTTCCGGAACTGTCGCGTGATGAAACATATATATCGAGTCCTCCTAACGTTCCCTTTCGGTTACTCGTAAAATAAAGCTTTTTATTGTCATGGGATATTGTAGCATGCGATTCCCAGAATTTTGTATTTATATTATCATTCAGCTTTACAGGAAGGCTCCAGTTTCCATTGTAAAATTCTGAAGAAAAAATCACACCATCATAAAGCTGTGAACTGTACATAAACAGTTCTTTTCCATCCTTCGAAATCGATGTAGGATAATAATCATAATCCACCTTCAGCAGCTCATTCATATTTACAGGGTTGGTCCAGCTGCCGTTGCTTTTATTGGAATACATAATAGCATTATAGAAAGGCATTGCTTTTGTAAATACCATCAATCTTTCATCATCGGTTACTACAGGATTGTATTCCGAGTTAGATTCATTTATAATGCTGCCAAGGTTCTTTTCTCTAATAAAAAGAGGCTTACCCATCAGTTCCTTTGCATTAATACACGACTGGATCTGTAAGTTCACGATTGTCGAATCATAAATCTGCGGATTCATGTTTCCCCTGAAAATCATATAAGTTTCAAGGGCTTTATCGAGTTGGTTGTTAATCCTATAGGCATTTGCAAGGTGATAATAGGAATCATAAGGAGCACCGGTTTCTTTAAATTTGTCTTCTCTGTATTTAGGATTTATATTCTTAACGGCTTCTTCCAGGAAGCTGATTGCTTTATCCTTTTCCCCGGGTATATTTATATAACATTGTCCTATCCTGTATTTAATATTCGAGTTATTCGGATAAATTTTGTTTAGTCTAAGGTACTCCGGCAACGCTTCTTTATAGTCCTCAAACAACATCCAGCTTTCAGCATCATAAAAAGTATGCTTATTTTCATTTCTCGACTGGGGAAATAAATTATTACTAACCATAAGAATAAGCAGAAATGTCAGCAGGGTAAACCTTTTCATCATCTTAAACAGGTATAAATCGTATAACTGAACCTCTTATTAAAATTTGTATAAAAGCCTTCCGGTTTTGCAAAGGCCAGGAGATTTTCTCTCTTGAGAGTTCAATTCTTAAAGGTACTAATATAGAAGAAATAATAGGAAAAATGAAACAAACTATTTTTCCTTTTTTATCAACCGGTGCTAAATTTTTATTAAACCTGAATTTTAAGCGATGAGTCTTATTGCGGAATGTGTTGAATAAATTAACCTGTTTTGTGCGAAAGACACCCCTTGAAAACCTTTTAATCTGTTTTTCCCTTTCTATTGCTGAATCTATTGAATCAAACCTTTCAAAATAAATCAGTTTATCAACATTATATTTCCGCGTAAATCCTTTTATTTTCTTTTGTTTACGTTCATAACACCTTCTCTCTAAGTCATTAGTAACTCCGGTATAAAGAACATTATGATATGTATTTGTCAGGATATAAACATAATATACCCGGGTTCTCATTTAACTAACAGATTATTAATGACATTTATTATGAAGACCTAATTACAAAGAATCAGGAGATTCCTCGCTAAAGCTCGGAATGACGTGACGAGTTTGTGTGGTGTAGGGGGAAAGAAGTGGCGATTCGCTGAAAAATATCGAAAGAGTTCAAAATAAAGTTTCCGAATCGCCACTTCTTTCCCCACCCTATAAAATGATAAATTGTCATTCCGAGCGTCAGCGAGGAATCCCTGGCGCTCTTGAACATTCACCTTCAGTTATTCAGGCAGACAATCACAAATCAAAGGTGCCTTGTCCCGCTTAGACTTCACCGTAGGTGATCTACCGGATTCATGGTATGGACAATAGAGAGACACCCATTTTCAATAAATAAATCTCTTATTTGCTACTTATCAAACAGTTATGATTTTATAAGGTTAAAAACCGTTCAAAACTGGAAATAATAGGAAAAATGAAACAAACTATTTTTCCTTTTTTATCAACCGGTGCTAAATTTTTATTAAACCTGAATTTTAAGCGATGAGTCTTATTGCGGAATGTGTTGAATAAATTCAGATCAAACTATATCAGGGGAATAATTCTCAAGAATTGATTTAAGCCTGTTCAGGAATTTTCCGGCAAGGGCTCCGTCGATAACCCTGTGATCATAGCTTAATGATAATATCATTATATGCCGTATTGCAATAACATCACCATCGGGAGTCTCAATTACAGCCGGTATTTTTCTGACAGCTCCTGTGCCGAGTATTGCAGCCTGCGGCTGATTTATTATGGGTGTTCCTGCAAGATTATTAAAACTTCCAAAGTTCGTAATAGTGAATGTTCCTCCGGTGATCTCATCGGGCTTAAGCTTATTGTTCCTTGCTCTGTCAGCAAGATCATTTACATATCTTGCAAGTCCTGTGAGGTTCTTTTCATTAGCATCTTTAATTACCGGTACTATAAGGTTTCCGTCGGGGAGGGCAGTAGCCATTCCTATATTAATATGCTTTCTTTTAATAATATTATTTCCGTCAACCGAGATGTTAATCATCGGGAATTCATTTAAAGCTCTTGCAGCGGCATCAATAAAAATAGGTGTAAGAGTAAGCTTCTGACCTTCAGTTGCAAGGAACTTTTCCTTGACTCCATTTCGCCAATTGACAAGTTTTGTGACATCCGCATCAATGAACGATGTGACGTGCGGTGATGTTTTCTTCGAAAGAACCATATGCTCGGCAATGAGTCTCCGGACCCTGTCCATTTCAATTATTTCATCTCCTGCCTGACTTTTTGGAGCAGTAACTTTTTTCGGTAATTGTTCTATTTCCTTTAAAGCCTCTGCAGCTTTATTCCTGTCATTTATAAATCTTATTATATCATCCCGGGTGATCCTTCCATCCATCCCGGTACCAGTTATCTTATCGAGATCGCTATGGTTTATCCCTTCACGTGCAGCTATACTCCCTACCAGAGGTGAAATAAACTTACCTGAAGGAGTACGGCTTTTCAGGCCATGCGACACCACCTCCACTACCTTCTTTTCTTTTTTAACCTCATCAATTGTCTCACGGATCTTCTCAACCTCTTTCTCTATCTTATCAGATTCCCCGGGTCCGGGTTCCCTGGTAACTTCAATAGCTGCAATTATTTCACCAACTCTGACCACGGATCCTTCCGCTGCCAGAATTGAAGCAATTACACCCTCAGCAGGAGAAGGCACTTCTGAATCAACTTTATCTGTTGCAACTTCTACGAGGGGATCCTCGTCCCTGACAGCAGTACCTTCTGATACCAGCCACTTAATTATTGTTGCTTCAATTATTCCCTCTCCCATTGCCGGAAGAGTTATGTTCATTCTTGCCATAAACTATCTGCTATTTCATCAACCACATAACATCCTGGAAAGAAAATTGTTCTGATAATACCGGGAAAACTGAAACAATCAGCGGAAGAAGTTTTTCAGTCTCGTTAAAATATTTCTTTTGTTCAGGTGTCTATTTAATGGAACGATACCATCTTTTGGATTGACATACCTGCTTCCAAGGATAAACTTTTCACCCGAAGAAGCAATTTTAATGTGAATTTTAAAATCTGATATAAGATGCATTGAATCAATTATCTGTGCAGCGGTCAATCCTCCTGTGGTGAAAATAACTTCTTTTATCCTGTTGATCCTTAGTACTTCCCGTATCTGGTCAATATTCCCCAGAACCTCTTCCCTCATGTCATCCTTTCTGATACTGACTCTGCCCGCAATCCTGTTCCTGTCACCTGCCGACAATATAAGATCCTTTACCCGTGCATAACCTTCTGGGTCAGAAACGATAACGGTTCTTCTTGATTTAGAAAATGGATTATCGGCGATTTCAGGAAGAATTAAGGAAATTAGGAATCTGAAAGGAGGAATGAAAATTCTTTTGAAAAACCGGGTAAGCAGGGAAACGCCAGCCCTTAAAAATATTGCAGCCTGTATCAGGAAAACAAAAGGCTTTAAGCTGCCGTTGGTATAATGCTTCCTGACAAATATTACCATTGCCTTGTAGAAATTGATAAGAACATTCAGGTTCTCTTTCTTCGTACTTTCCCCTTTATAATGAATGATTTTTATTTCGGGATAATAGTAATTATTGAATCCCGCTTTCTTTAACCTGTAGCTGTAGTCAATGTCTTCGCCATACATAAAATACTCCTCGTCGAAGAGCCCAATCTTAGAGACAGCTTCACCGCGCAGGAACATAAATGCCCCTGAAATAATGTCGGCCTGTGAAGTCTGCATGTCGTCGAGGTGGCCAAGATAATAACTATTAAAAAGTCTTGATTTCGGGAAAATAAATGATAATCCGACAATCTTAAAAAAAGCAGTTTTTGGTGTGGGCAGAGATCTTTTGGATTCGGGAAGTAGTCGTCCTTTACCATTAATCATTCTGACTCCTGCTGCTCCTGCATCAGGATGGCTGTCCATGAAAGTAATACATTTTTTAAATGTATTTTCCTCGACAAGCGTATCAGGATTTAGAAGCAGAATAAACCGGCCTGCAGCCAGTTTTAATGCCTGGTTGTTAGCAGCAGAGAACCCTCTGTTGTCGTTGTTCATGATCAGCCTGACTTCCGGGAATTCGGTGCTCACCATGGAGCAGGAGCCATCGGCTGAATTATTGTCAACAACAAATATCTCACAATCAATGTTTTCTGAGGCATTACGGACTGACCTGAGACATTGTTCCAGGAAGTACCTGACATTATAACTGACAATAATTACAGATAGTTCCATCCGGGATCAATTACCTGATATTTCTTCGCGGATTACACCTGAAAGGCGACGGACACCTTCCTCAATTTCTTCTTTATTTGAATATGAGAAATTGATACGCAATGTATTGCGGCCTGAATCGTTACAAAAAAATGACGAGCCGGGAACAAATGCAACATTCTTTTCAATAGATTTTTTAAAAATTATATCTGCATCAATATAGGATGGGAGGGTGACAAAAAGGAACAGACCGCCCTGTGGTTCTGTCCATGTCACATTATCTGGCATATAGTTTCTGAAACATTTAATCATATGATTTCTCCTTTCACTATAGAGTGCTATGGTTTTTTTAAGGTTTTTATCAAGGAAACCCTTTTCAATATACCTGGCGATGATTTTCTGAACAAAGGAAGATGTACAAAGGTCAGCAGTCTGCTTTGCCATCACGATCTTATCAATTATTTCAGGATTGCCGATAACCCAGCCGACCCTGAACCCGGGAGCCAGGATCTTTGAGAAAGTACAAAGTGTTATTACTCTTCCTGTTGTATCGAGTTCGCACATCATTCTCTGCGATTCTCCCTCGAACCTGATCTCTCGGTAAGGGCTGTCCTCAAGGATAAGGAGGTCATACTTCTGAGCGATTTCTATGATCATGGTTCTTCGCGATTCGGGAAGCGTTATTCCTGCAGGATTCTGAAAATCGGGGATGACATAAATAAATTTGATCTTTTTATCAAGCTCCTTTAAATGGAGAATAGTCTCTTCAAGTTCATCAGGTTTCATCCCGTTTTCATCGAGGGAAATACCTTTAAGCCTTGCCCCGTAAACTGCAAAAGCATTAAGCCCGCCAAGATAGGAGGGAAGTCCGCACAGAATATAATCACCAGGATCAATAAGTATCCTGGCTATAAGATCCAGCGCCTGCTGTGATCCTGTAGTAATTATAAGGTTTTCGATGCCGATTCTCAGTCCATGCCGGTTATGTCTTTCGACCAGCATCCTGCGAAGAAGGGGATCTCCTTCGGTGGTACCATACTGAAGTGCATCAGCTCCCTGTTTTTCAAGAACTTCAACCACAATATCCTTCAAGTCGTCTACAGGGAAAGTTTCCGGTGCGGGTAACCCTCCTGCAAACGAAATCATACCAGGTTTCTGAAGAAACTTAAGGATCTCCCTGATAGCTGAACGTTTCATGCTTTTTCCCGAATTTGACAGGAATTTCCTTACTGATTTTAGCATTGCTGATATGGGTTTCTGTTGTTTATCGCACGTCCGAGGGTTATTTCGTCAGTATACTCAAGATCATCCCCGATTGCGACACCTCTTGCCAGAATAGTAATTACGGGTTCATATTTGCTGAGCTTTTTATAAAGATAATAATTTGTAGTATCTCCTTCCATTGTTGTGCTGAGCGCAAGAATTATTTCCCTGATGTTCCCGTTTTTTACTTTCTCCTCAAGGTTATCAATCTTTAGATCAGATGGCCCTATTCCGTCAATTGGCGAAATTATACCTCCAAGGACATGATAAAGACCTTTGAACTGCCGGGTATTCTCAATAGCCATCACATCCTGGATGTTTTCAACGACACATATCACTGATCTGTCACGCTTTTCATCATTGCATATGTTGCAGATTTCAGTATCAGATATATTGTTGCATATTTTACAATAATGTATCTCGCCATGAAGTCTTATTATACTCTCGCCGAATCTCTTTACCTCTTCAGAATCTCTTTTCAGCAGATTCATTACCAGTCTGAAAGCTGTTTTTCTCCCGACTCCCGGAAGTGATGCAAATTCGTTCACTGCATTCTCCAGCAGCCTGGAAGGAAACTCCGTAAAACTCATAATTATGATTTTAGGCAAAATTAATTCAATTATTGCTCTTTATTAAACTGCATGAGAATTTTTTGACTTCCGTTCTTTTTGCTATCCTTGCAGCATAATTCTGATTTTATGTCGCCGTCACTGATACTGGGCATTTTCCTTGTGTACACTGTGTTGTTATTTGCAGTGACCTGGTTCACTTCGAGGAGAGCCAACAGTCAGTCATTTTTTATCGGAAACAGGGTATCTCCGTGGTTTGTTGTGGCTTATGGAATGATTGGCGCATCAATGTCGGGAGTTACTTTTATGTCTGTACCGGGCTGGGTCAGAGATACCCAGTTCAGCTATATGGTTGTTGTGCTTGGATATCTTTTTGGGTATTTTGTCATTGCGCTTGTACTGATGCCTTTATACTACAGATTGAAGCTTACTTCCATTTATACATATCTAGAACAGCGTTTCGGATTCTGGTCCTACAAGACAGGTGCCGGCTTTTTTATAATCTCACGAACGCTTGGAGCATCTCTCAGGATGTTCCTGGTCATTAATGTATTACAGGTATTTGTGTTTGATGCCTGGAATGTCCCGTTCTGGGTTAACGCCCTTGTATTTATAGTGCTTATAATCCTTTATACACTGAAAGGCGGGATCCGGACTATAATTTGGACCGATACACTGCAGACGACTTTTATGCTGCTGGCTGTGGTTCTTTCCATTATTTATATAAGCAAAGGATTGAATGTTCCTGTTTTCAGTCTGTTTGCAGATATCAAAGAGAGTCACCTGTCAAGAATGATAATTACTGACTGGCATAATGAAAGATTTTTTCTGAAGCAGTTCTTTTCCGGGATGTTCATTACGATAACCATGACAGGGCTTGATCAGGAGATGATGCAGAAGAATCTCAGCTGCAAAAACATTAAGGATGCACAGAAAAATATGTTCACTTTCAGCGGAATTCTTGTATTTGTGAATTTGTTATTCCTTTTCCTGGGCGCATTTCTGATGTTATATGCCCGGCGAAAAGGAGTAAATGTTGCATTATCGGATGAGCTTTTTCCAACAATTGCACTGAATTACCTTGGTCCGGTAGCAGGAATTGTATTTTTAATAGGCCTGATCTCTGCAGCTTTTCCGAGTGCCGACGGAGCACTTACCTCCCTTACAACTTCGGTAAGTATCGACTTTCTCGGACTGAACCGGAAAGAAGGGATCACTGAACGAAAGGCAACAAAAATCAGATATGGTGTTCATCTTTCAGTTGCCACGATATTATTTATCAGCGTATTGATTTTCAGCACATTGAATGACAGGGCGATAATTGATAAGATATTCACAATTGCAGGCTATACCTATGGTCCTCTTCTTGGACTTTACTCTTTCGGATTATTCACAAAACTAAATGTAAATGACAGGATTACACCATTTATTGCTATTCTGTCACCCGTTATATGTTTTTTCCTGAGCAAATATTCAGTGCAGCTTTTCAATGGATATAAATTCGGATTTGAGCTGATCCTGCTTAACGGATTTCTGACATTTGCAGGGCTTTGGCTGTTTAGCAAAAGACCGCAAAACCTTCCAGAATTGGACTAATTTACTTATTGGGAGAAACATTCCCCTGAGTTTCTGTTTCCACAGGCTCTTCGGGTACATCAATCTTTATCGGGACCATGATCTTTTTGAAAGGGATATTCCAGACAATAAAATAATTAATGCCGGTACCGAAAGTTTTTCCTCCGTTTCCATATCCGGGAATATTTACCGGTCTCAGGTCTTTATCTTTTCCGGAGTATATCAATCTTTTGAGGCTTATTGACCATCCTATGCTGAAATTATTGAAAACTTCCGCCCTGAATCCGGGTGAAAATTCAAAAAAATGTCCCCATCTTTTATCAGGTGCAATTGAGGATGATTCTGACCCCCAGTAGTTTTCCTGCTTAAATGAAGGTGTTTCTGAAGTGAAGGTGGCGATACCGTAATGTAAACCGATTCCGAACCAGTACTTTCCTGCAGCTGTTTCAGGTTTAAGGAGGTTAAAGTCAGCTCCGGTTTTAAAGAAGATTCCCTTGCTCAGGTAGTCATAATTATATTGTGAATACTTAAAGTTGGAATATCCGCCTCCAAGGAAGAGAGAGATCTTTTCATTAATATCTCCTGAAATAAAACCTTCGAAGCTTAAATTATTGTTATCAATTAAATAAATAACAGGGCCCGAAATATCGATCCCGGTTCTTATTTTAAGAGGGATCAGTACACTATCCTGAGGCTTGTCCTGTGCTGCAACAGGGAAACAGCTGAATGCAATCAGCAAACTAATAATATATACGAATGTTCTCCTCATTCAAGGTAGTTATAATGCTATTCAGGATTTTAACTTTATCAATTATATGCTTTGTGTAGACAGGCGTGTCAATTTTATGGTAGAAGGTATAGCCGCACTCCTTCGAAATAAGGTGAGGGTAAGTGGAATAGGAAAATGTAATTGTATCGGATATTCCATTGATCCTTATCATAAAGCCGCAATCTTCTGAAGAAGAATTAAGAGGAACCAATGCTGGTGAAACACCTTCAGCCTTATTATAGATTTTTTTTGAGCTCATACCAATGCCGTACAGGGTAAGACTGTCCGGGGAGAGAGCCCTGCCAGTGGTGGTAACATAAAAGGAAGCTTTTACAAATGCAACAGTTTCTTCGAAGCACGATTCAGGAGTGCAGGATATCATAAGCAGGATGGCTCCAGCAATAACAAAAGAAAAGATTTTTATTATTAAACTTCTCATAGTTGTAATTGACTTCCCAAAATTAAGAAAATTACTATGAGGAGAATATGTGTTCCTAAAACTTCGGCAGGTTTTTTAAAATTCCGCTGACGCCATTTTTGATCCATGTAAGAACGTTGACCTCTTTCTCACCTCCAAAATAAATTTCGGAGATGATCGCTTTGTAGTGTTCAGTCAGATGATTCCTCTTCAGTTTAAGTGTCGGGGATAATTCTCCGGTTTGCGGGGTCCATTCCTCGGTAACGAGCCGGAACTTCTTGATCTGTTCATGTTCGCCCAGCATTTTGTTGATTTCTTTCACTTCCCTGCTGAACCTTTCAATTACTTCCGGCAGTTCAATAAGGTCGCTGTTATCTCTGAACTGGATTTTATGCACTGAGCACCAGTCGTGAAGATAGCCAAAGTTAGGGGAGAGGAGGGCGCTTGCAAACTTCTGGTTTTCACCTATTACCAGCGCCTGTTCGATGAAAGATGATTCTTTCAGTTTGTTCTCAATTACCTGAGGTGCAATATACTTCCCTGCAGAAAGCTTGAACATCTCCTTTTTCCTGTCGGTGATCTTCAGGAATTTTCCATCTTCGAAGATCCCGATATCTCCTGTATGGAACCAGCCATCCTTATCAATAACTTCTGCAGTAAGTTCAGGTGCCTTATAATAACCCATCATAAGATTCACGCCGCGGGATAATATTTCCCCGTCCTCTGCAATTTTAACCTCAACGTTTTCAATTACCGGCCCCACGGTTCCAAATCCGATTTCATCAATTCTGAAAGGGTTGACTGCGATAACCGGGGATGTTTCAGTTAGTCCGTATCCCTGAATTACCGGCAGTCCTGCTGCCCAGAATATTTTTTCGAGTCGCGACTGCAGGGCAGCGCCTCCTGAAACCATTACCTGCAGCTCACCACCAAGAGCTTCCTGCCACTTGCTGAAAATCAATTTCCTGGCAATCCTGAGACGGAATTTATAAAATGAAGAATTACCATGAAGCCTGAATTTCAGTCCCAGGTCAACTGCCCAGAAAAAAATCTGCTTCTTGATCCACGGAAGATTCCTCCCTTTAGCTATAATGTTGTCATAAATTTTTTCAAGAAGCCTGGGTACAGTATTAAAAATATGAGGCTTGATTTCTTTTACTACCTCGGATACAGTTCCCATATTTTCAACATAATAGATACTGATCCCTTTATATTGAAAGTGGTAATTTACCATTCTTTCATAAACATGGCAGAGAGGAAGGAAGCTGATAGCTCTGTTTCCATAGCACAGATGATGAGCTTTTGATGTTGTAAGAGCATTTGATACCAGGTTCTTATGCGAAAGCATAACCCCCTTGGAATTACCTGTTGTACCTGAAGTATAGATAATGGTAACAAGATCTTCAGGTTTAATATTGTTTTTTATTTCATCAAGCTCTGCCCGGTATTTGCCGGCGCTCTTTTTTCCTGCTTCAATTATTTCACCGAATGACCTTACATCTTCAATAGGATCAAAGGAAAAGACATTATTCAATATCCCCAGCTTTTCAGCTATCTGCTTTACTTTTCCGAAAATTACCTTGTTCCCTATAATAATGGATTTCACTTCTGAATGTTCAAGAATATAATTATACTCTTCGGTGCTGATGGTAGGATAAACAGGAACATGTATCATTCCTGCCTGAGCCACTCCCATATCTACAAAATTCCATTCAGGTTTATTGCCGCTGATGGTGGCAATCTTATCGCCTTTTTTAAAACCCATTGAAAGAAGCCCGTAGCTTACCCAGTTAATATTATCCCGGACCTCATCGGTGGAATATGTTATCCACTGATTATCCTGTTTCCCGCCGTACATATCTTTCCTGGGATATTTCCCGACATTAAGATCGATTATATCAAAAGTCCTGGTGATTTCCATTTGTGAAAGAATTAGTGAGTATGCAATTCTAATAAATATTTTCGAACAAATAAACAAGAATTTAACCAATAGAATTTTCAATCAGTATAACATCCAGAAATACAGCTCAATAATAAATTTATATTTTACATGGAATTTCGACCGGACGATTTCCGATCTGTGGTCGCAGGTTGCCGGTAACCGATCGCCGGTTATAGTTTCCTGATAAATTCTTCAGCTTTTTTAATTGCAGCAGGAATTCCCTCCGGTTTCTTCCCTCCGGCAGTTGCAAGGAAAGGTTGTCCTCCGCCACCACCGTTGATTTCACCGGATATCTCCTTAATTATATCTGCTGCATTCAGGTTCCTTTCCTTAACCAGCCCGTCGCTTACCATTACCGCAACAGAGGCTTTGCCATCAATAGAAGCGCCAACTACAGCAATAGTGTATTCAGTACACTTTCTCAATTCAAAAGCAATTGACTTTAACGTATCCGGTGAATCAGCTTCCACGAGGCCTGAAACAAACCTTATATCCTTGATCTTCACAGCACTCTCTTCAAGGCTCTTCAGAGTGACCAGAACTGATTGATATTTGTATTTTTCAATGACTTTTTTTAGAGAATTATTTTCAGCAATCAGCTTTTCAACATTTTCCTTAACACTGCCCGGACTTTTTAGCAAGGTTGTTATCTCTTCAATAACTCCGATCTTTTCATTGATATATTCATCTGCTTTACCAGCAGTTACAGCCTCAATTCTTCTTATTCCGGCAGCAATTGCTCCTTCGGATACAATTTTAATCATACCGATTGATGATGTCGAGCCCACATGTGTCCCACCGCAAAGCTCAACAGAGTTTCCGAATTCCACAACACGCACAGTATCGCCGTATTTTTCTCCGAAAAGAGCCATAGCACCCATCGATCTGGCTTTTTTAAGGGATATATTATCCGTTACTTTCAATATATGGTTTTCCCTGACCATCCGGTTTGCCGTCTCTTCCACCTTTATAATTTCCTCCCTGGTCAGTTTGCTGAAATGGCTGAAATCGAACCTCAGGCGATCGGGAGTAACAAGCGATCCCTTCTGTTCAACATGTTCTCCAAGAATTGTTCTTAAAGCAAAATGGAGCAGATGGGTAGCCGTATGATTATTTGCAGTCATCAGCCTTTTTTCAGAATCGACCATAGCAATAAAATGAGCTTTTGGATCGGAGGGAGCTTTTTTGGCTATGTGAATAATAAGATTATTCTCCTTAATCGTATTTAATATCTCTATCTTTTCATTTTTTGAAGAAATATAACCTGTATCGCCAACCTGGCCACCTGACTCAGCGTAAAACGGAGTTTTGTCAAAGACCAGGTGACAAATCTCTTTTCCCTTTATTTTAACCAACCGGTACTTAGTTATAAGCACTTCATCTTCAGTCTTTTCATAACCAGTGAAAATTGTATCCTCAGATTCTCTTTCGACAATCCAGTCGCCTGCATCCAGTGATGCGTCATCTCTCGATCTTTCTTTCTGATTTTTCATTTCATTTTCAAATCCTTCATTATCAAGCAGCATCCCGTTTTCCCTGAGGATAAGTTGCGTAAGATCGACAGGGAACCCGAAAGTATCGTACATCTCAAAAGCAACTTTCCCGGGCAGGAGGTTCTTTTTCTCACTCTTCAGGTCTGCGATCACTTTACTTATCATTTTCTGACCTTTGCCAAGTGTTTTCAGAAATGCAGCCTCTTCCTCGAAAATGATCTTACTGATCTGCTCTTCTGATGTACGCAGTCCGGGGTATTGATCGCCCATCGTATTGGCCAGCACCGGGACCAGGGTATACATGAAAGGTTCTTCGAGTCCAAGATGATTGTACCCGTATCTTACAGCTCTTCGGAGGATCCTCCTGATGACATATCCTGCCTTATTGTTCGACGGCAGCTGACCATCGGCTATAGCAAAAGCCACTGCCCTCAGATGGTCGGCAATAACACGCATTGCAATATCCCGGTTCTCATCCTCTCCGTATTTTTTACCTGTAATTTTTGAGATCCCTGCTATAATTGATTGAAATATATCTGTATCATAGTTTGATTTCTTTCCCTGCACTACCATACAAAGCCTCTCAAAACCCATACCAGTGTCAACATGTTTTGCAGGCAGCTGTTCAAGGGAACCGTCAGCCTTGCGGTTATACTGGATGAAGACAAGGTTCCATATCTCAATTACCCGGGGATGTCCCTTGTTTATGAGCTCATGTCCCGGGATCTTTATTCTTTCACTATCGTCCCTGATATCGACATGTATTTCAGAGCAGGGCCCACAGGGGCCTGTTTCGCCCATTTCCCAGAAATTATCTTTTTTTGATCCCTCAAGTATCCTGTTTTCTGATCCATGGAAGCATTTCTCCCAGAATTTGAAGGCTTCATTGTCGCGAGGTACATTTTCCTCCGGACTTCCCATGAATATCGTTGCATAAAGCCGGTCCTGCGGAATGCCAAGTTTTTCGGTAAGGAACTCCCATGCCCATCCTATAGCCTCCTTTTTAAAATAATCTCCGAACGACCAGTTACCCAGCATTTCAAACATAGTGTGGTGATAGGTATCGCGCCCGACCTCCTCGAGATCATTATGTTTACCTGAGACCCTGAGACATTTCTGCGAATTTGCAACCCTGCTGCTTTTTGGAAAGCTGTTTCCGAGGAATATATCCTTGAACTGATTCATCCCTGCATTCGTGAACATCAGTGTTGGATCATTCTTAATAACCATGGGCGCCGAAGGAATAATTTCATGCCCTTTTGATCTGAAAAATTCAAAGAATTCCTGTCTCAGTTTCTGTGACTTCATATGCTGATTAACATTGTGTTATGTAAATTTATCTTAAAATTGGTTGTAAAATTAATTTATTTGACTTAGATTTGTCGATTGCCTGTAATAATAATTCGAAACCAGAACCCGGCTGATGCGACAGCGGAAATATTTTCTCGATCTTAACGATCTGCAGTACAAGCAGGTAAGGCTTCCCTGGGCTAGGAGGTTTTTACACCTTTTTTTGTGGGTTGCAGGTTCTGTTGCTGTCACAATTATTTATGGTTCACTTTTCGAAAATTTCTTTGGATCACCAAAAGAGGCGATGCTTAACCAGCAGATCGGAAGTCTGAAGATTCAGTACGCTCTGTCCGGCAGAGAGCTTGACAATTCATTGAAAACCATTAAGAGCCTTAAAATGTCGGATGAAATCCGATACCGCCCTATTCTTACTATGGATAGTATTCCGGAAACTTTCAGGAATCCCGGATTCGGAGGTGTTGACAGATTCAGCGACCTTGATGGTTATTCCAATACAGCCTTGATGAAGGCTATACGAATCAGAATCGAAGAATTAAAAAATATGGCAAATGTCCAGGCTGAATCTTTCGTATCAATAAAAGACAGATCGGAGGAATGGAAATTTGAAATGGATCATCTTCCTTCGACCAGCCCGGTTGATCCGATGTACAGTCTTGGTGACAGATACGGCTATCGTGAACATCATCCTATACTTGGTATCGGGCGGATGCATTATGGGCAGGATTTTCGTGTTCCTTATGGCACAAAGGTTTTTGCAACCGGAGCCGGGATAGTCGCCAGTGCAGGATCCAACTCAGGAGGTTTCGGGAATGTCGTGATTATTGACCATGGCAATGGACTCCGTTCATATTATGCTCACCTCAGTGAAATAAGTGTCTCGGAAGGGATGAATGTAAAAAGAGGTGATAAGATTGGCCTCAGCGGCGACACAGGATCATCTACAGGACCCCATCTTCATTACCAGATAAATAAATTCGGACAACCTGTAAATGCTATTAACTTCTTCAACAACGATGTATCTGAGGTTGAGTTTAAAGATATGATTGAAGCATTTGCCTCAAAATCAAAATTCAGATAGTCTTGTAATTTTACCGGATTATATTTAAGAGGCCCGGGAGGGTCTTTTTTTTGTGAATTAATTATCTTTGCAGCGATATGCCTAAATCCAGATATAAATTTAATCCTGAGTCTTTGAGCTTCGACAAGATCAGGCTTGGCTTCAGAGCTGTACTTATGAGAGCCCTGGCTTTCTTTGTGGGATCGCTTCTGATTGCAATTGTTTATTACCTGATCTTTGCAATGTTTGTTAACTCACCCAAGGAAAAATCACTAATGCGCGAAATCGGTCAACTAACTTTGCAGTATGACATGATACAGAGGGAAATGACTAATCTTGAAAAAGTTATGGGTCAGCTTGAGCAGACAGATGATAATCTTTACAGGACAATTTTTGAAGCTGAACCTATTCCTCAGACTCTGCGTGAAGGAGGTGTCGGTGGTGTAAACAGATATAAAGAGCTTGAAGGATTCGAAAATTCAAGCATAGTAATCGAAACAACAAAGAGACTCGACGCAATAAGAAAACGGGTTTATGTCCAGTCAAAATCATTTGATGAGCTTATCTCCCTGGCAGTAAGAAAGGAAGATATACTTAAATCAATTCCTGCAGTAATGCCAATTTCCAACAAGGATCTGACACGGGTAGCCTCAGGATTCGGATTAAGAATACATCCCTATTATAAAATAGTAAAATTCCATGCCGGAATGGATTTTACTGCACCCTCAGGGACTGATGTTTATGCTACCGGAAATGGTGTTATCTCAGCCGTCAATTCGTCCAAACGAGGTCTTGGCAACCATATTATTATTGATCATGGATTCGGCTTAATATCAATCTATGCTCATCTTGAAAGTGCAATTGTGAGGAAAGGACAGAAAGTTGAGAGGGGAGACGTGATAGGTTATGTTGGCAGTACAGGGATGTCTATTGCACCTCACCTGCATTATGAGATCAAACTTAACGGTATAAATGTTGATCCGGTTAATTACTATTTCAATGACCTTACTCCTGAAGAATACGAAAGAATAGTTGAAATAGCCTCAAAAACCGGCCAGTCATTTGATTAGGCTCTCCTTAATTTTTATTATGAAGAAAAATATCTGCCTGATTCCGGTATACTTTTTTTTATTCAATTTTCTGTCTTTAACCGGGTTCGCAGGACCAGCAGATACTGTACATATTTCCAGGAATATTGTTATTACTGGTGTCGGCGATATTATGCTTGGCTCATCTTTTCCCTCAACAGCGTTCCTTCCTCCTCGTAATAATCCGCTATTATTATTAGGCAATCTTGCCGACACACTTGCAGCTTCAGATATCACTTTCGGAAACCTTGAGGGATCATTTCTTGACAATGGCACACCAGTAAAAAAATGCCGCGACACAACAATCTGTTACCTGTTCTGTATGCCGGAACGTTATGCTTCTGCACTCGCTGTATCAGGTTTTGATATTCTCAGCCTGGCAAATAATCACTTTGGTGATTTCGGATACCCGGCAAGAAAACGAACTAAAGAACTGCTTGATTCATTGGGAATCTGTTACGGAGGCCTGATTGAATACCCATATTCGATATTCAGAAAAGATTCCCTTATTTATGGATTTTGTGCTTTTGCCCCGAATGCAGGTACAGTAGATATAAACGATACAGCAAAAGCCGAAGAGATAGTCAGAATGCTGGCGGATACATGCGATATAGTAATAGTTTCATTTCACGGAGGCGCTGAAGGCGCAGATTTTCAGCGTGTTCCTAAAACAGAAGAGTTCTTTCACGGTGAAAACAGAGGAGACGTTTACAATTTTGCCCATAAAATGATTGATGCAGGAGCAGATGTTATTTTCGGGAACGGACCGCATATAACAAGAGCCATTGAAGTTTATAAGGAGCGCTTCATAGGATATAGTCTGGGAAATTTCTGCACTTACGGAAAAATCAATATCCTTGGACCTAATGGGATTGCCCCGGTAATCAGACTGAATGTCGATTCTACCGGCAGGTTTGAATCAGGAAGGATAATTCCGGTCTTTCAGACTAAGACAGAAGGCGTTAGGATCGATCCTGATAAGCGTGTGATCCGGAAGATTCAGGATCTTGTAGCATTGGATTTTCCTGAGACTGTGATTAATATTTCTGACAACGGTGATATTTCTTATAAATAAATACCATGCCATACAAGGAAAAACCGATCGAAAAACTTTATTATTCAATAGGAGAAACAGCAGAAATGCTGGATGTACCGGTATCAACAGTACGCTTCTGGGAGAATGAGTTCAACATACTGAAGCCTATGAAGAATAAAAAGGGCAACAGGATGTTCACGCCAACCGACATTAAGAATCTGAAAATAATACATCATCTTCTTAAAGAGGAAGGCATGACTATCTCCGGAGTCAGGAAAAGACTTTCCGGAAAGTGGGAAGAGACTGATTATAAATATGAGGTTAACGAATCCCTGTCAAAGATTAAAAGTCTTCTTCTCGATTTGAGAGATAATATCTAACAATACTCTGTGTAACAAAAAAAAATGAAAAACTTACTCAGAGTTACACGGAGTATGCACTGAGTTCCACAGAGAAAGAAAATGTAAAATGAAATTAACAGATCTGACCTCATTTCTCGATTCGGCAATTCCATTGTCATTCCAGGAAGGGTATGATAATTCGGGGTTGCAGGTTGGAATACCTGAAAGGGAAATCACCTCTGCCTTGTTAACTATCGATGTCACGGAAGCAGTGCTCGATGAAGCCGGTTATAACGGATGTGATATCATTATATCTCATCACCCGTTAATATTCAATGGAATAAAAAGACTCTCAGGCAGTACTTTCACCGAAAAGATTCTTCTGAAAGCCATTAAGCAGGATGTTGCAATCTATTCAGCTCATACAAACCTTGACGTACTGAGCAATGGAGTAAGCAGGAAAATGGCTGACAAGCTTAAACTTAAAGATGTCAGGGTGCTCGTGCCGCTTAAGGAGAGACTGCTGAAGCTTGTTACTTATATTCCGGAAGATAATTTTGAGAAAGTACGCGACGCAGTTTTCGGCGCCGGAGCAGGAGTGATAGGAAACTATGATAACTGCAGCTTCAGTACACACGGGACTGGAAGTTTCAGAGCAGGTGAAAATACAGTTCCATTTGTTGGAGAGAAAGGGAAGATCCATTTTGAAAAGGAGATCAGGTTTGAAACAGTTTTATTTTCTCACCTGAAAAACATGGTAATAAAGGCTCTTCTTGAATCTCACCCTTATGAGGAGGTTGCCTATGATCTTTATTCACTTGAAAATGAAAATATTGATGCCGGTCTTGGCTGCATAGGCGAATTGGCTGAGACAATGGAGGAAAATGAATTTCTGAAAACTGTTTCATCAGTTTTTAGTGCAAAGGGTGTCAGGTATTCAAAACCAACAGGCAAAAAGATAAGGAAAGTTGCCCTTTGCGGAGGTTCAGGCAGTTCTCTGTTACATGATGCTATGACATCTGGTGCAGATGCGTTCATCACCTCCGACATTAAATACCATACTTTTTTTGAGACAGGGAACAAGATTCTTCTGGCTGATATAGGACATTATGAAAGTGAAAAATTCTCTGCTGAGATTTTATACGATCTAATTATCAAAAAATTCCCTACATTTGCAGTCCGGTTTTCAGAAATAAATACGAATCCGATAAATTATTTGTAAGATGGAAAAAACAAAAACACACGATGCCGAGATTCCTGTTGAAGATAGATTAAGGGCATTGTATAGCCTGCAGCTGGTTGATTCAGAGATAGATAAGATAAAAATTCTAAGAGGAGAGCTGCCCCTTGAGGTTCAGGACCTGGAAGATGATATTGCCGGACTTGAGACAAGGCTTGGTAATCTAAAGGATGAAGTTACCTCAGTAGAAAAATCTATTCAGAAGAAACATGGTGAGATAACCGATGCTGAAGCACTTATAAAAAAATATGAAGAGCAGCAAAAAAATGTAAGGAATAACAGGGAATTTGATTCTCTCTCAAAAGAGATTGAATATCAGAACCTCGAAATTGAACTGCTGAATAAAAAAATAAAAGAATTTCAGGTTACAGTTGAGGAGAAAAAGGCTGTTATCCAGGAATCGGAAGCCACACTTAATGAGAGGAAGATAGATCTTGAAAACAAAAGATCAGAGCTTGATGAAATAATTTCAGATACTCAGAAAGAGGAAGAAGGTCTTTATAAGAAGCTTGATAAAGTTCAGGGAATAATTGAAGAGAGACTGCTTACCGCATATAAACGGATACGCTCAAACGCGAGGAACGGGCTGGCAGTTGTACCTGTTCAGAGAGATGCATGCGGAGGATGCTTCAACCAGATACCACCACAACGACAGCTTGATATCAAATCGAGGAAAAAAATCATCGTTTGTGAATACTGCGGAAGGATACTCGTAGATGATGAGATTATCAAGGAAGGGAAAATCTAATCTGCTAAACTGATATTTGGAGCCGGCCTGAATTGAGCCGGCTTTTTTTTACCTTTACATTGCGTAATAGAACTATTCTTATGACCTCAGCGGATTTCAAAAAACATATCTCTGATGGTATTCCTGCAGAGCTTCCAACTCTCAAACCATACAACCATGATCTGAATCATGCTCCTAAAAGGAAAGATATTCTGACCCGGGATGAGAAAAAGCTTGCACTGAAAAATGCCCTGAGATACTTTCCCGGGAAATTTCATCCGTTGCTTGCAAAGGAATTTGCCAGTGAACTGTCTCTCTACGGGAGGATATATATGTACAGGTTCCTCCCTGACTATGAAATAAAAGCCCGTCACATTGATGATTTCCCTTACCGGTCACGCAAGGCTGCTGCTATTATGCTGATGATCTCAAATAATCTGGATCTTTCAGTTGCTCAGCATCCTCATGAATTAATAACTTATGGCGGTAACGGTGCAGTGTTTCAGAACTGGGCACAGTACCTTCTTACCATGAAGTACCTGTCAGAGATGACAGATGATCAAACTCTTGTCATATACTCAGGTCATCCCCTGGGACTTTTCCCTTCTCACAAAGATGCTCCGAGATTAGTTGTCACCAATGGAATGGTGATCCCGAATTATTCATCTCAGGATCACTGGGAAAAGTTCAACGCACTCGGAGTTTCCCAGTATGGACAAATGACAGCCGGATCATATATGTATATCGGGCCACAGGGTATTGTCCATGGTACAACAATTACCATCCTGAATGCGGAAAGGATTTACAGCAAAAGAAAAGAGGCATCAGGAAGGAGACTTTTTGTTTCATCAGGACTGGGTGGTATGTCGGGAGCACAGCCAAAAGCCGCAAAGATAGCAGGAGTGATTTCTGTCATTGCTGAAGTGAATGAAAAGGCAATAAATACACGGCACAAGCAGGGATGGGTTGATGAGGTGACAGAGAGCATAGATAAATTAATCAGGAGGGTCAGCGAAGCCCGGGATAAAAATGAGTTAGTGTCAATCGCTTACCATGGGAACATAGTTGATGTCTGGGAGAGATTTGCCGATGAGGGAATTGTAGTCGATCTTGGATCTGATCAGACATCATTGCATAATCCGTGGGCCGGAGGTTATTATCCTGCCGGGTTAAGTTTTGAAGAGTCGAACAGAATGATCTCAGACGATCCAGAAAGGTTTAAGGATTATGTCAGGAAATCGCTTGTGAGGCAGGTTGATGCCATAAACAGGCATACGAAAGGAGGTACTTATTTTTTTGACTATGGTAATGCTTTCCTTCTTGAGTCGTCACGGGCAGGTGCAGATATTTTAAAACCTGACGGAGAATTCAGGTACCCTTCTTATGTCCAGGATATAATGGGTCCTCTCTATTTCGATTTCGGATTTGGACCGTTCCGCTGGGTGTGCTGCTCAAATGATCCATCAGATCTGGCAACCACCGATATGATTGCCATCATGATTCTTGAGCGCATGATGAAGGAATCACCGGAAGAGATCAGACAGCAGATGGCTGATAATATTCACTGGATAAAGGAAGCAGGAAAGAACAGGCTTGTAGTGGGTTCACAGGCAAGAATTCTTTATGCCGATGCTGCAGGACGAATAGCCATCGCTGATGCATTCAATAAAGCAGTTGCCGACGGAACTCTAAAAGCTCCTGTCGTTATTGGAAGGGACCACCATGATGTATCAGGCACCGATTCTCCATTCAGGGAGACTTCAAATATTTATGATGGTTCTAAATTTACAGCCGACATGTCAGTTCATAATGTAATCGGGGATTCATTCCGGGGCGCAACATGGGTGTCGCTTCATAACGGAGGCGGAGTGGGTTGGGGTGAAGTCATCAACGGAGGATTTGGGATGGTGCTGGATGGCACTAAAGAAACTTCTGCAAAGCTGAAAATGATGCTTCACTGGGATGTCCATAATGGTATTGCCAGAAGGAGCTGGGCCAGGAATGAAGGGGCGATTTTCGCAATAAAAAGAGAGATGGAAAAAACTCCGGAACTAAAAATTACAATTCCGTATATCGCTGATGATAAGATAATTGAGGAAGCTTTACCCCCCAACCCCCCTAAAGGGGGGCAATAAATCCACGAGTAATTTGATCGAAGTTTGAAAGGGTTTCGACTCCCCTAAAGGGGGGCTATAAACCCACTTGTGATTTGATCGAAGAGGTAAGGGTTTCAACCCCCCTTCAGGGGGGCTGGGGAGTGTTTAATTAGTGTAACAGTACCACAGCAAACGCTGCAATCCCTTCTTCCTTTCCGATAAATCCCAATTTTTCGGTGGTGGTTGCTTTGATGGAAATGTTTTCAAAGGATGTTTCGAGAATAGATGAAATGATAGCTCTCATTTCAGGAATATAGGGGGAAATTTTTGGCTTTTCGAGGCAGACAGTACTGTCAATGTTTACAACTCTGAATCCTTTTTCACTAATCAGGCTGAATGTTCTTTTCAGTAGTATTTTACTGTCGATATTTTTAAATTCAGAGCTGGTATCAGGAAAGTGGTTACCTATATCTCCCAACCCTGCTGCTCCAAGGAGTGAGTCACAAATAGCATGAAGCAGAGTATCTCCATCGGAATGAGCAATACAACCTTTTCCTGAAGGTATCTTTACACCTCCGAGCCATAAATTATAACCTATTTCGAGACGATGGAAATCAATTCCCTGTCCGATCTTCAGATTCATTTTCGCGATTTGGATGCGTTCCTCAAAGCATTGATGTCAAATGAAAGTGAAAAGCGAAGTGTCCGGGCCAGAGGATGATTCTGAACCAGGGGCATAAGATAGGAGAAGTCGACTGTGAATCCGTTCAGCCTGAATCCTGCACCTGCAGTAAAGTATTTACGATTACCCTTGGTTTGATTTTCATGAAAATATCCTCCCCTGATTGCAAACTGATTGTTATACCAGTATTCCGCTCCGAATGAATATGTAATTTCATGAAGTTCCTCTTTAAAACCGCCTGGAGCATCAAAGAATGACTGGAAAATTGCAACAGGTACACTAACATTGGGATCTTTGCCTGCAATTATGCTGTCATTATTTGTACCACCGTAATAGGGAGGTGTGGGAACCAGCAGTTTATTAAGGTCGATAGTAAAAGTCATCTTGTTATATGAATCGAGATCAAAGGTAAGAGCAGAGCCTAAACGCATATTCATCGGAATAAAATCGGAAGTCTTGGAATCGGAATAGCTCATTTTTGATCCGATGTTCGAGAAATTAATACCGAATGCAAGCAATGCATCCTTTTTGAATAATGTAATATTTTTGTGATAGTACGAAGAAATATCTGCTGCGAAGGATATGCCAGGTTTTGTTGCTTCTTCCTCAGGAGAAAAACCACCGGTAAGGTTTGAATAGATAAATCTGAAAGCTATACCTCCGGAAATATAGTCCGAAAACAGCCTTGAATAACCTAAATCGAACGACCATTCATTTGGTCTGTAGGTCATTGCAGTCATCCCTGTCTCATAGGTAAATTCAATCAGTCCAAGTGAGGAATATATCAGGCTACTGCTGATAACCTGTTTCTTATCGATCCTGTAATATCCGGCCAGGTTAGCAATATTTATATCAGGAACAAGATTTCGCAGCCAGGGGGAATAAGAGATTCCAATACCACCTTTCCCATCAATAAAAGCAAATTTTGCCGGATTCCAGTGCATGCTGTAAATATCCGGAGAAGTTGCTACTCCGGCATCGCCCATGGCTCCTGCTCTAGAATCCGGAGCAATTGTAAGGAAAGGAACAACAGTCTGAATTGCATTGAGTTCTTCAGAGCCTTGTTGGGAATAGAGCCCGGGGCAGACTGAAATGGCAATGAGTAAGAAGATTATTGAGATTGTCCTGTTTTTCATATGATTCCTGTTATTCTGCGATAATGCAAATATAAAACTTTTTTTTACCTGGGTTATTGTGTTGCCATCATAAAATGACCATGCGTCCTGAAGCCACTGCTGTTTCACCATTTTCTGCCCTCACAGTGACTCTGTACGGGTAAATCCCTCTTCCGGCCCTTTTGCCACCTTCTATATTACCATCCCATATTACCGGTGAGAGCTGATACCCGGTTGAATAAGCGGATGTCTTTATTATCCTGATCATCCTGCCGCTCAAATCAAAAATAGTAATTGTAATCTCCAATTCCTTATCAGGTCTGTTATGTTCAGCGCTTATCCGTGTATCGCTGAAAACAGGATTAGGATAGTTTAGAAGGTTCTTAAGAATAAATTTTCCGTCCGTTTCAACTAAAAAAAGGATCGACTCTTCAGAGGAGTTGTTAAAATTATCCCATGCTTTTATTGTCAGGGAGTGACTTCCTTTTTTAAGGTCAGAAAGATCATAGACTATTTTCCCTTTCATGTAGTTGTCAAAGTCGTTCTCAAAATAGTTATTGAGTACAAACGACCTGTTATGGTCATTGTCAAGAAAAGCCGTAAGATCGTGACCAATGCCTGAACCGGTTGTATTAATACCTCCTTTGTCCTCAATTATTGCAAGCATCCTGGGATTATTATCTGTTATGCCTCCGTTCCTGAAAAGCGTATCGTTCATGTAAATCCTGATGTCTGGACCTGTAGTATCGACTATTGTTGTGAGGGCAAATCCCCCGACGATAATATCAGTAAAGCAGCCATTCATATCCTCTTCATTATCATTTGCATAGTAACTGATCTTACCTGACCCAAAGGAATAATTAATATCCCTTGGGACAATAAATGTGAAACTGAATTTACCTCCTGAGGCAGTAGTTTTCCCTGAGAAAAGAATATTGTTCCTGAGATTGAAAGTCATAGACTGCCCTCCGTCATTAGCCAGTGTTTTAATACTTGTCACCTTATCGTATATAAGAGGCGAAACAATCCCGTTAAAATTGTTCAGAATTTTACCCTGAGTATTTTCAATATGTCCCGAGATGGTGACCCGTGTCAGGGCTTTCAGGCTATCGGCACTGCCTGTGACAGCCACATGGTTAATTGAATCTGTCACAATATTACCATGCCATGGGAAGGCCAGTTGCAATGCAGGATCGCCAAGCAGGGAGAAATTTCTTTTATTAGGGCCGTTTCCGGAATAGTTCTTTGCCAGCCTTATGATATCGCCGAGCCGAAGGGGATTTCCTGAAGTATCGCGGGTAAAAGCAACACTGTATATGTTCTTGTTGAGGAAATAATTCGGTGCCGAATATACCACACGGGTTGTCGACATCAAAGCTATTCCTCCTCCGTTTTCGTTAAGGAGTACCATTTCACCTGCCGATGTCTTGCCTGTCATTTCCCTGGTTATAATATTCAGGTCAATATCATCAAACCTGCTGAATTCGCAGGTAGCTGTTATAAACAACGGAAGCTTTGCCCCATTCTTCCAGGCGTTGATATCCTCTGTTTTTACCACTCTCTCGTGAGCCAGACCATTTTCATTTCCATGGCCTGTATAATTAAATATAAGACAACCCGAATTTATCTGGTTATTAATTGCGGTAGTTACATCGGGGTACGACTGACCATTTACTGTGGTTACCTGTTTGAAGGCATCCAGATATATCTTATTGATATTAAAAGAAGGGACACTATCCTCAATATGTGATGCAAGTCCTTCAGCATCTGACATATGAGCGTTCCCATCTTCATCATCAGCAGTAAGACAGATCACATTTTTCCAGTCACCGGTATTGGAAGGAGCAAGGTACCGTTTTATTTTCCTGATAACTATTCCGGCCTGAGCTGTATCAGAAACCGGGAAACGCCCGATACCGATATCCTCTGTCCCGTCTGCCTCACCTTCTCCGTCCTGCAACAATCCGTAAAAGTCATCCGAAGTAAAAGATGAGACAACAACATTTGAATTCTTTGACTGGTAAGTCGGAATGAAATTGGGATTTCCCGGAGGCAAAGTTTTGTTTTCATAAGAACCGTCGCCAAAAAGCAGGAGGTATTTGAGAGGATGTTGAGTTTCGTATTGTTTCCGGAATTTCATGCTAATGAAATTCCTTATAGCAACGATGTCGGGAATACCGCCTGAGAACTCATTATAGATCTCCTCAAGTGTAACTACCTGTGTAATAAGCCCGCTATTGGCAAGATGCAGATCAGCCAGATCTTCTGCATATTTTGTAAATAACGGATGTGTTACAATAATCATATCAGCCGGTCCTGAACTATGTAAATCCTGCGCTGGCACCGGTTTTGATTTAATTATTGGTGCAAGGGCATTCGTCTCGGCAAAAAGTACAAATGATTTTACAGAATCAGTGAAAACTTTGAACTTAAGTTCATTGCCATTTTTAGTGTATTGTATCTTTTTTGGTTCTGCAGGATCGGTTATATCCCATAATACAGGATTTCCGGCAGCACTGGTAATTGTAAATTCGGTTATGCGTCCGGATGCAGCCGATTTAGCATCATAATACCATGAGGTGCTTCCGTTAAACACATTTCGTTTTCTTCCCTGCAGCATAATAAAATCGAGCCATCCTTTAGCGCCGGATTCACCATTATTAAAAAATTTTATTTCAAACGAAGGAGAGGAGGCGGATGGCAATACTGATGCCGTTGAATCGGCTATTTGGGCAAATGTACCGTTATAGTCCTGTAAATTGACTGATTGTATCTGGAGGTTTTTCAAAACTGTTGTCCCTTCATAAAATCTGAAAATTGTGGAAACAGAGGCTCTTCCGAGGACTCTTATCCTGAATTTCATCGCTTCATTTGTGAGCAGGTCGGTGAAACCCGGAGCTATTGTGATTGCCTGCGCTGCGGAAAAAGGTTGATACCATTCCCGTCCCGATTTTATAAGATTCTCACTTTCAATTTCGTGTATATATAGAGCATCCGATTCTGATGAGAAGTAGACTGGTACGCCAGCAGGTTCGTCTGAGGTTGTAATCCTTTTCCCCGCGGATGTTCCTGAAGTAAGAAAATAGAATGCTGTATCCGAATAATTATGGCGTGTAAAATCATACTCCCCGGCAATGTTGTTGTATTTCCATCTGCCAGTTCCCTGGCCATAAAACAGTATGTAATCACCTTCATTAAAAATGCCGTCGCTGCCTGTGTATATTTGTACAGCCACCTCTTTCAGATCGTCAGGCTTCGGATCATCATTAAAATATGATAATTGACCAAAATTATTGGCATATATCTTTGGATTTGAAGGATTTGTAAGGCCGATCTGTGCGAGTTTTGAAAAGTCGATCCGGTAAATGCCATCACGGAGCACAGCTATTTTGAACCACTTTCCTGAAGAGAGTACCGAGGAAGAAGAATAATTATCTTTGGCTGATTGTGCGCAAAGATTAACTTTTAAAGCCAGAAGTAAGATTAACGATATATAAAATAATCTGATCCTCATTCCGGACAAAGATAGAAAGTGATTTTTGATTGCCAGTAAATTTTGTTTCTTTATGACCAGGCCGGCGTTAAAATAATAACGTTTTCATTACGTTGATATTGCAGTGTTGACAAATATGATAAAATATACCAGGGGATTGCTGATTCCTGCTCTGCTATTGTCTGTAACACTCTTTGGACAGGAAACGGGATCGGGTTTAAATTACCAGCTCACAATGATAAGTAATCCCGCTGTCACCGGGAGCGAAGGTGACGGAATCCTCAGATTATCATATCAGAGTCATTACCCCGGAAACGGCTTTAACCTTAATACAATATTTCTGTCGTATGACGGATATTTCCCTGCATTGCATGGCGGGGCTGGTTTCTTCCTATCCGATAATTACCTTGGAGGCATTATTAACGATCTTAAGGGAGGAATTTCCTATTCTTATTATTTTCAGGCCAGTGAAAATCTGTTTATCAGCGCGGGATTATCAGCTTCTTTTTATCACCGGGGATATAACTTCGGAGGAGCTGTACTTCCTGATCAGATTGATCCTCTCGGGGGAGCAGTTTTTCCCTCAGGTGAAGTACTCTCTTTAGAAGGGAGAACAATATTTGATCTGGGTACAGGATTCATGTTCATGGCAGGAAGAGTCTTCGGAGGAATATCTGTTAATCATCTTGCTGAACCTGACCTTATTAAGACTGATTATGCTGAAGCAAAACTTAAGCGGCAGCTCCTTATCCATGTGGCCGGTGACATTGATCTGAACCGCGAAAAGATTCTGAAGATCCGCCCTCTTGGCAAGCTTGAAATCAGGAAAGAATTTTTTTCTGCCGGTGCCGGTGCTGTACTTGAAAGCAATTACCTGTCTGTCAATACAGTGTTGCTAGCTGATAATGCAAAAAATATTGATATTCAGACAGGATTTTCAGTAAAAATGGGCAGGCTTATTGTTTTTTACAATTATCGTTTTAATATTGCATCAGGAAATAATTTGCTGCCATTTACACTTCTTCACCACACTGGTATGGCGTTTAGTTTAAATAATGTTGATAAAAGAAAAACTATCAAAACAATAAATTTTCCTAATTTGTAGTTATATTTGATGATTAAAAAAGTAAGATTTTATAATAATTACTATATTTGAGTATTCAAAAAGCCATAAAACTAAAGGAGTTATGTATAGATTCAGAACCTTAACGGTTGTTATATTAGCATCAGCTTTTCTTGCATCCTGCAGCCTGTTCAATAAAAAGGGAGATCAGAATGTATCCTCCACTACAGGCTGGGAATATAATAACCCAGACAATGGAGGATTTGAGGTTGCTCTTGGTGCCGAACAGCAGACAGGCCCCGGATTGGTTCTCATCGAAGGTGGGCGCTTTACTATGGGGCAGGTGGCACAGGATGTTCTTTTTGACTGGAATAATAAGCCAAGAACAGTTACTGTTTCTTCATTTTACATGGATGAAACAGAAATCAAGAATGTTGATTACCGCGAATACCTGTTCTGGCTGCGCAGGGTTTATACCGATTACCCTGAAGTTTACAGAAGATCACTTCCCGACACGCTTGTCTGGAGAAGCCCCATGGGATTCAATGACCCCTATGTTCAGTATTATTTTAGACACCCTTCATATAATAATTACCCGGTTGTCGGTGTAAGCTGGCTGCAAGCAAACGACTACTGTCTGTGGAGAAGCGACAGGGTAAATGAACAGCTTCTTATTGCTGAAGGTGAACTGAATCCGGATCCTGATCAGAAAAACCAGAATAACTTTAATACTGAAGCCTATCTGGCTGGCCAGTATGAAGGTGTTGTAAATCAACTGAGGGAAAGCCTGAACCCGAATCAGACTGAAAGAAGAACAAGTTTTGAAGATGGAGTACTTCTTCCAAATTATCGTCTGCCTACCGAGGCTGAATGGGAATTTGCAGCTTATGCTCTCAGAGGAAATACCTTCGAAGAAAGAGTATATGAAAGAAGGATCTTCCCGTGGGATGGCCATAATGTGAGAAATGCAACGCCTAAATCGCGGGGTGAGATGATGGCAAACTTTGTCAGAGGCAGAGGCGATTTGATGGGTGTTGCAGGAAGCCTCAACGATAATGCCAGCATTACCAGTGAAGTTAAAGCATACTGGCCAAATGATTACGGTCTCTATTGTATGGCAGGTAATGTAAACGAATGGGTACAGGATGTCTATCGTCCCCTTACATCTGAAGATTTTGACGAATTCAACCCTTTCAGAGGTAATGTTTATACAGACCTACGCCGCGATGCATCTGGCAGAACTGTTACAAAAGGTAACCTCGGAAAGCTTTATATCGATACCGTGAAAGATGAAGATGTATCAAACAGGTACAATTATCAGAAAGGTGATTACAGAAATTACAGGGATGGAGACCAGCAATCAGCTGTAACTGACAACTGGATCAATCCTGATAACAGAAAAGGATCTCTCAGAATGTATGCTCAGGAAAGTGGCGCGGGTTCAAGTGCCGATTATGTAACTCTCATTAATGATAATGCAAGGGTTTATAAAGGAGGATCATGGAAAGACAGAGCATACTGGCTGAATCCTTCAACAAGGAGGTTTCTTGATCAGGGAGATTCGCGCGATGATATTGGTTTCAGATGCGCTATGATCAGGGTTGGAAGCCCGGCAGGATTCTAAAATAGTAGAAAATTAAATATTAAATATGGGGCTCTTTCTAAAGCCCCATTTTTCTTAAATGAAGACAGAACAACTTTACCAGCTTTTCAGGGAATCTTCCGGCATATCTACCGATTCCCGTACAGTTTCCAAAGGTCAGCTATTTTTCGCGCTGTGGGGAGAGAATTACAATGGTAACAAATTCGCTGCAGAGGCTATCGATAAGGGAGCATCGTGGGCAATTGTTGATGATCCGGCTTTTGAGACCGACAGAACCATCCTCGTTGACGATTGTCTTTTCGAACTGCAGGCGCTTGCAACACGATACAGGAAAGAGTTGAATGTACCGGTTCTTGCAATCACCGGAACAAACGGGAAAACAACTACCAAGGAACTGATTGCTGCCATCCTTTCAAAAAAATTCAGGATACATGCTACAAAGGGAAACCTTAACAATCATGTCGGAGTTCCGCTTACAATCCTTTCCGCTCCTGAAGGAACAGAAATGATGGTAATCGAAATGGGCGCAAGTCATGTAAGTGAGATACGTACATTATGCCTGATTGCAAAACCTGATTATGGTATAATTACTAATATAGGTCCTGCTCATATAGAAGGTTTTGGAACCATTGACAGCATTGTGAAAACTAAAACGGAATTATATGAACACCTGAGAAGAGTCAATGGTATTGCACTTTATAATGATAAAGACAATCTTCTTACCGAGAAAATATTCAAAATTGTAAACCGTGCCGTACCATTTTCCGACCCTACAGGAATAGAACTAACCATAATCCCCGGGCCGTCTGACCTTAACCTGACACTGACAGCAAACTACCAGCATAAAACATATAAGATAAACACCAGGCTTTTCGGAGAGTACAATTTTGAAAATATAAAAGCAGCAATTGCGACAGGACTATTTCTTGGAGTTGAAATGAACGACATTGTTGATGCAGTCGAAACATACAATCCGGGAAATAACAGGTCGCAGGTAAAAGTAACCAGGAACAATACACTTATATGTGATTCTTATAACGCCAATCCGGTAAGCATGAAAATGGCTATTGAATCATTTTCCGCTGTTGGGGTCGAAAAGAAAATCTGCATCCTTGGCGATATGCTTGAGCTGGGAGAAAAGAGTGAAGAAGAACACCTTAAGATTCTTAAAATCCTGAAGGATAACAATTTAAATCATGTTCTTCTTACAGGACCTGTATTCAGCAAGGTTTCTGCCGGTTTTAAACTCAAGTCTTTTCCTGATGTCAGCAAGTTGAAAGATTACCTCAGGAAGGAATCTTTGAAAGGATACCATATTCTTGTTAAAGGATCAAGGGGAATGGCCCTTGAACAGATCTATGACCTGCTGTAAATTTACTATTCAGCAGGATTCAGCTTATCTTTAAAAACAATATTGAGAAGCAGTATTTCAGACCTGCTTCCGGACCTTATCCTTGGACCCCAGAGCCCGAAACCTGATGATACGATTATTTGAGTATTGCCTTTCTTCTTATAGCCATAGCTTAATTCATATATTCTGCGGGTGAGGTAATTCAGAGGCCACATCTGTCCGTTATGGGTATGCCCTGAAAGTTGAAGATCAATCCCGTACTTCTCTGTTTCATAAAGATGAAAAGGCTGATGATCGAGGAGAATCACTGGTTTTGAATGATCTATTTTTTCTGAAAGCACTTCAAGTGATTTTCTCTCTTTTCCAAAAAATCTGAATGAATCCCTGTCAAGTCTGCCGATAAGCTGGATGCCTCCGGGGATGGTGATAACCTCGTCCTTCAGTAGCCTTATTCCTTTGGATTCAATATAAGGAATGGTGCGTTTTGCCCCACCGATGAATTCGTGGTTACCGGTAATAGCATAAAGCCCGTATTTTGAATGCGGTTCTGTAAAGTACTTCAGAAGATCACCGCGCAGGACCGGACCAAGCTCACCGTCGACAATATCTCCAAGAAGAAAGACAACATCGGGGTGCATCCTGTCGAGTATTCCTGAAAGCTTTATCATGCTCCTTTTGCGAATCTGACTCCCGAGATGAATATCCGAGACTGCAGCGATACGAAGGGTTTTTATCTCTCCGGCAGGTTTATTGATTGTTATATCATATTCCTTTATTACCGGTATTAACGAATTTATGAATCCTCCTGCAATAAGAATCATAGAAAGAACAGAAGTGCTCAAAAAAGCCCATTTCCTGTAATCATGTATATTTTGCCCGGAGATTATTCCCGGAATACGTAAACCAAGGCCGATTATGTCTGACAGCAGAAGAAACATAAATGAATAGAGCATGAACCCCATCCAGAATCCGCCTATTATGTTAAGAGCATCGGAAAGGACCGAAGAGTGCCTTGATTCAAGTATCTTGCCGGCTATGAATGTCGAAGCCAGAATAATAAATATAATAGTGTAGATTACCCTGTTCGCCCTCTGTGGAGGCACAACGTAATATCCTTTAAAAAAGATAAATGCATTTGCAAGGGAGTAAATAGTGAGTACTATTGTCAGGAACAAAATAAGCTGATAATTCTTCATTTGAATAAGAAATTCGTTTCCAGGCTCTGAAAAGTTTTATGGCCTTTTATATAAAACTCAAAAACGATGCTCTTGTTCAAAATCAATCCATTGAATTCTTTGGGTCCTGCTGACAGAACCAGTTTCCTTTTTTCCCTGAGGGCTGGAACAGCCTTATAAAAATCAATATGAGCTTTCCAAACGGACCTTACACTACTGAACTGTCCTTTAATCAGGAAAAACAGAGCTGCAAGACCATCCAAGACTTTGCGGTAGAAGAATCGGACTTTAAAATTTTTTTCCGGAAGGTTTTTGTATAAAAGGAAGAGACTATTCCTGAAGTTGAGATACGTTTTAAAAGGTGAGCTATACGGAAGTGCTGCCCCGCCAACATGGTATACTTTTGATCCGGGAACAAATGAAACACGGTAGCCAGCCTTATGAAAACGCCAGCAAAGGTCTATCTCCTCCATATGGGCAAAGAAATCGGGGTCAAATCCATTCAGTCTCTTCCACGCATCGGCACGTACGGCCATACATGCTCCCGTTGACCAGAATATTTCAGCCGGATTATCGTACTGCCCTGAGTCTTTTTCAACCTTGTAAAATATTCTCCCTCTGCAGAGAGGGTAGCCAAATTTGTCAATATACCCGCCAGCCGCACCAGCATATTCAAAATAGTCTTTTTGCTTATATGACAATATCTTGGACTGGCACGAAGCTGTATCAGGGTTGGCATCAAGGTGACTTATCAAAGGGTTCAGCCATCCTTCCGTTACCTCGATATCAGAGTTCAGCAGGACATAATATTTTGCATCGATTTGTTCAAGAGCAAGGTTGTAACCTCCGGCAAATCCATTGTTTTTTTCAAACCTTATAATTTTTACATCCATGAAATTTCCGGCAACCCATTCAGCAGAACCATCTGTCGATCCGTTATCAGCCAAATAAACAGCGGTCTCTTCATTTAATGAATTTCTGATAACGCCTTCAAGAAACATTTTCAGATATTCAATCCCGTTATAATTCAATATGACAACTGCTGTTTTAACCATTAAAATCTTCTTTTTTATGCTTCCACCTGCGATGACTCCATATCCAGAATTCGGGCTGTGCCTGGATCATTTCTTCCAGTTTCTTTACATGGGTCTCTGTTATAAGATGTTCCGGAAGTCCGGCGCTATGCTCAAACAGGAGCTCAAATGTTAAGTTGTAATGTCCTCTTCTCACTTTTTCAATTCTGAAATAAACCACTGCCATATCGTATTTTGCGGCAATCTTTTCCGCACCGAGGTAAACAGGAGTATCCTGGTTCAGGAAGCGGGTCCAGAATTTAATATCTCCTTTTGGGGGAGTCTGGTCTGTTATAAAGGCATATAGCGATCTGGTATTGTTCTTCCTGTTATTTATGATCTCTCTTACAACAAGATGCATAGGAGTCAGACCCATAGCATTTCTCGATCTGGTTTTGGTAATGAATTTGTCGAAATGTTTGTTACTCAGTGGCTTATAGATTGAAACAGTCTTCAGTTTTGTGTAAAGTGGAAGACAAGCAAGCCATTCCCAGTTTCCATAGTGTCCGAGCACGGCGACAATGTCACGCTCTTCGCTATAAAGCTTATCAAGCAGATCAGGGTTTGTAAGGTGAAACCTTTTCATCAGGTGTTCATTGCTCAAATGTGTCAGCTTGAAAGTCTCTATGAACAGATCACAAAGATGATGGTAAAACTTTTTCTCTATCACACCGATTTCTTTTTCGGTTTTCTCAGGAAAAGAGTTTTTGAGATTGGTTCTTACTACATTCCTGCGGTACCCGGGAAAATAATACATTAACAGGAAGATGATATCGGAAAAGATGAACAATATTCTGAAGGGCAGGAGTGTCACTACCCAGTTAAATGCATAAAACAAATAATATCCCACAGTTTCCATTTTATATGGAATAACTAACCGAGCATAAAATTACTTACATTTTTCAGAAATTCAGGGAAAACAAGGCTATTGGCGGCAATAATCTCATCGCCGGTAAGGTTTTCTTCATTCCCCGAAAAATCACTGACACGCCCGCCGGCTTCCCGTACAAGGAGCATTCCTGCAGCAATGTCCCATGGTTTAAGTCCATATTCATAAAACGCTTCAAATCTGCCGCATGCCACATAGGCAAGGTCAACTGAAGCAGATCCAAGTCTTCTGATCCCATGAGTTGTTTTACAAAAATGTGAAAAGGACTTCATATAATTCCCAAGGCGTCCGAAATAACTATAAGGGAATCCTGTTGCTATCAGGCTGTCTGAGAGAAGCCTTGCATCAGAAACCCGGACAGGCTTGTTGTTAAGCCATGCACCACCATTCTTCCATGCTGTAAAAATCTCATTTCCGCTGACTTCATATACCACTCCTGCCACCGGAATCCCATCTTCGGTCAGTGCAATACTTATTGCATACGGATGTATGCCATGTACAAAGTTAGTTGTGCCATCAAGCGGATCAATTACCCAGTTATATTTCAGACCTTTTTTTGATGATGTGCCCTCTTCAGCAATAAATCCGGCTTCAGGAAGTATGTTGCCCAGTTTATCAACCAGCAACTTTTCGGAGCTTTTGTCGACATAGCTTACAAAGTCATGCAATCCCTTGGTCTCAGCACGGCTGATATCGAATCCTACGGATTCTTTACGGATAAATTCACCCGCCTGTCCGGCTACTTTCACAATCTGATCGCAGAGGTTACTGTAGTTAATCATTTTCAATCTATTAATTCAATGCTCATTTTACCCTCTGTTGAAATTTCTTTTAACCGTACATTTTTTATCAAACCAGCCAGTTTAGCCTGCCATGGATGCTCTACCCTTATATAATTCCCGGTATATCCGGTTATCATTCCTCCGCTTTTTATCTTTTCAAACAGTACGGAGGCAGCTTTTCCTGAATTATGTTTAAGGAATTCATTATGTTTCAATAACGAAAGGGAGATAAGTATTTTACTTCTTCTTTCTTTCTCTTCATGAGTGACCTTTCCCGGAAGTTTTGAAGCAACTGTTCCCGGTCTTTCCGAGAAGGGAAAAACATGCAGATAGGTGACCGGAAGCTCTTTGAGGAATGAATATGTTTCCTCAAAATCAGAAGCTGTTTCTCCCGGGAAACCGACAATAACATCTGCCCCGATACCTGCAAGAGGTAACAATTTCCTGATAAAGTTTACCCTTTCTGCAAAAGCTTCTCTTCTGTATCTTCTTCTCATAAGTCCCAGAATCTTATTGGATCCGCTTTGCAAAGGAATATGAAAATGAGGAAGGATTTTGTTTCCTGAAGCTGTCATTTCAATAATCTCATCTGTAAGAAGGTTTGGTTCTATTGATGATATCCGGAATCTCCCGATGCCCGGCACTTTTTCCAGCTCCCTCAGGAGGTCTGAAAAGCTGTCGCCTGTCGATTTTCCAAAATCCCCTATATTGACTCCGGTCAAAACTATCTCACTGACTCCTTTTTCAGCTATTCCACGGGCTTCCTCAATTAGAGATTTTATTTCAGGATTCTTACTGCCCCCTCTTGCTATTGGAATAGTACAATATGCACAACCATAGTCACATCCATCCTGAATCTTAAGGAATGTCCTGGTTCTGTCTCCGTATGACCATGAGGGTATGAATCTGTCGGTAGGTGAAAGATCGCATGAATGTATCTCTCCTTTATTCTTTTTTCCAAAATCATCAAGATATTGAGCAATATCAAATCTTTCGTTAATTCCCAGCACAAGGTCAACGCCTGGAATTGCTGATATCTCATTTGGCTTAAGCTGCGCATAACATCCTACAACTGCAATAAAAGCATCCGGCGACTGATTTATGAATTTTCTGATTGCCTGGCGGCATTTTCTATCAGCCACATCAGTAACGGAGCAAGTATTTATAATATATATGTCAGCTTTTTTCCCTGCAGGCACCTTTTCAAAACGGTCTTCAGGGAATGATCGTGATATTGTAGAAGTCTCGGCAAAGTTAAGCTTACAGCCGAGGGTGTGAAATGCAACTTTTTTCTTTACTGTATCCATAATTAACGCTAACCCCCTTCCCAACCCCCGCCGAAGCGGGGCAGGCTTTCCCCCACGGGGGAAGGAGTAGTTTTTACTTTTCCCCCTTGGGCCTGCCTGCCGGTAGGCAGGGGAAAATGAAAGGGGGTTTTTCAGAATGAGAATCGCAAAAAATTTTAAACAATAAGTGTATTTGGATAATTATTTTTTCAGCTTGCTGAGAAAGACGTTTTTAAATTCGATGTCTTTTCCTTCGCTCTGGAGGCAGATATATCCTTTATTTACATTAAGCCCGGTTCCTTTATTCTGAAGTACTCCGTTAACAAACACTTCAATGGTATTGGTTTTACAGATAACCTCCATTGTATTCCATTCACCGACCGGTTTTTCAGAGGAGGCAGCCATTTTTTTAACAGATTTTTTTGATTTATCAGTGCGTTCATTCATGTCTGAACCGTTCGCACATATAAAATCACCTGCATTTCCTGCAGCCAGCTGGCATTCGATGCATCTTAACCAGATTGTATCAGGCAACTGTCCATGTATAAATACGCCGCTGTTGGTTGCTTCTGAAGGCCAGCGCCATTCAACATGCAAACGGTAATCTGAATATGAATCTTTTGTCCGCATGTATCCAAAAGGACTTCCCGTAATATGAATAACTCCATCATTCGCCATAAAAACTTTTGACGGGTCGACTGATGGATCTTTCAGCTGAAAAACCCAGTTGTTCAGGTCCTTCCCGTTAAAGAGGCGGATAATTTCAGTTTTGGGAGTTTTAAGATTTTTTGCCTTCCTGGATTTTGTTTGTGCCAAAGAAATAGCAGATGTCCATGTTAAAAGAATTAAAAAGAGGATAGCTGTCTGAAATACTTTTCTTTTCATCATAAATACTGGTTTAGTTCTTTGTGTTTAATAATTATGTTCTGAATGAATTACAACAACTTACTGGCAAGCTCTGCCAGGAAGCTGCGTTCTCCCTTAACAAGATTAACATGCGCAAAAATATCCTGATTCTTCATTTTGTCAGAAAGATAACTTAATCCGTTAGATGCAATGTCGAGGTAAGGAGAGTCAATCTGTTCGATATCGCCTGTGAAGACCATTTTTGTTCCTTCACCAGCGCGGGTGATAATGGTTTTTATTTCATGGGGTGTCAGGTTCTGGGCTTCATCAACAATAAAGAAAATACTGGAAAGGCTCCTCCCCCTGATATAAGCGAGAGGCGTAATAACCAGCTTCTCTTCTTTCACCATTTCGTTTATGCGGATAAATTCCGGACTCTGGTGACTGAATTTATGCTTTATAACTGTGAGATTGTCGTATAACGGTGTCATATAGGGATCCATTTTCTCTTTTACATCACCGGGAAGGAATCCCAGATCGCGATTTGCCAGAGGGACTATCGGCCTGGCAAGAAAGATCTGTTTGTATCTTTTATGTTGAGCCAGAGCAGCTGCCAGGGCAAGGAGTGTTTTTCCCGTTCCTGCTTTACCGGTCAGCGAAACAAGCTGAATATCAGGATTTGCCAAAGCTTCAATGGCAAAAGTCTGTTCTGCATTCCTTGGATCGATACCATAAGTAGTTTGCTTAATAACCCTGTTGAGCAGATGATTAACAGGATTGTAATGAGCAAGTGCGCTTGATCCGTTATTTTTCATAATAAAGAACTGATGGCCCTTCAGATCTGGTTCGAGTTTGAATTCTTCAGAGGTTACTCCTTCCGGCAGCTCATAGAGCTTGCTTATTAATTCCTGGTTGACTCCGTCAAGTACTTTAATACCTTTGTAAAGATCATCGATATTTGCAACCTTATCGTTTTCATAATCCTGTGCTATAATACCCAGCGACTTAGCCTTCATACGAAGGTTTATATCTTTAGTGATCAGTACGACTGTTTTATCTTTATTAGAGCTGCACACATATTCTGCTATTGCCAGTATCCGGTGATCAGCCGTTCTCTCGGGAAATGACTGGCTGACTTTCTCTGAAAAATCTTTTCCTGTTTCGATGTGCAGGTTTCCAAGATTTTCACCAAGAGGGATATTGGCAGTCAGAAGCATATCACCCGACAATTTGTCAAGTTCCCTGGTAAACTCCCTTGCATGGAAATTAATAATGTCGTTGCCTCTCTTGAATTTGTCGAGCTCCTCAAGAACAACAATGGGAATTATAACATCATTTTCCTCAAAATTGTAAATGCATTTATAATCATGGAGGAGGACATTGGTATCAATTATAAAAAGTTTCTTGTTATGCTTTTTGATCATTTCCTAAGTATTTTAAAATCAGTAGATTACATTATATTTCCCATCATTCTTAAGACTGGTAAAAATAACCAAAAAATTAGTAATAATTGTTAACTGAATTTAAAGTATGTTATTTTGCATAAAAATATCTGATGACATACTCACAAACTATTGAATTCCTGTATTCCAGATTACCGGCATATCACCGGATAGGGAAAGCCGCATATAAAAATAATCTTGATAATACACTTGCCTTTGACGAATATTTTGGTCATCCTCATTTGAAGTATAAAACAATACATGTAGGGGGCACAAATGGTAAGGGCTCAGTTTCACACATGATTGCATCAGTTCTGCGGGAGGCTGGTTATAAGACTGGTCTTTATACATCACCTCACCTTAAGGATTTCAGGGAAAGAATTAAAGTTGACGGGGAAATGATACCGAAAAGAGAAGTTAACTCTTTTGTCAGGAAACACAGAGAAATTATTGACAGAATTAAGCCTTCTTTTTTTGAAATGACAGTTGCCATGGCATTTGACTATTTCCGCAAATGCAACATAGATGTGGCAGTTGTTGAGGTGGGACTTGGAGGCCGGCTTGACTCAACTAATATCATTAATCCTGTAATTTCAGTTATAACAAATATCGGGCACGACCATATGGATCTTCTCGGGAATACTTTAGGGAAAGTTGCAATTGAAAAAGCCGGAATAATTAAAACGGGTGTTCCTGTAGTTATCGGCGAATCAAATGAGGAGACAGATAATATTTTTAATTCCCGGGCATCCGAAAAGGGATCCGGGATATTCTTTGCCGATCATAATTTTAAATGTGAACTTGATGATCCGAAATATCAGTCAGGAGATCGTGACTTTGTTATAACGGAATTGAATGAAAGAAGAAAGATCAGGGGAGTGATCCCTCTGGGAGGAGATTACCAGGAGAAGAACCTTATAACACTTTTCCAGGTTTATGAAATCCTGAAAGATCAATTCGTGATCACAGAAAAGGAATTCCTTCAGGGTATAAGTAAAGTAAAAATAAATACTGGTCTGAAGGGACGCTGGCAGATTCTTAATAACAATCCGCTTATAATATGCGATACAGGCCATAACAGGGAAGGTCTTGAATATGTGATCCGGCAGATCGAAAGGGTCACTGCAAAACAGGTGCATTTTGTAATAGGGTTTGTCAGCGACAAAGATCTCTCTCTGGTGCTTCCCCTTTTTCCTCAGAACGGCAAGTATTATTTTACGAAAGCTTTTGTCCCAAGGGCACTTGATGAGAAAATACTGAGATCACAGGCATCAGAATACGGACTGGAAGGTAATAGCTATACGGATGTTAATGAGGCACTTAAAGCTGCAAGATTAAATGCCGGGGAAAATGATCTGATTTTTATAGGTGGTAGTACCTTTATAGTAGCTGAGGTAATTTAATTTTCGTATTTTTATCTTTATAATTCCAGTCTGATGAAAAAAATCCTGCCATTTCTGCTTCTGATCTTCTTACTGTCTTCTGCTAATGCACAGTCAGAAAAAAAGATTGTCATTCTCCATACTAACGATATTCATTCCCGTCTTACCGGGTATGCACCGGAATCTGCCTATACTCCACTTACAGTAAATGATGATAAAACTGTTGGTGGATTTGCAAGGATTGCAACAGTTATCAAGACCGAAAAAGAAAAAAGTGTAGGTACTACACTTATTGTTGATGCCGGTGATTTTCTAATGGGAACCTTGTTCCAGGGACTGGAACCCGAAACCGGGTTTCAGCTACGTCTGATGAAAAACATGGGTTATGACATAGCTTGCCTGGGGAATCATGAATTTGATTATGGTCCTGAAAAGCTTGCAGAAATTGTAAACTCAGGAATTAAGAAAGGAGGGATACCTCCTTTGCTTCTGAGCAATGCTGTCTTTGATAAAAAGGATCAGAGGGATGACTCTCTCGAAAAGCTTTTTATTGAAAACATTATCGGAACGAAAAAAGTAATTGAGAGAGATGGACTGAAGATCGGTTTTTTCTCCCTGATGGGAAAAGTGGCTGATGATAATGCCGCTTTTGCCGCACCGGTTACTTTCTCAAAGCAGATACCCCTGGCAATAAAAATGGTAAAAGAGCTTCGTGCTGAGAAATGTGATTTAATAATCTGTCTTTCTCATTCCGGAGTCGAAATGGATAAGAGGGGAAACTGGGCCGGTGAGGATGTAAAACTTGCAGAGAAAGTAAAGGGAATTGATGTCATAATCAGCGGTCATACACATACAAAGCTTGAAAAACCAGTGATGGTGAATGGCATACCGGTTGTACAGGCAGGTGAGAACGGGCAGTATGTCGGGCGGCTGGTTCTTGGCTACAATAACGGAAAAGTAACAGTTAACAATTATACACTTATCCCTATCGATGACAGGATTGCAGGTGATCCATATATAAATCAACAGATAGAAGCACAGAAAGAGGTCATTAATGAAGAGATACTCAAACCGATTGGGCTCAATTATAAAAAGAATGTTGCTGAAACTGATTTCCTTCTGGAATGCAATGAACAGGGAGATATAAAGGGAAGTAACCTGGGCCCGCTCGTTGCTGATGCCATCCATAGCTACATCAATAATCATATAATAGAGGGTGTCGATGTCAGCATGGTTGCAGTAGGAGTAATACGCGACAAGATTGTTCCGGGCTATCAGACTGCCGCTGATATTTTCAGGGTAATGTCGATGGGATCAGGAAAAGATAATATTCCGGGGTATCCCCTCGCTAAACTTTTTGTTAAAGGAAGGGAGCTTAAAAATATCCTTGAGATACTTCTGATGGCCGGTAATTCGACCCCTGGAAATTACTGTTATTATTCAGGGTTAAGGGTGGAACTTAATCCCGATAAAGGACTGCTGAAGAAAATCACCAGGATCCAGATCATTCACCCCGATGGCAAAACAGAAGATGTTGATTTTTCAAAAAAGAACCAGGAGCTTTATTCTATTGCTGCCAATGCTTATATGCTTGAATTTGTCGGTATTATTAAAAAGATGAGCTTTGGGCTGATTAATGTAGTTCCTAAAGATGCAAAGGGCAATCCGATACTTGATATGAAGGATGCAGTGATAGATTTTGATGAAAACAGGGATGGAATACAGGAGGGAAAAGAGTGGCTGGCATTGATGGAGTACCTGGGCTCGATGAAAGATACAAATGGAAACGGGATTCCCGATATTGACAATAAATACCGGACTGCTGTAAAGTGCTTTTTCCCGGTTAGCGGCTATTAAGATTACTTTCCCGGGATCTTTCAGAGTTGGCTTTGGACTGAGATATGTTCATCAACCTGTTCAAAGTTAGCTATTGCAATCGCTGCAGAACTGATATAGTTCTTTTGTAAAACCCATCTGACTGCCTCACCGTAAGATGGTTCAATATCAGGAGAGGGCGAATAACTGCCACCGGAACATGTTTTTATTGCGATAACCCCTATGCCATTTTTAGAGGCATCTTCCAGAATGCTCATGAGCTTAGCCTGATCCCATTCCGAATATTTACCAGAAACAGAATGAACAAAGGAACCCTTGTGATTGAATGGCACCATTATAACATTGTAAAACTTTTCGGTATTGTTCCGTAAAGGGAGGTCCATAAAATCATTATGTGCCGAAAACCCATGAGCTTTAATGGTTCCTGCCTGTTTCATTTCAGAAAAGAACTTCATAGTTTCAGGATGGAAAAGCAGATTTTCATCAATAGCATCGTGGTATAATAAAATATCGATATAATCAGTATTCAGGGCTTTCAGACTTGCTTCCAGCTTTGAGTAGAGTGCAGTTCTGATTTCTTCGGCTCCTTTTTTCCCTTTCCCCACAGACGGGAGTTCATTAAATTCGAGTCTTATTTTAGACTGGATCACTACATTTTTTCTGGCTGATCCGACAGCTCTGCCAACGAGACGTTCGTTATTCCCGTTTCCGTATGAATGACCTGTATCAATGAAGTTTATACCTTTGTCAATTGCGTACCTGATGAGTGACTCTTCATTAGTACGGGGAGCCCCGAAGCAGACCGGGGTCACACTTATTCCAGTTTTCCCGATCTTTCTTAGCACAGGAGTTATAAGACTTTCAGCTTTTAATGATCTGTCAATAAGACCAATACCTGCAATACCAACTAAAGTGGTAGTAATGAATTTTTTCCTGCTTATAGTTTTTCCTGCCATTTGCTGAAGGGATTATTAACCACTGTCTCTTCTTAAAAATGAGACATAAAGGTAAAAAAGTTTTCGAATTTGATTACAGGATCTTCAGGTTGTATGGGGATTCATCTTGTAATCATCAAGGGAGTTTTGAATTTACAATAATTGGGATGAGAGGGATTTTTTATATGTTTACGGAATAATTTTGATTCAGATGGGAGGAGTAAGTATTTTTTTCTGGATAGGGTTTCATCTATTTATTTTTCTCATGCTGGCTATTGACCTGGGCATTTTTAACAAGAAAGAGCATAAGGTTCCTGTTAAAGAGGCAGTTGCATGGGTTGTCGTCTGGGTATCGTTAGCTCTTCTTTTCGATCTTTTCGTTTTAGAAAAATTCGGTAAAACACTTGCCCTTGAATTCCTTACTGGTTATGTTATTGAATACTCCCTGAGTGTCGATAATATCTTCGTCTTTATTCTCATTTTTACATATTTTGCAGTACCCGATAAATTTCAGCATAAAGTTTTGTTCTGGGGTATTCTCGGGGCTCTCATAATGAGAGGCGTTTTTATTTTTGCAGGCGTGGCCCTGATGAACAGGTTCAGCTGGATAGTACTTATTTTCGGTGGATTCCTGGTATTTACAGGGATCAAAATGTTGTTACAGAAAGATACTCAGATTGAGCCTCAGAAAAACCCGGTAGTAAGGTTTTTCAAAAAGTTCTTACCTGTTACTGATGAACTTCATGGCAGCAGGTTCTTTGTACAACAAGACCACAGGCCATTTGCTACACCATTATTTCTGGTTCTTCTTATCATAGAGTCATCAGACCTTATTTTTGCTGTTGACAGCATACCTGCTGTTCTTGCGATTAGCAAGCATACATTCATTGTTTATACCTCAAACATTTTTGCAATCCTCGGATTACGATCTCTTTATTTTGCGATTTCAGGAATTATGGGATATTTCCGTTACCTAAAAATAGGGCTGGCATTTGTTCTTACATTTGTCGGGCTGAAAATGCTGGCATCCTATTTTCTTTTTGAGATACCGATATTTTTGTCACTGACACTAATTATTACAATACTTGTGGTTTCAATTCTTGCATCGCTAATTATTAAGGAGAAAAAGCTTTAAGTGATGCTTATCATCCGGGGATAAAACTTAATGTTATCAGGAAAATATTAATTTTACTTCATCATGATGTGAAGCGAAATTAAAGTTTTAGTAATTAAGAGTGCAATAATGAATTCCCAAAGGCTGAAAACGGATACTCCATGGCCCCTTATTGTCCTCTTTTTAATTATATCCGGTGCTACCATTACTTCAGGTTATCTTTCCTATAAAAGTCAAATGAAACGTCTTCTGGAGAACAGAACCCAGGAGCTTTCTGCTATTGCTGACCTTAAAGTGAAGCAGATAATTCAATGGCGAAGTGAACGTAAGTCTGATGGCATTTATTTAAGTCAGAATGGTACTTTATCCAGGCAATTTTCAACTTTGATTTCAGGTGTCGCGAACAATAAATTAAAGGATGATCTTCTTAGCGAGATGAAAGCCCTTGTCGAAAATTATGATTATAAGAATGCGCTTTTTGTTGATCCGGAAGGAAATGTAAGGCTCTTTTACCCGGACCGGGATACGGTAATTGGTGATTATCTGACACCCCGGTTGCATGATGTTATAAGAAAAGGTGAGGTGGAACTTACTGATTTTCATCAGACAGGTAAAGTAAGCTTTATACACCTCGATCTTCTTGTGCCGCTAAAAGGCCCGGATGTTGAAGATACTACAGCCATTGGGCTGCTTATATTGCGGATCGATCCTCAAAAAGTTCTTTATCCGCTAATTAAATCATGGCCACTAATCAGCAGAACTTCTGAAACCCTTTTATTTCATCGTGAAGGTGATGATATAGTATATCTTAATGAACTCAGGCATCTTGAGAACAAAGGATTTGATCTGAGATTGCCTGTAACTCAGGAAAAGCTTGCTGCTGCCATGGCTCTGCAAGGAATAAAGGTATCGACGGATGCTGTAGATTACCGTGGGGTACCAGTCATTGCTTCAATGAAAAAAGTACCTGATTCCCCCTGGTACCTGGTTGCTAAAGTTGACCGGGAGGAAGTATTCATTGACCTGAATAATCAGTTGAGACAGTTAAAGATCATTGTAATCCTGTTAATTCTTACTACAGGATCCTTCCTGGGATTTCTATGGTGGAATCAGAGAGTAAGGTATTACCGCAATAAGTATGAAGCAGAGCTTGATCGTCTGGCCCTGGTCAGACATTACGATTACATTCTTAAATATGCAAACGATATTATCTTCCTTCTCGACAAGGATTTCTCTGTAATTGAGGCCAACGATAAAGCAATTGAAACTTATCAGTACGACAGAAGTGAACTTATAGGACATAACATTAGCAAGTTACGCGCAGATACCGAACTGGGAGGACTCAAAGAAGACTTGAAAAAGATTGATGCTATTGGCTATTCAACTTTTGAGACTATTCATAAGAGGAAGGACGGTTCTGTTTTCCCGATTGAAATAAGTGCACGAAAGGTTGATGTTGAAGGTACTAAATATTATCATTCGATCAACCGCGATATCACTGAAAGAAAACTTGCCGAAAATACTCTAAGGGAAAGCGAGGAGAAATTCAGAAAGATTTTTGAGGATAGTCCGTTCTGTATGGTTATGACAGGCAAGGATATGGGCATTATAAAGGCTAACTCGGCCTTTTGTAAAATGATTGGGTATACCGAAGATGAACTCCAGGGGCTGACATTCAAAAACTTCACTCACCCCGATTATATTTTAGGAGATGAATTTTCCTTATTGCGTCTTGTTGCGAAAGAGATTCCTGTTTATCATACCGAGAAGCGTTATGTAAGAAGTGACGGTTCAACAATCTGGGGTTCGACAACCGTCAGCATAATACGCAACAATGCGGGTGAAGTTCATTTTTTTCTGGCGATGATAGAAGATATCACTGCGAGGAGAATCGCAGAAGCAGAACTGGAGAAGTCTTTTTCTCTTCAGAAAGCAACTCTGGAATCGACGGCAGATGGGATTCTCGTTGTAGATAATAATGGGAAAATTGTCCAGTATAATCAGAAATTCACAGAGATGTGGCGGATTCCTGAAGAGGTTGTGAGGTTAAGAGAAGATGATGCTGCAGTGCAATTTGTTATGAATCAGCTGAAATATCCTGAACTGTTTGTAAATCAGGTAAAGCAGCTCTATTCTGATCCCGATGCAGTAACATCAGATCTTCTGGAGTTCATTGATGGCAGATTTTATGAACGATATTCACAACCTCAGAGGATTGGCGGAAAAACAGCAGGACGTGTCTGGAGCTTCAGAGATATAACTGAACGCAAAAAGGCAGAAGCTGAACTGATAATGGCGAAAGATAAAGCGGAGGAGAGCGACAGGCTAAAGACTGCGTTCCTTCATAACGTATCTCATGAGATCAGGACCCCTATGAATGCAATTCTGGGATTTTCTACACTTCTGAGTGAGCCTGGCATTTCCGATTCAGACCGGAAACAGTACATTGAGATTATTTTTCAAAGTGGAAATCAGCTGCTTTCAATTATCAATGATATCGTCGATCTCGCTAGTATAGAAAGTGGTCAGGTCAAAATCAATATTAAAGAAATAAACCTGAATACTACTTTAAGAAGGATCAATGAACAATTCAGCTATAAGGAGAAGCCTCATAAAATAATGTTGTCCCTTAAAACCCCGCTTTCGAATAAAGATGCTGAAATACTTACTGATGGAACAAAACTTGTACAGATTATCTCGAACCTTATTAATAATGCATTTAAGTTTACCCAGGCAGGCAGGATTGATTTTGGATATGATCTCAAAGACGATTTCCTGGAGTTTTTTGTAAAAGACACCGGTATAGGTATACCACAGGAGCATCAATCAAAAATATTTGACAGGTTCTACCAGGTCGACAATGCTGTTTCACGACAGTATACCGGAACTGGTCTTGGCCTTTCAATCTGTAAAGCATATGCCGAACTCATGGGTGGTAATATATGGCTTGAATCAAAACCTGGCATAGGGACCACATTCAGTTTTACAATTCCCTACAAAAAAAAATAAAGATGCCAGGTTATTTTTCGTGAATGTTTTTTCTTATGATCTGAACATCAGAAAGTAAATTTTGTTTAGCTTAATAAACATAATATATCAATGTTCCTGCGATTGTATAATCCCGAAGTTTTTCAGGGAAACTTAAGAAAAAAACATTATTTTGAAGGATGGTATTTTAAAAATGTAAACGAGGATCTCTCCTCAGCATTTTCCTTTATTCCGGGTATCTCATTAACTGAAAATGATCCTCATGCCTTTATTCAGGTGATGAATGGATCTAAAGACACCTCAGATTATATAAAGTACCCGCTTGAAGAGTTCAGGTGGGAATATAGAAAACTGTTTCTTCAGGTTGGCTCATCCGTCTTTACAGATAAAGGAATGACACTTAACATCAGGAATGATAGAATTAACCTGACCGGGCAAATAGATTTTATGAACATGATAAGGTATCCCAAAACTATTTTTTCGCCCGGAATTATGGGATGGTATTCCTTTGTGCCATTCATGGAATGCAACCATGGAATAGTTTCTGCAAATCATGATCTCAGGGGAGAGATAACTGCCGACGGCAAAGTATTTGATTTTAATAACGGGAAAGGATATATTGAAAAGGACTGGGGGGTCTCATTTCCGGAAGCCTGGATTTGGATTCAAAGCAATAATTTTGCAGAACATGAAACATCCTTTTCATTTTCAATTGCCAAAATCCCATGGAGGGGAAGGTTTTTCATCGGATTTATTGTATATCTGTACCTGAGGAAAAAGTTTTATCTGTTCAGCACTTATAACAGATCAGTTTATTCTGATATTGTCCATGATAAAAGTAAAGTTGAAATCACTGTAAGCAACAACAAATACATTCTTAAGATCAGAGTTAATAAAAATTCATTCGGAGATCTCAAAGCCCCTGTTTCGGGTGAAATGTCCAGAAGAATAAAAGAAAGTATCGATTCAGAAGTTCATCTGCAATTATTCGATAATTACAATAATCTGGAATATGAAGGTGTCGGGAAGAGAGTTGGCCTGGAAATTGTAGAAAAGATATTCGATTATGTCTAATTCATAACAGAATTGTCAGGTAACCATTTATCGGTAATTTTTATTTATCACTAAAGGTTCACAATCTGAGAATTGGTTATCTTTAGATTAATAAATAAATTTCAGGAGGAAATCATGAAAAAGTTATATAGAACTAATTGTCTGATCTGGCTAGTTGCTTCAATTGTTTTATTGACAAATATACAGATCGTTTCGGGTCAAACGGGCAAAAAACAAGCAGTGCCCATACCTGAGAACATTAATAAGATATTTCAGGCATCATGTGCACGTTGCCATAGTAATACCGGCGGATTAATGTCAAAGGCTAAGCTGAATTTTTCAGAGTGGGATCAATATACAACTTCAAAACAGGCTAAAAAGGCTTCCACAATATGCTCTGTACTTACGAAAGAAATTATGCCGCCAAAATCAGCCAGAGAATCAAAGCCTGAACTTATTCCTACAAAAGAACAGATTGAAAGTATCTGTAAATGGGCTGAATCATTAAAATCTAATTAGAGAAAAAATAAGAGAATCTCAATTTTTTTGAATCAGTTGTTTTATTATTTAGAGAAAACCCCCCGTACCCTCAAATAAGCATTCTTTTCAACCCCGCTAAAGGGAAATCGAATGATCTGATTGCATTATTTATCAATTTAATTAGATTATTTTATCTCTGTATTTCCCCACGGGTTCCCGCATTTTATAAAGCTCAACATTTTTAATCAAATTCATTAAAAATATATACATAGTACATTTTCCTTAATTCATCAATTTTTCCTGTTTTGTGCGAAAGACACCCATAATTAAGATAGACAGACAAGACAATAAACTTTTCATAATTGACATTAATACATTTACTAACAGGTCTTGAATAATCCAGTATGTGATAATTCTTTCCAATCTTTATTAAACTGATTAATTAGTGCCAGTTTTTTCCCCCTGGAAAACCCTTTAATCTGTTTTTCCCTATCTATTGCTGAATCAATTGAATCAAACCTTTCAAAATAAATCAGTTAATCAACATTATATTTCTGTGCAAATCCCTTTATTTTCTTTTGTTTATGTTCATAACACCTTCTCTCATAAGTCATCAGGAGATTCCTCGCTGGCTCTCGGAATGACGTGGCGAGATTGTGAGGTATAGGGGGAAAGAAGTGGCGATTCGCAAACTTTATTTTGACTCGTCCTAAAAAAAGTTTACAGATTAATAATTAAATCCTGATATCAATTTACACTTTTGAACTCTTTCGATATTTTTCAGCGAATCGCCACTTCTTTCCCCACCCCCTGTAAAATAATAAATTGTCATTCCGAGCGTTAGCGAGGAATCCCCGGCTCGCGTGAACATTCACCTTCAGTTATTCAGACAAACAATCACAAATCAGAGATGCCTTGTCCCGCTTAGACCTCACCGGAGGTAATCTACCGGATTCATGGTATGGACAATGGAGAGACACCCATATTTTCTATAAATAAATCTCTTATTTGCTACTAATCAAATAGTTATACTTTAATGAAGCTGAAAACCGCTCTAAACAAAACAGACTAAAAAGGCTTCCACAATATGCTCTGTACTTACGAAAGAAATTATACCGCCAAAATCAGCCAGAGAATCAAAGCCTGAACTTATCCCCACAAAAGAACAGATTGAAAGTATCTGTAAATGGGCTGAATCATTAAAATCTAATCAGAGAAAAAATTAAATCGGTCATGCCTTTGCGAGACCGGTTTTCGTGTTGTGGGGGTTGACGGGTTAGCTCGCTTCGCTCGCTGACTGAGATCACCGAAGCCTTGGCGAAGGTGATGCCGTTTTGTTGTGGGGGTTGACGGGTTAGCTCGCTTCGCTCGCTGAGCCGTTTTGGTGGCCCTTACAACCAAAAAACCGTCGCTCCGCTTTCAGCGTCACTTCCCGGTTTAATTTTAATGTCCTTATCCATGCAAGCATGGAACGTCCATTAAAAATTAAACCGGTCCCGCATTCGCGGGATCGGTTTTTTGTTGTGGGGGTTGACGGGTTCGAACCGCCGACCCTCTGCTTGTAAGGCAGATGCTCTGAACCAGCTGAGCTAAACCCCCTGAAAAGAGAGTGCAAATATATGCGACATTTTCATTTCTGCAAAAAAATCAACTATATAGTTTTTTTAGATTAGTCAGAATCTGATATTGAATCCATTAATTGGGATGCATTTACCATGATTCTAAAATTAAAAGCGTAACCAGTTAACGGGTGCAACTAAAGCAATTCTTAATAAGTCTTCCTGATATGTTCAAAACACTTGAAAAATCTAATATTACAGGTGTTTAAAATTTGTATATATTCGCTTTACGTAGAATTTGAGTAAAACAATTTCAGCTCAAAAAGGAAAACTATAAGCTGATGATTAATATTTATTTGGTATACTGTGTATTATAATCGTGTATAAATTGAACTGAACGATATGGCACGTGAAAAACTGTCTTCTGTCTTATTTTATGGTTTTAAATTAGTATCTAATGGTAGTTCGGCACGCAAAAGATCACTGGTACTTCTGGTTTTCCTGTTAGTGCTTTCTTCAGCGTATTCACAAACAACCTTTACGGCTGTTACAACCGGGAATTGGACTACTCTTGCCTGGTCGAAAACAGGAACTGCAACTACTGCAACCTATCCCGGACAACCGGGGTACGAATCTGAGGTGCATGATGTTGTTATTTCAGGGATAGGCGTTGTAATGACTTTAAACAGTAATATAATTTCAAGTGTCAGAAATGTAACAGTAACCGGAGCTGCCCTGGCTATCACTTCTTTTTCATTAACGATGACCGGGAACCTGAGCGGGACCGGAGCTATCAGCTTTACATCAGGTACAATTAATATTGCAGGCAACAATACAACAACCGGTGTCTTTTCCAGCAGTAACGGGACTATGCGTTATAATGGAGATATTCAGACAGTCAGAGGCAGTACTTATTATAATCTGATTATTTCCGGCACTAACACTAAAACACTAAATGCATCTACAATCGTTAATCATGACCTTACAATCATTTCGGGAACATTACAGTCATCATTCAGAGGTTTAACTGTTGCAGGTACAACTACCATTTTCCCGGGAGGAGAATTTACAACAAACAGCAACCTGGGAACAAAATCCTTTAAAAACGTCATCTTATCAGGAGGAACCCTGAGTAACACTTCCGGTGCAGTTGTAGTAATGGATATCACTGGCAATTTACTTGTCAATAATAACGCTGTTTCAACAATATCAAATGTAACCAGCACAATATCAGGGAGTACAACAATTGACCCGGGAGCCACTCTTACTTTTGGAGGTATTAATGCAACAAAAACATTCTTAGGTCCAATTACAGTTAACGGAACCTGGGACAATTCTGTTAATGAGGCTATCACTATTAGTAATGATTTGATCTTCAATGGCACATCATTTATTTCGGGTACAGCCCAGTATACTTTTAATGATACTTATCAGAATATCTCAGGGACAAAGCCAATTATTTTTGATGGGAATGTCAGTGTAAGCTCTCCTTCAATATTAAATAACAGGACTACTGTGACATTAAGGGGAGGCCTTACTGGTTCTGGTTCCTGGAGAAATGACAATGGATCTGTTTTAAATTATGAAAGGACATTAGCTCCTGCCATTTCTAATTTTATAGTTAATACAAATTCCAACCTTGTAAATTATAGTCTTTCAGGAGATCAGGAAGTCAGATCAGCATCCTACCATCATTTGCAAACAGGGGGCAGCGGAGTTAAAACCTTACAGGGAGCTGTTACTGTAAACGGTAATTTGTCCATAGGAACAGGAACAACTTTTAATACAGGTGCCGGTAACTATGGCATTATTCTCAATGGTTCATGGATAAATGACGGAACCTTCGATGAAATGCAGGGAACAGTATCCTTTAAAGGAACAGGTGCCCAATCTGTTATAAATTCAATAAGCCCGGCTGAAACATTCTATAATCTTGAATTAAATACAACCGGCCCTGTGACATCAAACATTAATCTGGCAGTTAAAAATGTTCTTACCATGACAAATGGTGTAATTATTATGCCAGGTAAATTACTGACTCTTGGACTCGATGCTTTGAACCCCGGGAGTCTCACATATACTTCAGGATGGATAACAGGTTCATTCTCAAGATGGGTAATTCCGGCTTTTAATGCAATAGATGTCATTTTACCCGTTGGTACTTTAAATTATAACAGGAAAATGACTTTTAATTTTCCGGATATTACTGCACCGGGTGTGCTGACAGCAAACTTTGACAGTTCAGTTCCAACAACGGCAGGCCTTCCGTTATTTGAAAATATTTATTATCTAAACCAATTGTTTCCTGAAGGCTACTGGAATGTTACCCGGGATGCTGCTTTTACATTTGCAGGAACATTTGATCTTAAACTTGTTCCTTCAGGTTTTAGCACTTACCCGATTGATGCTGAAACGAGAATTGTTTCCAGGTTAGATGGAGGTAACTGGTACCTGAATGGCAATCATATCCCGGGTTCCGTCTCCCAGGTTGGACGAAATGGATTGGCTGGCTTTACAAATAATTATGCTGTGACATATTCTGAAGTTTGTCAGGCAACATTCCTGAACTGCCCCTCGGATATTACAGTAACTTCATTACCCGGGCAATGTAATAATATCGTAACCTGGGTTCCGCCTACAATGTCAATACCCTGTCCAACATACACAATAACAAATAATTATAATCCGGGAGATGTTTTTAATGTTGGAACTACCCAGGTTGTTTACAAACTTATGAATGGACCAATAGTAGCAGATTTTTGCAGTTTTAATATCATCGTGACTGATACTCTGATGCCAGTTATTACCTGTGCAGGTAATCAGACAAGGAATGTTGATATTGGTGCTTGTGATTATACAGTAACGGGTACCGAAATGGATCCGGTATTTACTTTTAGCAATTGTCCATTTACATTGACGAACGACCTTAATGGAGAACCATCTCTTAACGGAGTCCAGATTCCGGTAGGAACTACCACTGTATTATGGACAATTTCAGGCCTTTCAGGCACCAGCACTTCATGTTCAATGGACATTATTATAATTGACAATATTTTACCTACTCTCACTCCGGTAGCCAATCGCATTGAATATGTAGGCTCATCATGCAGTTTTACAATACAGGATTACCGGCCGCTTACAGTAATAAATGATAATTGCGGAACCCTGGAATTAACTCAAACACCAGTTATGGGAACAATTATTTCCGGAGCCGGAACAATACAGCCGATAACCATTACTGCAACTGATGAATCCGGCAATAGTTCAAGTACAACTTTTAACCTCACTCTGGCCGATAACACACCACCGATAGCCATATGCAAAAACATTACAAAAGCACTTGATGCTTCAGGGAATGTTTCCATTATTGCCTCAGATATTGATAACGGGAGCACAGATAATTGTGGAATTGCTCTGCTGAGCATTAATAAAAACTCCTTTACATGCTCAGATATCGGAACCAATAACGTAATTATGACTGTCACTGACGCCAGCGGTAATTCTGCCACTTGCGCAGCAACAGTTACTATAACCGATAACCTGGTGCCAGCAATAATATGCCCTTCGAATATCAGTCAGAACACAGATGCAGGATTATGCTCAGCATCTGTGATTGTTCCCAACGCAGTGACATCAGATAACTGTTCAGTGACAACCCTTACATGGGCGATGACAGGTGCTACGGTTGCTGCATCACCTGCTGCAGGAATTAATCAGGTTGGGACATATACTTTCAATTCAGGCATAACAACAGTCACATATACAGTTAAAGATGGATCCGGTAATCAGTCCGTTTGCAGCTTTACAGTTACAGTTACCGATAATCAGATACCGGCAATCACCTGCCCGTCAAACATAAGCCAGAATGCTGATGCAGGATTATGTTCAGCATCTGTGGTTGTTCCCAATGCAGTGACATCTGATAACTGTTCAGTGACAACCCTTACATGGGCGATGACAGGTGCTACGGTTGCTGCATCACCTGCAGCAGGAATTAATCAGGTTGGAACATATACTTTTAATGCCGGGATAACAACAGTCACCTATACAGTTAAAGATGGATCCGGTAATCAGTCTGTTTGCAGCTTTACAGTCACAGTTACCGATAATCAGATACCGGCAATCACCTGCCCGTCGAACATAAGCCAAAGTGCAGATGCCGGACTATGCTCAGCATCAGTGGTTGTTCCCAATGCAATGACATCTGATAACTGTTCAGTGACAACCCTTACATGGGCGATGACAGGGGCTACGGTTGCTGCATCACCCGCAGCAGGTATTAACCAGGTTGGGACATATACTTTTAATGCTGGTATAACCACAGTCACCTATACAGTTAAGGATGGTTCCGGTAATCAGTCCGTATGCAGCTTTACAGTCACAGTTACCGATAATCAGGTGCCGGTAATCACATGCCCGCCGAACATCAGTCAGAATGCCGGTGCAGGTTTATGCACAGCATCTGTGGCCGTCACCAACGCAACGATATCTGATAACTGCTCAGTAACAAGTCTTACATGGGCGATGACAGGGGCTACGGTTGCCGCATCACCCGCAGCAGGTATTAACCAGGTTGGGACATACACCTTTAATCCAGGTATAACAACAATCACCTATACACTTAAAGATGGTTCCGGTAATCAGGCCATTTGCAGCTTTACAGTTACAGTTACAGATAACCAGGTGCCGGCAATCACATGTCCTTCGAACATCAATCAGAATACTGATGCAGGAGTATGCTCAGCATCTGTGGTTGTTCCCAATGCAGTGACATCTGATAACTGTTCAGTGACAAGTCTTACATGGGCGATGACAGGTGCTACGGTTGCCGCATCACCCGCAGCAGGTATTAACCAGGTTGGGACATATACTTTAAATTCAGGTATAACAACAGTCACCTATACAGTTAAAGATGGTTCCGGTAATCAGTCCGTTTGCAACTTTACGGTCACAGTTTCAGATAACCAGATACCTGCAATCACCTGTCCTTCGGCTATCAGTCAGAACACAGATGCAGGATTATGCTCAGCATCTGTGACTGTTCCCAACGTAGTGACATCTGACAATTGTTCAGTGACAACCCTTACATGGGCGATGACAGGTGCAACGGTTGCTGCATCACCTGCTGCAGGAATTAATCAGGTTGGGATATATACTTTCAATTCAGGCATAACAACAGTCACCTATACAGTTAAAGATGGATCCGGTAATCAGTCCGTTTGCAGCTTTACAGTTACAGTTACCGATAATCAGATACCGGCAATCACCTGCCCGTCAAACATAAGCCAGAATGCTGATGCAGGATTATGCTCAGCATCTGTGGTTGTTCCCAATGCAGTGACATCTGATAACTGTTCAGTGACAACCCTTACATGGGCGATGACAGGTGCTACGGTTGCTGCATCACCTGCAGCAGGAATTAATCAGGTTGGAACATATACTTTTAATGCCGGGATAACAACAGTCACCTATACAGTTAAAGATGGATCCGGTAATCAGTCCGTTTGCAGCTTTACAGTCACAGTTACCGATAATCAGATACCGGCAATCACCTGCCCGTCGAACATAAGCCAAAGTGCAGATGCCGGACTATGCTCAGCATCAGTGGTTGTTCCCAATGCAATGACATCTGATAACTGTTCAGTGACAACCCTTACATGGGCGATGACAGGGGCTACGGTTGCTGCATCACCTGCAGCAGGTATTAACCAGGTTGGGACATATACTTTTAATGCTGGTATAACAACAGTCACATATACAGTTAAAGATGGTTCCGGTAATCAGTCCGTATGCAGCTTTACAGTCACAGTTACCGATAATCAGGTGCCGGTGATCACATGCCCGCCTAACATCAGTCAGAATGCCGGTGCAGGTTTATGCACAGCATCTGTGGCCGTCACCAACGCAACGATATCTGATAACTGCTCAGTAACAAGTCTTACATGGGCGATGACAGGTGCTACAGTTGCTGCATCACCCGCAGCAGGTATTAACCAGGTTGGGACATACACCTTTAATCCAGGTATAACAACAATCACCTATACACTTAAAGATGGTTCCGGTAATCAGGCCATTTGCAGCTTTACCGTGACAATTACGGTAACTGATATTCAGAACCCGACAATCACATGCCCTGGTGACATTATCCAGAGCACGAATACAACCGGATGTGCTGCGAATGTGGTAGTCCCGGTACCGGTAACAGCTGATAATTGCGGAGTTGCCTCGGTAACCAATTCCTTTAATGGCACGGCTAATGCTTCAGCGACTTATCCCATTGGAGTAACAACAGTGATATGGACAGTGACTGATGTGAATGGAAACACAGCTACGTGTTCACATACAGTAACTGTCATTTCTACACTTGTTCCAGTTCTGACTTCATCAGATGCTGACAATACTATCTGCCTGGGAGATAATGTTATATTTACTGGTTCAGGAGGAGTAACATATGAGTTCCTGTTAAACGGGACATCAATTCAGGGTCCTGGCACTAACAATACTTATACTACAAGCAGCATTGCGGACCAGGACAAGATAACTGTCAGAGTAACAGATGCATTGGGATGTACCGGATTAAGTCCGGAAATTACAACCAAGGTGAATCCATTACCTTCAGGTTCAATTACTTCTCAGACCGATGTAGCATGCTTTGGTGATACTACGGGCACTTTTGATCTGACACCTGCCGGAGGGACATCTCCCTACACTTTCCTTTGGAGCAATGGAGTGACAACTGAAGATATCATTAACCTGTCTGCGGGGCTTTATTCTGTAACAATCACAGATTTGAACGGATGTACCGCAATTGTTTCAGGGACAATAAATGAGCCTGCTTCAGCAGTTTCAGGAATTATTACAGCGCAAACAAATGTGACCGTACATGGTGGCAACGATGGAAGTGTTACAGTTGATGGTTCAGGAGGTATTGGACCCTATCTGTATAGTCTTGATGGAGGTGTCTTCCAGACTCCGGGAATATTCAGTTCACTTACTGCAGGTTCATATATAGTTACAGTCCGGGATGCAAATTTATGTACTTCTGATGTGCCTGTTTCAATTACACAGCCTTCGTTACCGCTCGATGGAACCATAACTTCGCAAACAAATGTATTATGCTTTGGAGCTGCAACGGGAAGTGTAACTGTAACCGGAGTGGAAGGCGTTATTCCTTATTTATATAGTATAAATGGAGGTCCATATCAGCCATCAGGTACCTTCATTTCTCTGACAGCAGGTCCCTATACTGTGACAATTAAAGATGCAATCTCAGATACTTTTGATGTGCTATTTACAATAACCCAGCCCGCAGTAGCATTTACAGTTACAACAACTCAAACGAATGTTCTCTGTTCTGGTGGCAGTTCAGGTAGTGCAACTTCCTCTGCAGCCGGGGGAACAGAGCCATACAATTATTCCTGGAATACTTTACCCGTTCAGCCAACTCCAAATGCGGCGGGACTGACGGTTGGTTCTTATACAGTAACAGTAACAGATGCCAATGGATGTATAGCTACTGGAAGTATTACTATAACGGAACCGGCACCCCTGGCACTGGAAGCCACACCTGCCGAAGCAAAATGTCCTGATTCCAATGATGGATCAATTACTCTCTCAATAACCGGAGGAACAGCGCCTTACAGCATGATCTGGAATGATGGAATCACTACTCAGAACCGGCCATCTGTGCTTCCGGGAACCTATAGAGTTGATGTTACTGATACTAACGGGTGCCAGGCCTCCGCAAGCACAATAGTTGGTTTTACCGGGTCATTTGGATGTGTAGTGATCCCGCAGATCATAACGCCAAACGGTGACACTTATAATGACGAATGGGTGATCAGGAATATCGATCTTTACCCGAATGCAGAAGTCAGGATATTCACAAGATGGGGCAAAATGATATTCAAAACCAAAAACATTTTGGCCAATCCATGGAAAGGAACATATTCTGACGGAAAACTGGTGCCAACAGATTCATATCATTATATTTTATATCTGAACGACGGATCTGACCCAAGGTCAGGCGTCATTAGTGTAATAAGGTAATTACTGGTATAAATTGAAAATGAAAATATGAGATATTTAAGAAGCATACTATCGCTCTTTGTTCTGAGCCTCTTTTATGGTACCTCGGTTGCTCAGCAGGTTCCGATGTATAGCCAGTATATTATGAACGGGTTCCTTATAAATCCTTCATTCGCAGGACGGGATGGTTATACAACTCTCACTCTGACGACCAGAGAACAATGGGTCGGGCTTGAGCAGGCACCCCGCACTTATGCTGCCAGTTTCCAGACACGGATACTGAAGAACAGTTATATTTCGAAGGCTACTCCGGTAAGGAAGGAAATTGTAAGGCCTACCAAAGGCGGTAATGTAGGTCTTGGCGGGTATATCTTCAGCGATAATAATGGTATAATGAGGCGTACCGGACTTCAGGCCATTTATTCTTATCATATAAAAATGGGGCAGACCGGAGGCTATCCTAACGACCTCGCCTTCGGTCTTGCCTTCACTGCCTACCAGTTTGCAATTAATACGGACGGGCTGATATATGATAAAAATGATCCGTTTCTGAATAATTATGACCGGACGGTTTTTATTCCCGATTTCAACTTTGGAGCAAGTTTCACAACATCAAAATATTATGCAGGATTTGCTATGACCAATATTTTGAGAGGATCTCTGATGTTTGCCGATACTTCTGATATAAAGAGAAGAGAACTTGGGCATTATTTCCTCACCGGGGGGATTAAATTTCCTCTGAGCGCTGACTGGACCCTGGAACCCTCAGCATTTATAAAATCGTCGGATATGGTCTTTAAATCTATACAGATGGACCTTACCGCAAGAGTTTATTACAAAGATGATTACTGGGCAGGATTATCATGGAGAACTAATGATGCAATCATCCTGATGCTGGGATTGAAATATGACAAATTCTATTTTGCATATGCAGTCGACTTTACACTGACGGATATCAGGAAACAAAGCTTTGGATCACATGAGCTTACTATTGCGGTAAAATTTGGCGAGAGCGCCAGAAGATACCGCTGGATAAATGCATATTGATATTTTTGTTTTAACCATATGTCAAATGGTATCGTAAACAGATTTACCGGTACCCTTTCGCTGCTGTTATTAATATTTTCAGAAGGATATCCCCAGGAAGCCGGTGCGCCTCCTGTCAGACTTATGTTCTATAATGTTGAAAACCTGTTTGATATTTTTAATGACACACTGACTGACGATGATGAGTTCCTGCCATATGGCCTCAGGAGGTGGAATTACCAGCGCTATTCAGGGAAATTAAATGCATTGTATAAAACAATTGTTGCTGCAGGGGAGTGGTCTCCTCCATCGCTGATTGGATTTTGTGAAGTCGAGAACAGAAATGTTCTTGAGGATCTTATATATGGTACCGGTCTGGCCAGGTATGACTGGGGGATCCTTCACGAAGATTCTCCCGATTCAAGGGGTATCGACGTCTGCCTCATTTATAAAAAAGACCGGGTAAAAATTATAAATTCCAGGTATTTAATGCCTCAAAGCTTTATTAAAGATAAAATCGAAACACGCAGCGTTCTTTATGCAAAATTACAAATACTGGAAGATACGATACACCTTTTTGTTAACCATTGGCCATCACGCAGGGGAGGGGTCCTGGCAGAAGAGAATAAAAGGATGAAGATTGCAGAGATGGTAAAAGATAATGCAGATTCAATATTTTCAGCATCGCGAAGAGAAACAAGGATAATCATCGCAGGCGATTTGAACTCAACACCCGATGATAAGGCGATTAAATTACTTACAGGAAGAACTAAATCAGGATTATCAATGGTAAACCTGTCAGCGCTTTTACCCGGGGGATCAGGTACATACAGATATATGGGAATATGGGAACTTATTGATCAGGTTATTGTTTCGGACGGTCTAATTAATTGCAGCAAAGGACTTTATGCAGACCCGGAATTGCTAACTATCTTTCAGCCAGATTTCCTTTTGAAACGTGATAATAAATATCCGGGGCTGAGCCCTTTTTCGACTTACCTCGGATACAGATACCAGGGCGGATTCAGTGATCATCTACCTGTTCTTCTCGATCTCAGAGTCAGGCAGAAGTACTAATAGCTTTCAGACCGATCTCTTTCCCTTTTTCGATCATTAGCTTCCTCGCAGCTTCATGCTCATTTGGGATAATCCCGTCAAGAATAGCCTCCCTGATTGCATTCTTGATCATCCCGACTTCTTTCCCGGGTTTAATACCGAATGTTCTGATGATCTCAGCTCCATCCACAGGGGGTTGAAAATTCCTGACAGCATCCTTTTCCTCAATCTCAATCAGCTTTTTTCTGACATACCTGAAATTTTCGAGATGTCTGGTTTTCTTCCGTTCATTCTTTGATGTAATATCAGCTTCACAAAGCATCAGCAGATCATCGATATCATCGCCTGCTTCAAAAAGTAATCTCCTTACTGCCGAATCAGTTACTTCTTCCTGTGAGAGAACAATTGGCCGGAGATGAAGATCGATCAGTTTCATGACATATTTCATCTTTTCATTAAGAGGAAGTTTAAGCTTCCGGAAAATGTCAGGGATCATTTTTGATCCAATGTACTCGTGACCGTGAAACGACCAGCCGGTATCGGGCAGATACTTTTTTGTTACGGGTTTTGCAATATCATGCAGAAGAGCAGCCCATCGGAGCCAGATATCATCGGTATGCACGGATATATTATCAAGGACTTTGATGGAATGAAGAAAATTGTCTTTATGACCTTTCCCTTCTTTCTGGTCGATCCCTTTAAGATTATCAAGTTCAGGGAAAATGATCGGAAGAAGACCGGATTTTTCGAGCAGGAGAAAACCAGTCGAGGGATGAGAACACATTATTATTTTGTTAAGCTCAGTAATTATCCTTTCCCGGGATACGATCTTTATTCGCTCACAGTTCCTTATGATGGAGCTGAATGTGCTTTCCTCAATAGAAAAATTAAGCTGTGTGGCAAACCTAATTGCCCTCATCATCCGAAGGGGATCGTCCGAAAATGTTTTATCAGGATCAAGCGGAGTCCTGATAATTTTATTTTTCAGGTCGTCAGTGCCACCGAAAGGATCAAGGAATTCGCCAAAAGAATCTTTGTTCAGACTGATAGCCAGAGCATTAATTGTAAAATCCCTTCTTTGCTGGTCATCTTCAAGAGTCCCGTCTTCAACAACCGGTTTTCGAGATCCCCGCTTATAGGATTCCTTCCTGGCGCCGACAAACTCAATCTCATAATCATTCCACCGGAACATGGCTGTTCCGAAATTTTTGAATACACTCACCTTGAGCTGTGGATCAAATCGCCTGGCCGCCGACTTTGCAATTTTTATTCCGCTTCCGATTACAACAATATCAATGTCCTTTTCAGGATGGTCTCTTTTTAACAGGCAATCTCTGACCCACCCTCCGATAACAAAAGCTCTTACATTTTCAGCTGACACAACCTCTGAAAGGGTTGAAAAAATTTTGTCATTAAGACATATATGCATATATAGATATGACAATTTGTTATTTTATCATGACAAAGTTACAATTAATAACCAATTTTGTGTAACTTATAACATTTACAGCCTTATGGCATGATCGTTGACAAGTATCAAACAATTATGATTTTCAGGTGTTTAATTTTAAATTTAAAATATGGTAGAGCATTTAACGAAAGAGACCTTCTTAGGTAAGGTATTCAACTACGAAAAGAACAAAGAGTGGAAATTTGAAGGTGAAAAACCATGTATTATTGATTTCTATGCTGACTGGTGTGGCCCGTGCAAAATGGTTTCACCTGTTCTTGAGGATCTTGCAAAGGATTTTGAAGGGAAACTCGATGTTTATAAGATCAATACTGAGGAGGAGCAGGAAATTGCTGCGGCTTTCGGGATCAGGAACATTCCGTCTTTCCTGTTTGTCCCTGCCATTGGGCTGCCCCAAATGGCAATGGGGGCATTACCGAAAGAAACTTTTATTAAGGCATTCAAAGAGGTTCTTGGTGTAGAAAAGTAATCTGTTTATTAAAAAATGCAATTTTGTTTTAAAAAATATCACTTCCTGTGTAACATTCTATATTTCCTTTACGTTTAATATCATAAAGAAGGTAACAGAAGGTTACATGGATTTTTTCATGGATTTAGGTTTAGGGTAGTAGTAAATCAGGACTTCGGTCCTGATTTATTTTATACCAGGTCCTTGAAAATAGTGTTGATCTCCTCTTCTGTAGTACGTAATTTCTTCTGGCACTCTCTGATCAGCTCAGAAGCGCGTTTGACTTCAATAGCCAGCTTATCCACATCAAGATCACCGCTTTCAATATTGTGGAGAATCTTTTCGATCTCCACCACTGCCTGATTAAATGAGAATTCTTTCTTTGCCATTTAGGTGTCTTTTATTACTAATATTTCCTGTCCGTTTTAACTCTCACATGAGGTTACATTCTTTTCATGACCTTACTTTCAACTCTGCCATCACCAAATTTAGTGTTTATATTATCCCCTGGTTTTACCTCCAGAGAACTTTTTAATACTCTTCCATTCAGTGTGGTTATCGTAAATCCTCTTTTCAGAACATTTTCCGGGTTAAGGATATTAAGTGTATTTTCAACACTATTTGCCCTGACTTTCATTTTCCCAAGAATATTAAGCACGAAACTGATAAGATCAATTCTCATCCTTTCAATTACTGAACCTTTACTCCGGATAAATGATCCTCCTGAGGAAATCAGTCTTGATTTCTGATTTGCCGGGATAACACCCGATCTTAAAATCAGTTCTTTACCCGTATTTATCAAATCTATTATTCTTTTCGATAACTTTTCTTTCTGACGCGAAATCATAAGTCTGGCAACAGGTATAAGATTGATTCTGAATGTTTCCAGACGGGTCCGGTTCGCTTCAATAATTGCCAGCGAATGCTCTATTATATCCGAACTCATATCAGTCAGATTGATTTCGGCACCCTCGGTTCGCTCAATCAGGAAATCGGCTACAGCAGTTGGTGTCTTAAGTGATTGAAATGAAACCATATCTGTCACTGAAAAATCTTTCTCATGGCCGATCCCGGTAATCACAGGAAGAGGAAATTGTGTCACATGATAGGCAATATTGTAGCTGTCGAACCAGCTCAGGTCAATCTGTGATCCACCGCCTCTGATAATTACAACGACATCAAAAAGGTCCGGGAACCCGGCGATCCTGTCAAGGGCTGAAATGACGCTCTGTTCAGTTTCAATGCCCTGCATTACTGTTTCGAACAGGGCAATATAAAAGACATATCCGTGATTATTCTCTTTAAGATGATTAATAAAATCGGAATAGCCGGCAGCACTACCTGACGAGATAATTGCAATTCTCTGCGGAACAATGGGAAATTCAATCTCCTTATTCATAGAAAAGACACCTTCATCCTCAAGTCTTTTTATCACCATCTGTCTTTTTAATGCCATTTCACCAATAGTGTAGGAGGGATCGATGTCAGAAATAATCAGGCTTAATCCGTAAAGCTCATGATATTCAACCTTTGTTTTTACAAGTATTTTCATTCCCTCTGACAGGGCTTCACCTGTAATATTTTGAAAGAAAGAATTGAGAAACCTGTAACGATTGCTCCAGATAATAGCTTTTACCCTCGCCCTTACATTTTTTTCATCAGGATGTTTTTCGATAAGCTCAAGGTAACAGTGACCTGCATTATTTTCCTTTATTTCCGAAATCTCAGCAACAACCCAGTAATGGTCAGGCAGTGCCAAATAAAGAGAGTCCTTTATAATAAGCTGTAATTCAGTCAGTGAAAGGTTTTCTGCCATTATCTGTTATTGAGTTTTATGATCTTGTGCGTGTATCCTCTGGTTCCTGAAGTCAGTCTGATAAAATAGATTCCCTGGGGCTTGTTTATTAAAGATGAAATTAGGAGACTCCTCCCGGCGTACTCACCAAAATTCTTCAGGAAGATTCTTGAACCTGATGCAGTAAATATTTCAATCTTCAGAACATCTGGTGCCTCTTTAAAAATAATCTCAAATTCACCGGTAGTCGGATTAGGTTTGGCGACTGATTCATTTTCAGGAATAATAAGATGAATATCCTGAAGTATAATAAGCGCTTTTACCATATCGGGTATTCCGTAACCATATAGAGAATCGGGCACCAGATACCTGTCTGCGGATGAATGAAGGGCTTCAATGATCTCTCTGTTTGTTGCTCCGGGCACTGCCTGCATCAGGCATGCTGTCATCCCGCTCAGAACGGGACATGAGAAAGATGTACCGTTTGATCTGGCAGTTCCTGAAACAGAAGTCTGCACAGTGACACTTACGCCCATAGTTGAGTTATCGGGTTTTATCCTTCTGTCTGCGGAGGGTCCCGCTGAAGAAAAGGAAGCAATCAATTCATTCCCGTCAACAGCTCCGACGGCGACAACACCATCACCATCAGATGGGGCTATTATCCGGACCCAGGCATTATTTCTTTCATTACCTGCGCTGTTAATAACCAGAATTCCTTTAGATGCTGCGACATCAGCTGCCCGTGTAACAAAAGCAGTATTACCGTCGAGGTCTGAAAATTTATAATTGAGAGAAGGTTCATCAAAATTGAAATAACCTAATGATGAAGAAATTATGTCGGCACCGGCACTGTCTGCAAACTCTGCACCAGCTGCCCAGTAATCCTCCTCAACTGAAAACTCGCTTGAAGTATCTTCGGTTCTTAACAAAAGAAAATCAGCACCCGGGGCTGTTCCCCTTATAATCCCGGGGGTCTGTCCTGCCAGAACAGACAGAACAGCTGTTCCATGTGAGTGGAAATCATATACAAATTGATCGTTCTTTACAAAATCGTATGTGGCAATGATCCCCCTGCGGGAACGAAGACCGCTAAGGGAAGAGATCTGATCAGCATTAATAAAGCCACCATCGAGCACTGCAATCAGAATACCTTTACCATCAAATCCGGAAAAATGCAGGGGATAACCGTCTACCATTGTAATTGGGCGGTCATATGGAGGAAAGTCAGCCTGGCTCATCTGGAATTCAAGCTTATCTCTGTAAGCGCTTTTCAATGCAGGTTGCCTTACTAACCTGACATCGGTTACGAATGGGAGGCTGCGAATTACCCCGGGGTCGGCAGCCGATTGTGTCTTAAAAACAGCTGTGTTCATCCATTTTGACGTGCAGTGCAGTTTAAATCCAAGAGATGATATCTGTTTCAGGTAAGGAATCCAGACAGGATAATCCCTGTAATCGGGTGCTGCAATACCTGCCTTTTCCCTGCGGCTCAGCGCTCTTTGAGACAGAAGATCTGTGGCTGAATATTTACCTGTAATATTTGCTCCTTTATCAGTGAAATAAACCCTGTAAAAATAGTAATATGATTCACTCTGCCCCTTCACGGTAAGAGAGGCGAAAATAAATATCAGGACAGGAATGAAAATAATCCCTTTCTTCCGGAGAGAAGTATATTCAATCATTATCTTGGAACTCCTGTTTTTTCCGGGTCAGCAACTTTCCAGCTATTATTTTGAAGGCTGTCGATGAAATTTGTGACATCAATCTCCCTCTGACGGTTATTTGTAACCCCTGAAATATAGTTAAGTTCGAATTTCATTGTCCCGTCATCGTTATAGATAAGCCATTTGCCTTCACGAATGTTATTTTTATATGTCCCGGAAAATTCAGGTTTTCCATCCTGGTACCAGACTTCAAATTTACCGTTAAGCATTCCGTGTGTGTAATTTGATTTCAGGAATAGCCTCCCATTTGGATGGTACTGAAGCCATTCTCCCTCTCTGACATTATTCACAAACCGGATTTTTTCGGCGATAGTGCTATCCGGATAGAATTTCAGTGAGAGTCCGTTCTTAATGTTTTTTAAATATTCCTCTTCATTTATAAGATAACCATTGACATATGAAGAGAAGAATTTCCATTTGCCTTCTTTCATCTGGTTAATATATTTCCCGCTTGAAGCTATAAAACCATTGGGATGATAAATCACAGCATCTGCCTCTTTCCCGTCGCTGCTGTAAATCAGGATAGATTTAATTGTTTTATTCTCGTAATATCTTTTGAACTCACCGACAGGATGATCATCCCTGAAGATCCCATCATACTGGATGCTTCCGGTTGGATATTTTTTGATCCATTGTCCCTGTTTCCTGCCCTGCTGGTCGGTTTTATTTATATTTGTTGAAACCTGGCCTGTTGCAATTGATGCGACAGCCAGGAAAACAGATAACGTGATTATATTGAGTTTCATTTAGGAGGAACGCAAAAATATATGTAAAAGTACAAAAAATGTAGATAACGGTAAGGAAAAAAATAACCGCAAAGTGCGCGAAGAAGGCGCAAAGCACGCAAAGTTCAAACCATTTTGTTCTTTCTTTGCGACCTTTGCGTTAATCCTTTGCGACCTTTGCGGTTAATAATTCCTTAAAAAGTAAATTATTTATTTTACTTCCTCGAAATCAACGTCGGTAACTTCATCATTACCCGGTTTTGAGCTGCCTCCACCGGTTTGTCCGGGGCCAGGCTGATCCGGACCGGGTTGTGATGCAGACTGACCGGTATTCTGAGCATTCTTATACATCTCTTCCGAAGCTGTCTGCCAAACGGCATTGAGATCGGCAAGCGCCTTATCAATTGCTGCAACATCCTGGCTTTTATGAGCTTCCTTAAGTTTTGCAAGGGCACTTTCAATGGCCGGTTTCTTATCTGCCGGAAGCTTATCGCCAAATTCCCTGAGCTGTTTTTCAGTAGTAAAGATCATGCTGTCGGCAGTATTGATCTTATCGACTTTCTCGCGGGCCTTTTTGTCGGATTCTTCATTGGCTCTTGCTTCATCGCGCATCCTTCTTATCTCCTCTTCGCTCAGACCTGATGAGGCTTCAATCCTGATCCTCTGCTCCTTACCAGTACCCCTGTCTTTAGCAGTGACATGAAGTATACCGTTTGCATCGATATCGAATGTGACTTCAATTTGCGGAATACCTCTGGGAGCCGGTGGAAGACCATCGAGATGGAAACGACCGATAGTTTTATTGCCAGCGGCCATAGGTCTTTCGCCCTGAAGAACGTGGATCTCAACCGAAGGCTGACTGTCAGCTGCTGTTGTGAAAACCTCAGTCTTTTTGGTCGGTATAGTAGTGTTGGAGTCAATAAGCTTTGTCATAACTCCACCCATAGTTTCAATACCTAACGACAATGGAGTGACATCAAGAAGAAGAACATCTTTTACTTCGCCTGTAAGCACACCACCCTGAATTGCTGCACCTACTGCAACCACCTCATCAGGATTGACTCCCTTTGAAGGAGTTTTTCCAAAGAATTTTTCAACTAGTTGCTGAATAGCAGGAATACGTGTTGATCCGCCTACAAGCAAGACTTCGTCAATATCAGAAACCTTATAACCTGAATCGTTAAGTGCTTTCTGACAAGGTTCAATACAAGCCTGGATCAGCTTATCGCATATCTTTTCAAAATTTGCGCGTGTTAACGTTTTAACCAGGTGTTTTGGAATTCCGTCGACAGGCATTATATACGGGAGGTTGATCTCTGTTGAAGTAGAGCTTGAGAGCTCTATTTTTGCCTTTTCTGCAGCCTCTTTCAGGCGCTGCATTGCCATAGGATCTTTTCTAAGATCAATACCTTCCTCTTTAAGGAACTCTTCAGCCATCCAGTCAATGATAAGATGGTCAAAGTCGTCACCGCCAAGGTGGGTATCGCCGTTAGTCGATTTCACTTCGAATACACCGTCGCCAAGTTCAAGAATCGAAATATCAAATGTGCCTCCGCCGAGGTCAAATACTGCAATCTTGAGATCCTGTGATTTTTTGTCAAGACCGTACGCCAGAGAAGCTGCTGTAGGCTCATTAATTATCCTTTTGACAGTCAGTCCTGCAATTTCGCCGGCCTCTTTGGTAGCCTGACGCTGTGAATCACTGAAATATGCCGGTACGGTTATTACGGCTTCAGTAACTTCATGGCCAAGATAATCTTCCGCAGTCTTCTTCATTTTCTGAAGTATCATCGCAGATATCTCCTGCGGGGAGTACATTCTGTTATCAATTTTTACCCTTGGAGTATTATTATCACCCTTTACTACGGTGTAGGTAACTCTTTTTATTTCAGTGTTTAATTTTTCGTAAGGCTCTCCCATGAACCTCTTGATTGAATAAACGGTCTTCTTGGCATTGGTTATTGCCTGGCGTTTAGCCGGATCGCCGACTTTACGCTCTCCGTTCTCCACAAATGCAACAATTGACGGTGTAGTTCTTTTCCCCTCACTGTTAGGGATCACAACGGGCTCATTGCCTTCCATAACGGCGACACATGAGTTTGTGGTTCCCAGGTCTATACCAATAATTTTTCCCATTTTATTATTAATTAAATTTTTTTCGTTTCAACAGAATGATTCTGCAATGATTATGCCATAAGACCACTTTATGACAAAACGACAGGAAACCTATTCAGAGTGTCAGAATAAAAAGAAATTATTCCGAAGATGAATCATCTCTTTCAAATCAGTAACTTTGTGACCTGTTAATAAAACATTTAAGATTATGCCGATACATAAATCTGTCAGAAGGGTTACAATTCATGTGCTTAATTCCATGAAGCTTAAGGGTGAGAAGATTGCAATGCTTACTGCTTATGATTATTCAATTGCAAGAATTCTTGACGAAGCCGAGATAGATGTCATACTGGTGGGAGACTCGGCATCGAATGTAATGGCAGGATTTGATACGACTCTGCCTATAACTCTTGATAATATGATTTATCATGCTGCTTCGGTGGTCCGGGGAGTTAAAAGAGCCCTTGTGGTTGTCGACCTTCCTTTTGGAACATACCAGGGTAATTCGAAGGAGGCACTAGCATCATCAATACGGATAATGAAAGAGACCGGAGCCCATGCTGTCAAGCTTGAAGGTGGACAACAGGTTGTTGAATCGATTGAAAGAATATTATCTGCCGGGATACCTGTGATGGGACATCTCGGGCTAACACCGCAGGCAATCCATAAATTCGGCACTTATGTGGTAAGAGCTCAGGATGAGGAGGAAGCTAGAAAGCTTATGGAGGATGCAAAGCTCCTTGAGAAGACCGGCTGTTTTGGAATTGTGCTTGAGAAAATACCGGCTAAGCTGGCTGAAGAGGTTACGGGAAGTCTGAAAATACCGGTTATTGGAATAGGAGCGGGTCCAAAAACCGACGGACAGGTGCTTGTCCTTCACGATATGTTGGGTATTACACAGGAATTTTCCCCGAGATTTCTTCGCAGATATCATAACCTTCATGATGAAATCAAGGGTGCTGTACAGGCTTATATTAGCGACGTCAGAACATTGAAATTCCCTAATGAGAAGGAACAATACTAATTATTTCGGATTTCGGATTTGAGATTTCGGATTAATCGATTCGGCACAATTCTTCAATCCGCAATCCACAATCCGCAATTCGAAATTCTTATAATTGTAAAATATCATTATTGACATTCTACTGGTTATGATAGAAATTCTTTACGAAGACAATCATATAATTGCTGTAAACAAGAAATCTTCCGACCTGTCACAGGGTGATAAGACCGGCGATACTTCGCTTGATGCTGAAGTAAAAAAATATATTGCAGAAAAATATAAAAAACCCGGAGATGTATTTCTTGGTGTTGTTCACAGGCTCGACCGTCCTGTAAGCGGAGTCATACTATATGCCCGCACCTCAAAAGCCCTCGCGAGACTGAATGAGATGTTCAGGACTACACAGGTTAAGAAGACCTACCTCGCTATTGTAAGAGAGCAGCCTCCTGAAGTTGAGGCAACAATCGAAAATTTTCTCAAGAAGAACGAGACTCAGAATAAAACATATGTATTTGACAAAGAAGTAAAGGGATCTAAAAAGGCAAGCCTGACTTACCGACTAGCAGGCCGGTCTGACCGCTTTTATCTTCTTGAAATAGAGCTTCACTCAGGGCGCCATCACCAGATAAGGGCTCAACTGGCTAAAATTGGCTGCCCGGTAAAAGGTGATATGAAATACGGATATCCGAGATCGAATGAGGATGGCAGCATAAGTCTGATAGCTTACAGGCTTGAATTTAATCATCCGGTCAGTAAAAAGAATATAGTAATTAAAGCTCCCTTCCCGGCTGGCGATATCTGGAATGTTTTTAAATATACAGGAGTATAAAAAGAAAATGAGCCGGAATCCCGGACTCATTTTCAGGAATGAACATGAAAGCCAGATTGGAATTTATTTTTTAACTGTATTCTTCTTGTCGGTTTGTGCGGTTTTTAGCCCTATAAAAACATAACTGTTTGATAAGTAGCAAATAAGAGATTTATTTATAGAAAATATGGGTGTCTCTCCATTGTCCATACCATGAATCCGGCTGATTACCTTCGGTGAGGTCTAAGCGGGAGAAGGTACTTGATTTGAGATTATCTGTCTGAATAACTGAAGGTGAATGTTCAAGAGTGTTGGGGATTCCTCGCTAACGCTCGGAATGACAAGGCGAGATCGTGTTGTGTAGGGGGAAAGAAGTGGCGATTCGCAAACTTTATTGAACTCTTTCGATATTTTTCAGCGAATCGCCACTTCTTTCCCCATCCCCTGTAAAATAATAAATTGTCATTCCGAGCGCCAGCGAGGAATCTCCTGATTTTTTGTAATTTGGTCTTCATAATAGATGTCATTAATAATATGTTAGCAAATTTATTAAAGTCAATCATGAGAAGTTTACTATCTTGTCTGTCTATCTTAATTTTGGGTGTCTTTCGCACACAATAAAAAGAAAATGAGCCGGAATCCCGGACTCATTTTCAGGAATGAACATGAAAGCCAGATTGGAATTTATTTTTTAACTGTATTCTTCTTGTCGGTCTTTACAACTACTTTCTTTTCACCACTTTCACTTTTGATATTCAGTTTATTTTCAATAAGAGTTATAATCTCTTTGGCTTTTGCCTCATCTTTTCCCTCGACCGTGATAACCATCCCGTCTTTGGCAATAACATATTTTGTCTCCATATCGGAATCAACATCATCAGATCCATCCTTGCTCCCCGGTTTTAGACCGCTACTTTTCGAACTACTGTAGACATAGACCTGCTTTTCATCAGGTATAGCAGTCCATTTAACGGAATCAGAGCTCATTATAATCACCTTTTTTTCGACATCTTTCTTATCGTCTCCTTCTGATGTAACAGTTACGAAAACCTTTTCTGTCCCTTCACCGGTAGAAATATGTGTCATTCCGGTACCTGATTCTCCGATATAAATAACTTTTCCGTTTTTCAGATTTATTTTTTCAGGCATTGTTCCGCCCGTAAAGGTTGTATCGATAACAGTTTTTTCTCCTGATCCGTCATTTATGACAACCTTTATCTTCTGTTCATTTTTCTTCTCCTGTCCAAATGCCATTGAAAACGGAACAGATCCGATAAGCATTATGAATAATAATTTGTACATTCTTTTCATGGTTTTTGATTTGATTATTACTGAATCAAAATTAAGCCATTGTAAGCGCTGCAGCGTTAAATTCAGGTTAATAAGAGTTAATGAAAAGTTAAAACCTGTCTTAAATATGATGTGATAAGTTAAATTTGCCTTATGAACAGGAAAAAATTCATCGGCCTCATTATGATGATGCTGTTTTCACTTGTCGGAATAATCTGGGTTCAGATTGTATGGATAAGGAATGCAGTTGGAGTGGCTAATGATTATTTTAATTACAATGTTATTGCCAGCCTGAATGATGCTGCAAATAATATTGAAATGTCGAGGAAGATGAGTTTTTTCAATAATTCCAATTTCCCTGCTTTCAATTCTTTCATTGATACCGCACAAGAGGTTACCCAATATATGAGTGGGAGCTATTCAGCCGGTAACGGATCCAATTTCAGCATCCGGATAACAAACCAGTCCGTAACAAAGGCCCCGGGGAAAGAACCACAGATAGTCACACACGATACAACCATCACATCTGATTCGGCTGTATTTTTATCAACATCATCCGACGAACCGGGTAAGATGGTAATAACAAAGAATACAGGTGATGCCGGTAAAAATTCCGATGGCTTATATGTTCCTCAAAATGATTTCGTGGAATGGGTGAAGAAGAGAAAAGATGAGATCAGTCATATGAGCGACCAGATGATAGCCGAAGCTTACCAGTCGGAAAAATCTATGGAGCTCGACAATAAAGAAATTGAATATGAATTGAAGAGAGCATTGCGCTTTTCAAATATTCAGACACCTTTTGAGTTTGCAATAATCAGGAATGGTGTGGTAAATGAAGGAACCTATAAAAAATCGGCCAAAAATGATTTTGTGAAGAGCAATTACAGGGTCAGGCTCTTTCCGGATAATATTATCCGCCAGGACATTATACTTTCAGTGGCGTTCCCTGAACGTACAAACTATATACTGGGATCAATGGCCTGGATACTTGGAGGATCGCTTCTTTTTTCACTGATAATCCTGGCAACATTCGCATTGAGTCTCTTTTTTATCATCCGGCAGAAAAAGATATCAGAAATGAAGTCGGATTTCCTTAACAATATGACGCATGAGTTCAAGACTCCGATTGCAACCATTTCACTTGCTGCAGATACCATTACCAATCCGAAGGTTATCAGTAACGAATCAAGTATCAGGCACTTCATAGGTATGATAAAAAAGGAGAACAGCAGGATGAATAAGAAGGTTGAGACGATCCTACAGATCGCTTCACTAGATAAAAAGGAGATAGATTTTAAATTTGAAAACCTTTCGCTCCATTCTATTATTGAACATGCTGTCGATACAATTGATATCCATTTAAAGCAGAAGAACGGAAGCATTAGAATTAATTTGAATGCTTCTGAACCTGTTATTAATGGTGATGCAGAGCATCTTTTTAACCTTGTCAGCAACCTTCTCGACAACGCAATCAAATATTCTGCAGATCCTCCTGACATAACTGTTGAAACAGGAAATACTGAGTCAGGAATAATAATGTCGGTCGAGGATAAGGGGATAGGCATGACAAAAGGTGTACAAAGCAGGATCTTTGAGAGATTTTACCGGCAGACATCAGGTAATATACATGATGTAAAAGGTTTTGGCCTTGGCCTGAATTATGCACGTGCAATTGTTGATGCCCACAAGGGCCATATAACTGTACACAGCGAACCCGGCAAAGGAAGCAGGTTCGAAGTGTTTTTACCATTTAACCACGAGAATTAAAATGAGCTCAAAACCTGTAAAGATATTTCTTGTCGAAGATGACCTGAGCTTCGGGTCAGTCCTTAAATCTTATCTTGAAATAAATGAATTTTCCGTGGAGTGGGTCGATGACGGGAAATATGCAGTCGACCATTTCAGAAAGGGGATATTCGATATCTGCATTCTGGATGTTATGCTCCCTCATGTCGATGGATTCACAATTGCCGGCGAGATACGGCAGATGAATAACCTCATTCCGATAATTTTTCTTACTGCCAAAAAGCTGAAGGATGATGTGCTCAAAGGTTATGGAGTGGGAGGTGATGATTATATTACCAAGCCATTTGATACAGACATTCTTCTGGCCAAGATACGTGCTATCCAGTCCCGTCGCGATTTTCAAACCGGGACTAAAGATATTTATGAAATTGGAAAATTCATTTTCAATGCAAAGCTGAGAACTCTGACAATCGGTAATGATGAGAAAAAGCTTTCGCCCAAAGAGGGTCAACTGCTGGAACTCCTGGCTGTTAATCCCAATGCGTTGATAAGCAGGGAGATGGCTTTGAAAAAAATATGGGGAACCGACGATTATTTCACGGCTCGCAGCATGGATGTTTATATAACCAAGCTAAGAAAATTCCTCTCAGAAGATCCGCATCTGAATATAAAAAATATACATGGTGCGGGATTTCAGCTGATTGTTAGTGAGGATTGATTTTAAGGTTATTCATGTTGAATTGCAGGGGAAGAAGATCTCCTCCTTTTTCAATAATCCTTGTTTTATTTTTGCCGCCCAGGATGATCCTGATCTCTTTATTGTTTCTGAATTCCTCCTCAGCGATCACCTGCCTGCAGTTTCCGCATGGAGGAACAGGATCTGCTGTCAGCCCTGATTCATTCATTGCAGCTACAGCCAGTGCAACGGGCTTATCATCCGGAAAATTTGAAGATGCATTCGAAAGGGCGCTTCTTTCGGCGCATATCCCTGAAGGAAAAGCTGCATTCTCCACATTTGTGCCCAGGATTATTTTTCCGCTCGCAAGCTTTACAGCAGCACCAACCCTGAATTTTGAATAAGGAGCATATGCATTCAGAGCCGCTTTCCGTGCTGATAATAACAGCTCCAGATCATCGGGTGCAAGGTCTTCTGGTTTATCAAATTCCTTGTATGAAAATGAAATATCTTTTTTTCTCATCATAATTCCCTAATTCAGTAAGGCTTACAAAGTTAATAATTCTTTTCACTATTTTTACCGCAAATTCAGAGAGTATGCTAAGATCAAAATATCTTCCTGTTTTATTAACAACTATAATTTTATTAAATTCTTGTCGTTCGGTCAGACCGGCTATAGCCCCTGTTGCAGGCGAACCTGACGCTGCAGCATATATCGAAGAATTTAAAGATTTGGCGATAAATGAAATGAGAAGAACAGGGATACCAGCCAGCATAACCCTTGCACAGGGAATGGTTGAATCAGATTTTGGACATAGCAGTCTTGCCCGCGAGGCGAACAATCATTTCGGAATAAAATGTCATAATGACTGGACGGGTCCTACAATTACCCACCATGATGACCGGAGAAATGATTGCTTTAGAAAATACAGAAGGCCTGAAGATTCATATTACGATCATTCCGATTTTATCAAAACAGGTTCAAGATATACATCTCTTTTTAACCTTTCGCCGACTGATTACAAAGGATGGGCACGGGGACTGAAAAAATCAGGGTATGCAACAAATCCTGATTATGCAAATATGCTTATCAGAAAAATTGAAGAGAATAATTTATATTATTTTGATCGGGGTTATACGACAATTCAAAAGCCTGATGTTCAACCTGAATATCCCGCGATTGATACCATCGATCACGTTATTCAAAACCAGACTATTGACAGACCGGTAAGCAATGGAAACTTTGCAGTAACAGCAGTTGTTCCAAGGGTAATGGAAAATAACCGGATTCAATATATAATTGTTAAAGATGGTGAAACACGGGAGAAAATTGAGAATGAATTTCAGCTTCTGGGCTGGGAACTTTCAAGATATAATGAGCTCGGAAACGATTTTATTCCGGTTGCAGGACAGTTGCTCTATCTTCAGCCAAAAAGAGACAAAGCTGAACCAGGAAATGAAACCCATACCGCTGCTGAAGGAGATACACTTTATTCAATATCCCAGAAATACGGAGTAAAGCTTAAAAAACTATATGAATATAACAGGATGGCAGAAGGAGATAAACCGGTTGCTGGTCAGATGATATGGCTGCGGGCAGTAAAACCTGTTAACTGACAGTAATAGTGCAGTTTGTAATATTAAAACCTCTTAAAAACTCTAAGACAGACATCCTGTTCTTTCCCTCAAGCTGAAGGTTTGCAATACTTACAAATCCGTTTTTACATGCGACCCTGATAAAATGTTTTTCATCGGAAACTATAAAGCCCGGTTTAAACTTATGATCAGCCAGTTCTGGCTGGCTTTCGAATATTTTAAATGCAATTTTCTCAGTACCGATTCTGAAAAATGATTTTGCACCGGGCCAGGGTGCCAGTCCCCTTATAAAATTATGAATACTGACCGGATCATTATTCCAGTCTATTATGCAGTTTTCAGGATATATTTTCGGAGCCAGCTTTGGTACCTCTCCGGGCTTCAGGAACTTTGACTGAGGCTGAGGCACGATGCTGTTTTCGACAATCCCTGCCAGTGTTCTGATCACCAGTCTTGCACCGTATTTCATCAGTCTGTCGTGAAGATCACCGGCATTGTCAAAAGGAGATATCTGAATACCTTCCCTTAAAAGAATGTTGCCCGTATCTATTTTGTCATCAATAAAAAAAGTAGTGACCCCGGTCATCGTTTCCCCATTTATTATTGCATGATTTATTGGAGCAGCTCCGCGATAATGAGGAAGCAATGATGCATGAAGGTTAATTGTGCCAATGGACGGCAGTTTCCATACTGCTTCCGGGAGCATCCGGAAAGCGACGACAATAAAGATATCAGCCTTAAGCTTTTTCAGAGCATCAATGAATATTGGGTCTTTAAGGTTTTCCGGCTGCATGACTGGCAGGTAGTTGATTTCGGCAAATTCCTTCACTGCCGATTTAGTCAGCTTCCTGCCTCTTCCTGATGGTCTGTCCGGAGCAGTAACAACACTTACAACATTAAACCCATTCATAAGCAGTGAACCAAGTGTTGCTACTGCAAACTCAGGTGTTCCCATGAATACAATCCTGAGACTTTTCATGAAAGATTAATTGGTGTTATCAGACAAATCTAATAAAAATATCAATCTTTGGTAATGTGCTTGTAGCATGTCAGGTCATGACCCATTTTTTTGGCTTTGGTCTCGAGATAGAACCTGTTATGGGGATTTGATTCAATTATAAGAGGAATAGTTTCAACAATTTGAATCCCATAACCTTCAAGTCCGGCTCTCTTTACAGGATTATTTGAAATAAGCCTGACTTTTCCAAGTCCAAGTTCTCTCATTATGCTGGCACCTACTCCATAATCCCTTTCATCTTCACCAAAACCAAGCTTAAGGTTGGCCTGCACGGTGTCCATCCCTTCATCCTGGAGCTGATAGGCTTTTATTTTATTAAAAAGTCCTATGCCTCTTCCCTCCTGGCTGAGATAAATGACAACTCCTTTACCTTCCTTTTCAACCATATCCATAGCTTTATGCAGCTGAGGTCCGCAGTCGCATCGCATCGAGCCAAAGATATCGCCTGTGAAGCACGAAGAATGAAGACGGACAAGAACAGGTTCCTCTTTCGTCCATGTGCCTTTTACCAGTGCCCCGTGTTCCAGACCGTTACTTGTCTGCCGGAATGGAATGAAATCGAATTCCCCTGTTTCAGTTGGTAACTTAACTCTTTCACCCTTCTCAATTATTGAATCTCTGTCGAGTTTATATCTGATGAGGTCACGGATTGTTATTATTTTGATTCCGAATTTCTTTCTGAGTTTAACCAGGTCGGGCAAGCGTGCCATCGATCCGTCGTCATTCATGATCTCTACGAGTGCCCCACCGGGCATGAGGCCGGCAAAACTTGTGAGATCGACCACAGCTTCGGTATGTCCTGCTCTCCTGAGCACTCCCTTTGACTTTGCTTTAAGAGGGAATATATGTCCGGGGCGGCCAAGATCTGAAGGTTTGGTTGCAGGATCAACAAGGGCTTTTATTGTAAGGGCACGGTCTTTTGCTGAAACACCTGTTGTTGTTTCATCAGTCAGCACGTCGACAGACACAGTAAACTGTGTTTCGTGAAGTGAAGTGTTTATTCCAACCATAAGATCGAGGTCAAGCTCATCGCATCTCTCTTCGGGCAGGGCAGTACAGATCAGTCCCCGGCCATGCTTTGCCATAAAATTTACAATTTCGGGGGTTATAAGCTCGGCAGCACAGATAAAATCACCTTCGTTTTCGCGATCTTCATCATCAACAACAATCAGAAGATTACCCTTCTTAATTTCCTCAATGGCCTCTTCAATTGTATTAAGCTTGTAATTACTCATTTTATTCTGTTTTGTTTTCAGGATTTACCTCCTTTACCTGGAAGGCAATCCTGTAAATATAATCTTTGATCTTACGAAAGAACGCAAGATATGTATCAATGTTCATTATTACCGAATCGGTTGAAGCTTTATAAGTGAGGAATATTCCTATTGGGAGCAGAATATATGATGATGCCCACATGCCTGTAATGCTACCTACCAGGTTTTCCTCGACAAGCTTTTCGCATGACAGTGATATAACGTACCATATAACAAAGAAAAAAATTGAGATAACTGATGGAGTCCCAAGCCCTCCTTTCCTGATGATTGCTCCGAGCGGTGCTCCGATGAAGAAAAAGACAAGGCATGCAAAGGGAAGAGTGAGTTTCTTATGCCAATCGATATCGTATCTTTTTATTGACCTTATCTGCACTTTCATTGATTCGGTAATGCCTGTAAGGAAGTTGCTGGCATCTTTCAGATCTTCAACTGCCTTTAAAAGTATTGTCCTTTTATCTTCAACCGGAAGGGAGTTAAAGATTTCAGTCGGATTAAATTTCCCCTGAACAGTTGCAGCTTTAGTTGTATCCTGATTAATAATGTAGCTTGGTAATTCCTCGCGCTGGATGTACAATTTTGATACAGTGAATTCCCGGAACTGATGAGTCTGCCTTATATTGTATCCTTTGCTGAGGGAATCACTAAAATATGAAAGCTGTTCCATGTTTTTGCTCCAGGATGTTGATCTGAACATTTCGTTTCCGCTGCGTTCAAGGTCGAATCCTGAAAGGGAAAGAACCAGTTTCTGCTCCCTGAAGGTGTCTCTTCTGGAAGGATATTTTCTCTCGGCAGGAATGACATTTCTTTCCTCAAGCTCTGTAAAGGAGTAACCGTTGTAGAGAATCATTATCATTGCTGATTCATCAGGTGTGACTTTAATATAACCTGAGTCGGCATAAGTAACTGAGACATTTCCCCTTTTTTCGCGGTGGTCGTATATTATAAGTTTTTCGAGCCGGTTTGTAAATGGATCTTTGGATGCTACTTTGATGCTGAATCCGTCAATATCGTTATTGAATGTGCCTGCCTGAAGGTTTATATCAGGACGTTTACGTCTTATGTCATAAAGAAGTGATCTGGCCTGTTGATTCGAATATGGGAGAACATAGTTGGAAAAAAGGAACGAAACCAAAACCAGGAAAGTAATGAGCACCATTAATGGTCTCATTATGCGCTGAAGAGGTATGCCAGATGATTTAAGGGCAGTGAGTTCGCTGAATTCTCCCATGTTTCCGAATGTCATCAGGGCAGCCAGGAGGATGGCAAGAGGCATTGCAGTCGGGACGAAGGAGAGGGAGAACTGGAATAGAAGTTCGGCAAGTATTTTGAAATCAAGACCTTTCCCGGCAAGTTCATCAACATACATCCAGAGGAACTGTAACAGAAGGATTATAAGCACAATAAAAAATGTGAGTATCAGGGGTCCTACGAATGATTTTATGACAAATTTGTCAACCTTCTTCACAGCATGATATAATCAGATCGCAAAACTACGGGATTTTTGGGAGAAAAATCTGATTTTGTTCATTTTTCACGGTGAGTAGGGATAATGGTGTAGTGGTATAGTGGTGTAATGGTGTAATGGTGTGAATTGGATTAAATTCTGATACTTCGGGCATGAATAAGTTTAGATAACATAACTGAGATCTTTCTGCAATCAGATTTTAATGTTCCGGCATCCTCAAAATTTATATATCCAATTTCCTCAGCAATAATAATTTGGGTTAACAATTCTGCAGAGGACCCTTTAGCAATATAAAAATGTCTAATAGATTGTTTGTTAGTTTCCAGCTCATCTCCTTCAGAAATATTTGATGGTATGCTGACAGCAGAACGTTGAATTTGGTCTTTAAATCCAAAATCTTTTGAAAAGGCCGTTGATTGGGTCAATCTGTAAATTTTTACAGCCAGAGTTTTAGCAAGTTGCCAGACGCGAAGTTCTTGAAAATTTCCCATTTTGCAGCGATATTAAATAAATGATTAGCACTCAAAAATTCCAAACTAAAATTTTTAAAATACCACTTTACCATTATACCAACCCTTCCTTGCCATTACCATTGCCCTTTACACCATTACCTTTGCACCATTATATCCCCAATGCCCTCTTCAAATCGGTTATCTGTGAATCCCACAGATCGGTGGAATCATCCTTTTCGTCCGTTTCGGTAAAATCAGTTATTAAAAGGGCGAGGCTGCCGCTCATTTCCTCGATATTTATTCTGAATTCAAAATAATTAGATTCCTCATCGGGGTCATCGAGCCATTCGAACCTGACGAGTTTGTTTTCTTTGATAGCAACAAGTCTTGCTTTTGATTCCGATTTTTCCCAGGAAAATGTAAAAATATCTCCATCGACAGTTACATCATCTGCAAACCATTCGCAGAGTCCCTCCGGTGTGCTTAACCGTGAGAACAGAACTTTTGGTGAGCAGTTCAGTGTATATTCCAGTTCGTATTTCAGTCTCATCCTGATTCCCTCGCTTTACTATTCTGCAATTTAGAAAAAATATTGAAACCGAAAAAAATTCTTATTGTTATTTAACTTCAAACTGTTTATATTTGCACCCGCAAAACTTCCGCCTTCGCTAAGCTTGCGCAAAGGGCCCACCTTCGCTAAAGCTACGGCGGGCAAAGGGCCCACCTTCGCTGAAGCTACGGCGGGCAAAGGGCGAGATAGTGCCGATCCGACTTGTCGGATCGAGCATCCTCGATCCCGGGGACCGGGATCGGGACTCAGTTGGTGCCGAAAAACAGCAAATCTTTGATTTGCATAGTTTTTCGAGCATCCTCGAAAATCTAATCCCGCCAAGGCGGGAAAGATTTTCGGGATTAGAGCGCATGATGACGGCGAGATAGCTCAGTTGGTTAGAGCGCATGATTCATAATCATGAGGTCGGGGGATCATTCCCCCCTCTCGCTACGAAGAAAAAGCCAGGTAGAACCACATGGCTTTTTTTATTAGTTACTTCTGCTATCCTTCACATCAATATAAATATAATGCGCATTGGAATATTTGCTGATGATTTCTGTCTTGATTTGTTCAGTGAGGTTTTCAATTGAGGCTCCGTCGGATTTATCTTCCACGTCAATAGAGATAAGCAGGATAAAATTATTATTCCCGATATACATCGAACGAATATTGTTAATATGCCTGATTAGTGAATATTTCCTGATTATTGTCCTGATATCGTTTCTCATCTGGCGGGGAATACTTTCGCCGACCATAAGCTTTCTTAATTCATTGGCTAAAAGATATGACGTAATTACCAGCAGGCAACCCACCAGGAATGTCCCCACGATATCAAAGAACGGATTTATCAGTGACAGAAGAGTTGTGATAAGTACAATTGTAAGACCGGTCAGTGCGGAGAAATCTTCAAGAAGGATCACAAACAGATTTGTATCGGTCGAGTCTTTCCATGACTTAATGAATCCTGTCGGTGATGTCTTTCCTGAACTCTTTATACGCCACTGAGAATGATTTATATTCAATAGCCAGGGCCAGCTCCCAGAACAATAAAAATAAATATATAATTATCGATTGGTTCGGGATGCAGGAATTTATGGATCCCTTCATAAATTGAATAACAGCCCCCAAGGAAGAACAGTAGTACAGCCACCAGGAATCCCCAGAAGTATTCTTCTTTTCCGTAGCCGAATGCATGAATCTCATCAGCTCCTTTCCCGGATCGTTTTCTTCCAATAAGCAGAAATACCTCGTTGGTCGTATCGGCCAGTGAATGGATTGCCTCAGCGAACATTGCCGCAGCTGCCGGAAATAACTGATACAATGTATTTTATAATAGCAATTGTCAAATTTCCGACAAGAGCAAATATTACAGCACGAAGTGAATTGCTTTGGTTTTTCATTCAGGTGATCAGGTTGATTTGCATATTAGAAAGTACAGGTTCTGCAAAAATAATAAAAGATAATTTGACTCGAAGGTTTGCTCTTCGGCTCTGCTTTTTATAGTGCCGTAAAAATATTAATTTAATAAAAGACATCTCTGACGGATGATTTTTATCAATTGGTCAAATAAAAGAATGATGTTGTTACAAATTACTTAAATTAGATGTCAGTATTACAAATACGGCTGAGTTTACAATAGTTTTTCCCGGGTTTAGGGATCAAAGTTAAATCTAAATGATTTAAGAAGTCATATCTGCCTCTTATTTGAGTGCGGAAGCCGTATCAACAATACCCTTGCTGGCCGCTAATGATGTGGCTGACGGGGCGGAAGCATGCCCCGCCGAAGGCGGGGAAGATAAAAGACAAAAGATAAAAGAAAGAATCTCTACCTAAATCATAAAACTCTGGGCTTAAATTTGTTGCCGGTTGCCGGCTCGCCGCTAGCCCCGGGCCGCAAACCGCAAACCGCGGTCCAATTTTACACAGCCTCTCATACCTTATAATATATATACACAAAGATTATCCCGGGATTTTAAATATCCGACATGAAACCTGTTCTTCATTCGATAACTGGATTTTTTATTAATAAAGGACTATTCAGGACACTATTCCTGGGTGGTCTTTTTTTGTTGATAGCTGCAGAGGGGTGGGGGCAGACTGCAATAGCAAGTAATTCCGGACCAATTTGTAGTGGACAAAATGTATTATTATACGAAACCGGTGTTGGTGCTACTTCTTGGCTCTGGAGTAGTAATGGATCTGCAACATTTAGTTCAACTACCGCCCAAAATCCTATAGCTTATGGTGCAGCAGATGGAGAAATATTTACAGTAGAAATTAATGGTAATATTTCCAGCGCAACGACAACTGTCGTTGTGAATCCTATTCTACCAGTCAGTTTAACCATATCATCAACAGCAACAACAGTTTGTTCAGGGACATCAGTAACCTATACAGCCACACCGATAAACGGAGGCCTTACGCCATCGTATCAGTGGAAGGTCAATGGGATAAATGCAGGGAACGACCAGTCAACCTATAACTATGTTCCAACCAACAATGATGTAATCACGTGTGTATTGACATCCTCAGAGGTGTGTTCAAGTGGCTCACCAGCAACATCGACAGGGATCACAATGACAGTAAATGCGAATCTACCAGTCAGTTTAACCATATCATCAACAGCAACAACAGTTTGTTCAGGGACATCAGTAACCTATACAGCCACACCGATAAACGGAGGCCTTACGCCATCGTATCAGTGGAAGGTCAATGGGATAAATGCAGGGAACGACCAGTCAACCTATAACTATGTTCCAACCAACAATGATGTAATCACGTGTGTATTGACATCCTCAGAGGTGTGTTCAAGTGGCTCACCAGCAACATCGACAGGGATCACAATGACAGTAAATGCGAATCTACCAGTCAGTTTAACCATATCATCAACAGCAACAACAGTTTGTTCAGGGACATCAGTAACCTATACAGCCACACCGATAAACGGAGGCCTTACGCCATCGTATCAGTGGAAGGTCAATGGGATAAATGCAGGGAACGACCAGTCAACCTATAACTATGTTCCAACCAACAATGATGTAATCACGTGTGTATTGACATCCTCAGAGGTGTGTTCAAGTGGCTCACCAGCAACATCGACAGGGATCACAATGACAGTAAATGCGAATCTACCAGTCAGTTTAACCATATCATCAACAGCAACAACAGTTTGTTCAGGGACATCAGTAACCTATACAGCCACACCGATAAACGGAGGCCTTACGCCATCGTATCAGTGGAAGGTCAATGGGATAAATGCAGGGAACGACCAGTCAACCTATAACTATGTTCCAACCAACAATGATGTAATCACGTGTGTATTGACATCCTCAGAGGTGTGTTCAAGTGGCTCACCAGCAACATCGACAGGGATCACAATGACAGTAAATGCGAATCTACCTGTCAGTTTAACCATATCATCAACAGCAACAACAGTTTGTTCAGGGACATCAGTAACCTATACAGCCACACCGATAAACGGAGGCCTTACGCCATCGTATCAGTGGAAGGTCAATGGGATAAATGCAGGGAACGACCAGTCAACCTATAACTATGTTCCAACCAACAATGATGTAATCACGTGTGTATTGACATCCTCAGAGGTGTGTTCAAGTGGCTCACCAGCAACATCGACAGGGATCACAATGACAGTAAATGCGAATCTACCTGTCAGTTTAACCATATCATCAACAGCAACAACAGTTTGTTCAGGGACATCAGTAACCTATACAGCCACACCGATAAACGGAGGCCTTACGCCATCGTATCAGTGGAAGGTCAATGGGATAAATGCAGGGAACGACCAGTCAACCTATAACTATGTTCCAACCAACAATGATGTAATCACGTGTGTATTGACATCCTCAGAGGTGTGTTCAAGTGGCTCACCAGCAACATCGACAGGGATCACAATGACAGTAAATGCGAATCTACCAGTCAGTTTAACCATATCATCAACAGCAACAACAGTTTGTTCAGGGACATCAGTAACCTATACAGCCACACCGATAAACGGAGGCCTTACGCCATCGTATCAGTGGAAGGTCAATGGGATAAATGCAGGGAACGACCAGTCAACCTATAACTATGTTCCAACCAACAATGATGTAATCACGTGTGTATTGACATCCTCAGAGGTGTGTTCAAGTGGCTCACCAGCAACATCGACAGGGATCACAATGACAGTAAATGCGAATCTACCTGTCAGTTTAACCATATCATCAACAGCAACAACAGTTTGTTCAGGGACATCAGTAACCTATACAGCCACACCGATAAACGGAGGCCTTACGCCATCGTATCAGTGGAAGGTCAATGGGATAAATGCAGGGAACGACCAGTCAACCTATAACTATGTTCCAACCAACAATGATGTAATCACGTGTGTATTGACATCCTCAGAGGTGTGTTCAAGTGGCTCACCAGCAACATCGACAGGGATCACAATGACAGTAAATGCGAATCTACCTGTCAGTTTAACCATATCATCAACAGCAACAACAGTTTGTTCAGGGACATCAGTAACCTATACAGCCACACCGATAAACGGAGGCCTTACGCCATCGTATCAGTGGAAGGTCAATGGGATAAATGCAGGGAACGACCAGTCAACCTATAACTATGTTCCAACCAACAATGATGTAATCACGTGTGTATTGACATCCTCAGAGGTGTGTTCAAGTGGCTCACCAGCAACATCGACAGGGATCACAATGACAGTAAATGCGAATCTACCTGTCAGTTTAACCATATCATCAACAGCAACAACAGTTTGTTCAGGGACATCAGTAACCTATACAGCCACACCGATAAACGGAGGCCTTACGCCATCGTATCAGTGGAAGGTCAATGGGATAAATGCAGGGAACGACCAGTCAACCTATAACTATGTTCCAACCAACAATGATGTAATCACGTGTGTATTGACATCCTCAGAGGTGTGTTCAAGTGGCTCACCAGCAACATCGACAGGGATCACAATGATCGTTAATCTTCAACCCGGAGCTATAATAGGTAAAAACTATGTATCAACGGGATCGATGGCAACCCTGGACAATATAACTTTAGGAGGAACCTGGAGCAGCGGGACTACATCTGTGGCTGAAATAGACCCTTCAACAGGGATCGTCACCGGAGTGTCGTCGGGTACCTCAATAATCACATATACACTTGGAACAGGTTGCTCAGTTTCAACAATAATTAATGTACTTCCTTCAGGATGGGAATTCAACCCTCCTTCATTTACCCATAATGGACAAATAACCGCTAAAGTATTTATTGATGAAATAGCTGTCGAATCAGGATTTCTGGCTGCATTTGTGGGTACGGAATGCAGGGGCATTGTTGAAGCATCATACTTTACCCCATCTGACCACTATGTATTTGGTTTAATGATTCACAGCAACAGCTCAAGTGGTGAAACAATAACATTCAGATTTTTTGATCCGGCTTCAAATAAATCTAAAAACCTGGCCAAAACACTTGATTTTGTTGATGATATGATCATCGGTAATGCGGTGACACCTGTAAATATGCAAAACGGTATCGACTTCAACAAATCATTTACTGCGGGATGGAATTGGTTCTCAATAAATGCTACAACAGATATTATGACATTAAAATATTTACTCTCCAATAATTTTGTGGCAGATGATTATATAAAGGATCAACTAAATTCAGCTACTTACTATAGTGGATTTGGCTGGTTTGGCACACTCTCAGTTATAGATCCTAAAAAGCTTTACAAATTAAAAGTGCAAAATGCCAGCAACGTTAACTTCTGCGGAATCCCTGTGGATAATAATGTAACACAAATTTCACTTGTAACAGGTTGGAACTGGATTGGTTATCTGCCCCAAAGTCCGATTCCTGTAAATACTGCCCTGGCATCATATTCATCAGCAAACCTGGATTATATTAAAAACCATACTAATTCTTCAACATATTACGCTGGTTCCGGCTGGTTTGGATCGTTGACCAATATGTCACCTGGTGAAGGATATATGATTAAAGTAGCAAATCCGGGAACACTTCAATATCCTGATGCTAAAGGTAAAACTGGATTTTTAACGGATTCAGATACTGATAAGCCTTTATTTGACCCATCTTCTTTTGAGTTCAATGGTTCTGTTACAGCAAAGGTTAAAGTAGATGGTGTAGACTCAGGATCTGAAAGAGATCTCTTGTATGCCTTTGTAAATGGCCAGTTACGAGGAGTTGCCAAAGGAGTGTACTTTGATCCCAAGGACGTTTTTCTATATCCAATAATGATTCACAGCAATTTAAGCGAAGGAGAAGTTATTGAATTCAGGTATCAGGATTCAGAGACAGGCAAATTATATCCTTGCAGGGAAACAGGAACCTTCAGGAAAGATATGATCGTTGCAGATGCCATCAAACCATTGGAACTTAATACAAGTCTTAAAACTAAATCTGAAGTAACTCAGAATCTGCAAATTAATGCCTATCCAAATCCTTTTGATCAGGTACTTAATATTGAATATGATTTGCCTGTTCAAAGCAATGTCAGGCTAATAGTTTATGATCCGTATGGCCGAATTGTTAAAGTATTGGTTGACAAAGAACAACAGGCGGACCACTATACGACAAAGTGGATCCCGGATCGTCAATTAAGCGGTATGTACATTATTAAGCTTCAATCAGGTAATAGACAGGTAGTCAAAAAAGTCACATTATTAGAATAGATTTTAAGTTAAATCTGTTAATCCAGAATGAAATATTTTAAAAAGGTTATATTATTAATCTGCATTGCTTTAGCCACTGTTGATTTGATTGCTCAACATGGCTGGACAGTTAATCCCAATAAATATCCCAATAGCGGGGAAGTTGTTGCAATTGTATATCTGGGTCCTGATCTGGTTACGAATGGAACGCTGGGCGCTTTTGTCGGAGATACCTGCAGAGGATTAGCAGATGGGATCGTGTTTCCACCTACAGGAAAGACTGTCTTTATAGTAATGTGTTATAGTTATGAGTCGAGTGGAGAGACGTTGACTTTTAAATATTATGATCCATTATCCGATTCGATATATATTGTTAATGAGACAGTTCCGTTCGTAAAAGAAATGACGGTAGGCAATGCAATGACTCCTCAGGAATTTCATGTTACCCTTAATAATCCGCCAGTATTAGCTTCGATAGGGAATAAAACTGTTTGTCAATATAACGAGCTTACTTTTATTGCATCTGCATCCGACCCTGATCCAACTGATATTCTGACCTTTAGTCTGGTTGGTGCACCAACAGGTGCTTCAATAAATAGTTCCACTGGTGCATTTACCTGGACTCCGGACTCACCAGGGTCTTACACTTTTACGGTAAAAGTTACTGATAATGGTACTCCGGTATTATCTGATGAGGAGCAGATAACAGTAACGGTCAATGCCTTACCGACGGCACCTACAGCAGGGAACGGACGGACCGATATGTGCAGGGAGTACTTTGAACCTTACAGCAACGCTGGTCACAGGAGCAACGTATGCCTGGACAGGACCAAATGGTTTTACATCGACTTTACAGAATCCAACGATAACAAGTGCAACAACAGCAGCTACAGGATTATACAGTGTCACGGCGACGGTCAATGGATGTACCAGTACAGCAGGAACAACAACAGCTACGGTTAATGCAATACCGACGGCACCTACAGCAGGGAACGGAGGACCTATCTGTGCAGGGAGTACTTTGAACCTTACAGCAACGCTGGTCACAGGAGCAACGTATGCCTGGACAGGACCGAATAGTTTTACATCGACTTTACAGAATCCAACGATAGCCAGTGCAACAACAGCAGCTACAGGATTATACAGTGTCACGGCGACGGTCAATGGATGTACCAGTACAGCAGGAACAACAACAGCTACGGTCAATGCTATACCTACGGCACCTACAGCAGGAAACGGACGGACCGATATGTGCAGGGAGTACTTTGAACCTTACAGCAACGACTGGTCACAGGAGCAACGTATGCCTGGACAGGACCTAATGGTTTTACATCGACTTTACAGAATCCAACGATAGCCAGTGCAACAACAGCAGCTACAGGACTATACAGTGTCACGGCGACGGTCAATGGATGTACCAGTACAGCAGGGACAACAACAGCTACGGTCAATCCATTACCTGTAGTTGATGCCGGGCTTGATGTATCTATATCAAATGGAACAAGCACGACATTAAATGCGACAGTAACAGGAGCTGATACCTATAGCTGGACACCATCAGCACTGCTTGTAAATTCATTAGTAGAGGATCCGACGACAGTTAATTTATCAACTACAACAACATTTACATTAACAGCGACATCATCAGCTACGACATGTTCGAATAGTGATAATATAAAGGTAACCGTCACAGGCAATGCCTTAAGTTCAGCACCGACGGCGACACCGTCGACAGTATGTGCAGGGTCAACAGTACAACTGGATGCCATGGCAAGTGGAGGGTCAGGTTCCTATACCTATGTCTGGACATCAAATCCATCAGGATTTTCATCAACGGGAGCAAACCCAACAGCAACACCATCAGTAACGACGACATATAATGTAGCAGTTAATGATGGATTTTCAACGGTTAATTCACAAGTAACGGTAACGGTCAATGCCATACCGACGGCACCTACAGCAGGAAACGGAGGACCTATATGTGCAGGGAGTACGTTGAACCTTACAGCAACGCTGGTCACAGGAGCAACGTATGCCTGGACAGGACCTAATAGTTTTACATCGACTTTACAGAATCCAACTATAGCCAGTGCAACAACAGCAGCTACAGGACTATACAGTGTCACGGCGACGGTCAATGGATGTACCAGTACAGCAGGGACAACAACAGCTACGGTCAATGCTATACCGACGGCACCTACAGCAGGAAACGGACGGACCGATATGTGCAGGGAGTACTTTGAACCTTACAGCAACGCTGGTCACAGGAGCAACGTATGCCTGGACAGGACCAAATGGTTTTACATCGACTTTACAGAATCCAACGATAGCCAGTGCAACAACAGCAGCTACAGGACTATACAGTGTCACGGCGACGGTCAATGGATGTACCAGTACAGCAGGGACAACAACAGCTACGGTCAATGCCATACCGACGGCACCTACAGCAGGGAACGGAGGACCGATATGTGCAGGGAGTACTTTGAACCTTACAGCAACGCTGGTCACAGGAGCAACGTATGCCTGGACAGGACCGAATAGTTTTACATCGACTTTACAGAATCCAACGATAGCCAGTGCAACAACAGCAGCTACAGGATTATACAGTGTCACGGCGACAGTCAATGGATGTACCAGTACAGCAGGAACAACAACAGCTACGGTCAATGCAATACCGACGGCACCTACAGCAGGGAACGGAGGACCTATATGTGCAGGGAGTACTTTGAACCTTACAGCAACGCTGGTCACAGGAGCAACGTATGCCTGGACAGGACCGAATGGTTTTACATCGACTTTACAGAATCCAACTATAGCCAGTGCAACAACAGCAGCTACAGGATTATACAGTGTCACGGCGACGGTCAATGGATGTACCAGTACAGCAGGAACAACAACAGCTACGGTTAATTCCCTTCCAGTCACTTCAAATATTACAGGTAATGCCACACCAGCATGCAGTGGTACTGAGACATATAGTGTAACATTGACATCAGGGTCGAGTTATGCATGGACGGTACCATCAGGAGCAATCATCACAGCAGGAGCAGGTACAAATAGTATAACCGTTACTTTCGGTACGACTAATGGAAATATAACAGTCACAGAGACAAATTCTTCATTATGTGTTGGAGCAACAAAGACTCTTGTGATCAACCTGGCAGGATGCGGTCTTAGTGCTAATTTTTTAGCAACTCCGGCAACGGTATGCATAGGGTCGGTAGTAACGTTTACCAATACATCGACAGGTACTTCAGGGAGTACACAATACGAATGGAATTTTGGAGAAGGAGCGAATCCGGCCACAGCAAATTCTATAGGTCCCCATAATGTAACATACGGTACCAGTGGATCGAAGACAGTATGGTTAAAAATAACTGAGGGGGCATCGAATACAATAACGGTTCCGAATTGCATAACAGTTACACCGAATGTAACGATAGCAGCATTCGCACCAGCTACATCGACAAGATGTCAGGGATCAGGTACAGTGACTTATACTACAACAGCGACCAACTCGACAGGTATTACTTATAGTTTGGATGCAACCAGTTTAGCAGGAGGGAATTCGATAGTCGCTGCAACGGGAGCAGTGACATATGCACCCACCTGGAGCGGTACTACAACGATTACAGCCACCGCAGCAGGATGTAATGGTCCGGCCACGACCACACATGTTGTCACTGTCAATGGATTACCTGTGCCAGCAATAATTGGTCCTGCATCAGCTTGTTCAGGATCAACTGGCAATCTGTATTCGACTGCAGCAGGAATGACAAACTACATATGGATTGTATCAGCAGGAGGTACTATCACAGCAGGTGGAACGTCAACAGACAATAGTGTCACAGTCACCTGGAACACAACAGGTTCACGAACTGTATCGGTTAACTATACAAATGCAAATGGATGTACAGCAACAACCCCGGCAATCTATAATATCACAGTTAATTCCATACCTGCAATAACCAGTACTACTCCTGCTTCACGTTGTGGAACAGGTTCAGTTACTCTTGGAGCAACAGCGAGTGCCGGAACGGTTAATTGGTATAGTTTGTCAACCGGAGGGACCTCTTTAGGCACGGATCCTGCATTTATTACTCCAAGTATAACCTCAACGACGACTTATTATGTGGATGCTACAAGTTCCGGGTGCACCTCACAACCCCGTACAGCTGTATTGGCAACAGTCATTCTGGTGCCAGCTGCAGCAGGTACAATAACCGGTCCGGCTACTTATACTCCGGGTACAAATGGTATTCCTTATTCTGTCGCTGCCATTCCTGAAGCAACTTCGTATATCTGGACATACACCGGGACAGGCGTCACAATCCACGGAACCGGAACCAGTGTCACTCTTGATTTCTCACCAACAGCAACCGGAGGACAGCTGAAAGTAAGAGGCCATAATTCATGCTATGACGGATCCGAATCATCACTTAGTATTACACCGAACCCGAAGACTCTTAATATTACTGTCTTCCTTGAAGGTTTGTATAATGGAACAAGCGGAATTGTAAAAGTTCAGGGTTGCATTGATGGAGAAACTCCATATGACATGTTTACAGGTACTATTTCTGATACTCTTACTGTACAGATTGCACAGATTAATGATCCATACCTGATTTTACATACAGAGCATGGAGTACCAATCAATACTAGATGGTACTATAAATCTGAATACTATTCCAGGGACCTTCACTGACAGCTATTATATTATAATAAAACACCGCAACCATATTGAAACGTGGAGTCAGGTTGCATCGTTTTCCGGCCAGGTCATAAATTACAATTTTACTGATGCTATTTCAAAAGCCTGGGGTAATAACATGATCGGGATAGGAGGTAAATACTATTTATATACAGGTGATACCAATAAGGACCAGTATGTTGATGGCTTTGATCTAGTCATCACTTTCAACCTTAATAAGCTGGGAAGCTATGGATATCAGGTTTCCGATATAAACGGTGATGGATTTATTGATGGATTTGACCTGGTCAAGGTATTTAATAATAATAAAAAGGGTGTTGGAATGAATACTCCTGCTGCCCCGATGAAAAAGAAAAAATAGAGAACATGGAAGGATATATGCAATGCTAAATATCATAGAATGAAAAACTTGATTCATTAGATTTACTGTAAAGGCAAAAGTATTTATTTGCTTTTTTATTCTTCATAACTACCCTAAGTGGCTTATTCGCAGACTTGTGAGGTTACGCTGCGTAACGATTCTTTGATTGATGCAAATAATTTGATCGTTGATATTTATGTCAAGGCTACACAGTGGAAGTTTTTATTATGCACAGAGGACAATATAAGATTACAATTAATAAGCTTCATTATTAAATGGTGGTACTCTTACAGGTTCAATTGTTCCGGGTTATTCTGACCTTACTAACTCTTCTCAAATTCCAACTACTGTAAATACATACCACTTCAACATACTGGCGCATAACTGCTGAAGCGATTCCCACACACACAGGCTGCTTGTTCGCAAATATCAACTTCAGGAAATGGCACAAGAATCTGCAGAGTCAAACTGACAAATACAGCAGCTTTTGGCAGGATCTACTGCCAGTATTTGAATAGCTCTCACAGTCCAAACCTGCTACAGCTATATGGTATTCAGATCACAGATGGAAGTGTGTAGCAGATAAATAACATTGGTTAATACAAATCTTGTCAATCCAATTCTTAATGGTGCTATAACTTCTTACAATGTAACAGGCGGTGGCACAGCTCCTGCTGCAGTTGGTCTTGATGGCTCACAAACCGGAGGTGTGAATTATTTATTATATAATGGTATCAATCCACAGGGTTCTGCGGTTGATGGTACAGGTTCACCTATCTCTTTTGGAACATCAGACTGAAGGCATTTATACTGTTAAAGCCCATCGCAAAGCTACCTATATGTATAGTGATATGGCAGGAACTGCAACTGTCAATGCAGCATGTGTTCCTGTAACAATAGGAACGCAGCCGTCTGCCAATAATATGTGTGCGGTAACAGGCAATGCATTATTTACAGTAACTCCAAATGGTTCAGCTCCTTTTGCATTTCAATGGCAATATTATAACGGGGCAACATGGGAAACAGTAAACACCGGTACTCCAACAGGTGCATCATATACTAATGCAACTACCGCTGCATTAACTGTATCAGGAATAACAACACCGGGAAGTTATCAGTATCGCTGTTATATTACAAATTGCAGCGGAGCCAATAATGCAACAACATCAGCTGCTACACTTACGGTAAATCCCGGAACACCTTCACAACCCGGAGCAATATCAGGTACGGCAACGCAGTGTCCCGGGATTGACGAATCAGACATACAGCATAAGTGCAGTTGCCAATGCAACGACTTACACATGGACAGTCCCGTCAGGATGGTCCATTACAGGCGGTGCAGGAACTACCTCAATATCATGTAACAACAGGATCAGCCGGACAGAATGGCAATATAAGTGTTTCAGCAGGAAATAGCTGTGGTACAAGCTCTGCGAACACACTTGCAGTGACGGTATCCCCAGGAACTCCAGCTCAGCCAGGAGCAATATCAGGCACGGCAGCTCAGTGCCCCGGATTAACAAATCAGACATACAGTATAAGTGCAGTTGCCAATGCAACAACTTACACATGGACAGTCCCGGCAGGATGGACTATTACAAGCGGAGCAGGAACTACCTCAATCAATGTTACAACAGGTTCAGCAGGGCAGAATGGCAGTATAAGTGTTTCAGCAGGAAATAGCTGTGGCACAAGTTCTGCAAATACCCTTTCAGTGACGGTATCACCAGGTACCCCGGCTACAGCCGGGAGCAATATCAGGCACAGCAGCACAGTGTCCCGGATTAACAAGTCAGACATACAGTATAAGTGCAGTTGCCAATGCAACAACTTACACATGGACAGTCCCGGCAGGATGGACTATTACAGGCGGAGCAGGAACAACAGCAATAACTGTAACAACAGGTTCAGCAGGGCAGGGAGGCAGTATAACAGTGACAGCAGGAAACAGCTGCGGAACAAGTGCAGCGAGTTCACTTACAGTAACCGTGTCTCCAGGAACACCGGCTACACCGGGAGCAATATCAGGTACAACAACCCAGTGTCCGGGATTGACTGGTCAGGCATATAGTATAAGTGCCGTTGCCAGGTGCTACCACATACACATGGACAGTTCCCACAGGCTGGTCGATAACAGGCGGAGCTGGAACTACTTCAATAACAGTAACAACTGGTACAACAGGACAGAATGGCAACATAAGTGTAACAGCGGGCAATAGCTGCGGAACAAGTGCAGTAAGGAACCTTGCAGTTACTGTGACGGCTATCCCGTCAACACCTGGCACAATAAGCGGAACAGCAACACAGTGTCCCGGATTAGCAAATCAGACATACAGCATAAGTGCAGTTCCCAATGCAACGATCTACACATGGGCAGTTCCCACAGGCTGGTCGATCACAAGCGGGGCAGGAACTACTTCGATAACAGTAACAACAGGTTCAGCCGGACAAAATGGAAGCATAAGTGTTTCAGCAGGCAATAGCTGCGGTACAAGCTCTGCAAATACACTTGCAGTAACTGTAAATCCTGGCACACCTGCAGCACCAGCAGCAAATGCAGGTTCAGGGGCGACATGTACACAGATAACAGCCAGCTGGGCGGCATCTGCAAACGCTACATATTATGAGTTAGATGTATCCACTGTAAATACATTTTGCGACCTATGTTACAGGCTATCAGGATTTGAATGTTGGAAATGTTTTAACAATTAATGTCACCGGATTAAATGGAGGTACAACCTATTATTACAGGGTAAGAGCTGTAAATTCTTGTGGAACTTCAACCAATTCCGGTACAATTACGTATGCTACAACTGCCGGAACACCAGCACAACCCGGAGCAATAACAGGTACTCCGGTACAATGTCCCGGATTGACAGGCCAGATATACAGTATAAGTGCAGTTCCCGGAGCTACTGATTACACATGGACAGTCCCGACAGGATGGTCTATCACCTCCGGTTCAGGAACCACCTCGATTACTGTAACGACAGGGTTGGCAGGACAGAATGGCAATATTGGTGTAACGGCTGACAATAGCTGCGGAACAAGTGTAGCAAGAACACTTGCAGTAAATGTATCTCCGGGAACCCCTGCTCAGCCGGGACCAATATCAGGTACAGCAACACAGTGCCCCGGATTAACAAATCAGACATACAGCATAAGTGCAGTTCCTAATGCAACAACCTATACATGGGCTGTTCCTACAGGATGGTCCATCACAGGAGGAGCAGGAACTACCTCGATTAATGTAACAACAGGATCAGCAGGGCAGAATGGTAATATAAGTGTTTCAGCAGCCAACAGTTGCGGCACAAGCTCTGCAAATACACTTGCAGTGTCGGTATCACCTGGAACCCCGTCTCAGCCCGGAGCAATTACAGGTGATGCAACACAATGTCCCGGATTAACGAGTCAGCCATATAGTATAAGTGCAGTTGCCAATGCAACAACTTACACATGGACAGTCCCGACAGGCTGGTCAATCACAGGCGGAGCCGGAACTACATCAATAACCGTAACAACAGGGTTAGCAGGGCAGAATGGCAATATAAGTGTTTCAGCAGGAAATAGTTGCGGCATAAGCTCTGTAAATACTCTTGCAGTGTCGGTATTACCAGGAACTCCATCTCAACCAGGGATAATAACCGGCACCGCAATTCAATGTTCAGGATTAACAGGTCAGACATATAGTATAAGTGCAGTTACCAATGCAACAACTTATACATGGGCAGTTCCGACAGGCTGGTCTATTACAGCAGGTGCAGGAACAACCTCGATAACAGTAACAGCAGGTACAGCAGGACAGAATGGAAATATAAGTGTAACAGCAGGCAATAGTTGCGGAACAAGTGTACCAAGAACACTTGCAGTAACTGTATCTCCCGGAACCCCAAATCAACCAGGTGCAATATCAGGCACAACAGCACAATGTCCCGGATTAACAAATCAGATATACAGCATAAGTGCAGTTGCCAATGCAACAACTTATACATGGACAGTCCCTACAGGATGGTCAATTACAAGCGGAACAGGAACTACTTCAATAACAGTAACAACAGGTACAACAGGACAGAATGGCAATATAAGTGTATCAGCAGGAAATAGCTGCGGCACAAGCTCTGCAAATACTCTTGCAGTGTCAGTATCACCAGGAATCCCATCTCAGCCCGGAGCAATTACAGGCGATGCAACACAATGTCCCGGATTAACGAGTCAGCCATATAGTATAAGTGCAGTTGCCAATGCAACAACTTACACATGGACAGTTCCAACAGGCTGGTCAATCACAGGTGGTGCAGGAACTACATCAATAACCGTAACAACAGGGGTCAGCAGGGCAGAATGGCAATATAAGTGTTTCAGCAGGAAATAGCTGCGGCACAAGTTCTGCAAATACTCTTGCAGTAACGGTATTACCAGGAACCCCTGCACAGCCCGGAGCAATAACGGGTACAGCAACACAGTGCCCGGGATTAACGGGTCAGACATATAGTATAAGTGCAGTTGCCAATGCAACAACTTACACATGGTCAGTCCCATCAGGCTGGTCTATAACTGGTGGAGCAGGAACTACTTCAATAAATGTGACAACTGGTTCTTCAGGGCAGAATGGTAATATCAGTGTAACAGCAGGTAATAGTTGCGGCACAAGTGCAGCAAGGCTCCTTGCAGTGACAGTATTACCCGGAACTCCTGCAACACCAGGAATAATAAGTGGTACAGCAGCACAATGTCCGGGACTGGCAGGTCAGATATATAGTATAAGTGCAGTTACCGGTGCTACAACCTACACATGGAATGTTCCGACAGGCTGGTCTATTAATGCAGGTGCTGGAACAACCTCAATAACTGTAACAACAGGTTCAGCCGGGCAGGGAGGAAATATTACTGTAACAGCAGGTAATAGTTGTGGTACAAGCACAGCAAATACTCTGGCAGTAACTGTAAACACTCTTTCAACAGCTCCGGCCGGAGTTGCAATAACAAATAATAATACATGTAACGGCATCATCTAAAATCCTTTCTGTTACGGGAGGAAGTTTAGGATCCGGAGCCAACTGGCAATGGTATACAGGATCATGCGGGGGTACTCTGGTTGGAACAGGTTTAAGCATTATTGTGGACCCTGCAGCCGGAACAAGTACAACCTATTATGTACGTGCCTCCGGATCGTGCAATACTACAGCTTGTGCAAGTGGAATTGTAGTTGTAAATCCTGCAGTAGGTACTCCGGTTACTCCTATGCCGTCGGCTACTACTATTTGTCAGGGAAGCGCAAATACAATCTACTCTTCATCTGCAATAAATGCTTCGAACTACAACTGGTCAGTAACCGGCACTGGTAATACCATTTCTGGTATAGGGACAAATGGAACAGTGACATGGTCTCCTGGTTTTTATGGAATAGCAACAGTCAGCGTAACGGCAAACGGATGCAATGGACCATCATCTCCGGCATCCACCACTGTAACGGTTACCCAGAACCCGTCAGCACCGACAGGTTCAGCAACACAGATATTCTGCAGCAGTCCCTTACCGACAGTAGCCTCTCTCATAGCAACTGGTACAGGAATTAAATGGTACTTAAGTTCCTCAGATGGTACAGTACTGTTGACATCTACGGCACTTGCCACAGGAACATATTATGCGAGCCAGACAGTATCCGGCTGTGAGTCAACATCTCGTTTAGCAGTATCGGTGACAGTTAACACTACTCCGGCAGCCCCGACTGTAGGTACGATAACACAACCTACATGTACCGCATCAACAGGCAGTGTTGTTTTAAGCGGATTGCCTTCAGGAAGCTGGACAATAAATCCGGGCTCAATAACAGGTTCTACCGCAAGTACAACAATAAGTAATCTTCTTCCCGGTACCTATAATTTTACAGTAACCACCAATCCGGCAAACTGCACATCCATTGCCACAGGTAATGTCGTCATCAATACACAGCCTGCGACACCAACACCACCAGTTGTTGGTACAATCACACAACCAACATGTGTTCTGGCTACCGGAAGTGTTGTATTAAGCGGCTTACCATCTTCCGGGACCTGGATACTAACCCGTTATTCCGGGACTGTAACAACATCAGGAGTAGGAACAAGCACAACAATTGCCGGACTTCCGTCCGGAGCATCACTCATATCATACAACTATACTGTGACAAATGCAGCAGGATGTACTTCAGCACTATCAGCTAATGTCGATATCAATCCACAGCCTCCTTTACCGCCAGCACCTGTACAAACTGTAGACTGTGCTCATAGGTTATGGCAATGCTGTTGTGACGGTCACAAGTCCGACAGGATCAGGTTATCAGTATGCTCTTGATGCAGGTGGATTTCAGTCTGCCACTTCCTTTAACGATGTAGCCAACGGTAACCATACCATCACTGTAAAAAATTCTTCAGGATGCATAACCACAGGAACCATTTTCTCAGTCTCATGCGGATGTGCAAATCCACCGGCGGTTGCATTGAGCAGCACCAGCGGCAGCACTTGCGGGATAACACCTGAAGTAGTTAGTAACAACACTTTCAGCGGAGGTGCAACAAGCGTGACTATAACGGAAAATGGTTCAGGATCAGTAAGTCCGGTTTCTTCAAACACTTCTCCGTTTGACTTTACCTATACTCCTGTAGCAGCCGACGCCGGTAAAGTTGTAACCATAACTGTAACTACCAATAATCCATTTGGTAATCCATGCACACCTGCAACTGCCACTTATACTTTAACAGTAAATGCTATCCCATCGGCACCTGCATTAGGCGCAATCACTCAACCGACATGTTCTGATGCAACAGGAAAGGTTGTACTGAATAGTTTGCCCTCAACGGGAACCTGGACATTGACCCGTAATCCCGGTGGAACAACCACAACAGGTACCGGGACAAGCACAACGGTCAGCGGATTGGCAGAGTCATCAACTTATTCCTTCACAGTGACCAGTGCAGCAAATTGTACATCATTGCCATCTGCCAATGTGGTTATCAATGCGCAACCTGAAACACCTACACCACCGGTGGTAGGAACAATTACACACCCGACATGCGGACTTTCAACAGGAAGTGTGGTGCTTAGCGGATTGCCTGCAGGTAACTGGAAATTAACCCGTAATCCGGGTGGTGTTACTATAAACAGCAGCGGATCAAGTTATACTGTCTCGGGTCTTCTTGCAGGTACATATACTTTTACTGTAACCAATGCTGCAACATGTACTTCAGTGGCATCAGATGAAGTAATAATAAATGCACAGCCTGCAACACCAACTAAACCTGTTGTAGGAACAATCGTGCATCCGACATGCACCGTGGCAACCGGCAGTGTTGTATTAGACGGATTGCCATTGGGTACCTGGACAATAACCCGCTATCCCGGAACTATCACTTCAACAGGTGAAGGAACAAGTACAACAATTACAGGACTTGCGGCAGGATCAGCAACTAATTATACCGTAACCAATTCATCCGGATGTACTTCACTTGCCATCATCCAATGTGGTAATTAATGCTCAGCCTGTAACACCTTCAGCACCTGTAGTTGGAACAATAACACATCCTACATTTGCGGTTCCGTCAGGAAGTGTTGTATTAAGCGGATTACCGGCAGGTTCATGGACACTTACCCGCAATCCTGATGGTGTGATAACAACAGGCACAACAACGAGTAAGACTATTACTGGTATAGCCCCTGGAACATATACATTTACTGTAACCAATTCAGTCTTATGTACCTCAGTACCATCAGCCAACGTGGTTATCAATGCAATACCGGGAGCTCCTGTGGTCGTTATTACGGATCCCGCACCGGTATGTTCGACAACAACTGCAAACCTGACAGCACCGGAAGTAACCGCTGGCTCGGCTGACAATCTGACTTTCACTTACTGGACTGATGCTGCTGCAACAATACCCTACGCTACTCCGTCAGCAGCTACTGCAGGCACCTACTATATCAAAGGCACAACAACAGCAGGTTATTTCACTATAAAACCGGTAACTGTAACTGTGTTCCAATTACCGGTACCTGATGCAGGTCCCGACCAGATTCTGGAGTATGTATTCGGAACGACTCTGGATGCTGAACCAGTTATGGAAGGAACAGGAACATGGTCCTTAGTTTCCGGTACCGGAGAATTCTCGGATGCCAATGATGCCACAACAACTGTAACAGGACTTAAATCAGGTAGGAATGATTTCAGATGGACAGTCACAAACGGAGTATGTCCTGCAGTAAGCGATGATGTAACTATCACTGTAAATGATCTGCTCATTCCTACATTAATTACGCCTAACGGAGATCCCTATAATGAATATTTTGTACTGAGAGGATTGGAAACACTCGGTAAAACAGAACTTATCATTTTCGACAGGAGAGGAGCACAGGTTTATAAAAACATGAATTATGACAATTCATGGAACGGACTTGATTATAACGGAAATGAACTTCCGGAAGACACTTACTTCTATGTGATGAAGTCACAGAACGGTAAATCTTTAAGCGGTTATATTGTAATAAGAAGATAAAATGAAATCCCGCATGCTTGCTGAATTCTTAAACCTGGAAGCTCAGCCAGGCCAGTATCATTAACTGATACTTTCAGCAGCATGCGGGCTCTTTCATTTTTTAAAAATAAATGGAAATATATGAAAAGGATTTTTAAAACATTTTTCTGGTTATTGATTCCTGTAACCCTGTCAGGTCAGTTGGCACCTGTCACGAATCAGTATATTCTTAATCCTCTTACAATTAACCCCGCTTATGCAGGTAACAGAGGCGCGTTGAACATTGCAGCCTTCTACCGGAAGCAATGGGTGGGAATTTCAGGTTCCCCGGAGACAATGACATTGTCTGTCGACGCCCCTTTGCTTGATGCCAAACTCGGGCTTGGGCTGATTATTTCAAATGACAAGATAGGAGTAACCAAAGAAACAAGGTTTAACACCAATTATTCCTATAAAATTAATATGAAGAATGGGATTCTGTCCCTTGGTCTCGGTGCCGGTATAATTACTACGAATACTGCATAGTCCGATTTGGTAGTCATTGACCAGGAAGATGCAAATTACCTCGTCGATTCACGCGTTTTCGTTGTTCCTGATTTCAGTTTTGGAGCTTATTATACATATCAGAATTACTTTGCCGGTTTCTCAGTTCCAAAATTGCTGGGTTACACATTCAATTTTGATAAAAACAAATACACTCTGAAGTTTGCCCCCGGGAATTACAATTATTTATTCAATACCGGTTATATTTTCACTTTGGGTCCAAAGGCAAAATTCTTTCCATCAACACTCGTTACATTTTCCCCGGGAGAAAAGTTGCTATACGATATAAATGCTCATTTCAACTTCTTCGACAGGCTGTGGACAGGAGTTTCTTACCGGAGCAACAGGTCTGTCGGGGCATTGCTGCAATTTGCCGTAAATAACCAGTTAAGAGTTGCTTATACCTATGATTTTGATTTTGGCAAGCTTGGTAGGTACAGCAATGGGTCGCATGAGATAATGATCAGGTATGAGTTTAAGTATAAGGTGGATGTGGTGAATCCGTTGATTTTTTAGTCCTACACCTCCTGGAAATCGCCTTAACCCACAATCTCCCGAATCAACCCCCCAACCCCCCTAAAGGGGGGCTATAAACCCATTACTATAAAGGAGTTAGGTAAATTGCGGGGTTTCAACCCCCCTTCAGGGGGGTATCGCGAAGCGATGGGGGGTCTTATCTCTTAAGGGGGGCTATAAACCCAAACAGAATTTAAATAGAATCCAGTATGGTTTTTAACCCCCCTTCAGGGGGGTACCGCAAAGCGGTGGGGGGTACAATCACTCAGCAGCACCCCCCTTCAGGGGGGTACCCCGAGTACTCGGGGTGGGGGGTTTATCTCTCAAGAATGCTGCAATTACCAACAATCTACTTCCAACTTGATCAATAAGAAATAAAACCATAACTTGCAATCAGTCTTACTAATCATAATGAAATTTAAATTCGCAATATTCCTTTATTCCGTCGCTTCTCTGCAATTCGTTTCCGGTCAAACCGAGACCTACACCGTTACCCTTAGCTCCCTTCAGCTCCGACAAATACGACGAATACTCCCCCGTTTTTTACAAGAGAGGAATTGTCTTCACCTCAAACCGCGGATCCGGTTCACTGATGGATTATTCCTCATCCAAAGGAGAGGCTACCTTCAATATTGAATTTATTGATACCACAAAAAAGGTAACCTGGCAGAAAACGAAATCGTTTTCAAAGAGTCTGAATACACCTTATAATGATGGTCCGGCGACTTTCAACCGCACTCGTGATACGATTTATTACTCCAGGAATCTCCTGGTTCAGGGCAAATTCTCTGAGCTTTCCATCGGGCAGGAACAAGCTTGGTATTTTCTATGCGGTCCTTGAGGGGAAAAAATGGACAAAGATCCGCGAACTGAGATTCAATAATGAATGGTATAATGTAACTACACCATATTTATCGCCTGATGGCAAACGGCTCTATTTCGCATCTGACAAACCCGAGGGTTATGGCGGTTCAGATCTCTATTATTGTGAATGGAAGAATGATTACTGGTCCGATCCGGTGAATCTGGGTCCGGTAATAAATACCAAAGGCAACGAATCTTATCCCTTTGTTAATCCGGCAGGAGAGCTTTTATTTTCTTCTGATGGTCATCCCGGACTTGGAGGAAAGGATATTTTCTTTTCGCGGCCAAAGGATAATGACTGGCTGCCTCCTGTCAGGCTCGACCCTCCGGTTAACTCACAATATGATGATTTCGGGATAATCACTGACTCACTGATGAGTGAAGGGTATTTTTCCTCGAAAAGAAACAAATCCGTCGATATATTTCAAGTTTAGAACCAATTTTCCTCAGATCTTTTATACTGATGTTCAGAAAGAAAATCAGTATTGCTTCAGGTTCAGCGACTCCGGAGCCATTGCAGTCGATACTTTAAACCTTAAATATATCTGGGATTTTGGAGACGGAAAGAAGGCTTCAGGAGCGGAGGTAAGTCATTGTTATCCCGGGTCCCGGGAAGTATAAAGTGAAGCTTGACCTCATTGACAGGGCAACAGGGAACCTGTTTTTCTCAAAGCTTTCATATACACTCGACTTAAGGGATATTGAACAACCTTATATTAACTCTCCCGATGCTGTGGTTGCAGGAGAATCTGTTGATTTTGACGGATTGAAATCATTCTTACCCGGGTATAAAGTCATAAGTTATTCCTGGGATTTTGGTAACGGGAGCAGAATGCAGGGAGAAAGTGTAAAATATACATTTAAACAAAGCGGAGAATCTAATGTTAATCTGGGATTGAAATTACAGTCACTCTCTACAGGAGTTATTCATAACACAGGTGTTACAAAGAAAATAACAGTCTATAGTACTCCTCAGGAAAGAACAGCTTTTCTGGCTAAAAAAGCTTCAGTAAAAACTGTATATCCTGATATCAGAAAGTATGAAAATGCCCTGATAATCAGCCATATACTCTGCTGAAGAAGAATTTCAAAAAGCTGCAGAATTCAATATTGAGCTCTTATCATCAAAGATCCGCGTTAGCAGAAGCAGTAATGTTTTCAGGAATCTCCCGGTTAAATATGATGTAAATGAAATATTTGATTCTGAAACAGGTATCTACAGTTATATTGCAGATCAGCAAATTACGCTGATGGCAACATATCCTGCATTCAGGGAAATATCTGGTTCGGGATTTAAGGATGCCAGGATCAAATTAGTCCTCCTTAAAGATCCCGTTGAGAAAGAGTTATTAAGTCTTGCAAAAAATTACGGAATCCTGACAGATAATTATTTTGATGACTATGGTCGTCTCACAGGCAATGGATATCTTATGCTTGATCAGATAGTTATCCTGATGAACCGGAATCCTGGTA
>CAWGUN010000010.1:0-221837 GCA_963825935.1 uncultured Bacteroidales bacterium | reverse complement strand
TCCTGATACTTTAGCCAGAAAGCTGTCACGGTGCAAGGAGGGTATGGCACGTGTTTTTGCCGTCAGGTACAAATTTTATTGAGGATTACGCGTGTCGCGGTACAATTTTAATCGGAGCCGCAAACTATCCCGGTACAGAAGTTTGTTGGGGGCACTGGTGCAGTGTCGCGGTACAAGCTATCTCGAAGCCAGAAATCTGTCACGGTGCAGGATTTAAATTGCGGGCAGATGCGCGCTTTGTCCGGCGGGCGAGGTGGGTGTCCGCGTGCAAGAACCATTACAAATTTGTCTTGGGTGCAGGAGTAAAAGCAAAAACCGTGACAAACAACTTACCCATATTGTCCGTGTTAGCGGAGCGTTTGTTTTTATGATTTGATCATTAGTTTCTTCATATAAAATTTGCAAGATCATATCCCTGTAAATAGGATATTTTCCAAGTATTATTGATCTTCTTAACTTTTACCAGATATTTAAAACCTTTGCTCCATTCGGAATATCCCCAAGTCCAAGTTAATGTAGCATTTTCTTTATCTAAGTTCTCAAACGTGATTTCAATTTTGTCCCAAGGATTGTCATATGGATAGTCTTGACAATTACACCATGGATCTGTGTTGTTGCTAAAAGGAGGTATGTCTCCAACTAACCACTCGCAGTTGAATTCTTTATTTCTTACCTTGGTATCTATAATCTGAGCAATCTTGTAATTATTATTGATATAATCTTCTGTAAATAAGTTGGTTTTCCTTAACTCATCGAGTCGAAGTTTTTGCTTTTCGAGATCTATACCAATAACAATGCTGTCATTAATGTCGTGTTATAGGGACGATATCGTTTTCTGCTTTATCAGTATCATGCCACTTATATGCTTGTTTGACCAAATTGATTATTTGTTCTTTATCTGAAGGTAACTTACTGTTGCTACCAATTAGCAGAAATCCAAATAGGAGAAGTGATAGTTTACAAAGTGTCATAATTAATATGTTTATTTTCAATATTATACGAATCTTCATGTCGGCACAATCATGACTAATGGCAAATATTGGTGTTAATAATCAATATGTTATAAGTTTGTAAATGAGTCTGTTAACTGTCAAGGTTAATTTTTGCCGTTCGCTTACGGATTGAACTGAATTAAATCCGTGGCACGAATGCCCGCTAACGGCCCGGCAATAAAAAATAGTAAACGTTGCGGAGTCGAGTGGAGGCCGTTGAGTAGTATCCCTCTTCGGGGCAGGTCCTGTCTGAGGCCGGAATGAGCGAAGCACGGCGCGGTTTTTGCCATCCAGGTACAAACTGTCTGAGGTATACGAGTGTCGCGGTACAAGGTTGATAGAAAGCAGGTTATGAGTCATTGTACTGTTATTTTATTAACACCACTTGAGCGGTCCGGTTACAAATTATAAACCTGTCCCGGCTTACGTTTACAGCGTCATGCAAAAAGCGTGACGAGTTTATTTTTTTTATTGTCCGTGTTAGTAAAAGTGCTGTACTTCTCATGATGCAGTATCTGTCAAATGAGTAGGAATCCCTTTTTTGTCTTTGAGCAGGAACTGTCTTTTGAAATGAGTTGAGTGCAATTTTAATAATGACGAAATCTGTCAGCTTACAGAAAAATAGAAAAATGTTGTTAGTAAAAGTGCGTGATATACATAGTAGATACAAAGAATTGGCCGGCGAGGGAATCTGTCAAGGTATCGGAAATGTTATACTATCAAATGATACTATCACGGAGTCAGTTGAGCTCGGGGTTTGCTGTCAAGGTACAAGAGAGTTTTGTTGTCATTAGAAATTTGTCAAGATACGGCGCGAGGCCAATTCAAAACGAAGCAAGCATTTTTACTAACTTGTTTTTAGAAGTAGTAAAGTTAATTGATGTCTACTGATTTCGGTAGATAGTGTTATGTTTTGATACTGAATTCATCGTCCTCAAGTTTACCATTAATCCAATCCCTGATTCTATTGTCTTTGGGGATTTCAACATTTGTTGCATAATAATCGGACTGCAAAAAATTACACTGACGGATACCCTCATCTATTATATGCCCAACGGAGTAATCAAACGAACAAAGTATGATAAGCGATATGTAAAAGCCATTCAATTTTGCCTCCTCAAGTAGGGAGTCATGTTCTTCAGCTGTTTTCTTAAAAGCAATCTTTGTCAATTCAAAACACTTCTCAGTTATTTCTTCTTTACCAACTACAGCAACAAAAATTCTCATCTTGTTTTCAACGCCTCCCAACCCTCCCGATATCATATCCGTCGGAATATCAAGAAGTTCATTCTCAATTTTAAACCTGCAGTAATTCAATGCTGTTATAGCAAAATCCCTTTCCTCTCTATCTGGATTTCCCTGATCAATCATTCTTTCTATTTCCCGTAAGGATTCAATAGTTCCTGATTTTGCTAGCTTGACGAATTCTGCCTTAGGATTGGACCCTAAGCCGGCCATTACATTTTCATCTTCCAGATAATGAAAGAAATCTGAAAATATTTCAGGACGAATTCCTTCTTCTACTATCCTGATTCCATCACCTTTTTCAGCTTGTTTAATTTTTTGTGGCTTGATCTTCATACAATAATTATTTCCCTGCAAATTCTATAAGAACTTTATAATTCTCAATGTCAGCAAGATGGATCGCTTCAAGATATTCTTTTCTGACAGAATTGTCATTTGACAGATCTGAACCTCCCCACGAAAAAACAGGTTTGTTAAATACATCTGATACTATAATATCAGCAACCAGCCTGGAATGCCTGCCATTTCCATTCGGAAAAATATGAACCTGAACCACCCTGTGGCTGAATCGAATAGCTATCTCATCAGGACTATAGGATTTGTTTTCTATCCAAAAACAACAATCCTGTATAAGCTTTTTAATTTCAGTTGAAATCTGGTATTTGTCAACTCCGATGTTTTTATTGGTCTTTCTCTTCTTCCCGGCCCATTCCCAAACTTCACCAAACATCTTTCTGTGAACAGAAAGGAGAAACTCTTCTGTAAGGATTTCTTCTTTACTAAATCTATTCTTTAGGGTCCATTCAATAGCCTGCACAATATTTGCCTGTTCAAACTCATTGAGCTCTCCCCTTGTTGAGATTGTCGGAATTAGTAATCCTTCCTTCTCATCCTCATCGATGGGTGTTTGACCTTCAATGTACTCCAGTTTCAATCCCATAAATACCTCGGCATTTCTCTGATAATATCATCCGTCTTCTCCTTCACTGCTTTTTTTATCCTGCCAACTCTGTTTTCCTGATCTTCAAGTTTCATGCTTGCGGATGTCCTGGTGACAATCTCTCTAGCCAGCTCTTTTGCACGCGCTTTAATAATGTCCTCCAACTTACCTTTCTCAGGAATAAAACCATACACAAGTTTTAAATTTACTGCTTTCCCGAATTGCCTTAATACTTTCAGCGAAACTGTACCGTCGATCTCCCTCTTTTCAATCTCCATTACACTCTGTGGTGTGATTCCCATCCTGCTGCCTAACTGCCTGAGTGACATTCCTAACGACTGCCTTATGGCAAATACCCATCCTGAAGATGGTACTGATAGCTTCTCAGCTTTTTTCAGAATAAGTATCTTATTGTCAATTTGTTCGAGAACCAATTTTTGTTTTTTCATGATGTTATAGCCTTAAAATATTTGTACAAATTTAATACTATAACCTGATAAATACAAATGTATTTATGGTTAAGACCTTAAAAATGTACTGGTCACTTCACATCCAGATCATCTATCGGACTCCTTACCGCTATCAGATTCCTCCTGCTTACATGCGTGTAAATCTCAGTCGTACTGTGAACTCTTATGTCCAAGAAGCTCCTGAATGTACCTTATATCCAACCCGTTCTCATGAAGATGCGTTGCATAACTGTGCCTCAGACTGTGTACCCCCACATCCTTCTTTATACCTGCCTTCACCAGTGCATCTTTGAAAACCCGGTAAACACTCTCCGAAGAATACCTCCCTCCGGTCTGACCTTCAAACAGATATTCCCTCGGCTTGTAAGCACTCGTATATTCATCTACCTTAACCCATACCTTATCCGGAACAGGAACAAACCGGTCAACCATCCCCTTGCCTTCCCTTATATGCAGAATGTTCCTTTCACGATCGAGATCAGTGAGCCTTATATTAGTTACCTCCGACCTCCTTAAACCGCACGAGTAAATTATCCATAATAACAGTTTGTGCTTGAGATTCCCCGACGAATTAAGAATACTGCTCACTTCTTCTTTCGAAAAAACCTTCGGAAGCGATCTTCTCCTGCGCGGACGCTCAAGAAACTCAGGATCAACCTTCCCCTTGCCTGCTATTGTATAATATATCTTTATAGCCGATACCATCTGATTCTGATAGGTCGCTGAATACCCGAGCCTGATGATAAAATCATAAAGAAACTTTGAGATCTCATCCTCCGTTATGTCAGCCGGTTCCCTGGGACTGAAATACCTGAAGAAAAATTCAAGCATGGCAAGATAAGACTCCCGGGTACGCGGACTATAACGGTTCTCATCGAGATACCATGTAAGCATGTCGAGTCCATCAAGCGCTTTCTTGCCGAGAGGCCGCGACCTGATCTCATCACCCGTGACCTTCCTTTCTGACTTAAGATCTTCATTAACAACCTGCTTAGTTACATTGACCTTCACTCCGTTATCGAAAAATAATCGGCAAGAGAGTCAACTGACATTTTCGACCATGGAAGAAGCCACTCCTTGCGTTTTTTGTCAAATTCAAGGTTCCCATAACTCCTCATCTCCCTTATCCACTCCTGATCAAATAATCCAAGAAACTTTATTACCAGAAGCCCCTCCTTTTCACTGATCCGGAACTCCACTGGTCCATACTACCTCGCTGACGCAGATCGTATCGTCAGTCATCCTCATCAACAGCCGGCTGGATAGTCTGGAGATAATCTCTTCAGGACTATTCATCATCGACCTTCATTTTTCGGAGGGTTTCACAAGCTTCATCCGAGTCAACCGATATTCAACCCTTCCTTTCTTGTCAGTGCAGAAATGTCGATGTCAGCAATATCCCTGATCGTTTTCATTACCAGCTTAAGATTCTCTTCCGAATCATCAACATAAAAACATCGATGTGTGGCACTGTAAGTAGCGCCGGGAATAGATTTCACCTTTGATTTCAGATTTTCATCGAAATCAAAGAAAATGGCGATCCTCCATCGTTCACGATGGAGAATCCTTTTAAGTAGCACTTTGTTTTTCATATGCAGCGAAAATTGAAAATAAGGTACAAGGTACAAGGTACACAGGTACACGGTACAAGATACACGGTACAAGGTACAATCTAAATTATTTGCTCTGATTTTTATCAGGTTGTTCAGCATTGCAGATATAGCACTGCATTCATTTAATAAATCATTTTTATCCGGATCAGAAAAATATCCGATTTCGTTGGCAATAATTATCTGAGTGTGCATCTCTGCAATCGATCCTTTGGCTGTGTAAAAGTATCTTATTGATAACCTATTAGTTCCAGATTCATCTCCTTCGGCAATATTGCTGGGTACGCTTACCGCAGCTCTTCTCAACTGATCCCTTAAACCATAATCCTTATCGAATGGACTTTTACAGGTAAGTTTGTACACTTTGACAGTAAGATCCTTGGATCTCCTCCAAACTCTTAAATTCTCAAATTTTCCCATTTTGCAGCGATTTTATTAATATACTTTAGCACTAAATAAATTCTAATTTAACCCATGAACCTTGCACCTTGAACCTTGCACCATTTCTTTGATCTTTTGTCTTTGGTCTTATAACGCCTCCGGCACCGTCAGCCACATAGACATGTCAGTCTATTGCATTAAATCAAATCTGTTAACTGAAAAATCCCTTCACCTTCCCTTCACTGACGTAAAGCAAGTTATACAATTCAAAAGATTTATAAAAGATAAATGGAATAAATAACAGAGCTTCAGTCGTCAAAATCCAAATTATCTTCAATAAATCTTTTTAAGTATGCTAACGGATCTTATATTTCTTCTATAAGAGGGTCATTTCTGCCGGAATTAAAAGATTTTTATCTTTGCTAATTGAATTCGGTTCCCTATGGACCGGCAAAAAGGAATTTTGATTATGGAAATAACATTCGACGGAGGCAAAGTTATCACAGCGCACACGCGCAGCCACACAATCAGGACAGATCAGCCACCTGACAGTGGAGGAGCTAACAGTGCCCCAACCCCGTTTGACCTCTTCATGGCTTCAATCGGGACCTGTGCTGGTATCTACGTCAAATCGTTCTGTGATAACCGCAAGATACCCGCAGAAGGCATCAAGATCATTCAGACCACAGTGTTTGACAAAGAATCCGGATTACCTGCGAATATTAAACTGGATATTAAAGTCCCGGCAGGCTTCCCGGAGAAATACATAGCTTCACTTATTCACGTTGCAGAATTGTGCAAGGTTAAAAAAAGCATGCTTAATCCCCCGGTATTTGAGATTACATCTTCAACAGAATAAATATTCTTAAAGAAGAATTTAAATTAAGTACATATTGATCAGTTGCTCATAAAGCTCCTGTTTACCGCTTTTCTTAACAGGTTCTCCAAGATCAGCTGCAATGTCACTGAGTTTCTCAAGAGTCAGTTTTCCTTTCTCAAAATCCTTGCCGGCACCCTTGTCGAATGATTCATATCTCTTCTTCCTCATTTTCAGGTAGTCACTTTCATTGAGAATTTTATCAGCAATGAGCAGTGCACGGGCAAAGGTATCCATCCCGCTTACGTGAGCGATGAAAATATCCTCATTATCTGTTGAGTTACGTCTTATTTTTGCATCAAAATTTACACCTCCTGTTTTGAATCCGCCATTACGCAGGATTACCATCATTGCTTCAGTGATCTCATAAACATTTGTCGGGAATTCATCAGTATCCCATCCATTCTGATAATCGCCCTTATTGGCATCAATGCTTCCGAGAAGTCCGGCATCCGCAGCAACCTGCAACTCATGCTGGAAAGTATGCCCGGCAAGAGTCGCATGGTTCACTTCAATGTTCAGTGTAAAGTCCTTTTCAAGACTATGCTGACGAAGGAACCCTATTATTGTGGCGGAATCATAGTCGTACTGATGCTTTGATGGCTCCATAGGTTTAGGCTCTACGAAAAACTTTCCTTTGAATCCGTTTTTTCGTCCATAATCGCGTGCCAGGGTAAGCATCATAGCCATATGTTCGAGTTCACGCTTCATATCAGTATTATGAAGGCTCATATAGCCTTCTCTCCCGCCCCAGAACAGATAATTTTCACCGCCAAGTGCAATTGTTGCATCAATTGCATTCCTGATCTGAGCTCCGGCATTTGCAACTACTGCAAAATCAGGATTAGTTGCTGCTCCGTTCATATACCTGGGATTTGAAAAAAGATTCGCTGTGCCCCAGAGAAGCTTAACACCTGTCTGCTGCTGCATCTTTTTCATTACCGGGATTATCTTATCGAGCCGCTTTTCTATCTCGAGCACAGATCCGCCTCCAACAAGATCAGTATCATGAAAACAGTAATAGCCAGCTCCGATCTTCGTGATGAATTCAAAAGCAGCATCAAGCCTTTGTTTAGTCCTGTCGTCGTTATTTGCCAAATCCTTCCATGGGTAAATACGGGTTGCATCTCCGAAAGGATCGCTTCCATCACCACAGAATGAGTGCCAGTATGCAATTGCAAAACGGAGATGATCTTTCATCTTTTTGCCTGCAACCTTTTGTTCAGGATCGTACCATCTGAATGCCAGAGGATTTTTTGATTTTTTTCCTTCGTATTCAATTTTCCCTATACCGGGATAAGCTTCTTTTTTGCCTTTGTAAATCATAATAGTTGAATTTTTATTATTATTAAATTAATTCCATTAACCGCAAAGATCGCAAAGAATAATATCTATTTTCAATTGGTCATAAGAAAATTCTTCCAATTCGAATATGCTGCTGCATAAACATTGGCTTTTGTCTTGTCAGGAGTCGTTATGCCAACCTCTTTCAATCCTGCAAATGCTTCTTTTGCAGATTTATAATAACCGCAACCGATACCTGCACCCCGTGCGGCACCAATTGAGCCGTCAGTATTATATAGATGAATTTCGGTACCGGTGATACAGGATAATGCTTCCCTGAAAACGGGGCTCTGGAACATATTGGCAGCGCCGGCTCTTATCACTGATGGCACTATTCCTGTCTCCTTCATTATGTCAAGACCATACCGTATCGAAAACACAATTCCTTCCTGGGCAGCCCTGAACAGGTGAGCATTTGTGTGCGTGTTAAAATTCAATCCCTGTATACGCGCACCGGAATCCTTATTTCCTAGCATCCTTTCCGCACCATTACCGAACGGATATATAAGAAGTCCGTCTGATCCGGGCTTGACTTTTTCGGCAAGTTCATTCATTTCATTGTACGACAGATTGCCACCTGAGTTCCGCCTCAGCCATGAGTTCAGGATTCCTGTTCCGCTTATGCATAACAGTACACCCAGACGCGGTTCAGTTGCAGTATGATTTACATGCAGGAAAGTATTTACCCTTGATAATGGCTCAGACTGTTTTTTATCGGTCACCCCGTAAATGACACCTGAAGTTCCTGCTGTAGCTGCCACTTCACCCGGATTTAGCACATTCAGCGAGAGAGCATTGTTCGGCTGATCACCGGCCCGGTAAGATACCGGTATCCCTTCTGGCAAATCAAGCTCCTGCAGCCACAGATTTCAAAAGAGTCCCCTGGTTCGAAAAGGATTGTACAGGTGTGGCCAGTATTTCAGAATTGAATCCGAAATAATCCATCAGCTCTTTTGACACTTTGTTTCCCGGAAAATCCCAGAAGATTCCTTCAGAAAGTCCGGAAAAGGTAGTCAGCAAATCTCCTGTAAGGCGTAATGCAAAATAATCACCCGGGAGCATTATCTTACTGATCTTTGAAAAGAGGTCAGGTTCATTTTCCTTTATCCACGCAAGCTTTGTGGCTGTAAAGTTCCCTGGAGAATTCAGCAGATGTGAGAGACAAAATTCTTTCCCGAGATCTTTAAAAGCTTTTTCACCATATTTCACAGCTCTTCCATCGCACCAGATAATTGACGGACGAAGTACTTTGTTGTTCTTATCGACAGTAACAAGTCCGTGCATCTGGTAAGAGATCCCGATTGCACCTATATCATTTCTCTTTGATCCGAGCTGGCTGTTACAATCAGCAAGTGAAGCTTTCAGGTTCGACCACCAGATCTCCGGATCCTGCTCAGCCCAGCCCGGGTTTTTTGCAATGATCTTCATTTCATCTTTCGGGTAGAATGCTGATGCCAGACATTTACCTGATTCTCCGTCAATTGCTGAAGCTTTGACAGATGAGCTTCCTAAATCTATTCCTAGTAATAACATATTCCAGTAAATTATTTTGTCTTGGGTTTTTGTCTTGGGTCTTTTGTCTTCGTTCCTCCTTTGTCTTGGGTCTTTTGTCTTTTGTCTTTGGTCTTTATTATCCGCTTATTCCCGGTATATCAGTATACCTGTAATTTCTGTAATAATCAAGATCATGAGCCGGCTTTTCAACTCCTTCAGGGATCGGTCTTTTTGAAAAGGTCTGGAAATACAGGATACATGCATCCCTCCAGATCGCAGCATCTCTTTTCTGCTTGACCAGCAATGATTTTACTGTATCAAATCTCTCCGGATCAACGGCCTCTTTTAGCAGATCCCATTGCTCCTGGAGCCATCCGACCGACTTGACTCCATCCATCATACCTGTAGCACAGTTCATTCCATAATGTCCTTCCGGAGCTGGTCTTATAATCCCATGGCACGTGGTGAAACCAGAGCAGCAGGTTTTCGGGACATGTTTCTATCTTTTCATAAAGATCTCTTACGGGAGGGAAATACTGACTGACAGCATTGCTGCCCGTCGAAGTCCGGTTGAATCCGATTCCAACAGTGTCGGCACGGTTGAAATACACGGATGTCTGGTCAGCTCTTCCCCTGTTTACCCAGGGACCCGGTCCGTAATGGTGTCCGGCATACATCTGATGATGCAGCCCAAGGGGTGTCATATAGTTTACGGCTATCTCACGTGAATCAAGCATCATTTTGCTGATCCTCTTCACTGCTTCATTATCGTTCGTAAATGTCATCCTTATCCATTCATCAGCGATATCAGAAGAATTTAAATAAGGATCCCATGCAAGCCTTCCGAAAGCATACCAGTTTGCCTGGGCAAAGGGATGTCCGGTCCAGTTCCTGTTATTCCCGATATTTGTGACGCCTGCCATAGCAGTCAGATCGTGATTTTCAAGCGATCCGTCGGTGACCTTTGCAACAAGTGAACCTTTGCCTTTTGCATATGTATCTGATTTAAGGCACTCTTCATAAAGGGGAGCAAGAAAAACAAGGTGAACAGATGCTCCAAGGTATTCCTGGGTTATCTGTAATTCAGGCATAAGAGGAGTTTCCGGCATTGCCCCGAAAAGCGGATGGAATGGTTCTCTCGGTTGAAAATCGATCGGTCCGTTCTTTACCTGTATGATTACATTTTTTCTGAATTTGCCGTCAAGCGGGACAAATTCGTTATAAGCCTGTTTAGCCCTGTCGTCGGGTACATTATTATCGTAAACGAAAGCTCTCCACATTACAATACCATTATGAGGAGCAACTGCATCGGCAAGCAAATTGGCTCCGTCAGCATGTGAACGGTTATAACTCTGCGGACCGGGCTGTCCTTCTGAATTAGCCTTTACAAGGAAACCACCGAAATCGGGGATAAGGTTGTAAATTTCATCTGCCTTCTTTTTCCACCATGATATTACATCCGGATCTAACGGATCAGCTGTTTTCAACTTACCAATTTCAACAGGGGCACTGAATCGTGCCGTAAGATAGACCTTAATGCCATAGGGCCTGAATACATTTGCAAGAGATGCAACTTTAGCCAGGTAATCGGGAGTGAGGATCAGAGCATTTGCATTTACGTTTGTCAGCACAGTACTATTAATTCCTATCGAGGCATTTGCCCTTGCATAATCAGTATATCTTGGATCAAGACTGTCGGGAAGAGATTTCCAGTCCCAAAGTGATAACCCGGCGTATCCCCGTTCCACTGATCTGTTCAGGTTATCCCAGTGATTAAGAATCCTGATCTTTGTTTTCGGTGAACTTACTATTGACAGACCTGACAGGCTCTGATGTGTCTGCAAAAGTCTGAGGAAACGGAATGTACCATACAGAACTCCTGCGTCTTTATTAGCAGCAATGACGATTATGTTCTTATGTTTATATCTTATGCTTGTTATTATAAATCCCTCATTACCAATATTTTTTAATTTATCATCCAGCTTCAGCGAGGCAATTACAGGTGAGCTCAGGGGTGTTCCGGCCAGGATAACGCCATTGCCCTTTAACGATGATGCACGAGGTAAATTTCTGCCCAGCAAACCGTCGAGCCCCTGCTGAAGTTCTTTGGCTGCCGCACTGAGCACAGGCGAGTTTCCATCAACTTTCCAGCCAGAGATTGATTTATTGTACTGCTCAAGAACCTTAATATCAGTAATACGATCGTATTTTAACCATAAGCGGTAGCCGTCGTCAGCTTTTAAAATAGGCTGACAAAACAGGAAAAAAGAAGCGAATAGACAATAAATGGTCTGTTTCATATTTTAAAAGAGTATTCCGGGAGACATTCAGTTTTCCCTGAGAGATGATTTCCTGGTTATAAGGTTATGTTTAAGAATGATGGTACTTAAATTAGCTGACTGTGAATTCTTTATCTTGCTTATAAGGGATGTAGCGGCAATTTCACCAATTTCTCTTGCAGGATAATCAACAGTTGTAAGATTTGGCTGAATAACCTGGCTGACAGGTTCGTTGTTGAAACCGGCAATAGCAATCTCTTCAGGTATCTTAATGCCCGCTTTTCCCAGCTCGACCATAATTGCAACTGCCGTTGTATCATTTGCTGTAAATATCCCGTCAGGTCTTGGTTTCATCTTCAGAATTTTCAGAGCAGTGTCAATTCCTGCCTGTTCGCTCATATCACTGACAATTAAATGATTCTGATTAAATTCAATCTTGTTATCGGCAAGAGCCTGCTTATATCCCCTGAAGCGCTCTGAATAAACATTTCGCAGCATGTTTCCCCCTAAATATACTATTCTTTTGCATCCATTTTCTATCAGGTGGGAAGTGGCTTCATAACCGGCCTTGAAATTATCAATTACAATGCTTATACAGCCATGGCAATCAGCAACACGATCGAAGAAAACCACAGGTATATCTTTCCTGAACAGGATATTAAAATGATCCAGGTTTTTAGTATCAAAAGCCAGCGACACCAGTAATCCATCCACCCTGCTGTTAAAAAGTGTGGAGATACATGAAATTTCCTTCCGCCACGATTCCTGGCTCTGGCTGATAATAAGGCCATAACCATTTTCAGATGTCACTTTCTCAATACCAGCCAATGCACTTGCCATGAAATAACTGTTCAGCCGTGGAACTACGACTCCGATCGTATTTGTATGCTTCTGGCGAAGGTCGCTGGCAAATTTATTGCGCTGGTATCCCATCTGACCCGCCACAGCAATGATCTTTTTCTTTGTCTCCTTGCGTATATGAGGATGATCCTTTAATGCCCGGCTTATTGTTGAAGGTGAAAGATTCAATGCCTTTGCAACATCATAGATGGTAACTTCCTTGCTCCCTTTCACGGTGGTTATTTTATTATCAAAAATAATAATAAAAGACTGATTATGAAATTTTTTTCATGATTTTCTGCAATCGGTTGCAATTTATTGTTAAACAATGTTAAACTTGTTGTAGTTTTGAATTGATTTGGATACTTTTATATAAATAATATTCTCAGTATAACTCTGTGAGTCCTCTGTGTAACTCTGTGTAAGTTCTTAAATTTCTTTTATTACACAGAGAGACGCAGACCTGCCGGCAGGCAGGCAGGGAAGGCTCAGAGAGCCACAGAGAAGCAATTTCTGCAGATGGATAAAATCATTCCGTTAATAATTACCGTTGGTTGTTTTTTCCAATTAAACCTCCAGTCTCAGCCTACCTTCGGTACAAAGTCATTTATATCGAATGATAAAGGTGTTCTGCCAATTTCTTCTGCCGGGAAATCTGCTCCGCTACTGATAAGTAAAGATGACTGGCCGGGTGTGGTAAGGGCTTTTAAGGATCTTCGGTCTGATATCGGGAAAGTGACTTCCGTTCTTCCTGACATTTATACGGAAATGATACCCAAATCAAAAGAGGCTGTCATAGCCGGGACAATTGGAAAAAGCACATTGATTGATGAGCTCATCAGAAGAAAGAAGTTAGACACAGGAGATATTTCCGGGAAATGGGAAACATTTCTTATCCAGGTAGTGAATAAACCATTTCCTGGAATTAAAAGAGCCCTGATAATAGCAGGAAGCGACAAGAGAGGAACTATTTACGGAATTTATGAAGTTTCAAGGCAGATAGGCGTTTCACCATGGTACTGGTGGGCTGATGTTACACCCGACCACAAGGATGCTCTTTTTGCTCTCCCGGGTAGATTCGTACAAGGCTCACCGTCTGTAAAATACAGGGGAATCTTCCTGAATGATGAAGCCCCGGACCTGACCAACTGGATAAGGGCAAAATATGGCAGCGTGCCTGTGGGTGAAAATCCCCCGATGCCCGGAGGGGTAGCAAATTACGGGAAGGAGTTTTATACAAGGCTTTTTGAGCTCCTGCTAAGGCTTAAGGGAAATTATCTCTGGCCGGCAATGTGGAATAATGCATTCAATGAAGATGATCCTGAAAACCCACGCCTTGCCGATGAGTACGGAATCGTAATGGGCAATTCGCACCAGGAGCCAATGCTCAGAGCCCAGAAAGAGTGGGACCGGCGATACCAGAGAAAAATAGGAAGCTGGAATTATGCAAAAAATCCTGATATCCTTGAATCATTCTGGAGAGAAGGCATCAGCAGAAACAAAAATTATGAAAGTATTATTACAATTGGACTCCGGGGAGCAAATGACACTCCAATGGCTCCGGGTGGACCCGAAGCAAACATGGCACTTCTGGAAAAAATTGTCGGTGTTCAGCGCAACATAATCGCTGAAGAGATGAAAAGGGATGTAACAAAAGTGCCCCAGCTGTGGTGTCTTTATAAGGAGGTTCAGGATTATTACAATGCCGGGATGAGAGTTCCGGATGATGTGACACTTCTCTGGGCCGAAGATAACTGGGGGAATGTAAGGCGACTGCCTACTGCCGACGAAAGAAGACGAAGCGGAGGCGCAGGAATCTACTATCATTTTGATTATCACGGCGGACCAAGAAGCTACCAGTGGATAAATACAAATCCAGTATCAAAAATATGGGATCAGATGTCACTGGCAAAGCAGTATGGTGCCGACAGAATCTGGATTGTTAATGTTGGTCATTTCAAAGGGTATGAATTCCCCATTGAGTATTTCCTTGATCTGGGCTGGAATACTGATAAACTTACCGGCGACAATATAAATGAATATACAAGGTACTGGGCAGAAAGGGAATTTGGTCCGGAATATGCTCCTGAAATTGCAGAGATCATGTCGCTTTATACAAAATACAACGGGCGCAGGAAACCTGAGCTGCTTTCTCCTTCAACGTTCAGTTATGTAAATTATAATGAGGCCGAAAAGATAGTCTCAGATTTTAAAACAATATCAATCAAAGCAGAAGAGATCTTTAACAAGTTGCCAAAACAGAAGCAGGATGCTTTTTACCAGCTGGTCCTCTTCCCGGCAAAAGCCTCTTCAATCGTAAACGAATTATATCTTGCCGCCGGTTTAAATGACCTCTATTCAAGACAGGGGCGGGCAAGCACCAATGATATGGCCGGACAGGTTCAGCTTCTGTTTCAGACCGACACAAGCCTGATGGGCTATTACAACAGGGAATTTGCCGGAGGTAAATGGAACCATTTCATGGATCAGTCACACCTTGGTTATAACAGCTGGGCCGATCCGCCTGTTAACAGCCTCCGGGCAATCAGACTAAAGCAAGTTGAGGTTGCCGGTAAAGCTGAGATGGGAATCGCAATTGAAGGTTCTGAAGCTTCCTGGCCGGGTGAAACTGCAATTCCATTGCTTCCCGGATTTGATATTTTTAACCGCCAAAGTCATTTTATTGATGTGTTTAATAAAGGCAATATTCCTTTCGATTTTTCAGCCACAACAGAAAATCAATGGATAGAAATCAGAAAGGAAGCCGGCCCTTTTAATAAAGATCGAAGGCTATGGATCTCCGTCGACTGGGGAAAGGTTCCTGAAGAAAAAGTGGAAGGAGAAATTAAAATTTCAGGTGCCGGCACTGTTGTCAATGTTAAAGTGAATGCATTCAAACCTGCAGGGATCAGTCCCGGGTCCCTTGAAGGTTTCGTTGAGAGTGAAGGATATGTTTCGATAGAAGCTGAACATTTTATAAAAAAGACCGATAAAGAAATCAGGCGGTGGACAAGAATTGAGGATTATGGCCATACACTTTCAGCAATGAGAGCTACTGCCCCGGCGGATGCTCCTTCTGCCACTCCGGGGAAGGATTCACCATGTCTGGAATACAAAATGTACATGTTCTCCACCGGAGATATTGAAGTCAGTTCCGTATTCTCCCCTACCCTGAATTTCATACCGGGAAGAAGCTTAAAATATGCAATCTCCTTTGATGAGCAGCCTCCCCAGATTATAACTCTGGTTCCCGGAGATTATAATGCTCAAAATCGTAATACCGACTGGGAAAAGTCTGTCAGCGACAATGCAAGATTCAGCAAAACCAGCCACAAGATAGTTTCCTCCGGATACCATATACTTAAAGGTATGGATGGTTGATCCGGGAGTGGTACTTCAAAAAATAATTGTCGATACGGGAGGTTTAAGACAAAGCTACCTTGGTCCTCCGGAAAGTTTTCATAAGTTTACAGTATCTCTTAATTAATAAACCATATTAAACCTAAAAAGATGCAGAAAGAGAATAATTCAAAGATTTCAAGAAGAAAATTTCTTGATACTTCCGTCAAGGCAACCCTATTTTCATCAGTTGCTATGGCTGGTTTTCCTACAATAATACCGGCAAGTGTTATCGGCAAAAATCCTCCAAGTGATAAGATAACTATCGGGTGGATCGGTACCGGAAGGCAGGGAACCGGAGACGTTCGGGGTACACTGAGGTTCGATACAGCGCAGTTTGTAGCCGCTGCTGACGTCGATTCAAACAGGGTAGCCCTGGGAAAGAAAATGATCGAAGACTTCTATTCCAGACAAACCGGCAGCACTTTCTCCGGTGTTAAAACTTATGGAGATTACAAAGAAATGCTGCTGGATAAATCCATTGATGCAGTAATGATCACAACTCCCGACCACTGGCATTCACAACCTGCCATTGAGGCTGCTCTTGCAGGCAAGGATATTTATCTCGAAAAACCAACTTCTCTTACAATTACTGAGGGAAGATTGCTTAGCGACGTTATAAAACGTAAAAAAGTCATCCTCCAGGTTGGAACACAGCAGCGTTCAAGCGCCCAGTTCAGGATTGCAGCGGAGCTGGTGAGGAACGGAAGGATAGGAAAACTTCAGACTGTAAAAATCGGACTTCCTGGTGATCCTTCAGGACCCGAAGCTGCCGAGATGCCCGTTCCAAAGAACTTAAACTATGAAATGTGGCTTGGCTCGACACCAATGGTTTATTATACTGAAATACGTGTACACCCGCAAAACAGTATAAATGATCGCCCGGGATGGCTCAGATGCGAGCAGTTTGGCGCAGGTATGATAACCGGCTGGGGACAGCACCATTTTGATTCTGCAGCATGGGGAATGGATACGGAATTGACCGGACCTGTCTCTATTGAAGCAGTTGCGCAATTTCCGAAATCAGGATTATGGGATGTTCATGGCGACTTTATGTCGAAAGCAGAATATGCAAATGGCATAACAATGCTGACCAGCGGAGGTTATCCGAATGGCGTCCGCTACGAAGGTACCGACGGATGGATATTTGTCACCCGAGGGAATTACAGAGCAACAGAAAGCGATCCCATACCTCAGGGTCAGGCTAATCCTCCCCTTACAGCATCCGATCCTAAGGTCATGGCACCTTTAAGCGAGAGTGAAAAACATTTGTATGTCAGCACTTCCCAGCAGGGCAACTGGCTCGATTGCATCAAATCGCGCCAGGAACCGATCTCACCAGTCGAAATTGGTCACCGTGCATGCACCGTATGCCTGGTAACACATATCGCCATGAAGCTTGGAAGAAAGCTTAACTGGGATCCTGCCAAAGAGAAATTCGTGAAAGATGATGAAGCCAACTCAATGCTTTCCCGTCCTCAGAGAGCTCCTTATGGAACCAATTACATCAAGATGTAATTAAATTTTTCTATAAATTCAACCTCCTTCCGAGTTCCCCAAGAGGGAAGAAGTCTATTTAGGGATTCGAAGGGGGGTCTTTTGACTAAATAAATTTCTATGAAAATAAGTTGCAGATTCTTTTGGTTATCTTTCCTTTTTTAGTTATTTCATTTAATCTATCGGCAGCAAAGATCAATGCGGTAAAGGTAGGCTCGAAGATCAACATCACTATAAATGGAAAGTACTTTACAAGCTACATCTTTTCGGATGACGAGAAGTACCCGTTTTTCTACCCTGTAAACGGCCCGCTTTCAGGCGGATCGGTTACTTCAATGAGAAACGCAGAGTATCCGCATCACAGTTCACTCTTCTTTGGGTGTGATCTTGTAAACGGAGGTAATTACTGGCAGGAGGGGCTTGAGCGGGGCAGAATAATATCTGTGAACGCACAGATACTCAAAGAGGGCGGAGATACAGCTATTATCACCGATGAATGTATCTGGAGCCGTCCCGGAGCACTGTCGCCTGTAAAAGATATCCGTAAATTCATCATCACCTCCTCCTCAGCTACAATAACGCAGATCGATGTCGAGATAACAATGGAGACGCTGATGGATGTGGTTATAAAGAAGACAAACCATTCTCTCTTCAGCGCAAGGATGGCAGCTGACCTTTCAGTGAAGAACGGTGGTACGATGATTAATGCCGAAGGCGCAAAAAGCGAAAAAGATACTTTCGGCAAGAGCTCACCATGGATGGATTATTATGGGAAACGCGGTGAAACGACTGAAGGTCTCGCAATAATGCAGCATCCTTCAAATCCCTGGTATCCTTCACCGTGGTTTACACGCGATTATGGGTTCATGTCGCCAACACCGATGTACTGGCCACAGAATGGAACTGATACCCAAATGAAAAAAGGGACTACTCTGGTTTTGCGTTATCGTGTTCTGGTCCATGCCGGCACTTCAGCCGAAGCTGATATTGCCGGGCAGTTTGAGAAATATAAGAGTTTGAAGTAATCTCGCTCTGTGTAACTCTGTGTAATTTTAACAATTAAGAACTTACACAGAGGAAATCCGGAGAACCACAGTGTTTCACAGAGTTTTATTTCAAATAGCGTTTTGCAAATGTGATAAAATATGGCCAATTGGGACCGGTTGTATGTCCTCCTGCATGTTGTCTGAATGCAACGTCTCCATCCATAACGCCTGATTCTATTGCGGGCATTTCAGTAGTACCCATTCCTTTCTTTCCTAAAAGTTCATAAACCGGACTTGCAAAAGCACCACCCAGGAACATGCCTTTTCCATCAACCCATCCGCCCTCAACCGCTGGAGAACCTGCACTTATAAATACAGGCCGCGGGGCACACATTGCAACAAGCTCATGCGCATCAACAGGCAGATCTTTTTGTGTCAGTGGATCAGCAGCATATTTGATAAAATTGCCAGCGAACCAGTGGTATTCTCCGGATCCGGCAAGGTTTTCAACCTGCTCGCCAAAAATACGACGATAGAGCTTAGTCCCTCCTGCTCCTGAAGAACCAATAAACCCAATGGCAAACCTTTCATCATAAGCCATTGTAACTATAGCTGCCTTTCCATATCTCGAAAGCCCTTCAATCCCTACTTTCTTTGCATCAACAGCTTTATCCGTTACAAAATAATCAAGAGCACGTCCTGCTCCCCAGGCCCACGCCCTAAGAGAGCCCCAGTCATCAGGTTTGCGGGGTGCTCCTTTGTTTACCAGACCAATAATACCGCTACGCAGGCCAGCTCCATTATCTGCCTGAATACTTCCGGGGACAAGTATGGCATATCCCCATCCGGCTTCCAGCACTTGCTGCTGCCATGACGGACCGGTCGGACCCTGAGGTCTTGCCGGGGCTGTCTGAGGTCGTGCAGGAGTAGTCTGAGGCCTGGTTGCAGCAGAAGGCATGCGCATGGCAAACCCGAATTCCATTATAACAGGGACAGGTCCTTTGGCATTTGCAGGAGTTGCAAGTGTAAGATCAATATTTACCGTTATTGAAGGACAAGCCGAATTATCGACATGCCCTATCAGCTTTTTTATAATTACCGGGTATGGCCCGACACTATCGCTGGCTACACTCTGCACTTCCCATTTTACAGCGGGAATATTATCCGGAACACGGCCATATAATTCTCTGTCGAAATATTCTTTTATTTCAGGCCGCCTTTTCTTCCACCATACTTTTTCAGACTTAACTTTCCTGCCATTGTTCAGAATAAGGGGATCAGGCAGTGAAGTATACTGAGTCGCTTTGGATTCGTCGGTATTGGCTGCATTGGGAGCAGTTGGAGTTCCTGACGGCCCCGGCCTTGTTGCTTTTATCCCGATAAGGTCACACATATCTTTATAATCTTTTTGTGTGAGCTGACGGATGCTGTCCTGTGCCTGCCTCGAAAACTGCCCGGATGCAATGCTTATAAAAAGCAGACATAGGGAAACAAATAATAATATTTTCTTCTTCATAATAAATTATAATAATGTAATTGTTTTCTTAAGAATTCCAGGTTCTTTAATCCCTGTTTTTGCCTGAGGCTGGCAACCTCCTGCAGTAACCCCGAAAATTCCGGGTTTAATCACTCGTTTATTCTGTTCATCTATTACTGAGAACGCGTCAGGGGCTATCGAAAAGGTGACGGTTTTCACTTCACCAGGAATTAGATGGATCCGCTTAAAACCTTTGAGAGCATGGATTGGTACAGGGACAGATGAGCTGAGATCGGAAAGGTAAACCTGAACAACTTCATCGCCGGCAAGTTTTCCTGTATTCTTAACTTTTACGGATACAGTTACGGTATCTCCGCTATTAAGTGTCTTTGCTACATTTAATTTACTGTATTTAAATGTAGTATAACTTAGACCATAGCCAAATGGATACAATGGTTCACCTTTAAAATAACGATAAGTTCTGTTTTCCATTTTATAATCGGCAAATGCAGGAAGGTCATCAACGGATTTGTAGAAGGTAACCGGAAGGCGTCCACCGGGATTATAATCGCCGAATATGACACTGGCTATTGCCTGGCCTGCAGCCTGACCGCCGTACCATGACTCCACAATAGCAGGAATATTATCTTTTTCCCAGTTTATGGCAAGAGCGCTTCCATTCAGAAGTACCAGGACAACCGGTTTGCCAAGAGCATGTATTTCTTTGATAAGTTCCTGCTGTACATCGGGAAGATCGATCCGTGTCCTGTCGCCGCCCTTGAAACCATCCACTGTGACTCTCATCTCTTCGCCCTCGAGCCGGGGTGTAATTCCCATACACATAATCACAACATTTGCCTTTTTTGCTACCTCAAGAGCCTCAGCCTTTAATTCTTCAGCACTCTTCTGTCCGGGCATGCCGGCTGCCCAGTTACAACCCTGAGCATAAAGTACTTCCGAAAATCCGGTAAGCGCTTCCTTAATGCCTCTGAGCGGTGTTACGGGATCGGAAGGGGTGCCATTATAGTTACCGAGAAGTACGAATGACTGATCGGAATTGGGACCAATAACTGCAACTGTTCCTATATTCTTTTTAAGAGGAAGCAGATTGTTTTCATTCTTAAGAAGGACAATTGATTTCAGTGCAGTTTCCTTTGCCAGTGCTTTATTCCTGTCACTGTTAAGTACACTGTATGGAATTTTCGAATACTCCACCATTTCAGGAGGATCGAACATCCCAAGTCTGAACCTGGCAGTGAAGAGTCTTTTCAGGGAAACATCAATTTCCTTTTCAGTTATAAGTCCTTTATTCAAAGATTCTTTCAGGTTCCTGTATACTGATCCGCACTCAAGGTCGGTACTTGAGCGTACTCCCAGAGCTGCTGCTTCAGCGGGTGTGGCAACCACTTTATGACCATTATAAATATCGTTGATGGCTCCGCAGTCGGAAACAATATACCCGTCGAAACCCCATTCGGTCCTCAGTATACCAGTCAGAAGGGAACTGCTTCCGCAACAAGTTTCGCCGTTATATCTGTTGTACGCACACATCACTGAATATGCTTTACCTTCCTTTATACCCATCTCAAACTGGGGAAGATATGTCTCACGGAAATCTCTTTCATCAGTGATTGCATCGAATGAGTGTCTTTCAGGTTCTGGTCCGCTGTGAACTGCAAAATGTTTTAAAGTTGCTATTGTCTTAAAATATTTCGGATCGTCGCCCTGCAACCCTTTGACAAACTGTACAGCCAGCTTTCCGGTAAGGAAGGGATCCTCGCCATACGTTTCCTGTCCCCTGCCCCATCGCGGATCCCTGAAAATGTTTATGTTAGGCGACCAGAAAGTCAGTCCCTGGTATATTCTTCTTGAGCCGTTCCTGACAAATTCATGATGCTTGGCACGCGCCTCATCAGAAATTGTTGTGGCTACTCTGAAGATCAGATCCTCATCCCATGTCGCACCAAGTCCGATTGCCTGAGGGAAGACAGTTGCCAGTCCGGCCCTTGCGACTCCGTGGAGGCATTCATTCCACCAGTTATAGGCCGGAATTCCGAGTCTCTCAATGGCCGGTGCACCATTCATCATCTGGCTTATCTTTTCTTCGACCGTCATCCTTCCGACCAGGTCGGTAACACGTAAATCGACAGAGAGATCCGGATTCTGATAAGGGAATTCATAAGTCTGCTGTGCTGACAGAAAGGGAATATTTGTTATAAGAAAGGTTAAGATAAATAATCCTCTGTGTATTTTAATTTTGGATTTTTGTTTCATTCTACTAAAAATTTTATTATTAATATTTTTTACCCTTTGCGCCTTTGCGCTAAGCCCTTTTTCTCCGATAGATACAATCTTTAAGGTCACAAAAGTCACAGGTATACGGAAGCCTTTTCACATTTTCCCCGATCCCAATTAATCCGCTTACCGATTTCACTGGATCCATTAGTGCCGATGAATTTAACCGGATCCCGCAAAAATTATCATCCATCAGCGTGAATAATTTATGCTGCTCGGCAACATCCCATCCGCAGTATCCTGGGCTGAAGCGGTTTGTAATTTTTCTTCCGGAAGCTGACATATATTCTTCAAGGTCATTCTGCATCAGATCAGCTGCCGCTTCAACAATTTCACTTCCGATAACATCATAAATATAGCCTTTCAGGAGATCTCCATCTTTCATTGCATTACGGCTCCTGACACCTATCTCTTCTCCTGCAGTACAAAGGAACAGAGCCAGAGAACCTGATCTCTTAATCTGACCATAAACAATCTTTTTTATGTTGAATACCAGGTCATTAATTTTTACACTCTTTTCAGAATCATTTAATTCAATATTGCTGAATATCCTGTACTCAGCTTTAATCCTGCAAATCTCCTCAGCTTCCTTCAATGCGTCGGAGATGAGTTCCGAAATTGTCTCCTGTGATTCTCCCTCCCTGTAACCCATAACACTTTCAATCTGAGAAACACTAAGATTCAGATTATTAAAATCAAATTGAAAAGTTTTATCTGTCATAACTTTCAAGTTCTCAATCGCTTATTAAAATACCAATCCTTTTTGTATGACCCCCCTGCCCCCCTAAAGGGGGGTTAAAACCATAACAAAATCCAATTAAGATCCTATAGGGTTTATAGCCCCCCTTCAGGGGGGTTGGGGGGTAAACTCCCGCATTCTTTAACAATTCTTTCCACTATTGATTCCCATCCCAGTGTCATCAGATGTAAGCCGTTAATCCCTTTTTTATTTTTTATTGCATCAATTATTTCAAGTGCTATCTGTACTCCTTCTTCGGGTGCCTTTTCGCCGGCTTTTTCCAACCGCATCATTATTTTTTCCGGCAGCTTTACTCCGGGCACTTTTGTATTAAGATATTGTGCCAGCCTGAAGCTTTTTACAGGTCCTACCCCTAAAAGAATATGAACTTTATCCAGAACATTTCTTTTATCGAGTTGCTCAAGCCATGGATCAAGCTTTTCAGGTTCAAAGACAAGATTTGTCTGGAAAAACTGGGCACCGGCATTTACTTTTTTCTGGTCCCTGATTGCCTGTAATACAGGATCGGATGCAAATGGTGAAGTGGCAGCCCCCAGGAAAAACTTAGGCGGATCTTTAATTTTTCTGCCATCCAGATATATGCCTTCATCTCTCATTTTCCGCAGGATCCAAAGCATCTGGACCGAATCGATATCAACAAAATTCATATCGCTGGTCGGAGCGGGTCCTACTCTGGGATTATCGCCAGTAACACAGAGAACATTTCTTATTCCCAGGCTGTTAATTCCGATAACCTGCGATTGGAGCCCGGTCCGCGTTGTGTCACGCGCTGCGATCTGAAGAACAGGCTCAGTATTCAGATTATGTGCTGTATTGCAACATGCAAGACTTGACATTCTCGGACGGGCCGAAGAAGAATCAGTAAAATTAATTGCTGTCACCCAAGGTTTAACAAGCTCTATATCATTTATGAGTCTCGCAGTGTTTGCACTTAAGGGTGGTGTCACCTCTGTGGCGACAACAAATTTACCGCTGCGCAGCTGTGCTTCAAATTTTGTGACAGGCTCTGAATAAGCAGGTGGATGATATTCCGGATCACCGTTCCACCAGTCGGGCTGACGGATTGTCCTGAAAACACTTTCCCATATCCCGGATTTTCTAACCTTATCTTTTGAGAAATATCCTTTAATAAATTTCCCCGTTCCGATTTTCCATACCTGCCTTACAACATCGCCCCAGGTCTCTGTTCCCACTTTATTCCAGTCAAGCGGAGGAAGGACTTCAAGCAGTTTTTCTTCCCTTCCGGTTTTCAGGGATCTCTCATAAATTGCAATCCATACACATTTTCTGGTTTCGTCGACATAACATTGTTTATCTGGTCTGACTCCGCCGCATGGTCCGTTTCTCATGCCTTTCGGGCATTCCATAGGACATATAAAAGCGGTCTCCTGCAACAGGCAGTTTCCGCACATCCTGCAACCATACAGAGGGCCTTTTACACAGAGTTCTGTTCTGGCAAGAAGTCTCTTTGTAAATTTTTCTTTCTTAAACGGATAAAAAGCAGGCTGCCATCTGCGGGCAGGTTTATAACGCGACATCTGGTAATACTATGTTAAAAATATAATGATCAATTAATGATGGCTCTGGAAAAATTCGACAAATCTGACAGCAAAATCATCTCTTCCTAAAACAAGGTCTGCTGCACGTACCATTGAAGTAATCTTTTCCGGATTAGCTATGGGGCAGGTAAGTCCGTTATAAATCGCTATTGCCATATAAGCTGAATTCAACGATTCTCTGTCAGGCAGTCCAAAAGAAATATTGCTTGCACCCTGGGTTATATTGTGACCCAGTTTCTGATGGACAAGCCTGATAGTTTCAAGGGTTACCAGACAGGCAGCAGGATCGGCGCTTACAGCCATTGCCAGAGGATCAATTATCACATCTTCAGCTTTAATTCCGTAATTTACTGCTCTTTCAATTATCTTTACTGCTATTGCAAGTCGTTTTTCAGGATCGTGGGTGATCCCGTCATCATCCATGCACAACCCGATAATTGCTGCACCATATTCTTTTGCAATGGGAAGAAGTGCACTCAAAGATTTCTCTTCACCATTTACAGAATTAATAAGGCATTTGCCTGCTGCAACCTTAAGTGCCGCTTCAATTGCCAGAGGATTAGGTGAATCGAGACAGAGAGGAATATCGAATTTATCCTGGATGGCTTTAACCGTTTCCGGAAGCAGCTTCACATCATCAACTCCCGGGAACCCGACATTCACATCAAGAACATCTGCACCGGCTTTGATCTGGCTCTCAGCAAGTTCAAGAACATATTCAAAATTACCTTCCTGTAAAGTAGAAACCAGTTTTTTTCTTCTTGTCGGATTTATGCTTTCACCGATGATAACAACCGGCCCATTGGAATCAATAATTATTTCACTGGCCCTGCCTTTAAGTATTGTTTTCATTAGTAGCTTGTTTTACCCCCTTCTGTATTTCTGAACTCATCCCCCCGGCCCCCTTCTCTTAAGCTTAAGAGAAGGGGGAGTGATTAATTTAAAGTTCTTACACCCCTTCCCTTAGTCTTAAGGGAAGGGGCCGGGGGATGGGTTAAAGAAAGCTAAGAAATGGGATCATTTACGATATGATATTATCTAACCTTAAGAAATTATTTTCAATTCACGATACAAGTTTATTCAGATAATTAACAGCCCCCTGAGGATCGGGAGAATAAAAATCTGCACCGATCTTTTGACAATATTCCATAGTCACCGGAGCTCCGCCAACAAATATCTTTGAACCGGAATGTTTTTCCCTGATTGCCGAAACGGTTTTTTTCATATTTTCCATTGTCGTGGTAAGCAGTGCCGAGAGTCCTATGATGGCACCCGGATTTTCATCAAGAGCCTTCATGAATTTTTCAGTATTCACATCCACACCAAGGTCTATAACCTCCCAACCTCCGCCTTCTATCATCATGGCAACAAGGTTCTTGCCTATATCGTGCAAATCTCCCGAGACTGTTCCTATTATGAATTTACCTTTTCTTTTTGCTTCGCCCGATTGAAAAAATGGCTTCAGATGTTTCATGGCGCTGCTCATTGCTTTTGCGGCCATCAGCATCTGTGGAACATAGATTTCTTTCCTGGTGAATTTTTCACCAACAATAGCCATCGCAGGGATAAGGGCTTTTTCGAGGATATCATCCGGTTTAATGCCCTCTTCAAGTGCTTTTTTGGCTATTTCGTCGGCACCGTCCTGTCCTTTCAGGTCGGGAGGATAGGGAGAAAGCTTGTCTATCTTTCCAAATTCGACGCAATGTGAAAGCTGTAGAAGAATTTCATTCATATATGATTTATTAATATGTTTAACTGATAAATGATCGGTAAATATACCTTGATAATTTATATTTTAAAACTTAAAAAAATTAAAAACTGAGGCTTCCCTTTATTGGTCGGCCTCAGTTTGTCACCTCACTCTTAACCTGAATCTACACCACTATTAATCTGGATTATTTCAGAAGATTCTAGTTTTATATTATTCCCCGGCCGTTCCAGAACGACCAGGGAATCAATTAAAATTAACTATTAAAAGTATCCGTAATTTTGCGGATTCGGATCAGGCGGATTAACATTGTCTATATATGTCTGGGGTATCGGGCGGAAGCGATGATACTTCTTTATAGCACCACCACTAACACCATTATCATTGCTTACCCAGTAATCGGTGGCTTTTACCCGGTTGTACCAGTAATCGGCGCCATACCGGACCAACAAGTCGAAGCGATTCAATTCACCAGCTGTTTCATGACCCATTTCGTCCAGGTAGAAATCTGTAAGTGCATCACCTGTAAAACTACCAAGGAAACCTGCTGATACCTGCATGTCGGTCTCAGTCGAATTTGTTCTTGTAGCCCAGGTGCCGCCATCATACTTCCAGTAGTGGGCAGATTTTGTCTCGCCCGCTTTCCAGGCAGCGCGTAAACGGACCACATTAAGGGCGGCCGCAGCATTTGTAAAATCACCTTTACGGGCATAAGCTTCTGACAGCAAAATGTAGGTTTCGGCCAGACGGAAACGATAAAAGTTTCTGAAACCACCCTGATCATTTGTAGCTGCACGTCTGTTATCCATATATTTGATCAGTGGAGGGAAGCTATTGGTTGTAACATCAAATCCGGAGACTTCACCCCTTAACAAAGCAACTTTAACGGATTGCATCGGAACCAGCCAATATTTTTCCTTTGCACGCGCCAATACAAGCTTTTCCGCTTTGGTTCCGGGTCCGGCACGTTGACTGACATCCTCAATAGTTAAGAGCATTGCGGTGTCGCCTACATTATACTTTTGTGTTCCGGCTACAACCCCGATACTTGCAGGATCAAATGTGCCAGCTGGATTCGTAACGACAGACCATTTGAAATCCCGGGCTGTGCTGTTGCAGTATTCTACCCAGACGTGGGATTTGTAAAGCCGCGAATCGACAAGCTTGCCTAATTTGCCTGTCTCATAGTTTTTAGCGGCATAGAGGCCATTATCAGAATAATACCACGGCGTAGGCGATACTCGTCTCCAGGGACGGCCGGTCATTAAATCGCGTACAAGCCCGACATTGGTTCCTAAGGTAATAGTGGTTCCACTTTCAAGTTTAGTTGACAACGGATAATTTTCCAATTGCCCGGTGTAATACAAATGCAGCTGGTTTCCATTTGTATTAACATCTGTTGCTCCTACATTGTTCCAAAAATAGGTGGATGAATTATTAATCGAAAAAACGATTTCCGGACCTGCATATTCGGCTGACAGACCGGTTTTTGGATTCCACCCCCAGAGTGTCGAGTAATTGGCTACCAGGGTATGGTTACTTAAACTTGAAGCTCCGGGCCCGAATTTACAAACCTGACTGGCGTAGTAAATCACAGAGTCGATATCTGTTGCAAGTCCTCCGCGATCCTCATTCATATTTGCGTCTGTCTGGCTCTTTGCATATTTGTCGCAATAACGGAACATATATGCTTTGGCAAGCAAATGACCAGCTGAGCCTTTGCTGGCACGTCCAAAATCACCCGTCACCTTTCCGCTGGCGTCAGCCCAGGGCAGAAGATCCCATGCCTTACGGGCATCTGAAATGACCTGTGCCCAGATTTGCTTCTGCGGAGCGCGTGTAAAATCTGTTTTGACTTTATCTACCGGAGTGGTAACCAAAGGTGCGGCGCCAAACTGAATGGCAAGTTCATAATAATAATAGGCACGAAGGAACAGCATTTCTCCCTTGCGTATGGCCTTTGTTGCCTCAGCCATATCAGTATTGCTTTCCAAAGTTTGTAATCCCAGGTTACATGAGGCAATACCCCTGTAATTGTTATTCCAGAAGCCAGCTATATTTCCATTTTGAGCAGTCATGGCAGTTGAAAGAAACTGGCCAAAAGCATCGCGATGAGAGCCGTCGCCACCGATCATCCAGATGTCGGTACCCATATCTTCAAAAGCGTATTGGGTTTCAGAATTTACGCACCAGCGGGTTTGCTGGTAACACGCTACGGTTAAAGCATCTAAACCAGCAGCGGAATTATAGTACGTATAGTCTGCATTATACGATTTCTCATCCAGAAAATCGGAACAGGATAAGCTGAACAAGGTAAATCCCGCCAATAGTAAAATATTCCTAATTATCTTCATTTTCATTGTTTTACTGATTAGAATGTTACATTAATTCCGAACATATAGGTTCTCATTGTGAATGGGGCATCATTATAGGTGCCGATAGTCCCTCCGGAACGTGTTTGAGCTATAGCGCCTTCAGGATCAATCCCTTCAAAGTTTGTCCACATGTATGGGTCCTGAACCTTTATATAAACTCTTGCATTTTTAATGGTTACTTTTTCAGTCAGATTCTTAGGCACAGTGTACCCCAATGTGATGTCGGAAATTTTCAGGAAATCCCCAGACCAATAATACATGGCATCGACGTTAGCCGGCATTTGTATGTCCAGCTGAGGTTTCAGCCACTTGGTATCTTGATGTGTAGGAGTCCAGTAATCATTTTCAATGCTATTATAGCGGCCAATGATTGATACGCCCGGATTCCAGTAAATCATCTGCCCGAAGGAACCATATAAAAATAGGTACAGATCAAAAGGACCGTATTTGAACGTATTTGCCAGACTGGCCGACCATTTAGGCATCCTGGAACCAATGATTTTTCTGTCGGCATCAGTGATCTTGTAGTCACCGTTCAGATCCTCAAGGCGTATCTCACCAGGTTTAAAGTTAGTACCATTGGCATTGAATTTAGCCATCTCATCAATATCTGCCTTGGAGCAACCCCAGACTCTTGGATATGCAAGATAACCATAATATGTGTCGACGGGATACCCTACAAACCAGTTGTTAACCAGATCCTGCGGCAATCCTGTGGCAAGCTGGGTAACTTCTTCCTTGTTGGTTGAAAATGTCAGGTCGGTTGTCCAATTGATTTTACCTGTGGTAATGTTGACGGTACTCAGGCTGATTTCCAGACCCTGGTTCTTTGTGGCCCCAACATTTTGAACTATAGAGGTAAAACCTGAAACACTTGGGAGTGAACGAGTCATTAACAAGTCAGTTGTTTGCTGCAAATAAAGATCGATAGATCCGGAAATACGTCCCTTGAAGAAGCCAAAGTCGACACCTCCATTATACTGGGCTGTCTTTTCCCATGTCAGGTTCGGGTTGGAAAGTGAATTGGGGGCAAAACCCATAACTCCAGTCGCTTTTTCAAAGTTATAACGGCTCGCAACAGTTGTACCCACTGTACTGTAAGGAGCAACAGCTGAGTTTCCTGTAACTCCATATCCGAAGCGCAACTTCAGGTTGTCTAGGAAACTGATGCCCTTCATAAAGCTTTCCTCGGAGAGGCGCCATGCAAGAGCCACCGACGGGAATGCTACCCATTTATTACCGGTTGCCAGTCGCGAAGAGCCATCGTACCTGATAGATGCTGTCAAGAGATACCTGTCCATGAACGAATAATTTACACGGCCCAGCCACGACATCATGGTCCACTGGGTGAATCCGCTAGTGACAGATTGTGTTGATGCTGAACCGAGTGAATACCACTGCTGCGTTTCCAGCGGGAGGCTGCTACCAGTAGCACGGGCAGGTTCCTGCACAAACTTTTCACTTGACTGAACAGCAGTTACACCTATTGTATGAGACTTGAATGTTGTGTTGTACGAAAGAATGTTTTCAAATGTCCAGCCATGATCGAAGGCAAAATTCTCATATGCAACAGGGTTACCGAAATTTGTCTCAGTGGAATTTTTACTGGCAAAATGCTGGTTTTGAGTAACATTCATGTTATATCCAAAGTTCGCCCTGTATGACAATCCTTTAAACGGGTTTATAATCAGATAAAGGTTTGTCAGCAACCTTTGATTTTTATTCTGATTCTGAATCCCCTCCAGATCGAAGAACGGATTGGTACTCAAAGGTTCTCCAGCCGGATTTTTAATAATCCCATATTTTTGATCGCCCGGTTTTCTGACATCAGGGAGTCCATTGCTGCCCGGAGGTGAATAAAAGGGATTACCAAGCGGATTAAAGACGGTAGAAATACCTTTACCGCCAATCCAGTCAATATATCCGAAATTAATATTTCCACCCATAGTCATTCTTTTTCCCAGGTTCTGATCAAGGTTCAGTCGAAGTGTATACCGTTTACGGAACGACTGAAGCTGTATATCATGAAGGTTCATATATGAACCTGAAATAAATACTTTAGTGTTTTCCGAACCGCCCCTGATACTGATCGAGTGGCTCGTAGAAGATGCATTGTCACGATAACCCGCCATTTGCCAGTCGAAACCGCGAAGCTTCGAAGGATCATATACACCGCCAACCCATGCTGTGTCAATCGATTTCCTTACGTAGGGATCGTTGGTGAAATAAGTCATACCCATGTCCTCGCTGTAATTAGGTGTCAAAGAGCCGTAAACACCGGTTGGATCTATCGCGAAACCACCATTGCCGTCATAAGTGTACTTGCGGCCTCCTTCCCGCACATAGTCAACATAATCGGCAACATTGAATACCTTGCGAAAACGGTTGAGGTTGCCGACGCTATAATAGGCGTTGTATTCGACAGTAACCTTGCCGGCTTCCCCTTTCTTGGTGGTAACAATGATTACCCCGTTTGCACCTCTGGAACCATAGATTGCCGTAGCTGATGCATCTTTCAAAATTTCAATCGACTCCACATCGCTGGGATTTATGGTTTCCAATCCACCTGTGGATGGTATCCCGTCAATAACAAAAAGCGGATCGTTAGTAGCAGTGACCGAACGGTTCCCGCGTACACGAATCGTAGCAGTAGAGTTTACCAGATTCCCCTGAGCAATCAGAACCCCGGCAGTTTTTCCCATAAGGGCTTTTTGAATGGTTGTAGGAGCAGTTGCCATGAGTTCCTCCGACTTTACCGATGCAACAGATCCCGTAAGATCTTTCTTCTTCACAGTGCCATAACCTACTACCACCACTTCATTCAGCCCGGTTACACTCTCATGAAGCGTTATGTTTACTACTATCTGATCGCCGACTCCAACCTCCTGTGTTTCATAACCAATGAATGAAAACGACAGTACCGATTGAGGTGAGGAAACCGTGATTGAAAATTTTCCGTTCGTACCGGTAAGTACTCCATTCATTGTACCTTTTTCCAGGACATTGACCCCGGCCATAGGATTATTGCCAACATCCACAACAGTACCTGTTACAACTTTCTGTTGCAGATCTTCAGACATCCTGATATCTGAACTGCTCAGGGCGAAAACCTGAAAAGTGCCTTGCAGCAATAGCAGGCAGATAACTCCAGAAATCAGAAAGATTTTTTTAAAGCATTTTTGACACAAAATGCTTTTCGAAGGTTTTTTTACCATAGATTTGAAGAATTAAGGGTTAATTAATTATGATGTTACGTAAGATTCATAAATTGTTGATTCCTTGACTACAGGAGATGCAGCAACATCTCCTGTTTAATTTCAGGTCACTGGGATATTACTCCATAGGCATAACTTTTTAATTTTCAGGATATAAGATTCTAAAACGCCGTTGTTTTTTGTAAGGTTATAATCAAGTCAGTTATCAAATTTAAAACTATTATTTTAATTCTGCAATCGATTGCAGTTACTTTTTTTTGAAAAAAAAGAGTACCTTGAATTAAATTTCCAAATAAATAATTGATAATCATGAAATACTGTATTGCCATTATTTCAATTGTTTTCTTTAGCATGACTTCTGTTTCAGCTCAACTGAAAGATATCTTCAGGTACAAAACGGATATAGGAAATCCGAAGAACCTGGGATCCTATGTTTATAATCCGGCCGATCAGTCTTATCTCCTCCGTGGTTCAGGGTATAATATCTGGTTCGACAGGGACGAGTTCCATTACATGTATAACAGGATCAAGGGAGATTTTATAATTACAGCCAATTTCAAATTAGAAGGGAAAGGGGCCAATGCCCACAGGAAAACCGGGTTAATGCTGAGAGCCTCAGAGGATGATGATTCACCACATATCTCCGCAGTGATCCATGGAGACGGGCTTACGGTGATGCAATGGAGAGACTTCAAGGGTGCTTCCATGAAAGATCCTGAAGACGAGGTGTTTGCAAAGAGTTCAAACTATGAGGTCATTCAGATCGAACGCGCAGGCAAAATAATCTATATGAGGGCAGCACACCATGACGGTCCTATGGAAGATATCGGTTCCTATGAGATGTTCAGCCTGCCTGACGAAATACTTGCAGGACCTTTCATATGCTCACACGATCCGAATGTAATCGAAGAAGCGACGATCTGGAATATAAGGATCGACAGGCCGGTTTCAGATAGCTATGACCCGGGGAAAGAGGGTTACCTGGCAAGCCGTCTCGAAACTATGAATGTTTTTAACGGTAAAAGACTAATTATTTACGATAAACAGGGAAGGTTCGAAGCACCAAACTGGATGCCTGACGGTAAAAAGCTGCTTTTCAATATGGATGGACTTCTATATACAATTCCTGCAATCGGTGGAGTGATAGAAAAATTAAATACCGGTTTTGCTGACAGGAACAACAATGATCACGGTATATCATTCAATGGCAAGCTTTTAGCAATCAGCCATCAGCGCGAAGGAATGCCCGGCGGAGGCTCAACTGTTTATGTTCTGCCGCTGAAAGGGGGAAACCCCAGAATGATTACTGAAAATACACCCTCTTACTGGCATGGCTGGGCCCCCAATAATAAAGAAGTAATCTATGTGGCTCAGCGAAATGGTATACCTATATATAATATATACAGGAATTCTGTCAAAGGTGGAAAAGAAGCAGCACTTACCAGTATTAAAAGCGGTGAGCACGTAGACGGATGCGAATATTCTCCTGACGGAAAGTATATCTGGTACAACGGCAGCCATACCGGCAAAATGCATATCTGGCGCATGAAACCTGATGGATCAGGCAGGGAGGAAATGACATCCGGGGATTATAACGACTGGTTTCCCCACGTTTCTCCCGACGGAAAATGGATAGTTTTTATCTCCTTCCTCCCGGATGTTGACCCAAATTCGCATCCATCCTATAAAAGGGTAATGATCAGGCTAATGCCTGCAGCAGGTGGTGAACCGGGAGTTATAGCCTGGCTTTATGGCGGACAGGGGACAATTAATGTGCCTTCATGGTCTCCCGACAGTAAACAGATCGCATTTGTGAGCAACTCCGGAAAATAAAAATGCAGAATCATAAAAATCAGGAAGAGGTAAAATATTTGAAAAAAAACTTTACATTTCTGCCGGAAAACAAATAGATGAGATTTTCTGGTATCTATACATTACTCACAATCCCTGTTTTCGGGATACTTTATGTTTATACAGGTGTGGGGGTATTCTTCGTCATCCTCCTTACATGGATGAATGCAAAGAAACCTGTCCGGTTTATGACCATGATCTGGGCAAAATCAGTATTCTTACTGATGTTCAAAAGATTGCATATCTATGGGAAGGAGAATATCAATAAAAAAGAAAAATATATCCTTCTTGCCAACCATGCAAGTCTGTTCGATATTGTAGCAATTGTATCATTTTACCCTGAAGTTTCATGGTTTGGTCATGAACGGTTGCTCAGAGTGCCGATATTCGGACAGTTTCTAAGGATGATGGATTATGTTCCCTTCAAAGAGCCTACTGTAACCAATACCCGCCATATGCTTGAACAGCTCATGGAAAAAGCAAAGAACCAGTCAGTGGCTCTTTTCCCTGAAGGAACAAGAACTACCAGTGGAAAAATAAACCCTTTTTACCGTGGTTTTATTTATCTTTTCAGAACAAGGAACATCCCGATTTTACCTGTAACTCTTAATGGTTTTTATGATTTTAAGCCAAAAAACCGGTTTTACATTAATTTCGGATCAAAGCTTGATGTCATAATTCATAAGCCAATACCCCATGACAACCTGGTAAATAAAAGCGATAATGAAATAATTGATACAGTCAAAACCATAATTGAATCATCTTACCATTAATACAAACTGACACTATGTCCGAAGAAAAAGGAGAAAAATGGGTTTTTATAGTTAACCCGATTGCAGGAAATAATTTTGGCCGGACAATGGTTCCTGTAATTGAAGAGATGATCAGGAAGCATAACATTGACGGAGAGGTTATTCTGACTGAACGTCCGGGTCATGCCACTGAACTCTCTTTGGCTTATGCTGAAAAAGGCACTCATTTCATCATAGCAGTTGGCGGTGATGGCACACTGAATGAAGTTGCAAGACCGCTGATCGGCAGAAAAGATATTGTTGCCGGTATTATCCCTGCCGGAACAGGTAATGACTACAGTCAGATACCGGGGTTTCCAAACCGATTCCAGGAAAAAGATTGGGATATCTTCTTCAGAAAAAATGTGATCCCGCAGGATGTCGGAACAGTGAACGGAGCGATTTTCATGAACGGGATGGGGCTTGGTTTTGATGCCGAAGTTGCAGCCCAGAACTATACTGAAATAGGGAATGTGAGAAAGGGAGGCAATGACAAATATCTCTGGCATATAATAAAGACGTTGCTGTTTTTCAGAGAAAGAAAAATGATCGTTATCAGTAACGGGGATCGTCATGAAACCGATTGCTTTATGAACACCATTTCAATAGGCAGACGATTTGCCGGCAGTTTTTTCCTCACTCCAAAAGCAATTGCCAACGATGGTTTGCTTGATGTCTGCTCAATACAACGGCTGAATCTTTTCCAGCGATTCAGGTTATTATTAAAAGTTCCCAAAGGGGAGCATATTACAGACAAAAGAGTCAATTATTTTCAGACGCCCTCAATTGACCTTGAATTTCCCAAAGATGTTCCTTATCATGTCGACGGTGAGCTGAATTTCGCAAGAACATTTCATGTAAGGTTAATCCCCGGCGGGCTGAACATTATCTATAATCCCGATGGAGAACACTACTTTAAAAAAGTATAAAGAAGTCAGTTATATAGCTTTCTTCGATCTCGACCGTACTATAATAAAAGCAGTCAGCGGTACAGAACTTGCAAGAGGAGCCTGGAAAAGAGGACTCATGAAAGGTACTGATCTTGTACAGGCTATTTACCTGTCCCTGGCTTATAAGCTAAGCATAAAAGATCCTCTTAAGATAGTTTACAAAATGACAGAATGGGTAAAAGGTCTGCCTGAAGAGACCCTTGAAAAACTATGTGTGGATGTGTATAATGAAGTGCTTCTTCCCTCACTCCACCCGGAGGCCGCACCTGAAATTAAAATGCATAAAGAGAAAGGTGCGAAAGTGGTGATTCTGTCATCATCACTGGCCCCGATATGCAAAGAAATTGCCTCATACCTGGATATTGATGATATCATCTGTTCCAGGTTGGAAACAGTTGACGGCTTGTTGACCGGACGCCCCTCAGGAAAGTTATGTTTCGGAAATGAGAAGCTTATTAGGCTCAGAGAGTACTGTGAAATAAATAACAGTACTCCGGAATCTGCATGGTATTATGCCGACGCGAATACTGATATTCCTGTCCTGAGCATTGTCGGAGTTCCGGTATGCATAAATCCTGAGAAGAAGCTTTTAAGAATCGCCAGAAAAAAAGGATGGAAAATATACAATTGGAGTTAAGATTGGGGCTATTTATAAAGGTTTTTTTAACCGCAAAGTACGCTAAGAATGCGCAAAGTACGCAAAGTTAAAAAAGCTTTTCAGATCTTTGCGACCTTTGCGTAAAGCTTTGCGACCTTTGCGGTTAATGGATTTTATATTATTAATAAGTATCAGATGCATAAGTTATTCACTCTACTGTTATTTGTAGTGATGTCGCTTCACCTGCCAGGAAATCCTCAATTCGAAGCTGAAAATAATTCCGGGAAGCAGGCGACAAGAAAACCATTAAAAATACTGGCTTTAGGTGATTCAAACGGGGCACTCAGAGATGGTTGGGTTTATCAGCTGAAAAAGATCAGACCTAACGATACGATTTATAATATCTCCGTATCCGGGGCTACAATAGGATTTAATAACCTGGGACGCAGGTCATTGAATACGCTTTCCAGCATCGGAGCTTACATGGATAAAGCTTATACCAGGCTTGGAAAAATTGATAATATCATAATCATGCTTGGTACTAATGACTGCAAAGCAGTCTTTAAAGATTCCCTGTCATATGTTCCTGAGAACATGCGAAAACTTATAACTGAAATCAGAAAGAAAGCAAAGAATCATAAAGATAAACCGGTAATATTTATGGTTTCTCCGCCGCCATTCGGACCCGATGATATGCTTGGAGAAAAGTATACAGGAGGGCTGGACCGTGTTACAAGGCTTAATGAAGAGCTACGGAGAATCGCTGAAAATGAAAATGTTCAGTTCATTAATACCTTCGGTATATTGCTGCCTGTTTTCAGAAATCTTACTATCGACGGGGTCCACCTGAATGAAGATGGACAGAAGATGATTGCTCTGATTATCCAGGAAAATCTTAAATACCTTAAAGCCCGATAAATCTCATTGCGTTTTTGATTCCAATTGACTAAATTTGATTTAATAACTGTTGGATTCACCAATTTAATATACCCACCTATGTACAAACATTCAATGAAACTGATCCTTTTCATTTCAGCAGTCATCTTATTGACTTCCTGCGGAAACAATTCCAATGAGAAACTAAGCTACCCGATCACAAAAAAAGGTAATGTAGTAGATACTATTTTTGGCACGCCGGTTCCCGATCCTTACCGCTGGCTTGAGGATGATAAGTCAGAAGATAGAGCAGAATGGGTTAAGGAGCAGAATTTGTTGACTTTCGGATATCTCAGTAAAATACCTTACAGGGAACAGATCAGGGAACATCTTACAAAAATGTGGAATTACGAAAAGTTTACCATGCCTTTCAACGAGGGTGAATATACATACTTCGCAAAAAATAACGGCCTTCAGAATCAATATGTCTATTACCGTCAGAAAGATGGTGCTGAACCTGAGCTGTTCCTTGATCCAAACACCTTCTCGGCCGATGGCACCACATCACTCGGGGAGATGGGATTTTCAAAAGACGGAAGCAAAGTTGCTTACTCAATTTCTGAAGGAGGTTCTGACTGGCGCAAAGTGATCGTAATGGATGCTGTTTCAAAAGAAATTATCGGCGATACTCTTATTGACGTTAAGTTCAGCGGCATATCGTGGCAGTGGAACGAAGGATTTTACTATTCAAGTTATGATAAACCTAAAGGAAGCCAGCTGACTGCAATGACCGATCATCATAAACTATATTATCATAAACTTGGGACAAAACAGTCAGAGGATAAAATTGTGTTCGGGGCCGACAAGGTGAGGAGGTATGTAGGTGGTTCTGTCACAGAGGATCAGAGGTATCTTGTTGTGTCAGCTTCTATATCTACGACGGGCAATGAACTCTATATCAAAGATCTGACCAGAAAAACAGGTGATTTTAAAATTGTTGTGGACAACTTTGATAACGACCATTATGTCATTGACAATGATGGCTCCAGGCTGTTTATAGTCACTAACATGAATGCTCCCAACGGTAAAATCGTAATGGCAGATGCTGAGAATCCGGGAGTCGGAAACTGGAACGATCTGATCCCTGAGACAGAAAATGTCCTTCAGCCTTCATCCGGTGCCGGATACTTTTTTGCCAACTACCTTGTTGATGCTATCTCAAAAGTCAAACAATATGACAGGACTGGTAAACTGGTTCGCGAAATTGCACTGCCCGGTATCGGGAGCGCAGGCGGATTCGGAGGGAAAAAAGATGATAAAGAGATATACTATTCATTCACAAATTACACTACCCCTTCAACCATTTATAAAATGGATCCGCAGTCGGGAGATGCCCGGATTTATAAAAAGCCTGTGGTAGAATTCAATGGTGATGAATATACATCGGAACAGGTTTTTTATAATTCCAAAGATGGCACCCGTGTTCCGATGATTATAACTTATAGAAAAGACCTTATACGGAACGGTAAAAATCCGACCATTCTTTATGGTTATGGAGGATTCAACTCCAGCACAACACCGGGGTTTCGGAATAACCACTGCAATGTGGCTTGAACTTGGTGGTATTTATGCTGTGGCAAATATCAGAGGAGGTGGTGAATATGGTGAGAAGTGGCACCTTGCCGGGACAAAAATGAACAAACAGAATGTTTTTGATGATTTCATTGCAGCTGCCCAATACCTGATTGACAATAAATATACTTCATCAGATTTTCTTGCTGTCAGAGGCGGATCAAACGGAGGGCTTCTTGTAGGAGCTGTAATGACACAACGACCGGAACTGTTCAGGGTTGCTTTGCCGGCCGTTGGTGTGATGGATATGCTCAGGTATCATAAATTTACAGCAGGAGCCGGCTGGGCATATGATTATGGCACTGCCGATGACAGCCCTGAAATGTTTAATTATATTCTGAAATATTCTCCGGTTCAAAATGTAAAGGAAGGGATAAAATATCCGGCAACACTTGTAACCACAGGAGATCACGATGACAGGGTTGTTCCTGCCCATTCGTTCAAATTTGCAGCCCAGCTCCAGGCCAAACAGGCAGGCACAAACCCGGTCCTTATAAGAATTGAGACAAAGGCTGGTCATGGTGCCGGGACACCCGTGACCAAATCAATTGAGCAGTATGCTGATATGTACAGCTTTACGCTGTGGAATATGGGAATTAAAAAGCTGAAATAACCTGAATAATGCCAGGAAAAATCATTCGATGCGGAATTGTCGGTTCCGGTTTTGCTGCTAAATTCCATTACGAAGCTTTGCAGCGTATTTTCTCTGTAAAGGTCGAAATTGCAGGATCATTTTCACCTGCACAGGAACGACTCAGACTATTTATAGAACCCCGTAATCTGAAAGCATATAAAAACCTCGAAGCTTTAATTGATGATTGTGATTTAGTGCATGTTTGCACACCTCCTTCTACTCATGAACCAATCGTAATAGCTGCCCTGGAGAAGAACAGGCACGTGATAGTCGAAAAACCATTTACTGGTTATTTTGGAGATGGAAGCGAAAACTTTAATGGTGATAAATTCCCCCGTGAAACAGGACTCAGGCATACGCTCGAAAGCTTAAAAAGGATGACTGAAGCAGAGAAGAAGAGCCGGGGAAAGATCATGTATGCTGAAAACTGGATTTATGCCCCGGCAGTCCAGAAAGAACGCGAGCTCATAGAAAAAACTAAAGCCCAGATTTTATGGATGCATGGTGAGGAATCACATTCCGGCTCTCACTCAATGACTTATGGCCAATGGAAGTTCTCCGGCGGAGGATCAATGATCGGAAAAGGGTGCCACCCTCTCTCAGCAGCACTCTATTTTAAACAGGTTGAAGGAAAAGTAAATTCCGGTAAATCAATAAGGCCGTCAGCTATAACTGCCCGGACTCACGTTGTTACCCGCATGCCAGGTTATCGTGATAGCGGACATCTGCGAACCACCTATAAAGATATCGAAGACTTTGCGATGCTTCATGTCATTTTTGAAGACGGGACATTTGCCGATATTTTTGCAAGTGAGCTTGTAATGGGAGGCGTTCACAACTGGATTGAAATAAATACAAATAACCACCGTACTGTCTGCAATATCAGCCCAAACAATGCAATGCAGACGTATACTCCTGATGAAAAACACTTTAAGGACGTATATATCGTTGAAAAAACAGAAACTAAGCAAGGCTGGTCGTCAGTATCACCTGATGAAAGCTGGTTCACAGGATACCAGCACGAGATGGAAGCATTCTATCGCTCTGCTGCTTTCGGCGAACCGGTGGAAAGTAACAGCAGCCTGGCATCAGATGTCATAGCAACAATCTATGCCGGTTATCTGTCAGCAGAAAGAAAGGGATCAGAAGTTGCTATTACACTTCTAAAATGAATTAATGATCAATCTATAATAAAATTTTTTATCACAACTTCTCCAAAAACATTTTTATAAAAAGGCTTTCCGTTTTTCAGACCGATATTGCCGAATCCTGAATTGGTTGAAATGAATGAGGTAAAATCGCCAACCCTGGAATCAATATACATCACCTGTTCAATTGCATCATAACGCACTCCGGTCAGTCCCTGAAGCATGCCATAGCTCGACATTGCCCTTGCATACCAGTGGCCGCATTCATACTCATCGAAAGGATTTCTGACTTTACCGTCGTACCTGTTCCTGGTTGTCCTGACAATTTCAAGTCCTTTCTCTGCTTCACCCATCATCATGAGGTGCGAGGCAACCTGATATTCAATCCCTGTCCAAACCTCATCAGAATAAACAAATGGAAGAGAGAGCTTCCCTCCTTTTGGCCAGGTGCAGAGCAGAAGGCCTCCTTCATTTCCAAGGGCGTATGAAGGTCTCTGGGGATTGGAATGATCTGTAAGATCTTTTCTGAAATTATATTTAAATACTGAGTTCAAATGACTGGCTACTTTTGATGAATCAACAATGTTCTTCAGTCCGCATACCTCCCCTATCCAGTCGCCAAGAATGCCATCAGACAGACAGCCTGTTCCATACTGATATTTTGGACCTTCCTTTTGAAGCAGGGTCAGAGCTTCTTCGGAATAATCAGAGTTCCAGGAGCCCTTTGATGAGGTTACCGGATCAGGTGCAGTAAGTCCCTGCCATTTTATCTTCTGGAAAAAGTATTCACCGTTAAACAGGTCATTTTCAATTGCCTTTTTACCTTTCAGATAGAGGGCCTCATATTTCGAAACATCATTTCCGAGATATCTGCCCATTTCGGAAATAGCTTTCAGGGCACCAAGGTAGAAGCTTGTACACATACCATCCGGACCCCAGAACTCGATATCGTATGTATTATGATGAGGCTCTTCCAGTGTGCCTGTGGAACGTGGATCCCAGGTTCGTATTGAATAATCCATACTCTCAACCACTTTTGGGTACATTTTCTTTAGCCATTCTGGATCGCCGCTGATATGCCAGTCACGGTACATCTTCATAATTCCCCCAAGCTGACCGTCTGATGCCGCATAAAAAGTTGTGGCAACAGGCCTGATTGGCAGTGCGGATCTGAAGGTCTGATGCCCTTCCTTATCCTGGCTTGGGAAGAACTCAGTCTCGCGAAGTGTCCGTTCAAGTTTCGGGAAGAGATGGGGTATTGCCTGTGCATAGTTCCATACATGAGTGCAGGATCCGGTGCAGCATCCTGAATTATCACCGCACCCCTCCCAACTCCAGAGTCTGCCATCAGTCTGCCGCAGGACGGTCGGGGATTTCAGAATAGTAAGGTTGGCAGTTATTGCTTCAATAACCTCCGGAGGAAGAGTAGTATTATAAAAGGCATCACTGAATAACTGTGATTTATCAAGAAGGTCTTTATAATTTGTTTTCCAGAAGTCTGCAACCTCATTTATGCTTGAAAATTTTACTGAATACCATGGCTTGTAATATGGATCATGGCATGAACAAGTCGGGTCGGTACATGACTCATCATCAGGTTCTTTAGAATCCTCTCCATACTTCATATCTAGTATTCGGTACGTACCATGCCATCATTAATCTGACAACTTTTGTTTCTCCGGGATTTATTGTTAAAGGTACATAAAGTGATGCGCCGGGAGCATCCGTTTCCAATGCCGGAGTGCTCCTGGTTTCTCCTTTTAATATTGTATTCCAGGTCATTGTGAGCGGATCCCACCATCCTCCCCTGAACCAGCAATGGTCCACAACAGTTCCTGGTTCAGTTGTAAATATTGCAAAGGCCCCCTGTTTTTCCGGATTCTCTTTTGTACCCGCTTCTGACAGTATATAGCCTCCGGCGATAGGTTTGATTGTGGCTATTCCTCCTGACTGCCTCATGAAGTTTCTGGAATTATATGAAAACAGAGCCTTAATTTCTGAGCGGCTGGTGTTTTTAAATGAATATTCAATCGATCCCACCGGGAGGCTGGAATTGTCCGCATCGGTTGGAATGAATGGGCTCCATGCTTTAATCTGTACATCAAGCGGGATATCCTTGTCGCTTAGTTCCATGGATGCGAAGGGAAATCTGGCAAGGAAACGTGCATTTTCAAAACGCGGAAGTCCCCAGGTAGCTCCCGATGAACCATTTCCTGAACCAGGCAGGCCAAAGTGCTTCCAGGCAGGTACCTGCCCTTCAATAATCCTTGTTCCGTTTTTAAAACCCTTTACTGAAATAGCTGCGAACATAGAGGGTTCATTGAAAACTTCAGGATGGTTTCTTACCGACATATGTGAAATCGCCCCTGTGCCCTCAATGCAAAACATTCCTGCTCCGATACCGCCTATGGGGAATGCAATCCGGTTAAGGTATTCACCGGAATAATAACCGTTAAACTGGTGACCATTATTTTCCGTAACGGAATTCTTCTGTGAGCAGGAATAAACTACCAGACTCAATATCAATCCGGCAACCAGATAAGTCTTATGTATTCTTACCATTTTATTTTTTTTACCGTTGTACCGTTGTACCATTGTGCCATTACACCATTACACCATTGTACCGTTGTACCATTGCACCATTGCACCATTACACCATTGCACCATTGCACCATTCTAATATACCTCCAATTCCCGCCATGTGGGAATAGCCGGAAATTTAGCATGAGGTTCAGTCTGGTACCAGTAGCATACCGATGCTATATCTGATTTCTGGGCAAGATACCTGCCACCCTGGTGCCATCCGAGATCCTGAATAGTGATTTTCAGGTCTTTATCGAAGCGAACAGGGTCCATTATATGCCATCGGTAAAGGCCAAAACGCTGCATAACATTATAATGACCGTCGCCTCTGATTACCTGGTGCAAGCCTGAATATGGAGTGCAGAATTCTGTATAATTTGACTCTGTTACACCTGCTGCATTCTTTTTGTTTGTATCGAAATCGTATGATCCGCAGAAATAGTCTTCAGTTCCTGTTCCGCAGATCGTAGGGAATTTTGTATCGCCATCGAGGAAGAATTTTATTTCGCCTTCGCCCCACCATCCGTTATTGTTTACTCCTATAGCAAGATAGATACCGACATATTGGCCTTTCCCTTTTATACCGTCAACAATAGTATAATCAGATGTGAGATCCGGATTCTGCCTGCGGAACTGGGTATGGAAATAACCGGCATCAGCAGGGACTTCCGTAGTTGTATAATCGATCTGGTAATAAAGAGTCATTGGGTCGGTATCGCCGGTATTTTCCATTGTTATTCTGCATTTCTTCCTGAAAGGCATTGCCCAGTAACAGTTAAAGGCGCTTCCCGGGTTGACGCAAACTGCGAGGGAAGAAAGGGGAGCATAACTTCCCCATCCCATTGCGAAGAAATCGCCTACCGGGCACTCGACTGAAGGTTCAGTTTCGCCATCCCAGTATATTCGCAGGATGTTATACCGCCATTTTCCGGCCGGAGTCATCCAGATATGCTGGAGAGCACCTGGTCCGTCAATTTCAGCAAGGGTAAATGTTTCACCGGGTTTAATCCTGATATATGGATTTACTTTCCATCCCTGTCCAAGGTCGCGTGCTGCACCTGAAGCATTTGCCACATTTGGTTTATCCTTGTCGGCAACAGGATCGGCCATTCCGGCTTTTCCTTTTTCACCTGTAAAATTTTCAGGGCTTATCGAGCGGGTTTTAGCATCGGATAACCTGTAGAGGTTTCCCATATTCATGTCGAGCCCGTTGAATTTGTTCTGTGAGAATGCCGAAAACGGCACAAGCGCAATTAATAATATTGCAAAAAGGATCTTTTTCATTTTAGATCAGGTTTAATTAGAATTCAATGATTCTAAAATTAAACATTACGTTTGAAATAATAAATTTAATTTATCAGCCGGCATAAATAAAAAAAGGGACTTCTCCGGAGCCCCTTTAATATTTATTATACTGGTTTGCCAGTTTTAATAATTAGAAGATATACCTGATCGAGAAAGCACCGCCATCGCCGAAGAAATGACTATACCCTACAAAGTTGAATGCGGGTTTCCAGTCAAGACTGAGATTGATTGGCACCTCTTTAAAGTTATATTCAAGTCCTAATATACCATCAATACCGACTACCGTCACATTACCACCCGGGTAATTATTTCCATAAAAGCCAACATGTGCCCCGCCTCCAAAATACCAGTTTAATCTGTCGACATCAAATGCCCGATTATGTATCTCATACAATCCGGTTACTTCAAAGCCGCTCCATCTGGATGAGAGGATGCCTTCAAGGGCAGATTTCTCACTAATAAAATGCTTGACCGTCAGTCCATAGCCCCAACCGCCGCGTAAACCAATACCTGTCTTATAATCCTGGGCATTAGCCAGAGCAACAACAGTTAAAGCTAAAACTAATGTTAATAGAATTTTTTTCATAATCTATAATTATATTGTTTACAAATCAAAGTTAATAAAAACTTAGTAATAAGAATATAAGGAATTTTTTTTTATCATCCCTGAAACAAATTAGAGGGTTCTCTCCCGGACAGGGTCAGGGTTTGACTAAATATTTTAGTGATTCAGATTATCCGGAAGTTTTCATAGAAGGTATTTATACCGAGATATCTTTTTAAGAAAATCTTCGTTTTATGCCTGAACGACAGCCTGTTGAATGACATATCATGACTAAATGTCCAGTTTTTACGTTTTATCCGGTCTTCCATAACCCTGGGGTGCGAATCTGTAAATAAGCTCAGCGCATCTATTGCAGAGTAATCAAATCCCTGGTCAGTTTCTGGCTTTAGTTTCCAGTCGATTTCATTATAAAATGATATTGCATTCTTTATTTTCTTAATCATTAATGCCGGTTCCTTCACCCACCCGTAATGATAAACAAAAGCTTCTACCTGCTTCACATTAAGTTTTTTGTTTTCACCTTTCCTGAAACCCTGGGCATCTTTGAAAGAATAAATTGATTTATCATTTCTTATTACCCTGATCTCATTCCTGTACCATTGGGGAGAAATACCAACATAATCGTATGAGCCATAAAAGTGCAAATAGTTGAACAGGAGACCATCGACCCTGGCATCATCTTTCCATTTTACCATTGCCGAATGAATTGAATCAAGATACTTTTCGTGAATGACTTCATCGCCCTGGATATAAAAAGCCCAGTCTGAATCATCCGGAACAGCTTTGAAAGCTTTATTCGTTTCCACGGCAAAGATTTTCCCTCCGCTCTTCATTTCCGGTGAGTCGTCCCAGATACTGGTTATTATCTTAATTTTTTGTCTGTCAATACTCTGAACAAGCTCTTCAGTATAATCGTCCGAGTTTCCGACAGCAACCACAAAATCATCACAAAGAGGTAATACCGATCTTATCGCTTCTGATACAGGGTAATCATATTTGACTGCATTCCGTATGAATGTGAAGCCGGTAACTTTCATGCTGAAATTTATAATTATTTATTTATTGGGGAAACATTTTCCGCCTCAGCAAATTTAATTTAAATTGATATTAGTACTCTTTTTATCAATGAAATCATTGTTAACTTTACAATTGATTTTAACGATGAAAATCAAAAAAATCAGCATCTTTTAATGACAGGAATTTTAATTACGATGGCGGTTGCTGGTTTATTGGCAGGTTTTATTTTTTCCATGCCTATTGCCGGTCCGGTAAGTATTCTTATTACTTCCAGTGCGTTGCACGGCAGAATGCGTTATTGTAACCTTGCAGCCGTTGGGGCATCTTTTGCGGATTTCTTTTATGTTTTCATTGCAGTTTTCGGGCTTACAAAACTTTACTCGGTGTACAAACCGGCAATGCCATATATTCTCCTGGCAGGCACATTATTCCTTATCTATATTGGTTATAAAACCCTTAAAACAAAAGTCAATATAGAACACATTGAGGATGAACATCCTGAATATAAGGTCCCACATAGAGAAAGGGGAGCAATCTATACCGGATTTATGGTTAATTTTCTCAATCCGACCCTTTTTTTTGGCTGGCTTGCATCTTCATTTTTTGTGATCTCCTTTCTGGCGTCCCTTGGTTTTAATACAGGCGGACTGGATGCAATTATTAATCAGAATGTGAAAGAGATGACCAGCATTGAAGGAAAGATTATCGATAATCCGCGAGTTTTCGATAATCCGCAATTCGACAAGATCAGGGAATGGAATAAGCAGGGACAGGAAAAACATCCGGTTAAGCTTTCCAAACATTTTCATCTGTTAATCAGCACCTGCTATGCTTTTTTTCTTTCAGTTGGCAGCATAATATGGTTCTATGTTCTGGCCTCCCTGATTACAAAGTACCGGCATCATATAAATATTAAAATCATAAATGGCATTGTTTTCAGCATGGGTGCGCTACTGTGCATACTCGGTGCATACTTTGGTTTCATAGCAGTAAAAATGATTTTTTCCGGAATACATTGACCATGATGAGACTGTTTCCCCGGGCAGATCATTTATTTTGAAAGATTTACGATCTAAGGATATAGAGCTATCAGCACTAAAAAACTTTCCTTTTAATATCAATAGCTCTTTCCCTGCATACTTCCTGGCAGCAGTAACAACGAATGCATTTTGAATCGTCAATTAAAACCCTGTTTTTGTTGTTTTTCGCGAAAGGCACCCAAAATTAAGATAGACAGACAAGACAATAAACTTCTCATGATTGACCTTAATAAATTTACTAACAGATTATTAATGACATCTATTATGAAGACCTAATTACAAAAAATCAGGAGATTCCTTGCTGACGCTCGGAATGACAAGGCGAGATCGTGTGGTGTAGGGGGAAAGAAGTGGCGATTCGCAAACTTTATTTTGAACTCTTTCGATATTTTTCAGCGAATCGCCACTTCTTTCCCCACCCCCTGTAAAATAATAAATTGTCATTCCGAGCTCTAGCGAGGAATCCCCTTATCAAACAGTTATGTTTTTATAGGGCTAAAAACCGCTCAAAACAGGAGACTGTTTCCCCGGGCAGATCATTTATTTTGAAAGATTTACGATCTAAGGATATAGAGCTATCAGCACTAAAAAACTTTCCTTTTAATATCAATAGCTCTTTCCCTGCATACTTCCTGGCAGCAGTGACAACGAATGCATTTTGAATCGTCAATTAAAACCCTGTTTTTCTTTTTATTATCAAAACGAAGAGTATTGACCGGACAAATATCTATACATTTTGAGCAGCCTGTGCATAGCTTGCTGTTAAAAACAGGCCTATTATCGAACCTTCTAAGGAACGGCATTTTCTTCTTAAAATAATTTAAAAGAATCCCTGCCACTCCACCTGTAAAAATCCTTATAAAATCTTTGACAACAATAGTATCCGGATCGGTTCCTTTGATAATGATGTCGTCCATATTTTTCAGAAGGTGACCTCTTTCCAGAGCAATTTTGTTTGTCGGGATATCAAGAGGATCATATCCAACAATGCGACTTGCAATAATATCCAATGCAAGCGGATTCTCAGAGGCGAGTAACACATTGACCTTTTTTGGGTATCCGTTACCCGGCCCCGGACCTTCCAAAGCCATAATTCCGTCCATTATGTGAAAATGGGGTTTTATAGTCTCTTCCAGATCGACAAAAAATTTAGCGAACTTGTTCCTGTCGGGATATTTTACATGCTGCATCGCCTTATTGAATGCAGGAACAAATCCGAAGATGTTTTTTATAGCACCCGTAAAAATCATGAATTCATGGTTCTTCAGTTTTGGGAGAGATATTATAAGATCTACCTCAGTAATCAGACCTGTGATTTTAATTGTAGAGTTCCCAACTTCTCTGGTAATGGAAGATTCATTAAATCTTACCCACGTGGCATTACATTTATCAACTACCTGCCTGATCCCTGATTTCTCCCCGGTAAATCTGGCTGTATCAAATGTCGGGGAATCGCCAACAAATACAGTTGCTCCCCTGGACTGAAGATATTTTATAACAGCTTCAACTACAACGGGATGAGTTGTTATTGCCCTGACCGGGTCATCATCAGAAAGAATATTGGGTTTCACCAGTACCTTTTTCCCTCCCGGATCTGGACCATTACCTTCGGTGTAAAGCCACTCGATGCTTTTCAGTATTTCATCGGGATCATAATCAAAACATCTCCGCACAGCAACAGTTGAACCCATAACTTTTATTGTAAAAATTTTGTTGCGAATCTGTAATATAATGATCGCGGAAAAATTGAGATCATAAACTTAATTGCCCTGTTCCGGAATCCCGGGATAACAATCACTTTATTATTCTTTCTAAGGTTTCTGACAGATATTTTAACTACTTTTTCAGGATCCATCCACGGCAGAATTTTCCAGTTTTTATTGCCTGACTGATTCATGCCTGCTCTTTCATGAAAATTGGTATTTTGTACAAAACCCGGACATAGTACCTGTACTTTGATGCCTTTGTCTTTTACACTGATATGCAAAGATTCCATAAAACTGTTGTTAAACAGTTTGGTTGCCGAATACATTGCATCCTGAGGAACAGGCATAAAAGAAGCCAGTGAAGACAAATTAATTATTGTCCCTCTCCTGTTCATGGTCATATTTGGAAGAGCAGCATGAATCAAACGAACCGGAGTATTAATATGTACTTTTATCATGCTTTCGAGGCTCCGGATATCATTCTGCCAGAAAGGCTTTCCAAAATAAAATCCTGCATTGTTTATAAGAACATCTATCTTTTTATTCCTTATTATGATCTCCTCTATTCGTGCAATATCATTTTCAATTGCGAAATCTGCCATAATGATTTCAACTTTTACATCATGTTTTTCTTTCAGTTCTTCTGCACAAAGGGAGATTTTATCATCCGGATGTCCGGTAATAATCAAATCATATCCCTGTTGTGCAAAATGACGGGCAAAAGCTGCGCCGATTCCGCTTGTAGCTCCGCTGATAAAAGCAACTTTCTTATCCATGGAATAGAATAAAACATTTTAAAAATACTAATTCCCGGAGGAATAAGAATACACATGGGAAAAACAAATATTTAATTGACAGCCATTGAATTATTAATTATCTTTACATTAATGACTGGTATTATTTCGTTTTAAGACTCTTCCCGATTCATAAAACGTTTATTAATGATACAGAGAGAGGCACTATACAGATTGCCATGGTCAAAGACTGATAATCCGGGTGGATGGGTAGAAGTTACAGATACCTGCGATCTTCATTGCCCGGGCTGTTACCGTCATCAGCTTGAAGGACATCGTCCTGTTGATACTATTAAAAAAGACATTGATGATCTTGTAAGACTTACCAATTGCGATTGTATAGCAATCACAGGTGGAGAGCCTCTGGGTTATCCTGATCTGGTTGAGGTAATAAGTTATATCGCTTCGAAGAAGATTAAACCAATGGTCTTTACCAATGGTCTTTTACTGACTCCGGAACTGGCGAATGATCTGAAAAAGGCCGGCCTGGCAAAGATGCATTTTCATATCGACAGTGCCCAGGAACGACCAGGATGGACTGGCAAACCGGAAACTGAACTGAACGAACTGAGGCAGTATTATGCAGACCTCCTCTGGAATACCAAAAAAATACAATGCGGCTTTCATGTGACCATCTTCCGGTCCAATCTCGAATATATTCCGGAAATCCTGAAGTGGTGCCAGAAAAACATAGCAAGAGTGCACCATATATCATTTCTGGCATACAGGGCTATAGCAAAAGATCCGTTGTATCAGCTGGTAGCCAACGGGAAAATAATTGATCCCGAACAATCATTAGGGAGCAATCCTAAACCCGAAGAGATCAATATCACAACTGAAGAGATGTACAGCTATGTAATTAAAGCCAATCCGAACCTTCGCCCCTCTGTCTATCTGAACGGTACATCTGTACATGAAACAAATAAGTTCCTCATAATAGTTAATGCCAGCACTTCCAGGAACCATCTTGGGGTTCTGGGACCGAAAACCATGGAAATGGCTCAGATGTTTTACCATCTCTTTAATGGAAGATATTTTGCTTTCCTTGAAAATCCGCGACCCGGGAAAAAACTATTCTTTATGTCTTTGTTCGACAGTGAGATTAAAAAAGCATTTGTTAATTATCTTAAAGCTTCAGTAAGAAATCCCATACGTTTATTTGATAAGATTTATGCCCAAAGCATTCATTTGCAGCAGCCTATTGAAATTCTGGAAGGTATGATCAACCTGTGTGATGATTGCGTCAATATGATGGTTTATAATGGCAGGCTGATCAATTCATGCAGGTTAGATGAATACAGAATGTTTGGAGGACCAATAAATATAATTAAGCAAAAGGATTCTCAAAATTAATCAGCGATGTTCCCTGACCGAAAGCATATGTACAATTTCCCCTGGACAAGGAATGATAATCCGGGAGCATGGATTGAGGTTACAGATATTTGCAATTTAGCATGCCCTGGTTGCTTCAGACGAAATAACTTCGAAGGGCACAGGCCACTGACCCAAATAAAAAAAGAAATTCTCCAATGTATTGAAATGACAAACTGCAGCAGGATATCCATTTCAGGGGGTGAGCCTTTATTATATCCGGATATCATTGAAGTGGTAAAATTCATTACTTCCCTGAAGCTTAAATGCATTATCCTGTCCAACGGAGAGTTACTCACACCCGATTTTGCAGCAAAGCTCAGGGATGCAGGTCTTTTTCAATTCTTTCTTCACGTTGACAGCGGACAGAACCGGCCAGGCTGGATTAATAAAACTGAAGCAGAGATGAACAATCTCCGGCAATTTTATGTCGACATGGTTCTTAAAACCGGAAAGATAAAATGTGGATTTAATATGACTATCCGGCATTCAAATTTAAATGAAGTACCGGATATTGTACGGTGGTACCGCGCAAACATTGACAGGGCAAGTCATCTCTCATTCATTGCTTTCAGAGGTATTCCCACGGATGTGGCTAATGTTATGTGCTTCAATGGACAAAAAATAGGTCTGGATTCTTTGCCCGATGCTATTAAGCCAGACGAAGAAATTGATATTTCTTCTCTGGATATTCTTGCAAAGATTAGTTCTGACCTGGATTATGTTTATCCTTCTGCATACCTTAAGGGAACTTCAAGACCCGACACATTCAAATTAATCACTATAAATAATATAGGCTCGAGACAAAAAACATATGGCGCTATTGGTGAAAAGACAATGAAGATATACCAGGATATTTATTATAAACTTCACCATAAATATGATGCAACCGTTCCCGGGTTTGGAATAATGGTTTTCTTCATGGCATTTTTTGACAGGGAAATCAGGAAAGCACTTGGGCATTATTTAGGGGCCGCAATAAAAAATCCATCCCTCCTTTTTGAAAAGATATTTGTTCAGAGTCTGGTCATTCAGCAACCTTTTGAGGTTATAGATGGTGAATTGAATTTATGTGACGGATGCATTAATCTTATGCCCTTTAAAGAAGAGATGATTAATTCGTGCCGTCTTGATGAATACAGGCTGCTGGGAGGTCCTATTATATATAACCGGAAGACAATCAGGCAACCATCTCAGTAATAAAATCATACTCAGGAATATGCTTCAGATTCAGGAAGTAGTCAGTAAATCGGATTTGAAAGATTTTATTTATCTGCCTGAAAAATTGCATAATAATCATCTTAACTGGGTACCACCGATTTATAAGGATGAATGGGGCTATTTCAATTCAAAGAAGAACAGGGCGTTTTCATATTGTGATACAAAAATAATTCTTGCACGGCATGACGGGAAACCAGTCGGAAGAATTATGGGTATTATAAACCATCGAAATAATAATGAAAAGAAAGAGAAGGTAGCCAGGTTTTCCTTTTTCGATTGCATAAATGAAAGTGCCGTATCTGACCAGCTTCTGAGTTATATAGAGAAGTGGGCATTGGATAAAAGTATGACCAGAATAATTGGTCCCTTTGGGATGTGCTATCATGATCCAATCGGATTTATGACTGAGGGATTTAATGAGAGGCCATCACTTACTGCCAATTATAATTTTGAGTACATAATCTCACTTATGCAATCGGCAGGATATGGTTGTGAAGCGGACCTGGTTGTTTATAAGATTGATATTTCCAGACCACTCCCACCTGCTTATTTGCGGATACAAAACAAGGCCTTACAAAATCCTAAAATCCGGATACTAAACTTCTCCAGCAGGAAAGAAATTCGCAGGTACATACATCCTGTTCTGGAATTAATGAATGAAAGTTTTACGGAAATTTATGGCTATTCACAACTTGATAAAAATGAGATGGTGGATTTAGCGAATCATTTTATCTCTTTGCTGGATCCAAAGCTCGTTGCAGTAGTAACCTATGAAGATGAAATTGCAGGCTTTATGATAACGATTCCCAGCATCAACGAGGGAATTATTGCAGCCAGAGGACACCTCTTCCCCCTGGGTTTTTATAAAATCCTGAAAGCTTCAAAAAATGCAAGCCAGCTCGATCTGCTTATAGGTGGAATAAAAGAAAAATACCGTGGAATAGGTGTTGATGTATTAATTGCTGTACACATTATTAATATTGCCAAAAAGGCTGGTTTCACATCTATCGACAGCCATCTGGAACTGGAATCTAACTGGAAGATGCGGGCGGAAAATGAAAAATTAGGTGGTATAGTCTATAAAAAGTACAGAATCTTTCAAAAGAACCTTAATTAAGAGGATATGGAATTTTAATTACCGGATTGATCCCGATATAACTAAAACCTTAAAACAAGATGAACAGAGCCACAGATGATTCTCCAGGTAAAATCCCCGAAACGAGTTGTTCCTGCTGTAATGGGAATCATGGAAAGATGTCTGATGAAATATCAAGGCGGAAGTTTGTAAAAGTTACCGCTACAAGCGCTCTGGGTGCTGTCGCAATTCCAGGGATTTCCTGGGCTGCCCTTATTGCCGGACAAACCGATGAAAAATCTTCCATCCGCCGTCAACCTCTGATTGTCAAACCAATATTAACGTTTGATATTCCGACACGGAGGGATCAGACGAGTTGGAGAAGCTGGGGCGGTATTCAGACAGATCAAGATGCCAATGAGGAGGTCATACGGATTCAGGATGAACTCAAAACTCTTGTGGATAAAGCTGATTTTCCTGTTCAATTTCTGCCTCTCTCGAAAGTCCGCAACACTCAGGGTTTAAACGGGATAGTAGATCTGGAATCTGCTGACGTTTTCCTGATCTATGCAGCCGGGGGATGGATGGATAGCTTTGATACATTAAATAAAATGGGCAAGAATATGATCTTCTTTTGCCGGCATAAATCGGGACCCGTCTATCTGTGGTATGAAATAATAAGTCCCCGTTTTTTGCGGCAGCACACTGACAAGCTTGCCGTGAAAGGGATCGATGAGAATGATGTCGTCATTGATAGCCAGGATGAGCTTTTGTGGCGTTTCAGGGCATTGTGCGGATTGAAGAATACCCTGAATTCAAGGATAATTGCAATTGGTGGTTTTGCAGCCTGGTCTCAGCCGGTGGATGTTGTACAGAAACTTGTAAGGGAGAAGTTCAAACTTGATATTCAGACTGTTTCATATGATGAATTAGGTAGTTTAATTAAGGAAGCAAGGTCGGATAATTCGGTTATTACCCGTGCAGCAAACCGTGCCGGGAAATATCTTCAGGACTCCGGGATTAAGCTGGAAACGAAACGTCAGTTTGTTGAGAACTGTTTTGTTCTGGAAGATATTATGATCAGGATTATGGAAAAATCCGGATGCAGGGCGATTACTGTTAATAACTGCATGGGAACTATTATGCCATTAGCTGAAACATCTGCCTGTCTGACACTCAGTCTGCTTAATGATGCCGGTTATCTTGCGTTCTGCGAATCTGATTTTGTTGTGGTTCCTTCTGGCATTTTACTTGCTAATATTTCAGGGAAACCCGTATTTTTAAATGACCCCACCTACCCTCATGATAATATGATTACACTGGCTCACTGTACAGCGCCGCGTCGTATGGACGGGAAAAAACTCGAACCTGCAACGCTCCTTACACATTTTGAGTCGGATTATGGAGCAGCCCCAAAGGTTAATATGCTTATAGGTCAAACTGTTACTAATATCATGCCTGACTTTGAATTTAACCGGAATGTTGGTTTGTCAGGAAAGATTATTGACAACCCGTCGCTTGATATCTGTCGTTCCCAGATTGATATAAGCTTTGAATGTGACAGCAAAAAAGTGGCTGAGCAGATGCCGGGGTTTCACTGGATCACAGCATATGGCGATTATATGAAAGAGACAGGTTATGCTCTTAAAAAGATTGGGATACTATTTGAAAACCTGGGATAGATTCTATTGAATTTTTCTGCCTAAGTACATTTATTTAGCAACTAACGATTTCCCTGTTTCAATAAAACTTTCTTTATTAGCTTCATCCGGTTGCCAGTTAACAGTAATTCCTTCTGATAATAATTCAAAACCTGCTGATTTTAATGATTCATTGATTATGCCAACACTTTCACTATGCCACCCATAGCAGCCAAATGCCATTGCCTTTTTGTTTTTCATTTTAAACCCTTTAAGTAATTCCAGCAATCCTGCAATTGAATACATTACACCTTTATTAACTGTCGGAGAGCCTATTAAAATAATTCTGGACTTAAAAACTTCGGTGATAATATCATTTTTATCAGAATTTGATGCGTTGAATACTTTTACCATAATGTTTTCATCCGCAAGGCGAATTCCTTTAGCAATGTTTTCAGCAATCAACCGGGTGCCATTCCACATCGTATCATAGATAATTGTGATTTGATTTTGCTGGTAGGCAGACGACCATTCAACATATTTCTGAATGATCTGCGAGGGATTATTTCGCCAGATAATCCCATGGCTTGGGCAAATAATATCAAGCGGCAATTTCAGGGAACTGAATTCCTCAATTTTCTTTATTACCTGTGAACTGAAAGGAGTAAGGATATTTGCAAAATACTTGATTGCCTCATTATACAACTCATCCTGATCGACCAGATCGTTAAATAGATTTTCCGAACAATAATGCTGACCAAAGGCATCATTGCTGAATAATATATTGTCTCCGGTAAGATAGCAGAACATTGTGTCAGGCCAATGCAGCATCGGTGCCTGTACAAAAATAAGCTCTTTTTTACCAAGATTCAGCTTGTCGCCGGTTTTCACAGGGACAAAATTCCAGTTTTTATGGTAATGTCCTTTCAGCGATTTGATACCGTTTTCCGTACAATATACAGGCGTATTGGGGATATGTTCCATTAAGGCAGGCATTGCACCGCTATGATCAGGCTCTCCATGACAGGCAACTACAAAATCAATTTGTTTCAAATCAATCTCTTTAGCAAGATTTTTCAGATACTCTTCAGAATACTTTCCCCATACGGTATCGATTAAAACTTTCTTATCTTCAAGAAGCAAATATGAATTATAAGTTGTTCCATGATGCGTTGAATATTCGTCACCGTGAAATCTGCGCAATTCCCAATCGGTTTTCCCGATCCACCAGACATTATTTTTTACATGAATTTTCATAGTCTTTTTTGTTATAATTATATACTTAGATTATGTTATTGAATGTTTTTGCTACCAGGAATGCCGCTGCAGCAGCAGTAATACCGATCAAAGTAACTTTTAATGCCCCTTTAACTGGAGGTTGTCCAGTTACTTTGCTTTTAAAATATCCGAATAAGAACAGGCAAATTATCGTAAGTACAGCCGAAATCATTAATCCCTCATAAGGAGTCCGGGTGAAAAAATATGCTAATAGTGGGATTAAACCACCTACCATGTATGAGATACCAATAGTAGCCGCACTGTTCCTTGCGCGGTTGATATTCGGCTTTTCCAAACCCAGTTCATATTTCATCATAAAATCAACCCATTTGTCTTTGTCCTTTGCTAACTCATTGGCGATGATATTTTGAGTAGGTCCATCTAAACCATATTGTGCAAAAACAACTTTTACCTCCTCCTTCTCTTTTTCCGGTATACTCTCCACTTCATCATATTCACGCTGTATTTCTGACTGATAATGCTCCTGCTCAGTTTTACCGGCCAAATAACCACCAAGTCCCATCGCAATGCTTCCAGCGACAATTTCAGCAATACCTGCTGTAATTACAACAGAATTACTTTGAACAGCGCCGCTCAGGCCTGCTGCCAGAGCAAATGGAACAGTCAATCCATCAGACATACCTATAACTATATCAGTGATGAAATCAGAACTTCTCAAATGTTCTTCCTTATGTGTGCCGTTAATATCAGTTGTGCTTGTCATTTTTAATATATTAGTAATGTATTAAGTCTACCATATTTTCTTTATTCAAAATTTTACCCTCTTATAAAAAATTTTCTTTACTAATTCTGCTGTGAAAATGTAGCATAAAATTGTTAAACCTATTAGCAGCAGGAAAGAAATTGGAAGCGGGCTGAATCCGAAAATCCCGGCAAGCGGGGTGTAAGGTAAGATTAAAGTTATAGCAAAAATTGAAAGAGTTGCAATTAAAAGATATTTTCCGGGTTGGCTTTTGAAGAAAGGTTTTCTGCTTCGTATAACAAGCACTATAATGGATGCCGAAATAACGGATTCCATAAACCAGCCAGTTCTGAACTGAACCTGAGTAGCATGAAGTGCCAGTAAAAGCAAACCAAACGTAATAAAGTCAAACACCGAACTCACAATCCCAAACGTTATCATGAACTTACGTATTGCTTTTATGTCCCAGCGACGGGGATAGTTTACCATTTCGCTATCAACATTATCAGTAGCGATTGTCATCTCCGGGAAATCAGTAAGCAGGTTTGTCAGCAAAATCTGCTTCGGTAGTAATGGCAAAAAGGGTATAAGTAAAGATACTCCGGCCATACTGAACATATTGCCGAAATTGGCGCTTGTTGCCATAAACACGTACTTGAGTGTATTGGCAAATGTTGTCCTCCCTTCGAGAACCCCCTGCACCAAAACGTCAAGCCCCTTTTCGAGCAGGACAATATCCGCTGCATCCTTAGCAACATCCACGGCGCTTTCAACAGAAATGCCTACATCAGCGACATGTAAAGCTGATGCATCATTAATACCGTCACCCATATACCCTACTACATTCCCGGCTTTTTTCAAAGCAAGAATTATACGTTCTTTTTGATTGGGTTCGATTTCAGCAAAAACATCTATTCCTCCTACTTTCCTCAAAAGAGCGGAATCGCTCAGATGACTAATGTCCGGTCCTGTCAGAATCATTGTATTCGTCAATCCCATCTGTTGACTGACGTTAGCTGCCACTAGATGATTATCGCCTGTGATTATTTTTAGTGATACTCCAAGGTTTCTGAGTCTGGTAATCGTCTCAAGGATATTTGGTTTTGGCGGGTCAAAAAGAATAAGGAATCCGGAAAATGTCATGCCTGATTCGTGGTCTTTACTGATGCGTGATTCTGAACCAATATTCTTGTAAGCAACGCCGAGAGTTCTGAATCCCTTACTGCTGAACTCCTCAAAGTGCTTCTGGATTCGGTCCAGGACTGTGACCTTGTTGACAACATTACCATCTTTAGTTTCAACCGATGAACAGATGTCGAGAACATTCTGCAGAGCTCCTTTGGTTACCATAAGGTGCATATCATCATGTGAAACAAGGATAGTAAGTCGCTTACGAATAAAATCATACGGAATTTCATCCTGCTTCTGATAACCGGTAAGGTCAAACTGCTTATAATTACGAATAGCTTCGTCTATCGGATTTGTAAAACCGGTTTCGTAAAAAGCATTGATATAAGCATGAAAAAGGACTTTTTCGTTCTCATTGCCATCAACATCAAATGCGGATTGCAGCTTCACGATTCCTTCAGTCAGCGTACCTGTTTTATCGGAACAGATAACATTCATGCTGCCGAAGTTTTCAATAGAAGAGAGTCTTTTGACGATAACCTTCTTTTGAGCCATCCGTTTGGCGCCATGCGAAAGATTGATGCTTATTATTGCTGGCAGCAATTGTGGCGTAAGGCCTACAGCTAATGCTAATGAAAATAAGAATGAGTCGAGCACCGGACGTGCCAGATATACGTTGATGGCAAAAATAGCGACCACCAGTACCAGCGTGACTTCCATTAGAAAATAGCCGAAATGTCGGATTCCGTGTTCGAATTCCGTTTCCAGAGGTCTGAGTTTTAGCCGTTCTGACACCTTTCCAAATTCAGTTTCTTTGCCCGTGTGAACAATTAATGCAGTAGCGCTACCGCTCACGACATGTGTCCCCATCCAAAGAGCATTAGTCCGCTGACTAAGAATAGTTTCCACGGGCAGGTCAGCTGCTGTTTTTTCAACCGGGAAAGTTTCACCCGTCAGCATGGCTTCATCTACGAAAAGGTCTTTAAATTCCTGAACAAGACCATCACCAGGTATAATATCGCCGGCATTGAGTACAACAATATCTCCGGGCACGATCTGTTCTACCGGAATTTCTTTGGAAATCCCGTCGCGCATTACAGATGCTTTAATCTGGACTATGGAAAGAAGTTTCTCCACTGCATTAGATGCACCGTATTCCTGCCAGAATCCAAGCAAACCGCTTACAAGGACAATTAATAAGATAATTAACGCATCTACCCGATCATGCAGAAAAAAAGACAAACCTGTTGCGAAGAAAAGAATTAGAATAATTGGACTTTTGAATTGAGATATCAGGAGCGTTAACACGTCCGAGCGCTTTTTTGGCTTTAGAAGATTCGAGCCATAAAGTGCGAGTCGCTTTTGGGCATCATCGCTTGTTAATCCTTCCTTTTTCGATTCAAGCTTTTGGAGCATCCCGGTTACAGAGATGCTCCAAAAAGCGGGGTGGAATTGGGTCATTATAATTTCCCTTTCTTTAAATTTTCGTCAAAAAGGCATCCAACACGTGCAACAGTTTCAATTGCTATTGCGGCAAGGGCCGTTCCATAATCCAGATCAATATTTTCAAGAGTGTCTTTTGAATCATGGTAACCGCTCCTGTTAATATCATAATTCTCCATAAACAGCACCACCGGAACTCCAATATCTGAAAATATCTGGCCATCGGTATTGAAGATTGAACTATGAGGATTATAGTGAGTACGAACTTCTCCTTCAAGCTGAAGGTATTTTGCAATTTCCGGTATCTCCTCTGTTCCGGTTATGCGTTTTCCCTTTCCAAGGTGCTGTCTCTCAGGATTATGATTCCACTTATGTGTATATGTATTCCAGGTCATATTTGCGAGGTGAGCCTGCCAGGCCAGCTGCATGGATGCCGCACTTTTACCCGGTGATATCTGAAAGACATCACTATCGTTCTCACGGTTATGAGCTATCATGTCCATTATAAAAACACCCGCTATTTCTGTATCCGATAACTCGAACAGGTTTTCATTGCCGCATTTCAGAATAAGCTTTTTTTCTATCAGAGACTGGCAGAAATTCCTGGCGCCCATGCAATCAGATGGAAACTCTTCGCCCGTAAGATGAATCAGCCAGATATCACGTTCCAGCTTTCCTTCCTTCGAAAGTCTCAAAAAAACAGGAGCTGCCTGGAGCAGTGTGGCACTTGCTGAATAGTTATCATCAGCTCCATTGGCTGAAAGACGTGCACCTGAGCCACCTTTCTCAATTTCATAAACATCTTCCATATAGGCAGTGTCATAATGATCGCCCAGAATAACAGCCTCTTTACGATTTTTACCAGGAATAATTACAAGGATATTACGTTCATAAAAATCATCTCTCAGGTTATCAATCCAGCCTCCAAAAACCGGAAACTCAAAATCTGTTTTCCATTTAAAAGGTAATTCTCCGCAATAGGCTTTTCCTTCCATCCCGGCATCAGCTATGGATTTAATGTGACGATTAATAAAATAGTCTCCAAGCTTCCCGAGGTCCCGATGCTGTTTCTGAACCTTCGACAATGTTGCAGCATCCCTAATCATATCAGCATTATCTTTGTGGATAAATTCGCCATGTGCCAGGAATCTGATATCATTCCACCATTTTTCCTCAAACTGCCGGGTAAAAGTTTCTGAAAAAGTTATTGGTTCTGGCAGATCTTGCGGCTGAATGGGTTGAATGATTTTATTAAGTGCCTCCCTCATCTTTTCTGCTTTATCAGGATCTTTGGTATGCAAATTCAGCTCATCAATCCATTTTTCAAGTGATTTTTGCCTTGAAATATTCAGAAGCCGGGCAGCATAAGATCTTGCCAGCGGCTTCTTATCCTGCACCTCCCAACTGTCCAGCAGAGAAATAATATTCCCCGGAGTCTGGTGAGTATAATGGTCATTACCCTCATTAAAATCGTGCAAAGCTGACAGGTAAAGATCACGCCGGAGAAGCCTTGGCCATATCTCAACAGGATGTAACATCCTGGTATCATCTTTATGGTAACATGTAAAATAACCATGCAGTGACTCCGTGTCGATTTCAATATTACCTGTTCTGGCCGAGACATATCCTACAAGGGGCCTGTGCAGATAGATATCATGAATACCGAAACGCATCGGCGGATAAAAAAAACGATATCCGAAAAGTCCTCCTTTCAGAATTGTCTTTTCAACCTCCCGGATCTTCTTTCTTGTTGCTTTGGGGCCATCAAGGATCAGTTCAAAGGAGTGACTCCACAGATGGCAGTTTCGAGCCATCGGCTTATCATAAAGACCCATTGCATCAGGATCAGTACTGAAAAGCACCTTGACCATCCTGATTTTCATGGCTGCCTGGTTAAGTTCATCCTGGTACCTGAGGATCTTCTGCCAGCGGTGAGTGCGGTGAAAGGAGTCATGAACGAGATCTTCATCTATCTCAAGGTTGATATTGCCAGTATGGGGCTCATGAAGCCAACCCGACTGTGTAACCCTCAAACCATCAATACCCCTGTTTCGCGCCACCAGATTAAGCAAAGGTATCTGACCTGCCAGGGGAAGCTCTTTTTGTAAATGGAGATATCCATGCATACCATAGAAAACAAGGCTGCCCGGGAATGGAATGATTGACAATCTGCCGGAAAAGTACATTTCTTTTACAACTTGCGGCAACAGGCCGAATGGCCTGAAAGAAAGAAGGTATCTTACTTTATCGAATGATGAATTATCATCAAGCTTAAAAATTTGCGTCCACTGCGGGAGTTCTGATTCTTTTCCGGCCGGTAAGATCCTGAATCCTGTTCCAAGGAGAGATACTTTTTCGTTAATTACTTCACCATAAGCATTTGACATAATCCGTGCAAAAAAACTGACCGCGTCACTCATTGCTGATTCCACTCCGGGGGCAGAATAGAAATTCTTCCAGAACACTTGTTCCGGATCATGAATGCTGTTGCCGAATAGTGTCCATGGAACACGACCTTTATCATCCTGAGTCTTTGAAAGCATAAGGGGCAAAAGCGTCACATACCTTTCGTGATCAAGAGTTCCTGCTTTATCAGAAAGTTCGGGAGGCCAGTATGGATTATCTTTCAGGTTCTGTCCGCCATGACCATGGATATAATGCTCAGGCAATCCTTTACCCAGTTTAATCAGGCTGTTCAATATTTGTTGTCCAACATTCTCAATTCCTGGTCTCAGCTCATACTCCTCATCCATTTCGGTTATCGGCAAACCAAAAGGATCATCTTCTGTAAAAAGCTTATAATCCATCTTCCCTATTGGTGATATACCAATCCTGGGAGATGGCATAAATTCTGAATAGGCAGGAAGCGGAAAACAACCCTCACAATTAAACCAGGGATAGCCGGCAACTAATTTTCGCCATCCTTCAGGTTCTTTCTCATTCATCGAACTCATATAAAAATTATTTTTCGTCAGGGTCAATTACCCCTGCGTCACGTGCCAGAGAATCGGGAATAGCAACTTTAAAATGAGATTTTGTAATATGTTCCATTGTACCCCTCTGCTGCCGGATCATCTGAACTGCATCCTCATATGCATCACTGTATGATTTCCCCTCCTCTATAAGTTTACGCTCCATCATCTCAAGAGATACTGAATATTCAGTTTCCTCGCATGAAACCTGACCATCGATCCATACTTCTTTTGATGGAATAAAATGATACGCCAGATCATTTCCGCTGAAGCCAAAATCGGGATAGATATTTTTTCGCACCAGATATCCATCTACCACCCAGATCGAAATGCCCTCTCTTGTGCCCATGGGAATACGATAGATATTCTGAAGCTGAATGCTGTCATTAAGGTATTTGATCTCCTTTATATTATATGAATCGGTCACACCTACTTTTTTTAGTGAAGCTTCATGGGCACGGCAAATTTCCTCATTTTTATGTCTTATAACCAATTCCAGCCTTAAGGACGAATCATGAGAGTTCTGATATGTCCAGCCGTATTTCGCCATAAGGTGCCTCTCATTCAGCTCATGTGCTACAGTCAGATCAAATTCTTCGCTCGAAATGGCATTATCAATCCATATTTCTCCTTTCGGATTAAAAATATAGCGCTGTTCATTTCCGCCATAAAGCCACTCCTTATATATCTTCTGTCTTACCTGGTTCCCATCAATAATCCAGATGCTGTAATTGTCTTTATTCCCCCATAAATAACGATAAATACCTCCAACCCTTTTATGGCTTGTGCAGCTGATGGCAATAAGACTTATGATCAAAAAAAACAGTATTCTTTTCATAACTTTTGGCTAAATTACTTTCGTACATAAAATTAAACTAATTTAGATAAATAGATGAGGTATATTTATTAATTCAGAGACATAAATCCCGGCTAAAAAATTTTAATGGTTATTTTTCCCAAAGGATTCTTTTTCCTAATTTAGACATTATTTTAAATAATAAAGTATGGCTCTCAGACAGGTAATTTCAAAGTACAAGTATTCAATAGCTGTGCTACTATTGTTTGTCCTTGTCGAAAATATTGCATGGATCATCGAACCAACTTTTTTTGGCAAGCTTCTGGATGCCCTCATCGGTCATTTCTATGACCATGAAAAGATTAACTATTTCATACCGTTAATAATATGGATAATTGTTTATCTGATAAATGTAATCGGAGGGTCTCTTCACAGGCTTTTTAATGGCGGTACATATTCGAAGATGTATGCAGATGCTGCCACCAATGTCATTGATGAATCAAAAACAAGAGGAGACCAGTATTCAAAAATGCTTGTAAGGGCTGAACTGGTAAAGGAATATATTGTTTTTTTCAAAGAACGGCTGCCTGAAATGCTGTGGCAGCTATCTGCATCCGTCGGAGCAATAATAGCACTGTTTTTTTATGACTATCGGATCGGACTTGTTTGTCTTGCTGTCATAGTACCAGTAGCATATATCAATAACTTTAACCGCAAAAAGGTAACTTATTTGCAAAAAGATATACATGACAATCAGGAAGAACTTTTTAAATTGATTGAAGACAGGGATACTTCCAAAATCCACCAGTTTTATTATAAAATGATTCCTCCAAGGACCAGTATAGCAAGATGGAATGCTTTCAGCTATAGCACTGTAAAAGTTCTCCTTGTAATTATTTTTATGGTTGTTCTGTTTATTTGTGTCGACCTTGATAATTTCTCTACGGGCAAGATATATTCAATTGTTGCCTATTTATGGACCTTTATTGGTCAGACTGATTATCTTCCTGATCTTATGGAAAGTCTGGGTTCGATAAAAGACCTTAATGTAAGATTTAGTCAGGATGAGGTAAGTTTAAATCATCAAACCATCTTAACCATCAGACTTCACCTATAATAACTGAAACCCCCGCAGATCTTTGATCTTGCCGGATTTGCGATTTACTCATATCTAAGTGCATCAATAGGATCGAGGTTGGCTGCTTTTCTTGCCGGATACCAGCCGAAGAATATTCCTATTACCGTACATACTGCAAAAGATAATATTTCTGAACCAGGTAAAACTACAACCGGCCATGACATAATTGATCCTATTAACTTAGATGCAATAATACCAATCAGAATTCCTATAATACCTCCTGTTATGCTTATTAACATTGATTCTGTAAGGAATTGCATTAATATATCATAACTTTTGCCACCTATTGCCATACGCAGTCCAATTTCCCTGGTCCGCTCAGTGACAGATACATACATAATATTCATTATACCTATCCCACCTACCAGGAGTGAAATGCCGGCGATTACCCCAAGTAATACTGTAAGTATATTACTTACTGAACTGAAGGTGGATAATAATTCGGCCTGGTTTCTGATAGTAAAGTCATCCTGGTCGCTATCCTTAATTTTGTGATGCCTCCGTAATGTTTCTTCAATTTGTTTGGCAGCCAGATCGGTCGATTTTGAATCAATGGCCGAAGTATAAATAGCCTGAATATAGGTTATTGCCAATACTCTTTTCTGAACAGTTGTAAATGGTGCAAGTATCAAATCATCCTGGTCCTGACCGAAGGTATTCAGACCTTTTGGAGCCAGTACTCCTATTACCTGAAACGGCACTTTTTTGAACCTTATAATCATACCAACAGGATCATTGCCCGGACCGAAAAGATTCTGAACTACGGTTTCACCCAGAAGACAGACTTTAGCAGCGCTGGCTAACTCCCTGTCAGTGAACATCCGGCCGCTGGCAACAGCCCGTTCTCTTATCTGCAGATACTCTTCATTTTCTCCGAATACTGAGGTTGGCCAGTTTGCTGAAGCATAAACAACCTGCCCGTTTCCCCTGACTTCAGGAGTAGCAGCAAGTACAGCAGGACATTCTGAAATGATTGCATTAACATCAGTTTCTTTCAGACTTTGCATTGTTGAAGCTCCGAACTGGATCCCTCCTCTTTGTTGCGATCCGGGCACCACCGAAACCAGATTCAATCCCATTCCGGCAATTTGTTGCTGTATACTGATCTTGGATCCTTCACCGATTGCCAGCATTGCAATAACCGAAGCAACACCTATAATAATGCCAAGCATTGTCAGAAAAGCCCTGAATTTATTCCTTAACAATGCATTTACTGCTATTTTTAAAAGGTTCTTGAAATTCATTTCTTGCTGTTTGACTAGTCATCTTCGACAGGAATGCTGGCAAGCATTTCCAGTGCATTAATTCTATCGCTGACGGTACTTTCCCTCAAAATGAGGCCATCTTTAAAAATTACATTCCTGCTGGCACATCTGGCTATATCCGGTTCATGGGTCACAAAGACAATTGTTTTCCCTTTGTTGTTAAGATCCTGGAAAAGAGCCATTATTTCGTAAGATGTCCTGGTATCCAGATTTCCTGTAGCCTCATCAGCCAGAATCACTATAGGATCATTAACAAGCGACCTGGCAATAGCAACCCTCTGCTGCTGACCTCCTGACAACTGATTCGGCTTATGTGTCATCCTGTCAACAAGACCAACAGATTCAAGAGCGTTTTTTGCTCTCTCTATCCGTTCCTTTGTTTTTATCGCCGCATTGTATAACAAGGGCAATTCGACGTTGTCCAGAGCATTTGTTCTGGGAAGAAGATTGTATGTCTGAAATACGAAACCAAGTTTCCTGTTCCTGAGTGCCGCCAGGTCGTTTTTCCGCAACCCTGAAATATTGGTTCCGTCAAGAATATAATCTCCGCTCGTGGGTTTATCAAGACATCCGATAATGTTCAGCATGGTTGACTTTCCTGATCCGCTGGCTCCCATTATAGCAACAAACTCGCCTTCATTGACTTCCAGATCAATTCCCCTGAGGGCATGAACTGTCACTTCTCCCACATAATAATCTTTTTTCAGCTTTCTTATCTCAATAAGCTTCTTCACTAATGACATATTATTATGTTTATCTTCTGGTTCCGCGTTGTGGCATGAACGGACTTTGGGTAGTAGTTGTAGTTGTTGTTTTGGCACCAGACTTCCCTGCCAGACTCATTGAGAGAATTACCTCGTCCCTGTCTTTAAGTCCGGATTTTATTTCTGTGTTTGTACCATCTACAGCACCAATTAAAACATGAGTACGGTGTATCAAATCACCTGATTTTACCCATACTACGACCGGTCTCTTTCCTGGCTGGGAACTGACCTGAAATTGACCGGTATTAACCTGGTTTCTGCCAACCGGATTGTTTTTCATATATGCACTCATGTAGGCATTATCCGGAGTGAACCTTAAAGCTTTTCCGGGGACTACCAATACACTATCTAACCGTTGAACTAACACAGTTATATTTGCTGTCATCCCGGGCATCAGTTTCTTTTCAGGATTGGGTGCATTCACAATCACCGTATATGTGACAACATTTGAAGTTACAATCGGCTGTAACCTGATCTGCCGTACATCTCCTGTAAACGTCTCACTGGGATAGGCATCAACAGTGAAAGTTACTGGCTGACTCATTCTTACCTGACCAATGTCGGCTTCATCAACATTCGCTTGAACCTGCATCTGCGTCAGATCATTGGCAATAGTAAAAAGAGTCGGAGTATTGAAGCTGGCGGCTACAGTCTGACCCTGATCCACAGCACGGTTTAAAACTACGCCATCTATGGGAGAAAATATTGAGGCATAGTTCAGGTTCACAATAGCTTTGTCATATCCGGCCTGGGATGTCTTAAGGTTTGCAATTGCTTTATTATAATTATATTTAACCTGGTCATAATCAGCCTGTGCTATAAGATTTTTATCCAGCAAATCCTGATATCTTTTATATGCAGCACTCTGAAATTCAACTTCACTTCTTGAATCATCAAGAGAAGCCTGTGCCTGTTGTACCTGTGTCTGTAAAGGTGTTTTGTCAAGTTCAGCTAACAATTGTCCCTTTTTAACGACAGAGTTGAAATCGACAAATATTTTTTTTATCACCCCCGACACCTGCGTACCGATTAAGACTGTGGTATCAGCCTGTACAGTACCTGTAGCAGTAATTGTGTTAATAATCGAGCCTTTTTTGACAATTGCTGTTTCAAATGAGTAGGAATTATTTCTTTTATGGCATGAACCAGCCAGAATAAGCTCTAATGAAATAATTATTACAGTAACAACCTCAATGATTTTTCTTCTCTTTTTCATTACTGTCTGGTATTATTAATGACTATTACCTGTGTTTTTAAATGAGAGGGGTTGCCCCGTATAAAAATCCAGCACTTTATAGCTGAATATCAATTTGTATTTTGATTGAAGAAATTTGCTTTCAGCAGAAATAAAACTTGTTTTCTGTATCAGGTAATCAACCGAATTCATAATACCCTTAAAAAATTTTTCGGAAGCTACATCAAATGATTCCTTTACGGCCTTATATTGTTCAGAGCTTGCATCATACTCAATCTGTGAAGAAGTGACATCAAGACATGCCTGTTCAATAGCTTTCCTGAGTTGATTTTTAACGTTCAGCTCATCAAGTTCAGCATTATTGGTGTTCTCTTTTGCGATTTCCACATTTGTTCTGACCTGCTTATTCAGATAAATTGGAATCGAAGCAGTAAGTCCTATCGCCGGACTGATATTATTTTTAAGCTGATATCCGAATGTTGTTCCTGTTCTGGAACTCGCGTACAGGGTGGACATGCCCGCATTCACGGAAAGATTTGGAAAATAATTAGCTCTTGCCAGGTCAACACCGATCTGTGAACTTTTCTTGTTGAGCTCTGCATTTTTCACCTCCGGTTTTATACCCAGTGAAATTTGATAAATCTCTTTTGGATCAGGAGTCCGTTTCTGATTTATCAGACTATCAAGATTCGGGTGTTCTATTGAAAAGTCATTGGTTTCCGGAAGCTCCATAAGCTGCATAAGAGTGACCCGGTCAATTGCGAGCTGACTTTCAGCGGTCGCCAAAGTCAGTTTTTCAGTGGCAAGTTGTGATCTTACCTGCAGGTAATCTGAATTTGCTATTAAACCCGATTTCATTCTCTCACCGGCCAGGTTCAATTGTTCTGCTGTTGAATTAATTTGACTATTACTGTTTTTAACAAGTTCCTCTGAATACAAAACCTGCAGGTAGGCATTCAGCACATTGAGGCTTACAGTCTCTTTAATGATTTCGGTATTATACTTGTCTGCTTCATAATCAGTTTCAGATCTTTTTAAAGAATTACGAAGCTTATTACCGTTATAGACTGTCATTCCTGAACTGACAGAAAAATTTGTACCATTTGTCCCACTGAAAACGGTGGATCCTGTTGTTGTGTTAAGCTGATTGCTCCAATCAAAGTTCTGTCTTGCAGAGCCGCTTAATGAAGGGTACCATGCCGATTTTGCATAAGACAAATTTATTTTGCTGATATCATTACTGACCTGAGCTTTCTGCACCTGAATATTCTTTTCCAGGGCATAATGTATACAATCATCAACTGTCCAGATCTTAAGTTGGGCTCTTAAATCAGGACCCGTTATGCTTAAGAAATACAATACCATAAATGTTGATATCCATATATTCATTATTTACATTTTTATACCTGGATTTATATAGCATAGTTGTACCTTTTCTCAATCAGGTTTCAATTAATTAATTTTTGAAAGTCGAATAATCTTTTCCTGGTATGCTCAAGTCTGATAAGTTCTTTGCTAAATTCCAGTGAATTCATAATTGGTGTTTTAAATTAGCCCTGATCAATTTCCCTCAACAAATTTATTTTCTAAAAGTGTATTAGGTCTTAAAATTAAATTAAGGTTAGATTAAGAACAGGTTAAACCGATTAATCAAATTCTTCTTAATCAATTCTTAATTGATCTTTAATTTCTTCTTAATCAATTCATCTTTTATTGTAAATAAATTTGTTGCTAAAGTTCATTTTCTTATAGCCAGAATCATTAAAAATCTCAGACCATGAAAAAAATCATTTTGACATCAATTCTTCTGCTGATGCTGATTTCTGTTAAAGGCCAAATTTCCATTACTGCTGATTCGATGATTACCAGCAAGTCAGCTGATATCCAGGAAAAATTTATTCCGGTAAACCGGGTGGCAGAAAGTTTGTCGCTTGAAATTGACAAAGACCTTTTGACATTGAGGGTATTTGGGAAAGGTCATGAACATGCTGTTATAGAGAAAGCATATATCATTGAATTGCTTGAAGTAGATAAAAATAAAGAAAAATGGCTGTTTCAGGGATCCGACAAAAACTGCATTGCATATACCATTACGCTCGATCTTAACAAAAAAAGAATTAGTTTCATAACTCCCGGGAAGGAACCTGTTGACAATAAATCTCTTACTATGATTTATTATCCTTTTGTTGATATCCAAATCAATAAGGATGCAATTGATAAACACCTTAAAGAGAAGAGTATTAATATAAATTAGCTTTCAGTCCTCTGATTCAAAAAAGTTGGCAAACATAAAAAAGAAACTTATGAAAACTTTCAAAAATCAAATCACAGGGTATGTATCTGAGATATTCCCTCGTGGAATAAAAATCATTCAGATTATTGCTGTTGCATCCATCTTCTTTCTTTGTCTCGGCAGCATGACAGTTTTTGCCCAAAGACCAGGAGAAGGTGTAAATGTTGTGCCTCCGCCATGGGCCCCCTATTACGAAAATGTTAATATGATTCGTTATTACTACATCCCCGACATTGAATGTTACTATGACGTTTGGAACCATGAATTCGTTTATCTGGAAGATGGCAACTGGATGTTCGGTGCTACATTACCACCAATTTATTCATGGCTGGACCTGAACACCGCTTTTATAGTTTTACTCGATTATAATGTATTTGAACCATGGATGCATTTCCATCATTACGTGTCACATTATCCACGCTATTATTATCGAACCTTTTACAGAGATGTCGATATTGATATTAATCGTCCCCTGCGCGGGTTTAATGAAAATGGGAGGGCTACCATGTATAACAATACACGTCGTGCTCCTGATGTGGAGAGAAAAACAACTATTATTAACAATGAGAACAGGACCATTGTTGGCAACCGCAATGAAAACAGACGGGAGCCTAATCTAAACCGTGAATTTCCCGAAAGGAGAGTTGAACCGACTCGTCCACCACAACGGATGGAATACCGTGGCAGGGATATCGGACGTCCAGTGGGTGTTCAACGAAATATGATGAAGCCTCAGGGAACCGGCAAAAGCAGAAGATAAATGCCATTTAAGATAAGCCTTCTGTAAAAAAATAATAATGATATTATTGGCTGGGCAGGATAATTATCTTTCCCATCTAATGCCTGATTCTTTTCACAGAGTTTATAAAAGTATAGGAGAATGAAGCTCCTATTTCAAACTGATTTAATCTGACTGAGTTATCGATATATAAGTAGTCATTAACTAACATATTGTTGCTAAGACCTTTCGCGGGATTTGTAATACTTTTTAATCCGCTGTAGTACCTGGCATCAATGAAGAGCCTGAGATTTTTCAACTTGTATCCGACACCCACTCCTGCAATCCACTCAAAGGTATTCTTGTTTCTTGCCGACAGCATGTTAATATCTCCCGTAGTTACTGATGGAACATCTTCGGAATAATCTTTAGTGGCGTTGCCGGTAGCTTTTGTCATGGAAAGCCAGCCCATCCCTGCAGTAAAATATGGCAGAACATACTTCCCGACAGGAAAATATTTTTTCAGGTAAAACGGTATCTCAATATAATTATCCTGTTCCCTGAAGGTAAGATCAAAACCAGGTGTTCTTATTTCCCTCTTAAAATTTGTCCACTTGAAAATAAGATCTGCATTCAACGAAATATCTCCATCAAATTCAAGCTCTGCCCATCCATAATACATCCAGTTAAAGTCATTCAGGATTCCCTCAAGTTCTTTCTTATACGGTTCATCATAGTTGAGACCATCAACATTGAAAATCCTGGTAGTTCTATAATTCATCCAGTCTAATGTGTTACGAATGCCTATTGACAACCGGGGATGGATCTTATATTTTCTTACAAGACGGTTATATGATTCCGGATTATCCTGTTCCTTTAATTCATAATGAGGAGAGGTGTGAAGCATAATGTTAACTGCAGAATCAGCCTTCTCAGGGTCATCAGTTTCAGTATAAGCTTTTGCGAGAAGCTCCAGGGCAAGTGTCTTTTCATTTCGTGTCAGACTACAAGTTTTTAATACCCCACTAAGAATATCAATACACCTGTTATAAAGTCCATACTGATACAACTTGTCTGCCTCCTGTATGACCACAAGAGACCCTCCATTAGTCTTGGTTCCTTTATCCACTTCCTGACCAGGAAGAAGGCAACTAATTGAAAATAAAATTAATATGAAAACTATCCGTTTCATATGTCAGTTTCATAATTATGGTTTTCTGCTGCGGGTTTTTTCATACGTGATATCTGCTCCTGCCATTTCATTCCATTCTTCATGAGTCATGTCCCTTGTTAACAGGTCGCAGATCATTAAAGCGAGCTTTGCTGAGGTTGTTTCCCATACCCGTATACTTTTATCAGATAGACCCGCAGCCAGTTTATTATCGCTGGTGAAGGCTAATGATCTTGCCCTGAAATTGATATTTCTTATATGCTCTGCTCCTCCAATGGTATTTCCAAGTTCAAAAAATTCATGATAATTATAAAACTTAATGGTTTTATCCCAGCTTGACGTTGCCAGAAGGGAAAAATCGGAATTAAACATTATCAGGTCAATCCCTGCATCATGAACTACCGGTTTTTCTGGTTTTGCTAACGGATCATATATTCGGTCAAATAATAAAAGAGTGCCATCTGAACATCCGGCAACCAGGATCTTTTTGTTGTCGTTCCATGCCAGGCAAAGCGGTTTCTCTCTTTCAGAGGCATACATTCCGATGCTTTCATTCTTTATAACGTTCCATTTTAAAATTCTGCCATCTTCCTGCGCATAGATCAAAGTATCAGGATTTGAAAAAACCATTGCCCTTATACCCGACATTGTTTTTATGTTATTAATCTTCGAAGCAGGATAGTCATCAATATCCCAGATTATTATGGAGCTGTCTCTTCCTGCAGTCGCCAGATATTTTTCGCCTTTGCAGAAGGCAACAGAACGAACAAAACCGGAATGCATTGTCAATTTCTGGCCAATAAGATTTTTTGTGCCTGTTGATCCTTTGCTTGTGTCCCATAAAAACAGATCATTGTTATCATGCTGGGTAATTATCTTTTCACCGGTGGAATTTGAACCAATGAAATTTATCGGAGATTTGAAAGCAATAGTATATATGTTATTTGTATTCCCATCCAGTGTCCATATTCTTATCTGGCCATCCAGATCGGCACTTAGAAGTAATCCATTGTCTTTCCCTCTCAGGACCCGGATCTCATTCGGAGAACCGGTAAAAACAGAATGACGTGAACTGTCCAGTGTTAAAAAAGCTTTGTTCAATGCTTCATAGATGATCGGATCTTCCGGTTTTCCGTTGTTATTTTTATTGAAGTTATATGCCTGGACAGCCAGAAGTCCCATGAGTTGCGGATCTTTTACTATACCTGATGACTTTAATGCAAGGTTTTGTGCTGTTGAAAGAAAGCTAAGCTGTTTGGCTTGTTTTTCGGCTTCAACAGCTTTTGTTCTTTCATTATCGGCTGTATCCTTTTCCTTATTTGCAAGCTGTTCCTGTTTTATTGCCACAGCCTCATTTCTCTCAGCAATTGTCTGATTTAACTGAGCTAATCTTCTTTGCCGTAAAGCCTCTGTTTCATTCAGTTTTGCAATATCTGCGCTGGAATCAGCCAGGATTTTTGCTTTCTCAGCCAGAATTCTTGATATCTCCGCTTCTTTCCAGGCTGAGTCAGCTACTGCTTTTGCCATTAATGCCGAATCCTTCTGCACATTTGCATACTGCTCCTGTTTCTTTGCATTGCTTTTCTCTCTTAATGCCCAGACAGAAAAAAATGATAAAACCGTAATAAGGATCACTGCAGATATTATCAACGCATTCTGGCGGCTCCTCTTTGCTTTATGGATTGCCCATTTGCTCTGAGAGATAAACCGTGTTACCTTTTCACTCAGGAATAATCTGTCTTCATAGGGAGCAATGTATTTGAGGTCCTCAACAGTAAGGTACAATTGCCTTTTTTCATAGTTACTGTAAGCATTATCAAGGAATTGCCTGATCTCAAGCAATTCTTTCTCAACCAGTGTGATCTTTTCGTATATCTTGGCTGCCAGGCTGTCGTGGCGAAGCTCATACCTGCCATTTTCATCTTTATCACGCAGTATCCTTAAGCTAATAAACTTTTGGATAAAACCTTTTACCTTTTCTCTGTCAGTATCTTTCCCTAGAGTTTTTGAATATTCTATAACTTCTTCTTCTGTAATCTGATGCTTTGTCCCTTTGACTGAAACAAACGACTTTAAGATTACCAGTCCTGATTCAGGATCGTCGAGCTGAGATATCTGTTCTTCCAGAAATGATCCAAGCAAATCTTTAACTTCACCGGCTTTGTCAAGCAAATCCTTTGTGAAATTATTCACATCTTTCCCGTCCGGAGAAGCTATACGAAATACTTTATCAAGGTAAACCTGAAGCCAGGTTAACTCAACATCGGGATTATCCGGATTCAGTTTTTCAAGCAGCATTTCTGAGAAGCCGGGTTCAACAGCAATATGGTTTAAATGGCAGGGACCTTCAATTACCTGGATGGCATTTTGCCTTGTCATCTTTTCAATTCTTATCCTGTTATCCAGAAATGAGGGGATGATCTTCTCAAATTCCGTAATACTTGCCAGATATTCCTCCCTGATAGAGAAAATGAACCTGCACTGCAAATCAGAATCAATAACTTTTCTGATATTGGTAATCAGTTCGTCCTTTTCCTGGCTATTACCAAAAATAAATAGCTCTTCAAACTGGTCAAAAATCAGATAAACCGGTTTAAAATGGTCTAGATATATTGATCTGATGATTTTTACAATATCAATTGTCTTTTTGCCTGCCTGGTCTTTGTTCCCCGATGAGATCTTTGTCAACCCAATTCTGTCCAGACAATAAAAAAGGCTCTGGTTAATGTTTATACCTCTTCTTATTGTTACAGGCAGCCAGTCTGAATCATTGAATTTGTTGGCCAGTCCGCAGTTAATGAGTGACGACTTACCCGTACCCGAAGTTCCATAAACGACAAGTATTCTGCTTTCAAAAACTCTTGAATAAAGTTCCTCAATCTCTTTATCCCTGCCAAAGAAGATATCACGGTCCTCCTTTGAGTAACTATCCAGAAACTTATATGGACTTCTTTGCATAATGGATAAATAGATAGATTCTGTTATTTGATTTCTTCTTCTTCTGAAATTACCGATAACAGGTACCTGAACTCCCTTAACAATGTTTCATAATTCTTCAGTGACCGCAGGTCTATCTTTTCTGTAACCTCTGTTCCAAGATACATTAACTGGTCATTACGGAATTTTGAATACATGAATATATCTTTTTTAATCTCAAATTTTTCCTTTGAATCAAGGACTTCAGTGCTCGTGTCAATAATCAGAGGAGATAAATTAAGATATTCGTCGATTGATTTGATGTTTTTCATTAGCAATACCGAATTGCTCTCGGTAAATGTAGATTCCTGAAATTCATTTGCCTTAAAATCGGAATCAGAGCTGTTGAGCAGATTGAAGACATGGTTAAATGCTGCCTCTCTGTTTTTTGATTTAATCACTTTTATCTCTTTTACAGAAACAAGCTTATATTTTATCAGAAAAGAGATTCTCTGAAGAATAAAAGTAAGTTTTTCCTCATATTCAACACATCTTTTTTCTATTTCATCCTGAGTCAGATTTATCTGGTAATGCCCGATCTCGTTACGTTCAGGGACCCAGAAATCAAGAGCCCCATAGAACTTATTATCAAAACAATCTGACATTTCAGGCATGAACCATTCTATTTTCTGATCCCGGTAAAGATTACCAACGGATCTTATTATCCAGGAAAAATTTCCCAGGCTAAGAACAAGAAATCTATTTTTAAATTCTTTGTTAAAACTGCCAGGAATTATAAGTTTACCTTCTTCCTTCGACTTTGCCATCTGTGATAACATCACAAAACAGAGGAATTGCATTGAACGCTCAATAGTCTTAAAAATCTGGTCAAGTCTCATACGGTCAAGCTGCCGCATCGATCCGGAGAAAAGTCTTCGAAGTTCAACACCGATAGGCCATGGAAAGTTTTTTATTATCAGATCCGCAAGTATCCTGTAATCTGGCAATTCTTCTTCTTCATCATCTGAGATCACCATTTTTGATAATGATGTTTTATATTTCAACATCTCATCAAAAACCTTTCTTATCAAAATCTCATTTAAACTGGCCATATTGAAGATTGAGATATAAATTTATTAAATCATATTCATAATCACAAAGTTTCGCAGGATTGCTTTCTTTGAAGAATTATTAACAGATAAGATTTACTCAGCATTAAACTATGAAAAATCGGATCAAATTAAGGAATCTTGTACTTAATAAATAATGCTAATTTTAACTATATTTACATTTGATGATAGTATTGAGCTTGTTTCCAGGGAATTACCAAACCCTTTTAAATTGTGCCAATGGAGAAACAGGGTATTGAAGAATCCAGAATTGATAAAATTAATGACAGGTTATGGGTCAATCGATTTGATAATTCCAAATCTGTTGCAAATGAAGCGGCCAGAAATCTTTCAAGATCCGAAAAATTTGACTATTCAAAAGGAAAAGCCTATTCAAAGCTTATTATTGCTGCTGCAAATTTTCTGCAGTCCAAAAATGATTTTGCATTAAAATGCCTTACCGAAGCTAATCAATGGTTCATAAAGAATAAAAATGAAGCAGGTTTCGCAAGAGCCCTCCTTCTGAAAGGTAATATCTTTGAAAGTTTCGGCGATTATGAAAAGACTCTTTCGCTTTGGCTTGAAGCTTATAAAATTTCGAAGGAAACTAAAGATATTGAATCTGAAGGTGAATCATGCAGCCAGCTTGGTCTTATTTATTCACGATTGGGAGATTGCGGGAAAGCACTCGAATATTTCAATAAAGGTCTGAAAATCAGGGAAGAACTTGGAGATGAAAATGCCATTGCTTCGTCTTTCAACAGGATAGGAATGGTATTACGACAGACGAATAAATATGAAGAGTCCCTGGAATATTATTTTCGCAGCCTTGAAATCAGGAGCAGGAACAAGCAGATCTCTGCAATACCATGGACCCTTCTGGGCATAGCCAATACCTATGAGGATATGAAGATGTATCCGGAATCTCTTGACTATTATGAAAGAGGTACCGATGGAGGTGATAAAAGATGCACACTTCAATGCCTTCTTGGCTCTGGACGTGTTTATAACCAGACAGGAGAAGAGGAAAAAGCTGAAGCCAGGCTTACAGAGTCCCTGCGGATGGCACGTGATCTTAAATCACTTGCTCTTGAAGCTGAAGTACATTCAGCTCTCGCTTATCATTATGAATTGTCGGGACAACCGGTTAAAGCTCTTAAAAGCTATAAGTTATTCCTTAAAACAAAAGAATTATACCAGAGCAGTGAGACCCGTAGCAGGTTAAGCAATATAGAAGTTGCGCACGCAATTGAAAAATCTGAACAGGAGAAAGAGATATACCGTCTGAGACATGTGGAGCTGAAACAAGCATACGACATTATTGAAGAAAAAAACAGAGATATAACTGCCAGCATCAATTATGCAAACCGTATACAGAATGCAATCCTCCCTGACCTAAAAGAGATAAAAGGATTGTACAATAAATGTTTCATCCTGTACATTCCAAAAGATATTGTCAGTGGCGATTTTTACTGGTTCAACAGAAAAGGTGACAAACTCATTATAGTTGCAGGTGATTGTACCGGCCATGGTGTCCCGGGAGCATTAATGAGCATGCTGGGAATCTCATTCCTTGAGGAAATTGTAAATAGACGCGGAATCACGGAATCAGGACAGATATTGAATGAGCTCAGGAAAGAGATTCAGCGGGCGCTTCATCAAAAGGGCACCTGTGAGGAAGCAAAAGATGGTATGGATATTTCCCTTTGCGTTATTGACAGTACGAAAAAAATAATTCAATATTCGGGTGCCTATAATAACCTCTACCTTATCCGCGAAGGTGAATTAATAGAATATCGTGCTGACCGGATGCCAATTGGAATCTTTGAAATGCCAGAAAAAGATTTTGCAAGCCAGAATATTCCATCCAGACCTGGAGATTTAATCTATATGTTTTCAGATGGTTATGCTGATCAGTTTGGAGGACCTAACCATAAAAAATTTATGTATTGTTCTTTGAAAACCCTTCTGGTTGAAATCCATAAATTCCCATTGCAGAAACAAAAACAAAAGCTTGAAAAACATTTTATTGACTGGAAAGGAGATTCTGTCCAGATAGATGACGTCCTTATTATCGGATTCAGTATTTAGGTTTTCTGCTCCGTGTTAAGGCCTGATGGCTGGAAATGAGTCAATATCTGAATAATGATGACGTTTGTGAAATTAAGTTCCCATCTGACACAGGCACTGGTTTTTTTTAAGATTTAAAATCAGAGAAAATATCTAATTTATTGCCTTTTTTAATTATGTAACTGTAAATTATTGCTGTCCAAAAAGAAAACATAGCATATATCAATGAAGGCTTTACCATATCCTGATTATGCAGTAGGGTCCCGGCAACAAGAAAAGCTAAAGTCGTATTATGTACAGATGCTTCAATTCCTATCGTATATGAGTTTCTAGTTCCAAGTTTGGTAACTGTCCCTAAAAAAAATCCCCAGGCCATACATAATATATTCAATAATAGAGCATAAGGTAAAATATTCAATATTTCCTTTGTTGTAATTCCTGTACCCCCTGATTCTCTGCCGGCAAAAAAATATATTATAAAAATTATGGCTAGGGCAACTATTAACAGAAATTTTACAGGGCGTTGAGCCTTTTGTGCAAATCCGGGTCTGTAAGTTCTGATTAAGACGCCTATTCCTGCAGGTATGATTGTAACGGAAAAAATCTGAATTATCGTTTCCAGATAAGAAAGATGTATATCAGTCGATTGACCATAATAAAACAACAAGCTTAAATTTACTAATAATGGTATGGTGAATAAGGTTATTATACTATTAATTGCAGTAAAGGTGACGGACAGGGCAACGTTACCTTTAAAGAAATAAGTCAGAATCCCTGATGTTGTGCCCCCCGGACAAGAAGCAAGAATTATCAATCCAACTTTAAAAGGAAGAGACATATTTGAAAAATAAGATATTATAAATGCAATAATGGGTAAAGCTAAAATTTGAGAAGCTAAACCAATAAATAAAGGTTTAGGAAATATAAAAAGGGTCTTAAAATTGCTTGAAGTTAAAGACAAACCAACGCCAAACATTATTAAGGCAAGAACACTACTCAATAAAATGTCAATAAATGAATATGAAAAATGAGCCATAGATTAAACTTTATTAAAGCGAATTTCAAATAATTTGATCCCTTCAGGTTAATCAAACATAAAAGTATAATGTTTCCCGACAGCTCAACAAATAAATCAATTTAAAATTAATCGGTAATTTCAGGAGATAATGTTCTTTACAAGGAATAAATACTGAGACTATGATAAGTTGAGTATTAAAAAATTGCTTACATTTGTTATATGCTTTTGCAAAAGAAACATAAAATCAATTACTTAGGGCCCTCTATTTTTTTATTTCTATTCTTCCTTTGTGCTTTTGCTTTCTACGAGGTTTTAATTAAACCTCCGGTCAGAGTTTATTATCATGAACTCTCTTCAGTATCTTCCAATGCTTTAGTTTTAAACAAAATTCAACAACCCTCGTTAAATAAAATCTTGTTGCCTCAATATGATAATTCGAATCTCAAGCTTTTCAGTGAACACATCAAATTATTAAAAGACAACAGATTAATTAATCAAAGAATTATTAATCTTCAAAAAGCTGAATTATCGATTATTCTAATTAAACCTCCCGGATTTTACTATCATTACCGCCATAGAGATACAGAAGATTTGCCAGTTTTAAGTTAAATTCCTTACCATGTTTGTTATTTTCATCCCCCGTCCGGGGAGGTGATAATTATTTAACTTAAAACTTATTTTTATGAAAACACATTTTATTATTGTTGCCATCATCATTGCAGCATTTTTATTCGGAGGATGTACGCCGAAGAAAAACTTTGATTTTAAAGTTACAGTTGTACCTGAATTAAAAAGTTCTGTAATAAAACTAAATGACATGAATACGGCCGCTGAGATAATTAGTAAGAGGCTGACTAACTCTTTTGGTATCCCGCAGGAAAGTATGAAACTTGATGTTACTGAGAATCAGATTTCATTAACTATTTCCAAAGCTGACACTGGCAAAATAGCCTCAATTAAAGAAATAATAACTGGCTATGCAAGATTAGAATTCTGGGAAACTTATGAGAATTCGGAAATCATGGGATATCTGTCGAAAGCAAACAATCTGCTGAGAGAAATGAAGAGTGTTCCTGACGTTAAAAATGCTAATACACAGGATGAATTTATCGCTCAAAATCCATTGCTTGGAATTCTAAAACCCAGGGTAACTGCCCAGGGTGAGCCATTACCTTCATGCATGATAGGGCTTGCCAGCGGAAAGGATACAGCGACTGTTAACAGATATATGCAAATGCCAGAGATAAAAGCTTTGTTGCCTCGTGAACTTAAGTTAATGTGGAGCCGGAATCCATATAAATATGATCCTTCAAAAACTTTATATGAACTCCACGCAATCAAAGTGACAACTCAGGATGGTAAAGCTCCTCTTGACGGGAGTATAATTATTTCAGCCAAACCTGTTACAGGACCTTCTAAATCAGATGTTAAGATCGACCTGACCATGAATGCTGAAGGGACAAGTACATGGGCCGGTATAACACGTGAAAATATTAAACGATGCATAGCAGTTGTTCTTGACGGCTATGTCAGATCCTACCCGAGGGTCATGTCTGAAATTTCAGGAGGAAATACCGAAATTACCGGAGATTTTACTATCGAAGAAGCGAACGATCTTGTCAACATCCTCAAATCAGGTGAATTACCATTTGGACTTAAAATCGTAGAAGAACAAATAATAAAGAGAGAATAAACAAGTCCCCTGCCTTCCGGAGCTGTTGAAAAAGCCAAAATCCATTAACCGCAAAGGTCGCAAAGAATTACGCTAAGATCGCAAAGAGCTGAAATACATTGCTTTAACTTTGCGTACTTTGCGCCTGCTTTGTGTGCTTTGCGGTTAAAAAGAACTTTTTCCACACCCCCAGGCGTTACCTTCTAAAAGACGAAATCCCGCAGATCATTGATATTGCGGGATTTACGTTTTATAGCTGTAATGCCACAGCCCTGCATGCACTATAAGTTATATGAATATCGGCAAGCATGAACAAGAAATTACAAATCGGTTGAAAATCAATGGACTTTTGGTTGTGATTCCTGATACTCATATTAAAAATAAATATCCTGGGAAAAGAGTATTGACTAATTTTATATATTAGTGTATCAATTGCCTGAACTGAAATTCAACTCTAATTCTGCTATTTATGAAAACAAAAACGCTCTGGATTGGATTTGCGATTATTACCCTGGTCTGTTTTACAGTTCTTGGGTTTTTCGGACATGAAATTTACAGAGAAAAACCACCGATACCTGAAAAAGTAATTTCCGAAAGTGGTGTTGTGCTGTTTACTTCACAACAGATCAGGGACGGTCAGAATGTCTGGCAGTCAATTGGCGGGCAGGAAATTGGTACTGTATGGGGACATGGTGCATATGTGGCTCCTGACTGGTCAGCTGACTGGCTGCATAAAGAGACTCTCTTTTTGCTTGACAGATGGTCACAAAAAGAATTTGGTTTGTCATTTGATAATCTGAATGCAGAGCAGCAGGCTATGCTGAAAGTAAGACTTCAAAAAGCTTTACGGAAAAACACATACAATAGTAAAACAGGAATACTTACTGTTTCAGACGAAAGAGCAGAGGCGATCAGAAGTAACAGCAATCATTACAGAGGACTTTTTACGGACGATCCCTCTCTTGATAAGGAAAGAACATCCTATGCCATTCCAGTAAATTCAATTAAAGATCCGGACCGCATGCAGCTTATGAATGCATTTTTCTTCTGGGCTGCATGGGCATGTATAACAGAAAGACCGGGGTCAGAAATCACATATACAAACAACTGGCCTCCTGATCAGGTCATTGGCAATACACCATCAGCAGGAATTGTGCTTTGGACAGGTTTCAGTGTTATAATGTTGCTTGTTGGTATTGGATTGCTCGCATATTATAATGCAAGAAACCGGTCGGATGTTCTTGATAAATCACTGCTACCTCAGAATGACCCGCTAGGAGGACTTAATCCTACCCCCTCAATGAAAGCAGTTCTGAAATATTACTGGGTTGTGGTTGGATTGATCCTTGTGCAGATTCTGTTTGGAGTTATAACAGCTCATTACGGGGTTGAAGGAAATGGTTTTTATGGACTGAAGCTGGATAATTTACTCCCCTATTCAGTTTCGAGAACCTGGCATGTTCAGCTTGCTCTTTTCTGGATAGCAACTTCATGGCTGGCAGCCGGACTTTATATTGCTCCGGCAGTTTCGGGAATTGAACCAAAGTACCAGCGGTTGGGAGTAAATGTACTATTCGTTGCTCTCCTTGTAATTGTAATCGGTTCAATTGCAGGTGAATGGATGGGGGTAATGCAGAAACTCGGATTGGTTCAGAATTTTTGGTTTGGTCACCAGGGCTATGAATATGTTGATCTTGGCAGATTCTGGCAGATATTTCTTTTTGCAGGTTTTATTATCTGGCTCTTTTTGATGTTCCGTGCATTATGGCCTGCACTTACCAAACCATCTGAAAGCCGTCAGTTATTGATATTGTTTGTAATAGCCTCGGTCGCAATTGCAGGTTTTTATGGTGCAGGACTGATGTGGGGAAGGCAGACACATTTATCCATAGCAGAATACTGGCGATGGTGGGTGGTCCATCTCTGGGTCGAAGGTTTCTTCGAAGTATTTGCTACAGTTATTGCTGCTTTCCTGTTTGTAAGAATGGGATTGCTGAACATAAAATATGCCACTACCGGAGTTCTTTTTGCTACCATAGTTTATATGGCTGGAGGTGTAATAGGAACATTCCATCATCTTTATTTTGCAGGAACTCCTACCGCTATAATTGCACTTGGTGCATCTTTTAGTGCTCTCGAAGTAGTTCCTCTGGTTTTCATGGGATTTGAAGCTTATCATAACCTGCAGCTTAGCAGGGCTACAGCATGGGTAAAATCATACAAATGGCCTATCTATTTCATCATCTCGGTAAGTTTCTGGAATCTTGTAGGTGCAGGATTATTTGGCTTCCTTATAAATCCGCCAATTGCATTGTACTATATGCAGGGTCTGAATACAACTCCTCTTCATGGTCATGCAGCGCTTTTTGGTGTTTTTGGTAATCTTGGAATAGGACTTATGCTCTTTGTGGTAAAAGGCCTTACTATCAAGTTTGTATGGAAAACAAAATTATTAAGCATCGCATTCTGGTCGATAAATGCCGGATTAATGTTGATGATCCTTATAAGTCTTCTTCCTGTTGGAGTTTTACAAACCATTGCAAGCATAAAACATGGAATGTGGTATGCCCGTTCGTACGAATTTATGCAGGATTCAACACTTCAGACTTTAAGATGGATGAGGATTATAGGAGATTCTGTATTCGCTTCAGGAACAGTTTTTCTGGCATTATTTGTGATCGGTTTAAAAACAGGCTGGTCGATTGATAAAACAAAAAAATTATATTAGCGATAAGTATCCAGCTCCATTAGAAATTCTTTCAAAGCAACGGCATTGTTATATTTCTCTACTCTGGATGAATAAAGCAGCGTCAGGGTTCCGTGTTTTATTTCCAGCTGTTTTAGCTTTTTCAGTTCGTTTTGTTTCTCAATTAATTCATTTTTGTAGAGTCTCTTAAATTCCATCCACTTTTCAGGGTCATGGTTGTACCATTTACGAAGTTCGTTACTGGGAGATATATCTTTTATCCATTCATCCCATCCTGCTTTCTCCTTTGAAATTCCTCTTGGCCAAAGCCGGTCAATGAATACTTTGTAATGTTCCCCGGTTTCTTCAGAGTCATATATTCTTCTTATTTTAATCATTTACCAATATTTACTTGCAGTAAATTTATAACCTTTTTTCTTTGCCTTTTCCTAAAATCTTTAAGATTCCCATTTTCTTTATAATTTGCTTGACATCCAATGTATAAATTAGTACTTTAGAAGCAAGCATCTTTTAATTACGATATCTTTAATGTAGATATTATAAAATATTACCATTATGAATAAACTATCAAGAAGAAAGTTTTTAAGCAGAAGCGTCATGGGAATAGGAGCAGCGGTCATGGCTCCAGCGATTTCATCAGACCTTAATGCAGGTACGATTTATAAATCCGTTAAAATGCCGGTCGGATTCCAGGTGTGGACCGTGAAGGATCAGCTTGTCAAAGATTTTCCGGGGACGTTAAAAATGATGGCAGGGCTGGGATATCAAAGTGTTGAAATGTGCTCCCCTCCGGGATATGAGTCTTCGGGTTTTGGTCCCCTTATGAATTTGAAGGCCAGGGAGATGAAGCAGATTATCACGGATGCCGGACTTATCTGCAGGAGCTCGCATTATGGAATGAGTGAACTCAGAGACCATCTGGATGAACGTATTGAATTTGCGCTGGAATCGGGCCAGACACAGATGATCCTCTCAAGTTTCGGACTGCCGCAAGCAGCTTCAATGAGCGACTGGTTAAAAGCTGCTGATGAATTGAATAAAATGGGAGTCCGGACGCAAAAAGCAGGGATACAGCTTGGCTACCATAATCATCACATGGAATTCGGTCAGCTGGACGGAAGACTTATCTATGATGAGCTGATGGACAAATTTGATCCTGCATGCATCAAAATGCAATTTCAGGTAGCAGTGATCAGTCTGGGATATAAAGCGTCGACATATTTTACAAAATACCCCGGCAGGTTTATTTCTGCTCATCTGGCCGACTGGTCACCAGTTGAAAAGAAAGCAGTACCGGTCGGTAAGGGTATTGTCGACTGGAAGGAATTTTTTACCGCTGCCAAAACGGGCGGAGTGAAAAACATCTTTGTGGAGATGGAACCTGAAACATTTAAAGAGAGTGCAGCTTACATTCATAATCTATCATTTTAAGTTAGTACAATCATATAAAATTGTAAAAAATGGCACGTTCAAAAAAAATCAATCGTCGTGAATTCCTTGGATCTGCTGCCGCTGCATCGCTGGCATTTACTTTTGTTCCGAGGCAGGCTTTGGGAGGACACGGTTTTGTAGCTCCAAGTGACAGAATTACACTGGGATATATCGGTTGCGGCACCCAGGGATTAAGAGAGATGGCTTCATTGATCTCAAATCCTGCACTTCAGATAGTTGCTGTCTGCGATCCGAACAAGTTTACTACAGATTATGTAGACTGGTCTCAGAACAGTATACGCGACAATATACGATCGGCATTAGGGGATAATTCCTGGGGTGAAAATATACGTGGTATTCCGGGAGGAAGGGACATCGGCCTTGAATTAGTCCAAAAGTATTACGGGAAATCGCAAAGTTCCGGAACATACAAAGGATGTGCTGCTTATGAGGATTTCCGTGAGCTGCTGGAAAAAGAGAAAGATCTGGATGCGATTAAGATCATGACTCCTGATCATCTTCACGCAGCTGTTGCAATAGCATCATTAAATAAAGGGAAACACGTTGTTACACATAAGCCTATAGCAAACCGGATGTATGAGGCGCGACTTACAATTGAGACAGCCAGAAAAACAGGTTTAAGCACACATCTTTTAGCCTGGAGTAAGAGGCCGGAGTATGACACAATCAGGAAGTGGATCCTTGAAGGAAAGATTGGTATACTGAAGGAGATCCACAACTGGTCCAACAGACCTGTATGGCCTCAATGGCAGGCCAATCCCACAGATATTCCGCCTGTTCCAAAGGACTTTAACTGGGATTTATGGCTCGGGCCTGTTCCTGACCGGCCGTATCACCCAAATTATACTCATGCAGTTTTTCGCGGCTGGTACGACTTTGGTGGGGGAAGTATTGCAGACATGGGCCATTACAGTCTCTTTCCGCTTTTCCTGGCGCTTGGGATAAATGTACCTGCTATCAGCGCTGAATCCTATGCAACAACGACATGTACGCTTCGTAATAATGTTGCTACCGGAGTTAAGAATGATGTTGCATTTCCGTTATCATGCATTATCCGATTCAAATTTCCTGCAATGGCAGAGCTGCCTGCGTTTGATCTATTCTGGTACGACGGAGGTATGAAACCTGCAGCTCCTGAAGAGCTGAGTTCTGCAGGAGCATCCCTGGAAAGAGAGGGATTGATGTTCGTAGGCGATAAGGGGAGAATAATCGCGGGATTCATGGGAGAAAAACCTGTACTGTACATCAATAATAAGATGACTATTATGGATGAAGTCATTAAGGAACCGTCAGTCCAGGATAGAAACGATGTTTGGATAAACTCTTTCAAAGACAATACCCAATCACCCGGAAGCTTTTTATATGCCGGACCTGTTACGGAGACTATTCTTCTTGGAGCAGTTTCATTAAGGGCAGGGAAACGGGTTGAGTACGATACTGTAAATATGAAAATTACCAATTCTCCTGAATCAGATAAATACCTTAGAAGAGAATACCGCAAAGGATGGGAGCTTTAAAAGGCAAGTTTCCGGGAGTAAGCTGATCACTTATTTCCCGGAATAGCTTTCAATCATTTTTTTAAACTCCGGTTGATTTTTTAATGGCGCCCATCTCGGATCAAGCTCCAGGATTTTAGTGGAAAGAAATCCCGGAACTGAGAGCAGATATTTTATTTGCTTTATAGCTTCATCATATTTGCCAACCATAACATAAATCCGGGCTAAATCTTCAACCAGAAATGACTCCCTTGTATGCCTCTTTACTTACAGGAAGTAACTTCACTGCCTTTTCACCAGCATTTATTGCTTTTTCATTAAGACCCAGTCCCGCATAAGCAATGCCCAACGAACTATATAATCTCTGATCATTTGGCATATTCGCTATTCTGCTTTCCAGAAATATACGGGCAGAATCGTAACAAGTATGTTCTAATTCAGGTTTGTTCATCAAACCATAAATAATCGCATTGTACAGATATTTAGGTCTGAAGTAAAACTGAGTCTGAATTTCTTCATATTTGATAAGTGATATATCTTTAAGAGCCGCTTCATATTTTCCTTCATAAATATCAATCAAAACATTTGTTTCGATAATAAGTGAATCTGATACAGAAGCTTTATTATTTCGTTCAGCGTTTCCCAATATTTCTCTTGCCTTCCTTGTGTCACCTTCCCACCTGAGATACATCCGGGATAAAAAAGGATACGGTAGAATCCATTCCGGCTTGAGCGTAACAGATATATTATAGAATTCTTCAGCTTTGGAATAATCCCGTAGTAAATCATATGTTTCTCCTGCATCCTCAGCAATAGTCTGATCTTCCGGGGTTAAGTTCGACGGCTTTCTCAAACTCAGACTTTGCCATTTCCCAGTTTCCGGCACGACGATGAACACAAGCTGACCAGAATATAGCTTCCGGGTTCTTAGGCTGATATTTCAATACCAGTTCAAATTGTTTCAATGCTTCCGGGTATTTCAAATAACCACGGTAGTAATAAATGCCTAAAGCAAGGTGTGCATCAGGGAAATCAGGATCAATTTCAAAGGCTTTGTCAATTGCCTGCTTACTTTTGAGTAATATATTCTCACTATGATCCCTATAATAAAAGTATTGATCAAGCAAACATTTTGCAATTCCTGTATATGCTAAGGCAAATCCGGGATCGAGCCTGATTGCTTTTTCATATAATTCAATTGCAGAATTATTGTCTCCCGAACCATAAGTTTTCCAATAATAGTAGTTTCCCTGAAGGTAATAATTATAAGCTTCAGGATTCTCAGTAGGTTTTTTCTCAATCTTTTTTATCTCTTCAGGTGTTAGTTCTGCTTTTAGTTCAGAGGCAATCTTCTTTAGCTATTTCACTCTGCACAGAAAAGAGCTGATTCATTTCCCCGGGATAATCATTTGACCACATTTCCTTATCGGCTTTTGCATCAATCAGGGAAACCCTGTATTTTTAAATTATTCCCTTCACGTCCAACACTCCCGACAACTAAATAATTTACATTAAGCTCCTTCCCGATAATTAGTGTTGATTTTTTGGTATCCCTGTATTGATATGAAGATGTTCTGGGCCTGACCGTAAAACTTTTTACTTTTTGAAGATTATTCAGAATATCGTCCATAATGCCATCACAGAAAAATAACTGAGTTGAATCATTACTCAGATTCCGGAAAGGAAGAACAGCAATGGACTTTTCAACTGAATCAGAGTTTTTAGAGAGTTTAGGGATAAAGAAATAACCCAATGCAATAAGTACCAGAACTAATAAAGAACCTATAATGATTTTTGGTTTCAGTTTTTTGTGGAGGCTGGGTTTCACTCTGATAACTTCTTTTGAAACTCCTTCATCCTGTTGATTATGTTTTTTTATTGCCGTTAATAATCTCTTTTACAGCATTTGCCACCTTATTGATCTGATCGCGGTAATAGGTGTGATTCAGATTTTCTGTCCGCTCGTCATTCGGTTTTAAAGGACGGTTAACTCCTGATGCTTTATAAATAAATTCAATCGATCGCAGAACTCCTCCAAGTTCATTTTCAAGAAGCGTTTTATCTTCCGGATCGAGTTCATGGATCTTAACCGGAAGTATTCTGCTGGCCACATTTCCACCGGCAAGTCTGATATCTCTCCCGAACTGATCTTCCTTTGCCATTTTATTAAAAGCAGCAAACTCATATTGCCAGGCAAAACTTTTGAGGATCACAATAGGTTTGAGAGATAACAGGAATGAAAATCAGACACTTCAGTTTCTCTTTCAAAGAGGCATTTACATCATGTGTCTCTAATAGTCCATCATGAGGATTAATATCAAAATAAACACTGATTTCTTCCTTAAATGTTGACTCGAGTTCCCCCTTCAGATTATTAACAAACTCAGTAACCCAGCCGTCGTGTTTGTTGTCTTTCTGGCGGTAGCTGATGAAGATGTCGTATTCGTAACCCGGGACTATACTTGCCATATCGTAAAGATAATTCTAATTTGATTATCAAAGTTCTATTTAATTCTATATCAACGTTGTCTCAAGGCCCAATCATCCATTTTCTTTTCTAATATGCTTAATGGCATGCATCCATCCTCTAATAATTCATCATGAAAATCAGAAAGCTTAACCTTATTCCTTAATTGTTTGCATTTTTTCTTCAGTTATTCCTTCTCCCCGGCTTTAAAAACAGTCCAGGGTTGTGTCGGACGATCTTTGAGCAGGCCATTCATCCAGTCATATTGAGGATGCTGTCCAAGAAACTTTTTGGCATTAAAAAGCGTTCCGCAGGCAGCTCCCCAGCGCGCAACAAATGACATCTGTTTAGCCATTTTTGAGTCGACCACCTTCCCGTCCAGAACTCCATGAGGCATAAAAGGCTCATACGAATTGAACCCCTCCAGTAGTGGATCTAATTCTATATGAGCACATAAAGTGCGACTTCCGGGTTTGTCCTGGATTGTCAGTCATCTTTGTTTCAAATCGAAGAATCCGGAGATCTTCAGCTACATTGGACCCAATGAAATAACCATGCTGAAATCCTCGTTCACGTGGGGTTCCTTCAATGTGAAGATAAATCCAACCGTTTTTTTCATGCCGGTTTGCTTTTGACAACCATGCTTTTTGCTCATTCGTAAGCTGATTGGCGGTTTGACTTTGACCCCATGCAGTATACAGGAAAGCCGATAAAAGGAGAATAATTACTTTTTTCTTCATGGCATACTTAATTATTAATTTATTTGCCTGAAACATTTTCCCGGACAGCCCTGAATTCAGAACCCTCTTTCCATTTTGGCCATGAGGTATCATTTGCGAGCCTTTTACCCGTAAGGTAAAAAAGTTGAATGTCTTCCATAACGCCATCCATCTTCCAGCGTACAGGATCAAATTCATCAGACGGATGGTGATAATATTTTTCTTCGTATTCATCAGTCAGTTTTTTGCCGGTTTCTTTTCCTCCTTCAACCAGGTCAATGCCACTCCCGGCATCTAAAGCAGGAATTCCGACCTTTGCAAAATTGAAGTGATCTGAACGGAAATAATAGCCTGCTTCCGGGTGTATATCAGGGGCAATATACCTGCCCTGGCCCTCCACTTCCTTTTTAAGATAATCTTCCAGATCCGATTCTCCCGCGCCAACTATAACAACATCTTTTGTTTTACCATTAATGTTTAACCCATCAATGTTTATATTGGCAATAGTATTCTTAACCGGATATATAGGGTGATGTACATAATAATCTGATCCAAGTAATCCCTGTTCTTCACCTGTCACCGAAAGAAAAATAATGGTTCGTTCAGGCTTATTTTTCAAGCTTTTAAAAGCTCGGGCAATTTCAAGCAACCCGGCTGTTCCACTGGCATTATCTACTGCCCCGTTATAAATCGAATCTCCTGTTTCATCGGGTTTCCCAATACCAAAATGATCCCAATGGGCTGTATATATTATATATTCATCCGGCCTCTTATTCCCTGTGATTTTAGCAATCACATTTTTGGATTTATTGTACTGTGATTTCACTCTCATTGAAGTTTTGACTTTCAGATTCAGAGGGATTGCCCGAAAACCTTTGTGATGGGCACTTAATAAAAGACTGGTATCCCCGGAAGAGGCTATAAAGAATTTTATGGCAGCATCTTCTGTTAACCATCCTTCAACCGGACAGCGATAATCACGTTTATCGTTTTTTGTATCAAGACGAAGATTTCCTTTCCCCCAGCTGTTTTGAACCACACTAAACGGGTATGAAGCTGCCTTTGTATTGTGAATAACCAGACATGCTTTTGCACCCTGCCTTGCAGCCTCTTCAAACTTATAAGTCCATCTGCCATAATAGGTCATGGTATTGCCTTTAAATAAAGTGGAGTCCCCTGAGCCATACCCGGGATCATTGACCATAACCAAAACTACTTTGCCTTTGACATCACATCCGGCATAATCGTTCCAGTTATACTCAGGTGCAACAATGCCAAAACCTGCAAATACAGCTTCATCATTGGCGAGGGAAATTACCGGATCTGTGTTTTCAGTCCAGATCACATAATCAATCATATTTTTCAAAAGGAATTTTCCCCGTGGAGATTGAACTTCCATTGTCGGATCGCAATCGGGAGTAATTTCTACCATAGGTACTTCCTGAAAGTAACTGTTACCATTTCCGGGTTCTATACCCATGCTGGTATAGGTTTTCTTAAGATAATTAACCGTTTTTATTTCACCCGCGGTAAATGGCCGCCGTCCCTGAAACGAATCAGACGAAAGAACAATAATATTTCTGGTAAGACTATCAATGTTTAGAGATGAGAGTCCCTCATTTATATCAACCTGTTTATTGGTTTGATTGCATGCTGATAACAATACTGCACTAAAAAACAACAGGCTGGTTAACAGCGGGTTGGTTTTATGGAATACCGAATGTTTCATTTGAATTAAATATTTATTGTTAGTTTGATTCTGAATTGTTCCTGCTCTGTTAAAGTGTCTTAGATTACCAGTAAAAATGTAAATTCCGGGGAGTACCCTGATACTTATTTTCCGGAATAGCTTTCAATCATCTTTTTAAACTCAGGCATATTTCTTAATGGTGCCCAACTGGGATCCAGCTCAAGGATTTTGACGGAAAGAAATCCCGGGATTGATAGCAGATATTTTAATTGCTTGATAGCTTCATCATATTTACCAATCATGACATAGATCAGAGCTAAGTTTTCAACAAGAGATACCCCCCTGTATGCTTCTTTGCTCACAGGAAGTAATTTTACTGCCTTTTCACCTGCGTTTACTGCTTTATCATTAAGTCCTAGTCCCGCATACGCAATTCCTAATGAGCTAAACAACCTTTGGTCATCTGACATGTTTTTTAGTCTGGTCTCAAGAAAAATACGTAATGAATCATAATAGGCATATTTCAAATCAGGTTTGTTCATCAGACTATAAATAGTTGCATAATAAAGATATTTTGGCCTAAAATAAAACTGGGTTTGAATTACATCAGATTTCAAATGGGACAGATCTTTCAGAGCTTCTTCATAGTTCCCGTCATAAATATCAATCAAAATCCTCGTTTCGATAATCAGTGAATCTGAAACAGAAGATTTATTATTCAGTGCTGCATTACCTAATATTTCTCTTGCCTTTTTTGTATCTCCTTTCCAACTGAGAAGCATTCTTGAAAAGTGAGAGTAAGAGAATGTAAAATCCGGATAAAGCATAATAGATATATTATAGTATTCTTCTGATTTAGGATAATCCCTAAGTAATTCGTATGTTTCCGCTACTTCTTCTGCAAGATATGGAGATCTTGGATCAAGTTCAGAGGCTTTCGCAAAACCAGACTTTGCTATTTCCCAGTTTCCTAAACGACGATTAACAGCTGCAGACCACCATATTACCTCCGAATTCTTAGGCTGAGCTTTTAATGCCAGCTCAAATTGTTCGAGTGCTTCCGCATAATTCAAAGAACCATAGTAATAATAAACTCCTAAAGCAATATGTACCTCAGAAAGGTTGGGATCAATTTCAAAGGCTTTATCAATTGCCTTTTTACTTTTGGCCAGTACATTCTCGCTATGATCCCTGTACGACCAGTATTGATCAAGAAGACATAATGCAATTCCAGTATATGCTAAAGCAAATTCCGGATCAAGTACGATTGCTTTTTCATATAGTTCAATTGCAGTGTTATTGTCTCCTGAATTATTACCTTTCCAATAATAGAAGTTTCCCTGCAGGTAATAATTAAAAGCTACTGGGTTTTCCGTAGGTCTTTTTTCTATCTTGTTTATCTCGTCAGGTGAAAGAACTGTTTTAAGCACAGATGCAATGTCTGTAGCTATTTTACTTTGAAGAGAAAAGAATTGTATTATTTCCCCGAAATATTCATTTGACCATAATTGTTTGTCGGCTTTCGCATCTATTAAATAAACCCATATCTTGATATTGTCACCTTCTTTCACGATACTCCCTTCAATTAGATAATTTACATTTAGCTCATTCCCAATAACTGTCGTAGATTTTTTTGTTTCTCTGTATTGGTTTGAAGACATTATTGATCTTACCGTAAAATTTTTGACTTTCTGAAGATTGTTAAGAATATCATTCATGAAACCGTCACAGAGATACAACTGCATGGTATCGTTGCTCAGATTATGGAAAGGTAAAACAGCAATGGTCTTTTCAACTGGTTCAGATGATTTAAACAATTTAGGAATTAAGAAATACCCCAGCACTATAAGAGCTAAAACTATGACAGACGATAAAACAATTTTGGGGTTCGGCTTTTTGGGGGATCCAATATTTGCTTTAATGACTTCCTTTGAAACCTCTCTACCTGGTTGATTATGTTTTTTTATTGCGATAATAACCTCTTTTACAGCATTTGCCACCTTATTTATCTGATCGCGGTAATAGGTGTGATTCAGATTTTCAGTCCGCTCGTCATTCGGCTTTAAAGGACGGTTAACTCCTGATGCTTTATAAATAAATTCAATCGATCGTAAAACTCCTCCAAGTTCATTTTCAAGAAGCGTTTTATCTTCCGGATCGAGGTCATGGATTTTAACTGGCAATATTCTGCTTGCCACATTTCCACCGGCAAGTCTGATATCCCTCCCGAACTGATCCTCCTTTGCCATTTTATTAAAAGCAGCAAACTCATATTGCCAGGCAAAACTTTGAGGATCACAATAGGTTTGAGAGATAACAGGAATGAAAATCAGACACTTCAGTTTCTCTTTCAAAGAGGCACTTACGTCATGTGTCTCTAATAGTCCATCATGAGGATTAATATCAAAATAAACACTGATTTCCTCCTTAAACGTTGACTCGAGTTCCCCCTTCAAATTATTAATAAACTCGGTAACCCAGCCGTCGTGTTTGTTGTCTTTCTGGCGGTAGCTGATGAAAATGTCGTATTCGTAACCTGGGACTATACTTGCCATTAGAGTCCTATTTAATTCATTATCAAATTTAAGCCATAACTGAGATCAAAGTAATTTTATTTTATCAAGTTAACTTTCCTAATCTGTTAAACGATTTTCGGAGCCCTCCTTAAAGTGGCAATTTTCCAGAAAAGTACTGCCCGGAGAAAATATTTTTACAGAATATAAGAGTTGTATAATACATATTATATGTATTGATATATTCATATTTTTGTAAATGTATAATATTATTTTTGATTTAATGAACATTTTGTAATAATATAATATGAGTATTGGTTATCATTAACAAATATTATACAGAGGTGGGAGATTCCTCGCTAACGCTCGGAATGACAGGGCTTTATAAAATCCCCCGGATCATGGTTACCTGTGGAGCTCCTGTTTTACGCAACTTTTAATAATAGGTCTGAAACCCTCAATTAATGGGATTGATTTCTTAATTTGGGTTTTGCAAGTTACATTTATGGCATGTTTTTGCGAAAATTGAAATATTAAACAGATGGCAAACACCTATACTCAATGTTATTTTCATTTGGTATTTGCGGTGAAAAACCGCGATTCTCTGATAAGAAAAAAATGGAAGAATATTTAGAAATGCTGGAAAAGAACGAAATTGAATTCAAAGAAAAATATGTGTTTGAGTTCTTTAGTGATATTTCTGAATAGGATTTAATATTACGGTGCTCTGCACCTATGATTTTATTTTTCACTTGCATTTCTTGCATTTCTACAAATATTAAGCGGCTCTGCCGCTTAATATTAGGCCCGGAAGGTGCGTCGCATCAAACTATTTGCAGATGAATAATTGTTTTGAAGGTCTAAGGTGCAGAGCACCAAAATATTTGTAATTTCTACGAATATTAAGCGGCTTAGCCGAATAATATTAGGCCCGGAAGGTGCATCACATCAAACTATTTGCAGATGAATAATTGTTGGGAAGGTCTAAGGTGCAGAGCACCAAAATATTTGTAGAAGATAAATGTTTGTCGTAATGGACATAAGGTGCAGCGCACCGGAATATTATATTAAATGATCAAAATTTAATTCATTAGCAAAAATGTTTTTGGAAATAACAAATGATATCCATTTAGGATTAAAATTCGGGAGTTGCAACGCTGAAAACAGGAAATAGGAAAACTAATACTGGTATTTGAATTTTAAATAGTACCAGAATATTTTATGTTTATTTGAATAATAAATCTGACTAATTGCGCTTTAAAAAATCCCGCAGATCAAGGTTACCTGTGGAGCTCAACAAATTCATTAACCTCCCTGCAAAACAAAACCTCATCCTGAAACATTATATTGTGCCCGCTTACTGGAGAGATAACTATCTTTTTATCAATTGAACTTACCCGGTCAAAAAGATCATAACCAAGCTCTTTCGGACAAACGAAATCATACTTTCCGAATAATAACAGGACTGGCACCGTGACTAAATTTAAAGTTGAAGAAAACTCAGTTTTTGCCAGATCCTTATTGAAGCCGGCCTCGGATGAATAGAGGTAGTTCATTAACAATGAAGTTAATGGCCAGTTATATTTTAATGCATTATTGCTGAAAAGATACAGAAGATTAACCTTAGTCACTTCACTAAAATAGTTTTCCGCTTCTGTTGCGAACTTTACCATCTGATCTGATTCATCTAAAGAAAAGTTACCCGTATGGACACTGCAATATGAAACAATCTCCTCCCATTTAGTCTTGTTCTTATTTAGCGCAATCTGTTGCAGTCCGGTTGTAAGAAGCATCTGTCTTGTCACAGTGTCATTCAGTGGATAGTTATGGCTTCCGTCTGCAATTATCCAACCCCTTACCATATCCTGATTATTTCCGGAAGTCATGAATGAGGAAGTCAGCAGCCCTCCAAAGCTGTGACCAAGTATAAATACTTCGGAACTCTGGCCATATCTGGCTTTTATAACCTGAATAACTTTTTTCAGATCATCAGTCATTTGCTCAAGTGTCAGATATCTGCCATTCGAGCTGCCCTGCGATGCTCCTGAATTTCGCTCATCCCAGTAAACAATTGCATATTTGTCTTCAATATTATTGCTCAGATAATCGGTATTATATATCTGAGATCCGGCACCTGGCCCGCCATGAACAAAAACAATAAATATCGTGCCTGAAGTATTTCCTTCAACCAGAACGCGCATTGAGGCACCATTATTATCGATATAAAATGTTTCGGAGACATTCTGTGCCAGCGTGATCTTCTCTTTCTGACACGATATTGCAGAAAGAAATACAAAGGTAATTGACAGAAAAATATGCTTCATTTCTTTTTGACTCTTCTTTTTGTCAGAATTTGTAGAAAATTTTCAGGTTTATAAATTAAGCCAAGCTCCATTACCGGTCTGAAATAAATTGTGCTGTTATAAGGAAACATCGACAATATATCAAATTTCGAAAATACTGAAAGTGGTATTCCCTCTTTCTTTGAAAAATCAAATCCTAAACCTGCACCTGCTATTATTACAGCGTAATTATAGCCTGCAGATTTTATTATATGTGTTTCCCCATTTTTGTCGACCTGGTAAGTTGTGCCACCCAGAAATGTCCTGCTGTAGCCAGTTCCAAAACTGCGATGAGTAAATAAACCGGCTTTATATGTTCTGCGAATTGTCCATTCAGCAGTAAAATACAGATTATCATGAAAGTCAGGATGGTGATACCAGCCGGAGTTAACTGAGACAAAACGATCTTTTAAGATTGACTTTTCTCTTCCGCTATTTGTAATCTTTGTCAGAATAAGGGAATAAACAGGAACTTCAACTCCAAAACGTATACCAGGATATACCAGGGAGCTATTATATGATATCATGAGATTTGAAGAAATTTTAATTCTACTTATCAGACTGTCAGTTTGTGTGAAGCCATACAGTGGGAGAAGTAAAAACAAAGATCCGATCAAACCTCTTCTGAATTTTTTCTTATTCGCCATTTACCGTCAAAATTACAAAGAAATAATTATGATAATTTTAGTCTGGCCGGCTAAATGTGTTCAAATCGACGGTTTAAAAACTCTTATTACAATAATAGTTATTGCAATACAGGCCATACCTATAATTATGATAGGTTTCCAATTAATTTTAAATAGTTTTTTGACTTCTGGCCCTAATTTTATTGTCATCAGAGCCAGCAAAAGGAATTTTAAGCCCTGGCTGATAAGCGTGGCAAAACAAAAAATAAAGAAGTTGATGTCAAATACCCCCGACGAAATTGAAAATAGCTTATAAGGAAGAGGCAGAGATGCTGCAATAAACAAAATCCAAAAGTCCCAGTTTGCGTACAGAATATGAATCTTATTATAACCAGCTATGGAAAATCCCGGAATATTATTAAACATAAATTGTGCAAGTCCAGTGAACTCTCCATTTGTATCAAGCCATGTAAAATGTCCGATTGAATATCCTGCTATAGAGCCGGCCAATGTTCCCAATATCCCGAATAATGCATATTTATATGCTTTTTTAATATTCAGCAAAGCTAATGCGAAGAAAAGCATTGGAGTAGGTAATCCGAAAATGGATGCATCCACAAAAGCGCATAAAAACAGTGCACATACACCCCATTTTGTGTTGGCCCATTGTAGAGTCCAGATCTGTAACCTTTTAAACCAGTTTTTCATTCAATGTTTTAAGTACAACTGTTTGGATTATCTTGTTAATCTTTAAAATTTTAATTCTTTCTTATATTCTTTAAAAAGGTCATCTTCATCTTTGCCCTCCTTAATCCCTTTTATCAGCAGATTTAATAATTTGGGGATTTCACTTTCTTTAAAACCAGATCTTACGGCGAATCCATTAGCTAAACGCATTTCATTTTTATCAATCGCCCCATCAACCAGGGTCATCTTTACTATTTCATAGACCTGTGCAAAACGGTTTGATAATTCATAAGGTGGAATATAATCTGACTTTGAGGTTGTCACGATTAATGTTTCAATTTCAGGATTTGTAAATCCCAACTTCCGGCCTATCCGGTGAAGTAATTCCATTTCGGTGTTGCCGATATTATCATCGGCTTTTGTAATTTGGACAAGATGCATGAAATATTCTATGTTCTGTTTTTTTAATGGATGGTTGAAATAACTTAATAAGTTCATATTTTGTGTTTTAAAATTAGTTTCTATCAATTTATTTTATCTGGTACACCATAAGTACATCTCCGTGTCTGATATAAAGCTTCCCTTTATTTATTACAGGGTGAGCCCAGAAGGGTCCTTCTCCTTTTGTGATTTGAAACTCACTTACTATGTCAAGTTTTGAAGCATCAGGTTTTACAAGGGCTATATGACCTGATTTTTCTTCAAAAAAGTACAGCATACCGTCGGCAGAAATTACAGACCCCCTTGAGTACCATTTTGCAGTCCACAGTGTTTTGCCTGTTGTCCAATCTACACATGCCCACATGTCAACCGGTTTTGACATATGAGTCGTACCGTAAATATTATTCCCCAGAAGTACAACTCCTCCAAGCTGGGGATCAAAATTTCTGTTTTCCCAGACAATATCAACTGAATTCCCATCTGTCGAAAGCTTAAGTTTTAACGCCGGCCAATTGTAACCATTAGCAATAAGAATATTCCCCTCTTTGTAAACAGGTGTCATTGCATGATTTTTCATTATCCTGCCGGTTGCAGCATTAATATCTGCATAGTTTAATTTCCACATGATTTTACCATCTTTTGCATTAACAGCAAATATGTATGTCCCCATTACAGTGACAATCATTTTCTTTCCGGCGTATTCAATAAGCTTTGGATTTACATATTGCGGCTCCTGGTCAAGAGGCTCTGCTTCCCAGACGACCTTGCCGTCAGCAATATTAAATGCGACCAGTGATGCCTTTTTCCCGCCCGGAGATACAATAACCATCTTACCAACAACGAGCGGAGATTCGGAAATTCCGAATTGTACAGGCTTGCCCTCAAATAAACTATAATGATTTTTTGACCATTTTATCTTCCCGTCCGATCTGACACATACAATATCTCCACTTCCGCTGATAAGGAATATATTTCCATTATAATATGTAGGAATACATCTCGATCCGGTATGGTTTGCCATCCAGGCTTTTCCATACACTGTTTCCCATTTCTTTTTCCCTTCGGGCGTAAGAGCGGTAATAACATCAGAGCTGTCTTTTCTTCCGGTTACATATACAGCATCATCTGTTACAGTTGGTGAAGAATAACCATCTCCCATATTCCAGGCTTCCCATAAAAGTTGAGGGCCGCCCTCAGGCCACTTATTAAGCAATCCCGATTCATTATAAATTCCACTTCTGTTGGGTCCTCGCCATTCATAAAGTTGACCGTAACTAATAGTCACAGAAAATGTGCTGAATAAGATAGTTAAAAATATTTTTGAAACATTTGATTTCATAATGGTTAAATTTTTATTACTGAGATTAATACTTTTGAATATTATGATTTGAATATAACAGACCTAAAATTCCAGCAGGTTTTTTCAAGCTTTTTTTACTTGTTTATAGATTTCGAACCAGGTAATGCTGAAAAGACCAGCCACCGTGCATATCATAAATTCAGCAAAACTGATTTTTTCAAATTGAAACAGATTGATGAGAAATGGTATATTAAGGATCAGGATCAGGAAGATAATTGCCCCGCCTACAATCCATGTAACGGCTTTATTTGGAGTAGAGAGAATCTTAAAAATTCCGGATGTCCATGAACGGTTTGAAAGAATAACAGCAATATTTGAAGCTATTAATGAAACAAATGTAAGGGTTCTTACGCCTTTCTCTGAATATCCCATTTTAGACCCGATAAAATATACCAACAAACAGATAATCAGGATTCCAATACCCTGCAAACAGCTATATAATATTTTTTTTGCGCCAAAGAATGGCTCTTTGATATCTTTCGGGGGTCTGGACATTACATTTTTTTCCTCTTTTTCGGCCTCAAAAATCATTGTACAGGCCGGATCAATGATTAATTCAAGGAAAACAATATGAACAGGCCAAAGGACTAGAGGTAAGTCGGCGAATAACACAGGTATCAAAGATAAGCCGGCAATTGGAACATGAATAGCAAAAATATATCCCAGGGCCTTTTGAAGATTATCAAATATTTTTCGTCCCATTTTAACTGCCCCAACAATGGATGCAAAATTATCGTCCATTAACACCAGGGATGATGCCTCCCTTGCAACATCGGTACCCTTTTCACCCATAGCAATTCCTATTTGCGAAGCTTTGAGAGCAGGAGCATCATTGATCCCATCGCCCGTCATAGCAACTATTTCGTTATTTTTTTTAAGGGCATTAACAATTTTAAGCTTCTGCTCCGGGATTACGCGGGCAAAAATATTAACAACTTTAATGCGTTCACAAAGTTCATCTTCAGTCATCTCATTTAATTCTGAACCTGTTATGAAGAGTTCCGGATTTTTTATTCCAATCTCTATTCCAATATTGGTCGCTGTTACAGGATAATCACCAGTAATCATAATTACCCTGATACCAGCATTGTAACATTCCTTTACTGCATCAGGTACATTCTTTCTTATTGGGTCAGATAATCCTATTAATCCTACAAACTCAAGATCAAAATCGTGTTGAACTGAAGGAAGTTCCTCAGAAATTAAACTAGCCCTGGCTACCCCTATAACTCTTAACCCGTCAGAGGCCATTTGGGTTACAGCTTTTTCATAACCTGATATTTCTTCATCATTAAGATGGCAAAGGTCAAAGATTGCTTCCGGAGCTCCTTTTACGGCGATTACCCGCTCTTTACTCCCTGTATTGGAAAAAACCCTTGACATTGCCAATAGATCTTTAGATAATGGATACTCCTTTTCAATTACCCAGTCAGCATGAATATGTTCTGAATTTTGAAGAAACTGATCGCCGATATTTATTATGGCTTTTTCCATGGGATCAAAAGGATTCACCTGACTAGCCAAAATTCCATATTCTATAATTTCGTGGAATGGTTCAGGGAAGATATCACCTGATTTAATACTGGAAAAATCAGTGCTGTTAAAAAGTCTTGTAACAGTCATCCTGTTATGAGTCAAGGTGCCTGTTTTGTCGGTACATAGAACAGTTGCAGAGCCAAGAGTTTCTATTGCAGCAGGTTTGCGGGTTAATACTGATTTTTTAGACATCCGCCATGCTCCAAGAGCAAGAAAAATGGTCAGGACTACCGGGAATTCTTCTGGCAGCATAGCCATTGCCAGGGTAATTCCTGCCAAAAACCCTTTTATTATATCACCCCTGGTAATTATATATAATGCAATTACCAGAAAACATAACAGGATGCCTATTATAGCCAGGCGTTTCACTAAAATCCCCATTTCCCTCTTTAACCGGGTAGGTTCCTCTTTAACTGAATCAAGTGCTTTCCCGATTTTTCCGATTTCAGTATTTATTGCAGTGGCAGTAACCTTTACTAATCCATTTCCCTGAACAATCATTGATCCTGAATATGCAACCGGCAGATCGTCACCTCCCGGGATAAACATAATATCTTCTTCTCTCCACTCCCTTTTTCTCACAGGTACTGATTCTCCAGTTAAAAGAGACTCATCAGCCAGCAAATTGTTACTTTTCAGAACCATCCCATCCGCAGGAACTCTGTCTCCCTCCTGTAAGACCACAATATCTCCTCTTACAACTTCTTTTCCTGTTATCCTGATTGTTTCTCCATCACGGATAACAAGTGCTCTTGGACTTGCAAGATCTTTCAGAGCATCAAGGGCTTTTTCAGTTTTTTTCTCCTGATAAAACTCAATCCCCATCACAACAAATACGAAGCTAAGAAGCATTAATCCTTCCTGTAAATCTCCAAGTATTAAGTACAGGGTCCCACAGGCAACAAGCAGAAGGAACATGGGTTCTTTTACCACACCAAAAGCGATTTTAAATACATTTTTTGGTTTTGATGAAGGCAGTTCATTATATCCTTCTTTTTGAAGTATTTCTAATGCCTCTTTTTGTGACAGACCTTTAATATCTTCTGTATGAAATGTCGAATACATTTTGATCAGATTAATTTAAGTTTGTATCAACAAGCTATTGAGAAATACATAATAATTAATAACATAGCATAGATGTCAATTAAATAGAATTGCTATTTTCGAGGGAAATCTTGTAAAAAAGTGATTGTACTTACACAGATTTGGGAGGTTGCCAAATTAAACCTGCATAGTCTTCCGTCTTTTTATTGAGGTAATTGAAAAAAAGAAAAAGCCGTTCAGATGAGTATGAAAGTTCAAACGAATTCGAACTCATCCATGTTTCATCATCATGAGATTTATTAAGGTTATGCTGATGAGGAATTTCAAGGTCGCTATTTTGATTATGATTCAGATGGATTTGTATATTATCACCAATAAGCAAAAGAGTTTTACCCTCATCAATGAAAATAAATGAGATAAAAATAACCGCCAGGCTTATCAGAATATTTTTGACTCTTCCCATAATCAGGCCAAATATAAATTAAAAGTCTGACTATTTAATTTATACTGGTTACATTAACTTTTTTTTAACCATTATGGAAATGATTTACTAATACTTAAGATAGAATAATAATAATTATTAAAAGTGGGTCGAATTTCTTATCTTCAACTTGTTATTTAACAGAGAACCATAAAAACCTTACAAACCAGCGTCAAATAGTACCGGAAGGTGTTGAATTATGTTATAACGCCGGATAAGAACCAGAAAAGAATAAGTAAATATGATTAAAAAAATATTACTTTATTTTGTTGTTTTTATCGGTTGTTTTTTTGAAGGAGAAACAGCTCTGACCACGTCTGCTTTTGCTGCGCACAGAGGATATCTCGAAATTTTTGTTGTTATGTTTATTGCTCTTGCAGCAACCCAGTCATGGGATTGGACGTGGTTTACTGTGGGCAGAAAAAGAGGAAAGCGTTTCCTTGAAAAAAGACCAAAACTAAATGAAAAAGTTAAGAGAATTGATGCCCTTCTGACTAAAAATCCGACTCTGGTTCTTCTTGGCTACCGGTTCCTGTTTGGTTTTCGTACCGCTGTTCCAATTGTAATTGGAATGAGCTCTGTTACAAAACGAAAATTTCTTACTTTCAGCTTAATAAATACAATTCTCTGGGATATTTTGTTCAGTTCCGTCGGTTATTATTTTGGTGCATTTTTAAAAGCAAACTGGAAAAGAATAGAAGATTATGAATTTGAGATAATGGGTTGTATTTTGATTATTGGAGTTATTATTGGCCTCCTCCTGCGAAGCAGATCCCTAAAAAAAGTTGCAAAAATTACACCTGCAATTCCGGTGAGCAAGGAATTAAATTAAATCAGCTTAACTTTGAATTTATCAGTATAACAGATAATTAATTTTATCACATTCTTAATATAGAAAGGAGACTGGAATGAAAATTACGATTCTTGGATCAACAGGATTTGTCGGCAAAGTGCTGATCAAAAAAGCAATTGCTGCAGGATATCAGGTTAAGACTCTGGCAAGGAGTCCCGAGAAACTTGAAGAGTTCAAAGATAAGATTGAGATCATAAAAGGAAGTGTCTTTGAATCTTCATCAGTTGAAGCCGCTATAGAAGGAGCCGAAGTCGTTCTCTCCACTATTGGTCCTCCTCAACGTAATCCAGGCGATCCTGTACAGTATGAAAAAGCCATGAAAGACATTGTCTCCGCAATGAACAAATATGGTATTAAGCGCTATATTCATATTGGTGGTGCAGGGCATTCTGGAGGTGAAAATGAAGAGTGGACATTGAGCAGAAAGTCATTACGGTTTTTTCTTACCCTATTTAGTAAACAAATACTGGTTGCAAAGCATCTGGAATGGGAGGTACTGAAAACATCTGATCTTGACTGGACACTGGTTCGGCCTCCAAGAATTACTAATGAAGAAGCTTCAGGAAATATTTTAGCAAATGAGAAAAGACTTGAAAGTTTAAAAGTAAGTGTAGGCGATTTAACGGATTTCATTTTAGAACAAATAACCTCGAAAGATTGGATCAGGAAAGCACCTTTAGTCTCTTCAACTGGTAGCGGTAAGTAATTCCACAAGGATTAACAATTTGAAATCTAAAAAATAAAATCAACAATATGAAAGTTACTGCATTTGTCGGTAGTGCACGAAAGAAACATACTTATAATGCCACTGAACAACTTATGCACAATTTGCAATCACTCGGAGATATAGAATATGAAATTATAACTTTAAGTAATTATCATCTCGAAGTATGTAAAGGGTGCATGCTATGCTTAAATAAAGGAGAAGAGTTGTGTCCCTTAAAAGATGACAGAGACAGACTTATTGAAAAAATGGATAATTCAGACGGAATTATATTCGCATCGCCTAACTATTCTTTTAACGTATCCGGACTCATGAAAGTATTTCTTGACAGACTTGGATTTATTTTCCATCGTCCTCGCTTTTTTGGAAAAACATTTACAAGTATTGTCGTTCAGGGTTTTTATCGTGGAGGTAAAATTATTAATTACTTCAACTTCTTCGGGAAGACGCTTGGCTTCAATGTCGTAAAAGGAACCTGCCTGAATTCACTTGAACCAATGACAGAAAAAGATCAGAAAAAATTTAACAGCATTATTGACAAGCAAAGCAAAAAATTCTATTCTGGCTTAATTAAAAAAGAATACCCGATCCCAACCCTTTTCCAGTTGATGATATTCAGGATGTCAAGAACAAGTATAAAGTTATTGCTTAACGAAAGCTGGAGAGATTATACATATTACAAGAAAAATGGCTGGTTCGATTCCGATTATTATTATCCGACACAATTAAATCCTTTTAAAAAACTGACTGCCAATTTTTTTGATTTCTTATTCAACCGGATTTACAGGAAAAAAGTTACAGGTGAACAATTTCAGACTGCATGAATTCTCATCTGATCGCTAAAAATTCATCTGATCCGGAATAATTTTGAATGAACATAAGTCCCGAGAATTTTGTTTCATATTTGAAACGACGCACAAAATTGGATTATATTCAATATTAAACATCGGAAAGGAGCTATAAAAATGGAAAGGTATCTTATTGAAGTACCACATGAAGCAACAAAATCTGCATGTAATAATGCAGTGCGTGTATTTATACAATCTGGTTCACACTTTCTAAGGCAAGCTGATTGGGGTTGCCATGATGGTGAACATAAAGCCTGGTTAATAGTGGAGGTAGAAAACAGGGACCAGGCCCGGCAGATTGTACCTTCGTTATTCAGATCGATTGCAAAAATTATAAAACTCAATACTTACACAAGAGAGGAGATGGAGAATATTGAAGAAGTCCATCCAGTATAGAAATATTCCCGGAGTTGTCAGATCTTAGAGACTTTTAACTATTGCAGACCCATTTGGTGACAGCTGCAATGTAAATTGACGTATATAATACACTGACAACGTATGTGTCGAGAAAACCAGTATCAATTTCCTGCCGGCAGGGCAGTCAGGGCTGGTAAGCGTCACACTTTAAAATACAAAATCCCACAGTTCATTGATCTTGAGTGATTTGCGATTTAAAGAATTGGTGTCACGAGGCCTCAACAATTACATTCCTTCTCCTTAATTTTTTCAAAGGCTTCTTTACCCTCATTTACTGATAAGTAGATTAGACCTGCGGCACCAATTGCATCGGCATAGGCAAAACCTGTGAACTCGTAAACAAGACTTGAAACGAGAAGAACTATTGACATATAAATACAAATCTTTGTACAATTCGCATCAGCAATTATTGGTTCGGAATGTAACTTTTTACCAATCCCTTTTTTTGCAGTCATAAGCCAAAACATGACTGCTATTGAAACCAAAGCTATTATTACGCCCCAAAGTGTGGTTTCTGGCTTATGATGGCTGATGATATTAAAGACAATACCTGCTAATAAACCTGCCGACAAAAGATAGAATGCCGTCCCTGTTATTTTTAAGGCAGTTATCTCGAACTTGCTTTTAGGACTGTCTGGATTCTGTTTAATACGCAATATCATAATGGCAATACCAACGCCAGACAATACCTCAATGAAACTATCCGCACCAAAACCAAACAAACTAAGTGTTTCATCTTCATAGCCTAAGACCATTGAAACAATCCCTTCAATAATATTATAGAAGATTGTAAACAGGCTTAACCAATATGCCTGCCTGTAGAATTTTTGTTCTGAATTTATCAATCTTGATACAAGTTATTAATTACCTTTTTTAATTTATTAGTCACTTCAAATGCAATGTTCTGTTATCTGGAAATCTATAAATAGTTAAAAACAAATAGCATTAACTTATTTAACAACAAAGAATGAGGTAAAGTTCAAACGACTGTAATGCAAAATTGCTGCTTGCAAGAGGCAATTTGCATTGTAAAATTCGGCACCAAAGAGTCGAAAGTTTATGAGGTGTATGAATCATCTCCCTGGCTTTTGCTCTTTTATGTCATTTTATTAAGTGAAGATTAATCCTAACCTCTTTTTAATCTAACCTTAATGTTATATTAATCCATCCCATTGTTATCGTAGGTACATTTACATAAGACAAATTAATGTTCTTATTTTAACCCGATAGCAAAATTATTCCATGGATTATTTTCCAAATTATAGTCTGACAATCAACGATGGGCAGATAAATATTTGCATTTTCAATTTAAAGTAAAAGGAGATAATAAAATGGCACAACCACTAGATGCAATTAAAGCATTTCATAATGCTTTCAGGGCCGACATGAAACTGATCGATGCTTCAGCACTCGAATCAGCAAGACGCGGGAAGAAGCTCACTTCAACGATCGAGCGCTTCCGGTTCTTCAATGAAGTACTTGTCTGGCATGCTCATGGCGAGGAGATAGCTGTATTTCCAGCAGTTGAAGCTGTTGCACCTTCAGTCTCAGAAGCATATGAGAAAGATCATCGGGGCCTCGATGCAGCATTCGATGCATTGAATGTTGCAGTTTCAGTAAATGACATACTGGAAACTGCACGGGCTACGGCAGCATTCAAGTTCCATCTCGACCTGCATCTCGGAAAGGAAGACTCACATTTATATCGTTTAGTCAGGGAGCGTGTATCTATGGCTGATCAGGGTAAAGCAGTCGGCATCATGGCTAACCAAATTCCACAGGAGCGCTTTCCGGAGCTTGTCGCATGGCTATACCCATTGATGGATAACAATGACCGCGAGAACATGACCAGTATATGGCAATTGGTAATGCCTCCTCCGGCATTTGATCAGGCAAAGCTTCTTATTCATAAGGCAATCGGCAACGACTGGGAAGAGCTGGTAAGGCGCATCCCGACTCTGGCATAAAATGTTACCGCACTGCACAGATCTCCAAAAAGCATAAAAGAGGTGATGAGTGGTGTTACGTGCTTATCGCAAATTCTTAATTGAATGCATTTTGCAATAGGTGAGTGCGAGAAAAGGTTTTTATGCAAAAGAAGATTCTTTAGATGATCAACTCAGACACTTTTTTACCAGATACCGGATATTAATCGATACTTTACTCTTTCAGAATATTCCTTATAGCCTTCAAGCTTATTTTTCAGCGTATTATCCTCAAATGATGTGCGAATTATGAATAGTATAACTGTCATAATTGCGGGTATTAAAGCCCAAAAAGATCCAAGAATAATGGGGGTCGATAAAAGAAAAATGATCATTCCAAGATATCCCGGATGACGTATATAGCGATAAGGCCCTCCGCTTGAGACTGTATGACCTCTATCATATTGAATGCGAACTGATGTTGAAAAGTAGTTATTTGCTACCATGGCCCAACTTACTAAAGCATTTCCTGATATAAAAGTAATTAATGCAATGAAATGAATCCATAAAGCTAACTCAGCAGACCATCCAAAGCGGATATCCAATCCTGCAATAATATAAAGTGTAAACCAGGGAATTATAATAATTCCAGTAAGGATTTTATCCCATTTTTCAACATTTTCTTTCTTTCGGCCACGTTCAGAGATTAATTCAGCGGGAAAAATAAATGCATTTATGATTATTACCAGCACAGATGCTAAAGTATATATCCATGCATAAATCCATTTAATTATTCCAGCAGACACAAGCAGAATAATTAATGTAATAATTACAGTTATCGACACCTGCATGATTCTTCTTAAAATGTTTTTCATGGTATCAGTCCTTCTGATATCTTGTTCCCTTTGATCTGTCATTTTTTGATGCCTCCCTAATTTAATTGTATATCTCTTAGAATTTAATTCAACCTGATTGTTTTATATACAGTCTTATTTCAGTTTCTCCATTAAAGGTAGGAATAAAATATTAAGATGGTTACCAGATAAGTTCTATAAAAGATTGAAAATTAGACTCTGTTGAATCAGGAAATTGTTTATTGAACAACAAAAATTAATACCGTAATTCTATCACAGTAGTGTTAATAGCCCCAAGACCAATTATTATAACTTTCCCATTCTTTACTTTGGCAATTGCAGTAACATTCATGGCTTCACTCTGAGGATTGTATTTCTTTTGAAAGAAAGTTGTCCATGCATCATTTGTCATAAAAATATCACCATAAGGTAAGAATCCAGTTTCATAATGTTGGCCAATTCCAATACATCTGCTATCATTTAAGAAGAGAAAATTAAATGCACTATCCGGTACTGTAAAGGCTTTATTTCCTGTCCCTAAATCAATAAAAACGTTGGTACGACATTTTGCATAGAATTTTGATTCTGCAAAATATATTTTTCTCAAATGGTCGCTTGTACTTGACTGCATTGATTGCCATGTTTTGCCTCCATCGACAGATTTAAAATATTTCCCATTATCAGAAGTAGCATATCCTTCATCTGCATTTTTAAAACTCAAATAGTTAATATTTTCTGAAACAGAACCCATTACTTCTGACCAGGTTTTTCCTCCATCAGTAGTTTTTTTGAATAGTTTCTCTCCTGAAATAAATCCGGTAGTATTATTTAAAAAGAACATTCCTGTTGGCCTCACATTGTCCGGAGTGTTCAAATTAAATAATTGCCATGTTTGTCCTGCATTGACTGTTTTTAAAAGATAGCCTCCTGTATCATCGCCTCCAATTATGTAACCAGTCTGACTATCGGTGAATTGAATTTTACTCAGGAAGAAATCAACAGGAGACAATAATTTTTCCCAGTTACAGCCACCATCCATTGTCTTTATAATTGCACCAAAATTCGAAATTGCAAATCCCATAGTTTCACTAACGAAAGTTAGGTCCGTATAAAGACCAACAGGAATATTTGTCTGTAATATTTTAAGACTGTCAATTGATAAGTTTGGAAATTGTGTTAAGATCTTACCATCCTTTTCACAGGAAGTCCAAAGGAATAGAAGGCCAATAAATACGACTATTATTTTCTGCACTTTCATATTCAAACTATTAGTCATTATGCTCCATACAAATAAAGAGCTTTGTGTAAATAAACATCTTCTGCAAAACTCTGGCCATGTTCAATCATTCCTTTCAAATCTAAAGTGTTATTGGGAAAGAGTCGGGTTCCAATTTACTAATAGTCAGTCCGGATTAACAAATGACCTTTCCCTTGTCCCGGACAGTATTAAGTATCTGGTAAATAGAAGCTATAATTAGATTACCTGCCGGTGCGATAATTACGATTTAATATAAACTTTAGGGGAGAAATGAATTAAACTAAAATATCGGATATCATTTATCAACTACAGGCTGTTGATTTTAAGTGTGTATTTGCCGGATTATGTGTACGTTACAAAATTTCTGTGTGCATCCCATGATTTTGAGCCTGAGTGTTATGACCTTACTTATCACCGCTCATTAAAGGCTTAAGAATGCTCAGCCGGTTACCTTCAGTATCGATAAACGAAATATAGGTACCTATTCCTGGTATTTCAACAGGATCTCCAAGAACTTTTCCCGTTTGCTTTTTTAATTTTTATTATCGTTTCATTAATATCATCCACTGCAATTACAAATGAGGGGCAAAATGGAGGTTTGCCTTCATGTTTTGGATAAAAGCCTCCGTTTATTGTACCGGACATTTTTGGTCGGCCTTTATCGTCTGTTTCTGAAGTGGTAACAACTACATAATTGCCCATCTCCTCACCCATTATTTGAGACTGCCAGCCAAACACGTCATTGTAAAAATCAGTTATTCGTTGCATATTTTCTGCAGGCATTTCAAAGTGTACAACCGGATTCATTTTTAAAATTTTTAGTGATTAACTAACTTATAACACAAAAGCAGGCTTTAAGTTCAAAAACAGTATAATCAATTAAATAAATTGAATTGCTTTCGGAGAAAGAAATATTGATAATAAAAATTGATGAAAGCCTGCTGCAAGGAGTAAAATTATTTTAACAGTTATTCTATTTGTTTGATAACGTGTGAATTATATAATCCTGCAAATCATTTATCTTGCGGATTTAGTTTTTCAGAGTAAGTGTGAGTCTTGAGAAAACAGAAACGAGAGTGTTTGTTAAAGCTCACTCGCTCTCACTTTCACTCTCGCTCTTTTTTATGTGGTGCCACCAGGAATCGAACCGGGGACACATGGATTTTCAGTCCATTGCTCTACCGACTGAGCTATGGCACCTCCTTTTCGGACTGCAAATATATATTTCAAATCCGAGTAAGCAAAACTTTGATTGAAAATAATCCATTTGGAATCATTTTACCGATATGTTACATTTGCTGCCTGATATAATCCAATAATGCAACTCCTCAGACATACTCTCAGTAACGGTATAAGAATTGTCCATTACAGAACCAACGGCATGGTTGCTCATTGCGGACTGGTAATTAACACCGGTTCACGGGATGAAAAAAGCAATGAACACGGAATGACCCACTTCATTGAACATATGGTGTTCAAAGGAACAGCAAAACGTAAAGCATACTATGTTCTGAGCCGTCTGGATGATGTCGGTGGCGAGCTGAATGCATATACCACAAAAGAGGAGACAACCATTCATGCATCTATACTTAAACTGGACTTTGAGAGAGCTGTCGAACTGATAAGCGATATTACCTTTAATTCAGTTTTTCCTGAAAAGGAGATAGAAAAAGAGAAGGATGTTGTTATCGAAGAGATAAATTCTTATCTCGACACACCGGCAGAGCTTATTTTTGACGATTTTGAGGAGATGATATTCGCCGGGCAACCGCTTGGACGTAATATTTTGGGCACTCCGGATTCAGTGAAATCATTCAGTCAGAAGACTCTGAAAGAGTTCGTTGCCGGAAATTATAGTACTAATGAAATTGTTTTCTGCTCTGTCGGTAATATCACTGATGAAACAATTATTAATCTGTCTGAAAAATATCTCGGGACGGTCCGTACAAAAAAAAGACAAGGGAGAACCCGCACCAAATGGCTTTACAGACCTGCCATCGTTACAAAGAAAATGGATACATACCAGAACCATTGCATCATAGGGAATGTTGCATACGACCTGAAAGACAAACGCAGGATCGGAATGTTCATGCTGAACAATATCCTGGGAGGCCAGGGATTGAATTCAAGGCTGAATCTGTCTCTCCGTGAGAAAAACGGTCTTGCATACAATGTCGAATCCGGTTATAATCCATACTCCGATACCGGAGCCTTCTCCATCTACTTTGGAACCGACAGCCAGAACCTCGGGAAAAGCATTTCAATTGCAAAATCAGAGCTTAATAAATTACAGAATACAAGGCTTGGAACCATTCAGCTCAATAAAGCAAAAAACCAGATAAAGGGTTATCTTGCAAGAGGATACGAAAACCATGAAAGCCTCATGCTAAGCCTTGGAAAAAGTCTTTTGGTCTTCAATAAGATCGATACACTGGAAGATACATGCAAAAAGATTGATGGTGTGACATCATCAGAATTGCTTGAAATAGCAAATGAAATTTTTGAATCATCCCGGTTATCCACGCTGATATATAAATAATAATGGATAAAAGGCTTGAAAAATATCTTCATGAGCATTCATCACCCGAAGATCCGGTGCTGGAAGATCTTTACAGGCAGACACACATAAGATTTGTTAATCCCAATATGATAAGCGGGCATATTCAGGGGAAGCTGCTTCAATTAATTTCAATGATGATACAGCCGGAAACTATCCTTGAAATCGGAACTTTTACCGGGTACTCGGCAATATGCCTGGCCAGGGGACTAAAAAAGGGAGGCAGGCTTATTACAATAGAGTTAAATGACGAAATTTGCGAATTCAGCCATAAATACTTCAGTAAAGCCGGGGTGGACACCAGTATTATTCAGATGACCGGGAGGGCCCAGGATATCATTCCCGGGCTGAAAGAGTCCTTTGATCTGGTTTATATTGATGGTGATAAACGTGAGTATACAGAATACTATAAAGTTGCTATTGAAAAAGTAAAACCGGGCGGATTTATTATTGCTGATAACGTTCTCTGGGGAAACAAGGTTTTGGAAAAAAATCCTGATGATCCTATGACAAAAGGGATTATTGAGTTCAATGAAATGACCCGGAAACAAAAAAATATTGAGAAAGTCATTCTTCCTGTCCGCGACGGGCTTATGATTATCCGTCTTCCCCTCAGCCACTCTCCCGCTCCCCACTTCAGCTTAACAAACAGCCATTGAGCCATTAAGCCGTTGCACCTTTGCGCCATATAATGTTGGTACAATTTTTGAGCATTTTAGAAAAACAATACTCATATGAAGAAGCTCATTATAACATCTCTCTTTCTGTTTTCTGTAATTTCTCTTAATGCACAGGAAAACAGGACTCAGGTTCTGCAGGATCTTGAAAAAAACCAGCCTTCCGGTCAGGAAATAACTCTTACAGCAACATTAAAATCTGCAAGCCGGCTGTTTGCCGAGAAAAATGATCTGACCACAGTTCTCATGATTGTTCCTGTCGGATCAGTTGTTAATGTTATTGGTTCTGACAGTGCTTACTTTCATGTCATTTTTGAAGATAATGAAGGATACATATTGAAACGCCATGCAGTAATCAACGAATCACCTGTTGCTTCAAAACCTTCAGTTCAGACCAGGGAGCCTCTTCAGCAATCGCAGCCTGCATCACAGCAGGAAGTGAGTCGTTTTACATATCTGGAGAATAAATATGGTACTAATATGGCTGCCAGGCTGATAGCCGGTAAGATCTGGAAAGGGATGACTTCAGAAATGGTCAGGGACAGCTGGGGTAAACCACTGAAGATAAACAGGGTCATCAATAGTAATACCATTCAGGAAGAGTGGATCTATAATAATACCTGGCTTTATATTGAAAATGATACTCTTACTGATTGGGGACCGACGAGGAAATAGAAGGTACTGTTATTAAATAAAAAGGTTGCTTTCGCAGCCTTTTTTGTTTGAGCGGGAGACGGGACTCGAACCCGCGACCCCGACCTTGGCAAGGTCGTGCTCTACCAACTGAGCTACTCCCGCAAATTCAGGGGCAAAAATAAGAATTTTTTTTTATCTGCAAAAAAGAGCCCTCCTAAAGTTTTTTATTACTATTTTCGAAATCCAGAATTTACATTATGTTAATCTTTATACTTCTATCCATGAAAAAAACATTTCAATTCTTTTTAATTCTGATCATTGCGACTCTCTTTTCCTGTAATAAGGAAAATAAAGAAACAGGACTGTCAATCCCGTTTGAAAAGTACACACTGTCCAACGGGCTGAATGTTGTATTGAATGAGGATAAATCAGATCCGATTGCATGCCTGGCTATTTATTATCATGTAGGTTCAAGCAGGGAAACTCCGGGGAAAACCGGTTTTGCTCATTTGTTTGAACATATGATGTTCCAGAAATCGGAAAACGTTGGTGAAGATGAGCTGTTTAAAGATATTCAGGGTGCCGGCGGGACACTGAATGGCAGCACTAACCAGGACCGTACAAACTACTTTGAAGTGATTCCGAAAAATGCTCTTGAAATGGCTCTCTGGCTCGAATCTGACAGGATGGGGTATCTTGAAAATACAGTTACAAAATCTGCACTGGTAAACCAGCAAAATGTCGTGCAGAATGAGAAAAGGGAAAGTGTCGATAATGCTGCATATGGATTCAACTCCGGACTTCTTGCAAAGTATCTTTATCCTGCAGGACATCCCTATAGCTGGACAGTCATTGGCGAAATGCAGGATCTGACGAATGCTTCTGTCGAAGATGTAAGGGCATTCCATAAAAAGTTCTATTCCCCGAATAACGCAACTCTCGTGATTTCGGGCGACTTTGACAGGGAGCAGGTTAAATCATGGCTCGAAAAATATTTTAATGAAATACCTGCCGGCGAGACTATTGAGAAAAGGATTCCTATGCCTGCAGGTCTTTCACAGACTACCAGACTCTATCATGAGGACAATTTTGCCAAAGCTCCACAGCTGACAATGGTATTCCCGACAGTTGAGAGGTATTCAAAAGACTCCTATGCACTTAATTTCCTGGGAGATTTACTGTCGGGAACACGTAAGGCACCCCTGTATATCGTTCTGGTAAAGGATAAAAAGCTCACTTCGCGGGTTATGACAAGAAATGGCTCTCAGGAGCTTGCAGGATCCTTCACAATATCTGTCGGGGCAAATCCGGGTGTAAACCTTACTGAGGTTGAAAAAGCAATCTTTGAAGGGCTTGCTAAATTTGAAAAAGATGGATTTTCCGAAGATGACCTCACAAGACTTAAAGCCCAATATGAAACCCGTTTTTACGGTTCATTTGCAAGTGTCCAGGGAAAAGCTTTCCAGATGGCTGAATATGAAATGTATACCGGTGATCCTGAATACTTTAAAAAGGAGCTTGCAGCAGTTCAGGCAGTCACAATGCAGGATATCAAAGACGTATACGAAAAATATATTAAAGGGAAGAATTTCGTTGAAACCAGCTTTGTTCCGAAAGGTGAAGTGAACCTGATCGCGGAGGGTTCAGCAAATGCTAATATTGTTGAAGAGGATGTTACAAAAGCTGCTGAAGTTAAAGCTGCAAACCTGGTTGAAGAGCCAATACTTAAAACCCCCACAAAGATAGACAGGACAATTAAACCACCCCTTGGACCTGATCCTGTTGTGACAATTCCTACAGCCTGGACGTCATCTCTCAGCAATGGTGTCAAGATATGGGGTATCGTTCAGAATGAACTCCCGCTTATCCAGTATTCAATTATAATGGAAGGAGGACATGATGCTGAAGATATATCCAAAGCCGGACTTGCGAACCTTGTCGCATCACTGATGAATGAAGGCACTAAAAATAAAACACCGGAACAACTTGAAGACGCAATAGGTCTTCTGGGCGCTTCAATCAGGGTCTCTTCCAGCGATGATGATATTTCGGTTTATGTAAGCACCCTTGCCAGGAATTTCGAAAAAACAATTGCTTTGGTACAGGAAATGCTTCTGGAACCCAGGTGGGATTCTGTACAATTTGATCTTGCTAAAAGCAGGATAATCAATACTCTTAAACGAAACAAGGCAAATCCTGATTACCTGGCTTCCATAACCCTTAACAAGCTTATTTTCGGTGAAAATAATATTCTTGGTGTGGAATCCTCGGGGACGGAAGCATCTGTTCCATCAATTACAATTGACGATCTTAAAACATTTTATGATAAATATTTTTCACCTTCAGGTGGAAAACTTCTGGTGGTCGGAGATGTTGACCAGGCAAAAGTCGAAAAAGCTTTTTCAAGCTTAAGCAAAAGCTGGAAAACCAAAGAGGTCTCACTACCAACGTTAGCAATGCCTTTAGTACCTGAAAAATCAGCCATCTATTTTGTAGACGTGCCCGGCGCCAAACAATCAATAATATCTATAGGAGTTCCTTCATTACCAAGAAATAATCCTGATTTTTACCCTGTATATGTAGCAAATTATAAGCTTGGAGGTTCATTCAATGGTTTATTTAACCTGATTCTCAGGGAAGAAAAAGGTTTCACTTATGGTGCACGTTCAAATATCTCCGGTTCAAAGGATTATGGAATCTTCACGGCCTCATCACGGGTAAGGACCAACTCTACCCTGGAATCGGTTAACATATTCAAAACCGAGATGGAGAAGTATCGTGAAAGTATGCCCCAGGAGTATATTGATTTTACAAAATCATCTCTGCTAAGGAGTAATGCACTTCGTTTTGAAACCATCGGAAACCTGCTTGGAATGCTCAGTACCATGACTTCGTACAACCTGCCTTCGGATTACATCAAGCAGGAAGAAGCTTATGTTCAGGGACTTACTCCTGAAAAGCAGCTTGAAGTTGTGAAAAAGTATATCGATCCTTCAAAAATGTACTATGTAGTTGTCGGAGATGCAAAAACGCAACTTACGGATCTTGAAAAAGTAGGATTGGGAAAACCGATCCTTGTGAAGTGACGATATTTTCCTAAATTTGCCCTGCTGTTCTGGACTTGCAAGACTGCAAGACCATATGACTGCAGGACAATTGATGCCCGGATGGTGGAATGGTAGACACGCAGGACTTAAAATCCTGTGACCATTACGGTTGTGCGGGTTCAAGTCCCGCTCCGGGTACCGAAAACAGAGCGAGTGTGGGAGCGAGCGCGAGCACACTCGTGATGTTTTCCTCGCTCCCACTGCATCCTCCGTAGTTTTAACGCAGAAGGACTATCACACTCACTCTAAATTAAAGTATCGTCTGACTACCCGTAATATTCCAGGAAGTTCTCCAGCATTGGGATGCCTTTCTTTAATTGTTCTATAAATTGATATAGCCTGATTTTAAGATGGCATTTAATTATTAATTTTATGTTTTTATGATCCATATTATTGTAATATACTTGATATTTATGGTCCTTCTTTTAAAATTATTGTATCTTTGAATAAAATAAGAATATGGAATATATTGAAAGGAAGATCGACAAGGCCCTCATTGACTGGAAAAACCAGCCTTCCAGGAAACCCCTGCTTGTCAGAGGAGCTAGACAGGTTGGGAAATCGTCAACAGTGAGAAATCTGGGTAAAGCTTTTGAGTTCTTTATAGAAGTGGATTTTATTTCAAATAAATCAATTCATAAGCTATTTGAAGGGGATATTAATCCAATAAGTATCTATGAGGAATTATCTCTGATCTTTAACACTCCAATTATTCCAAACAAAACTTTAATTTTTTTTGATGAGATACAGTCCTGTATTCCAGCAATTACTTCCCTTAGATACTTCTATGAAAAAACTCCTGATATTCATCTAATTGCGGCAGGGTCACTTTTAGAATTTGCACTAAAAGAATTACCTTCTTTCGGAGTTGGCAGAATAAGGTCCATATACCTTTACCCGTTTTCATTCAGTGAATTTCTTACTGCATTTAACGAAAGATCTTTAGTACATCTTATTGACAAGTTTATTGCAGACAAACCCTTTTCTGAACCTGTTCATAACAAGCTCAAACAATATCTTATCAGGTATATCACGATTGGCGGAATGCCTGAAGTTGTAGCATCATATGTAAACGGTGTATCACTGCTTGATTGCCAGGGTATTTTAGAAGAGTTGACAAACTCTTTATATGATGATTTCTCAAAGTATAAATCAAAAGTACCTTCAACCAGATTAAAGGAGGTGTTTTCTTCAGTTATTATGCAAACGGGTTCTAAATTCGTTATTTCACAGATAGATACACAAGCAAACCGCCTTCAATTAAAAGAGAGCCTGGAACTTTTAGATCAGGCTGGTATTATTTTCCCTGTTGTGCATTCATCATCAAATGGTATTCCTCTTGGCGCGCAGACAAATGATAAGTTCAGAAAATACTTAATTTTTGACACCGGGATATTCCAGCGGTTTTTAAATCTTGATCTGTCTGAATTGTTTTTGAATACAGAAATATCATTGGTTAATAAAGGAGTAATTGCAGAGCTTTATGCAGGTTTGGAACTAATTAAAAACCAGCCTGATAACCAGGCTCCAGTTCTATACTATTGGCAAAGAGAAAAGAAAGGAAGTCAGGCAGAGGTTGACTATGTAATAGAGCTTGGCGACAGAATTGTTCCAATCGAGGTTAAATCAGGCATAAAAGGGAAAATGCAGAGCCTGCGTATTTTTATGGAAGAAAAGAAAAGTAAATCTGGAGTCAGAACCTCTTTAGAGAATTTTGCCAGGATGGAGAATATAAATATTATTCCCCTCTATGCTATTGGAGCAATCTTCAAAGCGAAAAAGAATAATAAATTTACCTGAACCAAACAGATTCTTTAACTTGTTGTAACTTTTGTACGCCTGCCCGCCAGCCGGCGGGTTCAGGGTACCCAGAGGCACAAGAGGTCAAAATCGACCTCTTGTTTTTTTTTGGAACTTCCCAAAATCTCACTAATTATCAGGATGAGTTATTTGAGTCCACAAATTAAACTGGAAGATGGTTAAATAATAACTGACTGCGGCGTACTTTTATTGCCAGTTGTATTTCCTTTGGGAATATCCTTTTGTTAAAATTTTCCTAATTATTCGGAGAATCCTTAAACAGATTACCATGATTTTTGTTTATAAGGAAAATAAAATGCAATAAATCAATAAAATGAGAATTACATCTTCTGTTATTCTGTTAACAGTATTTTTTATTTCCTCATGTAAACTTGAAAAGGCCGGTGGCCCTACTGCTGAAATGCCACGAGAGTATGAAGTAACTACTCTCGATCCGGTAACCGTAACGATTCATCAGGACTTTCCGGCAACAATTGAAGGGCAGCAGGTTATAGAAATAAGGCCTATGATAAGTGGATATCTACAGGATATTTTTGTCAATGAAGGCGATCATGTGAAAAAAGGGCAGCTTCTTTTTAAAATAAGGAATCCTATGTATGAGCAGCAGGTGATAACAGCCAGTGCCAGCATCAACCGTGCCGAAGCTGATGTTAACGCTGCTGATATGGATATAGAGAAAATCAAGCCGCTTGTTGATAAACAGATAGTAAGCGATTACAGGTTAAAATCTGCGGAGCTTAGCCTGGAATCGAGAAAAGCCATATTGGAACAGGCAAAGGCCGAACTCGCCAATGCTGAAACGAACCTTGCCTATACAAGTATCCGATGTCCTATGAATGGAATCATTGGAACATTCCCATACAAGCAGGGTGCTCTGGTAACCAGCAACAGCCAGCAGGCATTAACCATCCTTTCGAATATTGATACGGTGTTTGCCTATTTCTCATGGAATGAAAAACAACTTCTGGATTTTCTTTCAGGTTCACCCGGTGAAAGTCTTGATGAGAAGATTAATAACATTCCTCAGGCAACACTCATTCTCGCCAATTCAAGTGAGTATCCCGAAAGAGGACGGATTAAAATGGCAAGCGGAATGATTTCAACCCAAACAGGATCAGCAACTTTCAAGGCAATATTTCCCAACAAGGATGGATTGATTCGCAGCGGATCCAGTGCTACAATCAGAATTCCGGAAGTGAAACACAGTGTAATAATAATTCCTCAGAGTGCAACTTATGAGCTCCAGAATAAATATTTTGCCTACAAGGTCGATTCTGCAAATAAAGTTACTGCAGTGGCTTTTGATCCCATGCCCTCTGATGACGGTCAATCTTTCCTGGTTAAAAAAGGGCTTAAGCCGGGTGACCGGATCGTTGTTGAAGGAATTAATTCTCTCAAAAACGGTGTCACGATCATCCCAAAGGGAATAGCTGGAAAGAATGAAAAGCAATCAGAATAGCTTGGACAATGTTTAAAAAATTTATAGAACACCCCGTACTCAGTACAGTCATTTCAATAATCATTTTCATGCTCGGAATTTTGGGCCTTGTTGGATTACCAATCGAGCAGTATCCTAATATTGCACCTCCGACTGTAAGTGTTTCAGCCAACTATGCCGGAGCAAATGCCGAAGTAGTGATGAATAGTGTCATCATCCCACTTGAGGAACAGATCAATGGTGTGGAAGGTATGACATATATGACTTCAAATGCAACAAATGACGGAAACGGATCAATAAATGTTTTTTTTAAAGTTGGGGCTGATCCGAATATGGCAGCTGTTGAGGTTCAGAACAGAGTATCATCAGCTTCGGGGATTCTTCCTGCAGAAGTGACAAGAGCCGGTGTCTCTGTAAGAAAGCAGCAGGCCGGAAACCTGCTTATCTCTTCCCTTTACAGTGAAAAACCCGAATATGATCAATTATTTCTTCAGAACTATGCTGACATAAATATCCTGCCGAAGCTGAGAAGAGTAAATGGAGTGGGCGAAGCTTCATCTTTCGGTTCTGCGATCTATTCCATGCGTATATGGCTTAAACCCGATCTTATGGCAATTTATGGCATTGTGCCATCTGATGTTGTTTCTGCTCTCAACGATCAGAATATAGAAGCTGCTCCGGGACGTTTCGGGGAGCAGGGTGATCAGAGCTTTCAGTATGTGATCAGGTTCACCGGCAAGCTGAAAACTGCTGAAGAATTCGAGAATGTCATCATACGGGCAGAAGATAATGGCCAGTTTTTAAGGCTGAAAGATGTGGCACGTGTGGAGCTGGGATCTCTTTCATACAACAGCGATGTAAAAATGAACGGACTGGAGGCCAGCACAATTGCAATAAGCCAGACTGCAGGCTCGAATGCACGGAATGTTATAAATCAATGCCTGCAGGTTTTTGATGAAGCATCAAAGTCATTCCCCGATGGGATACATTATAAAAACCTGGTAAATGCGAATGTTTTTCTGGATGAATCGATTGAAAAGATTTTGAGAACATTGCTTGAGGCATTCATTCTTGTTTTTATTGTCGTCTATCTTTTCCTGCAGGATTTTCGCTCGACTCTCATTCCGGCAATTTCGGTTCCTGTGGCAATTGTCGGTACTTTTTTCTTCCTTTATCTGTTTGGATTCAGCATTAATCTTCTGACACTGTTTGCCTTGCTTCTTGCTATCGGAATTGTAGTTGATGATGCGATAGTTGTGGTTGAGGCAGTTCATGCCAAGCTTGACCAGAATTATCCTTCAGCGCTCAAAGCCTCAGTCGACGCAATGAGCGAAATAACTCCTGCTATTGTTTCTATAACACTGGTAATGGCTTCTGTTTTTATTCCTGTTACATTCATTTCTGGCTCCTCCGGTGTGTTTTATAAACAGTTTGGTGTAACTCTTGCCATTGCCATCATATTGTCAGCAGTAAATGCCCTTACTCTCAGCCCGGCTCTTGCAGCATTATTCCTGAAACCAAAAAACCGGGAGCAGATAAAGCATTCAGGTGCAGGAAGATTTTTTGAACTATTCAACGCCGGCTTTGAAGCAGGAAAATCAAAATATGTCCGATATGTACGCTATTTCTCTGGAAGGAAATGGTTGGTGATATCTGCAATTGTTCTTTTCAGCATTGCTTTTTTCGTTCTTCTTAAAATCCGGCCATCAGGCTTTGTACCTGAAGAGGATATGGGTGCCGTTTTTGTAAGCATAAGCCTCCCGCCTGCAGCATCCCTCGAAAGAACAGCAGTTGTAGCAGCACAGGTAGACAGTATAGCAAGAACAATTCCCCAGGTTAATAATATACTGAGATTGACCGGTTTCAATTTTATTGCCGGATCCGGCAGCTCATACGGGATGGTTATCCTTGACCTCAAGAAATGGAAAGAGCGTAAAGGAATCACGAATGTCGATATAATACAAAACCTGATTCAGAAAACTGCCGTAATAAAAGATGCACGCATACTGCCTTTTTCCAGACCTACAATACAGGGTTTTGGCATAAGCGGTGGCTTTACATTCGAGCTGCAGAATATTGAGGGACACACAATTGAAGAGTTCAACAAGGCAGCCCAGGATTTTCTTACGGCACTCAACAAACGGCCTGAGATAATGACGGCTTACACAACTTTTAATCCTAATTTTCCGCAGTACCTTTTATCTGTAAACGTTCCTAAAGTAAAACAGGCAGGTTTAACTGTGTCAGGTATTATGTCTGCAATGCAGGGATTCTTTGGTGGAATTTATGTATCGAATTACAATCAGTTCGGCAAGCAATACCGCATTATGGTTCAGTCTGATGCAGAATACCGTACAAGTCCCGAAACACTTAACAGGATCATGGTACGAACGAACGATAATAACATGGCTCCAATCACAGAATTTATAACTCTTACAAAAGTTTACGGTCCTGAACGCCTTTCACGATTCAATATGTATCTCTCTATTTCAGTGAATGGAAGTCCCAATAAAGGTTACGGATCGGGTGATGCAATGAGAGCCATAAGCGAAGTTGCAGCACAGACGCTTCCACAGGGATTCGGATTTGAATATTCGGGAGTAAGCCGTGAGGAGCAGAACGCCAGCTCACAGACAATTTACATCTTCATACTGAGCCTTCTCTTTGTTTATTTTCTCCTGAGCGCTCTTTATGAAAGTTACTTTCTCCCTCTGGCTGTCCTTCTTTCACTTCCGATAGGATTGACAGGTATTTTCATATTTGATACGATCTTCGGGATTGACAATAACATTTATACACAGATCTCAATGATAATGCTGATTGGGCTTCTATCCAAAAATGCCATTCTGATAGTTGAATTTGCATCTGCAAGGAGAGAAAAGGGCATGTCTATCCTTGATTCCGCTACAGAAGGAGCAAAGGTTCGTCTTCGCCCGATCCTCATGACATCTCTTGCTTTCATAATCGGGATTATGCCCCTTATGTTCTCAACGGGAGCAGGTGCAAGCGGGAACAAGTCAATCGGTTTTTCTGCGGTCGGAGGAATGCTGTTCGGTACCGTTCTCGGGGTTCTTGTGATCCCTGCACTTTTTATCATTTTCCAGACCATCCAGGAAAAATTCACAAAGAATAAAGTTGTTGAACAAAGAAGTATAGATGATTAAAAGATCTGAAATGTTGCCAATGCCTATCAGGGCAAAAATAAGGCTGGTGTTTATTTTGCTGGTTTTAACATTCATTGTAGTATCATGCAAAGTAATGCAATTGGGAAAATTCCCGGAAATCAAGGCAGATGATAGCCTGTACAGAGATCTCAATATATCTGATTCTTCAAGTATTGCATTGGTTCCATGGCGTGAATTGTTCACAGACACCTGTCTTCAGGTCATTATTGAAAAAGCTGTAAGTAATAATCCCGATATGCAGGTTGCCATTGCAAGGGTAAAAAAAGCAGAAGCAGCTTTCAGGCAAAGCCGGGCTGAGTTTTTTCCTTCTCTCAATGCCGGGGTCAATGCAACATATCAAAGCGAAACAGGAGGGTTTGGAGTTCCTGAATATTATCAGCTTTTTGGAAGCACAAGCTGGGAAGCTGATATATGGGGCAAGTTCCGGAGCGCAAAACGGGCAAGTCTTGCATCCCTTATGGCAAGTGAAGCCTTTAAAAGAGCAGTAACAACCGATCTTATAGCTTCTGTAGCAATGAATTATTACAATCTTCTCGCACTCGATGCACAGCTCGACATAACCCAGAGAACGCTTGAAAAAAGGATCAGCAATGCCGAAACTATGGAAGCCTTAAGGGATAATGATTTGATAACCAGCGCTGATCTTGTACTTAGCCAGGCCAACCGCTATTCGACAGAGATCATAATTCCTGACCTGAAACAAAGGATTTATGAAACTGAGAATGTCCTTAGTCTTCTAATGGGACAGGAACCCGGACCAATAAACAGAACCTCGCTTGAACAGCAGAATCTGTCGGAGGATCTCAGGACAGGAGTACCTGCACAGCTTCTTGCAAACCGTCCCGACGTTGTGGAAGCAGAGTACAGGCTGAGATATTACTATGAAACTGCAAGATCTGCCAGAGCTAACTTTTATCCTTCACTCACGATTAATGCCAGGGGAGGACTGACTGAAGCAAGCCTGAATGCCCTTTTTAATCAACCTGTTTTTTTCTGGAACATATTTGGAGGCCTTGTTCAGCCAATTTTCAACTATGGACTGAACAAACAAAGATTCTTATCTGCAACAGCAGATTTTGAGGAATCACAGGCATCATTCAGAAAGATCCTGCTCAATGCCGGAAGTGAAGTAGTTAATGCCATGCACAGCTATGAGACCGCGACATATAAGATGTCAATTCGCGAGAAACAGATCGGATACCTGGAGAAGGCAGTTGATTATACAACAGAACTTTTGAAATATACTTCAACAACAAGCTATATCGATGTGCTGACCTCTGAAGTAACCTTGCTTTCGGCGCAGCTTAATGGTGTGAATGATAAGTTTGAGCAGCTTCAGTCAATAGTTGCCTTATATCAAAGCCTGGGAGGAGGATGGAAGTAAAATATAAAGGCGAACGCAATTACAACATTCTTATTTCAGACATATCAAATATTTAAAAAGTTCACATTAGTGTCTCCCTGGGTGAGAAGAATAAATTGGTAACCTCACGAACAAATCATTTTAGCTGTATTAAAATGTTTGTATACATCTATTTCCTTCAAGGGTAAAATCTGGAATCATCAACTGCTAAAGAAAGAGTTCAGCTAAAAAAAACAACATTCCCGGTTTAATTTTGTTAGAAAGATAAATTAAACCATTTTATATGAAAAAACAGATCTGTTTAATCTCAATTCTTATGTTAGCATCATTATCTATGTACAGTCAAAAAACACTTTCGATTGGAGATAAGATTCCCCTGTTCAAAGCCACTGCTGATGACGGTTCCGCCTGGGATATCAGTAAAGTTATTGGCAAAGATTACATTGTTATTTACTTTTTCCCCGGTGCGATGACCAGCGGATGTACCAGGCAGGCATGTTCCTACCGTGATCACCTGAAAGATCTGGCATCAGCTAATGCAATAGTCGTTGGCATCAGTGGTGATAAAATTGAGAACCTTAAACTGTTCAGACAGGCTGAGAACCTGAACTTTCTGCTTTTATCGGATGAAAAGGGCAACATCGCCAAAAGTTTCGGGGTTCCTATTGGTGAAGGTGCATCTATGAAACGTACTGTCGGAGGCATCGAACATGAACTTGTTCGTGATATAACTATAAAAAGGTGGACTTTTATTGTAGGAAAAGACGGGAAGATCATTTACAAAAATGAGGCTGTCGATGCAGAAAAGGATTCCCAGGAGGTTCTTAATTTCCTTCGTATGCAAAAATGATTCAGCTTAAACTCACCCTATTGCTTCATTTATGTAAAGCCTTTTAGTACTTCTTTAAGGAAAGAACCTTCAGCGGTTGCAACTTTTGTCCGCCTGCCCGCCAGTCGGCGGGTTCGGGGTACCAAACGGCACAAGAGGTCAAAATTGATCTCTTGTTTCTTTTTATGACATCCTGAAACCATCGCTAATTCTAAGGATGAGATGTACAGTAATTTTCAAGGAGAGGAGTGCAACTTTTTTTTTGAAGAAAATGAGTTTTTTATCAGAGTTGCAACTGCAAAAGCAATTGACCTTGACCACTCTTCGTCGGAGGATTTTGACCATCTCCGGCCGGAGTTAAATCATTGTTGTCTAAAGAAATATAATAATGACAATCTGACTGGCCAAAAGTGGTCAACAATACCGGCATTTGCAATATATAGGAGGGTAGGAATTGAAACTACATTTGTATCCCCTAATGAGACTATGTGGAAAAGCCAGTGGCCATGATCCTGGTTGACCGCCCAAATATGGTCAGGACGTCCGGCTTATGAACTTAACATGAGGTTTAGCGTATTTTTAATAAATCATAGGAATCAATTTCTTAGTCCGCGTTTGATAGTCAAGATATTTTTGTCCCATCTGTTCAACCATAAACCTCTCTTCAACATTTATACGATTGAGATATCCTGACAAAACCGGAATTATCATGAGTAAAATTGATAACCAATTTGACAAACAGAGAGAAATCCCCAGAAAAATAATGAGCTGTCCAAGATACCCGGGGTGCCTTATTATCTTATATAATCCTGTCTCGATAAGCTCATGGTTTTCTAGCCTGGTTACGGTATAAGTGAACTGTTGTTTAAGTTTTATTATCGAAGTCACTCTGATTATCAATCCAATGATTGCTAAAACAGATCCAATAACGAAAAAGGTATTCCAATGATATATCCTGCCTGTTTTAGTGGAGGCTATTATAAAAGAAAGCCAATAACCCATTGAGATTGAAATCGTGAGTAACCAGATACTCCCTTTGTCTCCTGATTTGTAGATTTTTCTTTTGTCTTGTTGTCTTCTACTCATGAATATTTCAAATAATCCATAGAGAATTGAAAACACTATAATAAGAATCAACTTAATATTCATTGTTGTGGTTTTTATCAATAGATGTTATGATCCACTCGTAAAGTACGGCATTTTTCTGTTTGCCTGATTGAATGACCCGGCCGAAAAGGCTTCTTAATGGCGGACAAAGTTGGGCATTATGGTGCTAAATAGAATAAAACCTGGAATTATTTGGCAAAACTTTGAAGGCTATTTGCAATTTGAATAGTTTTTTCGTCCTTGCATAATTCCAAACTAATTTTCCAAAGTCTTTCCTGTATTTCCTGGTTAAAGAGTGTTTCTTCTTCCTTCATCCTTATAAACTCTTCTTTCTTCCATGTGACAAATTTACCAGACTTCTTAAAACTTTCTTCCTGATTTTCAGTGAACAAAGGAGCCATTATCATGCCACATTTCTCTATTGAAATAAATGTCCCGAAATACTTCATTATGGTTGCCATTATTTTCATTGAAACCGGAATAATATTAATCTGATTACTCCACACTGTTTTGGATATTTCAAAACCAATAAAGGATACCTTTGAGCCTTTTACGCTTTTGTACAAATCATGTAACTTAATAAGTAGCATCCTTTTAGCTACCATAGCCTGATGGATCCCGTTTTCATAACTCCAGTTTTTTTTCATTTGGATGTCGTCCCAAAATATTTTTCCACCACGGGTAACATTGAATATTACTCTTCCTCCATTCTTAGAGTTTTCGAGCAAGTTCAATAAATTTAAAGTCAACATAAACTGAGATAGATAATTTACCTGGAAATGTGAATCCATTCCATCTTCAGTCTCCACCCTACTCGCAGCATAACCCAATCCGGCATTAATAAACAAACCGTCGATATACTTATATTTGCTTTGAATTTCTTTGATGGCTTTTCGAACATCAGTGAGTTTGGTAAGATCACAGATGACAATCGATATCTTTTTATTATTGGTTGAACTTTCAATTTCTTTGATTGTAGTTTCCCCGAGCTCTTTGGATCTGCACAGTAGGATAACTTCATGAATTTGGTTATCAATTCCTGCCAATACTTTAGCCACTCCTTTTCCCATTCCATTGGTCCCACCTGTTACTAATATTTTCATTTTTATCTCCTCACTTTATAAATTGAATAATATAAGAACTTTATATATGAATATTAAATCGTATCCCACCTATCGGCATGACAAATGAGGGAGTTTGCGTTAAATTTGCATTGACCGTGTTATATGCAAGTTAGTTTTTATTTATCAGAAGTCTAACTGTTCTTGGTAAGGAACTTTTATTTAATGTCACTGATATTGTATTCTTCAAAAGATACATCTCACTCATATATAGATAACCTTTAAATGGTCCATATTCTCCACCAGAATCTTTAATTATATAAAATTTTTTACCCTGTCCATTTTTTGCAATACCGATGATATGCATTAGATGATCATCTGTGGTTTGTAATCTTTCAAATGCTATTTGTCTTTTTTGTTGATCGACATTATATTCGGAGATATCCGGTCTTAACTCTAAATTATTTTTATCAATATTTGGGATCATTGCCAGACCTTTATCATATGAAAATCTATCCCCATCTAAACAGCCATCCCAAACTAGAGTAAATCCCTTCAATAAGCAAGAGTCAATCGTTTGCAGAAATTCATTTAATGGTAAATTAAGGGATGGGCCACCTGCATAGTTATCTCTTAATTCAAGAACAAAGTCTGAATAGAATGGATGATGAGTAAAGGATGTTAGTGAAATGTAATTGTCAACATTTATTTGAAGATATTTCGAAAAGCCAGGAGGAGTAAAAGTGGCTCCATTAAATTTAAATTGATCGAAACGATCCGAAAAATAGCTATCAAGTAAAGCCCTATAATGCTTCATCCAATTTTCAGTTAGATATTCGTCTTTTAAAATCGTATTTAAGTAAGCACTTAACACATCCTCAGGTTCATTTTTATTTCGGATATAATCGATCTTATAAAAGGGATCCGGCATAATACCTTTTTCTTTTATGATCCTAAAAACATCGTGTGGTAATCCACCTCGTCTGAAACTAGTCATGCCCTTACGTAATGTGTAATTAATAGCTTTGTCAATGTATGATTGATAGATGAAATAATCCTCTGAAAGATCATAAATTCCTTTTCCTGATCGAATAAGTTCAGATTCAATAAAAGAACAAGTGGCATAACTCCAACAATATTGTCCTGACTCCATTTGGTTTTTTACTTTGGTTGCTGGATTTTGCACAATTGTTGTAAAGTCATTTGTTTGAGAGAACAATTCCAGTGTCATCAGCAGTATTAAGGTACCAAAGCAGATTGATTTCATGTGAATTGGATTAATATTTGTAAGATAGTCTAAAAATCTCATATAGCTGGTCGCAACTTTTGTCCGCCTGCCCGCCAGCCGGCGGGTTCGGGGTACTGAAAAGTGATTACACGATCCATGAAATTGTTCATCTTCTCAGATTAATTATCACATATACGAATCGATCCTGTTATAAAGCATTCTATTTCGCTGGTGTAAAAGGAAGACTATTCATTAAAAGTGAGACTGCAGTTGAACATCCAAATGCCGATTTGGGTTTTGTTTCACTTGTTCTGGTTGCCCATTTTGTTTGAATAAGGTCGTGTGAATTCCGGTTATTGTAAGCAACCTTTGCATTTAATTGCAACCATCCGATCAGATCTGTTTTATCCAATTCAACAGTGTACATGCGTGCATAACGGGCAAAAATTCCCTTGAAACCAGGAAGGTCATTCCCCCCATCTTCATTATTCATGACCTTAAAATGGTACATCTCGTCTCTGATGTATAGTGCAATCTTTTCCGCTTCTGAAAGATAGGTGGCTTCTCTGGTGTACTTGTAAAGCATTACTGCAGCCCCGAGATATGTACCCTGGTTATATGTTGAACTCCAGGTGCTGATTTTAAGTCTCCCGGTTTTTTTGTCCAGATCAACATTATCATTTAGTTTTCCCGTTGCAGCATCAAACAGATATACTTTTGACCAGGTGTATAAAGCAATTGCCTTGTCATAATAGGTACTATCGCCAGTAGCCTGTGCAAGATAACAGCAGGCTACCATAGCTGGTCCGTTAATGCAGGAATTCTTTGATGTTTTTGTCTGATACCAGATCAGGCCGCCACCATAGGTGTTTGTGAACGCCCTTGCATACATTTTGTCAAATTGATCTTTCGCTTGTTCAAGGTAAGCTATATTGCCTGTCAATAAATAGCCCCTTACACTAAACAGAACGGCCCATGCGATATCGTCGTTGTATTTGTTACCCTGCCAGTCAGCCCCATTTTTGTCAATGAAGTTTTTGTACATAGCCTCATACATTGTTTTGTACTTAGGATCTTTTGTAACTTCATAAGCATCCAGAACCACTTCAATCATCTCAGCATTATCCCAAAAAAAACCTTTGACTGATTCCACATTATAGCTTTTATACCAGGCATCAAACACTTTGTCGGCAATTGTGGCTGCCGCAGCAGCCTCCCGGGTAGTCTCTTTCAGAAATAACCATTTTTGCAGATTTGTGGCAGAAGATCGGGCCAAATCAACGTTAGCACCATCGGCAGTGTCGCCGGAATGTATATTGAGCGAAAATCCTGTGTTAATAGCTGATCTTAAATAAAAAGATCCCTGGCCCGCTTTCTTAATTGTCCATTTGACATCGTCACTGCCAGTGTCGGAAAATTGATCAACATTGACCGAATCAGCAGGAGTTGAAACTATATGCAGAAGTTTCCCGCTGGCAACATTTGTTAAAGTGTAAACGCTATTGCCAATATGTGTAACTATCCATCTTTGGGCATAAGATCCGGTGTTTGTCCAGCAATCGACATTAGCGCCGTTGTCTATTGAGGCATTGCTTACATTAAGTAACTTGTTACTCACCTTTGATTTTAGTGTATAAATTGCCCCGGAGGTAATACCGGTAGTCTGAGCAAAACCAAAATCTGCATAAACAAAGAAAAATGCCAGTAAAACTGTTCGAAAGATGAATGATTTCATTTAAAGAGAAATTTGAGGATTAGGTAATAAATCTCAGGTCAGAACCACAACTTCATAATTTAAAATTGAATTTAGGGTAAAGATACTCCATCCCTCAATAACCCTGGCTGTCAAATTCTTATCCGCAACCAGGAGATTCAGATTTTCACCCTTTACATCGTCAGTCAATTTTACTTTGATTGTAAGAGGACCAACAGATATGTATTCATGTACAGGGGCTCGCCATGTTCCTGCGCTGGTAAGATTAGTAAGGTGAAGTACCAACCTTCCCTTCTGGTGATATAGATTACAATCTATGAGACCCGGACCTTCAACTTTAAGAGGAATATCGCTGTTTGATGTCCAAATAATAATATTCCTGATCAGATCACCATGATCGGGTAAATTATAGCGGGCAAATTGTCTGTCGAGGTCTGCTGGCATGAATGCTATCCTGCTTCCATTAGAAAAGCTCCTTAATATGAGACCCGGAATATCTGTTTCCGGTTCCCGCATCCATGCTGTTTCAGGTGGATAAATGGGAAACTCTGAAATAAATGTCATGATAACCAGTGAATCATTATCAACTGTTAAAGGATTCAGAGTACCACCGAACGGAAGAATGTCGGTAAGCTCAAATCCTTTCAGCACCGGGTGTCTGGCTCCGGTGACAGATGGTTCTTTACCGGATTTTGGCCCGTATACCTGACTTCTCATCTGTGGATAAAGACGCAGATAGGTATGAAGAGTGCGGTCAAATGAGGATTTGTTCTCAGCTATAATATGTGCTCCGAAAATGTCACCTAATGCAAAATCATTCAGTTTAGCCCCATCTCCATCATACATACTGCTTTCACCTGTAGCAAACAAACTTCCCCCGCTTTCAACAAACTTTTTTATGCTTGCTATCTGCGACTTGTTCAAACTTCCTAAATTTGGAAGAATAAGCAATCTTAATCCAGAGGCATCCCGTTCTATATCATCAGCATGAACAGGCACATATGGAATTCTTGCTCTTATTAATGCCTGTGTGATTCCGTTCCATGGAGAATCTATAAGCAGATCCGCCTGATCCCGGCCATAAAAATCTGTATTCTCCTGTGACCACACAACGCCGACTGTGCTCAAAGGTAACCGGTTAATGAGATACTTTTCATTTTTTCCGTACCAGTGATAGAGGGGTTCTGCTGTGTGATACATTCTCCTGTCTTCATGATATGCTGAGATATGATGCCACCAGGGCTGTATTCCGCCTGCAAATCCTTCAATCATCCACATCCTTGCTTCATGAACAGGCTTGGAAGATAAACGAAAAGTCGGTCGTCCGGCCTGGTACATTGCCATACTGTCGGGAATCAATTTGTCCCAGCCTAAAATACCATGAATAAGTTTTCCCACATCTGACAGGCCCTGGAATCCTGTGGAATCACTGCGTGACTGATAATCGAGCATAATAATATCGGCACGCCGGCAGATCTTCCTGTAATCCCTGAAGCTTCCCGACTGATTGCTTACAGAACCGCTGTTCATCCCGGCCCATATACAATCCGGACCTCCCGCTGTTTTAGTGGTGCGATTGTTCATATCCCAGATTTCAAGTCTCCTGTCATAATTCCACTTTATCCAGAGTTTATAGACCGGGTTATCCCAGTTCTTTTTGAGCGGAATATCTCTCCCTGTTTTTTCACCGAAACTTTTTTTACAATTATCACAATAGCATATTGAATCACGACCAAGTCCGCTCCAACTGTTATCAGTAAATCCTTCAGGATGATAGTTAACAGCTATTTCTGTTAATATTGAAGGAATATGTTCATTATAATAAGGACTGTTTACACATGTGACGTAAAGATCAGCTGCCCTGTATGGTTTCCCATAAGCATCAATAGCAAACCAGTCGGGATGCGCTTTATATAAATCCTCATGAGCCCTGTTTGAATCCATACGGGCAAAAACCACAAGTCCATCTTCATGAGCTGCACGACATAATTCTCCGAAAAGATCACGTCCCTGAAGATATTCGGCTTGATAATGAAAAGGAATTTTCGTTGGATAATATGCTATGATGCCCCCTGCATTTATTATTACACCCTGTGTTCCGGTTCTTTTCCAATGGTTGCGCCACCAACTGATATCATATATCGGCGGGTCTTTTTCGGTAATATTTGTCTGTCCCCATCTGGTGATCCTCCTGAACCATGGAATTTCATTTCCGTACATAATTGACTGAGTGCTGTCTTTAAGGGGATCAAAAACACCTGCGCCTGAAATAGCAAGGGATGCTGCGGTTGCCTGTTTGAAAAATGTTCTGCGGCTGCTGCGATAATTTTGTACTCCGTCTGAAGATGTTGAGTTTGAATCGTCCATAATATGAATAAGTTTGGGTATCAACTTATCTTTAAATTTAAAACACTGAATTTACTCAAACAATTTGCAAATTCTTCCATTGATGAAAATGTATTTAAGTTACCTGAAATAGTTGTTAATAAAGTTTATTTTTTAATACTTTACAATCTGAATAGGAATATATTGATAAGAGATTCTGTCTATTTATAAATTCTAACCTGATCATGAGAAAAATCTATGCAATTTCTGTTATCTGCCTTATCATGGCAGTGCTGGTATCATGTACCAGTGGAAAAGAAACTAAACCTCAACCTGTTCTTGGAACAAGGTCGGTTGCAATAATCGAAAAAAGGGGATTAAAATTCAAAGACCTTAACAAAAACAGGAAGCTTGATAAGTATGAAGACTGGCGTCTGACTCCCGAAGAAAGAAGCAAAGACCTGCTTTCAAAAATGTCGGTTGAAGAAAAGGCCGGATTTATGCTTATAAACTCACTTAACATGGTGGGTACCAGGGCAGCTGAAGCATCGGGAGGCAAGCTGAAAGCCAGCGATCTTTCTGAAGGTGGCGGACGCTCACAGGGTGGTGGCGAAGGTGGGTTTGGACAAAACAGAAACAGACAGGGAACAGGAGCGCCGGCCGGTGATCGTCAGGGAGCCCGTCAGGGAGCTGGCGGAGGAAATGGTGAACGCGTTGCTACAATGGGTTCAACAGGAGGCGGAACAAAAAAGGTAGTCACGGAGTTTCATAACCGCCATTTTATTCTCAGGTCAAATGAGAGTGCCAGGATAACAGCCGAATGGGCCAACAAACTTCAGGAACTTTGCGAAAGCGAACCGTTGGGTATTCCTGCCATTATATCTTCAAACCCCCGTAACAACATAACAACAAATGCATCACTCGGCACCAGTGTAGGAACAACTGTCTTCTCCTCCTGGCCAGGTGAACTTGGTTTATCAGCTATGCGCGATCTGCAACTGACCAGAGAATTTGCCGATATCTCCCGTCAGGAATGGGCTGCTGTCGGACTGAGAAAAGGTTATATGTACATGGCTGACCTTTCCACGGAACCAAGATGGTCGAGAGTAAACGGAACCTTTGGCGAAAATGCAGAATGGGTTGCTCAGATGATCACCCAGATTGTACTTGGCTTCCAGGGTGATAGCCTTAGTCCTGCATCGGTGGCACTTACTACAAAACATTTTCCGGGTGGCGGTTCAGGTAAAGATGGACAGGATTCTCATTTCGAATGGGGAAAAGCAGAAATTTACCCGGGAGGAATGTTCAAGAATAACCTTATTCCATTTCAAGCCGCTATTGATGCCGGTACTTCAGCTATTATGCCTTATTATTCACTTCCTTCAGGGACAGAATATGAAGAGGTTGGATATGCTTTCAATAAAGGCGTTATATCTGACCTCCTCAGAACCAAGATGGGTTTCAAAGGAATCATAAATTCCGATACAGGTCCGCTTACAAGTATGCCATGGGGTGTCGAAAATCTTACAAAAAAGGAACGCTATAAGAAAGCCATTGAAGCAGGAGTGAACATCTTCTCAGGTGAATCTGATCCTAAAATGCTTATTGAAATCATTGATAGCGGAATGATCAACATAGGTCTGATTGACATCTCTGTTCTGCGTCTCTTAAATGAAAAATTTGCCCTTGGATTGTTTGAGAATCCATATGTGGATGTGGATTATGCTGAGAAAACAGTCAATAATGAAAAATTCCGGGAAAGAGCTGCCCTTGCATTGCATAAATCAATTGTTCTTCTCAGGAATGAAAAAGATGCATTGCCTCTAAAGCCAAAAACCAAAATATATTTTGAGTCGCTTCAGAGAAATGCCAGGGGACCTGCATCAGAAGTTCCAAATGTTTACCTGGTAAATGACAATAAATATGATGTTGAATTTGTAAAAACCCCAACAGAAGCTGATGCACTTATACTCTGGCTTCAGCCAACAGGTAATTCACTATTCGGATCAACAGGCGAACCAATTTCTCTTTCATTATCCAAATGCGGAGTAGACGTCGCCTATGTGAATAAATTAACAGCAAAAAAACCATCAGTACTGGTGGTAAATTATACCAATCCATGGGTTATAAATGAAGTGTATAATGAAAAAACCAAAAATATTGTTGGTGTGCTTGCCACCTTCGGTACAAAAGCTGATGCACTCCTCGATGTGATCACAGGCAAATTCAATCCATCAGGCAAAATGCCATTCTCCACTCCTGTCTCCGACCTTGCAGTAACCAATCAGAAAGAAGATGTTCCGGGTTACCTCGAGGGAGAAGGATATGCTCTTTTCAACTATGATGAGGGATTGAGCTATATAATAAAGTAAATCTATCTAAGCCGAGTTCATTAAGCTGGTTGCAACTTTTATCCGCCTGCCCGCCAGCCGGTGTGTTCGGTGTCCTAAAACAGAGCGAGTGTGAGAGCGAGACGAGGAGCGGAGCTACGAAGTTCCGAGAATCGGAAGCGAGCACACTCGTTCTGTTTTCTCACTTTCACTCTCACTCTCACACTCACACTCACCAGCAATGGGGCATTTAACATTAAAATTGTAAGCATACGATGGAATTTGTAAATAAAGATTTTATCCCGGCCCCTAAAATTGATAAATTATAAACTTCACTCCTAACAATCACGGAAAACCTGATCGGTGAATTTATGGGAGAACCGGAGATCTTTACAACATTTCATTGGAGTACATTGACCATCCTTAACAGGAATTGAGTACTTGTGATTAAATTAATTATTTATTTGCTAATCGAACCGGATAAAAGTGATCAGGTTAAGCAAGTTGAACATAAATGTCAAAATAAATGAAAATTTCTGTCAATATTTCCGAATAGTACATCTGGTTTGATTATTGAAACACCAAAAGAATGGAACGGAATATTCATTTCGCAAATCTGATCGCCTCAGCTGACAAGCAACTGCTCGATGCTTATTCTTCAACTGTTGCAGGAGTGGTGAAGAAGGCTTCGCAGGCAGTGGTCCACATTAAGGTTTTTAAGAAAATTCAGGGGCCGCGTACAAAAAAGATGGTCGAACAATATGTCTTTGGTTCGGGTTTTGTCATTTCTAGCGATGGTTATATCATTACCAATAATCATGTAATTGAAAACGCGGATTCTGTAGATGTGATCTTTGGGGACGGATTGGAGCATAATGTCACACTGGCAGGTACTGATCCATCCACTGATATTGCAGTTATCAAAGTCTATAATAATGAATTGCAAACCTTACAGTTTTTTGATTCAGGATTACTCGAACCCGGTCAAATAGCAATAGCCATCGGTAATCCGATGGGATTGCAGCATACTGTAACGGCGGGAGTCGTAAGTGCTACCGGGCGCTCCCTGAGAGCTACCAACGGACGGCTGATCGATGATATAGTCCAGACTGATGCTGCATTAAATCCCGGCAACAGCGGCGGCCCTCTGTTAAACTCAGATGGAAAAGTGATCGGAGTGAATACAGCTGTGATTCCTGAAGCCCAGGGATTGTGCTTTGCGGTTTCATCAAATTTAGCAGCATACATAGCAGGCCAGCTGATCCTTAAGGGCAAGGTAAGGAGGGCTCAGTTAGGAGTGGCAGCTCAGCCGGTAAAGCTTACCCAACGTATAATTGAAGTGAATCAACTGAAAACAAAGTCCGGGGTTTATGTCTTTGAAATTTTCAGATCAGCAGGAATTTATAACATTGAGATAAAAGAAGGGGATATCATTGTTGAGATTGAAGGTCAACCGGTCTCCAGCGTGGATAATCTGCATAAGTTCCTGAACGAGAATGTAATCGGAGTGAAAATATCTTTGGGTATTCTTAGAAATTTCAGAAAACAAATCATTTCAGTTATACCAGAAGAAATTAAATGATCTTAAGAAACAGCTTAAGGCTATCAGGCTTTGCAACATGCGGGGGTTAAGAACCCAGGATGTGGTGCCTTCAATTCGCTGTAGCCCTTGCCGGACACACTGATAAATGATAGAAAGGGGTGTCTGAGGATAATAATTGAGAAATCGAACCCAAAACCCAAATATATGAGTGGCGGAGAAATGGACTTCCTTATCCTAAGCATAAGTTTAATCGGTTCATTGAAATTGTGTCCTGCTACTTTCCCATTTACCACAATAAATTTTTCAGCAAATATGTTATTAAGTATTTTCTTCCTGGTGACACCGCCTTATTTCCTGTAATATTCCAGGAGGTTCTCAAGCAAGGATTCAAAGGTCTTTGAATTGTTTAGAGGAAACAGGCATTTTAAACTAATGTGATAAGTCCGTCAGAGATGTTTATAACGGTAGAAGGGTCTCCACCTTTTCAGAGTTTGATCCTGATAACCAAAGATCTTTTAAAATCAGGTAATAGTAACTTTAATCCGTCAGGCTTTGCATCCTGCAATTTATCCCGCCAGGGATCATAGATTGAAACCTCGCTGAAAGATCCCTTCATTCCTGTCTGTTTAAGATCAAAATGAATTCCTGATTTGGTTATTGGTGGCTGACCATCCGCTAATTCTGACTCATATGTATTATTTTTATCTCGAAGCCAGATAAGGATTGTCTTCCTGCCATGGAGCTGGTATACTCTGAAATCATCAGTTTCTGATTTAGTAACAACAAATTTTTCTTCTAACGGATTGATATCTTTAATAGCTTTACTGAATCTCCCGAAATGGTACCAAAGATTATTTTTATCAACATATGTGTCCCAGTGCCAGCACATTCCGGCTCCGGCAGAGCCTGAGAAAAAAGGAGCAAACAGGATATCATGAAGAATAATTCCAGCTGTGTCAACCGGATAATATTTGCTTGGTCCTGAATGCTTTGGCTCAACAGCCCCGGTTTCTGCCAGGATAACAGGTTTTCCGGTATTGTATGAAATCAGTTCCTCTACAGCAGAAGAGCAGATGATGTCCATAGGCATATGACATATTCCCATTTCAGCTCCAAGGTCAAGATACCGGTGCACCTGTGCTACCTGATTCCCGGGTAAAAGCATCATCTTTCTATATAGAGATCTTACCCTGTCATTGTCAAAGCTCCCAAGGCTCTGCATTACCAGATTTCCCGGAAATCTTTGCTTTACCTCATCTAACATCTGTTCATTCCATGAAAAGAAAGCAGCATCCTGAGGGCCAGTTACGGCATTCATCTCATTCCACAATTCCCAGCCGAAGAACCGTGTATCGCTTCCGTAACGGTTCAAGTAAAAATCAAGTTTATCAATAAAAAGTTGTTTCCCTACAGGGAAACCAGGTATTGCCTTATGCTGTCAAGCGACCGCCATTTGAACTATGATACACACCTTTTACTGCCCATGTCTGAGATTCTCCTCCAGGTCAGACTCCGAAAGTGTTCAAAAGTCATCTTAATCTTCAGATTATATTTGCCTGCCATTTCTATCAAACGGTCTATCCTTTGGCCTTCTCTGCACTGTATTCCCAGCCGCTTATCTTCAATATCCCAGAATGAGCTGAGCCACACCCTGATGAAATCCGAAAAACTCACCAATGGTAATGTTGCAATACTCTTGTTAAATCAGAGTGCAGAATCTAAAACCGACGTTGTTCTCAATCTTAGTGAAATTGGAATTACTGGAAAAGCTAAAGTACGGGATGTTATGAATCACAAAGATCTAGGTACTTATAAAAAGCCGGATCATGGGCAGATGCAGATATGCTTCCTGTCGGACGTCTTTCAATTGACGGAAGGCCTCATGGACCAGAGCGAAATTCCCATTTTACCTGGCCTGAACATTATACTTTCTTGTCGTTGAAGTTACAACCTCACGGAGCCGGATTGTTTAAACTTGAAAAATCCCTTTAAACAGATTGTATAAATCCATGATCAAACCTGTTAACATTTTTTAGGTAATATTCTAAATAAAAAAGTAGTCCCATGAAGAAAAAGTATATCAGTGCAGGTATAATGTCTTTAATTTTTTCAGTTTCGTTACATAGCCAGAGCAGGCCCAATATAATCTTTATCGCAATGGATGATGAGAATGACTGGTTAGGTCCGTTTGGAGGAAATCCTCAGGTTCTTACACCAAATCTGGACCGGTTTTGCAGTGAAAAAGCCATGATTTTCACCAATGCCCATTGCACAGGTCCGGTAAGTTGCCCATCTCGATCATCTCTTCTTTCAGGATTCAGACCTGAAAGGACAGGTTGTTATGATAACGACCAGAACATGCTCAACTCGAAGCTTATTCAGGAATATGCTACAATGCCTGAATTTTTTTCAAAAAATGGATATATAACTATTTCCTCGGGAAAGATATTTCACAAACACCAGGTTCCAGGCGTACAGGATCAGGGCCAGTGGGCATTTGATATATGGGAACAGGAAAAAGGCAATATGAAGCCCCGTCGGGATAAACTTACATCACGTACCGAAGGATTGCTTGATGGCGTGAAATTAGCTGATCAGAGATATACAGGTTTAGTTGGGGCAGATTTTGCCTGGGGGCCAACAATAAGCGGAAAAGAAGAAACAACCGATTACAGGACTGCACAATGGTTTTCCAGGCAATTGCAGAACGATTTTGATAAACCCTTTTTTATGGCAGTAGGTATTGCCAAACCTCATCTGCCGTGGCATGTGCCACAGGAGTTTTTTGACCTCTATAACCTCGACTCAATCAAGGTGCCTGACTATAGGCTTGATGATCTGGATGATATTCTTACACCTTCCGGTGAAAAGAAGTTCTCTGCAACCGAGGACTTTTTATGGGTATCCCAGAACGAGAAATTGTTCAAAGGTGCAGTAAGAGCTTATATGGCCTGTACATCTTATGTTGATTATTGTGTGGGTATTATTATCGAGGCCCTGGAGAATAGTAAATATAAGGATAACACTATAATCGTTATCTGGGGTGATCATGGCTGGCACCTTGGAGAAAAGCTTAGATTCCGAAAGGTTACGCTCTGGTCTGAATCTACCCGTATGCCATTGATTATAAGGACCCCAGAAATGAATAAAGGCAGCATATGTGACAGGGTGGTAAATCTGATCGATCTATACCCGACTTTAATTGAGTTATGTGGGCTTCCTGAACGTCCTGTTCTTGATGGAAGAAGTTTTGTCAAATTGTTAAATAATCCTGCCAGAAAATGGCCGTATCCTTCAATAACAACCCAGGCTCCCGGATCATTTACGGTAAATGATGAAAACTACCGGTACACTAAATATAATGATGGAACGGAAGAGCTTTATGATTTGAATAAAGATCCGATGGAATGGACAAATCTCATAAGATTGAACGATAAAAAAGCAAACAAAGCCAGGGCAAATCTTGAAAAATGGATGCCGAAGATCTGGGCTCCTGACCTTCCATCAAATACCGGGGTCGACAGCGACAAAGAGACAGAAGGCAAAGGATCATTAAAAGAATTTGATAAGATCAGACCTTTAAATGAATTGAAATGAACAAAAGTTGGATTCTTTCAGGCTAACAAGTTAAAGTCATTAGCATATTAAACACAAAAACAAAACCGCAAAATAGTCCTTTAGTAAACGGAACCCATGAACTTCTTAAGCCGGGCATTAAATTCATTTTAGCATAACTAAACACATAAACTACTATAATCTGCCTCTCAGAAAAGAGAGGCAGATATAGTAGCTAACTAACCCTCACCTATGTTAACCTAATCCTCTATTATACAGTTAATTAATTTAAAAAAATTAAATACACTTAATTCCACCCTGGATTCTGAGGAAATGGTTTGGTTAAATTCGCATCAATAACATCCTGGGGAATCGGGAAAAGAGTATCACGTAAAGTGATCCTTTCACCTCCGAACTTGTTATAGAGCTGTGTTCTTGTAAACCATTTATGTGTCCTTAGCAGCGTCATCCTTCGCTCCTCTTCAATGATCAGTTCTCGTGATCTTTCATCGAGAATATAGTCGAGGGTCACCTCGGCAGCAGTAATCGGAGTCGCTTTAGATCTGTTGCGTATCACATTGATTGTTGCGGCCGCACCTGATACATCGCTGAGATTCCCTAGTTTAAACTGGGCTTCAGCCTTAAGCAGATATGTATCGGCAAGCCTTATATAGATCTGGTCAGTCCAGGCGAAGTCTGCCTGCACATCCGCTGTGCTGGTTCCTTCTGCTTTTCTTGAATAAGGCCAGTCATTGACTTTAAACCTCGCAGCTGTAATATCCTGGGTCCAGTGGCACCATATTGTATCACCAACCTTGTATCCTGCCGGTATCTTGTCGGCCGGCAATGTGCCGGTTCCGGTGTACCCTATGTTGTTTTCTGCCTGTGTCTGAATCCTGAATGAGGTGCGGAGAATATAGTTCTGAGCCCTGTCATCTTTTTTTATCTCATAGCTGTCAACCCACCATTTTGTAGGACTAAAATAAGCCTTACCCCTGCCTCCTCTTTCAATAGTATACTGGATCGGGGAAACACTTTTACCGTCTGTTCCCTTAACAGAAATGCTATTGTAGGTACCTACCTCTGCGCGCGACAGTTGATGACCCTGCTCGTCTATACTGTTGAACAGCTCGAACTGGAATACCCACAAGACTTCCTTGTTACCCTGCTCCCTGTTCTGATGTCCTTCTTTGAACATATCTCCGAAAGGGCTGCCTGTCGGATCTGAGGCCAACCTTGTTGTTGTAAGCTTATAAGCAGGATTGTTAATCACCTGGTCGCACCAATAGAGGGCGCTATCGGGTTTACCTACTGTAAGATACATTTCGGCGAGAAGGGTCTGAACAGCGCCTTTTGTGATCCTGCCCTGTAACGAAGCTTCTTCTGGAATATACTGCTGAGCAAATTTGTAATCACTTATTACAGCTCTTCTGACTTCAGCAACAGGAGTGCGTTCCCAGTCAGTCTTAATTCCCTGTGGCATTGTGAGTACAAGCGGTACATCTCCCCACATGTAGGCAAGCCGCCTGTATGCCCAGCCTCTTATAGCCCTGGCTTCTGCAACAACTCTCAGCTTATTATTCTCAGGAGTATCTGAACCGCCTCTCCAGTCGATATCCTTATCTGCATAGTACATAATCGTATTTGAAGCATTTATCATCTCGTACAACCATTGCCAGGTCTGCAACAGGTCAACATCCGAGGGATTATTTGATGTAGTCCAGTTCCAGTAAATATCGCTTCGTTTGGCGTTGCTTGTCATGTTATCAACTCCGTTAAGGGCATTTTCAAGCTTTTCCGATTGCCACCTGGCATACCTTGCCAGATTGTACAGACCATTAAGAGCAGCTTCGAATCCGTTATAATTCTTGAGAATAGTCGGACCCGACAGGATGTTGGGCGGATTCTCCTCAAGAACTTCTTCTGAACAACCTGCCAGCAATATAATCACCAGCATAGTACTTGCTATATATTTCAATATTTTCATTGTGTATAATTTAACGGTTACCATAATCTAAAATCCAAAGTTAAGACCGAATATAAGCTCTTTCTGCATCGGGACATTCCTCTGGGCGTCCTGATCCACCAACTCAGGATCCAGTCCGCTCCATTTGGTGAAAGTAAGCAGATTACGTCCGGATACATATACTTTCAGGTTGCTCAGGCCGATCCTGCTGATGGCAATTTTCGGAAGGTTATAGGAGAGAGATACATCTTTCAGCCTGATAAAATCGGTACTTTCATACAGGGTACTGCCGAAGCCTGACATCTCATTGGCCATCTTTCTGTTCATATACCAGTCGTTACTAGGATTGGTTGACGTCCACCAGTTCTTTTTTATCGTGTTGTAGCGAAGATCAGCCTGGACATCATCGGTCATCCTGTCGTTATGAGCAGTAATTCCATTTACACCATGGAAAAAGAAGCTTAATGAAAAATTGCCGTAAGAAAGTGTGTTAGTCAAACCCCACAATATCTTCGGGTCCAGCTGTCCTATTACCTGGCGGTCCTTGTCATTGAGCTGATCATCTTTGTTAATGTCTTTTAATTTGACATAACCGGGCTGTGAACCATAAACTGCTGCTGCTGCTGCTTCTCCACTCTGCCAGATGCCATCCCATACGAGGTCATAATTTATCCGTACCGGCTGACCAATGAACCACTTGTTAGATATATCATTAATCTCTTTGCCTGTAGCTGTATCTATAATTCCATAGAGTGAAGTGATTTCATTTTTATTAAATGAAAAGTTCGCGTTCGTTATCCAGTTGAATTTATTTGAAACTACATTCCTCGAATTAATTGACACTTCAAATCCCGTGTTCCGTGTTTTTCCGATGTTCTGCGTAACAGCAGGATGGGTCCAGTCTTCGCCTTTCGCAGTTTCATCAGTTAACCCGTGGATTACAGAAATGCTTCTGTTCAGCAACAGGTCAAATGTGTTCTTCCTGTACCAGTCGATGGTACCGGTAATGCGGTCTTTAAACAATCCGAAATCCAGCCCGACATTAAATGTCTTGGCGGATTCCCACCCCAGGTCTACAACGCCCAGGACCATCGGCTTGTACCCAATCTGCGCTTCAGTGCCCGACATTATACTTGCAACTTTAAACTTTGGAAGAGAAGAATAAGGACTGATAGCCTGGTTGCCGTTAAGGCCGTAAGAAGCTCTGACCTTTAAGGTATTAAAGATGTCCTTCAATGGGAAAAAGTTCTCGTTGGAGAGATTCCATCCCACAGCAAAAGACGGGAAAACACCCCATTTGGTATCTTCTCCGAATCCTGAAAATCCGTCACGCCTTATGGTAAATGTTGCAAGGTATTTGCTTGCAAAAGAGTAATTTGCACGAAACATCTGGGAAAGCAGGACTGATTTCCTGTAAGAAGTTGATGGTAAAACAATGCCTGCCTGTGCCACCCCATACCAGGAGAGAAAATCGTTCGGAAATTGCTCAGCACTCAATGAATTACCTTTACTGGTGTTAGTTTCATAACTGTATAATCCAGTCAGGAAGATCGTATGATCGCCAAATGTCTTGTTATAATTCAAAATATTCTCAAGAACCAGGTTACTGCTGACTGAGTTACTCGACCTGGAAGTTCCCTGGTACCTGTATCCACTGTATGTATTCGTTCCACCATAACTAGCCGCATCGGTGAACCTTGTTCTGACACCGGTATTCAGCCTGTATGTCAGCCCTTTAATAAATGGCACATCGACATTCAGATAATTATTCGTAAGTATCTGGTATGATTTATCAAGATCGTCATATACGAGATCAGTCAAAGGGTTGATTATGGTTATATTTTCAGCAATCGGGTAAATCAGGTAATTGCCATTATCATCATATGGTTTTCCAAGGGGATTGGCAATCATTGCAGAATACCAGCTCACATCCCGTCCGCTGGCATCATCGAAGTTAAGCTGAGTTCTTGTTCCTACAGTAAGCCAGTCAAACAGTTTGGTTTCAATGTTTAACCTGGTTGTAATACGTTTGAAATTGTCACCTCTCGCGACTCCCTTGATATCAGTCAGACCGGCGCCTATATAGAATTTCGTATCCTTAAAGCCTCCGGAAACTGAAACATTATGCTCCTGTGACTGACCTCTTCTGATTGCAAGATTTATCCAGTCTGTTGATACGCCCGCGTTATGGTTATCAATCTCTGTCTGATATATATATGCGGGATCTCTCGTATTTTTAAAATCCCAGAACTCGGGGCCGTTCAGAAGATCATATTCCTTGATGACCTGGCTTATGCCATATTTTCCGTCATAGGAAAAAACTGTCTTTCCTGATACGCCTTTCTTGGTTGTAATAAGGATAACTCCGTTTGCACCCCTGGATCCATAGATTGCGGCAGCCGATGCGTCTTTCAGTATTTCAACCGATCCGATATCTTTCGGATTAATATCTGACAAACTTCCGCCATAAGGTATTTCGTCAACGATAATAAGCGGTGCATTGTCGGCAGAGATTGAAGCTCTTCCGCGGATCATTATGGATTGGTCGGGATTGGCACCAGCTGAAGCTGTTTGGATCATAACCCCGGGAACATTTCCCATAATTGCCTGAGTCAGATTAAGATTAGGAGCCATCTCCAGCTTCCCTAGTGGAAGCGACGATACTGTACCCGTAATGTCGCTTTTCTTCTGTGTTCCATAGCCCACAACTACAACCTCTTCAAGGGTTGTAACATCAACAGCCAGCGCGACATTAATTCTCGTTTGTCCGGCGACAGGTATTTCCTGGGCGATGTAACCGACAAATGAAAATACAAGTGTGGCATTCCTGTCAGGTATATTAATTGAGTAATTTCCGCCACCATCGGTAATAATACCTAGGGTGGTGCCTTTAACCACGACACTGACGCCGGGCAATCCTTCGCCAGTCGCGTTATCGGTGACTTTACCGGCTACCGAAAGCTGCGGCTGTTCGGATTTGAGGGTGATTACAATAAAATTATTTTCCATAATCCTGTAATCAAACTCTGTCGATTCGAAAAGCTTGTCAAGCACCTGGTTGATAGACTGGTTGGTCAGATCTATATCCACAAGCTTGTCGATTGACTTCAGGTCATCATTATAGAAGAAACGGTAATTTGTCTCTTTTTCAATGAGACTCAGGACCTCCTTGACAGACTTTCCCTTGGAATTGAGCGAAATCTGTCCATATCCTGCTGCTGAAATATTCAGTGTGAAAACCAACATTAGAACAATTGTAATTTTCATACACAAAAGGATTTTATACAATCTCCTGTCAGGAAAATAAAAGAACTTCTTTTTTTTCATAATTTTGAAAAGTGTTAGTTTGAGTTAAACTTGATTGGCCAGCACGAGCGACGCATGGCCATAATTGTAATTAACTTAAGCTTTTTTACTGGGAAAAACAGCCGCAAACTGTTTTTCCCTTTTTAATTTCCGGCTTTTCTCATGGTCTTAAAGTTTAGGTAGTAAATGGTTATCAAGGTTCTATTTCAGATGTTTTGAGAAATATTCCGCTTTATTGATATCCGTACTCAATTGCACTATCTTGCCTTTAATCGAATAACGTATCGGTGCAGCAAGCTGAATGGCATCCATTACCTGTTCGAGTGTCTCATCAAGCAGTATTCCCGTGAAGCTGAATTTCTTTACCTCTTCATCTCTGAAGGTAATGGTAACATCATACTTGCGCTGAAGCTTTACACAAAGGTCCTCAAGATTTTCTTCCCTTATCATGAGCTTTCCATGCGTCCAGGCGGCAACCTCGTTCACATCAACTTTGGGTGATATTATAATATTATCGGCAAGGGTTTTAACAGGTGCAGATAAGGTAGAATCACCCTTCAAATCCTTTTTAATGGTGAGGCTCTTTGTCTCCTTGATGAAAATGGCTGTCTGATTTGGATTAAGGTCAATAAATTCATCCTCATTATCGTCCCGGTCAAGACGGGTGATCTCTATCTTTCCCTCCACCAGCGTTGTTTCAATTACAGGCTCATCATCATATGCTTTTATATTGAATTCGGTCCCGACCGCCCTGATGTTTATATTACCGGCATTTACAATAAGAGGCAGGTCAATGTTCCTGGATACCCTGAAGTAAGCCTCTCCGGTTAGAAAAATATCCCTGTTTGTTTTATTGAAATTGTCCTGGTATCTCAGGGAGCTTCCGGCGTTAAGTAAAACCTTTGATCCGTCTGGCAGGTATATTTCTGATGTTGATCCAAATGGAGTTCTGATTTCTGTATAGGTGTTAACTGGAGCCTGCCCGGCCAGCTTGCTTATTGTTGTGCGGGTAAATAAAGCGCCGAGGAAAAAGGTTATGACAAGTGAGGCTGCAATTCCGATTGTGCTTAAAAGAATCCTGTTTCGCCGCGATCTGAAGCTTAGCGATTTCCCCGAATCTATCCTGGCTCCATTGAGGTTTATTTCGGACAGAATCTTGTTATAGATCTTTTCGAAATCGGTATTGTTGTCATTGCCATTAATGTCCTGATTTTCTTCAATATGAGACAAAATAATCTCCTTAAAAGCTTGTTCATTCTCTGGTGAAAATGCAAGGGAAAAGAACCGGTGTCTTTCCTCAACTGTAAGGCTTTCTTCAATATATTTACTGAGCAGACCCTTTATTTCGCTTTCATACATGAATCCTTAGATCTCATTTTGTATTAATACAACATATAATAGGGAAGTACTCACACATAGTACCTGTTTTTTTTAGGCTGTACATAATCGGGGACAGGAAAATACCTTAAAACCGGAATGGAGAATTTCAAAATAAAGATCAAGATTTAATATCAAGATGTTTTCTGATCACCTTAAGTGTTCTGTAAATCTGGTTTTCCACGGTGCGGACCGAAAGATCCAGCTTTTTCGCTATTTCCTCATGCGAGTAGTTTTCTCCGCGGCTCATGGAAAAGATTTTATGCTGCTGCGGTGGCAGGTTTGCAACCACATTATTGATGGTGTTTTCCAGATCATGGGTGAAGACAAGATCATAAGTCGGATTTGAAAAATGATCCCGCCTGCTCATTTCATATCCTAAATATCTTGTTCTTAACGCTCTCTTCTTAAAGATATTATAAATATGATTTACGACTGACTTGTAGATATAGCTTTTGACCGACTGGTTTTTATCAAGCGATTTCCTGTGCTCCCAGAGGTTTTTGAATACATTCTGAACAAGATCCTCAGCTTCAGGCCTGTTCCTGAGATATTTCAGAGAAAAACTGTAGATTTTCTTACTGTATCGATTATATAATAATGCGAAAGCTTCCAGATTATCATTCCTTATCCTGGAAGCAAGTACATTATCATCAATCAATTTTTTCTCCATGAGAATCCAAAATATCTCAGTAATTTCGGGTATAAGTTAAAAAAAATATTTAAACTGGTTTTTGTAATACAAAAAAAGTTAAAGGGTAATCCTTAATATGTCAAAGTTTGGTTAAGTTCAAGCGTAAAAAGGAGGTCTTCCCTTCTTTTTTTCGAAAGAAATTTTTTTCATGAATTTAAATGCTATATTCTTTGATTTGCTTATTTTTCATTTGTAAGGATAAAACCAGATTCCAATATAATAATTATAATAACAAATATGAGAAACCCGGAAAAACTTTTTGCTTTATTCCTTGTCATCGTTTTCTTGTTTTCCTGCAGGAATAAGTCAGGTAAATTTTCTAATTCAAATGAATCAGCCTCTAAACAAACAGCGAAAAGCACCATTGAGAATAAAGACAGCAGTGAATTTAGAACCAGGCTAAAGGATCTGGAAATAGTAAAAGATATTGATGGAAATGTATACGATATGGTAAAAATTGGCAACCAGACATGGATGGTAAAGAATCTGAAAACTACCAGATATAATGATGGGAAACCTATTCCTTTAGTTACAGATAGTTCGGACTGGGCTTCTCTATCCTCTCCTGCCTATTGCTGGTACGATAATGAAATATCTTCCTTCAAACCCTCTTATGGGGCTTTGTATAATGGATACGCTGTAAATACAGGGAAACTATGCCCGACTGGATGGCACGTTCCAAGCGATTCGGAATGGACTGCTCTGACAACCTATTTGGGTGGTGAAAATGTTGCCGGGGAAAAACTAAAAGAAATTGGTGTGGACTATTGGGTAAGCCCAAATGCCGGTGCTAACAATGAAAGCGGTTTCACAGCCCTTCCGGGAGGGCTCCGTTATCACGATGGTATTTTCCACGACTTTGGTTTTAGTGGTTACTGGTGGTCTTCCTCTGATTATTCTGAATCAAGAGCCTTCTTCCGGTATATGGACTACGAATACAGTAATGTATTCAGATTCAATAACCTTAAAAAGATCGGATTTTCAATTCGCTGTTTACGAGATTACAAGGATATTTGAATAATTAACGATTGTCATTTAATTAATTTCTTAGTATTTTTAGGTAATAAAATTGCCGGAATGGATAATTGTTTCTAAAATGATAAAAAATATCTTGTTGTTCCGTCCATTGATAGTTGGCTTACTGTCGCTGATATCTATTACCCTCATTCCCCAGGGAAAAAATAAAAACACTAATACTTCTTCCTGTTGAAGGACAGGAAGGAAAGAATGTACCGTGGATAACTACTCCTCAGATACTGGTCGAAAAGATGCTAAATCTTGCAAAAATCACTCCAAATGATTTCCTGATAGACCTTGGTTCGGGTGATGGCCGAACTGTAATTACTGCTGCTAAGCGTGGGACCAGAGCCCTTGGCATTGAGTATAATCCCGGCCTTGTTAAATTGTCAAAGGAGAATGCCGAGAAAGAGGGTGTCTCCAAATTGGCTCAGTTTATTGAAGCTGATATTTTTGAATTCGATTTCTCCAAAGCATCTGTCATTTCAATGTTTCTGCTACCAGAAATCAACATAAAATTACGTCCAAAACTCCTGAATTTAAAACCAGGTACACGTATTATCACTAATACATTCACTATGCAGGAATGGCATTATGATGAAGTAGCAAGAACAGGTGATGAAAAAACCCGATGGAATACAGCTTACCTGTGGATTGTTCCGGCTAAAGTCGATGGAAAATGGGCTCTTGCACAGGGAGGTGAACTTTTATTTATATCAGGAGTTTCAGATGCTCTCAGGATCTTTGAAAATTGGAAATAAAACATTTAAAATTACGGAAGGTAAACTTCATGGAAATGAGATTACTTTTAAAGCCGGTGCAGATATTTATACTGGTAAAGTAATTGACAGAAAAATGGATGGGACAATAAACTCCGGAGGGAATACTCTTAAATGGAGTGCAACCAGGTAAATTGTACAGATTCAAAACGGCACATGAGTGGCGCCCTCTGACTTCCTGTAATATTCCAGGAGGTTCTTTTACGTGTTTATTTATCCCTGCACATTTATTTCCGGCTACCTCAACTATACCCGGTTTTAAGGATGGCATGATGATACTGGACAACGTCGGAGTTATCTTCGACTATCAGCAACAACGGGGCTTCTGTTGATCCGCCTGTACCATATGCAGGATATTTTTGCCCATAGAAGTTTAGATTGAAATTTTATTGATATTATTTTAATATTAATTTGATATTATACTAATATCTGATCTCATTTTGATAAGGTTTCAAAATTGAAGGGCTAATTGTCCTCTTTTGATTCAAAAAACTCCTGAAAGGGAGCCAATATTGTGTTCAGAATCTTTGAAGGGTTGATAATCAAATTTGCAACACCATATTGTAATAGGTTGCCTAAAAATCTATTCAGGGGATTCGTGTTTTTTCTGAAGAATATTTTTTTTGTAAGATAGCCTGTCGAAATCCCTATTGCAGCAGTGAGGATATTGCTTCTCAATTCTTCAGAGATTACTACTTTTTTAAATACTTTCTTAATAACTTTAACGGGGTTGAAACTCTCGTAAACTGATCTTATCTGATCCGTCAGAAGGTCTTTTTGTTCCTCCACCTCATTCTCAATCAGCAATATAGCCTTTTCAAGATCCTTTTTGCTGGTTATATTGTACATTTTTAATCTTATTATCTGAAAAATTGTTTAATAAAATAGTTTGCTACTACTTTTTTAAACCATTTCCGCATAAAAAAATGTGAAACCATTCCTATAGTAAGATAAAACAGAGCTACTGCTAAAAATCCGAAATAAATTTTCCCAAAGACATTTCCCAGCCAGAAAGCCAATCCCAGATTCAAAAAGACCAGAAATATCACTAACAAGATACCAACAATTAAGTCAGGGAATATCGCAGAAATAATATTGACAGTTTTGTCAATTGTTCTGAGTTTAATAAGTTCGATATAAGCCAGGCTAAGCTCTTTTACTCTGTTGACCAGGTTGTCAATTAGATTAGGATCTTCTTTCATTATACTATAAAACTAATTTTCAAAACCCACACCTGAAAGCAAAAATTAAATGGCAGGTTATTAATGAAATACTTATCATTAACACCTGCCAGATCTCAATAAAGACTTTCGTTTCATAGGGCTCAGGCTGCAGTTTCACTTACAGTCTCATGCCTTTTGCCTCCATTACGTAGAAGTCCATTGACTTTCTCCTTCAGATTGCCGACATATTCTCCGCCCTTGTGAACTATTTTTTTACGGGTATCTTTACCCTTATCAGGGGCGAACAGAATGCCAATCAGCGTGCCGGCAGCTGCTCCTGCCAAAACACCTAAAATAATTTTACCTCGTGACATGATCGTAAATTAATTAACCTTCAATTAAAGCTTAAACTAAATTTATTTCCAGAATCCCTATCCTTCGTTCTAACTCTTTATTTATTTCTCCGGAGTCGGAATCCTTTGGAACCATGGAAGTATTTCGGATATCTTACTTTCACGGTGAGCGACTTTGAACCTTTTTAAAATTTTACAAGGTTCCAGCCATTTTTGCTTCATCATACATTTAATTAATGTCTATTCAGATATTAAAACAGAGTTTCTAAAAAAAAGTTTAAAAACAAAGCTGAAAAATGGCAATTTTTTCAGAGCATGTTGACAATTATGAAGCAGCCTGATCCCAGAGATCAGAAACAGGGATTCAGGTGTAAGCATAGATATTTTGAATAAATTTGTTATTTATAAAATGAATATATGAATAGGATCAAGACTTGTATCGCTTTTATATTATTGCTTGGATTTTCAGTTGATGTTAAATCTGCAACTGAAGAAATTAAATACCGGAAGGAGATCAGTCAGTATGGTATTACCTGGTCATTTGAAAAACCGGTTTTAAGTGGACAGTTTATCACAGGGGACTGGTGGGTAATCGGACCCGTTAAAATTGTAAAAATAGATCCCGAACCAGGTCCTGTAGGAATCGATAACAATAAAATACAAACCAACAGGTGGGGTGATACCAGCCTGAAGGTTGACACATTAATGCGTAATGGCTCAATGATTGTTTATAAAGCCGGATATTTTCAGGGATACGATTCAAGAAATGGCTCCTACAGAGCCAGCTTAAGTGTACGACTTCCTTTAGTACTTGGAACAAATCTTTCGCTTGTCTCCACAATAAGCAATAAATCGCTTCCTGTAGAGAATTTTTGCAAAAATATTATGTGGGAAGATGAAAAGCAGGTAAGGGTTACATTGAAAGCTGCTGCAATTCTGACTTGCTTGAAGGAAGTCCCTCCGGTTGATGCTTTTCGACCACCATTTACAGGGAATGATAAACCAATCTTCAGAGCAAAAGATATTCAATGGGAGCTTCTTCCAAAACTCAAACCAGCAGGGGTGGTACCATCGTGGGATGAATTTGAAGGTTATTTCTCCCGCTGTTGGATAGATCATATAATGAGCTGGGAACAGCAGGAACTTGTCCCAAACGAAAATATGCCCAATTATGGCAGGGAACATGCCAGATTAATTTCCATAGCCAGCCTCATGCTGATGCTTGATGTTCCAAAAGAACAAAAAGAAAAGTTAACTATAGGACTCATTCAGCATGGGATCGACCTGTACGGAACTGCTATGAACGGAGGATACTGGAATGAGGGAGGAGGACATTCAAGCGGTAGAAAATGGCCTGTTCTTTTTGCCAGTATAATGCTGAATAATACTGATATGCAGAATTTACCGGTAACTGCATTTTTCCAGGAAGATACTCAGACTTATTATGGCAAAGGGTGGTTTGGTCAGAAAGTACTATGGCAGATGATAATGCACCACGGGAAAAGGGATCCTTTTGAGGAGAAACCGCCCGATCAATGGGAGCAATGGGATAAAACCTCCGAAAGCTACCGAATATGCTGTACCTCAAGCGCCTGGGTAGGAACAGCCCTGGCTGCACGTTATTTTAAGGCTATCAGGATCTGGGGTCACAATGCATATTTCGATTACGTTGATCGCTGGATGCAGGAGGAAGATCCATACGAGAAGGCTCGCGGAAATTATTCACGTCCAAAAGCAGAAACAACAACCTTTGATCCTTTTGTTACCGCAATGTGGAAGTCTTACCGGCATGATGCTCCGATCCAGGATTACTCCGAAAAAAATCTTAAATGGGTCTGGGAGGGGAATTCGGGGATATGGATCTCAAACTGAAAAAGGAGTAATCCGATCACCGGAAATTTGAAACCGGGCAATCCTGTTTGAAATAAAAATTTTATATCTTTACTTATCATTCACCTGAATGAGACAATTAAATAACTTTTAATGAAAAAATTAACAACCATAGGAAGAATTCTTTTTGCCCTTCCGTTTGCAGTTTTTGGTATCAATCATTTTTTAATGATGGATTATTATATGGGAATGTTGACTTCATTTATTCCCAAGACCGGGTTTATAATGATCCTTACAGGAATAATGCTGATAGCTGCCAGTATCAGCATCATTACCAAAAAGTTCGTGAAATTATCAACAATATTGCTGGCAATTCTTCTTTTCATATTTATTATAACAATACACATCCCGCATCTGGTAAATGGGACAGACACAACAGCCACGCTTATTGCTCTTTTAAAAGATATATCCCTGATGGGAGGATCACTGATGATAGCAGGCATGTATCCGGTAGAGGAAATACCAGATAAGAAGCAAAATACATGAACAGACCTTCTTAAAGAATATTATTATTATTATAGATCTAAACTATGTAAACCTTTTCTATGATTCACTTTAAACTGTTTTTTACATTATTTGCTTTATTATTAAATATTGAATCATTTTCTCAATCCTCTCTTTTTGATCAGCAATTGGCGGTAGGTTTTGAAGAAAAACAAGGCCAATATGCCGCACTTGATACAAAACTTGTCAATGAAAGTGGTGATACGGTTCTTTTAAAAGACGTAATAAATAAACCGACTATTCTTAATCTGGTTTATTTTCAATGTGCGGGAACATGCAGTCCATTGATGTGGGGAGTATCAAAATTCATTGACGCACTGGATCTTCAGCTTGGCAAAGACTATTCGGTAGTAACAATCAGTTTTGATCCGACAGAAAGGATTGATCTTGGTATTAAGAAGAAAGCCAGCTATATAAGCACAATGAAGAAAAAAGAGGAAGCTGAAAACTGGCAGTTTTTTGTATCTGACAGTATTAATATAGCTAAACTGACTCAATCAGTCGGGTTCAACTATCAAAAAAGAAATGATCAGTATGTCCATCCTACCGGGCTGATAGCACTGGCATCTGACGGGAAGATTGTAAGATACCTCCGCGGTATTGAGTTTTTGCCTTTTGATATAAAGATAACTCTTGTTGAAGCCGCCAAAGGAAAAATAGGCCCAAGCATCAATCGTCTGCTTGCTGTTTGTTATGGATACGACAGCAAAGGGAATGAATTTGTTTTTAATGTAACAAGGGTTTCGGCCATCGTTATACTGTTCATTGTCATTGTAGTATTTTTATTTCTTGCCCTGTCGCGGATAAAATCAAAAACAAAATCCAGTAAATGAGCCCGGAAAATAACACTGAAGAACCTAGTTATCTTAATTATAAAGGGAAATATAAAGGTATCTTTTCCTGGATATTCTCTACTGATCATAAAAGGATCGGCTTACTGTATCTATTTTCCATTCTTACCTTCTTCATAATAGGAGCTACCTTAGGTTTATTGATGAAATTTGAGCTGATTGCTCCGGGCCCTACCATTATGGATGCACAAACCTATAATGCTTTCTTCACTCTCCATGGAATTATAATGATTTTTGCTGTGGTTATCCCGGGGTTGCCTGCTGTGTTTGGCAACTTCCTCTTACCTATCATGATCGGAGCAAAAGATGTAGCCTTCCCCAAAATTAATCTCCTCTCCTGGTATCTTTATGTAACAGGCGTCACACTTGTGTTGTTATCTCAATTTACTGGACAGGGACCCCCCGACACAGGGTGGACATTTTACGCACCTTACAGCTTCAGAACTACCAACACCATGCTTCCGGCAGTATTTGGTGCTTTCGTCCTGGGATTTTCATCAATTCTTACTGGCCTGAACTTTCTGGTTACTATTCACAGGATGCGCGCCCCGGGTATGACCTGGCTGAAAATGCCATTATTCCCATGGTCACTTTATGCAACAGGATGGGTTCAGCTGTTGGCGACTCCAATTATCGGGATTACATTGCTAATGATAGTTGCAGAGAGAACATTACATATAGGTTTTTTCGATCCGACACTTGGCGGCGACCCTATTCTATATCAGCATTTATTCTGGACTTACAGTCATCCGGCAGTCTACATTATGATATTACCAGCCATGGGAGCAATTTCAGAAATAATATCAACATTTTCTCATAAAACGATATTCGGATACAAATACATGATAGCTTCCTTATTAGCCATTGCCTTTGTAGGGTATTTCATCTGGGGTCATCACATGTTCACTTCAGGTATGAGCGGTACTGCACTTTACACATTTTCGCTTCTTACCTTTCTGGTTGCAATTCCAAGTGCAATAAAAGTCTTCAACTGGATATCCACAATGCATAAGGGTTCAATTGATCTTCAGACTCCTTTTTACTGGGCCATGGCATTTATTTTTGTATTCATGATCGGAGGATTTTCGGGACTGATTCTTGGTTCCCTTGCAGCAAATGTGCATTTACATAACACTCATTTTGTTGTTGCCCATTTCCACTTTATTGTATTCGGGGGAACTGGTTTTGCCTTTTTCGCAGCAGCACACTACTGGTTTCCTAAAATAACCGGCAAGATGTATGATACAAGATGGGCAAATATCGGACTTATTCTGTTCTTTGTAGGATTCATCACCCTTTATGGTCCTATGTTTTACCTCGGATTTAAAGGCATGCCCCGAAGGTATTTTGACTATGATGAGATCTTTCATGCTGGGAACATTATATCAACTATGGGATCGTGGGTCCTTTACTCAGGATTGGCAATAATTATAATTAATCTGTTTTCTTCATTAAGAGGCGGTAAAAAGGCCGCATCAGATCCCTGGGGCGGAAAAACCCTTGAATGGACTATCCCGTCCCCTCCGCCAGTGGAAAACTTTGTTGAAACGCCCATTATCAACTCGGGACCGTACGACTATAAATGAATACTTACGCAGATATACACCGGGATGATCTGACATCTAAAACAGGAATGTGGCTGTTTCTGTTTACGGAAATGTTGTTATTTGGGGGGCTGTTTGTTGTCTACTCAGTGTACCGTTTCAGAAATCCACTTGCATTTCACCTGGCTGCAGGGGAACTGAGTGTGTTTATCGGCACATTAAATACTGTTATCCTCCTGACAAGCAGTGCTACAATCGCTATGTCGGTTACAGCTATGCAAAAGCAGAATAAAAAACTGACTCTTTTGTTTCTGAGTATAACTGTTTTACTGGGCATAGCTTTTCTGATTAATAAGTACTTCGAATGGGGAGGACATATCAGGGAACATATTTATCCGGGCTCATCCGTTCTTGCTCTTCGCGGCCAGGGAGATGTTCTCTTCTTTGGACTATATTACTTTATGACCGGGCTCCACGCTCTGCATATCATAATTGGATTGGTGTTTATAGGATTCATTACAGTTTTTGTTGTACAGAGACAAAGTCGACTCTGAGAATTATGTGCTGCTTGAAAACAGCGGATTATACTGGCATCTGGTTGACCTTATCTGGATTTTTCTCTTTCCCCTGTTTTATCTTATTACATAAAGCCAATGGAATAAATGGGAAATGAAAAAAATCATATAATTCCATACCGGACATTTCTTTATGTGCTGGCAGGATTAATTGTATTGACCTTTACTTCTGTAACCCTGACACAAATCTCCCTGGGAGCAATGACGGTTGCAATGGCCCTGGTGATAGCAGCGATAAAATCGTTTTTTGTTTTGCGTATTTTTATGCATCTTAAGTTTGAAAAGAGAATGTTTTCAATAGGTGTCACGGCTGTTACGGTGCTGATAAGTCTGGTAATAATAATAACTCTGCTCGACTACCTTAATAGATAATTTGTATGTATTCATCGACAGGATCAGAGGCTTCAAATTTTGTATCAACATTTAATACATCGTTTTACTTAATTGCCGGTATTTCATTGGTATTCCTGGTTAGCCTTACGGTTTTAATGCTCTATTTTGTCTTCAGGTATAACAGAAAGAAAAACAAAACCGCAACCCAGATTGAAGGTAATAACCTGCTTGAAATTGCATGGACAGTTATCCCGGTACTTCTGTCGCTCATTATGTTCTACTATGGATGGGCAGGTTGGAAACCAATGACCAGGGCGCCCAAAGATGCTATTAATATTACAAGTGTTGCTCGCATGTGGAACTTCCTTTTTCAATATGCAAACGGAAAGGAGAGCCCTGACCTGATAATTCCTGTAAATACTCCCGTTAAAATAAACCTTGTCTCCCTCGATGTCATTCACAGTCTGTTTATTCCGGAGTTCAGAATAAAATCTGATATGATACCGGGAAGGGAAAAATCGATGTGGTTTATGCCGGAAGCCAAAGGGGAATATGACCTGTTCTGTGCTGAGTACTGCGGACTGAGACACTCTTTCATGAATGCAAAGGTTAAGGTCCTGACGAAAGAAGAATTTACAGCCTGGTACGGAGACACATCATCTGTTGCCAGAGTTTCTGAAGAACCTTTGACACCTGCCGCTCAGGGACTGGCCATTATGAAAAATCTGGGATGCATTGCATGTCATTCCTCTGACGGATCAAGAATTGTTGGTCCGACTTATTTAAATCTGTACGGAAGCCAGCAAGTTGTGATCCGGGATGGGGCCGAATTAACTGTAAAAGTGGATGATGAATATATTAAACAGAGGATCATTGATCCTTCATATCAGATTGTTAAAGGATATCCCAGAGGTATAATGCAGAGTTATAAAGGAAAGGTCAGTGATGAGGATATCTCAAAAATAATTGAATACCTCAAATCCCTAAATGAAAAATAATCAGGGAAAAAGACTTACCCATTACCTGGAACTGGCCAAGCTGAAAATAATGGTGCCGGTAAGTTTTACGGGATTCACCGGATATTTTATTTTTGATCCTCGTTTTTCAGTCAGAATATTTCTTATAACCATTGGGATTCTTCTATTGGCAGTTGCTGCTTCTGTTCTTAATCAGATACAGGAGGCTGCGACTGACGGGATGATGAACAGGACCAGGAATCGTCCGGTTCCATCCAAAAAAATCACTGTCCCGCGGGCAGCATATTTCTTTTTCTTTTGTCTTGTTGCCGGTACAGTCATTATCTGGATCCTGGGAAATTTAAATGCAGTCCTGATTGGATTATTTACTATATTCTGGTATAATGGAGTATATACTTATTCAAAGCGAATAACTGCATTCGCAGTCGTTCCGGGAGCTATAACGGGTGCACTCCCTCCGCTTATCGGCTGGGTCGCGGCAGGAGGGGGTTTATGGGATAAACCAATTGTCTTTATTGGATTCTTACTTTTTACAGGACAGATACCTCATTTCTGGTTACTTATCCTGAAGTACGGAGAAGAGTATAAAAAAGCCGGAATTCCCAATCTTACAGATTTTTTCAGCCATGCACAGATAAAAAGACTCACATTTATCTGGGTAGTAACATCTGCAATTGCAGCTGTATTCCTGTGTTATTTTGAAATTATAAAAACCAGACTGATTACAGGTATCCTCATTCTTGCTTCGGCACTCCTTATCTTCAGATTTTCGGAGCTGTTAAGGATCCACGGGGAAAAGTATAATTACCGGAAATATTCGATTACCCTGGATTTGTACTTTTTACTGGTTCTTGTCCTGTTAATTTCAGACAGGATCATAGCATAAACCGGGACGACGGGATTCTCATGGCACTTTAGCCTTAGTATGCGCAGTTTGTAAATGTTCCTTTACACGAATTTGTGATTCAGACTTTCTTCCAGATAGGGATGATTGTAAGGTATAAGCTTCGCATTGCTGAGAGCTGTACCCACCACCAGCGAAAATAATCCCATATATCCAAGGAACAGACCTGCTTCAATCCATCCGAATTTCAGCTGCCTGGTAGTCGCCGGTATGATCTGCATAAAAAGGTCTAAATATTGTCCGATAATGAGAAATAAAATAACAACCGAAATCACGGTTAAATTCCTGCTTGTTTTCACCGGCAGAAGCACCAGGAAAGGGATGCCCCAGTTCAATCCGATTTCAAGGAAGAACATCACTTTCCATCCATCACTCCATCTTATGTAATAGTATGCTGTTTCTTCCGGGATATTTCCATACCAAATTATCATAAACTGAGCGAACCAGAAATATCCCCAGACGATGGAGAGCATAAAGATATATCTTGCAAAATCGTGCAAATGATATTCATTAAGGAATGAAAAATATCCCCTTTTGTGCAAAATAAATATTATCAGTGCCACTATTGATGTTCCGTGCAGAAATGCAGCCACCAGATTTTTAAGTGCAAAGATTGCACTGTACCAGTGTACCTCCAGAGACATTATCCAGTCAAAAGCTGAAAGAGAGAATGTTATCGCAAAAATGAAAAGAAATATTTTTGAGAACAGCTCACTTTTATTGAAAAGTGTAATAATAGCAGTCTGATCAGCCGGATTTAACATATCCTCCCTTAGTGAAATTCTCCTTATTATTCCGGTGAAAATTATCCATAATACAAAGAAAACTATCAGCCTGAAGAAGAAGAAAGGAACATTCAGGTATACCGATTTATGCTGCAGGAGTGGGTCATTTGCAGCAATCTCCAGGTGAGACCAGCTGTAAAGATCGTGAACACCGAAAAAAAGAAGCAGAAAGAAAACTGCTGCAAAGGGGATATAGGCCATCATTGCTTCTGGAACACGTTTGAATGCAGAAGACCATCCTGACTGAGAGATACTCTGAATAGCCAGAAAAAAAGCTGCTCCAAGTGAAAGAGATAAAAAATAGTAATTGACTATCAGGTAGTTTGCCCAGGTTCTTAAGGAATCAGAAAACATGCCGAAGAGAAAAGTCAATGCACCAATGGATATTAATATTAACGTAATTATTCTGAAGGTTGCCGGTATCTTTAGTTGTTCCTTCATTATTTTATTTTTTAGCTAATTACAGATATATTTTGTTATACTCTCTGATACATCTACTTACTTTCCCCTGCTTTTCCAAAGTCTGAAGTATTCACCGCTTCCTTCTGAAGCGTCCGGATATACAGAACCAACACCCACCTGTCTTCAGTCCTTATCTGGGATCCATGTGCTCCCATCGAACCAAAACCAAGTGTTATGGTATGAAATATCTCACCATCCCTGAGTTTATCGGCGATGCTGCCTGTTAGCATGCGGGGTTTTAACGGGTATAACCCGCTGGTAAAAAGTTGCCCGTCCCCTGCTCCGTTTATGCCATGACAACCAATGCAGAACGTCTTATAAACAGTTTCCCCCCTTGCAAGTGTTTCCTTTACCGGCAAAACAGGATTTTTGAGCTCAATTCCGGCCCGGACCCGGGACTCCGGATCAATCGTATAATTAAAAGGAGTAAAATCACGGGGTACTGTTCCAGCCGGAGGAACTCTCATTGTAATTCCGTCGCTGAAGTTGGGATTTTTTGTAAACGTCTCATAAGCAGTGGAATAGGACATGTCAGGAAAATAATCCCATCCGGGCGTATTCCTGTTCCTGTCGCATCCGCTCAGAAGAACTGAAAAAATGAGAAGACAGGTTGCCCTGCTAATATTCTCCGGTATAAGGGTATTTTTCATTCAATTACTATTGCAAAATCTTTATCAATAATTTCAATGGCTCCCTTTTCTTTCATTATATTTCCGGCGTTGTCGGATGTTGATCTGTCAAGCTTACCGGTATTCACGACTATTACAAACTTATCATCCGTTGCCCTGTGGTCGAAAATCGTATTGTCACGGCCGGGAAGAAGTTTTGCCCGGGCTGAGAAGAGAGCCAGGCTTCCGATAGTGACGGTCAGAATAGTAAGGACAATTGTTATTACAATAAATGACGGGAATGAGTTAAAAGGTTTTCCTCCATAAACAATGGGCCAGTTGATAACTGCAGTATAATACAGGAATGCCAGAGTTGCAAGAATTGCTGAGAGACCCATAAAATATGCAGCTGCAGGAAGCCTTGATTTACGTTTCAGCAAATGGAACACTTCATGTACCGGATATGGTGTAAATACATCATGAATAATAAAATCCATTTCCTGAAGTGACTTAATTGAGGAAATGAACTTTTCTTCTTCATCAAAAATTCCTATTTTAAATCCCATGTTCATAGCTGATTCCGGTTAATCCTCCATTTTAGAACCAATATTAACTACATCCTTTAATTCGCTTATAGCCATCATCGGAATATACCGCATGAAAAGCAACACTCCGGTAGCAAACAAACCAATTGTTCCGACAAACACTCCTATATCTATAAAGGTAGGTGTATATGAAACCCAATTTGAGGGAAGGAAGTCCTTACTCAATGAGGTTACAACTATATTATACCTTTCCAACCACATTCCGATGTTTATGATCAATGAGATTAACAGAAGGGCTATCCAGTTTCTCCTGATTTTCCTGAACCAGAAAAGTTGTGGGATAATTGCATTGCAGACAATCATGCCCCAGAATTGTGCAGTATAATCACCGGTAACTCTGTTTCTGAACACTGCGAACATCTCATATTCATTGCCTGAATACCATGCGATAAAGAGCTCGGTTATATAGGATGTCGCCATAATAAGTGAAATAAATATAAGTATCCTGGCTATTGCATCCATGTGGTTATCAGTAATATAATCCGTGAGTTTATAAATTTTCCTTATGATCACCATAAGCGTCATAACCATTGCAAATCCTGAAAAAATAGCTCCCACGACAAAGAAAGGCGGAAAGATAGTTGAATGCCAGCCAGGTACGATTCCGGCTGCAAAGTCAGTAGCAACAATTGAGTGAACAGATACCACCAATACAGCGGCTAAGCCGCCGAGAACAAAACTTAGTGATTCAAACCTGATCCACTGACGGCTTGAACCGGTCCATCCAAGGCTGAAAAAACCATAAACAGCTCTTTTTATTTTAGAAGTCGTTTTGTCACGGATTGTTCCAAAATCCGGTAACATTCCCATATACCAGAATGAAGCTGATATCAGAAGATAAGCAGTTATTGCCGTAAAATCCCAGAATAACGGAGAATTAAAATTTACCCACAATGGACCACGTGTATTCGGGTATGGGAAAATGTAAAAAGCAAGCCAGACACGTCCCATATGAATAGTAGGAAACATTGCTGCACAAAGGACAGCCAGAACAGTCATGGCTTCAGCTGATCTGTTAATAGATGTTCTCCATCTCTGTCTTAAAACAAGCAGAAAAATTGAAAAAGCCGTTCCTGCATGACCTATTCCTATCCACCAGATAAAATTGACAATATCCCATCCCCATGCTACGGAATTATTTACGCCCCAGGTTCCAATTCCTTTAACAACTGTAATGTACATGGCATAAAATCCATAAATTGCTGCAACCGATGCAATTCCAAAGGCAATATACCACCATGCTCCCGGACTGACATCCATTGGAGCAATAACCTCTTTTGTAACCTGATCCAATGTCTTGTTTCCTTCAACAATCGGACCTCTGATTTTCCTGTTGTACATCGATTACCTGCTACTATTTATGATTTTATATCTTCATCATTCAGTACTTTGGTTAAAAATCCCACCGAAGGCAGTGTATGAAGTTCCTCCAGTAGATAGTAACACCTGGGATTACTGAATAACCCCGAAACTCTACTATCCTTATCATTAAGGTTCCCAAACACGATAGCTCCGGCAGGACATGCCTGCATACAAGCTGTCTTTATTTCGCCGTCATTCAGCGTCCTGTCTTCGAGTTTAGCCTGTAATTTTTTCTCCTGTATACGCTGGACACAGAAAGAGCATTTTTCCACAACACCTCTTTCTCTGACAGTTACATCAGGATTTAAAACCATTTTACCAAGATCTGACACAGTATTGAAATCAAAAGCTTTATTATTTGTATACCGGTACCAGTTAAATCTTCTTACCTTATATGGACAGTTATTTATGCAATATTTAGTGCCGACACACCGGTTGTACGCCACCTGATTCAATCCTTCACTGCTGTGATTTGTAGCAGATACCGGACAAACATTTTCACAAGGTGCATTGTCGCAATGCTGGCACATAATCGGCTGGAAATAAACCTTCGGATTATCAGGTACTTCAGAATAATATCTGTCTATCTTTATCCAGTGCATTATCCTTCTGCGTCTCACCTCATCTTTTCCGACAACAGGGATATTGTTCTCGGCCTGGCAGGCAATAACACACGAATTGCATCCGACGCAGGCATTAAGATCGATAGCAACAGCCCAATGAAAACCGTCATACTTAATATCAGGATAAAGAGTCTTATGGTTTGCTTCAAATTCTTCATGGAGCTCATTTCCTGAGGAAGGATTATCTTTGTATTTACTGAGAGTCGTTTCTCTTACAATAGGCCTTCCTTCCATTGATGCATGTGTCTGGGTGAGGGCTAAGGGGTTTTCCTTAAAGGTATTTTCCAGTCTTGCCACAGAAAATCCATATTTCCGGTTTCCTCCTTCAAATCGTGCAAACGGATAGATATTTACACCCGCTTTATTGGCAACCGGTCCTGAATTGGTATGTCCGTAACCGGCAGCCACAGAGATTGTTCCTTCGGACTGACCGGGTTGGATAAATGCAGGAAGGATCAGATTATTCCCGAGCCTGATCAAATGGCCGGTAATGATACCCAGCTTTTCAGCATCTTTGGGTGAAATGGCTGCGACATTATCCCAGCAATGTTTTGAAACAGGATCAGGCAGTTCCATTAACCATGGATTATTGGAATCCATCCCCGTACCCATTGCGACACTTTCATAAAAAACCACTTCATATCCTTCAACCGGAACGATTTTCAGAGCATTCATAACGCGGGCAGGTTCTTCCTTCTTAAAAGTTGCCGGTTTATTTTTCTGATGATCATAATTAAAAACTCCGTTGCCAAGACATCCGTCCCAGAAATTCCTGAATTCCGGCACTGTTGATTTCGGGAAAAATTCCTCTTCCCAGTTTGCCATCAGATAGTCGTGCCAGGAAATTGAATTTCCTGACCATTTCAGCAATGAATCCTGGAAAGATCGGGTATTGAAAAGCGGATTAATGCATGGCTGAGCCAGACTGAGCTGACCGGGAGTTATCTCAGCATCATTCCATGATTCCAGAAAGTGGTGAACCGGACATTCAAACTTTGCCTTTCCGACTGTTTCATTCAGACAGCCTGTCATATTAATTGTCAGTGTTGTCTTTCTAAGTCCTGATAAAAATTTATCCGGCTGAGGGTAATCATAAACAGGATTGACATTGTACATAAGCAATGCTTTTATCCTGCCCGCATCCATATCGTTTACCAGGCCTTCCATCTTACTGTCAATACCATTTGAAATATTCAAATAGTTGTCCAGATCAATAAGATTGTCATAACAGCCCAGGAGGTAGTTTATACCATTTGTAATAATCTGTATGTCAATATTATTTGTTCCTGATATCACAACAGATCTTCCCTTTGAAGCAATAAGATTGTCTGCAAGTTCGGTAAGGTCTTCCCGGAAGGTGGCTGAAGGGTATGTCCCGGAACCTGTTTTCTGTGCTATCTTATTATACAGATCAGCCAGAAGTATAATTTCCTCAGAAGGTCTTATTTTTCTCCTGATATCAGCATTACTTCCGGTAATGCTCATTCCCGATTCAAAATGAATATGGCGCAGCATGCTCTTCTCTCCGTTATTCAGCTTCCTGCGGGCAGTATACTTCGGTATAAAATGAACCGGGGCGACCCATGTACCAAGGAAATCAGCATTAACTGAAACCACTAGGTCGGGTATTCTGAAAATGATAATCCGGGTATTACAGCCCTGCCAAAGCAGGCAGCATTAGCCTCAATAACAGCAGAATATGAAACAGGATCGTATTGCACCCATCTGAAATTCTTAAATCTCCTGCCCGATTCATTGATCAGTTTAATTGAAGAAGGCGAATTGATTGTTGAGGTAAGAAGAACTATCTCACCATTGTCTGAATTAATTCCTGCAAAATCATTTAATAATCTGTTCATCAATGCTTTCCCAGGTGACAGTCTGCTGATTTATTGAGGGCGATTTAAGACGTGCATCATCATAAAGGCTTAAGACTGAGGCCTGTACCCTGGCAGTAGTTCCTTCCCTGTTAAAAAGTGACAGAGAGTTGCCTTCGATTTTTATTGGACGTCCATCCCGGGTTTTTACGAGTATGGCGGAATATTCATGACCATCATAAAAGGTGGTTGCATAATATAAAGGTTTCCCGGGTGTAATTTCTGGTGGTTGAATCACGTAGGGCATTGCCATCTGAACAGGTCGCTTGCAGGCAGAAATAAGAGCGGCTGAAGCAAAGCTGAATCCAAAAACTTTCAGAAAATCCCTCCTGGAAGAGCTCAGTTTTAAGAAATCATCGTCAAACAATTCGAGCAGCTGGTCTTTTTGTTCCTCTGCAGTGTTCCCTTCGCCACTGCTGGTTATAACCCGAAATCTTCCCGGAATTTCTCCTGTTTCTTCATGTTAAGCCTCTTTTCGAACTTCTTCTTTTAATAATGGCATTTCATACATTCCGTACCACCAGTCATTTTAACCTTAATGCTGTCTGTTTCCCTGTTCCGTAACTTCTCCGCACAGACCGCTATATTCAGAATAAAACCTGTTATTATTGAAATTGACATTCCTGTTTCGTGGCAATTTATACACCATCCCATTGTCAGGTCACGGGTAAGCTTAATCCTTCCCATGGTCTCAACAGGCCCGTGGCATTCACGGCAGGTTATTTCTCCTGCACTGACATGCTGGGCATGGCTGAAAAAAACATGATCAGGAAGATTATAAACTTTGATCCATTCAATCGGTTTTTTATTTTCGAATGCACTTATAACTTTGGCAATTTCAAATGCTCCCGAACGTGTCCCGCTTCGGACAAGCAGATGACAATTCATACAAATATTTTCTGCAGGAAATCCTGCCGTTTTGCTGTAAGGAGCATAACTGTGGCAATAAATACAATCGGTTCTATTCTGACCTGCATGAACAGCATGTGAAAATTTTACAGGCTGATCAGGTTCATAACCAGGAGAATGACCGAGAGCAATGGCTTCAACAACAAGAGTATTGGTAATATAAACTAAAGACAATAACAGTGTAACAATACTTGATCCATCGTCTCCTTAATTTTTTGACTATAACAAGATTAATTGTTGAAAAGAGAAATAACAGAGATGCCAGTATGAATAAGATACGATTTGTCAGAACTGGTTTAATCTGTTTAAGACCTGTCCCGGGGAGCTTATCCATAAATGCCTTGATCAGGACAATATCTTCTGAAGATAATTTGAAATTCTTATGTGCCAGTCCCATCTTTTGTCCGGAAGGGGATAACAGCACTTTGCTTAAATCATCCGCATTTTTACTGATGTATTTTATAGAAATTTCAACAGCATCAGGATTCCAGTTGAGTGTGTCAGAAAAACGTGTGTTGTGGCATCCTGCACAATTTATCGATTTATCATCAAAATAAACCAACCCGTAAAAAAGACGTTCTCCTCTGATTACCTCTTCTGCTTTAAATGTTTTTTTATGAAAAATGGATGATCCGGCTAGCTGACTTTGATATGAGTAACAAGGAACATTTAACGATAAAAAGAGTATGTTTAGGAAAAAATAAGAAAGTATTTTAATCAGGGAAAGTTTAAACATCACTTAAAACGTTAAAATTATACTCAAACAAAACCATACGAATGTGATTACTATTAACTCCGTTATTCTCTTCATTAAAATCTTTAACTTGCCTTAGGACCAACCAGTTTCAGGGGAATTGTTTATCTCTAATGTTACTATTCCAGATATAAAGATATTTAATAGATTTTAATTGACATTACAATTTATACTTTTAAAATTTTACCATAAATTGGTCTTTTAACTGGTTGCGACTTTTGATCGTCAGGGGTACAGAAAAAGAGCGAGGCAGCACGAATAAACACAATAGAATAAGTATAAAATTACTCTCTTATGAAAAACATATTCATATTTTTCTTCTTGATTTCCAATGTGTTCAGTATGGCACAGGGGCAAACTAAAAACCCGCTTGAAAATGTAGTTATAACATCCGAAAAGGATAAAACTCAGGTACGAACAAGTGAAAATGGGGAATTACTTATAAATGTATCTCCTAAGGATCTCCTTAAATTTAAAGCAAATGGTTTCGTCCGCTATAGTGACTTCGGTGCCATGGGCGATGGCAAAACCGATGATATAGACGCCATCGCTGCAGCCCATGCAGTTCGCCAATCAGCAGGGCCTTCCTGTGAAAGCCGACGAAGGGGCCACCTACTATATCGGGGGAAAGAACCGCACGGCAGTCATCCGGACTGACACCGATTTCGGTAAGGCAGCCTTTATCATTGACGATACGGAAGTCCAGAACCGGAATGCAAATGTTTTCCTGGTTAGTTCCAGCCTGCAAACGTTTCAAACCTGAGGGGATATCTTCACTTAAAAGGAATCAGGAGAAAATTGATGTCTCCTTTCCCGGAACCTGCCTTGTTACTGTCACTAATTCCAATGTAAAACGATACATCCGGTTTGGAGCGAATCAGAATAATGGATCCTCGCAGACGGATATTTTTATAGTTGACAAAGACGGTAAAGTGGATATGAACGCTCCGATCATCTGGGATTTCGACCAGATTACAGACTATCACTGCCCTTCCCATTGATGAGACGACGCTGACAATCACCGGAGGACGTTTCACCACAATTGCCAACAGAGCCGAATCGAAGTACAACTACTACAGCCGTGGCATCGCCATCAGGCGTTCCAATGTTATTGTGAACCGGGCTGGAACACCGAATCACCGGCGAAGGAGACCATGGAGCACCTTATGGCGGCTTCATCAATATCGGCGATTGCGCCTATGTGACGATCCGGAATACCATACTGACCGGACACAAAGTGTACCAGACTATTGGTTCGGCAGGAGTTACTGTCTCCATGGGTACATACGACCTCTCCATCAACCGGGCTCTCAATGTGTCATTTGTAAACTGCAGACAAACGAATGACATCAATGATAGCAAATACTGGGGGATACTGGGATCCAATTACTGCAAGAATCTTGTTTATGACAATTGCACTTTATCCAGGTTCGATGCCCACATGGGGGTTGCCAATGCCACTATCCGTAACTCGACCCTGGGGCACCAGGGAATAAACGCCATTGGCAGCGGAACCTTTACTGTGGAAAATTCCACAATCTATGGAAGGAATCTTATCAATCTGCGTTCTGACTATGGTAGTACATGGCAGGGAGAATTCCTGATCCGCAACTGTATTTTCGTACCTGCAGGCGGCAGAACGACAAGTGTCAGCCTGATCGGCGGATCCTATTCCGGGCAACATGATTTCGGCTACACCTGTTATATGCCGGAACGGATCACAATCGAAAACCTCAGGATCGACGACTCCAAACATACGGATGCCTACAAGGGGCCAGCCATATTTGCAAATTTCAATCCGGAAATGACCAACGATTCCTACGTGGAGAAGTTTCCTTATGTCAGAACCAGGGAAGTCATTCTCAGGAACGTGACCATTGCCAGCGGCAAGACTTTGAGGCTCAGCGATAACCCGTTCATGTTCAAAGATGTGAAAGTAAGCTCAGATTATTAATTCATTTTTTATCCGCCTGCCCGCCTATCGGCGGGATCCGGGTACTAAAACATAGTGAGAGTGAGAGCGAAAGCTATAAAATGTCTTTGAAATATTCGGCCACCGCTTCCCAGTCTACAGTCTCATCAGGTGTTTTCCCTAACTTCTTGTATAGATTATTGCGGCTTTTTTTGTCATCTATGGCAATTTTCGCGGCAAAGTAAAGGACCTCTTCTGCAACTTCCAACGGTACAACTACCACTCCATCCCAGTCACATCCGATAATATCACCTGGCCTGACCATAACACCCCCGCAGGCTACAGGTACATTTACATCCATTAATTCTACACGACCAGGTATTATGGTCCGACCTATACCCCTGCAAGCCACAGGATTTTTCTGCAGAATGATCTCATCAGTATCCCTGGCGTTACCATCTGTAACTATTCCAACAACCCCATTAGCCTGCATACCCATAGAATTATTCGAACCCCAGTAACCACATTCGCGTGCTCCGTTTGTGGAAGTTACGATCACACAGCCGGGAGTGGTGACCAGGTTGGCATGCATAGCACCTGACTCAGACCAGATATCGTGTTGAAGCAAAGCGTCTTTCCGGTCAATTACCTGCATTCTCCGGTTAGTTGGAATTACGCGCATTGTAACGGCCGGCCCCCAGAAACGCATCCCCATCCACAGGGGGCGGATTGACGGGTCCATAAGTGTCAGATCGGCCCGACCAACTGCATCAAGCCCATCTGTCACATCTGTAACTCTGAGAAATTTATTAAACCTCGCGGCAATAGCATATGGATCTTTGCCCGGTATTAATTCAGACTTTGCCAGGTCTGTCGTTTGCAATGTCCTTGTAGTTTCGGGGAGAGATTGATTCATTCCCATGCCAACTGCAGCGGCAGCGGAAAGTTTCAGGAAGTCACGCCTTGATGAATTACCCGGAGTTCTGGATTCGTTTTTTTTCATTTCCGTTTTTATTAAAGGTTATAAAAAAGTTTAAAACATTCAGTGAAAGCGACTTTCCCGGATGCACTGGTTGAATTAAAAATAACATTTTCATTTTTTTACATCCCATAATCTTTCCCCAATTTTAATGCTGCTTTTTTCATTCCATCAAGGAAGTGTGATCTTAACCCTTCACTCATAAGGGTTTTCTTAACCGGTGACAATTTAAGAAAGCCACCAAGGATACCCCTCATCATTTTATGTGATATTTTATCAGGATCTCCGAAGATTTGGTTCTGAAGTGTTCCCCGTTCAAGGCACTGAAGAATGACCCGTTCGAAAGTTGATTCCGGATGTATAATTCTTTCTTTACGTTTTTTAAGTTTTAAGGATCCTGTTTTGACACATTTTAATGAACACACTCCACATCCTATGCAAATTGCTTCATTGATCAGTGGAATTTTATTTCTGCCCTTTTCAGGATCAGTAGAATCAATCATTGTTATTGCCCCTATCGGGCATGCTTTCGAGCATTTTGAGCAGCCCTCGCAGGTCAGAACATTTATATGTGCAATAAAATTTGAAGTGACGATTATATTAGGATAACCGAATTTGCTTATTCCCTGAAGAATATTGCAACAGCAGCTGCAGCACTGGCATAAAAAGGAGACATTTTTTCTGGCATTATCACAACTGAATACCAATCCTGATTCCTTTGACCTTGCCAGGCTCTCAAGGACTTCTGTCCCGGAAACCTCTTTCGCAAAGTGTCGCCTCACCATAAAATCCACACCGTTCCCAAAGGTAATGCACGTATCAAGAGGATTAGCACACCTTTTTTCTCCAAGATGCATTTTTTCATGCCTGCAGGAACATAATCCAATGGCAAACTTAGAATGCGAATTCACCACAGATGTGGCTTTTTCATAATCGAGCACCTCGGTATAATCTGAATCAATTATTGTGTTTTCATGTGGCATTGCTCTCATTGGTGAGATCTTCTCCCCCTTTCCGAAATTCACTTTGTATGCTTCTCCCGTGTCAAGATAATTACGGAAAAGCTCAGCCCATTCCTTCGATTTAAGATCACCCCCGGTCCTCATCATTGTAAATTCGAATATTCCAACCACCATAGGAGAAGGGATGTAGTAATACCTTTCCCTGATCCAGATATCGACAACAAGTCCTTTCATACAAAGGCTTTCGAGAACCGAAGCGAGCCTGACCTTTCCAAACTTTGCTACTTTTTCAATCTGATCATCAGTTGACAGCCCGAATGGCATTTTAACTATCAGCTCCGCTTCATCAGCAGTATACAGTGACCTGAGAATGCTGTATAGCTCTTTGTTTTTGCTGATTCTGAAAGGGAGATTGTCGAGTTTGTCCCTTAATTGCTGATATATTTCCTTGCCGGCAAGATGTCCCATAAAAATAAAGTTGGATCCGTACTTCGGCTGTGCCGAACAGGAGCTCTAAGCTACTAAAATTCAAGAAAAAAGACAATATAAATGAGAAATCATATTTAAATTTGATACCCGTATAAGGAATGATTAGCATTAAAACTGACTCCCACCTGTGAAGAAGTGAATTATGTAACTTTTTATTATAATTATATAATACATACGTCATTCAAATGATTGAGCTTTAGTAAATAATTTAATACTGCAAAATAACTTTCTGGATAACCTATTTAAGTAAAATAAAAATGAAATGAACAAGAACGCTGACCGGATAATCTTACAGAATATTGCACGAAAGGCAATGATCTCAAGAGGATTAGTGCCGGATTTTCCTGATGTTGAGATCTCAGAATTAAATAAAATTCTCCTTCCGGCTACTTGTAAACCTGAAATAGCCAAAGATATGCGCGATCTGTTGTGGTGTTCAATAGATAATGCGGATTCGCTTGATCTCGATCAATTAACATATGCGGAATCACTGGAAGGGAATAAGGTGAGAATATTGGTTGCCATTGCAGATGTTGATGCATTGGTGGATGCTAAATCTAATATTGACAAACATGCCAGCCAAAACACGGCCTCTGTTTATACTGTAGCCCAAATATTTCCAATGCTTCCTGAGAAATTATCAACCAATTTTACGTCGCTTTCTCTGGATTCCGATCGCTGTGCTATTGTGGTTGATATGATACTTGCAGAAGATGGAAAAGTAGAACAATCAGATGTTTATCAGGCAATGGTGCGCAACCATGCAAAACTTCAATATGCAAAACTGGCTATATGGCTCGAAGGAACTGGTACTGCTTATCCGGAAATTACAAGGGTTAATGGACTGGCTGAGAATATAAAGCTGCAAGAAAGTATAGTACAAAGGATGAAAGAGTTGCGTTATGAGCATGGGGCTTTAGAATTTGAATCAATTGAAGCCAGCCCGATCTTTGACGGAGATACCTTAACAGAGATGAAAGTTGAACCAAAAAACAGAGCTAAAGACCTGATTGAAGATTTTATGATCGCCGCAAATGGGACAACAGCCCGATTCTTAACGGCGAAAAATTTCCCTTCACTGAGAAGAGTTGTGCGCATTCCTGAGCGGTGGGACCGGATCGTAGAACTGGCTTCCGGGCATGGGTTTACTTTACCCGCAGAGGCTGACTCCAAATCTCTGTCGGATTATCTTAAGTTTATCAAACAAAACGATCCGCAGCATTTCATTGATATGTCTGTTAGTATTCTTAAACTTTTAGGGTCAGGAGAATATGTTGTGGATATACCAGGTGCAATACCACCCGGTCATTTCGGCCTGGCTGTAAAAGATTATACACATTCTACGGCTCCCAACAGACGTTATCCTGATCTGATCACACAACGTTTGCTGAAATCGGCCATCTCAGGCCAGCCCGTTCCCTATACTATGGAACAACTGGGGCAAATTGCGACTCATTGTACGATGAAGGAAGATGATGTGAAAAAGGTGGAGCGGCAGGTTGAAAAGTCGGCTAATGCTATACTTATGCAATCCAGGATTGGAGAAATATTTGAAGCAATTGTAAGTGGTGCATCACCAAAAGGGACATGGATAAGGCTTTTTAATCCACATGTTGAAGGAAAACTGGTAAATGGATTTAAAGGATTAGAAGTGGGACATAAACTAAAAGTACGTCTTACAAATATCAGTGTGGAATCAGGATATATAGATTTTGAAAAAGTTTAATGAAGTTAATAAACAGACGCAACAAACTTCCTAAGCTGGACATTAAATTCACCTGGATTTTCCAGGTTACTTAAGTGACCTGCATGATCAATGATTTTCAGCAATGAACCTCCTATTTTTTCATGCATAAACCTTGCTGCAGCAGGAGGTGTAATTTTATCTTCATTTCCAACCATTATAAGGACCGGAACTCTTATCTCTGACAGCATGTGACAAGTTTCTTTACGAACAGATAAAGCAAGCAAGGTATTGCAAATCGATTGTTCGGAGGTTTTCACTATCATCTCTCTGACAGCTGCAATTTCTTTTACCCTTGTTGTGAAAGATTCAGATGCGAAAAGATTTTTTATACTCTCCTCAGCGTACTTTTCCACACCGGTTTCCCTGATTCTTTCAATTGACTTTATCCGTTTTTCCTTTGCTTCGAAGGTATCGGCAATGCATTGAGTATCACATAATATAAGAGCATCAAAACGTTCATTGTACTTTTCTATAGCATTTAATGCAATATATCCTCCCATGGATAAACCACACAATATGGCATTGTCAATCTTCAGGGTATCCATAAGGCTAATGAGGTCGTTTACAAAAAGATCAATCGAAAAAACCTCATTCCCGGTATCAGAGCCACCATGCCCACGGATATCATACGTAATCAGCCGGTAATTATCCTTTAACGACTCCACCTGCAAATTCCACATCGACTTATTAAATGGAAAGCCGTGAATGAAAATGATAGCTGAAGAGCCTTTTTCGCCTTCATCTGTGTAACTAACTAAAAGATTATTGATGATCATTTCAAATACTTTGTTAATTAAAAAAAATATATTTCGTACAAATGTCTAACCCTTTAACCTGATAACCATTACATAACTATTAGCGCGTCTTGCTTTTGATCAGTATAAATCATCTGCTTTCATGTATGTGTATCCTTTCATTTAATATAGAAATCAAATGTTATTTTAGTCCATGTTTCCATTCCTTCATAGAATTCAGCTAAATTGGATTTATCTATCCAATCTGCCGTCATTTTATCCGTTTCATTAATATACACCTCTTTATTTGATACATGGATGTTATACAAAAGTCCGATATGAACTCTGCCAACCGGAATTGTATCATCATTTATAAAGCCAATAAATTCAACATCCTCTATCACACATCCATTTAATAACTTGACTTCTTCATATAATTCTCTTTTTAATTCATTAAATAAATATTGTTCTTTCGATTCCATAGAGTTGTCAGGGTTCATATGACCTCCCACTCCTAAAGAGAATTTATTGTGTAATCTTTTTTCTGTTTGCTTTGATGTCCTCTTAAATAAATAAAATGATTGGCTTTGCCGAACTCCTCCGCCAACTGGCGGATCCGGTTCTTTATTAGATATAATTGAGTACGGAATAATTTGTTTAAAGGAAGGGTCTTCTTCTAATTCACTCCTTCTGAGAAACTGACCCTTTTGAACAATCGTTTTTAAAACTTCACTATTTTCCTTTATTAAACCTTTTTTCTTATAAGTCATTAATTTCCAAAACTCGTCTGTTGGAAAAGCAAATACCAACTCCTCCATATTATTCATAATTTATAAAGTTAGTATCCTGATTGTAATATTTTCCATTATATATGTAAGGCGTTTAGGCAAGGTAGTCTTGCAGTCTTGCGGTCTTGCAGTCTTGCTGTCTTTTATTTACTTGTTTTCAGATAATTCATTAACATACTTATTTTATTTATCAGGATTTGAATTCGCTCCCTTCTTTCAGTTGCTACTGATTGAGGTATAAATTTTTGGTCCTCAGCTATGTAGTACATACTTTTTACTTCTCCTGATGAGCCTTTTGAAATGTTGAGGAACTGTTTAAACTCTAAATCGCTGTTTCTGCAGAAACCTTCAGCGATATTATTCATTGAAGATATTCCAGCTCTTGTGATCTGATCTTTGAATGCAAAGTCATGACATTTTCTCAAGTCCGAATAAATTAGATTAACAAGCTCTTTCGATATCATCCAGATCTCGAGATCTTCGAAATTTTTTATGGTTCCCATTTTAGCACGTTTTGATATGGGAACTAAATTAATAAAATTAATTCATTCTATGGACTGCAAGACTGCAAGACCGAATTAAACAGCCATACTCCTTCTGATTGGAGGATGAGGATTATAATCTTCTACAACAAAGTCATCAATATTTAGTTGATCAAAGGGTTTTTTTGTAATGTGTAATTTAGGTAAAGGTTTAGGTTCTCTTGACATTTGTTCAAGAATTGCAGTTACATGATCATATTTTTCTTCATTGCCGTCACTGGGAGCATTTTTATTGATCCAATCAATAACCTCTAAATATTCTTCTCTTGCAGAAACATTTCTTATTCTTTTTTGTAGTTCCTTGAAATTATCTCTGTGCCATTGAGTTCTCTTCCCAATACCAGCATAAAAATGTGAATCTCCAAAAGTATGGATAAATGTTTTTGGAACCATCTCTGCTTCCTGAGCAATTACCTGGGTAAGAGCAGCATAGCTGGCTATATTAAAAGGAACACCCAGAAATTGATCACAACTTCTCTGGTAAAGTTGCAATTCTAACTCGCCATCTTCATTGGCAGTTGCCTGATATAAAACATGACAGGGAGGTAAAGACATTTTTGGAGTGTCTCCGGGATTCCATGAATCAACAATGTGTTTTTTCCCGGTTGGTTTCTTCCTCAGACCATTTATCAATTTTCCCAGTTGATCTATTTCAATAAAAATCCCTTTGTCATGATCAAAATATTCCCATCTTCTCCATTGTTTCCCATAAATTGGTCCGGCATCACCCCATTTTTCGGCAAACTCAGGATCTTCTTTTATTCTCTGACCATATTCTTCCATTGCTTTGTCCCAATCAGGAGAATACTTTACAATACCTTCAGGAAAAATTCCTTCTTTCTGCATCCCGGGAAGATTGCCCTGAAAGGCATCAGGTCTCCATACAGGGGCGTTATTGTCTTCAAGGTATTTAATGTTTGTATCCCCTCTTAAGAACCATATTGTTTCATGAAACATAGATCTTGTAGCCATCTTTTTAGTAGTTAATAATGGATACCCTTCTCTAAGATTATATTCGTTCTGATACCCGAATAAAGATATAATCCCGGAACCTTTGCTTCCTCCTTTAAAATTTGAACGATTAGAAGTTAAAATTGCTTTTGAATGATCTAAATATTGTTGCGCCATTTTTTATTCGAAATTTTTGTTTTTAAAAATAGCTATTATTCCTGTCTATTATCGGAATTCAAGGGTTACAGAATAGAAAAATTATTAACAAAAGACGTTAATCGTTGTTCTTAAATCACCCCCGCTACAAAAGCCTGTCGTTTTGGCCACCGGCTTTTCTATTTACGCTTCAATTAATTTCCTGATATCGAGTTTTTTCATTTGCATGAAAACTTTGGTCACTCTTTCCGCTCTTACCGGATCAGACATAAGTTCTGATAATGAATCCGGGATAACCTGCCAGGAAAGACCGTATTTGTCTTTTAGCCAACCGCACTGACCCTCTTCTCCGCCTTCAGTTAATCTGTCCCAGAAATAGTTAATTTCATCCTGTGTGTTACAAAAAACCTGAAATGAAACTGATTCATTGAACTTGAATAACGGACCTCCATTCAACGCAGTAAAGGGCCGGCCATCGATCGTAAAGCTTACAGTCATAACTGAACCTTCCTTACGGCCATGAATTTCAAATCCTTCCTTTCCATAGTAGCTTATAATATCAATTTTAGAATCCCTGAAAACTGATATGTAAAATTTTGCTGCTTCCTCTGCCTGATTGTCAAACCAAAGGCATGTGGATATTTTATGTATCATTCTGATTTATTTATTTATTGGTTACTATTTCGATTCTGTATAATTCTTAAAGTTGTCAGGTATCGATGCCAATCCTGATTTGTTTCATTTTTCATTGCAATTAAACATCCACTGAACTCCATATTTATCCGTACAGCTTCCATAATAGGCTCCCCAGAACATATCCTGAAGATCCATTGTCACTTTTCCACCCTCAGATAATGCATAGAATAATCTTTTGGTTTCTGCCCTTGTATCTGGCTCTAACATGATATGAACATTATTGCCAAAATTGAGATTAAATCCCATCGATTCAGGTGCATCCGTGCCCATTAATAAGTGTCCTCCAGGTAAAGGAAGTTCAACATGCATAACAAGGTTTTTGTCCTCTTCAGCGACCCTGGGTGCTTCGGCAGATCCAAAATTATCACCTAAACGTGCGATTCCTCCTCCGGAGAACTCTCCTCCAAATATTGATTTGTAATAATTGAATACCTCCTCAGTATTTCGAGGAAAATTAAGATAAGTACTTACTCTTGACATATACATTTAAATTAGTTTGACACTGTATAAACAAATAAAACTTTGGTTTGTTTGAAACCAGTCACGTAAGCTTTAGCGAAGTCGGTAGCAAAGGCTTTTTGTCCTGCATCAAAATATATCATGGTACAATTTTTGCTTTCTTCTGGAGAATATTAACTACAATTCTCTTAACTTTTTTGTCTTAATACAAATCATTATGAAATCACAAAGAAATCTACTTCTTATGTTGTGCTTGCTGTTTTTAATTCCGTTTTCAGTTCCCCTTAAAAGCCAGGACAGGCAATCGGAACTGAAAAAAGGAGTACCACTTTCAGAATTGCTGAAAACTGGTGATAAGCACAGGTACACTGTAACGATGGAAGCAAACATGTTCGCATATTTCAACCTTATTCAGGATGGTGTGGATGTGATGATAACAACTTTTGATCCGGACGGTAAAAAGATTCAAAGTTTTAATAGCCTCAACGGAAGAAAAGGATCTGAACCGGTTACCCTTTTTTCAGATAAAAGGGGGAATTATGTTCTGGAAGTAACGGCACTGGATGAAAAAGGACACCAGGGTAAATACAAACTTATCTGGGTAAAACTGGAACCAAGGGGTATTACCCCGGATAAGATAGTAGATCAACTTTTCACACCTTGGAATAGTATTGAATCGCCGGGGGCGGCTGTTGCTGTTGAAAAAGATGGTAAAGTAATCTATAAAAAGGGGTTCGGAAGTGCCGAACTTGAATATAACATTCCAATTACTTCCCGGACAGTTTTTCATATCGCTTCAATTTCAAAACAGTTCACCTGCTTCTCTATCCTTCTCCTTGAAAAACAGGGGAAACTCTCGATTAACGACGATATCAGAAAATATATACCCGAGGTTCCCGATTTCGGGAAAGTCATTACACTTAACCACCTTATGCATCATATGAGCGGACTGAGGGATCAGTGGGAATTACTTGCGATGGCAGGATGGAGGCTCGATGACATTATTACGAAAGATCAGATACTCAGGATTGTGAGCCGTCAGAAAGAATTGAATTTTAATCCCGGGGATGAGTATATGTATTGCAATACAGGCTTCACACTTCTTGCAGAGGTGGTAGCGCGGGTATCAGGTCAAACCTTTCCTGAATTTACGAGAACCCACATTTTCGAGCCTCTTAAAATGACAAACACATTGTTTTATGACGATTGCGAGAAGATCGTAAAGAACAGAGCTTATTCCTTTTATTCCGACACAACAGGTTATAAGAAAAGTATTCTTAGCTATTCAAATGCCGGAGCTACAAGTCTGTTCACAACAGCTGAAGATCTTTGCCGGTGGTCATCGAACTTTGAGAATCCGGTTGTTGGAGACAAAGACATAATAAAGAGAATGAATTTACGGGGAATTTTAAACAAAGGGGATACAATATCCTATGCAATGGGACAGGATATTGGCAAATATAAAGGATTGAATATCATTTCACACGGAGGTGCTGATGCGGCATACCGGAGTTTCTTTGTCAGGTTCCCCGATCAGAGCTTCTCAGTAAATGTCCTCAGTAACCTGGCTTCCTTCGACCCGGGAGGCATGTCATTTAAAATCGCAGATATTTATCTGAAGGATAAGGAGGTTGTCTCTGGTCCAAAAAAGGAAGAAACTGAAAGCAAAGCTCCTGCAGAGATGACAGAGGTAAAGATTGACCATGATGCGCTTGTCTCATATTGCGGTCAGTATGAATGGCAACCCGGGATTCTTGTAACCATCGCTCTCGAAAATGATAAATTGTTTGTTTCGGCTCCCGAACTTCCTAAAACCCCTATGACAGCTGTAACAGAAACCGAATTTGACGTAAAACCTATTTCAGCACGAGTCACATTTATGATGGATTCAGGCAAGGTCAGTAAGATGAAAGTAAGAATGTCCGGAGGGGAAGTTATTGCCATGAAGATATCGGATTTTGACCCAACAAAAACTAATCTGTCGGAATATATAGGGGATTTTTATAGCGGAGAATTAAGTACTACCTATACAATGGTAGTGGAATCGGGTAAACTTATTGCCAGGCATTTCCGGACAGGAGATGTTCTGCTCACACTCAGCAAGCCTGACCAGTTTTCAGGTAATAAATGGTATTTTGGCAAGGTAGCGTTTACACGTGATTCAAATGGTAAAATAGCCGGTTGCAATGTTTCCGGCGGACGTGTAAGAAACCTTAAGTTTGAGAAAACACAATAGGTGGTGATGTTTTTTGAGACAACATTGTTTCGCTGGTTATTTGAATTTCGTGAGTACAAATTTGCTTCTTATAGTATTATTAAGTGTTAATTATTTATTTTTGCCGGCTAAATCCGAATAAATAAAGATTATAAATTACAAAACTCATTTTTATGAAAATCAGAACTCTATTAATCATTCTCTTTGTAATATATACCGGTTTTGCCAAAGGGCAAAAAATAAATGAATGGCGGCCGGAAAACCGTACAGGAGTATCTGCGGAAACAGGCTTATTGAAATCATGGCCAACCGCCGGACCAACTCTGCTTTGGACGAATCTTGATCTCTCAAGAGGTTTCTCATCACCGTCGTTCGGAGCCAATACCATATATATAACAGGAAACAAAGATGCCGACGATATACTATTTGCTTTGGACATGAATGGCAAGATTCTGTGGCAAACTGTAATAGGCCGGGCATGGACACGGATCTAATCCTGAAAGCAGGGCCACTCCGACCGTTGAAGGCAATAAAGTTTACACCTGCAGCGGTTTTGGTGATCTTGCCTGCATTGACGGAACCACCGGAAAAATAATCTGGACGTGCAAGGCAAGTGAATTGAACAAAGGAACCTACGGGAGTTGGGGTATAGCAGAATCGCTTCTGATCGATGGGGATAAGATCTACTTTTCACCTGGCGGACCTGAGACTATGACCATAGCACTTAACAAAGCAAATGGAACTGTCATCTGGAAATCTGCAAGTCTTAATGACAAGCCAGGCTATGTGTCTCCAATCATTATCAGTTATGCTGGTAAAAGAATGGTAGTAAATGTGTCTTTGAGCCACGTTTTTGGAGTTGATGTTTCAACCGGGGAAATTCTCTGGAAAGTGAGTCATGCAAAGGCAGACGATAATGATGAGCTTATTAAGTGTACAACACCATTATACAAAGATGGTATGGTCTATGTCACCGGAGGTTACGACACTGGTGGTATGATGATCAAAATTGCGGATGATGGGAAAAGTGCAAAAGTCGTTTGGACTGACAGCGTTCTGGATAATCACCATGGTGGAGTAGTGCTTGTAAACGGTTATATCTACGGTTCAAACTGGGTTAATAACAATTTCGGGAACTGGTGTTGCATCGAATGGAACACCGGCAAAAAAATGTGGGAACAACCATGGAACACTAAGGGATCTATTATTTCTGCTGAGGGGATGCTTTATATATATGACGAAAGGTTTGGTAATGTGGGACTTATCAGGGCAACTCCTGATAAATTTGATCTCATCAGCAGTTTTAAGGTTACTCTGGGCGATAGTGGACCTTTCTGGGCACACCCTGTAATCCACAATGGAGTTCTTTACCTGAGACACACAAATGCATTGATGGCTTACAATATAAAAGCAAAATAACTTGTATTTATAAGCTCTGTCGGATTGCTTTACTACATTTTGTAATTGACAACCTCCGCAGCCTTCTTCCTTTGTGTTGCAGATGATACAGCATCCACACTTTTGTCAATATTGCCAATCCTCAGGACAACCACAGCCTTATAACCCACCGGGATCTGAAACAGCTCTTTCTTTGAATTGATGTTTCCCGTCGGGCTGCCGTATATACGTGCACCAAGGCCAAGACTGTGTGCAGCTATAAACATACTCTCTGTAGCAAGACCGCAATCGAAATCCGGAGTAGTCCCATTCTGGGATTCTGTCCCTGAAACAACAATGAGCACATTTCCTGGAACTGCATCATTGATAATCTCCTTCATTGCGGGTTCATCTTTTATTACAGTGAACTTCCATGGCTGATTGTTCCTGGCACTGGGAGCCTTGATGCCGCAAGTCAGTATAAGATCGAGCTGCTGATCGGTCACAGGTTCAGTTGAGTACCCTCTTTCGGAGTATCCGGACAGGATCACATTTGCAGCACAATTGTCAGAAATTTGACCACTTAATCGCGATGCCGTTAATATGGCAATAGCCAGTAATGATAATTTGATTTTCATGTTAGTTTGGTGTAAAATGTTAATAAAAGATATTGGCTTCAAATTAAACAAATTATTTATTTACAGATTCAGTTTGCTATAGTAATTGTCATCTGACTTTCAGAAAGTCCGGTTGCTATCCCTCTTAAATTAATTATGCCAGTAGTGCCGGTGGGGCGGATGATCACCAGGCATTTCCCCCTGAAAGTTTTCTTTTCCGGTTTTTGGAAGCCGGATATATCCGTAGGATCTGCATTGCCAACAGCAAGTATTTCTCCTGCTCCGGCAACAGAGAATTGAACCGGGATGCCCGCTGTGGGTACGATCTGGTCATTGTCGTCAACGACTTCAACCATCACATATGACAGATCATTCCTGCTCCCGTTTATGATAGTTCTGTCTGCTGTCATTCTGATTCGTTTAGGCAAGCCGGTTGTTTTAAATTCAATTGAATCGGTTTCTTTACCATTTTCAATATTGACTGCTTTTAATGACCCTGACTGATAGGGTACATTAAAAACAGCTGTTATGCTTCCATCCTTAATTTCCTGTTCCCCGATAACTATCCCGTTTAAAAATAACCTTACCATGGGTGCTCTTGAAAATACACGGACAATTAATGACTTTCCTTCTGCTCCCGGCCAAGTCCAGCTTTGTAATTCATTGGGCCACCCCCACTTACTTGTATTTTCAATTAATCCTTCGGGCATGGGTTCATGTACTGCCATTGCAATCGGACTATTTCGCCAGACAACATCACGGTAATAGGATTGTGGTTTCTTGTTCCCTATGATGTCAATATCTCCGCACCATGAGTTGTACCATGGCCAGCCGACAAAGAACTGTGAATTCTCTGTTTGATCATAGGTGGAATGTCCGATCGATGCCTCTCCTAAATAATCAAAAGCTGTCCATACAAAGTCACCAATGATATAGGGATGTTTCTCCACCAGATTCCAGTTTTCCAATGCTTCCAAAGGAAAGGATTCTGTGCCCGCCATAATACGACCGGGGTATTGTTCATGGTCACTTTCATACAGGCTCATCTGGTAGTTATACCCTCCGATATCCAGGAGGGCAAAGGCCTTTGAGGTGGCGCTCCATTGTTTTCCCTGGTTTACCTGCTCCCAATAATGGCACAATGCTTCTGTTACCGGACGTGTATGATCATACTGTCGTATTTTCTCCACCAGTTGTTTCGTTATTCTTAAGCCTGAAGTATCAACCCGTTCAGTAATTTCATTGCCAATGCTCCAGATAATGACCGAAGGATGATTCCGGTCCCGAAGGACCATTGATTCCAGGTCCTGCCTCCACCATGCTTTAAAATAAAGGCTATAATCATCCGGCATTTTGGGTATTTCCCAGGCATCAAAGGCTTCATCAATTACCAGCATGCCTAACCTGTCGCAGGCATCAAGCAATTGCATGGATGGCGGATTGTGGCTGGTGCGAATGGCATTAAAACCATTCGCCTTTAATATTTCAATCTTACGTTCTTCAGCCCTGTCTATACTGGCGGCACCCAATGGCCCATTGTCGTGATGAATGCATCCTCCTTTCAGCAGTATTCTTTTGCCATTTATTAAAAGACCGCTGGTTGCATCAAGATGAATACTTCTTATGCCAAATGTTGTTTCAAAATGATCTAATATTTTCTTCTCTTTTTTTATCTCTGTTACCGCTTTATAAAGGCGCGGCGTTTCAACAGACCATAAAACCGGTTTTTCAATGGTAAAGTTTTGTTCATCTGTTTTCGAGGCATTCGCTTCAATTATCAATGCTTTCTGTGTTTTGCCTACAGTTCTGCCATCAGGAGAAAGAACTGTAGTCTCAAGAATGATGTTGCTCAGAGTGGTTCCTTCATTTTCAATATTTGATTTTACCAGTACAGTTGCAGTATTTTCTGATATCTCAGGCGTGGTGATATACAATCCATATGGGGCAATATGGACCTGGTCAGTCACTATTAACCATACATGGCGATATATGCCTGAACCACTGTACCACCGGGAATTTCTTCCTTCGTTACGAACTCTGACAGCCAGGACATTTTCCTGGCCATAAGGTTTCAGATAAGGTGTTAAATCATAATAGAAAGGTGTGTAACCATTAGGATGATTTCCCAGATGATGGCCGTTCAGCCACACATCGGAATTCATATACACTCCATCAAAATAAATGGTTACAAGTTTGTCCTGCTGTTCTTTTGCAGTTACGAATTTCTTCCGGTACCAACCTGTTCCTCCGATAGTAAATCCCGTTGAAGATGATCCTATACTGTTTATATCAAAAGGGCCTGAAATAGTTCCGGTTGTCTGAATGGGCAGGTCCTCAATACTCCAGTCATGCGGCAAATTAACTATTCTCCATTTTGAATCGTCATAGCCTGCAGTCTCTGCATTCATAACGCTGTCTCTTGTAAAAAGCCAGGTGTTATCAAAAAGCAAGCTGCGATTTGAAACTTCATTATTGGTTCTTTTTTGGATACATCCACTGACAGTAACCAGTAATAAAATGATAATTAAATTTCTTTTCATCGCGATGTTTATAATTTAAAATAAAGGTAAATAAAATGGAGGAACCGGAAAAGGTCACGTGGGTTTTCCTTCTGACTCCAGAATATAATAGTTTACAGGAACTTTTTATCTTTGATTATCAAATCTTTATTATTTTGTCATAACAAGGTTAAATAAATTTATATTTTGAAATGAAAACACTATGTATTCGCCAGCTTATAGCCAGTTTGTTTCTGTTATTGTTATCAATATGTGTCAATGGGAATGTCAGACTTCCTTTACTGGTAAGCAATGGCATGGTCCTGCAGAGAGATGCTAAAATTACAATCTGGGGCTGGGCATCTCCGGGAGAGAAGGTGCAGGTTAAATTCAACAGAAAAACAATCAGCACTGTGACAGATTCTGAAGGAAACTGGAAAATTGCCTTGCCACCAATGAAAGCAGGCGGACCATATACCATGGAGGTGAAAGGGAAAAATACGATCCTGATAAATGATATTTTACTCGGCGACGTATGGTTATGTTCAGGTCAGTCCAATATGGTTCTGAATATGGAAAGAGTAAAGGAAAAATATCCTGATGATATTGCTGCCGCAAATTTTCCTGAAATAAGGAATTTCTTCATCCCGACAGCATCGGATGTTACTTCGATACATAAAGATCTGCCAGGAGGGAAGTGGGTATCAGCATCACCAGAAAATGTACTTGGCTTTGGTGCTGCCACATTTTTCTTTGCCAGAAGCATTTATAATGAGTATAAGGTACCTATCGGAATTATAAATTCAAGTGTTGGAGGGACACCAATTGAAGCCTGGATAAGTGAAGAAGGAGTAAAAGAATTTCCTCAGCTTTACAACAGGGTTGAAAGTTTTACTGATACTGCATTTATGAATCCGGTACTAAGAGCTATCAGAGCAAAAACCGGGTCATTCCAGAAAACACCTGAAAATCCCAGTTTAGCTGATAAGGGAATGAGTGGTCCAAAACCGTGGTATGACATGACATATGTTCCTGAAGGCTGGCATAAATATTGGCTTCCCGGATACTGGAATGACCAGGGAGTTAAAGGATTGAACGGCATCGTCTGGTTCAGAAAAGAGATCATTGTACCTGTATCAATGACCGGTAAACCTGCAAAATTATTTTTCGGAAGAATAGTAGATGCGGATAATGTTTATGTGAACGGGATTCCTTCGGGATCCACATCTTATCAGTACCCTCCAAGGAGGTATAATCTGATGGCTGAATTATTAAAGCCCGGAAAAAATATTATTGTGATCAGGGTTACAAACAATGCAGGTAAGGGAGGATTTGTACCTGACAAACCTTATTATCTCGTTGCAGGTAATGATAGTATTGACCTGAGAGGTGAATGGTATTATAAGGTTGGCCAGGTATTCAGACCTGTTTTTCCCGGACCCGGAACAGGTTCCCCGATTCTCACAATGCAGAATGAACCCACTGGACTCTATAATACAATGGTTGCCCCATTAATAAACTATCGGATCAAGGGCATTTTATGGTACCAGGGTGAAACAAATACAAACAAGCCTCAGGAATATCAGCAACTGCTTCCTGCTCTGATTGATGATTGGAGGAAAAAATGGGAAGAGGGACCGATCCCATTTCTTTTCGTGCAATTGCCGAATTTCATGGAAGTTCAATATTTGCCTTCCGAAAGTCAATGGGCCGAATTAAGATTCGGACAGCTTAAATCATTGTCTGTACTAAATACAGCAATGGCAGTTACAATTGATGTGGGGGAATGGAACGACATACATCCTCTTGAAAAGAAAATTGTCGGTGAAAGATTAGCCCTGGCTGCCAGAAAACTGGCTTATGGAAATGAAAAAATTGTGTATTCCGGACCTGTTTTTAAATCATTAACTAAAGAAGGGGACAGAATAATAATAGAATTCGATCAAACAGGCAGCGGACTAATGGTAAAAGGGGGGAATGAATTAAATTATTTCGCACTTGCCGGAATAAATAAAAAATTTGTATGGGCAGAAGCAATCATACAAAACAACCATGTTGTTGTCAGGAGCGATGAAGTTCCGGATCCGGTTTATGTAAGATATGCATGGGCTGATAATCCTGAAGGTGCAAATCTTTATAATATTGAAGGACTTCCTGCCTCTCCTTTCGAGGCTACAATTATTAAATAAATCTTTACCGTTGCTACTGTTTGACCAGTTCCTCCTTTCTGTTTTTTGCTTTGCCTTATGCTGTATTGTCAGACACGACCGGAGCAAGGATAGATATCTGGGTAAGAAATGTTACACATAAATTAAAATGAAATCCCGATATTGAGACTTATAGAGCTGGTATTTTTCTTATAATGACTATTATCAGAAATTAGTACGTATTCAAGTTTCTGCATTTCAAATGCAACTCCTGCGAAAACGGCAAATCTGTCGGAAATATTAAACCAGATTCCTGCAGAGGTACTAAAAAACAATCCTTCCTGCCTGGTTTTTGTAGTGTCATAACCTGCCGAATTGCCGATTCCAATAGCCAGATATGGTGTAACTTTTCTGGTTGTGAAGGATGTTCTCAGATCGAGGAAAACCGGAATTTGTATCTCCGGAGAAAAAAGAAATCGGTCAGTATAATTCTCATATTGTTCAAAGTAACGGCGGTAACCTATACCCAGCCCAATGGAGGAATACTGGCCAATTTTAATACCGTTAATAAGTTAAACCGGAAATTATTTATTCCGTAATTTCCAACACCCAGAGCATATCCAGTCTCGATAATTCCACTGTAACATTTCCTGTGATTGACTTTTGTCGTTTCATAGATATTTTGAACAACCACAGGCTGGTAGCCCTGTGCAGGCTGTTCTATCCGGGATGGCGGCGTTGTTTGAGTAGCCTGTGTTGTCTGCGTTGTCTGTTTTGACTGTATTGTCTGTGCTTGTTGAGTTGCCTGTACCGGCTGTTTTGCTTGTGTTGACTGAGTGGGTTGGGTCACCTGTGTTGTTTGTTTTACAGGCGCTGGCTCCCCTTGAACAGGTTGTGGTTTTTTGTGAGCTATACGGTTAAAAATAAAATAATATGTAGCTCCGTCAGCAGGTATACTGCCCGATATATACTCAACAGGAAATTTCCAGTACCCTTCACCTTTGACAAAAACTCCGGTAACATTAAAATTAATCACATTCCTCCCTTCGTATTCAACAATAGATATTGACCCCCTTGCCGTTGCTCCTGTTGTTTTATCCCAGGTTGAGTACCAGTTGGTCTGGTCATCACCTGACAAATCATTGTTATCAACAAAAATCCAGGTGACTTTGGATAAAATATTATGATTGTAATTGAATATTCCATTGCCTGGATCTCCATCAGCAAGGAGCATACTAAATTTATAATGAATACTCCTTCTGACTCCCGATGCATCTTCAGTATACTTAATATCCTGCTTCCCCTGATTTTCCTTTTTGTCCTGCTGGTTCATCAGAACCTGCCCTGGTTTTGGTACCTGCTCCTCTTTTGGAAGATTCTTTTTATTAACAGAACTGTTCTGAGGTTTTTTCCTGGAAGTGTCAGCCGGGATTGTTGTCTAAGCAAAAGTCTGGATGCCAATAAACAGAAAAATAAAAAGGCCTGCTAAACTTTTCATTATGTTTAATTATTTGTCATAGTTTTATCCAGTTAAAGGTAATGGTAAATCTATGGATCTTCAAAAAAATGAGCTTTGGAATTTTGCGGACGGTTCCAATTAATTCCATAACTTTTGATAGTTTTAAAATATCATCTTCTTTATTTCAGGAAGATTTTAAGATCAAAAATGTTTTAATAGAACCTAAGATTATGGAAACTTACATTGAACTTCTTATCAAAATTCTAATATATTTAGTATGATCAGGGCACAAGAAATATGGTCTGTTTCTATTATTCTTGGATTATTATTTTACTCTCATAATGTTGATTCACAGCAAATAATAAACTTATCAGACAATATCTCATCTGATACATTATCCCTTAGTCAGTATAAGTATTTAGATATTGAATTAAATCCCACCTTAGATTCTGTAATTGTTATGCCAAAATGGATCCTGTCTTCAATGCTTGAAGACGAGGGGAAATTATGGACTTCGCCGTTAAGGATTAAGAAGAAGGATCTGAAACTATGGATTCCGGTAATTACAGCTACAGCATTATCTATTGTTTATGATGAGGAGATCTATTCTTCAATTAAGAATTTTCAGAATCAACATGCATGGGTTTCTAAGATCAGTCCTGTTATTACCAGGGGGGGCGCAGCTTTTGTTTTTGAGGCGGGTGCTCTTTTTGTCATATCCGGAGTTATATTTTCCAATGAGAAAGCCAGGCAGACAGGTTTTATTGCACTGCAAACATGGGTGCATGCAGGATTAATTGTTCAGGTTGGCAAGCTGATATTTGGAAGGCAAAGGCCATCATATGAGAATGGCGTGGACAAATGGCATGGTTTCCCTGAGTCATTGAACAGGTTCAGAGGCGGGGCTGTATCAAAATATGATGCTTTTCCATCCGGACATACTATTGAAGCATTTGGTCTCGCCACTGTTATTGCAGAGCAGTATAAAAATATAAAAATTGTTCCCATAATATCTTATTCCCTGGCAGCAGGTGTCGGTTTATCAAGAATTACAGAGGATACTCACTGGTTATCAGATGTAATTTTGGGAGCAGCTATGGGTTATGGTATTGGTAAATACATGGTCAGGGAAAGAAAAGACACAAAATGGACCTTAATTCCTCAAGCTGCTAAAGATGATTTAAAGTTAACAGCAATATACCGTTTCTAATCAGCCCTGCAATAGGTATTAGAATCAGGGATGGACAAAATAACTTGGGGATTATGAATTAAATGGATAGATTTGTAAAACATCAACTTTGATGTGGCCAATTTATTGGCAGATTGCCCGACTTTTGTATATAATCAGCAGCAGACAGTAAATTTGTGAATTTTAAAATGTCTTGTCAGGTTTTCAAATATGATTGATCTTTCTTTTATCATAAAACTTCTGAAATTCGGAGCTGTTGGAATTTCAGGTATGATTATTGACTTTGGATTTACCTACTTTTTTAAAGAGGTTTTAAAGGTAAATAAATATATTTCAAACAGTACTGGTTTTACTCTTGCAGCTACCTCAAACTTTATTTTAAACAGGATTTGGACTTTTAACAGCACAAGTCCTGATGTAATGATACAATTCTCAAAATTTTTTATAATATCAGTATTAGGACTCCTTCTGAACAATCTCACGATTTACATTTTTACTGATTATAAGGTTAAACTTAACTTCTACATTTCAAAGGCGATAGCAACGCTTATAGTATTCTTCTGGAATTTTTTTATGAACTATTTTTTTACTTTCTGAAAATCAGCATCACGCCCAAATTTATTAAACATTAGAGCCCCGGGTGAGTTGAATTCAGAATGGTATCGCACTTAAAATCAACCATATCATATATATAAATGTATTTGACAGCTTTTCGGTTTCTGTCTATAATCAATGTGTCTGTTGGAATAATCTTATTAAAACAGCTGGCAAACTCTTCAGGTCCATTGTAATTACGCGAGTCGGTGATATAAAATATCCTGTCGGTTTCATTTATTTTTCTCGTTTTATTTATCCAGTAATATTTGTGGATCTTTTCAATCCCGCCAAGTGCAATAAGTTTTATGTTTAGAGGATGGGCAATGTAGTAGTCCAGATGTGCTGCAGGAAACCATTTATTAGTAACTATTGCGACCTGCTGGTGGTCCTTTTCAGATATTCCTTCTTTCGTTAAGAATTTTGTAAATTTCTCTCTTGCCTGTTTCCAGCCATACATATCCAGAGTAAAGTCATTTTTACCCGGATACACAGATGCGGAATCTGTTTTAAAATCAACGATCCCTGTATTTATCTGAAGGGCTCCAAATCCCAGAATAAAAAGGAAAATCACAATTGCAGCCGATAATGCTCTGATAATGCTCTTTTTTCTTTTTTCATAAATATCTGCAAGATATCCACTGCTTAAAATGATCAGGCAAATAAATGCGGGACCAGTCCAGTGCGGGAGGGTACTACGGAATAATGAAAGAAAAGTAAACACCAGAATAAGTGGTATTCCTAGAAACAGGAGAAGAAAATTAATCTCTGTAACTTCATGTCTTTTTTGAAAGATTTTATAAAGAGCTATCGTATAGATTACAGACAAAACCGGATTCTGATAGAGAAACTGTCCGAGGTTGAACTGTATGAAGGAAATGAAATTTACAGGATTGTGAAATAAACCTATTCTGTTTCCCTGAAATGTGAAACTTATAAAGTCATTTTTAAAGTTCCAGTAAACTACAGGGATCGATAAAATAAGTGTAATAAGTACGCTTATATACAGAGCTGGTTTTTTAAGCCAGATCCTGTTGTGGAACAGGATGTATAACCCGACACCAAACCAAAGAAACAGTGAATTATATTTGCTCAGGAACCCCAACCCGGTAAACAGCCCAAAAATGACAATATTGAAATTATCTTTTTTTGTGGGATTCCTTACGGTTATAGCTGGCAGCAAATTATAGAGTGCAAGAAGTATAAAAAACATCACCGGGGTGTCGGGTAGAATGAACAGGCCGCTGATAACATTAAAATAGAATGAAGAAATGTACATTAAAACGGCAAAATATGCTGCTGGTCGCGAACATATCCGTTTTACCAGATAAAAGAGTATTACGATATTTGCTGATGACAATATCAGCGCACCTGCCCTTATGAACAGCTCACTTTGAAAAGTAAGGTTTAATGAGAAAAGCTGAATTAATAGCCCAACCATGGGAGGATGGTCAAAGTGGCTCCAGTCGGGGAACAATGCATATGTCCAGTAATATACCTCATCATTCCCCAATTCAAGTAGTCCGGCTGGTATTGCTTTTATTATCAGATTAATAGCTACTACCAGAAAAAGGAAAAGTCTATCTCTTTTCCCGCTTAAACTGTTCTCTTCGAAGAAATTATAATTCATAAAGATTACTCCCGGAAAATAACATTAAAGTTCAGTCATTAATATCCCTGTTGGTGACAAAACTGAAATAATATTATTATTCTTTTAAGCTGACTTTCCTTTTCATTCTTATGATTACAAAGATCAAGAATAACAGGGATAGAACAATCGCGCGCCAGAACCACGTATTAAATAAATCAGGCGACGAAACCTGATCAGTTAATCGAACTCCATTATATCTGAAAACAGGGTTAAGAAAATAAATTGTTCCATCAATACATTCAATCTCGGTTCTGATATAGGTGTCCTGTTTATTGAAGAAATATGAACCCGTTGCAGCATTTGTAATTTTCTGTTTTTCAGCACCATTTTGTCCAATGAATTTAATGGTTTTAATAAGCTTATTCAAATTGACGTTAAGTGTGTCATCTTTAAGTGTCACACTTGTAATTTCAGGCAAATTCAGCAATCCGGATTTTTTCTCTTCGTTGGTTTTATAAGAACTTATGTTAAAATTCACTGCAACTAAACGCCCGGTTTTGATAGAATGCAAAATAGAATCCTTTAACAGGTCAGAATTAATCATATTGAAGCTGTGACAGGCATCATTTATCTTTGTCAGATCGTGTGCATCATCATCAGCCATTAAAAAAACCGGATGTCCTGCTGAAAGAATTGTGTCATAATAAGAAGTACAAAGATGTTTACTATTGGCAATTTCCAGGCAGTCATAATTGGTCAGATACTTTAGATCATTAAAAGAGTAAGCCTTCCTTAGATATGGATGTACCATTGTTAATATTACTGATGTATCTTTTTTAAGATGGTCAATGACGAATTGCTTATTATTTAATGTCTGACGGAAAAAATAATCAAGCCAGCTCACTTTTTTAGCATTTATAACAAGATGGTGATTTTTATAATATTGATAACCATGCTCATATACAGGAACAAACCATTTATTTTTGCTTTCGAATTTATCTATACTCTGATAATTTGATATGCTGATAACATCATAATTAAAATAGGTATAAAAACTATCGAGAAACTGATTGGAATTAGCAGCCCCATTTGTTAATCCCAAAAATATCCGGGAATGTGCATGGAAATTGGCCATTTTCCATTTTATACCATCCATGCCCGCGTAAGGATTATAAAGATATTCACCTTTAAAAGCATGTGGTTCAGGAAATCTATATTTTGTATTTACTACAAACTGTAAGATAAGAATAGCTAAAATCAGAATAACCGGGATGAGAAACACCTTTATTTTACTTTTTTTCATTACCAGATTTTCTGTTGTTGATATTTAATGAATTAGTCTGTAATATCTTCCCCTCTTTACAGATTTGTCTTGCCCATTTGCCAGATTGACCGGTTTCAGTAATCCAGGGGATCAGTAAAAATGCAAAATTATCATGTAATTTCCTATTTAGGTTATCTTTAAATCAAAAATGCCAATCTTTAAAATTTGGGCTGGTATCAATATTCGCTCGCTTATCTTATGTCTGATTATTCCGTTATTATTCAACTTCATAGCATGCCATAGCGATCGCCCGGACAGAAAGAGAGGAATGGCTTCTTCGGGATTGTCTGATTCGACCAAAGTGCCTGGAAGCCCCCTTGAGTACCAGCCCGTCAATACTATGCTGGTTTTGCCAAAGAATCCCGGACCCGGGGAAGCCTTCTGCATCCTGACGACGGGAGGGGAAAAAATCCGGAAAGCAAATATGATCGTAACCGGTCCGTCGGGAAATTTGGAATCATTGAGAAGTAAAACCGGGCAAGAATTACCTTTTTGGCGAATTGATGATTTTACCGGAAGCATTGCGGGCAAATATAAGGCCACTTTTATTATGGATAAAAAGGTTGTCAGTAATCTGGAGTTTATAATTTCTCCGAAGGAGGAGAATCCCCCAATTGGCGTAGTATGGAAGACTCTCCGTGGATGGGACAGCAGCATGGAGTCAACCTATTCTGCCTGGATTAACGCTTTATTTTATGGCTGCGACGAGCAAGCTTCCTGGTCTTCACTTAACGAGGTGACCCAAAATCAAAATCAGAATTTCCTGTATAACTATCTGTCCCTGGGCGAAGATGACCCGAAAGGAAAAAACAGAGTGATCATGCAGCCAGACTGTGCCGACAATCCATTTTTCCTCAGGGCGTATTTTGCCTGGAAGCTGGGCCTGCCATTTGGTTACCATGTGTGCGACAGAGGCTACATAGGGCATAATCCTAAAGGCGGACAATGGATCACAAATGAAACTTCAGGCTCTAAAACTGATCCGGTACTGGCATTCAACACCTTCCTCAGAAGGGTTATGGATGGGGTCCATTCAGGGACAGCCCGAACTGCACTGGATGATGAAAATTCCGATTATTACCCTGTCTCACTTGAACGTGGAGCCTTGCGTCCGGGTACTGTTTTTGCGGATCCTTACGGACATACACTGATCCTCACAGGCTGGGTACCACAAACCGACAGTCAGCCGGGATTACTTCTTGCGGTTGACGCCCAACCCGATGGGACGGTAGCAATCAAACGTTTCTGGAAAGGGAATTTTTTGTTTAACACCTCTGAAGTAGTCGGGGAACCCGGATTTAAAGCTTTCCGACCAATTTCGGTGAATGCGGGCGTACAATTCCTTATGAAAAATAAAGCACTAACCTCATCTAAAGGATTCGTCCCCTATTCACTTCAGCAGAGAAAAATGGAAAGCGATGTTTTCTATCACACTATGGAGCGATTAATAAACCCGAGCCCGCTTGACCCTGAAACTGCTTTGATTGATCTGATCAAGGCACTTCATGAACAGCTGACAGTACGTGTTACTTCAGTAGCTAATGGTGAAGCTTTTCTCAAATCACACCCGGGCACTGTGATTCCAATGCCTTCCAGTGCTGCCGGAATTTTTCAGGCTGGCGGTCAATGGGAAAACTTTTCAACTCCTAACCGTGATCTAAGACTTTTAATTGCTATGGATGCGGTGCTCGATTTCCCCGACCATGTTCTTCGTTCACCAGAGGATTTTCATAACACAAGACCAGGCTCCCCGGAGCAGGTTAAGAAAAAGCTTCAGTCATTACTGGATCAAAAGGGTTCCGAACTTTCGATCCAATATACCCGGACAAATGGATCTTTACAAAAACTGACTGTAGGGGAAATACTTAAAAGAAGGGATACCTTTGAAATGGCCTATAATCCCAACGATGGAATCGAAATCCGCTGGGGGGCTCCCGAAAACAGCGATGAGCGGGCTGGATGCCGTCGTCATGCGCCTTCAAACCAACTTGAGACTATGCGCTCGGTCCGTATATGGTTTCAGAAGCGTCTGCATCCGCCAACATAAACATGCTCTGATACTCACATTTCTTCGAAATCACTGACTCTTCCGGTCAAACCCCGGCAACCCGTCTTTTGTACTCCTCCAATGCTACATCTAATCGCTGCCTGGAAGTTGTATCTCCGGGCACATTATGGGATGGATGTATATAAAGTTTAACACCTCTGTCAGCCAGAATTTCTGCAATGGTAGTTATTGTCATCCAGACGCAGGTAATAAAAGCCATTGTTGAAACCGGTCCTATTTTATCCTGATGATTCTTAAGAGTAACAGAAGCATCCTGCAAGGGAGCGCATGTATCAACTACAATATCAGCCAGATCAAAAATAGTTTTCCCGCATGAGTGTCTGGTCTGCTTTCCTTTAGCTTCTGAAGCAGAACCAAATACTATTACTTTCATGCCTTTTTTCTTAGCTTCTAAAGCTATATCGATATTGACATTATTAATACCTGTATGTGAAAAGAGCCACATAACGTCCTTCTTATCAAAATTATAGCTTTTCATAATTTCCACACCATAACCCTCCACCCGCTCAAGGAACAGGAACTGATGAATTCCCATCTCACCGGTAATATGGGTAAAAAAAGTAAGTGGTATCTCGACTATCGGATGAAATCCCACAAAGCTGCCAATGCGGGGATACATCTCCTCAACAGGTAATGTGGCATGGCCGCATCCAAAAGTATGAACCCAATGCTTTCCTTCAATGGTGTCAGCCATTACTTCCGCAGCTTTTCGGATGTTATCCAGCTGAGTCTCTTCTATCCGGGTCATTATATCCCGGGTGTTATTAAGCCATTCCTTTGCTAACATAAAAGGTCGTTTTTAAATTTATTAATTCTTATTTAAGGTATTTATTTTTTGTATTTTATTCTATTCAGAACTACAAGAAATAAGACTATCATTATTGCAGTTTCTGCAAATGCAAAAGTAATCAAATGCCGGATACCAAAATTCTGGGCTATAATCCCCATTCCAAAATTTACCAGGGTGTTCCCTAACAAAGAAATGGACAGGACAATGCTGAATGCAGTTCCGGAAATCTCAGGATAGCGCTCACTGACAAATCCGAGCATAACCGGGAAACCGCTGGCTAAACCTGCACCTAATAACACTAATCCTGACAAAGAGAGACCGAATGAATTGCCTGCTTCTAATATCGTTAAGCCGAGGAGTATCATTATGAAAGATGAAATCAATAATTTTTTTGCTGAAAGAGATCTTAAAAGGCTGCCATTAAGTACCCTCATTATGATCATGCCGGCTACAAATGATGATAGTCCAAACAATGCATTACTTTGCTGTACAGAATACTTATCTATAAGGTATGTTGTTGTCCAGTTATTGATAATTCCTTCAAATCCGCTTTGGAAGAAGAGGAAGAAAGCAAAAAGTAATAATACGTTATCCCTGATCAGATTTAATCCTTGTTTCAGCGGAAATCCCTGTGTTTGCTTTGGTGGCGGAAACTTAATTAAAAGGAATATGATCCCTGCTGTCAATGTCATGATACCAACTGAAGAGAGAATTGTTTCATAACTATAATAGTCATCAAGGATTCCTGAAATTAGTGGCATTCCGAGAGCTCCGATTCCAAAAAAGACGCCCAATAAACTTAAATTGGCACCTTTATCTTTGTCGCTTATATCGGCTACCATTGCATTTGTAGAACCATTGATTGCACCACCACCAATTCCGAAAAGGTAGATGAAAATTTTCAGCATGTTTGCTGTTGGAGCATAGGCAATACCTTCAAATCCGGCAAACATTAAAATACAGCAGACTAATAATAAAATCTTATAACCGTATTTATCGGCAATTGGACCGAAAAATAATGATCCGGTTAAAATTCCAAGAGGTAAAATTGAAAATAATGTTCCCGCTGAAATTTCATCCAGAACTAACTTTTCTCTAAGATGGGCTGCAACCGAACCCAGGGTTATAAGGCAAATTCCAAATAATAACATCCCGGTACAGGCTGCCCAAAAAACTACTCTTTTATTATACATCGAATTTATTTTGACGTTTTAAAATCAAGTAAATTATTATATGCAAGAAATCCCGCACCATAAACTCCGGCATCTCCGGCCAATGCTGATACATCCAGGCTCACCTGGTTAATGCTGATGGGCTGGGCCCACCTGGCAGCCTCTTTTTTAATAGCCGGAATTAATGGTATCGCAGGACCAAACACTCCCCCACCAATTATAATTTTTTCAGGATTAAAAAGGCTTACCAGGTTTGCCACAGCCATTCCCCATAATTCAACACATAAATGAATTACCTTGTCTGCAAGGAGATCCCCATTATTATAAGCTGCAAATACATCATATGAAGTAATCTTGTCAATATCCTTGTTTCTCAGCTCACCGGAATAATCTTTCTGATCTTCCAGAAATTCCCTTGCAACTTTTGGAATACCTTCCCCTGATGCATAGTATTCAAAACACCCGCAACTGATATACTTCTTTTCGAATGGTCCCTTTAGTGCCATCCATCCGATAGCACCTGCGATATCATGGCTGCCACGTAATATTTCCCCTTTTATTAATATTCCTGCTCCTATGCCCGTTCCAACTGATAAAAATATAGCATCCTGGCACCCAATGGCATTTCCCTTCCACACTTCTCCCAATATATAACAAGCTCTGTCACTGTCGATTGTTACAGGAATATTGCCACTAAATCTTTTCATCTCCTTAAGTAATGGGTAATCGCTCCAACCTGGAATATTAGGTGCCCATACTGTCCCGGTAGCAATATTACTTATACCCGGAACAGATATACCAATAGAATTTATTGGATTCCCATGCAATTCTGCATAATGTGTGAATTTAATGAACTTGTCAGTAATAAACTTACCGACTTCAGATCCCTTGCGATTCTCAAGAGCAAACGACTCCTTAAATATAATTGTCCCATCTTCAGCAAAGATGGCCAATGCAAGTTTTGTGCCTCCAAGATCGATCCCTAATAAAGCCATAATATCTGGTGTTTTTTTATTTTGAATATTTTCTTTTCATAAAAAAATAGACAGGTATACCAGATAATATGAGGGTCATCCCAATGACTGCTTCACGGGGTCTGGTAATTATCGTATTGAAAACCAAAGCAATACAAAAAAGGATAAAAACGACCGGTACTATGGGATAACCCCAAACTTTGTAAGGGCGGGTCGCATCAGGCATTCGGCGGCGTAATATAAACACACCAAGAGTTGTAGCTCCATAAAATATAAAAACTGCAAAAATAACCAGATCTGTCAGTTGATCGAATGTCCCGGATAAAACCAGCATTGAGGACCAGATTCCCTGCCATAAGAGTGAGTTGGAGGGGACATTATTTTTGTTGAGTTTGCCTATGCCTGAAAAGAAAAGGCGTTCGCGGGCCATGGCATAATATGGGCGGGCACCTGTCAGGATACTGGCATTAGTGCAACCCAGGGTTGTGACCAGTATCAGCACCGAAATAAACAAGACTCCTCCTTTTCCCCAGAAAGTCCTTACTGCCTCAACGGCAGCTATCTGGTTGACTGAATCATGAATGTGAACCAATTGTGGTATAGAAAGGAGGGAGAGGTAAGTGATATTTACAAGAAGATATATTGCAATCACTAAAAAGACTCCGATCACTATTCCTTTAGGTATGTTCCTGTTAGGATTTTTAACCTCTCCTCCGATGAAGCCGACAGAAACCCATCCCTGGTAAGCCCAGAATGCAGCCAGCATGGCTGTAAAAAAAGATGAGAGAGTAACAGATACCACCGGCAGAGCTTTTTCATTAATCTGACCCAGGGGTGTCGCAGACGGACTGCTCAAACCAAATACAATAATCATGAGGATACCGGCACATACCAGGAAGAATAATATTTTATTTATTCCTGCTCCGTTTTTTAAGCCTGATATGTTGACCATGGTTAAAAGCAAGATCAGCATTATTGCTATCAGCTTGATTCCGAAACCCTGAAAGGGATAAAAAATGCCACCCAGCGAAAAATTCTGAAGCGAAGGGAAAATTTCAGGTATCGGAATGACGCTGTTAAGTGACTGGGCAAACACATAGGCAAGGGAGGAGATAGTTGCGGTCTGAATTACCGTAAAAAGGGACCATCCATACAGGAATGCGAAAAAACGATTGTATATCTTTTTAAGATAAACAAAATCGCCTCCGGTATCGGCAAGCAATCCTGCAACTTCAGCATTGCTTAAAGCACCGAAAAGGGTTATTATTCCACCTACTGTCCATGCTATTATTATCCATGCAGGTGACTGAAGCTCGGCAGCCATCGGAGCTATTTTTTTATAGACACCTGATCCAAGGATATTTGCCACAACAAAAACAATGACGTATCCCATTCCGAGCGTCCTGACCAATTTCCTTTGATTACCCATAGCCAACTTTGGAAAATAAATGTAGTTCCTAAATTAAGAAATAAATCAGGATCAGGATGACAAAAACTGGTTGCAATTTTGAACAGTCAGTGGGGAAATAGTTTAGCACATTAAAACTAATTTTTAGTATTAAGTTTTAATTCCTGTACCGGTACATTCCAACCGGAAATATTAATGATCTGATTCTTACCAGCTACTTTCGATTCCGGGCAACCAACAGTCACTGTCGTGCTTTCTCCAGGGGCAAGTGTAAAGTAACTGCCTGACCAGTAGCTTGGCAAAACTTCATTCCCGTTCATCATGAGCCGGGGACGTATGAAGAAAGCAATCCTGCCAGTGGTATTTGAGACCCTGAGGGTCCATTTTGTTTCACTTTTCAGCTTTTCTATTTTAAGCAAGGTCGCTGAGACAGATGTCTCCGGCAGATTATTAACTGCTTTGTAATCGTTATCCGGTGCCAGCCAGTAAACATTATGAGAAACCACTTTCCCTGTAGAATTTTTCAGATTGAGGACTACAAAAGAAACGCCTTTTGCATTTTCGAAGAAAGAAGCGAGAGAAGTCGTTTCCTTTACTTCTGTGGGCCCAAGGCTGAAGAAAGCTTCCTCCCTGAAAATAGATTTTGAATCAGTGTTAAATACTTCGACCTGCGTAGTCAGCTTATTCACAGGTTTATACCTCCTGTTTATGACTGTAACCTTATTATTTACCAGATTAAATTGAATATGCAGAGGCTCACATGCATTCTGCATGAAATAGTATCCTGCATTGGTCTGCAGGAACCAGTCATATACCTGCCATACAACACTCGGGAAAGCAGCATTGATCTTCCACAGCATAACACCGCCGATATCATTCAGCTTATGTCCGGCTGCTTCAAAGATACCCTGGTAACCGGTGGCATTCATAAGCTGCATTTTATTGCAGAAATCCTCCATGCTCCGGGGTTCTCCGTATCTTTTCACCATTTCTTTGTAATAGAGCTCCCAATGACCGTTACCTGATGCAGCATCATGGTAACCCCATGTATTGTTTAAGGGAAACGGTAATTTTTTATCCCACACAAGGTCAGGAATTACTTTTGGCAATATATCCCAGGTCACCATTGAAGGGATACCGGTCTCATCCTTGAAAACCCAGTCTCGTCCGTTAATGGCCCTCGTATAGTAGCTTTTCGGATCCTGCCAGGTATACGGGCCACCACTGTAAACACCACCGGGTAAGTTATCCGGCCACGACATAGCATAGCCATCAGGAAGCTTTGCAAATCCCGATGAACAAGGGATGAACGGGCGGGTTCCGTCAAACTCAATTATGCTGTTACGCATGAAGTCGTACAATTCCTTCCTTGCGTGTCCTTCATTTCCTCCGGTCCAAACCAGCAGACTGGGATGGTTCCGTATGCGATAAATTGTACTCAGAACATTCCTTTTGAATACTTCTCCTTCAACAGGCCAGTCAGGAGATCCCTTAAATTCACCCTGGGTATCTCCTGTGATCCAGAAGTCGGACCATACAAGCAGTCCATATCGATCGGCAGCTTCAAAGAATTCATCACACGGAGTAACTCCTCCGCCCCATATCCTGACGAGGTTTATGTTTGCATTACGGCAAAGATGCATTTCATAATCGTACCTTTCGGAGTCACGGTTAAGCATCATATCCGGCACCCATGCTCCACCTGTCAGATGCACCCTGTTCCCGTTGACATAAAAATCGCGGCGCCATGAACCGTTCACATTTACTGCTTTGGAAGATACAGTCCTTATCCCGAAAACAAAGGAGGTGTCATCTGAAATTCCTGATAAATTTGAGTACTGAAGCCTTATCCTGTAAAGATTTGGTTTCCCGTATCCGTTTGGCCACCAGATAACTGGTTTTATAATATTCAGCTCTTTCGAATTTGCACTGTTCAGGTCGACAACTGTAGTTTTATTTGCTGCAATGGAAACAGGTTTTGTAAACTTCAATGTCGTGCCAGTGAAATTTTCAGGAGTGATTGTGACAGACAGAGTTCCGCTTTCAACTTTTGTGTTATGATTAAGCAGGGTAAGATTCAGCGATAGCTTTGCAAGACCCGTGTCCGGCAGGTTGGGAAGATCAGTTACCAGTTTGGGCCTGCTTATTGTGACGCCTCCTGATGTCCTGAGGTAAACAGGGAGCCATATCCCGATATTCCTGTCTCTTACCGGGGGAATCCAGTCCCATCCTGCAGAGCAGAGCATCGTCACATTTTTCCCGATATCCCCGGTAGGACCTCCGTTGGGATAAAAATCTCCAAGTGCTTCCAGCTGTTCGGTTGAAGGTAGTCCGGGATAGTCGAGTGGATAAATCTTTACAGCAAGGGCATTTTCGCGTCCGGCTTTTATTAATCCTGAAATATCGAGACTGTATTCTGCGAACATCCCGGCCATATCTGTGGAATCAGCCAGCTGTGTGCCGTTTACCCATACTGCTGCCCTGTAGTTTATTCCCTTGAAAATCAGCTGAAAATGACGGCCCTGATCAGCAGCAGGAATAATAAAGGTTGTACGGTACCAGTATGGCTTCTTCCATGGATTTGGATCGTTCGGGAGATGACTGAACTGTTCGAGCTTATATTGTTTGTTGAATTCATCCGAAGCATCAGGGATGAGCATATTATTCAATCCTGAATAAGGATCCGGATATACTCCGTTTGCCACCAATCCTGTAAGAACTGTTGAAGGCACTTTCACAGGGAACCAGTAAACATCCGATTTATATTCTGTTGTTGAAAGCTCTTCACCCGTGGCCTTAATCAGGGAAGAAGACTGCAGGTCGAAATTTGTCAGCCTGACCTGTTTGACACTGTTCAGCTGACCATTTAATTTCATGGAGCTTATCAGTAAAATTACAAGAATTGACCCCAGCGTGGGAAGTGGTTTCATTGGATAAAATTATTTAACTATTATTTCAGAATTTTCTTTATGTTATAGAGTTTATTCAGCGCTTCGACCGGGGTAAGATTATCAACATCAATTTCAAGGATCTCATCCCGGATCTGCTTCAATACTGGATCATCGAGCTGGAAAATGCTTAACTGCAATCCCTCCCTGTGACCAGCAATATCTGCAATTGGTTTTGCCAGCTCCTGCTTGTCATGACTCTGTTCAAGCTCCTTAAGTATTTCGTCAGCACGTTTAACAACGCTTTTGGGCATACCCGCCATCTTTGCAACATGGATCCCGAAACTGTGTTCGCTGCCACCTCTTTTCAGCTTCCGCAGGAAAATGACTTTGTTATTCATTTCCTTTATTGAAACATTATAATTCTTTACCCTCGGAAATGAGTTCTCCATCTCATTAAGCTCGTGATAATGGGTGGCAAACATGGTTTTTGCCCTCATCCTGTTCTCGTGAAGATACTCAACCATGGCCCATGCTATTGAAATACCATCATAAGTGCTTGTCCCCCTTCCGATCTCGTCAAGCAAGATGAGGCTCCTGTCTGAAAGATTATTCAGGATGCTGGCGGTCTCATTCATCTCAACCATAAATGTTGATTCACCGAGGCTGATATTGTCAGATGCCCCGACCCTGGTAAAGATCTTATCGACAATCCCTATTTTAGCAGCTTTTGCAGGGACGAAGCAACCTGTCTGGGCCATTAATACAATAAGAGCCGTCTGACGGAGCAAGGCAGATTTGCCGGACATATTAGGTCCGGTAAGTATAATTATCTGCTGATCGTCAGTATCAAGTACCAGGTCGTTCGGAACATACGGTTCTCCTACAGGCAGCTGCTTTTCGATCACCGGGTGGCGGCCGTCTGAAATATCGATTGATTTTGAATCATCAAGTAATGGCCTGACATAATTATTTTCTGTTGAAAGAAGTGCGAAAGTCTGGAGACAATCTATCCTGCCAATCAGTCCTGAATTCAGCTGAACAGGCGGTATGTACTCCAGCGTTGCAAGAACGAGATCGTTGAAAAGCTTCGTTTCAAGGTCGAGGATCTTCTCTTCAGCCCCGAAGATCTTGCTTTCATACTCCTTAAGCTCCTCAGTGATATATCGCTCAGCATTTACAAGTGTCTGTTTCCTGATCCATTCAGGCGGCACTTTCTCCTTATGGGTATTTCTTACTTCAATATAATAACCGAAGACATTGTTATAGCTTACCTTCAGTGAAGTTATACCGGTACGTATACTTTCGCGGTTCTGAAGGTCAGTAAGATAATCCTTTCCGCTGTACAGAATTGTACGGAGCTCATCGAGCTCAGATGAAACACCTTTGGCAATTATATTACCCCTGTTGATCTGTACCGGGGGATCATTATTAAGATCATGTTCTATCCTGTCGGCCAGGGTCCTGCATGGGTTCATCTGTTCAGCAAGCTGAACCAAAGGTGCACAGCCGCTCTGGCTGCAGAGTTCCTTAAGTGGTTCAATCGCTTTCAGGGCTTTTTTAAGATGAACGACCTCCCTTGGATTTATCCTGTATACAGCAACTTTTGAAATAAGGCGTTCAAGATCACCTATTTGCCTGATTAAAGCACAGATCTCTTCCCTGAAGGTAGTGTTCACAACAAGATGTTGTACAATATCAAGCCTTTCATTTATTGGTTGTATATCCTTCAGCGGAAGCGAGATCCATCGCTTCAGTAATCTGCTTCCCATGGGTGAAATTGTGCGGTCCATAACATCAATGAGGGTTTTGGCACCTTCATATGGTGAATGGAATAATTCAAGGTTTTTTATTGTAAACTTATCGAGCCATACATACCTGTCCTCCTCGATCCGCGACAAGCTGGTGATATGCCCGAGCTGTTCATGCTGGGTTATGTCGAGATAGTAAAGAATTGCTCCCGCAGCAATTATTCCACATGACATATTCTGAATTCCGAATCCTTTCAATGAACTGGTTTCGAATTGTTTAAGAAGTCGATCATTTGAGGCTTCCGGAGTGAAGATCCAGTCATCCAGTTTGTTTGTATAGAATTTAGTTCCGAAGCTTTCCTGAAAGAGATCCTTCTTCTTCTTTTCAAAAAGCACTTCTTTGGGCTGAAAGTTATTAAGCATCTGATCTATATAATCTATAGTACCTTCCGCCACAAGGAACTCGCCGGTGGATATATCCAGGAAAGATACACCGGCAATTTTTTTATCAATATGAACCGCTGCCAGGAAATTATTTTCCTTATGGTTCAGAACATTTTCATTCAGTGAAACACCGGGTGTAATAAGCTCCGTGATCCCTCTTTTAACGATTTTCTTTGCCAGTTTCGGATCTTCAAGCTGCTCGCATATCGCCACTCTCTGTCCAGCCCTGACCAGTCTCGGCAGATAAGTATCCAGTGCATGATAAGGAAACCCGGCAAGCTCAACAAAGGATGCCGATCCATTGGCTCTCCTGGTCAGTGTGATCCCAAGTATTTCCGATGCCCTAATTGCATCCTCGCCAAAGGTCTCATAAAAGTCTCCGACCCTGAATAGAAGTATAGCATCAGGATGCTTGGCCTTGACGCTGTAATACTGCTTCATCAGCGGAGTTTCAACATACTTCGGGTTTTCAGTCATAAGACTAAAATCGCAGGAATTAAATGAATTTTATGATCTCTAACAAAGATACATTTATTTCTAAACTCCATGATCTGAACAGTACTTGTCCTGCTCAAACTCCTGAAATACCATCAGCCTCTCCCCAACCCCTCCCCCAAGAGGGAGGGGCTATATAGCATTAATATACTGTTACTTACGCCCCCTTCTCTCTTTGGGAGAAGGGGGCTGGGGGGATGAGGACAATGAGAGAAAGGTGAGAAACAAATGAAGAAATTCCTATTTTGTATAAGACAGTTTTTTAACTTGGTATGTTTTTAAAATTACCCTATTATGAAAAAAGTCCTGATACTTGGCGCCGGCCTTATCGCCAAACCAATGGTTGAGTACCTCCTTGAACGCGGATTCAGTTTGATGATAGCCTCGCCGATGAAGGAGAGAGCTGATGAAATGATAAATGGCAATTCTCTTGGAAGCTCGCTGGACTGGTCAATGGATGATCCCGGAACACTGAAACGGCTTATTAATGAATATGATATCACCGTTTCTCTTCTTCCTTATAAATTCCATATCGGGGTGGCAAAAGTCTGCCTGGAATATAAAAAGCCCCTTGTTACTGCCTCCTATGTTCAGCCGGAAATGAAGGCCCTTGATGCTGAAGCAAAAAAAGCGGGAGTGATCCTGCTTAATGAGATCGGCCTCGATCCCGGTATTGATCATATGTCGGCAATGAGAATCATCGACCATATTCACGGAAAGGGAGGTAAGATTGAAGAGTTTTACTCACTCTGCGGTGCACTGCCGGCCCCCGAAGCAGCAGATAATCCGCTTGGCTATAAATTTACATGGAGTCCAAAAGGTGTTGTTCTCGCCAGCCGGAACAGTGCTCTCTATCTCAGGAACGGCAAAAGAATCTTTATAGAACCCTCTGATCTTTTCAAAGACAGGTTTAGCTACAACTTCAGTGGTATCGGTGAGCTTGAAGTTTATCCAAACAGGGATTCAATCAGTTATATTGATATTTATGGTATCCCTGAAACATTAACAATGTACCGCGGAACATTCAGATATAAAGGATGGTGCGAGACGCTTGATGTCATGAAAAATATTAACATGCTCGACGATACACCCAATGATTACAGCGGAATGAGTTACGCTGATTTTCTTGCAGAAAGGACCGGTTCAGGCGTTAACATGATAAAGAGAAATATTGCATTAAAGCTTGGGATCACTGAAAATTCAACTGCAATGGAATCACTCGGATGGCTTGGCTTTTTCAGCAGTGAAAAGCTCGGATATAAAGAAACAACCCCCTTTGAAATTACTTCCGACAGGATGATAAATAAAATGTTGCTGTCTGATAATGAGCGGGATATGGTTATTATGCAACATATTTTCCTTGCATCATATCCCGACAGGAAGAAAGAGGTTATAAGGTCATCTATGCTCGATTTCGGATCGCCTCTTACCAATACAGCCATTGCCCGGACGGTAGCACTGCCGGCAGCGATAGCAGTAAAATTAATCCTTGATAATAAAATTAAACTTACAGGTGTTTACAGGCCGGTAGTTCCGGAAATTTATGTGCCTGTCCTGAATGAATTAAAGACTCTTGGGATAGAGATGAAGGAGGAATTCGGACTGCCGGAATCTACCCCCCTGCCCCGCTTCCGCGGGGCTTCCCCCCTGAAGGGGGGTTGAAACCCGACGCAAACTTCGACCAAATCACTGCTGGGTTAATAGCCCCCCTTTAGGGGGGTTGGGGGGTCTTTGAACAGTAAAGTTGGGTTTGGGGGTCGAGAGCGGTTAAAACTTCAGATAGAAATCTTTCGTCAGATTGATATATCCTTCAGTAAAATCGTGTCTTGCACCATGTTCAATTGTGAGAAAACTTTCCTTTACCTTTTGCTGGTGCTTTGAGAATGTAAGGATCAATCTCTTTACCTCGCTGGAAGGTAATGGCTTAATTTTCAATATATTATTACAATACAAACCATACTCTTGTGCTTCGGCAATGAAGACATTCCCTTCAGCATATGGCATAATGACCTGCAGCTTTCCGTCTTCTGCCATCAGCCTCGTAACACCTTTCAGCAATTCATCCGATGAAAGTGTATCTTTATGACGTGCTGCAGCTTTCACAGGATCCGGATTCTTAAGGGAATCTGCAAAAAAGGGAGGATTTGTAACTATGAGGTCAAATCGTATTCCGGCCGGTTTAAAGTTTTGTAGACAGGTATTCTCAGCTTTCACCCTGCTGCTCCACCTGCTCCTTTCAATATTCGAGCATGCCTGTTCATAAGAATCCCGATCCGGTTCAATTGCTACGATTTCAGCTTCACTTCTCTGGGCCAGCATCAGGGCAATGAGCCCGGTTCCAGTTCCGATATCAAGTATTCTCTTTGCTCCGGCAACATCGGCATATGCACCGAGAAGGACACCCTCAGTTCCAACCTTAAAGGCGCATTTATCCTGACGGATGGTGAACTGTTTAAAGCTGAAATAATTATTTGCCATAAATCCTTATTTTTGACAAGCCAAAAATAGGGAGATGAAGTTAAAGAAAGAAGATCTTAAAGACTTTTTAAATGAAAAAGTTGAAAAGTATAACAGACCTGATTTTATTGAACATGATCCCATAAGCATCCCTCATATTTTTACAAATAAAGAAGATATCGAGATCTCAGGCTTTCTGGCAGCTACCATCGCCTGGGGTAACCGAACCATGATCCTCAGAAATGCTAATCGTATGATGTACTATATGGATAATTCACCATACGATTTTATTTTGAATCATAGTAAACAAGACCTGAAAAGGATATCATCAGTAATACACAGAACATTTAATTCTGCTGATTTTATATATTTTATTAAAGCATTAAAACATATTTATACGACCCAAAATGGTCTGGAAGGAATATTTAACAAATACCAGACACATGATTCATTGCAGCCAGCTATTCATAAGCTAAGGAGCAAGTTTTTTGAGTTGCCACATGAAAGCAGAACGATGAAACATATTTCAGACCCCTGTAAAGGTTCAGCAGCAAAAAAAATTAATATGTTTTTAAGATGGATGGTGAGAAAAGACAATAAAGGTGTTGATTTTGGTATATGGAAGTCAATATCTCCATCAATCCTGTCATGCCCACTTGATATTCATTCTGGTAATGTTGCAAGAAAGCTGGGATTATTAACAAGAAAGCTAAATGACTCACGGGCAGTATCTGAATTAGATATGAGATTGCGGGAAATGGATAAAGAGGACCCTGCCAGGTATGACTTTGCTCTTTTTGGATTAGGGGTTTTTGAGGGATTTTAAACCATTTCCCTTAAGCTTCTTGAAGATACATATCGTTTTCACCAGGAAGAGCTGAAAATCCCACTAGTGGAGATCCTTATAAACGGTCTTTGAATGATTTTTAAAAGGAATTCATAAATAATTGAATGAGCTTTAGCTATCTTTGAGTAACTTTCAGCTTTTCGTAAAAAGCTTTTTTATCCTGATGAGATCGCTCCTATTATCGCTTATTTTTTCATTATTATCCTGGGCGGCTAATGGCAGACCCTATTACTTCAGGCATTACAGAAATGACAACGGCTTGACAAATAATACAGTGATGTCATGCATACAGGACCGAAGGGGTTTTATCTGGTTAGGCACCAAAGAGGGACTGACCAGGTTTGACGGATTCCAGTTTAAGATTTTCCTTCACAGCCCCTCAGTCTCCAACTGCCTGCTGAACAATTTCATAACGGCGCTTTGCGAAGATGAAGACGGATGGATCTGGGTTGGGACCCCAGAAGGCATTTGCTATTATATACCTGAAAATGATTGTTTTGGAACAATTGAATCTGAAAATTCCATACTTGGAGAAATAGTATACGATGTTAAGGCAGATAATAATAATTGTATATGGATTGCGACTCCTTTGGCGACATATAAGTATAATAAAAAGAGTAAAAAATTAATCTCTTACCCTGCAAGTGAATATTTTTCACCTCGAAATATCGATCTGACAAACTCGGGTGATGTCTGGTTTTCCGCCACTGACGGGAAGATTTATAAATATGATACGAGAATTGACAGTTTTATCGGTTATAAAATCCTCTCTGAAAATGAAAAATCGTCTTCTGTCAATTTGGTAAATGTACTGGATGCAGGCAGTTACGGGTTGATAGTAGCGAGTGATAAAGCAGGACTGAGGCTTTTCGAACCAAATACCGGAAAGGTTGTAAATTTATTCGGAAAAGATAGTATATGGAATAATATACTGATACGAACAATATATCTGTATAGTGACGAAGAAATCTGGATAGGCTCAGAATCCGGTATTTATATTTATAATCTGAAAACGGGCTATGTCACAAATCTTCATATCGTTAGTACAGATCCCTTTTCCATTTCAAACAATGCAATTCGAACAATTACCAAGGATAGAGAAGGGGGCGTATGGATTGGGACCTTTTACGGAGGGGCTAATTACCTTCCGCAGGAAAACAAATTATTTGAAAAGTTTTACCCGACCGGATTGCCTGGTGCACTTAACGGGAATGTGGTAAGAGAGATCCGTGCAGACTCATATGGAAATATCTGGATTGGCACTGAAGATGCCGGTCTGGTAAAATTAGATCATCAAACCGGGTTGTTTTCCAGCTTCGCAGATGGTTTAAATCATACCAGAATTGACAGTAGAAATATTCAGGGACTTATGGTTGATGATGATGACCTCTGGATCGGGACCTATGATAATGGCATATATATCCTGAATATCCCAACGGAAAAAATAAAACATCATTTTGAATTGAAGGATGGAACTAGCGGGCTTAAAACAAATTCATTCATAACATTTCTGAAATCGGCTGAAGGGACAATTTACGCGGGAAGTGTCATAGGATTATACCAGTTTTACCATGAGACTTCATCATTCAGATTCCTGGAAAATGTGGCTGCAGGCACTTTCATCCATGCTTTATATGAGGATAATAAGAGAAACATATGGATAGGCACCTACGGAAGAGGATTATTTAATTATGACAGATCATCAGGAATCTGTAAAAAAATATTATCTGACAAAGGGGATTACGAAAGTCTGAGATATGAGCATGTTACCTCAATATTTGAGGATAAAAGTCATAAGATCTGGTTTACCACAGAGGGCAATGGTTTCAGCTATGTTGACGGGGAAACAGGGGAAATTACCAGATATGTTCCGGGTAAGGATATTGATTTCTCCATATATTCCGCCATGCTGCAGGATGGTAATGGAAACCTTTGGATAACATCAACCCGAGGTCTCCTCCGGCTCGATCCTGCTACGAATAAATTTACAACCTATACCAAAGACGATGGCCTGCTTGATAATACCTTCAGCTATAATTCAGCATACCAGGATAAAAGCGGTAAAATGTATTTTGGAACTGTCAGCGGTTTGGTATCATTTTATCCTGATGATATAAAGGAAAACACTTATAATCCGCCAGTTTATTTTACGGGATTCCAGGTTAACGGGAAAGAATATTTTATCAATTCCACGGGATCTTCAGATTTCAGATCGGTTCTTGTGACCAACCGGATTTCTTTAAAACATAATCAATCGTCTTTCAGTATTGACTTTGTGTCTCCTGCTTTTACAAGCCCTGGTCTGACTAAGTATAAATACAGAATGGACGGCTCTGATCCTGATTGGGTTCTGATCTCAGGCAACAGAAAGGTTTACTACACCAATCTTGCTCCTGGTGACTACAGGTTCAGAGTCATTTCTTCCCCTGATGGCAATATATGGAGCGCTGAGGAAGCCCGACTCGAAATTAAGATCTCTCCGCCAGTATGGCTATCTGTTCCTGCCTATGCCTTATACATTATTATTTCAGCATTTATCGGGTATATGCTGATCAGCTTTTATACAAAAAAGAACTCCCTGGAGCATCAGAGAAAAATAGATATCATTGAAACCAGCAAGGAAAAGGAAATACTTAATGCCAAGATTAATTTCTTTACAAATATAACTCATGAAGTCCGTACACCCCTGACTTTAATAAAGGGACCTCTTGACAGGATTTTACAATCGGGGATTAAAAATTCAAAGGATACTGAAGACAATCTTTTAATTATTAAAAGAAATACCGACAGGTTACTGAGCCTTTCCAACCAGCTTCTTGATTTCCGGAAAACCGAGAAAGAGATGTTTAAACTTAATTTTATTAAAACGGATTTATATGAGCTGGTTGAGTCTACATTCAACTTATTCCTTCCATACAGTGAAGAAAAAATGATATCAGTACAGCTGCATTCCCCTGTAAATCAGTATGACCTGGCTTTGGACAGGGAAGCTATAACCAAGATATTGAGTAATCTTCTGTCAAATGCCCTTAAATTTGCAGTTTCAAAGGTTGACTTATTTCTTGAACTCGAAACCGAAAGGGAAAATATCATAAGGATACGTGTAAACAGCGACGGTAAATTAATTCCAAAAGAACTTAGCGAAAGAATCTTTGAGCCGTTTTATCAGATTGACTTTGATAAGCCGGGGGAAAAAGGTACAGGACTTGGACTTTCTCTTGCCCGGTCACTCGCGGAACTTCATCACGGCAGACTTTTTCTCGATACTTCTGAAAGATATTTTAATTCATTTGTCCTGGAACTGACCAAATATCAGGAAGAATCAATTGCCAGCAATATAGACAAGGATGGATTGAATTCGAGTGAACATCATGAATTTGAACTTTTTGGATCACTTGAAAATTCAAAGCCAAATATACTCCTTGCAGAAGATGAAATTGAAATGGGGAGATTTATTGCTAAAGAAATTTCAGGTAACTATAATGTCATTCTGACTCATAATGGCGATGAAGCATTGAAGGCGCTCAAGAAATATAATATTACACTGGTTGTCAGCGATGTTATAATGCCGGTTATTAACGGATATGAACTTAGCAGGCAAATAAAATCAAATATAGAATTTAGCCATATCCCTGTTATACTCCTTACTGCAACCATACATTTGAATGCAAGGATCGAAGGCCTTGATTCAGGAGCAGATGCCTATATCGAAAAACCATTTTCAACGGATCTTTTGTTAGCCCAGATCGTAAACCTGATCAAGAACAGGAGCCTGGACCGCCAGAACTTCATAAATTCTCCGCTGGCACATTTCAAATCAGTTGCAATGAATAAAACTGACGAGGAATTCCTTAAAAAACTGAATTCTGTTCTGATGGATAATATATCCGAGAATGATTTAAGTGTGGAAAGGATTGCAGAAATAATGAGAATAAGCGTTTCAACTCTTTACAGAAAGGTAAAAGCCCTGACGGACCTCAATTCGGTTGAATATATCAGGCTGTCCAGACTTAAAAAAGCAGCAGAATTGCTGTCGGAAGGAAATTACAGAATCAATGAAATATCATATCTTGTCGGATTCTCATCCCCATCATATTTTGCAACCAGTTTCCAGAAACAATTCGGGATTTCACCCTCTCAATTTATCAGGAATCTTAAGTAAAAAGGATATTGTCCTGCCAGATAATATCAGGGCATTGCAGTAAAAAGACAGTCTCAGAAAGGAATAAAGGTCATAAGCAGCCTGATCGGGTGTGTCATCACGTACAAAGTATTTATTTACTTTGAATAATTTTTGTATCCGGAATACAATAAATTTGTTCATCATATAAATTAATCTCCGAAAATGAAACACACATTCTTTGAATACCTTATACTAAAAACTATTACCACCTTTTTACTATTTCTTTTAACAGGGTTACCCCTCTTTTCTCAAACCGAAAAACAACTTGTAACCGGACAACAACCGGTTTATAAAGTCTCAAGGGCCCGGGAGCCCATTACAATTGATGGTAAAATGGATGAACCATCCTGGAAGAATGCTGAAGTACAGACATTCAATTATTTCTACAGGGGTGATAAACCTGTTGATAAACAGAACACTGAATTCAGAATGATGTGGGATGATGTAAACCTGTATCTGTTTTACCAATGCGAAGACACCTCCCTCACAGCACGTGAAACAAATTTTGATGCCAGGCCATATCTCGACGATTGTGCCGAGTTTTTTTGTGTTCCTGTTCCCGATAGCCTCTATATGCATTTTGGATTTGAAATCAATATAACTAAAGCAGCATACGACTATATTGTACTTTGGAAGTATTATAATAACAGAACTATCTTTATCAGGTCATATAATCCTGAATATAAAGTAGAATTAACGTATGATGGCACAATTAACAATGATAAAGACAAGGATAAGATGTGGCAGATGGAATTTGCAATTCCGTTTACGGCATTCAGCGATTTTCATTTTATTTCACGTCCGAAAGCCGGTGTGAGATGGGCATTCCAGGCGGTCCGTCAGGACAGGAATTATGTGGAAGACAGATTTCGTTCTACATCTACACTCTTCCCGATCTATGATATAAGAAAAGATGTTCACCAGCCATACCGTTTCGGATTGCTGGAATTTACTGATAACTAATTCCTTAAGAATTCCTGATTTTAACTTTAATGGAACTATGATTCTCCATATGAACTTTTTTTTTATAATTTAACGGTCACAAGATATCATTCTAATAATTAGCTATCTATATCATGAAAAGAGCCATCATTATCTATCTGTTTTTCGGCATTCTGACCATGACAGGATGCACCGGTCCGGAGAAAAAGATCTCAAAGTTTGATTTTACAGGACCAAGGGATCCATCGCTTATCAGAGGTTTCAATTATACTCCGGCAGGAGTAGCTTCTCCCCGGCATCATATTGATACCTGGGTAAAATATGATTCTGTTGCGATTGAATTTGATCTTGATCTGGCGAAGAGCCTTAATCTTAACCAGATAAGAGTTTTTGTTCCATACACAGTTTATACTGAAGATAAAGAAGCTTTACCAGCAAAATTAAGGCATTTTGTGCGGGAATGCGATAAAAGAGGCATAGGCGTTATGCCTGTTGTCGGAAGCGGGCCCTGGCTGAGAGATACAACTCAACGTGCCCTGGGAAGGGAATGGGCACAGTTCCTGGTGAATGCCATATCTGGTGAACCGGGGCTTGCATTCTGGGATATTATGAATGAACCTGACTGGCCAACAACTCCCAGGGAAAGGGTTTTAAGAAATTTTGAAACCTGCAAGTTCCTGGCCAATACCTTTCATGAGCTCGATCCAAACACTCCGGTAACGATAGGAATGGCCTTCGTGGATGGTATGATTGAACTGGCAGATTATGTTGATGTACTTCAGTTTCATGATTATATGCAAACCCGGGAAGAGATCAGGGATACCATCAACCGGGCCAAAGAATTTGCTGCAAAAGTAAAAAAGCCCCTAATAAATGGTGAGATTGGCTGTATTGCTCGTGCCAACCCTTATGATATCACCCTCCAGGAACATATGAATGCAAAAGTCGGATGGTATATCTGGGAGCTGATGATTGTACGTGAAGGATGGGGAACTGTCCACGGTGTTTTTTATGAAGACGGTAGCGTTCGTGATCCATCCATTGCAGCTGCTATCATGGGTTTTTTTCGTAAACGGACCCCGGATATACTTCCGGCAGATCCGGATAAAGAAGGTTGGGTCACAAAGGTGATCGATGAGAGTAATAAGTGGCTCAAAAACCCTGCGGGAACATGGAAAGACGGATTGGATCTTGCAGAAACCTCTGCTAACCTGTTGGAAGCTGGAGAACTTACTTCAATGAGAATTCCACCCACCTGGGAAGTTGAAATGATGCGCAAAGGGGAAGTTAATCTTAAAGCTCTGAAAGAGCTGATTATCAAATTTAAAAATCAACTTGAACCCTATAGAAAACAACCGACTCTGAGTAAGTGATTGGTTCATAAATCCTGAAGACTTTAGTATATGTCCTTTAAGGTACTATTCATACACATCTGCCGGAACTGATTTTTAAACACTATTTCTCTCTTCTTTTAATTTTCTGTCATCATTTGCAGAAAATTTAAACGATTCTTCAATATTTTCTTATGACTTTTACATTCATAAGAATTTATATTGCTCTTGTTTAATTTATTTATTCTCTAACTCTGAAAGGCATCTTAATATGAAAAGGGCTTTATCTTTTTCATTGAAGGGAATTTCAGAACATTAACCGAGGGACAGAATCGTACAATGGCCAGACTTTCAGTGGGTGGCAGTGTTTATGGGTTTCCGATCACCAATTTGTTAGGTTATTGTGATAATAAAAGCTAAGCTGCTATGAATCTTACAAGTAACTTTCGTATCAATCCAAATAAAGTGACTTTTTATGGATTGATTTTATTATTCCTGATGTTTTCTCTCAGATTTCTCAGCGCTCAGGAAATTCAGAAGTGCAGGGTAATTATTCTGACGGATGTTGAAAATGAACCTGACGATACAGAATCTCTCGTCCGATTACTTTTATATTCAAATATGCTGGATATAAAAGGTATAATTGCAACAACCTCTGTACACATGAAGAAAGAGGTGCACCCTGAATCGGTTCAGAAGGTCATTAACGCCTACGGTAAAGTTAGGGAGAACCTTTTAAAGCATGAACCGGGATTCCCGGAAGCTATTTCACTATTACAGCTTGTAAAGCAGGGTATACCTGAGTATGGTATGGGGGGCGTTGGAAAAGACAAGGATTCTCCGGGTTCAGAATGGATTATAAGGATCCTTGACGAAAACGATCCCCGCCCGTTATGGATTTGTGTCTGGGGTGGTCCAAATACCCTTGCACAGGCATTATATAAAATCCGGCTGACAAGGTCTGAAGCTGATGTCACGAAACTGATAAAAAAGCTACGGGTTTATACGATCTCCGACCAGGACGACAGCGGAATCTGGATGCGTAAAAATTTCCCCGATCTGTTCTATATTGTAAGTCCGGGCGGTTATGGAAGCTCCACATGGACTGCAGTAAATACGCCATTCCCCGGGTTAAACAATGAAACGATAAGCAATAAGTGGCTGGCACAAAACATACAGCAGAACCATGGTCCATTGGGGGCTCTCTACCCCGATGTTGCATACGGGATGGAAGGAGATACCCCAACCTTTCTGTTTCTAATTCCAAATGGATTAAATAATCCCGAATATCCGGACTGGGGCGGATGGGGCGGCCGCTATGAATTGTACCAGCCTAAATATTCAACACTCGACACCAAAGGGTTTACGGGTGGTGTACCTGTGGATCCTGAACCGAGAGCTATCTGGACCAATGCTCCGGACAGGTATATTCCTTATATATATAATGAGACCGGAAGGGCTGTCAGAAAGGATACAGTTGTTTTCAATAACAATAAAGCCACATTGTTCCGCTGGAGAGATGACTTCCAGAATGATTTTGCGGCACGTATGGACTGGTGCACAGCAGATTACAGTGAGGCAAACCATCCGCCCATACCCATGCTTGGGCACCCCGATCATATATCAGTAAAATCGGGAGAATCTTTCGTACTCGATGCCAGCGACACATCTGATCCTGACGGTGATAATCTCAGCTATCTCTGGTTCCAGTATCCGGAAGCCGGATCATATAAACAGCTTATTCGTTTCGATCCTGCTGAAAACCTGTACAGGATACCCCGGTTAATTGCACCGGTAGTTGAAAAGGCGGAGACCGCGCATTTCATCCTTAAAGTGACAGATAAGGGCAATCCTCCCCTGGCCAGATATAAAAGGGTAATTGTGAATATAATACCTTAATGATAATAGCAGTAGTACATATACAGTTCAAATACAAACCTTAATAGAGAAATTAAAATGAAAAAGACATTATCCGCCATTCTGCTGATGATCCTGTCTTTCAGCGGAGCCTGCTTCTCGCAGTCGGGACAGGCATCAAACGTTTTTAATGCCGATACCGCTCATCCTTCACCTTACAATCTCTCCGGAGCCCGGTATCCGCGTATCGAAGCTGATTCACGTGTTACCTTCCGCTTTAATGCGCCCAACGCACAGAAGGTCCAGGTTTCCATCGTTAACGTTCCCTTTGATATGGTCAAAGGAGCAGACGGTGTATGGACATATACAAGTGAACCGCAGGATAAAGGTTATCACAACTACTGGATGATCGTTGACGGTGCTATCGTAGTGGATCCGGCTACTAACGCATTTATCGGCTACAGTCATATGTGTAATGGTTTTGAAATCCCCGATCCCGATGGCGGCTTTTACGAACTTAAAGATATACCTCATGGCAATGTATTGATAAAGAATTATTATTCAACGGTGGCTAAATCCTGGAGGCATATCTTCGTTTATACCCCTCCTGATTATGAGAAAAATATTAAAAATCGCTACCCGGTGCTTTACCTTCAGCATGGCGGCGGAGAGGATGAAAGAGTATGGATTGAAATGGGAAGGACTAATTTAATACTTGACAACCTTATTGCAGAAGGAAAAATCAAACCATTTATTGTTGTTATGGAAACCAGTGCAGTTGGTCCTCAGTTTCCGATGGGTCCGCGTCCTGCTGCTCCGGCTGCAAATGCTCAGCCTCCTGCTGCTCCGACTGCAGGCGCTCCACCTGCTGGCTCACGTCCCCGTTTCTCATTTGACAAATATGCAGATCTCATGATCAACGATATGATCCCGTGGGTTGATAAAAACTTCCGTACAATTCCTGACCAGTCTCACCGTGCAATGTCTGGCCTGTCGATGGGAGCCATGTGCACCAAGTCAGTGACACTGGCCCACCTGGACATGTTCTCATATATAGGGCTATTCAGCGGCGGTACTATCGCACCTGCAGAAATCACCGACAAATCAAAGGTTAAGCTGGTGTTTATGAGTTATGGAAGCAGAGAACGTGGTTCTGAAGGTGTCAAGGCTGCAGCAGATGTACTTCAGCAAGCCGGCATAAAGAGTGTTTCCTACATTTCCCCATTAACTGCGCATGAATGGCAGTCATGGAGACGAAGTCTGAAAGAATTTGCCTTACTGCTTTTTAAAGACTGAAGGTCACTCTGAAAAGAATTATTGCCCGTAAAGGGTTTATGTTATATTTAAATTTTAAAACTATGAAATACAGACATTTAACTTTTTTATTTGTTATTCTTTTAGCAGGAAATCTTTGCCTGGCACAGGATAAGCCTGCTATCAAAGATGATTTCAAACCCTCAACAAAGAACCAGCCTGGTCAGGAATACCCCGTGGTGAATTCACAGGGATATGCAAAATTCCGCATTACTGCGCCCGACGCTAAAAGCGTTGTTGTAAGTCTGGGATTAGGCGGCACAAGAGGAGGAACACCTCTCGCAAAAGACACAGCAGGAGTCTGGGTTGGTACCACAGCAGGTCCACTGGAAGAGGGTTTCCACTATTACCACCTTACAATTGACGGGGGTGTTTTTAATGATCCCGGCACAAACAATTACTACGGCTCAACACGCTGGGAAAGCGGTATTGAAATACCTGCTCACGACCAGGATTTCTATTTATTAAAAGATGTTCCTCATGGTAAAGTTGAGCAGATTCTTTTCCCTTCAAAGAGCACAAAAACTGACCGCAGGGCATTCGTTTATACTCCGCCCAGCTACAACAAAGATCAGAATACCCGTTACCCGGTATTGTATCTGCAGCATGGCTGGGGTGAGGATGAAACAGCATGGAGTAACCAGGGTCACGCCAACCTTATCATGGACAACCTGATTGCTGCAGGCAAAATCAAGCCATTCATTATTGTTATGACCTATGGTATGACTAACGAAGGCTTCAGGCCAGGCGCTATGAGACGTCCGGCTGGTGCTCCAGGTGCTGCTCCTGCTGGTGCTCCAGGTGCTGCTCCGGCTCCCGGACAAGCTCCTGCTGCTGCGCCAGGTGGTGCTCGCCCTGCCGGTGCTCAGCGTCCTGCTGGTGGAATGTCCGGTATGATGAACAACGGTTTCGAAGCAGTTCTTGTTGATGAACTGATTCCTTATGTTGACGCTAACTTCCGCACAATAGCCGACCAGGCTCATCGTGCAATGGCCGGTCTGTCGATGGGTGGCATGGAAACAAAAACAATCACCCTTGCCCGTCCTGAAGTATTTTCGCATTTCGGACTCTTAAGCGGCGGCACCTATGCACCGGCTGATATCAAGGATAAATCGAAAGTCAAACTTATCTTTTTGAGCTGCGGAAGCTTCGAGAATCCCGATGGTGTAAAAAAAGCAGCAGTTGATCTGAAAGATGCCGGAATTAACGCAGTATCCTATGTATCTGAGAATACACGTCATGAATTCCAGACATGGAGAAGAAGCCTTTACCAGATGGCACAGCTTATGTTCCTTGAAAAAAAATAAAAAATGGTATCAATTAAATAATTAAAAAACTTTAAATGAGATACAGGTATTTATGTCTGTTATCATCGCTCATGATAACAGGTGGAATGTGTATAGCACAAACTAATCAGTCAAAGGTCGTTGAGGATTTCAAAGTATCATCAACAACCCAGCCGGGTAAACAGTATCCTCAGGTAAATTCCGAAGGTCGTGTCCGGACAAGCATTCTGGCGCCCCAGGCACTGAAAGTTCAGATAGATATCGGTGCAGTGAAATACGATTTGGTTAAGGATGAAAAAGGAGTCTGGACCGGTGAATCTGCGCCTCAGGATGAAGGATTCCATTACTACCAGCTCAATATTGACGGAGCGCAGGTCCCTGATCCGGGAAGTATGTTCTTCTATGGAGCCAGCCGCTGGGGCAGCGGAATTGAAATCCCTGCCAAAGACCAGGAATTCTATGCCCTGAAAAATATCCCCCACGGCCAGGTCAGGGAGAATCTGTATTTCTCTGAGATCACTCAGTCGTGGCGGCGTTGTTTTGTCTATACTCCTCCTGAATATGACAAGAATAACTCCGTCCGTTATCCTGTTCTCTATCTCCAGCACGGAATGGGTGAAGATGAAACAGGCTGGGCTAGTCCAGGGTAAAGCTAATCTGATCCTAGACAACCTGATCGCTGAGAAGAAAGCTGTTCCGATGGTCATTGTGATGGACAAAGGCTATGCATCAAAACCAGGCCAGGCACAGAATCAGGCAGGTCAGCCGCGCGGGCCCGGAAGTATTTCGACTTTCGAAGAAGTTATGATAAAGGAAATAATCCCGATGATTGATGCTTCATACCGTACTCTTTCCGACCGCGGACACAGAGCAATGGCAGGACTATCTATGGGTGCCAACCAGACTATACAAATCACAATGAATAACCTCGACAAGTTCTCATATATTGGAGGCTTCAGTGGTACGTCAAATTATCCTAACACCACTGAAATTGATCCTGCAACTTTTATGAACGGGAAATTCAATGACGGTGAAGCGTTGAACAGGCAGATAAAGCTCTTCTGGCTTGGACTGGGTACTAAAGAACCTAATCCATTCCCCGGCTCTGTCAGGGCCTTCCGTGCCATGCTTGGCAGACAGGGCATTAAATATGTCTATTATGAATCTCAGGGGACAGCACATGAATGGCTTACCTGGAGAAGAGACCTGTATCAGTTTGCACAATTTCTATTCATAAAGTGATACCTCTTTTATTATGGACTACTTTAAATGAATCAAAATGAACACAAAATATATATCCCGCTTTCTGCTTACCGGGCTAATATTTTTTTTTCTGGCTGCCTCCACCACTATTGCACAAAATCCTGAGATTGGTAAAACAGCACGCTATTGTAATCCTCTGCCCATGGTAATAGGGCAAGGCGGTAATGCATCGGGCGATGTCACAGTCATCCGGGAGAAAGGCAAGTACTACATGTTCTGTACGGGCGGTGGCGCATGGATCTCGGACGATATGCTTAACTGGTCTTTCCAGCGTGTTGAAAACGTTCCTGTTGCACCACATGTCGTGAAATACAACGGCAGCTTCTATATGTGCGGCAATGACGGTCCGGTCTTCAAAGCTGACAATCCGCTGGGACCATATACAAGCATTGGAGAATGGAAGAATACTCCCGATGTCAAAGGAGGCTGGAACGGTGCTTTCGATGTGGATATTTTTATCGACGACGACAATAAACCGTATCTCTATTACCCGGGTCGCGGGGTTAGCGGCATCTACGTTGTGCCCCTTGATCCGAACGACCTTAGCAGATTCGCCGGTCCAGTTAAACATCTTTTCGGATTCAACAGCGACCACATCTGGGAACGTTACGGAGAGATGAACGAGTACACGGATGTTGCGTGGATCGAAGGCCCGTGGCTTCAAAAACACAAGGGCATTTACTATCTGCAATACTCAGCTTCCGGAACACAGTGGAAGACCTACGCCGAGGGATACTACACCGCGAAATCGCCTATGGGGCCATTCACATATGCATCCAATAATCCTCTGCTCCGCAAAACCGAAGGTCTTGTCACCGGTCCGGCTCATGGCAGTATTGTTGAAGGACCTGACGGGAAGCTCTGGCAGTTCTATACAATCGTTCTCTCGAACCCACCCGGCGGACGGCGCATCGGAATGGATCGTGTCACCTTCGATAAAGACGGGAACATGGCAGGTAACAGTCACCGATACCCCGCAATGGGCTCCCAGTTGCAGGTATTGATCCTGCAAAAGGTAATAGCGGATCGATACCGGTAACCATCAATAAGGTCAGTGCGATGAACGCGCTTTCAAAATTCTCCTCACAGCAGCCCGGACGAGATGCAGCCTATGCTGTGGACAACTCGAGCGGCACCTGGTGGGAACCAGCGCCGACCGATACACTGCCGACTCTTACGATCGAGCTTTCACCGGCAACACGCTTTGATGTTGTGCAATTGTTCACCATCGATGCAGTTCGTCTGATGTTTAATGGCGGAAGAAGGGGCTTCGGCAGGCCTGCAGCAGAACTGCTCCGGCTGCACCGACTCAACCTTCAAACGATGCCTATCAATATAAGATCGACGTGTCAATGGATGGGAAGACATACGTTACGGCTCTTGATCAGACAAAGAACATCCTCTCGCGAAATACGATTTTTGAAGAAATCCCTCCGGTGAAATGCCGTTTTGTTCGACTTACTATTACAAACTGGCCCAAAACCACACCCCTGGGAATTCTGGAATTCACTGTCTTTGGCAAACCATCGGGATTTTTGCCTGCCGAACAACCGATTCCTGTTACACAATAATCCATTTAAACCTACAAACCATATAATGAAACTATCATGAAAAAGTCAATTGCACTTATTATTGTATTGATTGCTTTCAGCTTTCCTGCAAATTCACAGAATATCGAAAAGCATGCGCCGGATGGATTCGACACCCCCAGGACCGGTATCGCCCACGGGAAAATAGACACAATCAGGTATGATTCAAAGACTGTAGGCGCAAACCGCAAGGCATTGATTTATACGCCTCCATCCTACTCCAGAAGCAGGAAATACCCTGTTTTATATCTTTTGCACGGCATAGGCGGTGATGAAAAGGAATGGCTTAACGGAGGCCAACCACAGGTTATCCTGGACAACCTTTATGCCGACAAAAAAATCGAGCCGATGATAGTGGTGATGCCTAACGGCAGGGCTATGAAAGATGACAGAGTGGGTAAAAATATGATGGCAGCCGATAAGGTGCAGGCGTTTGCAACTTTCGAGAAAGATCTGCTTAACGATCTCATTCCTTTTATTGAGAAAAAGTATCCGGTAATCAAGGACCGTGAGCACCGTGCCATTGCAGGATTGTCGATGGGTGGCGGACAATCGCTTAATTTCGGACTGGGGAACCTCGACGGTTTGCCTGGGTAGGCGGATTCTCTTCAGCTCCAAATACAAAACCTCCTGAACAGCTGGTGCCAAATCCTGATGAAGCCAGGAAAAAGCTTAAACTGCTCTGGATTTCATGCGGCGATGCCGACGGACTAATCACCTACAGCAAGCGCACACACGACTATCTTAATGCCAATAACATTCCGCATATCTATTATATTGAACCCGGTGTGCATGACTTTAAAGTCTGGAAAAACAGCCTCTACATGTTCTCACAGCTGATCTTTAAACCGGTCGACATATCTAAGTTCAACAAATACAGCCTTGTAGGGACGCCCGCTCCTACCAATATCAGGGGAGGTAAATATCCCCAGATAATGCCCGACAGCCGTGCTGTATTTCGTGTGAACGCTCCTGATGCACAAAAGGTTCAGCTCGACCTTGCAAAAAAATACGACATGGTGAAAAACAATGAGGGAGTATGGGAAGTGACAACCGATTCCCTTACAGAAGGGTTCCACTATTATTCCCTTGTTGTTGACGGACTGGCCCTGGCAGACCCTGCAAGTGAATCATTCTACGGCATGGGCCGGATGGCAAGCGGTATTGAGGTGCCATTCGGTGGTGATGACTATTATGCAGTAAAAGATGTTCCTCACGGTGAAATAGCGATAAAAAGATATTTCTCTACCGTCTTTAACACATGGAGGCAGTTTTATATTTATAAGCCTGCCGGCTATGATGGCAGTATAAATGAAAAATATCCAGTACTTTATATACTGCATGGCGGAGGTGAAGATGAGCGGGGTTGGGCTACCCAGGGCAAAACCGACCTGATTCTTGATAATCTGATTGCAGCAAAAAAAGCGAAACCCATGCTTATCGTTATGCCTGACGGGAATGTCACAGGACAACAAGGATTCGGAGAAAATACCCTCAGAATGTTTGAAAGAGAGCTTAAACAATGTATTATTCCGTTTGTGGAGAAGAATTATCGTGCAGAGACCACACCCGGTAATCGTGCCCTGGCAGGGTTATCAATGGGTGGAATTCAGACTCTTTATGTCGGGATCAACAACACTGAAATGTTCCCCTATCTTGGAGTATTCAGTTCAGGCTGGATCATCCCCGCACAGACCGAGCTGGCAAATAAACAATATGATTTCATGAAAACAAATCTGGACAAGATTAACGGCAATTTAAAACAACTCTGGCTTGCAATGGGAGGTAAGGAAGACATAGCATATAACAATTGTCAGACCATGATGTCCAAATTCAATGACTTGAAGGTAAAGTACACCTACAGCGAATATCCGGGAGGACATACATGGCCGGTCTGGAGGAATAACCTTTACAATTTTGCACAGCTCCTTTTTAAGTAGAGTTTTATAAAGAGTAATATAATTCAATATGTCGAAAACAAGTCTCCCTTTCTGGTAATATGCTGCATTTTCCTGGTTTGCAGTAAAAT